>NZ_JBIEKE010000009.1:0-1435 GCF_043497005.1 Halobacillus sp. B23F22_1 | reverse complement strand
TCCGAGGTGGAAGCGTGGCGACACGTGCAGCTGACGGATACTAATCAATCGATGACTTAACTATATCCCTTCGTGAAAAGGGTTGAAAGAAACGATGTCTGAAAGGTCTTATCCAGTTTTGAGGGTTTTCAAAAAAACCCTTGATATTTTTTGAAAAGGGCAATATAATATATCTTGTCCTTAAAAATAAGGTTTGGTGGCGAAAGCGAAGAGGTCACACCTGTTCCCATGCCGAACACAGCAGTTAAGCTCTTCAGCGCCGATGGTAGTCGGGTTTACCCCCGTGAGAGTAGGACGCTGCCATACCTTACATAAATCCGGAGGATTAGCTCAGCTGGGAGAGCACTTGCCTTACAAGCAAGGGGTCGCAGGTTCGAGCCCTGCATCCTCCACCATGTCGCCGGCCTAGCTCAACTGGTAGAGCAACTGACTTGTAATCAGTAGGTTGGGGGTTCAAGTCCTCTGGCCGGCACCATTTCCCAAACTTATCAGAACATTTTAGTTTATTTAGGGGCATTAGCTCAGCTGGTAGAGCAAGCCAATTCAATGAACAACCTTCTTTGCAGGCTTGCGAGGGGTGAGAGTTCACTGAATGTTCTTGCAATACGACGAGCATCACAACTAAACAAACTTACGAGAACATCTTTTTTATTAAGAGCCATTAGCTCAGCTGGTAGAGCATCTGACTTTTAATCAGAGGGTCGGAGGTTCGAGCCCTCCATGGCTCACCATTTATTCGCGGGTGTGGTGGAATTGGCAGACACGCTAGATTTAGGATCTAGTGCTTCACGGCGTGGGGGTTCAAGTCCCTCCACCCGCATTATAAGCGGAAGTAGTTCAGTGGTAGAACACCACCTTGCCAAGGTGGGGGTCGCGGGTTCGAATCCCGTCTTCCGCTCCATTTACTTAAATAGTTTAATAAGAAATATTAAGTAACCTTACTTGCAAGTGTCATGCCGGGGTGGCGGAATTGGCAGACGCACAGGACTTAAAATCCTGCGGTGGGTTTCCACCGTGCCGGTTCGAGTCCGGCCCTCGGCACCATAATTTAATTTCATATGCGCCCGTAGCTCAATTGGATAGAGCGTCTGACTACGGATCAGAAGGTTAGGGGTTCGACTCCTCTCGGGCGCGCCATTTACTTACGGGAAGTAGCTCAGCTTGGTAGAGCACTTGGTTTGGGACCAAGGGGTCGCAGGTTCGAATCCTGTCTTCCCGACCATTTAAACATGGGGCCTTAGCTCAGCTGGGAGAGCGCCTGCTTTGCACGCAGGAGGTCAGCGGTTCGATCCCGCTAGGCTCCACCATATTTTGATCTTTGAAAACTGAACGAACCAACCAGTACGTCAAGAATTCTTTCTATAGTATAGAAGGAAGTAAAACAAGCACATTCGGTGTGCAAATGAGCAAGTCATTCTCAACTTTTATGGAGAGT
>NZ_JBIEKE010000008.1:0-1377 GCF_043497005.1 Halobacillus sp. B23F22_1 | reverse complement strand
AAGGTTAAGCTCATAGAAGCGGAGCCGCAGCGAAAGCGAGTCTGAATAGGGCGCATCAGTATGCGGTCGTAGACCCGAAACCGTGTGATCTACCCATGTCCAGGGTGAAGGTCAGGTAACACTGACTGGAGGCCCGAACCCACGCAAGTTGAAAATTGCGGGGATGAGGTGTGGGTAGGGGTGAAATGCCAATCGAACACGGAGATAGCTGGTTCTCTCCGAAATAGCTTTAGGGCTAGCCTCAGAATAGAAAGTCCTGGAGGTAGAGCACTGATTGGACGAGGGGCCCCTACCGGGTTACCGAATTCAGTCAAACTCCGAATGCCAGTGACTTTGTTCTGGGAGTCAGACCATGGGTGATAAGGTTCATGGTCGAGAGGGAAACAGCCCAGACCGCCAGCTAAGGTCCCCAAGTGTGTGTTAAGTGGAAAAGGATGTGGAGTTGCTTAGACAACCAGGATGTTGGCTTAGAAGCAGCCATCATTGAAAGAGTGCGTAATAGCTCACTGGTCGAGTGACTCCGCGCCGAAAATATACCGGGGCTAAACACACCACCGAAGCTGCGGATAGATCCGTATGGATCTGTGGTAGGAGAGCGTTCTAAGGGCTGCGAAGTCAGACCGTAAGGACTGGTGGAGCGCTTAGAAGTGAGAATGCCGGTATGAGTAGCGAAAAAAGAGTGAGAATCTCTTTCACCGAAAGCCCAAGGTTTCCTGAGGAAGGCTCGTCCTCTCAGGGTTAGTCGGGACCTAAGCCGAGGCCGAAAGGCGTAGGCGATGGACAACAGGTTGATATTCCTGTACCGCCTCCTTTCCGTTTGAACGACGGGGGGACGCAGGAGGATAAGGAGAGCGCACCACTGGATGAGTGCGTCCAAGCAGTGAGACGGTCGGATAGGCAAATCCGTCCGGCAACGTCAAGCTGTGATGGGGAGGGAAATCAAGTACCGAAGCTCCGGATTTCACACTGCCAAGAAAATCCTCTAGTGAGGAAAGAGGCGCCCGTACCGCAAACCAACACAGGTAGGCGAGGAGAGAATCCTAAGGTGAGCGGGAGAACTCTCGTTAAGGAACTCGGCAAAATGACCCCGTAACTTCGGGAGAAGGGGTGCTCCTCTGCCGAGGAGCCGCAGTGAAAAGGCCCAAGCGACTGTTTACCAAAAACACAGGTCTCTGCGAAGCCGTAAGGCGAAGTATAGGGGCTGACACCTGCCCGGTGCTGGAAGGTTAAGGGGATGCGTTAGCTCTTGAGCGAAGCGTTGAACCGAAGCCCCAGTAAACGGCGGCCGTAACTATAACGGTCCTAAGGTAGCGAAATTCCTTGTCGGGTAAGTTCCGACCCGCACGAAAGGTGCAACGACTTGGGCACTGTCTCAAC
>NZ_JBIEKE010000007.1:0-49489 GCF_043497005.1 Halobacillus sp. B23F22_1 | reverse complement strand
ACCTGTTCCCATGCCGAACACAGCAGTTAAGCTCTTCAGCGCCGATGGTAGTCGGGTTTACCCCCGTGAGAGTAGGACGCTGCCACGTTAACGTAAACCGAAAGCATATGCTTTCGGTTTTTTTGATGGATTTAAATAAAATCTGCATTTATTTCCGTTAGGCAAATGGGATAGAAACCTCATCCTCTGACATCTTAGTAGACTTCTTCTATTAAGTTTTAAACTCTACTATAAAATTTTTAAAAAAATATAGTATAGGATTCATAGATTAGGAGAGACTAAGAGTATAGTAAGCTTGTCTTATAATAGACAGCGTGAGGAGGCTGGAGAATGAAAAGTACAGACTGTTGCAGCATTTGTTCAAAACAGACAGACGATGGCATTTATTTACTCCGTATTTATATTTGTTCTTCTTGTGAAAATGAAATGATTCATACTTCGACGGAAGATCCTAAATATAAGTTTTATATTGAACAAATGAATAAAGCTCATCGAGCGATAATTTATTCATAGTTTCTACCTTCCACTTCTATAAAAATAGGAGTGGTTTTTTTTTGTTTCCTTCGTGTAGCATATAGAATAGATAATGAAAGTAGAAGGTGATGGCTATGCAACATAAAGGACAGAAAACTCCACTATACGATCGGCTGATGGAACATATAAAGCAAGATCCTCTATCGTTTCATGTTCCGGGGCATAAGTTCGGTGAAATATTTCCTTTAAAAGAAAAGAACACGTTTAAAGAAATTCTTTCTATCGATGCGACGGAGATTACGGGTATGGATGATTTACATGCGGCCGAAGAAGTAATCGATGAAGCTCAACAGTTAGCTGCCGATTTTTTTGGTGCTGATGAGACTTATTTTTTAGTGAATGGAAGTACATCAGGAAACTTAGCTGCTATTTTAGCATCGTGCCGGCCCGGGGATCACGTACTTGTCCAACGTAACTGCCATAAGTCTATTATGCATGGGATTGAATTAGCAGGAGCACATCCTGTTTTCTTTACTCCGGAATATGAGCACGAAACGAAACGTTATACGTGGATTGATGAAAGTATAATCCAAGAAGCATTACATCATCATCCGCGAATGGCTGCCGTCATATTAACGTATCCTGACTATTTTGGTCGTACCTATCCGATTGAAAAAGTGATAGAGGCCATTCATGCGTACAATATTCCTGTTATTGTAGATGAAGCTCACGGAGTACACTTTTCGTTAGGAGCTCCTTTTCCTAAGTCTTCATTACAGGTGGGAGCTGATATTGTCGTGCAGTCTGCTCATAAAATGGCGCCCGCTATGACCATGTCTTCTTTTTTACATACGCTTGGCTCTCGTGTAAATAAATCTCGTTTAACGTATTATTTACAAGTATTTCAATCGAGCAGTCCTTCCTATCCGTTAATGGCTAGTTTAGACGTGGCACGGGTGTTTTTAGAATCATTTAAAGAAAGAGAGAAAGAAAAGCTGCTTCCTTATATAGCTGAAATAAGGGAAGCTTTCAATGAAGTAGAGGCTCCTTTCCGCGTGCTTCCTCTAACAGAATGGGATGATATATTAAAACTCACTCTTGAGACGAAAGAAGGCTGGACGGGCTTAGAAGTGGCAGAAGTGTTGGAAGCTGCCGGCATTTATCCCGAGCTTGCTACTACTGAACATGTTCTGTTAGTTTGCGGACTTGCTCCAAGCTTTGAGATAGGGCTTTTAAAGAAACGGTTGGAAGAGGTGAATTGGCAATTAAAAATTGATAAGGAGCATGATACAATAAAGAAAGAACAACTTTCATTTCCAAAGCTTCAAGCCTTGGATTTAAGTTATCAAGATATGCAGCAGGCCGCCCCTGAATTTGTAAACTGGTCTGCAGCTGCTGGACGCATCTGTGCAGAGGCTGTGGTACCTTACCCTCCAGGAATTCCTTTTATTTTAAAAGGAGAGCGCATGACGGAGCAGCAGGTGAGAAGCGTTCGTGCATTATTAGAGCATAACACACGCTTCCAGAACACATATATTAAACAGGGGACTTGGGTGTTTTAAAGGAGAATGGTTTAGTGAAGGGACTTTTTGTGACATTTGAAGGCGGCGATGGAGCCGGTAAATCTTCTATTTTAAAAATCATAGGCGGAGAATTAAGAAGACAAGGGTTATCCGTGTTAGAAACGAGAGAGCCGGGCGGCATTCACATTGCTGAACGAATTCGCCAAGTGATTCTAGATAAAACGCACACAAGCATGGATGGGCGAACAGAAGCTTTATTGTACGCAGCAGCGAGAAGACAGCACCTTGTTGAGAAGGTGATTCCTGCTTTGAATGAAGGCAAAGTTGTCTTATGTGATCGATTTATAGATTCTAGTCTAGCTTACCAGGGGCATGCTCGCGGTTTAGGTATGGAAGAGGTTTATCGCATTAATAAGTTTGCTATTGAAGATCGGATGCCGGATATCACCTTATTCTTCAATATTGAACCTTCCAGGGGACTTCAACGTATTGCCAGTAATGAGGAAAGGGAGAAAAACCGACTGGATTTGGAGGAGCTCGATTTTCACGAGAAGGTGTACGAAGCGTATTTACAACTGCTTCAACAGTACCCTGAGCGTATGAGATCGATCGATGCTGATCAACCTATAGATAGGGTGAAAGAAGCTGCAATGACCGAGCTTCAGCCATTTTTATCAAATAACTAAGTTTGATATAATAGTAAAAAAATCCTATAGGAGGTTTTCTTCTCATGAAGATGATCATTGCGATTGTTCAAGATAAAGATAGTAACCGTCTGACAGATGCTCTATCAGAGAATAATTTAAAAACCACCAAATTATCAACTACAGGCGGTTTTTTACGAGAAGGAAATACAACGTTTATGATTGGCTGTGAGGATGGGGATGTAGATGATGCGTTAGAGATCATTCGTAAAAATTGCAGCCAGCGTGAACAAATGGTGGCTCCGATTTCTCCCATGGGCGGCAATGCTGATTCCTACATTCCGAAGCCGGTGAAAGTAGAAGTGGGCGGAGCTACAGTATTCGTCCTGCCAATCGATTCATTTTTTCAGTTTTAAAAAGGAGTTCACTTATGAAAATCACGCAGGATGTACGGGCGCAACTCGAAGGAACGAAACAGCAATCTCAAGTAAACAATAGAGGACGGCAAAGCTTTGACTCTATGGTTCATTCTCAAACGAAACAGCTTCAAGCGAATCAATTGAACCAGTTAATGCAGAGTATTTCAACCCAGGGAGAAAAGGTTGCCCGCTTTCGTTCGTTTCGTGATTTAGCTAAGTACAAACGATTGATAAAGGATTTTCTTGAAGAGGCTGTACAATATGGCTATCACATAAAGCAAAGCCACAGCTTTAATATCGAAGGCCGCGGTCGAAAATTAACGATTGTCGAATCAGTCGATGATCGTTTGGCTGAATTGTCTGAAGCTGTAATGGACCAAGAAAGAAATTCCATTGATCTACTCGGCATTATCGGAGAAATTAAAGGGTTGTTAATTAACTTGTACACGTAAGGACGGAAAGCTAATGTCAACATGGACAGAAATAAAAGAAGTACAGCCTTTAGTTACTCAAATGCTTACGAACAGTTTTAAAAAAGATCGAGTCTCGCATGCGTACCTTTTTCAAGGTGACCGAGGGACAGGAAAGCGTGAAATGAGTACCTTATTTGCGAAAAGTATTTTTTGTAGAAACAGAGACGGCGTTGAGCCTTGCCAGCATTGTCTCGAATGTAAGCGGATTGATTCAGGCAACCACCCTGATCTGCATTGGGTGGAGCCTGACGGTCAATCCATAAAAAAAGAACAAATCCTTAATTTACAAAAGGAATTCACATATACTGGACTTGAATCCAATCGAAAAGTTTATATTATAGTTGATGCTGATAAAATGACAACCAATGCTTCTAATCGTCTGCTTAAATTTTTAGAGGAACCGAGTCAGCAGACAACGGCCATCCTTTTGACAGAAAACAGCCAGGCGATGTTGAACACGATTCGCTCCAGATGCCAGCTGCTTGCCTTCCAGCCTTTACATCCTGAGCGAGTCGAGCATCAGCTTGAGGAGCAGGGGGTCTCGCAATCCAATGCTAGAATTCTTGCTGCTTTGACAAATAATTTAGTTGAAGCTCAAGAATTAAATAACGATGAGTGGTTTGCTAATGTGCGAAAATTAGTGATACAATTAGTTGAAGTGCTTCTTCATAAACCTAACGAAGGACTTTTATTTATCAACCATCAGTGGATGCCTCACTTTAAAGAAAGAAAACAGTTACAGATAGGCTTAGATGTTCTGATGCTTTGGTTCCATGATATCATTCATTATAATTTGGACCGGGAACAAGCGATTGTTTTTCAGCAAGAGAGAGAAAAAAGGGAACAAGCCTCATTACACTGGTCACGACAATCTGCTGCTCATTCTTTAGCTTTAATTTTAGAGGCGAAACGAAAAATAAATCAGAATGTCCATCCAACACTCGTGATGGAGCAACTTACACTTCAACTGCAGAGGTGATTATATAGTGATCGAAGTTGTAGGTGTCCGATTCAAACAGGCGGGAAAAATATATTATTTTGATCCTGGCACACTTCAATTAACGACAGATGATTATGTTATTGTAGAAACAGTGCGCGGGATCGAATTTGGTAAAGTCGTTATAGCTAATCGAGAGGTAGACGAAGAAGATGTCGTTCTGCCTTTGAAAAAGGTTATGCGTACAGCCGATGAGAAAGATAAATTGTCAGTAGACGAAAATCATGAGATTTCTCAAGAAGCTTATCGAGTTTGTGTAAGTAAAATTCGTGAACATAAATTAGACATGAACTTAGTGGATGTAGAATATACGTTTGACCGTAAGAAAGTGATTTTTTACTTTACCGCAGACGGTCGAGTAGATTTTAGAACATTGGTAAAAGATTTAGCATCTGTATTTAAAACGCGGATCGAATTGCGGCAAATTGGAGTACGTGACGAAGCGAAAATGCTGGGAGGCATCGGCCCTTGTGGACGAATGCTTTGCTGTTCTACTTTCTTAGGTGATTTTGAACCTGTATCCATAAAAATGGCAAAGGATCAGAATTTATCATTAAATCCAGCTAAGATCTCCGGTCTATGCGGCCGTCTCATGTGCTGCTTGAAGTATGAAAACGATGAGTATGAATCCGCTAAACGAGATCTTCCAGACATAGGGGAAAACATAGCCACTTCTTACGGTAAAGGTAAGGTTGTAGGTCTTAATATGTTAGAGCGTCTTGTTCAAGTTGAATTTCGTGAACAGGAGCGGACGCTGGAATATTCCTTACAGGAGCTGATCGATGAAGGTATCGTTCAAACCGAAGCCACAGAATGACGGGGTGGAGTCAAGCGTGAACAAGAAAGCCATATTTGAACAAGTATCTCATTTAGAAACGCAGATTGGCGAGCTCTATGAACAATTAGGTGATTTAAAAAAGCAGCTTGCTTATTTACTAGAAGAAAATCAGCACTTGTCGCTTGAAAATCATCATTTACGTCAACGTTTAGACCGGGAAAATGAAAGTGTTCAACAGGATGATTCTAAAGCAAAAAGCGAAAAGGGGGCCGTTGTCGGCGAAGGATATGACAATTTAGCCCGCTTATACGAAGAAGGCTTTCATATTTGTAATTTGCATTTTGGCAGTCCACGTGATGAAGATTGTTTGTTTTGCCTCTCCTTTTTGAACAAGAAATAATAATTTTGGTCCAAGCCTTTCCTTAAGCATCATGAGGAAAGGCTCTCTTTTTCGGTAAAATACAGATTAAATAAGGATATTAGTAGTAATTAGTAGTAAACACAATTAGAAAAAAGGTTTCGTTATTCTTGAATAGCGAACGATCTAGATTGCTCTTTTTATGATTGTAATCACGTATGTAGGCTGCTATTTCCTGCGGCAAGCATCCACCGAAAAGCGATTCATGAGGCTTTTTAATATTAGATAAGACTTTTTCAGTTGCCTCAATCGTTCCTCCTTCTCCACACAAACTTAAGTAACAAATAGAAGACCGTTAACATTAAAGGAAGTGCAGATTTATGGTGAATTTAAAAGGCGATGAGCGTATTGACTTTTTATTAGCAGAAGAGAATATGAGGATTATCCAGAGTGATCAAGTTTTTGCATTTTCCATTGATGCCGTATTGCTGGCTCGGTTTACTTCCGTACCTAAAACACGTGGGAAAATATTAGATCTTTGTACGGGCAACGGTGTGATTCCATTATTTTTATCAAGAAGGTCCTACGTTTCCATAACAGGTGTAGAGATTCAAGAACGTCTGTATGATATGGCTGTTCGAAACATTGAACTAAATCAGCTGGAGAATCAGTTGGATATGGTCCATGGGGATCTTAAAGATATGCCTAAGAGGCTGGGCAATGGGAAATACGACCTTGTTACTTGTAATCCTCCTTATTTTCCAACGCCAGCGAACGATAAACGAAACAGCAACGAGCATTTAGCTATTGCGCGTCATGAAATTTACTGCTCCCTGGAAGATGTGGTTAAGGCATGCAGCCGCCTGTCTAAATCAGGAGGAAAAGTTTCAATGGTTCATCGACCGGGAAGACTTGCGGATATTATTCATTTCTTTCGAAAGTATCAGCTGGAACCGAAGCGTATTCAACTGGTTCATCCTAAACAAGGAAAAGAAGCGAATGTAATTTTAATTGAGGGAACTCGTGATGGAAAACCTGATTTAAAGATTTTACCTCCTTTATTTACCCATAAAGAAAATGGCGAGTATAGTGAAGAATTCAGGGAGATTCTATATCATGGAAAGTAATTATTATGTTTATATCATTCGTTGTAAGGATCAATCCCTCTATACAGGCTATACAAATGATATAGCCGGCCGCCTGCAGAAGCATGCGCAAGGTAAAGGAGCAAAGTATACAAGAGGGCGCGGGCCATTTATCTTGGAATATTGTCAGACCTATGAAACAAAGGGTGAAGCCATGAGGCAGGAATATCGGATTAAACAGTTATCTCGTCTAAAGAAGGAAGCCTGGATAAGAGAACAGGAGGGAGGTTTACAGCATGAATATTCAAAAGAGCTATACGAATCATGAGGGTGTGGGAACCTTGTATATTGTTCCTACACCCATAGGCAATTTGGATGATATGACTTATCGGGCAGTTGCAGTTTTACATGAGGCAAAAGCTATTGCAGCAGAAGACACACGAAATACAAAAAAGCTTCTTCATTATTTTGAAATAACAACTCCGCTCATCAGCTACCATGAACATAATAAACAAGCGAGAGGAGCTCAGCTGATCAGCCGTCTGCACGAAGGAGACGATTTAGCGGTGGTCAGCGATGCAGGAATGCCGGGAATATCTGATCCCGGATCTGATCTTGTACGAATGGCGACGGAAGAAAATGTGCCGGTCGTAGTTCTTCCCGGTGCAAATGCTGCGCTTCCTGCCCTCGTAGGATCAGGACTTTCGACTGATCAATTTTTATTTTGTGGCTTTTTGCCACGTAAGAAAAAAGAGCGGCTGGCCGTCTTAGAATCATTGCAAAATCATGAAGCTACGCTTATCTTTTATGAATCTCCACATCGATTAAAAGAGATGCTGCAGCACGTACATCAGCAACTTGGAAACCGTCGCGGGGCACTCGTCAGGGAGTTGACGAAAAAATACGAGGAATATATCCGCGGCACGCTCGAAGAATTAGTACAATGGTCGGTTAAAGAAGAAATTCGAGGAGAATTTTGTGTCATTGTTGAGGGAGCGGAGGAAGTCGAAGAAAAAGATGCATTCTGGTGGACTCATTTATCTATTGAAGAGCACGTAGATTATTATGTGAAAATTAAAGATTTAAAGTCCAAAGATGCGATTAAACAAACGGCGGTCGATCGTAAAATGCAGAAACGTGAGGTTTATCAGGCGTATCATGTTGATTAAAAAAGATGCCCTTACTGCTTGATGCAGTAAGGGCTTTTGTCCGAGCATATGTCAAATGAATGTAATTATTAATTAACCAGTAGTGTTATAGAATCTCTTTATTTATTGTCTAATTGACCTTGAATTTCTTGAAGAAGCATTTGGGCTCCTTCTTTGCTTAATACAAGATTGCCATTGGCAAGCTTCAAGTTTTCGTCAGACACTTCCCCAGTGACGTGACAAGTCATGTTCGGCTTATATTTTTTTAGAACAATGCGGTCATCGTCAACGTAAATCTCTAATGCGTCTTTTTCGTTAATTCCTAGTGTGCGACGGAGTTCAATCGGGATTACTACGCGACCTAACTCGTCGACCTTACGTACAATACCTGTAGATTTCATTATTTTTGTCTCCCCTCAATCAAAAGTTATTCGTCAAATATCGACATATGTCTCGCACTTTATAGTACCAACGTTTCCCAAAGCTGTCAATTCACATATTTTCCAAAACGCCTTTTAAAAATATACCGTTACAGGTATATAAAAATGGATACAAAATCACTTTGGAGAAGATTAAATTCTATCTCTGTTAGTTTCATACATTCCATAAATGGTTTATATATCCAGTGGAATATATGTGTAGTTTACCAGATTATTACTTATCTTTATACAAATATGCACCATTAAAATGACAGATTTTTTGACATTTTCGTGAAGGATTCGGTATATTTTAGAGTTAGATATGGATATACAGAAATTAACCAAAAAGAATGGTACAATACACTGTATGAATGTTGAAAACAAGGAGGGCACATGATGTCAGAAGAGAAAAAGACCTTTTACATTAGTACACCAATATATTACCCAAGCGGTAACTTGCATATAGGCCACGCATACACTACAGTGGCGGGAGACGCAATGGCACGTTATAAGCGTCTACGTGGATATGATGTCATGTATCTGACTGGAACGGACGAGCACGGACAAAAAATCCAGCGAAAAGCTGAAGAGGCCGGAGTGACCCCGCAGGCTTATGTGGATGATATTGTATCAGGCATTAAGAACCTTTGGGACAAACTTGATATCTCTTATGACGATTTCATCCGTACCACTCAGGATCGTCATAAAAAAGTAGTCGCTAAGATCTTCGATTATTTATTACAGAAAGGCGATATCTACCTGGATGAATATGAGGGATGGTATTGTACGCCTTGTGAATCATTTTTTACGGAAAGACAGCTGGAGGATGGGCATTGTCCAGACTGTGGAGGTCCAGTAGAAAAAGTTAAAGAAGAATCCTATTTCTTTAAGATGAGCAAGTATGTCGACCAGCTTCTCGAGTTTTATGAAAATAACCCGACGTTCATTCAGCCGGAAAGCCGTAAAAATGAAATGATTAATAACTTCATTAAACCTGGATTAGAAGATTTAGCGGTCTCTAGAACGACGTTTGATTGGGGCGTGAAAGTTCCATCCAATGAAAAACACGTGGTCTACGTGTGGATTGATGCACTGAGTAACTATATCTCTGCCTTAGGATACGATAGTGAGAACGACGAACTTTATCAAAAGTACTGGCCCGCAGATGTACACCTCGTAGGTAAGGAGATCGTTCGTTTCCATACGATTTACTGGCCTATTATGCTGATGGCTCTTGATTTGCCGTTACCGAAAAAAGTGTTTGCCCACGGCTGGATTCTTATGAAAGACGGTAAGATGTCTAAGTCAAAAGGGAATGTAGTAGACCCTGTTCAACTAAGCGACCGTTACGGTCTTGATGCGCTGCGTTACTACCTGCTGCGTGAAGTACCGTTTGGTTCTGATGGTGTCTTTACCCCTGAGGCCTTTGTCGAACGTACGAATTACGACTTGGCGAACGACTTAGGAAACCTTCTAAACCGAACCGTAGCCATGATAAGTAAATATTTTGATGGAGAAATTCCAAAGCTTACTTTGTCTGAGGATGAATACGACAAAAACTTAGAAAACTTAGCCGCAGAGACGAAGGCAGCTGTTGTAAGCTCGCTTGAACACATGGAATTCTCCGTGGCTCTTGCAGATCTTTGGAAATTTGTAAGTCGAACAAATAAATATATTGATGAAACACAACCATGGGTGTTAGCAAAAGATGAAGCGCAAAAAGATCGTTTAGGAAATGTGATGGCTCATCTTGCTGAATCACTTCGCCATATCGCGGTTATGCTTCAGCCATTTTTAACAGAGACGCCAGAGAAGATCTTCTCTCAACTCGGCATTTCTGACGCTAAGGATAAAGAATGGGGCAGCATTGCAGAGTTTAACGGCCGTCCTGCCAACGTTCAAAAGGATCAACCCATCTTTCCACGGCTAGAGGCTGAAGAAGAAGTGCAAATTATTAAGGATATGATGAAGAAGCCTGCAGCACCTGCGCCGGAAAAGAAAGCAGTAGAAAAGAAAGCTCAGCCGGAAGAAGTAACGATTGATGACTTCATGAAGCTGGATTTCCGTGTGGCAGAGGTTACTAAAGTGGAAAAAGTTAAAAAGGCGGACAAGCTTCTTAAGCTTCAGCTGGATCTCGGTGAAGAAAAACGTCAGGTGGTTTCGGGCATTGCCGAGCATTACGGAGAAGAGGAGCTTACAGGTAAAAAGGTGATTTGTGTGACAAACTTAAAGCCTGTAAAACTGCGTGGAGAACTTTCCCAGGGCATGATTTTAGCTGGGCAGGATGATCAAGGGAAGCTGGCGTTAGCTTCTATTGACCAAACCCTTCCAAACGGTGCAAAAGTTAAATAATAAAGCCTGTGAAAACAAAAGGGGAAAAGCGAGCATAAAGCTTTTCCCTTTTCTTATCATGTGAATGAGGAGGATAATCATGTTATTTGATACACATGTACATTTAAACGCCGATCAATTTGCTGACGATTTAGAGGAAACAATCGCAAGGGCCCATGAAGCGGACGTGAAGTATATGACCGTCGTTGGCTTTGATCGAAAAACCATCCCATTAGCGATTCAAATCGCTGAAGATTACGATCATATCTACGCAGCCGTAGGCTGGCACCCAGTAGATGCGATCGATATGACAGAAGAGGATTTACAATGGATTGAAGAATTGTCTTCTCACCCTAAAGTTGTTGC
Organism: Halobacillus sp. B23F22_1; assembly: GCF_043497005.1. Classification (NCBI taxonomy): domain Bacteria; kingdom Bacillati; phylum Bacillota; class Bacilli; order Caryophanales; family Bacillaceae; genus Halobacillus; species Halobacillus sp. B23F22_1. The sequence goes on along the minus strand of NZ_JBIEKE010000007.1, from coordinate 38,474 downwards.
TATTGGAGAAATGGGGCTCGACTATCATTGGGACAAATCACCAGCAGACGTGCAAAAAGAAGTATTCAGAAAACAAATCCAACTCGCTAAAAAGTTAAAGATGCCCATCATTATTCATAACCGCGAGGCAACGGATGATATTGTAGAAATTTTAAAAGAAGAAAACGCAGCTGAAGTTGGAGGCATCATGCATTGCTATAGCGGACCGGTCGAAACGGCAAAGGAATGCATCGATATGAATTTTATGATTTCCCTTGGAGGACCTGTAACCTTTAAAAATGCGAAGCTGCCTAAAGAAGTAGCAGAGGCCGTTGATTTAGAACATTTGCTTGTCGAAACCGACTGCCCCTTTTTAGCTCCACATCCTAATCGCGGCAAACGTAACGAGCCTGCCTACGTTAAGCTTGTGGCTGAACAAGTTGCTGAACTTAAAGGATTAACGTATGAAGAAGTAAGTAAACGTACAACAGAAAATGCACTGAAATTTTTCCGAATTAAGTCGTAAATTGGAGGACTTTAGCACTAATGTTACAGCTCCCCTTTCATCTGTATAGGAACTGTAACATGTCTGTTATGTTAATCGTCTAGGTAAAAGTGCATAATATTAAGAGTCAGCAGTTGAATGCTGACTCTTTTTTATTTGAAAGAAACAAGTTGAAAAATGACTGTCATATTTTTAGTAAAACGTGGACGAAAGAAAGGAGGAAAAGGAACTATGAAAATTATGAAAAAGACGAAAGCAGTAGCAAGTTCTATGATACTGTGGACATTTATAATTTCAGCCTTTACGATTACTTTTCTAGGATTCGTTACGTATGAAGCAACGAAAGCTTCGGTTAAGGTGACACAAAACGGGGAAACTCAAGTAATTCGCACTCATGCCCATACTTTTAAAGATTTATTACAAGAACTTGATGTAAACCCGAAAGCACATGACCGCCTTTCACACGAATTGTCTGAACCCATCGAATACGGAATGGATGTCGAATACATAGCATCTAAATCCATCAATGTAGCTATAAATAACGATACTAAACAATTTCATACGACCGCTTCCACGGTTGGAGAATTCTTTGATGAACAAGGATTCGAGTGGAAAGCGCATGACGAAATCTCGCATGCATCAAATGCCCCGATCGAGGATGATATGGGGATCTCGATCAACAAAGCCATGCAAGTGACAGTAAATGATGGCGGCGATGAAGAGAAAGTGTGGACAACCGCTTCCACAGTAGCTGAATTATTAGAAGAAGAGGGTATCCAACTTTCTAAACTGGACGAATTAAATAAAAATGAACAAGACTCTTTAAAGCAGGATTCTCACCTGACGATTACTCGAATCGAAAGAAAGACAGAAACGATAGAAGAGGACGTAGAATATAAAGTTGTTAAAGAGAAGGACGACTCTTTGTTAAGTGGCGAAGAAAAAGTAGTTACTTCTGGAAAAGACGGGAAGGTAACGAAAGAATATGAAATTACTTTTAAAAATGGCGAAGAATCTGAGCGGAAACTGGTTAACGAAGAGGTAGAAAAAGAAAGTATTGATGAAGTTGTTGCCTTAGGCACTAAAAAGGAGCAGTCAGAGTCTGAACCTGAACAGCCAGTTGCTGACAAACCTGATGAATCCGATTCGTCTAAACCTACTCTCGTTTCAACTTCTTCTAACTCTAAATCTTCAAATGATACAGTATCAAGAGGAGAAGAAAAAAAATCTGAGACATTACACATGAAAGCAACTGCTTATACTGCGGATTGCACGGGATGTTCCGGTAAGACCGCAACAGGCGTTGATTTAAATGCGAATCCTGATAAAAAAGTAGTGGCTGTAGATCCAAGTGTTATTCCTTTAGGGAGTAAAGTTTGGGTAGAGGGGTATGGTACAGCAGTTGCTGCAGATACTGGCGGTGCAATCAAAGGAAATAAGATTGACGTGCATGTTCCTTCTACTGCTGAAGCTCAAAGCTTTGGAAGTAAAACGGTTGAAGTAAAAGTGTTAGATTGAGATGAATGATATGTAAGCAGAGGAAGGGCGTTTCCTCTGCTTTTTTTCTATGCTATGCTATGAAAGATTATATGAGTTTTTTGGAGGAAATACGATTGAAAATAAAAGAAGTAATCGTTGTGGAAGGCCGGGATGACACGGCAAGGATTAGACAAGCTGTAGAAGCGGATACCATAGAAACCAACGGCTCTGCTATTGATGAAGATGTGTTAGAAAGGATTGCTATCGCTCAGCAAAAAAGAGGCGTCATTATATTTACGGATCCTGATTTTCCAGGGGATCGGATCCGCCATATCGTATCAGAGTACGTTCCTGGATGTAAGCACGCTTTTTTACCTAAAGAATTGGCGAGAGCCAGACGAGATAAAGGGGTCGGTGTAGAGCATGCCGGTATTGAAGATATAAAGCAGGCTTTACAGGGCGTTTATGAGTTGACGGATGAGGAAGAGGGAACAATAGAAAAAGAGGAACTCATCGCCTATGGCTTGATCGGCGGCCCTAAAGCAGGCCAGCGCCGTGAGAAACTCGGAGCCGCTCTTCGAATAGGTAAAACGAATGGCAAGCAGCTTTTGAAGCGCTTGAACATGTTTCAAATATCTAAAGAGCAGTTAAAAGAGACAATGAATCAAATAGTTCAGGAGGAAAAAGATGAAAAATAAAGCAGTGGCTACCCCGACACGGACGAAAGAAATTCTTGAAACGTACGGCTTTGCGTTTAAGAAAAGCTTAGGACAAAATTTTTTAATCGACGTCAATATTTTAAAAAATATTATCGATCACGCAGGCATCGATCAAGAGGCCGGTGCTATTGAAATCGGTCCAGGTATTGGGGCTTTGACGGAACAACTGGCGATTCATGCCGATCGAGTAGTGGCGTTTGAAATTGATCAACGTCTTCTCCCAATCTTAGAAGACACACTAGCTGATTATGATAATGTAACCGTGATTAATAAAGACATTCTCCAAGCTGATGTCAATGAGGTAATCGCTGCCCAATTTAACGAAGGACAGCCTATTAAAGTTGTCGCTAACCTTCCCTATTACATTACTACCCCAATCTTGATGAAACTGTTAATGGGACGACTGCCGGTTGAAAGCATTACAGTTATGATTCAAAAAGAAGTGGCTGAGCGGATGGCTGCTTCTCCAAACACAAAGAGTTACGGGTCTTTATCGATCGCTGTGCAGTATTATACGGAAGCTGAAGTCTCTATGAACGTGCCTAAAACCGTGTTTATGCCTCAACCTAATGTAGATTCTTCAGTTTTACACTTAAAGATGCGCAAGGAGCCGCCTGTCCAAGTCGAAAATGAAGAATTTTTCTTTAATGTTGTGCAGGCTACGTTCGGACAAAGAAGAAAGACTTTAATGAATAACTTAGCTCGCCACTTTAAAGATACAATGGATAAGCAAGAGATTAGAAAGCTTATCGAAGCCGCTGAAATCGATCCAGGCCGTCGAGGAGAATCGTTATCCATAGAAGAATTCGCCGTACTCGCTCGCCACTTTTACGAAAAGTAACAGGAAGAGAACTCCCACATAGACTAATGTAGTGCTTGCTGTAAGGTGGGATGCGGGTGTTAACACATGGAGACCTAGTAACAAGAAAATCTTATAATCACGACGTTTTATTTCGAGTGTTCTCTATAGAAGGCTCGACGGTTAAATTAATTGGTGAAGATATACGTCTTCAAGCAGATGCTCCTTTAGAGGATTTAAAAAAAGTCTCAGGATCTGAATACGAAGAGAGAAAATCACATATAAATAAACAAGAGGCTTGTTCTTATCGTCTCTTTCGTCAAGACTACCGCCTTCTTAAGGAAAAGCGGGAGGTGGAAGCAGGAGGCGGGTATGAAGAACTTGAAGAAAAATCAAATTATTTTCAAATCTCCCCAAGAATCCTTCACATTGACGGTGATCCGTTATTTCTAAAGAAATGCGTTCAATTGTATGAGCAGCTCGGTCTACAGGTTCATGGGCAGTACATTCAAGAAAAGAATATGCCTTCTGAAGTTCCTGCTCTCGTACAGAAAATTCATCCCGAAATTGTGGTGTTAACAGGTCATGATGCCTATTCAAAGGCAAAAGGTTCTGTAAGGGAACTGGACTCTTATCGCAACTCCAAGTACTTTGTTGAAGCGGTACGCAACTTAAGGCAGGACTATCCTCATTTTGACCACTTAGTAATATTTGCAGGCGCATGTCAATCTCATTTTGAGTCCATTATTAAAGCAGGAGCAAACTTTGCAAGCTCGCCGGCAAGGGTCAATATCCATGCTATTGATCCAGTATATGTAGCAGCACGTGTTGCTTATACGTCTTTTATGGATCATATTAATATTTGGGAAGTTGTGCGAAATACCATTAGCGGAGAAAAAGGCTTAGGTGGTCTTCAAACCAGGGGACTTCTTAGAATAGGAATGCCTTATTCAGAGGATGTCGAAAAGTAGCGCAATATGACGGAGTTTAAAGGGTAATACCGACGATTGTCTACTGACAAAAGAATTTACTGTAAAAATTTATAAATAACCTCCAATCCATGAACTATTGTATTGACATTGAATTTAGCATACTGTTATAATTAAATATTTTATTTGACTTTGGCTGGAGAAAATGATATATTTATCATTAGTGAGGTGGAGTATAGTGGCTAAAACGTTAGTAGAAATCAAACAATCCCTTGAGGGGCAAATTGGAAAACGTTTAACATTAAAAGCGAATGGCGGACGCCGTAAGACCATTGAACGTTCTGGTGTTCTTGCTGAAACATACCCAGCCGTTTTTATTGTTGAATTAGACCAAGACGAAAATGCTTTCGAACGTGTATCATATAGTTATGCAGATGTACTCACAGAGACCGTCGAACTTAGCTTTGACGACCTATCAACAATGGCTATGGAGCAGTAAACCTACGGGGTTGCTGCTTTTTTTCTTTTTAGCTTTCATTTTAAAGAAAAGAATAAAAGGTTATTTCTTCTAACATTAAATGAGCATTTGGGTACCAGGTACCGGAATACATACATTTGCTTTCTAAACCACATTTAGCTTTCCGGTACCTGGTACCCTGAGCACCAACCAATGATAGAGAAGGTACCCTGAGCGCCCACCAATGATGGAGAAGGAGCCATGAGCAAATAAACCTCCCTCTCTTTCCTTTTTCTACATCACATTAAATTTTCATTCATTCACATACTAACCGTGTCGTAGCTAAGTGATGGCGAAAGGAGCTGAAGGCGGTGGGACGTAGAAGTATGATGTCCGATTCGTTGAAAGAAGAAATCGCAAAAGAACTTGGGTTTTACGACAAAGTCGAAAAAGATGGCTGGGGCGGCATTACAACTCGTGATGCCGGAAATATGGTGAAGCGTGCCATTCAGATGGCTGAAGAGCAAATGATGAAAGATCAGCAGTAAAAGAAGCAGCTCAGCGAAAGGTTTTCGCTGAGCTGTTGTTGTGCGATTTTAACTCTCTTTATTTAAAGGGAGGACAACGAGGTACCAGGTACCGGAATACATATATTTGCTTTCTAAACCATTTTCAGCTTTCCGGTACCTGGTACCACAGAGCACACACCATAGGAAGAGAGACCATTGAGCGCTACCTCTCTTCATTTATAATGTGGTACAATGCTGAAAGAGATAATGAGAGAAGGGGGTGTCCGTGTGGTTGTTTTAGAGAAGGCACCGGCCAAAATTAATTTGTCACTTGATGTGTTACATAAAAGAAATGATGGATTTCATGAAGTGGAAATGGTAATGACTACTGTCGATCTTGCCGACCGCATTGAATTAACACTGTTAGATCAGGACGAAATTAAAGTCGTTTCTGAGAGCAGATTTGTACCTAATGATGAACGAAACTTGGCATACAGAGCGGCAAAGCTGATGAAAGAACACTTTCAAGTAAAACAAGGTGTAAGAATCTTTATTGAGAAAAACATACCTGTAGCGGCTGGCTTAGCTGGCGGAAGTAGTGATGCAGCTGCAGTACTTCGTGGAGTCAACAAACTGTGGCGTCTTGAAGCTGACTTTGATGAGCTTGCTGAATTAGGGGCAGAAATAGGCTCAGACGTATCATTTTGCGTGTATGGAGGAACTGCACTGGCAAAAGGACGAGGAGAAAAAATAACGCATTTACCTTCTCCACCACCTTGCTGGGTCGTTTTAGCCAAGCCGGCAATCGGGGTTTCCACTCAAGCGGTTTATCAAAAATTGAATATTAAGCGAGCGGAGCACCCTGATACACAAGCGATGATTAAAGCGTTAGAAGAAAAAGATTTTACAAGCATTTGTACACACGTCTCCAACACATTAGAAGGAGTCACCACCAGGCTTCACCCGGAAGTAAATCAAATAAAAGAAAAAATGAGCGAGGCCGGTGCGGACGCTGTATTAATGAGTGGCAGTGGTCCCACAGTTTTTGCACTCGTGGCTCAAGATGCAAGGGTTCATCGCATTTATAATTCGTTAAAAGGCTTTTGTCCGGAAGTTCATATTGTACGAATGTTGGGAAATCGAGAAACCACTTGCTAAAATCCGTACAAATCTGATATATTTTAATAATAACATTCGGATTTCGGGGTGTCTTTTTTATGAAAAGAAGTGAACGATTAGTAGCGATGACCCATTATGTGCTCGAGCGGCCTCGGGAATTAATTTCTCTGCCTTTCTTATCAGAGAATTACCAAGCGGCTAAGTCTTCTATTAGTGAAGATTTAGGAATTGTGAACAAAATCTTTCAGCAAGAAGGTGTCGGGTATTTAGAAACTGTTTCTGGAGCAGCAGGTGGAGTGAAATATATACCTGCTTTTTCTACGGACTACAGCGAACAATTCGTCCTTGAATTATGCCGACGTTTGGAAGATCCAGAAAGGCTCCTTCCGGGCGGGTATTTGTTTATGAGCGATTTACTTGGCGAACCGGATACCATCAGAAATATTGGTCGTTTGTTAGCCTCTGCATTTGCCGACAGAGAAATTGATGCGGTAATGACAGTAGCCACAAAAGGCATTCCTCTTGCTTATGCCGTGGCCTCATATCTAAATGTTCCAGTCGTCATCGTGAGACGGGATCCAAAAGTGACAGAGGGTTCAACAGTAAGCATAAATTATGTGTCTGGTTCAACAAGAAAAATTCAAACGATGGTTCTGACTAAACGGTCTTTAAATGAAGGGTCTAAAGTTTGTATTATAGATGATTTTATGAAAGCCGGGGGCACCATTAATGGGATGAAGAGCCTCCTGAAAGAATTCAACGCAGAAGTAGCGGGGATCGGTGTTTTAGCTGAAGCAGAAGATGAAGAGGAAGACCGGGTGATTGACGATCACGTGTCCCTCGTTCAAATCATGAACGTAGACGATCGAAAATCAAAGATAGAGGTACATCCGGGCAACTTTTTAAAGGAAATAAAATAAAAAATATAATAAATTCTTCCAATAAAAGAAAGCCGTGAACCGTTGGTGTAAAGGCTTTCTTTTTGCGTATCTAAAGACTTGTAATACTTCAAAAATCCTGATCGCTAATTTTTTTTGGAAATTAAGCAGGAATTTTTGGTGGTTTGTGGAATTTATTTAGTAAGTTCTTTTTGGGAAAAGGTGGTGAACTTTTAATGGAAGTAACTGACGTAAGACTGCGACGCGTAAATACCGAAGGAAGAATGCGAGCAATTGCTTCTATTACCTTGGATCAGGAGTTTGTTGTCCATGACATTAGGGTGATTGATGGCAACAACGGCCTGTTTGTAGCTATGCCAAGTAAACGTACTCCTGATGGGGAATTCCGTGATATCGCACACCCGATTAATTCGGGGACGCGTGGTAAGATTCAAGATGCTGTTCTTGAAGAGTACCATAAAGTAGGGGAATCGGAATCAGAAGTTGAATATGAAGAAGCAGGCGCTTCGTAACCGCTTGTCAAATAGAAGTCTGACCTTCAAGGGGGGGTCTGGCTTCTTTTTTTGTATACATAAAAGATACCGGACATGAGAATTTTTGCCTGCTTGCTTTTAAAGGGATGTTTGTTGAAATTACGCCTGTTTTAAGATATTATTCATAGTGGATAAATAGGATGGAGGTTGCTTCATGACCCAAAAATATGCAGTTGTATTAGCCGCTGGCCAAGGGACGCGAATGAAGTCGAAACTATACAAGGTTCTGCACCCTGTTTGCGGCAAACCGATGGTTGAACATGTGGTTGATCAATTAAATAAGCTTGAATTAGATGAATTAATTAGTGTTGTAGGTTTTGGCGCTGAAAAAGTCCAGGATCAGCTTGGTGATAAAAGTCAGTATGTCGTGCAAAAAGAACAGCTTGGTACAGGCCATGCGGTTCAACAAGCAGAAGACATTCTGGCAAATAAAGAAGGTGTAACGATCGTTGCTTGCGGTGATACTCCTTTACTAACAAAGGAAACACTGCAAAATATGATGAATCATCACATTGAAACAGGAGCTAAGGCAACGATACTAACCGCTCATGCTGAAGATCCAACTGGATATGGCCGTATTATTCGCGGCGGCAATGGACAAGTAGAGCGAATTGTTGAGCAGAAAGATGCTTCTGAAGATGAGCAAGCCGTTCAGGAAATTAATACAGGGACGTATTGCTTTGATAACAAGGAGCTATTTGAATCGCTTCAAAATGTGTCTAATGATAACGCTCAAGGAGAATACTACCTGCCAGACGTTATTCAAATCCTTCAAAGTCAAGGCGAAGTTATCAGTGCCTATCAGACAACTGATTTTTCAGAATCATTAGGGGTAAATGACCGTGTAGCACTGTCAAAAGCTGAGAAAATGATGAAACAGCGTATTAACGAAACGCATATGCGTAATGGTGTATCGATCATTGATCCAGATAATACTTATATTGGACCTGACGTCACATTTGGCCAAGATGTGACCGTGTATCCTGGTTCTATTGTTGATGGGGATAGTCATATTGAAGATGATGCCATCATTGGACCACATTCGAACATTACCCAATGCAACGTTGGGGAAGGTACGGTCATTAAACAAAGCGTAGCTGCAAACAGCAGAATTGGAGCTCGTGTTCAGGTTGGACCATTTGCTCACATTCGCCCAGATTCTGACTTAGGGAATGATGTGAAAATCGGTAACTTTGTAGAAGTGAAAAAAGCTGAATTCGGCGATGGAAGTAAAGCCTCTCACTTAAGCTACATTGGTGACGCTAATGTAGGCTCCGGCGTGAACATTGGGTGTGGTACAATAACAGTGAACTACGACGGCCATAATAAATTTTTGACGACAATCGAAGACGATGCGTTTATTGGATGTAACTCAAACTTGGTGGCTCCGGTCACTGTAGGCAAAGGAGCATATGTTGCAGCGGGATCTACGATTAATCAAGACGTACCTGCAGAGGCTTTGTCCATTGCCAGGTCTCGTCAGACAAATAAAGAAGGCTATGCTACTAAATTCCAGAATAAAAAAGACTAACGGAGGGTTCAAATCCATGGCAACTGGATACAAGGATTCAGCATTAAAAGTATTCTCTCTTAACTCAAACCCTGAGCTTGCTAAAGAAATTGCTGAAAATATAGGGACAGAATTAGGAAAGTGTACAGTCACCAGCTTCAGTGATGGGGAAATTCAGATTAATATCGATGAAAGTATTCGTGGATGCGATGTTTATGTCGTGCAATCGACATGTGCTCCGGTCAATCAACACATAATGGAACTTTTAATCATGATTGATGCGTTAAAACGTGCATCTGCCAGGTCGATTAATATTGTTATGCCTTATTACGGATATGCAAGACAGGATCGAAAAGCAAGAGCGAGGGAGCCTATTACAGCGAAACTTATCGCTAACTTGCTTGAAACGGCTGGAGCTTCCCGAGTGATAATGCTGGATCTGCATGCCCCGCAAATACAAGGATTTTTCGATATGCCAATTGACCACCTTGTAGGTGTACCCATCTTATCCGATTACTTCAAGTCGAAGAACTTCGATGATGTGGTCATTGTATCACCAGACCACGGTGGAGTAACGAGAGCCCGTAAAATGGCTGACCGCTTAAAGGCTCCAATTGCCATTATTGATAAGCGGCGCCCTAAGCCTAACGTAGCTGAGGTTATGAATATTGTAGGTAACGTTGAAGGAAAAACGGCTATTATGATCGATGATATTATAGATACGGCGGGAACGATTACGCTCGCAGCCAATGCTTTAGTGGAAAATGGAGCGAAGAACGTGTATGCTTGTTGTACACACCCTGTTCTTTCAGGTCCTGCACTGGAGCGAATTGAAAATTCTAAGATTAAAGAGTTAGTTGTAACGAATACAATTCCACTCGGAGAAGAAAAAACAATCGATAAAATTACAGCACTCTCCGTCGCTCCGCTCATTAGTGAGGCGATTATCCGTGTGCACGAGCGTCAATCTGTAAGTATCTTGTTTGATTAAGAAATACTTTTGTAATGAAAAATGTTTAACTTCTGTTAGAAAAGGGAACCTGAATATAATGAATGGTTAATTAACTGGAGGAGATTATTTTGGCAATTACATTAAAAGCAAATCAAAGAAAAGATCTAAAACAATCAGTGACACGTGAACTGCGACACGAAGGAAACGTTCCTGGTGTTGTATATGGTAAAGATAAAGAACCTGTAAACGTTGCAGTCAATAGTCTTGAACTGTTAAAGACAGTACGTGACGAGGGTAAAAACGCAATTATATCACTAGATATTGATGAAGGATCTACAGTTAATGTTATGCTTCATGAGTATCAAATCGACCCGTTAAAGGACGAGCTTATTCACGCTGACTTCTATATTGTCAATATGTCCGAAGAGATGGATGTAGAAGTACCAGTACGCCTGGAAGGTGAAGCAGCAGGAGCTAAGGAAGGCGGCGTTGTACAACAGCCGTTATATGATTTGGCTATCCGTGCGAAGCCGGGCGACATTCCTGAAGAGATCGTTGTAGATGTTTCTGAATTAAACATTGGAGACGCTGTTATGGTAGGGGATCTCAAAGAATCTCGCAAGTATGAGATTACAGAAGATGAAAATACAACGATTGTTTCTGTAACTCCGCCGGAAGAAATGCCGGAAGAGCCAGACTTGGATAACGCAGATGCTGAACCTGAGCGTGTCGGTGAAGAAGCCGATGATGAAGGCTCTGATAATGAAGAAAACAGTGAAAACGACGATAAATAATCTTATAATAGAAGCATAGGGCGTAGCCGATGGTTGCGCTCTTTTTTTACGTAAACAGCATTCTGACAATTTTTTTATCATAGGTTTGTTATAATGAAGCGAATATGAATGACAGGATAAAGGAAGATCATATATGAAGTGTATTGTTGGATTAGGAAATCCAGGTAAAAAATATGATAAAACGCGTCACAATATCGGTTTTATCATTCTCGATGAATTAGCGAAACAAAACCACTGGACCCTCTCTCAAGATAAGTTTAAAGGGCAATATACGATAGAGCATGTAAAAGGAGAAAAAATTCTTTTGCTGAAGCCTCAAACGTATATGAATTTATCTGGTGAGTCGCTTCGTTTATTCATGGATTATTATGAAATAGAGGAAGAAGATATACTTGTCGTATACGATGATTTAGACCTGCCGCCAGGAAAAATCAGGCTTCGTCAAAAAGGTGGACATGGTGGTCATAATGGCATTCGTAATATTATCACTCACCTTGGGACGAAAGATTTTAATCGTCTACGCGTAGGTGTTGGACGGCCGGGCGGCTCAACGACAGTAGTTGACTATGTACTTAGTCCATTCAGCGAAGAGCAGCAAGGTCCTGTAAGTGAAGCGATTACACAATCTGTCAAAGCTTGTGAATCCTGGATGGGGCAGTCTTTTAATGAAGTAATGAATGACTTTAATGTAAAATAAGAACTGTATAACCTTGCAAAAAGCCGGCAACAATAGTGACATGTACTGCTAACAAGGAGAGTGTATGTATGCTAATTAACTATATATGCCGGCATTGTCAACGCCAAGTAGGAAAACTAGATCGTGAAAGGGTCGAGGTTTCTGAGCTTGGCTTAGAGTGTTTGTCTGAAGATGACCATAGAGAAATGATTACGTATGATCGTGAAGGGAATATGAACATCAAGACGATATGTGATTCGTGTGAGCGATCCCTTCAACAGCATCCTCATTATCATGAGTTAGACTTTTTTATTCAGTAAACCAGAACGTCTCCACTTAAGAGCGTTCATGGTGGTGGAGGAGTATGTTATGGACGGTATTAAAGAGTATTTGTATCCTCAAGATGATATTCATTCGGTGGTCGAAGGTTTTCAATCTGGTATGAGAGAGCAAATGGTGGCTGGTTTGTCAGGAGCTTCTCGAAGTGTGATGATTTCATTGCTTCGCGAATCGTTAGAACGTCCTGTATTAGTTGTTACCCATCAGCTGATTCAAGCTCAACAACTATATGATGATTTAGCGGAGCTTAGCGATAAAGAAGAAGTTTCTCTTTATCCAGTCAATGAGTTGATCGCCTCTGAAATTGCAGTAGCTAGTCCCGAGTTAAGAAGTCAGCGGATTGAGGCTTTAAGTCAATGGCTTCACCAGGACTCCGGCATTCTCATTGCCCCTGTTGCCGCTTTAAAACGGATTATGCCGCCAAAACATTATTGGGAGCACAACATGCTCCCTTTTCGTGTTGGTGAAGAAATTGATCTGGATGAATATTTAAGTCGTTTTGTCAGTATGGGCTATGAACGTACGGATATGGTGGCCAGTCCAGGCGAATTCTCTATTCGTGGAGGCATTATAGATGTCTATCCATTAACAGCGGAATATCCATATCGTATTGAACTGTTTGATACCGAGGTGGACTCGATTCGAACGTTTGATTCGGAAACGCAGCGATCGCAGGAAAAATATGATTTTGCGCACGTAGGACCTGCAACTGAAATGTTGTTAACCGAAGAAGATTTTACAAGAGCATCTCATAAATTAGAGGAAGCGCTTAGTCACTCTTTGCAAAAGCTGACAAAATCTGAAGCTAAAGAAACACTGACTTCATATATTGAGCGTGATATAGAGCAATTGCAGCACCGGGAAAGATTTCAGGAAATGTATAAATACATTGGTTATTTTTATGAAAAACCTGTTAGTTTACTAGATTACTTACCAGAGAATGGGTTAATTGTTCTCGATGAAATGAGTCGGATTCAAGAAACAGCTGGGAGACTTGATCACGAAGAAGCGGAGTGGCACAATAGTCTGCTTGAGGTTAATCAGATGGTTCGTGACCTTCGTATATCTTTTGACTGGCATGATACGTGGGCAAACATGCAGCAGACAAAGCTTTATTTATCTGTATTTATGCGTCACATACCTAATACTCAGCCGCAGAATATCGTTAACATCTCCAGCCGTCAAATGCAGCAGTTTCATGGGCAGATGAATTTGTTGAAAACCGAAATGGACCGCTGGACGAAACAGGGATATAGTGTAATCATCTTAGCTCCTGACGACCAGCGGGCAGAAAAAATTCATTCGGTACTGGATGATTACCAAATGGAAGCAGTGGTGGCTAAACAGCAGCCTAAGCTTCCAGTTAACATTCCAACTATTGTAAAAGGAAATATCAGCAGTGGATTTGAATGGCCGATGCATAAATTAGCCGTGCTGACTGAGAATGAACTGTTCAAGAAACGTACCGCAAAGCCTAAAAGGCGGCAGAAACTGTCGAACGCCGAACGAATTAAGAACTATCAAGAGTTAAAGGTCGGCGATTATGTTGTTCATGCGAATCATGGAATCGGGAAGTACATCGGAATAGAAACTTTAAAAGTGGGCGACAGTCATAAGGATTTTCTTATGGTGAAGTACTCTGGAAATGATAAACTTTTCGTTCCCATTGATCAGATTGATCTTATCCAAAAATATGTCGGCTCTGAAGGGAAAGAGCCCAAAGTATATAAGCTCGGCGGCAGTGAGTGGGCGAAGGTTAAGAGCCGTGTTCAATCCTCGGTTGAGGATATTGCAGATGACCTCATTCAACTCTATGCTGAACGAGAAGCTTCTAAAGGACACGCTTTCGGTGACGATGGTGAAATGCAGCGTGACTTCGAAGCTGCCTTCCCCTATGAGGAAACAGAAGATCAAATCCGCTGTATTGAAGAAATTAAAGAAGACATGCAGAGAATACGCCCGATGGACCGTCTGCTTTGTGGAGACGTGGGATACGGGAAGACAGAAGTTGCGATTCGGGCAGCCTTTAAAGCAGTGGAGAATGGAAAACAAGTCGCACTGCTTGTGCCAACGACAATTTTAGCGCAGCAGCATTTCGAAACGATGCAGGAGAGATTCCAGGATTTCGGGATCAATATTGGCCTGCTTAGTCGGTTCCGCACGAAAAAGCAGCAGAAAGAAACGACAGACCGCTTACGTAAAGGACTTATCGATATTGTTGTAGGAACGCACCGCATACTATCGAAGGATATACAGTTTAAAGATTTAGGCTTGCTTATTGTGGATGAGGAGCAGCGTTTTGGGGTGAAACACAAAGAAAAGATTAAACAATTGAAGTCTAATGTAGACGTGTTGACCTTAACAGCTACGCCTATTCCAAGAACCCTTCATATGTCAATGTTAGGTGTAAGAGATTTATCTGTCATTGAAACACCGCCTGAGAACCGCTTCCCCATCCAGACCTATGTTCTTGAATATAACCCTGTATTTATGAGGGAAGCTGTGGAGCGTGAGATGGCAAGGGATGGGCAGGTATTCTTCCTGTTTAATCGTGTAGAAAATATCGAAAGAATGGCCCAGGAAATATCCGCTCTTGTACCTGAAGCAAGAGTGGCATTTGCTCATGGACAGATGAATGAAACGGAGCTTGAGAATGTGATGTTCTCCTTCCTTGAAGGGGAGTTCGACGTTCTCGTCAGCACAACGATTATTGAAACAGGGGTGGATATTCCGAATGTAAACACCCTCATCGTATTTGATGCTGATCGAATGGGTCTTAGTCAGCTCTATCAGCTAAGAGGGAGAGTTGGACGTTCCAACCGCGTCGCCTACGCCTATTTCACTTATCAAAAAGATAAAGTGTTAACCGAAGTAGCGGAGAAACGGTTACAGGCCATTAAAGAGTTCACAGAACTGGGATCCGGTTTCAAAATTGCGATGCGTGATTTGTCTATTCGAGGAGCTGGGAATTTGTTAGGTGCCCAGCAGCATGGCTTTATTGATTCTGTAGGGTTTGACATGTATTCTCAAATGTTGAAAGACGCGATTGAAGCTAAACGTCAAGGTATAGAACCCGAAGCTGTGAAGCCATTCCAAACAGAACTTGATCTCAACATAGATGCGTATATTCCAGAAGAATATATTTCGGATGAAAAACAAAAAATCGATATGTATAAGCAGTTTCAAGCGATTGAATCCGTGGAAGATATCCACGATTTACGAGATGAACTGATCGACCGCTTTGGTGATTATCCGGACGAAGTAGAAAACTTATTCCGTGTCTCTACGATCAAATACTATGCCAAGCAAGCCCGGATTGAATCTATATCCGAGAAAAAGAGAAAAATTGAAATGCTGATGGAGTCTAATCAAAGTCAGCAAGTAGATGGGGCAAAATTATTTGAAGTCGCTAATGAATATGGCCGGATGATTCAACTGGGAACCGAAGATGGTCAATTGAAAGTAACAATTACCTGGGACCGTCAGTCGGCATTGAAGCGTTATAATGTAGTGGAAGAATTTCTAGAGAAACTCCCACAATTAACGCGCGAAGCGACAAGTGCATAAAAGAAATAGGACGGGAAAAAACTGAATAAAGTATAAAATAATCCGAACGATTTTATAAAAATCAGTTCGGATTATTTAGGTTACATATAATGTACGCCGCTCCGTTCAATGGCACGGGCTCAGCCTCAGTCTCAGCTTCTTAAAGAGAACTAAGACTCTGTTCAAGCTGGTATTCTTCTCACCGGGAGACCGTCTTTTTGAAATTAAAAATGCAACAAGTAAATATATACTTGAACGAAAGTTATAAAAGCTTACAACTGCTGCTCCCGCTACTTTTTAATTTTTATGCATAGGTTTTTTATGGTGTATCATACTATATTTATCACCCGTTTATTCTGTATGGGAAATTTGTCAGGATAATGCAGGTTGTAGCATCATGAAAGGGAGGCAGCAATTGAATGAAAGCAACTGGTATTGTTCGTCGTATCGATGACTTAGGCAGGGTTGTAATACCTAAAGAAATTCGTCGTACTTTGCGTATTAGAGAAGGCGATCCATTGGAAATTTTCGTTGATCGTGAAGGTGAAGTTATTTTGAAGAAATACTCTCCAATTAGTGAACTTGGCGATTTTGCCAAGGAATATGCGGAAGCCTTACACGATTCTTTGAAAGTGCCGGTACTTATTTGTGATCGGGATGAATTTATTGCCGTCGCAGGCGAGTCGAAGAAGTCCTATTTAAATAGGCAGATTGGGACGCTTATGGAACAGGTTTTGGACAAGCGGACTGCAGAGTCAGAAAAGCATCCGCAGCCTGTAGAAATCGTGCGTGATCAGGAAGAGGACGTTATTTCTTATATTATTTATCCTATCATAGCGCAAGGTGATCCCATTGGGTGTGTGGCTGCTTTTAACAAAGAAGGTTCACCGATTGAAGAAGGTGCTCGAATAGCTGTTGAGACAGCTGCACATTTCTTAGCCAAGCAGATGGAATAGCTCGAAAGCCAGGTCTATCAAGAGATCTGGCTTGTTTTGTGCTATAATGGAACCACTTATTTTATGAATGGGAAAGGGTAAACCATGGAACAAACCAATGCGTCAAACCGGCTGATTAAAGGGGCCCTGTTACTGACAATGGCAGGGTTAATCGGCAAAATTTTAAGTGCCGCTTACCGGATTCCTTTACAAAATATCGCTGGTGATCTCGGCTTTTATATATATCAACAAATATATCCCGTATTAGGGATGGCCCTCATGCTTTCGCTGTACGGATTCCCGGTTGCCATTTCCAAGCTGGTGTCCGAGCTTAACGATCAAGGGGTAAAGCTGACACTCCGATCTTTTTACATACCTGCTTTTGCTTGGTTGTTTGTCATTTGTGGAGGGATTTTTCTGCTTGGGTATACTCAAGCAGGCCAATTGGCCGCGGTTATGGGTGATGAGCAATTAACTTCTTCGTTGCAGGCTGCTTTTTGTGTGTTTCTGCTTCTTCCGTTTTCTTCGCTTATACGCGGGGTCTTTCAAGGAAAAGGGATAATGGAGCCAACGGCGGTTTCTCAAGTAAGTGAACAGCTCGTCCGGGTTTTTGTCATTATAGGAAGTGCCATTTATGCAGCAAGGGCAGATAATCTCTACCAGATCGGGATTGGCGGAGCACTATCTTCTATTCTCGGGGCTGCAGCAGCAGCATGTGTTTTATTCGTATTTTGGCTGAGAAACGGAAAGGTACCTGCGGGCCAAGAAAATATAAAGCCCGGCTTTTTTGCAAAAACAATCTTTTTTTATGGAGTATTCATTTGTTTGAATTATATGCTGTTGCTGTTTCTCCAATTAATAGATGCTCTTACATTCGTACCCGGGCTGCAAACCGCGGGTATTGGATTAGAAGAAGCGAAAACAGCTAAAGGTGTATTTGATCGCGGTCAGCCGCTTATTCAATTAGGGACGGTATTAGCGTCGTCTCTTGCTTTAACATTAGTGCCCTCTGTGACCAAAGAACGGAAAGAGAAGGAACCTGAACAAGTGAATCGTTATATTTTCGGAGGGATCAAGTATTGTCTCTTAATTGCTGCAGGTGCAACTGCCGGTCTTATCACTCTATTTCCTTATGTAAATGAAGTTTTTTTTCAAAATTCAAAGGGATCTTCCCCGCTCCAGCTGCTTATGCTTGTTATTTTGTTTAGTTCATTAGCAATTACGCTTTCGTCGTTGCTTCAAGGCCTTGGAAAAGTAGTTCATACCGCCGTTGTGGTGATTGCTGCTTTGTTTGTGAAGTGGGGATTGAATATAGGCTTAGTCCCTTTATTTGATGTTTATGGAGCGGCGGCCGCTTCCGTTATTACCGTCATATTTGTGGTAGGGTGTCATCTCATTTTATTACATAAAGAGTACCATTTCATCAATTGGAAACGTCTGCCCTGGCTTGCCTTATTTGGTGCGCTGAGTGGTATGACAGGGGTGCTGATTGTGCTGGAACTCGGAATGACGGGTATCGAACACCGGCTTGCTTTACTGGCATACTTGCTGATCATTATAGCGCTTGGAGCTTCCGTTTATTTGTACTTGCTTATTCGGTTTGGGGCGTTTGAACAAAAGGAATTAGAGCTTCTCCCTTTTGGAGAAGTGTTCGTTAAATTTTTACCGAGAGGAAGGAAAGTATGAATACAATTTCGATCGTTGGACTAGGAGCTGGAGATATAGAGCAGCTCCCTTTAGGAATCTACCGCAAGCTGCAAAAGGTAGAGGGTGCGATTTATGTAAGGACGATGGGTCACCCCGTCATTTCAGAATTACAAAAAGAGGGGCTTGCTTTTGAGAGCTTCGATTCTGTTTATGAAGCACACGATCAATTTGACGATGTATATGAAGCTATTGTACGGCAATTAGTGGAAGCTGCTAAACACCAGCATGTGATCTACGCGGTGCCTGGTCATCCGATGCTGGCGGAACGAACCGTCCAGCTGCTTATCGCTAGTGATGAGGTGAATGTGGAAATAAAAGGCGGACAAAGCTATTTAGATGATCTGTTTACAGCCTTGAAAATTGATCCAATTGAAGGCTTTCAATTTATTGATGCCACTTCTTTCGTACGAGATGAACTTCAGTTACAGCATCATTTAATCTTCTCTCAGGTTTACGATGCGATGATGGCATCGGAAATAAAACTTGTACTTTTAGAAGATTTGCCACCGGAGTATAAAGTGACCGTCGTTACCGCAGCGGGAAGCAGCAGCGAGCAGTTAGTCACGGTTCCTCTCGAGGAGTTAGATCGTGCGGTTGCCGTAAATAACTTAACGAGTGTGTACGTTCCGCCTGTAAAACGGGGAAGTTTAAATCATCAGTTTTTCCGTTTGCGTGAGGTGATTCGTACCCTTAGAGGCCCAGGCGGGTGTCCGTGGGATCAAAAGCAAACGCATGATTCCCTGAGAAAATATTTGATTGAAGAAGCGTATGAGTTTATTGATGCTGTTAATCGTGAAGACGATGAACATATGGTTGAAGAACTCGGAGACGTGCTGTTGCAAGTGATGCTGCACAGCCAGATTGGGGAGGACGATGGCTTTTTCTCGGTTGATGATGTGATCCAGTCGGTTACAGAAAAAATGATTAGGCGTCACCCTCACGTGTTCGGACAGGCTCATGTTGACAATGCCGAGGATGTACTGACAAACTGGGATGAAATCAAGAAACAGGAAAAAGGCGAAGAGCCTGAATCGTTGTTAGATAGCGTACCGACAAGTTTTCCTGCGCTGTTACAAGCTGAAGATTTGCAAAAGAAGGCTTCAAAAGTAGGATTTGATTGGGATAACGTCGAATTAGTTATAGAAAAGGTAGAAGAAGAATGGGAAGAGTTTTTAGAAGCAAAGGAAGCGGATAATAAAGCTGAAATGGAGAAGGAGTTTGGAGACTGGTTATTTGCAATTGCGAATGTTGCCCGTCATTATAAAATTAATGGGGAAACAGCATTGCAGCGAACAAACCATAAATTCAGACACCGTTTTGCCTCTATGGAAAGACAAGCGAACAGCGTAAATCGTACATTAGACGATTATTCATTAGAAGAGATGGAGCAATTATGGGTTCGTGCGAAATATGAGAAGGAGGAAGATAAAGGATGAGATTAGATAAGTTCCTGAAGATCTCAAGGCTGATTAAACGTCGTACGCTGGCTAAAGAAATAGCCGATCAAGGTAGAATTAACATAAACGGCATACCTGGTAAAGCAGCGACAAAAGTAGATGTTGGAGATGAATTGATGATTCAATTTGGGCAAAAGATCTTAACCATCGAAGTGAAGTCACTACGGGAAAATGTAAAAAAAGATGAAGCGGCCACCCTTTATGAAATAAAAAAAGAAGAACCTGTAAAACAATAGCCACATCATTATAATAATTAGAACCATAGTTGCTGGAATGCATAGGCGGATAGAAATGGGAGCATATGGTGCTCTTTAGATTCTTCACTATGTTTGCAGAAAAGGAACAGAAAATTATTTTTAACCAGAAAAACTTTCGAGTAGAGGCCCTGAAGAAAAGGGTCTTTTTCTTTTTTACAGATTGTAATCCGCAAGTTCTAATTAACCCTTTCTCATCATAGCTTGTACTAGAGAAGGAGGCTGTGAAATGGAAGGGTATGATAAGAATATTAGCGGGCGTAATAGTCATATTCATCAAGCTGAACATAATGTTAAGGTGTGGAATCGTCGCAACCTTGAAATATCAGGAGTAAAAGAAGTAGACAGCTTCGACAGTGAAGAATTTCTTCTGCAAACATCAATGGGCTATCTGGTGATCCGCGGGGAAAATCTACAAATGAAAAACCTGAACTTAGACGATGGACAAGTAACTATTAAAGGCAGAGTTTATGAAATGACGTACTTAGATGAAAATCATGGGGAGAAAGCTAAAGGTTTATTTAGCAAGCTGTTCAAATGACGTTAACGACTCAATTTATGACCATGATTTCAATGATTGCAGGTGGAATCTATATTGGGGCAGCCATGGACACCTTTGAACGTCTATTTCATAAAAGAAACAAGAGAAGCTGGCTTGAGTATGGATGGCAGTCTGCCTTTTGGATCACTCAGGCTGCTTTTCTTTTTTTTATTCTGTATTCCGTAAACTATGGGGAGATACGGGTATATATATTTGTCGCTTTACTGTGCGGTTATGCTGCTTACCGTGCCTTATTTCAGCGAAGCTATAACCGCATATTAGAGTTTAAGATTCGAATTTTTGTAAGTATATTTCGTTTCCTGAAGCGTCTTTTTGACATTTTCATCGTTTGGCCCCTCACAACTTCAATCATAATATCGAAAAATGTACTATTATGGGTTTATCGATTTTTATATAAGGGTATATTTATAGTGTTTACTGTCGTTTTCTATCCTATTTTGTTGCTTTTCCGTCTCATTTGGAAGCTGATACCGGAAAAAATAAAAAAATATTTACTCCATTTAGCAGGATTTTACGATACAATAAAGAATATTATAGTTAATAAATGGAATAGCAAAAACAAAGATGAATAAAGCCGGTGTTTGAGAGAGGACAGGCGATGAGGATCTGCACATACTATAAATAAGGGGGCCAACGGAAATGGCAAATAAGTCGTCAGTTACTCGCATGGATTCTACATACATGAAGAATTACGATGCTCACATGGAACGCCATGCTAGAAAAAAGAAGCGGTTAATGCGCCGGATTATGCTGTTCAGCCTTTTAGTTATTATTGTAGCAGGCTCTATGGCTTTTTATCACTTCCAGCAGCGAGCACTTCATGCAGAGAAAGTAGAAGAGTACAAGCAGCTGCAAGCCGATATGGATGAATTGCAGCAGGAAGAGAAGAACTTGAATGAAGAGATTGAGTTATTAAATAACGAAGAATACGTCCTGCAAATTGCCAGGTCGAATTATTTCTTCTCAAAAGACGGGGAAATTATCTTTAAAATGCCAAATGATGCCCCTTCGTATTGACACTCTTTTCCCAGCTTATATATAATAGTAAAGAAGGATATTTTTATCGAAATCTAAGGAGGAGCATTTTTTTTATGTCAATTGAAGTAGGCAGCAAGCTACAGGGTAAGGTAACGGGTATCACTAATTTCGGAGCATTTGTCGAGCTTCCAGATGGGAAGACAGGTCTGGTCCATATTAGTGAAGTTGCCGATAACTACGTGAAAGACATTAATGAGCACCTCAGCCAAGGTGACGAAGTTGAGGTAAAGGTTATTAATGTTGGAGATGATGGAAAGATCGGTCTATCCATCAAAAAAGCAAAAGAGAATTATGGTCGTCGTGCCCCTAAGAAGCCACGTAAACCTGCAGAATCATTCGAGCAGAAAATGAGTAACTTCTTAAAGGACAGCGAAGACCGTTTAGCATCACTGAAAAAGCAAACTGAGACCAAACGTGGAGGTCGAGGTGCTAAAAGAGGATAGCTTGCTGTCTAGGACAATGAGTAAAAGATGCGCGTTTATATAAAAACAGACCTGCTTATTAGCAGGTCTGTTTTTTTTTAGATTACCAAAGGGGTGAGTGATGGTGTCAGCGTTACTATTATTTCTGCTTGCAGGATTAGCAGAAATCGGCGGTGGTTACCTGATTTGGATATGGCTGAGAGAAGGGAAACCTTTTTATTTTGGGATTATGGGAGCTTTATTATTAGCGTCTTATGGAGTGGTGGCTGCTTTTCAAACATTTCCTGCTTTCGGCCGTGTATATGCAGCTTATGGGGGAGTGTTCATTGTTTTATCCGTTCTATGGGGCTGGAGTGTAGATCGTAAGGTGCCTGACATGTATGACTGGATAGGTGCTTGTATTTGTTTAGTGGGAGTCGCCGTTATGTTATGGGGGCCGAGAGGTTGATTATGTTCCATGAAGAGGCTTTTCTTTATTATATAAAAAAAGAATGATTGAAAGTAAAATAAGCTGGCAAATAAGTAAAGCAGTGGTAACAAAAACGAATATTCGTATAAACGCAGATCTTTTACGTAGTCAAAATGCAAAAACTTCGATGGAAACAGCGTAAATCGAAGATCCTGCAGGAAAGCGAGAGATTTTGCCGGGACGGCGTACATTAAATGAAACAAAAATAATCCGAACTGATTCCATTTGAATCGTTCGGATTATTTTATGCTTTATTCAGTTTTATCCCGGCCTGTTTTACTTTATGACCCGTACGGGATTCGAACCCGTGATACCGCCGTGAAAGGGCGGTGTCTTAACCACTTGACCAACGGGCCTCGTTCATATGTATGGTGCGACTTAGCGAACTAAGAAAGCACTTGTGTTATCCGGCTTCATGGCTTAGATGCTCGCGACATAAGTCAATCATCTGAATGGTCAAAGATCAGACCATTCCAGCTGCTTGTCTTATGCGAGTCGCATCTTTCAAAGCCAATCAGCACTTGGTAGTAGCGGCGGAGGGGATCGAACCCCCGACCTCACGGGTATGAACCGTACGCTCTAGCCAGCTGAGCTACACCGCCATGTTGTGATTTAAGGCACAAGAAATATAGTACACTATGAAAAAAAACATGTCAACTTAAAATAAAATTATGAGAGTAGTCTGTTAATTTCGATAGAGAATATTGGATGATTTTGGATAAGTAACGACTCACGTGAGTGTTATTTTGTAGAATGGAGCTCCGTTTGTATGAAAACCATCGAAGTTTTTGTTGCGGCACCTCTGTTGTTTTGACAAAATGATCCGCTTT
The DNA here is from genome assembly GCF_043497005.1 of Halobacillus sp. B23F22_1. Classification (NCBI taxonomy): domain Bacteria; kingdom Bacillati; phylum Bacillota; class Bacilli; order Caryophanales; family Bacillaceae; genus Halobacillus; species Halobacillus sp. B23F22_1. The sequence goes on along the minus strand of NZ_JBIEKE010000007.1, from coordinate 15,056 downwards.
GATGTGATTTAATGGTTCTAACAAAAAGGAGTGGTGAATATTATGTTGGGGACGGTTATGAAACGAGCAGGGCGAGAAGCAATGTGGAGAGAGTCATCGTTAAATCGAGGAATGGAAAAGATGGCATTATCGGTGGTTACTTTTTTAGCGGCTAAAGGTGTCTTCCATATGGCTCTCAGTTTATTACTTGGACGAGCTGTCATCTTGTCGTCTATGGCACCGTTCGGCGTTGCTTTCTTAGCAGTGATCTGGTGGTTTAAGCGTCCGCTCATCATACCGGCAACAGTGATGATGGCTATCGGAGCTGCTACATATAGTTATGGACATGCTGGGTTTATTGCCGGAGCGGCGGTTTCTATTCTTCTATTAAGTGCTTTATTAAATAAGCTTCACCAACCGCAGAAGTGGCTGCCGGTTATAGCGGCATTAGCGAGTATGATTCCGCGAACCGTAAGCCTTGCGGTGTTGGACCGCTGGCAATTATACGAAATCTTTCTCCTCCTTTCTGAAGGAGTGCTGGCTTTTATACTCGTACTTATCTTTATGCAAAGCTTACCGCTTTTATCACCGCAACGATATCATCCTACTTTGAAAAATGAAGAGATTGTTTGTTTTATCATTTTACTAGCTTCTGTGTTAACAGGGATGATCGGATTTGAATTTCAAGATGTAGCGATGGTCGATGTGTTTTCTCGTTATTTAGTTATATTGTTAGCTTTTATAGCCGGAGCGGCTATTGGATCGACAGTGGGGGTGGTTACGGGGCTTGTCCTGAGTCTGTCCCAGGTGGATCACCTTTATCAAATGAGTTTGCTTGCCTTCTCGGGGTTGTTGGGCGGCTTATTAAAAGAGGGAAATAAACTGGGAGTTAGTGCAGGACTTTTTGTAAGTACCATATTAATGGGATTTTATACGGGAGATGGTTTGTCTGCTTCCTTATGGGCATCTTTCTTCGCGATCATTCTGTTTTTTCTGACGCCTGAACGCTGGGTGAAGAGGTTATCACGCTTCGTACCTGGTACAGATGAACACCGTCAAGAGCAACAGAAGTATTTACAAAAGGTTAGAGATGTGACAGCTGTTCGAGTGGGAAAGTTTTCTGATGTGTTTGAAGCTTTGTCAAAGAGCTTTCATCATATTGATCATTCACAAAAGGAGGCAGATGATACCCAGGAGGTAGATTATTTCTTAAGTCATGTGACAGAGAAAACGTGCCAGGCGTGTTTTAAGAAGGAAAAATGTTGGATTAATCAATTTGATGAGACTCATAATCTTATGACGGATTTAATGGTGGAGATCGATGAGAAGGAAGACGTAAGCCGCATGATGCGGAAAAATGTGGATCAATATTGTGTGAAGTCTCAAAAGCTGATCGATACGATGAAGCATGAACTCTCTTTTTATCATGCGAATAAACAGCTTAAACAGCAGGTTCAAGAAAGTCGAAAGTTCGTAGCAGAGCAGCTTCATGGCGTTTCAGAAGTAATGAATAATTTTGCAAAGGAGATTGTGAAGGAACGAGAGCATCATGAACAAAAAGAGCACATCATTCATGAAGCATTAGAGAGGTTAGGTTTAAATGTGGCTAAGCTTGAAATCTATACGCTCGATGCTGGAAATATCGATTTAGAAGTGATCATTGAGATCGACCAATATAGAGGGGAAGGAGCAAAGTTAATAGCACCGCTGCTTTCTGATATTTTACAGGAAACGATCGTTGTTACGATGGAGGATATCTCACCTTATCCCCATGGGCGTTGTTTAATGACGTTTGGTTCAGCCAAACACTACACGATTGAATCTGGAGTGGCTCATGCTGCTAAAGGGGGAGGGTTTATATCGGGAGACAGCTATTCCATGATGGAATTAGGAAGGGGGAAATATGCCTTAGCCATCAGTGATGGAATGGGTAATGGGGAAAGAGCTCATGAGGAGAGCGTAGAGACGTTAAGGCTGCTTAAACAAATCTTACAATCTGGTATTCAAGAGTCTGTGGCCATTCAGTCTATCAATTCCATTCTCTCTTTAAGAAGCAACGATGAGATATTTTCAACATTAGACTTAGCTGTGATTGACCTTCATTTTGCGACTTCGAAGTTTATTAAAATTGGAAGTACACCAAGCTTTATAAAAAGGGGAGATCAAATTTTCTCAGTAGAGTCAGGTAATCTGCCGATGGGCATTATACCTGAAGTGGATGTCGATACGACGAGTGAGCAGCTGGAAGCCGGGGACCTTTTAATCATGGTGAGTGACGGCATCTTAGAGGGACCAAAACACGTCGAAAATGTGGAGGTGTGGTTAAAGAGAAAGATTAGAGAAATTAATGAACAGGACCCGCAAGAAGTGGCCGATATTTTATTAGAAGAGGTGATACGGGCTCAATCTGGAGGAATTGATGACGATATGACAGTGCTTGTGGCCCGCATTGACCATTACATGCCAGAATGGTCGGCTATTAAGTTTCATAAAAAACAAGCTTAGCTTCACGTATATTCCTCCTCATTTTCGGCGAAAATGGTCGTAACAAATGAGGAGGGAAGCTCGATGAAAGCAGGTCGATTGAAACAAATTCTATTGTTAACTGATGGGTGTTCGAACTACGGTGAGGATCCTGTTGCTGTCGCTGCATTAGCGAGGAATCAGGGGGTAACGGTCAATGTCATCGGTGTGCTCGATGACCAGCAGACAGGTGAAGTCCAAGGGCTCAAAGAGGTAGAGTCAATTGCAGAAGCCGGGGGCGGGGTTAGTCAGATCGTCTATCAAAAGAACTTGTCCGAAACTGTGCAGATGGTAACAAAACAAGCGATGACTCAGACAATACAAGGGGTGGTGAATAAAGAGCTTCAGCATATTCTTGGTGAAAGCAAAACCATTGAAGAGCTTCCTCCTGAACAAAGAGGCGAAGTTGTAGAGATCGTGGACGACCTGGGAGAGACCTGTAAGTTGGAAGTCCTTGTTTTGGTTGATTCAAGTGCAAGTATGCACCATAAGCTTCCTACAGTGAAAGAAGCTCTTGCTGATTTGTCGCTAAGTCTTAATGCGAGAAGCGGTTCCAATCAGTTTAGTGTTTATTCTTTTCCGGATGTCAAGCACACGATTAAGCAGCGAGTGAACTGGACATCTGAGCTTAGCGCTATGCATAACTTATTTTCTAAGCTTTCAAGCGGAGGGTATACTCCAACAGGACCGGCTTTAAAAGAAGCTCTTTACGCATTTACACATAAATCAATATCAAGAGATGAAAGCAGGGTGGATCCATATGAAGAAACCGGTTTTTAATGTAACCAATGGTACTCTTGTGCGTGGAAAATGGAACCATCATGCATACCATATTGTAAACAAGCTAGGCGAAGGGGCTTGTGGTGTTGTTTATTTGTGTGAGAAAAACGGAGTTCAATATGCGCTGAAAGTAGGGACCGAGAGCTCAAGGCTCATGCTTGAAGTGAATATGCTTAAGAAGTTCAGTAAGGTCCAAGGAGTAAAGCTTGGGCCTTCTTTTGTGGATGTTGATGATTGGGTGGCCTCCAATGGGCAGACCTACCCTTTTTACGTCATGGAATACATTAAAGGCGATTCATTTTCGACTTTTCTTCGGGGAAAGAAAAAAGAATGGGTTGGGATTTGTGCGATGCAGCTGCTCAGTGACTTAGAGCATCTGCATCAAGCGGGGTATGTATTTGGAGACCTTAAAACGGATAATTTATTAATTGCTGATTCTAAGGTGCAATGGATTGATGTCGGTGGAGTGACAGGCATCGGGCGGGCGATAAAGGAATATACAGAGTTCTATGATCGTGGATATTGGGGGTATGGTTCACGACGAGCAGAGCCAGGGTATGACTTATTTGCGGTGACAATGATTATGCTGGAGACTGTATATCCCGCGCGTTTTACAGCGCATAGAGATGCGAAGAAAACATTGCAGGACAAACTAAAACAAGCCTCACTGCCAGGAGAGTATAAGCGGGTGATAACGGATTGCTGGCAAGGAAAATATCACTCAGCCAGAGATATGAAAGAAGCACTGGGTCAAATTCTTATGAAAAGAGTACAGCCTCCTAAGCGCTTAACTCGTAAAAGCCTTCATCACGAAGCGTCAGAGTGGGGAGAAATGCTTGGTGTGAGCTTTATTGCATTAGTGTTCTATGGCATTTCTGCATGGAACTTATGGATGTAATGGAAAGCTTTGCAGGATAAGGCTCTCGAGTGGTACGATGGGAAGAGATGCGATGGGAGGTAGCGTGGCAGGTGAAAGACGTGGAGAATTTTATAAAAAATCATGAATTGGTTCAACCTAACGATACAGTCCTTTTAGCTGTATCCGGAGGACCAGACTCTCTCGCCCTTCTTCATTACTTTTTTCAATTAAAAGATAAATATGATTTAACACTTGTCGTCGCTTCCGTTGATCACAGTCTGCGGGGAGAGGGATCAAAGCAGGATCTTGACTATGTCAGGTCCCTCGCTAAGGAGCGGGGGCTGCCATTTTACGGAACGACAGTTGATGTCCCTTCGTTTAAGGAAGAGACCGGCATGGGTACACAGGAAGCTGCGAGGACCTTGCGTTATCGTTTTTTTGCTGAAGTAATGAAAGAGGTCGAAGCTGATAAGCTGGCATTTGGCCATCACGGGGATGATCAGACGGAGACGATGCTCATGCAATTCACGAGAAGTGCGCTCCCAGAAGCCGTGCATGGAATGCCGGTAAAACGTTCGTTTGCTTCCGGATGTATTATTCGTCCTTTTCTTTGTTTAGAGAAAGAAGACTTAGTACGATACTGCACGGCTCATCAACTGCAGCCGCGGCATGACCCATCTAATGAAGAAACAGATTATACGCGGAATGCTTTTCGTAAAAAGATCCTCCCCTTTTTAAAAGCCTCAAACCCTAAGATTCATCAGCACATGCAGCGAATGAGCGAACGATTCTCAGAAGATCGGAACTTCATTGAGCAGAAGGCTGAAGAAGTCCTTCAAGACATAAAAATGGAGGGTGGAAAAGGCGGCTTCACACAATTTTCAAAAACTGTTTTTCAAAAGCAGCCGCTTGCTTTACAAAGAAGTGCCTTTCATCTAATATTAAACTATCTGTATGGTAATCAAATTGAAGAAATCTCCTATTTACATGAGGAGATGTTTTTTCACCTTTTAGATGAACAAAAACCTAATGCAAGCCTGGATTTTCCAAGAGGGTTAAAAGTGGTGCGTGCTTACGATGACATAATGTTTACTTTTAACTTTAAAAAGGAAGCATCCGTTTTGTTTAAATCATTATACATAGGAGAGCAAGTTTCACTTCCGGATGGATCAACTCTCTCGCTGACGGTGGGGGAAGACTCTTGGGAGCAGGGAACACATGAATATGTTTGTGATTCACATCACGTATCTCTGCCGTTAATTGTGCGAAATCGAAAACCAGGAGACCGAATGATACTTAGAGGAATGAATGGGTCTAAGAAGGTAAAGGATATTTTTATCGACCAAAAGATCCCTGCACAACTTCGTGATACTTGGCCGCTTGTTACGGATCAGGATGGTCAAGTCCTATGGCTGGTTGGTTTGAAAAAAGGTGAGGGGTGTACTAGGAACCCTTCCGGTACATGGCTTCGATTACAATATAAAAAATAATTGAGAACGTAGGAGGAGCTTTCATGCACAACGAAATTGAGAAAATCTTGATTTCTGAAGAAGAGATTCAAAGCAAATGTAAAGAACTTGGAGCACAGCTGACTGAAGAATATGAAGGACGTTTCCCTTTAGCAATCGGCGTACTTAAAGGAGCTATGCCGTTTATGGGTGACCTTTTAAAAAGAGTGGAAACACACTTGGAGATGGACTTCATGGATGTATCCAGCTATGACGGAGGAATGCGCTCTACAGGAGAAGTAAAGATTGTTAAAGACTTAGATACTTCTGTAGAAGGCAGAGACTTAATTATTGTGGAAGATATCATTGATAGTGGATTGACATTAAGTTATTTAGTGGACTTATTTAAATATCGTAAAGCAGAATCCATTAAAATTGTAACGTTGCTTGATAAACCTGAAGGCAGAACTTCTCATATTAAAGCCGATACGGTTGGTTTTGAAGTGCCTGATGAATTCGTCGTTGGATATGGTTTAGATTACAACGAAAAGTACCGTAACCTTCCATATATCGGGATCCTTAAACCAGAAGTGTATGGTGGCTGATGGAATCCAATTTGCGACTTCAAACAAAGGTGCTGGATGTAAGGGCAATTAGTTGTGTGTTTCGTTTTTTGTGTGATAACATTTACTATAGTTTTTCTCGCTTGGGAGGAGGTAGGAAATGAACCGGATATTTCGTAATACAATCTTTTACTTACTAATCTTCCTCGTAGTTATCGGCATAGTCGGTCTATTTAGAGGTCAAGGTGAGCCAGAACAAACATTAAATGTGAACGAATTTTACGATAGATTGAATAATGGTGAAATCGAAGAAATGACGATGCAGCCCACTAATGGTGTCATTCGTATCACAGGTTCAGTAGCTGGCAGTGAAGAAGGAGAAACGTTTACTGCAAACATTCCAGCTAACGAAGAAATCGTTTCTAATGTAACTGAAGAAGCTCAACAGCAAAGCATTTTAACCGTTGAAGAAGAAGAACAGCCGAGTGTATGGGTGACGGTGTTAACATCTATCATTCCGTTTGTGATTATATTTATCTTGTTTATCTTCTTACTTAATCAAGCTCAGGGCGGCGGAAGTCGTGTTATGAACTTTGGTAAGAGTAAGGCGAAGATGTACAATGAAGAGAAGAAAAAGGTGCGTTTTAAAGACGTTGCCGGGGCGGATGAAGAGAAGCAGGAGCTTGTGGAAGTAGTAGACTTCTTAAAAGATCCTCGTAAGTTCTCGGCAGTAGGTGCCCGTATTCCAAAAGGTGTCCTGCTTGTAGGACCACCAGGTACAGGTAAAACATTACTAGCGAGAGCCGTAGCAGGAGAAGCGGGAGTTCCATTCTTCTCCATCAGTGGTTCCGACTTCGTAGAAATGTTTGTCGGTGTCGGTGCTTCCCGTGTCCGTGACTTGTTTGAAAATGCTAAGAAAAATGCTCCTTGTATCATTTTCATTGATGAAATTGATGCAGTAGGACGTCAACGTGGGGCCGGTTTAGGCGGCGGCCACGATGAACGTGAACAAACATTGAACCAGCTGCTAGTTGAAATGGATGGTTTTGGAGCTAATGAAGGAATCATTATGATTGCAGCTACAAACCGTCCGGATATTCTTGACCCAGCCTTGCTGCGTCCAGGCCGTTTTGACCGTCAAATTACGGTGGACCGCCCTGATGTAAAAGGTCGTCAAGCTGTTCTAGGGGTGCACGCTCGTGATAAGCCTCTATCTGATAACGTGGACCTTAAGACAATTGCTCTTCGTACCCCAGGGTTCTCTGGTGCCGACTTAGAGAACTTGCTTAACGAAGCAGCACTTGTGGCCGCTCGTTCAGACAGTAAAGAGATCGATATGATCCATGTCGACGAAGCGATTGACCGGGTTATAGCAGGTCCTGCTAAGAAGAGTCGTGTTATTTCTAAAAAAGAACGCAACATTGTGGCGCATCACGAAAGTGGACATACAGTTATCGGTATGGTCTTAGATGATGCAGATATGGTTCACAAGGTTACAATTGTACCACGCGGCCAAGCAGGCGGTTACGCAGTCATGCTTCCAAAAGAAGACCGTTACTTCATGACAAAGCCGGAATTGCTTGATAAGATCACAGGCTTACTTGGTGGTCGTGTTGCTGAAGAAATTATGTTTGGTGAAGTGTCTACCGGAGCTCATAACGACTTCCAGCGTGCGACTTCCATTGCACGTAAGATGGTCACTGAATATGGAATGAGTGAAAAGCTTGGACCGCTTCAGTTCGGACAAAACTCCGGAGGTCAAGTATTCCTTGGCAGAGACATTCAAAATGAACAAAATTATAGTGATCAAATCGCATATGATATTGATACAGAAGTTCAAAGGTTTATTACCGATTCTTATGATCGTGCGAAAACGATTCTTACAGAGAATAAAGATAAACTAGAACTGATTGCGAATACGTTGTTGGATGTTGAAACATTAGATGCTACTCAAATCGAATCCTTATTTAAAAAAGGACGCCTTCCAACTGATGAAGAGCTAGAAGAAATTGCGATTGAAAATAATAAGCAGCTTCGAGCGAATCAAGAAGAGCAAAAAGAGATTGATGAGCGTCAGGAAAACAATGAGAATGTACGCGTGAATCTAAAATCAAAAGACGAAGAGCATGAAACACCGAATGATAACGCTTCTCCTTCTAACGAAGAACAAAAAGGTTCAGAAGATCAAGACGATAACCAAGATCGTCAAGACCGTTCATAACTCATATAAAAAAGTCACATTTCCGAAACAGGGGATGTGACTTTTTCCTGTCTTTGTTCAAAACTCTTCATCCCATTCCTATCTTTACTTGTGATATGATGGAAGCCGAAGGAAAAGAAACAGGGGGCTTTGCATATGATTTTTGTCCTGGATGTGGGGAATACGAATACTGTGCTCGGCGTATTCGAGAACAATAAGCTGAACTATCAATGGCGCATTAAAACGGATCGGTATAAAACAGAAGATGAGTACGGGATGCTGATTAAATCACTTTTTGAACATGAAGGTCTTACTTTTCAAGATATTAATGGAGTCATTATTTCATCTGTTGTGCCACCCATAATGTTTGCACTTGAACGGATGGCTCGTTATTATTTTAAAAAGACACCGATGATTATCGGAGATCAGGAAATAGATGCGGGTTTATCGATGAAGTACCCGAATCCTAAAGAAATAGGAGCTGACCGAATCGTAAATGCTGTGGGAGCGATTGAAGAGTATAATACTCCTCTCATTATTATCGATTTTGGTACAGCCACCACTTACTGTTATGTGAATGAAAAAGGGGAATATGTCGGGGGAGCGATTGCGCCGGGTATAAATATCTCCATGGAAGCTTTATATGCAAAAGCCGCAAAACTACCAAAGATTGAAATTAAGAGCCCGGAACGAGTCGTAGGGTCATCCACCGTTGAAGCAATGCAGTCTGGGGTTTTTTACGGCTATGTGGGTCAAGTCGATGAAGTGGTTCGCAGAATGAAGGAAGCCGCTGAGTCCATGCCTACTGTAGTAGCAACAGGAGGACTAGCTTCTTTGATAGGGGATGAGTCACGCACCATCGATGTGATCGATCCTTATTTAACATTAAAAGGGTTGAATAAAATTTATCAAAACAACAAAGATAATAAAGCATTCAAAGGAGAAGGATGATTTATGTCAGATTATTTAGTACGTGCTATTGGCTTTAATGGGCAAGTGCGCGCTTACGCTATACAATCAACTGAAACAGTAGAAGAAGCCCGCCGCAGGCAGGATTCCTGGGCTACAGCTTCTGCTGCCTTAGGTCGTACACTTACGATTAGTGCGATGATGGGAGCTATGCTGAAGGGCGAAGACAAATTGACGGCAAAACTAGAAGGCAACGGTCCGGTGGGAGCGATTATTGCGGATGCTAATTCAAAAGGAGACGTCCGCGGTTATTTAAAAAATCCTCACGTCGATTTTGATTTAAACAATCAAGGTAAACTTGATGTGGCCCACGCTGTAGGAACGGATGGTACCTTAAGTATTGTAAAAGACCTTGGGATGAAAGATCACTTTACAGGACAGGTTCCAATTGTATCTGGAGAAGTCAGCGAAGATTTCACGTATTACTTTGCCAATTCAGAACAAGTGCCTTCAGCTGTAGGAGCAGGTGTACTCGTTAACACCGACCATTCCATCTTAGCGGCAGGTGGTTTTATCATTCAAATGATGCCGGGAGCCGACGATGAAACAACTGCAGCAATAGAAAAACGTCTGACGGAAATTGCTCCGATTTCTACTATGGTTCGTGAAGGTAAAACACCGGAAGAAATTTTAGAGGCTTTAGTTGGCGAGGAGAACCTTCAAATTCTTGATTCCATGCCGGTCCAATTTAAGTGCCGCTGCTCTAGAGAGCGAGTGGAAATTGCGATTTCAAGTCTAGGAGACGAAGAAATTCAGCGCATGATCGAAGAAGATCAAGGGGCGGAAGCAAAGTGTCACTTTTGCAATGAAGCCTACAACTTTAATGAAAAAGATTTAAAAGAGTTACAATCCAATCCATCCTAAGGAATTGAGCGAAACGAGATAAATATCCGTTTCGCTCTTTTTAATTATGGGAACACTTTTGATGAAAATGATAGAAGTGTTTGACAATGGCCCAGAGATTGCGTACATTAGTATTAAATCCTATTAAAATACTTGGTTTTAGGAGTGAAGTTATGAGAATTGCAAATAGTGTGAGTGAATTAGTGGGGCAGACCCCTTTAGTAAAATTGAACAAAAGCGCTGATGAAAACAGTGCAGACATTTATTTGAAGCTTGAGTACATGAACCCGGGCAGCTCGGTTAAAGACCGTATTGCTCTTTCAATGATTGAAGCTGCTGAAGAAGCTGGCGACCTAAAAGACGGCGATACGATCGTTGAACCGACGAGCGGGAATACGGGAATTGGGTTAGCGATGATCGCAGCGGCCAAAGGGTACCGGACCGTTCTGGTCATGCCGGACACAATGAGTCAAGAGCGACGTAACCTTTTACGTGCTTATGGTGCTGAATTAGTTTTAACGCCTGGAGCGGATGGAATGAAAGGAGCTATTAAAAAAGCTGCTGAACTTCAAGATCAGCATGGTTACTTCATGCCTCAACAATTCAATAATGAGGCGAACGTAGCGGTTCACGAAAAAACGACAGGACCTGAAATTGTTGAGCAGATGGGCGATCAGCTTGACGCCTTTATCTCAGGTATTGGTACAGGTGGAACAATCACTGGTGCAGGAAAAGTCTTAAAAGAAAAGTATCCTGAAGTTAAAATTCACGCTGTAGAACCTGAAGGATCTCCTGTTTTATCAGGCGGTCAGCCAGGGCCTCACAAAATTCAGGGGATCGGAGCTGGGTTTGTTCCAGGAATTTTAAATACTGAAATATATGATGAGGTACATCAAGTAACAACAGAAGAAGCTTATGATTCAGCCAGAGAAGCTGCTAAAAAAGACGGCATCTTAGGCGGCGTCTCTTCAGGAGCTGCCATCCACGTGGCGAAAAAGGTAGCCAACCAATTAGGAAAAGGTAAAAAAGTAGTAGCTATTATCCCGAGTAATGGTGAACGTTATCTTTCTACCCCTCTTTATCAATTTGAAGAAGAATAAAATTAGAAGCTGTGCACCTTAAAAGGGAGCACAGCTTTTTTGTTTTTCAAAGGGGAGATGGTGTAAAATAAAGAAATAATAAACGTGGGAAATGAGGATTTATCATGAGTTTTCAACTAGTAACAAAGAGCCGCTCTTATGAATTATCCGAGCAGACGCTCGTGATGGGGATTTTAAACATAACACCTGATTCTTTTTCTGATGGCGGCCATTTTAATCAAATAGAGAACGCTGTAGCACGTGCCGTGCAAATGGAACGGGAAGGGGCGCATATCATTGATGTTGGAGGGGAATCGACCCGCCCGGGGCATCGTCCTGTGTCTGAACAGGAAGAAATTGAGCGTGTAGTTCCTGTTATTGAAGCGGTAAAAGAACAAATTTCGATTCCAATTTCTATAGATACGTATAAAGCAGAAGTAGCAAGACAAGCCTTAAAAGCTGGTGCTGAAATTGTGAATGATGTCTGGGGTGCGAAAAAGGAACCAAGCATTGCAGAAACGGCAGCTGACTTTGATGCACCGATTATATTAATGCATAATCGGGAAGAGAAAAATTATAACTCTTTAATTGTAGACATGAAGCGGGACTTGCAGGAGAGCGTTAAAATTGCTAAAGAAGCAGGAGTAAAAGACCACCACATTATTCTTGATCCAGGTGTTGGTTTTGCAAAGACCATCGATGACAATTTAGAGGTCATGCGCAATCTTCATCAATTTCATGAACTTGGTTTCCCTTTGTTACTTGGAACCTCTCGCAAATCATTTATCGGCCATATTTTGGATCTCCCGGAAACGGAGCGAATGGAAGGAACAGGTGCGTCTGTTTGTTTAGGCATTTCTAAGGGCGTTCAAATCGTAAGAGTGCATGATGTTAAAGAGATGGCACGGATGACTAAAATGATGGATGCAATGATAGAGAGGAGAAGTTAAATGGATCAGATTCAATTAAATGGGATGGAATTTTGGGGGTATCATGGACTTTTTCCAGAAGAAAATAAACTTGGTCAGCGTTTTTATGTGGATTTAGAACTAGAGATGGATTTACAGCCGGCCGGCCATTCTGATGATATGACCCTCTCCATTGATTACGGTGAGGTCTATCAAATAACTAAGCGGGTCGTAGAAGGAGAAACGCGTAACTTAGTAGAGGCGGTTGCTGAACATTTAGCGGACGAGTTACTACAGTATTTCAGCCAGCTTGAGGCGTGCCGGGTAAAAGTAACTAAGCCAGATCCTCCAATACCGGGGCATTATCAATCGGTGGCAATTGATATCTACAGGAGTAAGCATAATGAATAAAGCGTACATTGCCTTAGGCTCTAACCTTGATGAACGAGAGCAATACTTACTGGAAGCCATTGAAAAAATAGATCGCCATGATGCTATTGAGGTCACCCGGCGTTCAAATATTTATGAAACAGCTCCTGTAGGCTACACGGATCAAAATGATTTTCTTAATATGGTAATCGAAGTCCGTACGACACTTGAGCCATTGAATTTACTCGATTTTTGTCAATCGATTGAAAAAGATTTAGGTCGAAATAGAGTGATTAAGTGGGGGCCGCGCACAATAGACCTTGACATTTTACTCTATAATCAAGAAAATATGAAAGATGAGCGTTTAACGATTCCCCATCCTCATATGCATGAACGTGCTTTTGTGATGGTGCCTCTGGCTGAGTTAAATCCAGACGTTTATATTCCCGCTAGTGGCCAACGGGCTGACGAAGTGGTTGCTCAGCTTCCTGTAAGTGAAGTAAAAGGTGTAAGCATCTGGAGCAGATAAATGTTAAGTATTCCCTTGCAGTAGATATCGAAAAGGCATGAAGGGTTCATAAGCGGTTCTTCGTTGACACCTTTCGAGGACTTTTCTATACTAAACCATAGTTAGAATACTGCCAGTGGCATGCTGGCAGTTTTTCATTTTGTGACAACGTTATAACTTATATAAACTTTTCTAAGAATGGAGTGATGATCATGTCAGAAGAGCTCAATGACCAAATGCAGGTGAGACGCGAGAAATTGAACTCCTATAAGGAACAAGGACTCGATCCATTTGGAAGCAAATTCGAACGTACAGCTCTTGCTAGTGAATTAACGTCGCAATATGACGAATTTACAAAAGAAGAGTTGGAAGAAAAGCAAATTCCGACAACAATTGCAGGGCGTATTATGACGAAACGCGGAAAAGGTAAAGCGGGGTTCGCACATATTCAAGATTTAAGCGGTCAGATTCAGCTTTATGTCCGTAAAGATGCGATCGGTGAAGATGCGTATGCCATTTTCAAATCAGCAGATATTGGGGATATCGTCGGTGTTTCAGGTGAAATGTTCAAAACGAACGTAGGAGAATTATCCGTTAAAGCTAGTGAATTTGAAATCCTAACGAAATCTCTTCGTCCCTTACCGGAGAAATTCCACGGTCTAAAAGATGTGGAACAGCGCTACCGTCAGCGTTACTTAGATTTAATTACGAATCCAGATAGTCGTGATACCTTCGTGTTACGCAGTAAAATCATTCAATCTATGCGCAGGTATCTAGATAACTTGGGATTCTTAGAAGTTGAAACACCGATGATGCATAGTATCCCTGGTGGAGCTTCTGCACGTCCATTTGTTACCCACCACAATGCTCTTGATATGGAACTTTATATGCGTATTGCGATTGAACTTCATCTGAAGAGATTAATTGTAGGCGGTATGGAAAAGGTTTATGAAATCGGCCGCGTTTTTCGTAATGAAGGAGTTTCTACTCGTCACAACCCTGAATTTACCATGATTGAGCTGTATGAGGCATATGCTGATTACCATGATATCATGAGTTTGACGGAGCATTTGATTGCTCACATTTCTAAAGAAGTACTAGGCACCACAAAGGTGGAGTACGATGATCAGGAAATTGATTTAGAACCCGAGTGGGCACGTCTGCACATGGTGGACGCTGTAAAAGAGTACACAGGAGTAGACTTCTGGAAAGAAATGAGCGATGAAGAAGCAAAAGCGCTTGCTAAAGAGCATGGAATTGAAATTCAAGAAACTATGACATTTGGTCATATTGTTAATGAGTTCTTTGAGCAGAAAGTAGAAGAGAAGTTAATTCAACCTACTTTCGTATATGGTCATCCAATCGAAATTTCTCCTTTAGCTAAAAAGAACCCTGAAGACGCACGCTTCACGGATCGGTTTGAGTTGTTTATTGTAGGACGCGAGCATGCAAATGCGTTTTCTGAGCTTAATGACCCGATTGATCAACGCGAGCGTTTTGAAGCACAGCTTAAAGAAAGAGAAGAAGGAAATGATGAAGCGCACTTAATGGACGATGATTTCCTAGAGTCATTGGAATACGGCATGCCTCCTACTGGTGGGTTAGGCATTGGGATTGATCGTTTAGTTATGCTGCTTACAAACTCTGCATCCATTAGAGATGTACTTCTTTTCCCTCAAATGAGAAATAGATAGAACTGTATCAATAAAGACTTCCAGCTCCTAATAAAAGCTGGAAGTTTTTTTGATTTTAAGAGCAATCGTCAGAATTTACTTTTATTTTAATTTGTACTTGATGTGCTCTTTTAACCGTGGTATATTAATAAACGTCGCATCAAGAGATTGTGGCATCGCAAGAAAACAAATTAAATATCATGAAAAAAAGTTATTGACTTCAACTTGAACACATGATATATTAATTAAGTCGCCATTTTGAAGCGGCGAACAAATTTGATCTTTGAAAACTGAACGAACCAACCAGTACGTCAAGATTTCTTTCTATAGTATAGAAGGAAGTAAAACAAGCACA
>NZ_JBIEKE010000006.1:0-63889 GCF_043497005.1 Halobacillus sp. B23F22_1 | reverse complement strand
TCGATGTGGTGGCGAAAGCGAAGAGGTCACACCTGTTCCCATGCCGAACACAGCAGTTAAGCTCTTCAGCGCCGATGGTAGTCGGGTTTACCCCCGTGAGAGTAGGACGCTGCCACGTTAACGTAAACCGAAAGCATATGCTTTCGGTTTTTTTGATATATTAAGGTAAATTCTTTTTTGATTCTTTTCTTCAAGTTAGGAGGTGCCAGGGTGGACCAAATCTACACTTTAACTGAGGACTTAGATATCTTCTTAATTCGTTTAAGCTTTGCTTTATTATTATCAGGTTTAATAGGCTTTGAAAGAGAGCTTAAAAACCACTCAGCTGGTTTTCGCACACATATATTAGTTGGGATAGGGTCTTGTTTAATGATGTTGTTATCTTTATATGGTTTTGAAGCTTTCATAGAAGCAAATGACAATATCCGTTTTGATCCATCGCGTATCCCATCTTATGTGATCAGTGGTATAGGATTTTTAGGGGCAGGAACAATTATTGTAAATGGAATGACGATCAGAGGCCTGACCACGGCTGCTTCGATTTGGACAGTGGCGGGTTTGGGGTTAGTAGTAGGCGCTGGTATGTATGGAATCGCTTTACTAGCTACTGCCCTCGTATTATTAAGTCTTGTTTTTTTAAATAATTTAGAAAAGAAATATGTCACTCATTATTTTAAAAATAGTTATGTTATTACTGCTGAAAAGTTTGTGAAAATCAGTGACATTATGTCTGTTTTTGATGATCAAGGCATTGTCCTCCAACGCTTTGAAGTGGAGAATACCCCTGCGCAGCGTAAAACGATTTTTATCCACCTAGAACGCAAGCAATCCGTTGACGAAGCTGCTTTATTAGAAAAACTTTCTCATATTGATACTGTGGTGCAGGTCACTCGCAGAAAATAACCGACTATACGATTTATTTCGTATAGTTTTTTTGTTTTAACCTTTTCCAATTTAGGGAATGATTACTCATGTAGTTCAAAACATTTTAGTTGCGTACGTAATAAAAATTAGTATAATGAAATTAAGGTCAAAGATAGTCAAAGTCAAAAGAGGAGGAGGGAAAATGCGGAATATATCCGACATCATTGAGGAGTATCTGAAAAATATTTTAGATGAAAATCAAAAGCACACCATTGAAATTAAGCGCAGCGAGATTGCCGATCAATTTCAATGTGTACCTTCACAGATTAATTACGTGATTAAAACTCGTTTTACTGTGGAAAAGGGCTATATAGTGGAAAGTAAACGTGGTGGCGGAGGTTATATCCGCATAAGGCGTGTACAGCATCGTTCTGAATCACAAATGATTGATGATATCGTCAACTTGATTCAGCCAGAGGTATCACAATCCGTAGCATTGGATATTATAGAACGATTAAAAGAAAATGAAAGCATTACGGAACGTGAAGCTAGAATGATGGCAAGTGTTATGGAACGAGAAGTACTTGCTTTCCCTCTTCCTCTGAGAGATGAAATTCGCTCAAGAATTCTGACGGCTATGTTATTTACCTTAAAGTATCAAAGTTAGGTAAGGAAGGAGAAGGTTTTATGGATTGCCAACGTTGCCATAAACGCCCTGCAACGGTTCATTTAACTCAAGTAATTAACGGTGAAAAAACAGAAGTTCATGTATGTGAATACTGTGCAAAAGAAAAAGGATATATGAACGAAAGTGAAGAAAATTTCACGTTAAATGACTTATTATCAGGGCTATTCAATTATGAACAACCTCCTTCTTTTAAAGGTCAACCATCTAAGACTTATCAGCCAAAAAAAACATTGAAATGTCCAACTTGTGGATTGAGTTATCAAGAGTTTGCACAAATTGGAAAGTTTGGCTGTGCAGATTGCTATAAAACCTTTGATGAACGCTTAAACCCTATCTTTCGCCGTGTCCATAGTGGAAACACGAAACACAATGGTAAGGTTCCAAAGCGCGAAGGAGGAAACTTGCACGTAAAAAGGCAAATGGATCATTATAAGTCAGAACTTCAGAGGCTCATAGAGCAAGAAGAGTTTGAGGAAGCAGCAAAAATAAGAGATCAGATTCGTTCGCTGGAGCAGCAGCTTCATCACGGAAAGGGGGATGAAGAATAATGTCTTTGGAGCAATTTATTAATGAAGCCATTAGCCCCTGGATGAAAGAAGAAGGTCCGGATAGTGATATTGTAATGAGCAGTCGAATTCGACTGGCTCGTAACTTTCAGAAATATCCTTTTCCTTTAATCTCTTCAGAAGAACGAATGAAAGAAATCCTCGATTTTTTTAAACAAGAATATAAAGGTCAATCATTTAGAGATTATGAGAGTTTTGAAGTAGTAGAAATGAATGAGTTACAGCAGATTGAAAAAAGGGTACTGATGGAAAAGCATTTAATCAGTCCTCACCTTATTGATCATTCTAAAAATTCTGCTGCATTAATCTCCCAAAATGAACAGGTATCGATTATGATTAATGAAGAAGATCATATTCGTATTCAATTATACTTCCCAGGATTCCAACTGGATCGTGCGTTAGAGCAGGCATCTCAACTGGATGACTGGCTGGAAGAAAAAGTGGATTACGCCTTTGATGAAAATAGAGGGTATTTAACAGCCTGTCCCACAAATGTTGGAACAGGGATGAGAGCCTCGGTTATGATGCATTTACCAGCTTTGGCCATGACACATCAGATCAACCGAATGACGCCGGCTATCAACCAGCTTGGTTTAGTGGTCCGCGGAATTTACGGAGAAGGCAGCGAAGCTTTAGGGAATATTTTTCAAATATCAAATCAAATTACGTTAGGGAAATCTGAAGAAGATATTGTAGAGGATCTGCATAGTGTGGTTAGCCAGCTGATCGATCAGGAACGTAAAGCGCGTCAAACTTTACTGCATCGCTCAGGAGTTCAGCTTGAAGATAGAGTTTTTCGATCCTATGGTGTTTTGAAGCACAGTCGAATCATAGAGTCTAAAGAGGCAGCTAAATGTTTATCTGATCTCCGACTCGGAATTGACTTAGGGTTCATCGATCATATCCAAAAAAACATTTTAAACGAACTGATGGTCCTTACTCAACCAGGTTTTTTACAACAATACGCAGCAGAATCTTTATCCCCCTCTGAGCGGGATGTGCGAAGAGCATCACTAATTCGTGAAAGACTTCAATTAGAAAAACAAGAATAAATCGTTAGGAGGTCATGTCCATGATGTTTGGACGATTTACAGAAAGAGCACAGAAGGTATTAGCATTAGCTCAAGAAGAAGCTGTACGCTTAGGTCATAACAATATTGGAACAGAGCATATTTTATTAGGTTTAGTTAGTGAAGGAGAAGGAATCGCAGCTAAAGCACTGACCGCGTTAGGTCTTGAATCTAGTAAAATCCAGCAAGAGGTTGAGAACTTAATTGGGAAAGGTGAAAAAGTTTCTCAAACAATTCACTACACACCGCGTGCGAAGAAGGTTATCGAGTTATCTATGGATGAAGCTCGTAAGCTGGGCCATTCTTACGTAGGTACTGAACACATTCTTCTCGGGTTGATCCGGGAGGGTGAAGGAGTGGCAGCCCGCGTTCTTAACAACCTTGGAGTAAGCTTAAATAAAGCTCGACAACAAGTGCTTCAGCTGCTTGGGAATAATGAATCTACTGGCGGGCAAAATCGACGCGGCGGAAGTTCAGGTGCACAAGCTGCTAATGCCAATACGCCGACACTGGATTCTCTGGCTCGAGATTTAACGGCCATTGCTAAAGAAGGTAATATTGACCCGGTTATTGGACGAAGTAAGGAAATTCAACGTGTGATTCAAGTATTAAGCCGTCGTACGAAAAACAATCCCGTGTTAGTAGGGGAGCCGGGGGTAGGTAAAACAGCTATTGCTGAAGGGCTTGCCCAGCAGATTATGAATAATGAGGTCCCTGAAATTCTACGTGATAAACGAGTTATGACATTAGATATGGGTACAGTGGTAGCCGGTACGAAATACCGTGGTGAATTCGAAGACCGCTTAAAAAAAGTGATGGAGGAAATCCGGCAGGCTAACAACATCATTTTATTTATTGATGAATTGCATACTTTAATCGGAGCAGGCGGCGCTGAAGGTGCCATTGACGCTTCGAACATTCTTAAACCATCGCTGGCCCGTGGTGAATTGCAGTGTATTGGTGCCACAACATTAGATGAGTATAAGAAATATATTGAAAAGGATGCAGCTTTAGAGCGCCGTTTCCAGCCGATTCAAGTGGATGAGCCAACCCTTGATGAATCCGTTCAAATCTTAAAAGGTTTGCGTGATCGTTATGAAGCTCACCACCGTGTAACGATTACTGACGATTCTATTGAGTCAGCAGTACGGTTCTCCGATCGTTATATTACGGATCGATTCTTGCCGGATAAGGCTATCGATTTAATTGACGAAGCAGCATCGAAAGTACGTCTTCGTTCTTATACTGCACCGCCAAATCTAAAAGAGCTTGAGCAAAAGCTTGAAGAAGTACGAAAAGAGAAAGACGCAGCGGTTCAAAGTCAGGAATTTGAGAAAGCAGCTTCCCTGAGAGACAGCGAACAGCGTCTGCGCGATGAATTAGATAAAACGAAGGATGAATGGAAAGAAAAGCAAGGTCAAGAGGATTCTGAAGTAACTGTAGAAGACATTGCTTCCATCGTTTCCACGTGGACGGGTGTCCCTGTCTCTAAAATGACAACTGAAGAAAGTGAACGTCTGCTTCACTTAGAAGATACTTTGCACAACCGCATCATCGGTCAACAGGAAGCTGTTAAAGCTATTTCTAAAGCCATTCGCCGTGCTCGTGCTGGTTTAAAAGACCCTAAACGCCCGATTGGTTCCTTTATCTTCCTTGGGCCGACTGGTGTAGGTAAAACAGAATTAGCGCGTGCTCTTGCCGAAAGCATGTTCGGCGAAGAAGATGCAATGATTCGTATCGATATGTCCGAGTACATGGAGAAACACAGCACGTCTCGACTTGTTGGTTCACCTCCAGGTTATGTAGGATATGATGAAGGCGGACAGCTAACAGAAAAAGTTCGTAACAAACCTTATTCTGTCATCCTGCTTGATGAAATCGAAAAAGCACATCCAGAAGTATTTAATATTTTACTTCAAGTGCTTGAGGACGGACGGTTAACAGATTCGAAAGGGCGCGTAGTGGATTTCCGTAATACTGTGCTCATCATGACTTCCAACGTTGGAGCAAGTGAATTGAAACAGAATAAATACGTTGGATTCTCAATGGATGAAGCCGATCAGAATTACAAAGACATGAAGTCTAAAGTAACGGATGAACTGAAGAAAGCGTTCCGTCCAGAATTCTTAAACCGTATCGATGAAACCATTGTTTTCCATTCTTTAGAAAGAAAGCATATGAAGCACATCGTTACACTTATGGCAGAGCAGTTAAGGAAACGTCTGCTTGAACAAGAAATTGACTTTACGCTGACTGAAAAAGCAATTGAACACATTGCTGAGGAAGGCTTTGATCCAGAATACGGAGCACGTCCTCTTCGCCGCTCAATACAGAAAAACGTAGAAGACCTGCTCTCTGAAGAGCTGTTGAAGGAAAATATTCAAAAAGGTCAAAAAGTGAAAATCGATCTTAATGATAATAAAGAATTTACTGTTCACACTCAACAAGAAGCATAATTTAAGGTCAAATATGAATAAAATATGAAATGTTTAAAATCGGAAGGTGTTTGCCTTCCGATTTTTTTCCGATTTAGATATTCTTTACGTAGTAAGACAATTTTAATGCAATTGATATCATCATGAAACTTTTTCACAAACCATATCGTATATAATGAGGTAGAGGAGAGGTAACCTTGGCAAAAAGAAAAACAAAATTTGTTTGTCAGGAATGTGGATATGAATCTCCTAAATGGATGGGAAAGTGTCCGGGTTGCCATCAGTGGAATACGCTAGTTGAAGAAGCGTCCATTACAGGCGGGTCACGACATGTTTTCCAAACCAATTCATCAGGAGCTGCCAAACCAGAGAAAATAACGGCGATAAAATCAGAAAAAGAACCGCGTATGGAAACAGATATGCCAGAGTTAAACCGTGTGCTTGGAGGCGGCATTGTGCCGGGCTCTCTGGTTTTAATCGGAGGAGATCCGGGTATCGGGAAATCAACATTACTCTTGCAAGTTTCTGCACAAGTAGCAAATAAATCGTTACCCGTTCTATATATCTCAGGAGAAGAATCTTCAAGGCAGACAAAGCTTCGTGCTGAGAGACTGGGCATTCAATCTGATGAGTTATACGTTCTTTCTGAAACCAATTTACAGGATGTGTTAACGCAGATTGAAGAAATTGACCCAAAATTGGTCATCATTGATTCTATACAAACCATTTTCAAAGAAGATGTAACTTCAGCACCAGGAAGCGTCTCTCAAGTACGTGAGTGTACGAGTCAATTAATGAGGATTGCCAAGAGTAAAGGCATTCCTATTTTTATAGTAGGTCACGTGACAAAAGAAGGGTCGATTGCCGGCCCGCGTTTACTTGAACATATGGTAGATTCCGTACTTTATTTTGAAGGTGAAAGACATCATACATTTCGCATTCTCCGCAGTGTAAAAAACCGTTTCGGCAGCACACACGAGATGGGGATCTTTGAAATGAAAGAGAAAGGTTTAGAAGAGGTTCTCAACCCTTCTGAAATCTTTCTGGAGGAACGGTCTCAAGGAGCAGCAGGATCAATTGTAGTGGCTTCTATGGAAGGCACACGGCCAGTACTAGTGGAGATCCAGGCTTTAATCTCACCGACTTCTTTTGGGAATCCTCGACGAATGGCCACAGGGTTGGATAACAGCCGGGTTCCGTTATTAATGGCCGTACTTGAAAAGCGTGCAGGTCTTCTTCTTCAAAACCAGGATGCTTATATAAAAGTTGCCGGCGGGGTAAAGCTGGATGAACCTGCCATAGACTTAGCAGTGGCAATTAGTATAGCTTCAAGCTTTAGAGATCAAGTCTCAAACGGAAATGATGTAGTCGTCGGTGAAGTCGGATTAACAGGCGAAGTCAGGCGTGTAGCAAGAATAGAACAGCGGGTACAAGAAGCAGCTAAGCTCGGATTTAAAAGGGTCATTATCCCACAGAAGAACCTTGATGGCTGGACACCTCCTGATTCGATTCAAGTGGTAGGAGTCCGTACAGTGCAGGAAGCTATGCAAGTAACATTGGGGGATCGATAATGGAAGGGCATGATCATAAGGAAAATTCTATCGGAGAAATGCTGAAATTTGTGGCTCCGGGGACGCCCCTCCGTGATGGTATTGATAACGTATTACGGGCTAAAACAGGCGGATTGATTGTGATAGGTTATGGAAAAGAAATTCAGGAGTTAGTGGATGGGGGTTTTCCCATACAATCTGAGTTTACGCCGGCTCATTTATATGAATTAGCTAAAATGGATGGTGCTTTAATTTTAAATGATGAAGGTACAGAAATCCTTTACGCCAATGCTCAGCTGATGCCGGATCCTGATATTTTATCGACAGAGACAGGGATGCGCCACCGGACAGCAGAGCGTGTAGCGAAACAAACGGGTCACTTAATCATCGCCATTTCACAACGGCGAAATGTAATCACCTTGTATAAAGGGTCGATTCGTTATTCATTGAAAGATATTGGCGTTATTTTAACGAAAGCTAATCAAGCCATACAAACGCTTGAAAAATATAAAATTGTGCTTGATCAAAGTATTACTAATCTTGGAGCGATGGAATTTGAAGATATGGTTTCCTTCTCTGAAGTTATTCAAGTTGTGCATCGCGTAGAGATGGTACTAAGGATAAAAACGGAGATTTTGAATTACGTAAATGAACTGGGGACAGAAGGGCGGCTCATTCAATTACAGTTAACAGAGCTCGTCTCCAACATTGAAGAAGAAGCTTCTCTTTTATTGCGTGATTATAGTAAAAGACCTGATTATGAACCGTATTACATTTTAAGAAAAATGCAAGAACATGCGGGTACCGAACTTTTATCTGATGATCAAGTTTTAAAATTGTTAGGTTATTCTTCGGGCACGAAATTGTCTGATCCTATCCACCCAAGGGGTTATCGAGTAATGCACCGAATCCCCCGGCTGCCGGCTTTAATTATTGAGCACTTAGTTGAACGGTTTGGAACATTAAATGACGTCGTTCAAGCATCTGTAAAAGAGCTTGTAGAAGTTGACGGGGTGGGTGAAGTAAGAGCCAAGAAAATTGGTGAAGGATTAGAAAGAATACAAGAGCAATTATTCGTAGATCGTCACTTATAACGAAAATGAAATGGAATATTTTTCTGTAAATTGAAAAATAATGTCATTTATGCTAGTTTATTAAACAACATTTCAACGTCTGCGATTAATAGACCTTGAGGTTGGTCATAATGGAAAATAAGGAGGTGAAAAAAGTGCTTAAACGTATCGTTCAATTATTTATAGTTATAACCGGAGGAACAGTCGGTTATCTGTATATGCCGGAACTTTTTTCAATCATGGATGTATCCTGGCAAGGGTGGATCCAATCCGGAGTAGGGGCAATTGTCGGAGCACTTATACTATTTTTATTAACTTTTTGGGTAGTAGATTACATTGTTGATTTTCTCAGGTGGGTGGAGGACACCCTCGTTCGAGCCCCGGTTGCGGATCTATTGTTTGGAAGCTTAGGCTTAATCGTAGGTCTGATCATTGCCTATCTAGTGAATAATCTACTCCAGGATATTGAGATTAAAGTAGTCAGCCAGATTCTGCCTATATTTATCACATTCTTACTTGGTTATTTCGGTTTTCAAGTCGGATTTAAGCGAAAAGATGAATTTTTAAATTTATTCGCTAAGAAAGACAAGAAAAGCTTAGAGGAAGAAGGTCTTTCTGAATCAGTAGATCGATCCTTAATTCCGAAAGAGAAGATTTTAGATACGAGCGTCATTATTGATGGAAGAATTGCTGATATTTGTGAAACTCATTTTTTAGAAGGTACAATTGTTATTCCTCAGTTTGTGCTAGAGGAACTTCAGCATATTGCAGATTCGTCGGATGGATTAAAGCGAAACCGTGGCCGTCGTGGGTTGGACATCTTAAATCGTTTACAGAAAGATCTCCCGGTTAAAGTTGAAATTTACGATGGGGATTTTGAAGAGATTCAAGAAGTAGACAGTAAGCTGGTAAAACTTGCGAAAGTTATGGATGGAATCGTTGTGACGAACGACTTTAATTTAAATAAAGTATGTGAGTTCCAAAATGTTCAAGTTTTAAACATTAATGATTTAGCCAATGCGGTGAAACCAGTCGTTCTTCCTGGGGAAGAAATGACAATTCAAGTGATTAAAGACGGCAAGGAACAAAAGCAAGGAATCGGCTATTTAGACGATGGTACGATGATTGTTGTGGAAGAAGGCAAAGAATATATCGGCAAAACAATTGAAGTGGTTGTTACGAGTGTATTGCAAACTTCAGCAGGACGAATGATTTTTGCAAGACCAAAATCACTTGAAAAAGCCTTATAAAAACGGTATAACAAATAGAGATTAGCAAAAGTGATAACTGCGTGTTATCGCTTTTGTTGTTTCACTTTATTTAAGGTGGTTACAATGATAAATTATACAGCTGTCGTATTAGCAGCCGGACAAGGAAAACGGATGCATGCAGGACAAAATAAACAATTCTTGATGATCAATGATCTGCCGCTTATCATACATACCTTAACTGTATTCGTGCAAGACGCCTGGTGCAATGAAATTGTGCTGGTTACGAATAAACAAGAAAATGCTCAAATGGAGGAGCTCCTTCGCCAACATCAACTGAATGATCGTATGACCTTGGTCAATGGCGGAGCTGAACGACAAGATAGTGTTTATGAAGGGCTGCGGGCTGTCAAGCAATCGATTCAGCCCGTATTTATCCACGACGGAGCTCGCCCTTTTGTTAAGCGGGAGCATCTTCACCAGCTTGCTGAGGTGGTAACTGAAAGAAGAGCAGGTCTGCTGGCCGTACCTGTAACGGATACTATTAAACAGAAGCAAAAGGATCAACTCATTACACTAGACCGCCATTCTCTTTGGGCAGCCCAGACTCCTCAAGGATTCCAGTACCCTTTAATTCTTAAAGCTCATGAAGAAGCAAAATCCCAAAACTATTATGGGACAGATGATGCGTCTCTTGTAGAACGTCTTGGAGAAGAGGTAAATGTAGTTGAAGGAAGTTATGACAATATGAAGTTGACTACACCTGAGGATTTAGTAAAAGCTAAATCTTATGCTGCTCAGAAAGGAAAGGTCGTGAAGGATACTATGATTCGTATTGGACAAGGATTTGATGTTCATCAGTTTGCTGAAGGCCGTAAGTGTATAGTGGGCGGCGTTGAAATCCCACATGATAAAGGACTATTAGGTCATTCTGATGCTGATGTTTTGCTTCATACAATAGCAGATGCGTGTCTGGGGGCGATTGGCGAAGGAGATATAGGCAGACATTTTCCCGATACCGACGATGCCTTTAAAGATGCGGATTCAGGTAAGCTTTTGCAGCAAGTGTGGAAGTTCGTCACGGATCAAGGGTACGCGCTGGGCAATATCGACTGCACGGTGATCGCTCAAACTCCTAAAATGGCTCCTTATGTCGAGGAGATTCAAAGAAATATAGCCGCACTTTTAAATAGTGATACGGAGCGTATTAACGTTAAAGCGACGACAACGGAAAAGCTTGGTTTTACAGGCAGAAAAGAAGGGATGGCCGCCCAGGCTGTCGTTCTTCTGCAAAAATAGTCAACAATAGACAGTAAACAATGATAAAATAAATAAAATGATACGGATCTGAAAGGAGTTCACAATATGAGTAACGAAGTACGTGTGCGCTATGCGCCAAGTCCTACAGGCAACCTTCATATAGGGAATGCTCGTACGGCTCTATTCAATTATTTATATGCAAGAAACGCTGGAGGAAAGTTCATCATCCGCGTGGAAGATACAGATGCGAAGAGGAATGTAGCTGGAGGAGAAGAAAGTCAGCTGAATTACCTGAAATGGCTCGGTATTGAATGGGATGAAGGAGCGGATGTTGGAGGAGAATACGGTCCTTACCGGCAAATGGAGCGTTTAGATATTTATAATAAATATGTAGATGAACTGCTGGAAAGAGATTTGGCTTATAAGTGTTATATGACGGAGGACGAGCTTGAAGCGGAACGTGAAGCTCAGATCAACCGTGGAGAAGCT
This sequence comes from Halobacillus sp. B23F22_1, assembly GCF_043497005.1. NCBI lineage: Bacteria > Bacillati > Bacillota > Bacilli > Caryophanales > Bacillaceae > Halobacillus > Halobacillus sp. B23F22_1. The sequence goes on along the minus strand of NZ_JBIEKE010000006.1, from coordinate 52,686 downwards.
CCAAAATATTCTGGTGCTCATAGTGATTTAACAGACGAACAAATCAAAGAGTTTGAGGCAGAAGGAAGAGAACCGAGTATCCGTATCCGCGTTCCTAAACATTACACCTATGAATTTAACGATATCGTCAGAGACAAGATTTCTTTTGAATCCAGCGATTTTGGAGACTGGGTGATCGTTAAGAAGAATGGTACGCCTACTTATAACTTCGCTGTAGCTATCGATGATCATTTAATGGGAATTTCTCACGTTTTGCGCGGAGAAGAACACATTTCGAATACTCCTAAACAATTGATGGTTTACGAGGCATTTGACTGGGAAGCTCCTAAATTCGGTCACATGACGTTAATCCTTAATGAAAATCGTAAAAAGCTGAGTAAACGTGATGAGCATATCCTGCAATTCATTGAACAATATAAGAATCTAGGATATTTGCCGGAAGCATTGTTTAACTTTATTACATTACTTGGCTGGTCTCCCGTGGGAGAAGAAGAAATCTTCACTCAGGATAAGCTGATTGAGATTTTCGACGCGGAGCGGCTGTCTACATCCCCAGCCATCTTTGATCCAGCTAAACTGAAATGGATGAACAACCAGTATATTAAAGCTTCAAGCTTGGAGCGTGTCGTGGATCTTGCTCTCCCTCACTTAATTGAAGCAGGGCGTGTAAGTGAAGAAATGAGTGAAGAAGCCCGGGAGTGGACGCATGAGTTAATTTCGCTTTATCATGAGCAAATGAGCTATGGTGCGGAAATTGTTGAACTGACGGATCTCTTTTTTAAAAAAGAAATTCAGTATGATGAAGACGCTTTAGATGTTCTTAAAGGTGAGCAGGTTCCAGAGGTACTAGAAGCGTTTAAAGGAAAACTTGCTGAATTAGATGAGTGGACACCTGAGAATATTAAAGCCCAAATAAAGGCGACTCAAAAAGAAACGGGACATAAAGGTAAAAAATTATTTATGCCCATTCGAGTAGCAACTACAGGTCAGACTCATGGGCCGGAATTGCCGAATGCGATTCGTTTACTTGGTCTTGAGACCGTTACGATTCGATTGAATGATGCTTTAAAACAAATTCAAGACTAATCTGTTCACAAAATGCAACTTTTCACATATAGTAAAGGTACCCATATGGAACGTAGATGAGGAGAAGTAGGAGACCCTTTCTTTACACAGAGAAAATCACCTTGGCTGGAAGTGATTTTAAGGAGAGACTCTGAAATGCACCTCAGAGTCCCTGGTTGAATAAAGTAGGCTGGGGCGGCCGCCTGCCGTTATTAGGGAGAGTGAGGGAAGTATGTTTCCTAAACAGAGTGGAACCGCGCATAACGCGTCTCTGTGCTGATTAAGCACAGAGACGCGTTTTTTATATAGGAAAACCAGCGTTGAGCACAGTGTGTTTGAATTCTTATAAATGAACAAAAGGAGGATGCCGGATGGGATGGCTTAAAATGTTTAAAGAAGATGTGGATGTCGTGTTTGATCAAGATCCAGCGGCACGTTCCTATATTGAAGTGATTTTAACGTATTCCGGGCTTCATGCTACGTGGTCTCACAGGGTTGCTCATGCTTTTTATAAAAGGAAATTCTTTTTCCTGGCCCGAATCATTTCACAAATCAGCCGTTTCTTTACTGGAATTGAGATTCACCCAGGTGCAAAAATTGGACGCCGCTTCTTTATTGATCACGGCATGGGCGTGGTCATCGGGGAAACGTGTGAAATTGGTGATAATGTGACCCTTTTCCAAGGAGTAACCCTGGGAGGGACAGGAAAAGAGAAAGGAAAACGTCACCCAACGCTGAAAGATAATTCATTAGTCGCTACAGGGGCGAAAGTTTTAGGTTCTATCACGATTGGGGAGAATTCAAAGGTAGGAGCAGGATCCGTTGTGTTAAAGAATGTACCTGATAATTCCACCGTTGTTGGGATTCCCGGCCACGTCGTCATTCAGGACGGGAAGAAGATTCGCCAAAAAGACTTGGATCACCACAAGCTCCCGGACCCTGTATATGATCGGTTAAACGAAATGGAAGAAGAAATCAAACAACTTTGCTTACAATTAGAACAAGACGAAAAAGGAGCGGAACAGGATGAGCATAAAAGTATTCAACACGCTGACAAGAACTAAAGAACCTTTCACCCCACTCGAAGAAGGCAAGGTCAAAATGTACGTATGCGGTCCTACAGTTTATAACTATATTCACATCGGGAACGCTCGGCCGGCAATCGTTTTCGATACCGTTCGCAGATATTTTGAGTATAAGAACTTTGAGGTGCAGTACGTATTAAATTTCACGGACGTTGATGATAAATTAATTAAAGCTGCGAATGAGTTAGGTGAAGAGGTACCGGATATCGCCAACAGGTTTATTCAAGCTTATAAAGAGGATGTAGGCGCCTTAGGCGTTAAAGAAGCGGTCCATCACCCTCGTGTAACGGAAAACATGGAGGAAATTATTAAGTTTATTGATGGCTTAATAGAAAAAGGCTTTGCCTATGAGTCTGGCGGGGATGTTTATTTCCGTACACGTTCTTTCAACGAGTATGGGAAGCTTTCGCATCAGTCCATAGATGAACTCCGTTCTGGAGCCCGTATTGAAGTAGGAGAGAAAAAAGAAGACCCGCTTGATTTTACTTTATGGAAAGAAGCGAAGGAAGGGGAAATTGCCTGGGAGAGTCCGTGGGGGAATGGGCGTCCGGGCTGGCATATTGAATGCTCCGCTATGGCGAAGAAGTATCTTGGCGATACCATTGATATCCATGCAGGCGGCCAAGACTTAACATTCCCTCATCATGAAAATGAAATTGCTCAATCAGAAGCAAATAATGGAGAATCTTTTGCTCGTTACTGGATGCATAACGGCTATATCAACATTGAAAATGAAAAAATGTCTAAATCCTTAGGGAATTTTGTACTTGCTCATGACTTAGTGCAGAAGCATGACCCTCAGGTGATTCGCTTCTTCATGTTGAGCGTGCACTATCGCCACCCTATTAACTTCAGCGATGAGCTGTTAGCCGGTGCAAAGAGCAGTTTTGAACGCATTCGCAACGCCTATGAAAACTTACTTCACCGTAAAGGTTCAAGCTTAAATTTAACAGACGAAAAGACGTACTGGTTAGAAGAAGCCGCTAAACATAAACAACAATTTGTTGCGGAGATGGATGATGATTTCAATACAGCCAATGCGATCTCTGTTTTGTTTGATTTAACCAAAACAGCTAATTTGTATTTGCAATCGGAACAAACCCATACAGAAGTGATTGATCAATTCTCCGAAACACTTAAAGAACTTGCAGGGGTGTTAGGACTGCAGCTTGAACAAGAATTGGAGCTGTTAGACGAGGAGATTGATACGTTGATTGAGGAAAGAAAACAAGCGAGAAAAGATCGTAACTTTGCTCGCGCTGACGAAATCCGTGATGAGCTTAAAGCACGAAACATTGTTTTAGAAGACACCGCCCAGGGCACTCGTTGGAAGCGGGGGTAAGAGGATGACTTTTACAAATGTGAAACAGATGAAAAGTCTCGCCCTCGCCTATATGGGTGACGGTGTGTACGAATTGTATGTGAGGCGCCACTTATTAGAGCAGGGGCAAGTGAAGCCTGAGCAGCTGCACAGGACCGCTATTCAGTTTGTGTCTGCAAAATCACAAGCTCAGGTGGTGCGAGCCTGGCAAGAGGAAGGTCTTCTTACTGAAGAGGAGGAAGGTGTGTTAAGAAGAGGCCGCAATGCAAAGTCTGGAACGGTGCCAAAAAACACGGATGTACAAACGTACCGATACTCTACAGCATTTGAAGCGGTTTTAGGTTTTCATTATCTTTCCGGCAATGAGCAGCGCTTAGAAGAGTTAATTGGACGAGCCATTGAGCTGGTAGAAGAGGGGAGAGAAGTGAGATGAACGAAGAGTGGATCATTGGAAAGAATCCGGTGTTAGAAGCTATCAAGTCTGGGCGTTCTATTAATAAAGTATTTGTTTCTGAGCAGCTTCAATACCAGGCAGTAAAGAAAATTGAACAAGCGGCTAAAGAGAATGGTGTGCTTGTGCAGAAAGCTCCAAAGAAAAAAATTGATCAGCTTGTCGAAGGTAACCATCAGGGAGTCATCGCGGCAGTCGCAGCTTATGAATACAGCGATATAGACGATTTGTTTGCCCGAGCGAATGAAAAAGGAGAGGAACCATTTTTCATCATTTTAGATGAAATTGAGGATCCTCATAATCTAGGCTCAATCCTTCGTACTGCGGATGCCAGCGGTGTTCACGGCGTCATCATTCCAAAAAGACGTTCAGTTGGATTAACTTCTACGGTAGCGAAAACCTCCACAGGAGCGATTGAATACATTCCGGTCGCCCGTGTTACCAATTTATCACGCACCATTGATGCATTGAAGGAGCGCTTTGTCTGGGTGGTAGGCACTGATGCCGAAGGGACAGAGGATTACCGCCAATTAGATGGTAAGATGCCTTTAGCACTGGTCATTGGCAGTGAAGGTAAAGGCATGAGTCGGTTAACAAAAGATAAATGTGACTGGACTGTCAGTCTTCCAATGGCCGGGAAGGTGACCTCTTTGAATGCTTCAGTAGCTGCCTCACTGCTTATGTATGAAGTTTATCGAAAACGTCACCCTGTCGAGGGGTAATACGATGAATGTACTAATCGTTGACGGATACAACATCATTGGGGCTTGGCCGGAACTACAGCAGCTTAAAGACAAGGATTTAGGACAGGCAAGAGATTTACTGATTGAGATGATGGCAGAGTATCAATCTTATACCGGGGATCGGGTCATTGTTGTTTTTGATGCTTATCATGTCCGGGGACTCGAAACGAAGCAAAAGAGCTTTAAGGTGGAGACGATTTACACGAAAGAAAATGAAACAGCAGATGAACGAATCGAGAAGCTGTCCGGACAATTGAATGATGTTCGCACCCAGGTATATGTGGCGACATCCGATTACGCTGAACAGAGAACTATATTTGCCCAAGGTGCCTACCGGAAATCAGCAAGGGAATTATATATCGAAGTTAAGAACATTGAACAAGAAATAAAAAAAGATTTAGAAACCCATAAAGAGGTTCAATATCAGTCCAAAATTCCGATAAATAAAGAGATAAGAGATATTTTTGAACAGTGGAGAAGGGGCAATAAATAGAAAACGCCATATTGACGCTTTTGAAACGCTTACTGTATAATATTTCTATATTTAGGTACCACAGTCGGAGGGATCCTGAGTGAGCATCGGACAAACAAAGACAGGCATCGAGAAGTTGGATTTCAGTCAACTTGATGACGAAGAAATCATTGAGCGGATTAACCACGGGCAAGTCCAGGCTCTAGATTTTTTAATTGATAAGTACAAAAATTTCGTTCGTGCCAAAGCACGGACGTATTTCCTCATTGGCGCAGATCGGGAAGACATTGTGCAAGAAGGCATGATTGGTCTTTATAAAGCCATTCGTGATTACCAAGGGGACAAGCTTTCGTCCTTTAAAGCTTTTGCCGAACTGTGCGTCACTCGTCAAATTATTACCGCAATTAAAACTGCCACTCGCCAAAAACACATTCCACTCAATTCATATGTTTCTCTCGATAAGCCAATATTTGATGAAGAAGCGGACCGAACGTTGTTAGATGTAATAGCAGGTTCGAAAGCGATTGACCCCCAGGAGCTTATGGTCAATAAAGAACGGTTTGGGGACATAGAGGAGAAGATCTCTGAACTGCTTAGTGAGCTGGAACAGCAGGTTCTCTCCTTGTATTTAGACGGTAAAACATATCAGGAAATCTCCGTAGAGCTGAAGAGACATGTTAAATCTATTGATAATGCCCTTCAAAGGGTCAAACGCAAGCTTGAAAGATACATTGAATTCTCTGAAACTACTTAATTTTTCAAGCAATTGACACTAAGTTGTAAGCGTGCTACATTAGTGAAAGTGAAATAAACCTCTAGGACGAGGGGATTGTCGATGAGAAAGAAAGTAATTTTAGCTTGTACCCAATGTCAAAGTCGCAATTATACTACAAATATAAATCGCTCAAATCAATCTGAACGTTTAGAAGTTCGCAAATTTTGTAAGACTTGTGGTGAACATACACTTCATCGCGAAACAAAATAGAGGATGAAGCCGGTTGGCGTAAGTTTGGGGGTAGTACGATCATGTTTAAATTCTTGAAAAATGTATCTCGCGAGATGCGCAAAGTTAGCTGGCCTAAAGGGCAAGAATTAACAAAGTATACCATTACCGTACTTTTTACCGTAGCTTTCGTATCTGTGTTTTTTGCGGTTGTTGACTTAGGCATTACACAAATACTTGAACTTATTCCTAGCTAATAGTACAGTCAGTTTTGTGATATACTAGTTAATAGTCTTGTACAAAAAACCCGTCTGACGGGTTTTTTCATGTTGGAAATCCTTTTAAAAATGAACGATAAGGGAGGGAAGGGCAAGCCACTTGTCCTGTATAAATGGAAAAAAGATGGTATGTGGTTCACACGTATTCAGGTTATGAAAACAAGGTGAAGACCAATTTAGAGAAGCGAGTCGAGTCTATGGGGATGGAAGATAAGATATTCCGTGTCCTTGTTCCTGAAGATGAAGAAACAGAAATTAAGAATGGTAAGCGTAAAGTAAATAAGAAAAAAGTTTTCCCTGGCTATGTTATTGCTGAAATGGTAATGACGGATGATTCCTGGTATGTTGTGCGCAATACACCCGGGGTGACTGGTTTCGTTGGTTCAACAGGCTCCGGCTCGAAGCCGATCCCTCTCTTACCTGAAGAAGTAGATACCGTGTTGAAGCGTATGGGTATGACAGAGCCAACTTCAGCAGATATTGATTTTGAAGTAAAAGAAAGTGTTAAAGTAACAGATGGACCTTTTGCTAACTTCACAGGAACGATCGAATATATTGATATTGATAAACAGAAAGTGAAGGTTCACGTTAATATGTTTGGGCGTGAGACGCCGGTTGAACTGGACTTCTCCCAAATTGAAAAATTATAAATCCCTTTCCCCTTGCAAGATCATTAAATAAATGGTAGAATTCTTATGTTCTTTATGTGCCTCAGAAACGAGGCGTTAATGCATATTGCGTTGAGTGGGAGGGAAAAACCCTATTACCACATCACGGACTTTAAGGAGGTGTGTCTCGTGGCTAAAAAAGTTATTAAAGTTGTAAAGCTACAGATTCCAGCAGGTAAAGCAAACCCAGCTCCACCGGTAGGACCGGCACTAGGACAAGCGGGTATTAATATCATGGGCTTCTGTAAAGAATTTAACGCTAAAACACAAGATCAAGCAGGAATGATTATTCCGGTTGAGATCTCTGTTTTTGAAGATCGTTCTTTTACATTTGTTACAAAAACTCCACCAGCTGCTGTTCTACTTAAGAAAGCAGCGGGGATCGAATCAGGTTCAGGTGAGCCAAACCGTAACAAGGTTGCTACTGTTAAACGCGATCAAGTAAAAGAAATCGCTGAAACAAAAATGCCTGACTTGAACGCTGCTGACGTTGAAGCTGCAATGCGTATGGTTGAAGGTACAGCGCGCAGCATGGGAATCACAGTTGAAGACTAATCCCACAGCGTCACTCTAATGGAGTTGAAGGTTGCGACACAGGAGTGATCCTTGGTTCGCAACCTTTATTCGTGGGAGGTTAATCCGTTAAAACCACAATGAGGAGGAAATTAAAAAATGGCTAAGAAAAGCAAAAAGCAACAAGAGCTACAAAAGCTTGTTGATCGTACGAAAGCTTATGAAGTAAATGAAGCAATCAGCCTTGTGAAAGAAACATCTAAAGCTGGATTTGACGAAACTGTCGAAGCAGCTTTCCGTCTAGGAGTAGACCCTAAGAAAGCGGATCAGCAAATCCGCGGAGCTATGGTTCTTCCGCACGGAACTGGTAAATCTCAGCGTGTCCTTGTTTTCGCTAAAGGTGATAAAGCGAAAGAAGCAGAAGCTGCTGGGGCAGATTACGTTGGAGAGCAAGACTTGATTAATCAAATTAATCAAGGCTGGTTCGATTTTGACGTAGTTGTTGCAACTCCGGACATGATGGCTGAAGTTGGTAAACTAGGACGTGTACTAGGACCAAAAGGTCTTATGCCTAACCCTAAAACAGGTACAGTAACTTTCGAAGTTGAAAAAGCAGTAAACGAAATCAAAGCAGGTAAAGTAGAATACCGTGTTGATAAAGCTGCTAATATCCATGTGCCAATTGGAAAAGCTTCTTTCGATGAAGCAAAGCTTGCAGAAAACTTCGAAGCAATTACTGACGCTCTAGTTAAAGCTAAGCCTCAAGCTGCGAAAGGCACTTACATGCGTAATGCTGCAGTATCTTCCACTATGGGGCCTGGCATTAAAGTTGATGTTTCCAGCTACGTTAAGTAATCAATGGTTGACTTTCCGTTTTTGATTACTTATAATTAAAAACGTTGTATAAATTAAATACGTTATACCGAAGACAGCAGGGGCGGTAATCCGCTTAAATTCCTGCCGAGGTGTGTGAATAAACAGTCCAGCAACGCTGCTGTACTGACATACGTACCTCCATGTCTTCATGGGGGTACTTTTATTTTATATAAAACACGAACTCCAATCGGTATGATGCTAAGTCAATAGGAGGTGGAACGATGAGCAATATTATTGAGCAAAAGCAGCAGGTTGTTACAGAGATCGCTGAGAAACTTCGCAATAGTAAATCTGCTGTACTAGTAGACTACCGCGGGCTTGATGTATCAGAAGTTACAGAGCTACGTGCTCAGCTTCGTGAAGCAGGCGTAGATTTCAAAGTGTACAAAAACACAATGACTCGCCGTGCGACTGCAGAAACTGAACTAACTGAGCTTGATGAAGTCCTTGCTGGACCGACAGCTCTTGCAACTAGTGAAGATGACGCTGTATCTCCAGCGAAAATTTTGAACAACTTTGCAAAAGATCATGAAAGCCTTGAACTTAAAGGCGGCGTGATCGAAGGGAAAGTTGCTACTCTTGAGCAAATCAAAGAGCTTGCTACTCTTCCAAACTACGAGGGACTTGTTTCTATGTTCCTAAGCGTGCTACAAGCGCCAGTACGAAACTTCGCATATGCGACAAAAGCAATTGCGGAACAAAAAGAAGAAGAAAGTGCATAAGCTTGCACTCGTTTACGGCTAATAAAAATATTTTAAAATCTAAGGAGGAAATTTCTCATGTCTAACGAACAAATTATCGAAGCGATTAAAGAAATGTCTGTTCTTGAGCTTAACGACCTAGTTAAAGCAATTGAAGAAGAATTTGGTGTATCTGCTGCAGCTCCAGTTGCAGCTGGCGGTGCTGCTGCAGGTGGCGAAGTTGAAGAAGAGAAAACTGAATTTGATGTAGTACTAGAATCTGCTGGAAGCTCAAAAATTAAAGTAGTTAAAGCAGTTCGCGAAATCACTGGTCTTGGTCTTAAAGATGCAAAAGAGCTAGTTGATAACGCACCTGGCGCTGTTAAAGAAGGCGTTTCTAAAGACGAAGCTGAAGAAGTTAAAGCTAAGTTAGAAGAAGCTGGAGCGTCTGTAGAAGTTAAGTAATGATAGAATGAAGAAAAGCTCGCTGTTTATCGGCGGGCTTTCTTTTTCCTTATCTTTCTTAAAAAGAAGGTGTGCTGAATGTCTGAGCATTATTATTCCAAAACCACAGAGGCAAAAAGTGAAGAACGGTCCTGGTCATTCCCTCTGAAAGGGAATGAATTTACTTTTACTACAGATCATGCTGTGTTTTCTAAAGGAGAGGTGGACTTTGGGTCCAGAGTACTCATCGATGCGTATACGCCGCCTGATATACAAGGGGACATTCTTGACCTCGGATGCGGCTACGGTCCAATAGGATTGGCAATTGCTAAAACTGACCGTGACCGGGAAGTCGTGATGGCAGATGTCAATGAGCGAGCACTGGCTTTAGCGGATAAGAATGCTAAACAGAATCAAGTTAATAATGTTGTAATTAAAGCAAGTGATCGTTTTTCCAATTTAAAAGGGCGTTCATTTGCGGCTATCTTAACCAACCCGCCGATTCGTGCAGGAAAGCAAGTGGTACATGCCATGTTTACAGAATCATTTGCTGCATTAAAGCCTAACGGAGAATTATGGGTGGTAATACAAAAGAAACAAGGGGCTCCTTCAGCAAAAGAAAAGTTAGAAGAACTTTTTGGGAATGTAGAATTAGTCGTGAAGAAGAAAGGCTATTACATCCTTAGGGCTAAAAAGGTTTGACTCGAATTTTTGTGTGTGGTATTATTGAAAAATGCCAGTATGACCTTTTTGTTGTCAAGTCTTTTTTTCACCCTTAGTATAAAAAGGTGAGAAATGGATAGAATGGTAAATCGTACATGTAGATTGAAATGAGGTTTTTGTTTGAAAACCCTTTTTCTTTTTTGTCTAACGTTAGAGAGAAATGAAGAAACACCATTCGCAAAATATGTGAATGTTTAAATAGTGCTTGTGGCAAGATCAACCGCAAGCCTGTTCGGCATGTCTTTGCCGGACCCTTTTTTCGTTTTAAAAATGCTTGATTGAAGGGGTGAATCTGTTGACAGGTCAACTAGTTCAATATGGACGACACCGCCAACGCAGAAGTTACGCACGTATTAGTGAGGTATTAGATTTACCGAACCTAATCGAAATTCAAACCGCATCTTATGAGTGGTTCTTAGAAGAAGGTTTGAAAGAGATGTTTAAGGACATCTCACCAATTGAAGATTTCACTGGGAATCTGTCACTTGAATTTGTAGATTACAGCTTAGGGGAGCCGAAGTATCCGGTCGATGAATCAAAAGACCGTGATGTAACTTACAACGCTCCGCTGCGTGTGAAAGTCCGTCTATTAAATAATGAGACAGGTGAAGTGAAAGAACAAGAAGTATTTATGGGAGATTTCCCGTTAATGACTGATACAGGTACATTTATTATTAATGGCGCCGAACGAGTCATTGTATCTCAACTTGTTCGCTCTCCTAGTGTCTATTTTAATAAAAAAATAGATAAGAACGGAAAGCGTGGATATACAGCTACAGTTATTCCGAACCGTGGAGCTTGGTTAGAATTTGAAACGGATGCTAAAGATGTAGTTCATGTTCGTATCGATCGTACACGTAAGCTTCCGATCACTGTATTACTTCGAGCATTAGGATTTGGAACGGATCAAGAAATTATTGATTTGATCGGTGACAATGAATATTTGAAGAATACGTTAGAGAAAGATAACACTGAAACTAGTGAGAAAGCATTACTAGAAATTTATGAACGTTTACGCCCTGGTGAGCCGCCGACGGTAGAAAATGCGAAAAGCTTGTTAGTTTCTCGCTTCTTTGATCCAAAGCGTTATGACTTGGCTCGCGTAGGACGATACAAAATGAATAAAAAGCTTCACATTAAAGAACGCCTCTTTAATCAAACGTTAGCAGAAACTCTAGTTGATGAAGAAACGGGTGAAGTTGTTGCTGAGAAAGGTGCGAAAATCGACCGTCGTTTGTTAGATCGTTTAATCCCGCACTTTAACAATCAGGAAGAAACAATGAGCGAGCGAGTACTTGATCCTGTAGATGGAGTACTAGAAGAACCAATTCGCGTTCAATCTGTGAAAATAGTAGACCCAACAGACCCTGAAGGTGAGCGTTCTATCAATGTAATTGGTAATGCAAATATTGACCGTGATGTAAAACACATTACTCCTGCAGATATCTTGTCATCTATCAGCTATTTCTTTAACTTGCTTCACACTGTTGGAGGCACAGATGACATTGACCACTTAGGAAACCGTCGTCTCCGTTCAGTTGGTGAATTGCTGCAGAACCAATTCCGTATTGGACTATCTCGTATGGAACGTGTAGTTCGTGAGCGTATGTCTATCCAAGATACGTCCTCTATTACACCGCAGCAGCTGATTAACATTCGTCCGGTGATCGCGTCGATTAAAGAGTTCTTCGGAAGCTCTCAGCTTTCGCAGTTTATGGACCAGACAAACCCGCTTGCAGAGTTAACGCATAAGCGTCGTCTGTCAGCACTTGGACCGGGTGGTTTAACACGTGAGCGTGCAGGGTTTGAAGTTCGTGACGTCCACTATTCCCACTACGGGCGTATGTGTCCGATCGAAACACCAGAAGGACCAAACATTGGGTTGATTAACTCCTTATCTTCTTATGCGAAGGTAAACGAGTTTGGATTCATTGAAACACCATATCGCCGCGTAGACCCTGAGACAAATCAGGTCACTTCTCACTTTGATTATTTAACAGCTGATGAAGAAGACCATTATGTAGTTGCACAGGCCAACGCTAAATTAAATGAAGACGGTTCTTTTACTGATGAAGAAGTTATTGCTCGTTTCCGCGGGGAAAACACAGTAGTAAACCGTGAGCGTCTAGATTACATGGACGTATCTCCAAAACAAGTAGTATCCGCTGCGACAGCGTGTATTCCATTCTTAGAAAACGATGACTCTAACCGTTCTCTAATGGGAGCAAACATGCAGCGTCAAGCAGTACCTCTACTAAAACCTGACGCACCGATTGTAGGTACAGGGATGGAATATGTATCAGGTAAAGATTCTGGAGCTGCAGTAATCTGCCGTCACGAAGGAATCGTAGAACGTGTGGAAGCAAAAGAAGTGCTTGTCCGCCGTATCTCTGAAGTAGATGGCAGAGAAGTGGAAGGTGACTTAGATCGTTACCGTCTTCAGAAATTTATTCGTTCAAACCAGGGAAGCTGTTACAATCAGCGTCCAATCGTTTCTAAAGGAGACCGCGTCGTAAAAGGTGAGATTCTTGCGGACGGGCCTTCAATGGATATGGGAGAATTGGCGCTTGGTCAAAACCCTCTTGTAGCATTCATGACATGGGACGGTTATAACTATGAGGACGCCGTAATCATGAGTGAACGCCTTGTAAAAGATGACGTGTACACTTCTATTCATATCGAAGAGTATGAATCTGAAGCACGTGATACGAAGCTGGGACCTGAAGAAATTACGCGTGATATTCCAAACGTAGGAGAAGATGCATTGCGTGATTTAGACGAACGTGGAATCATCCGCGTTGGTGCTGAAGTAAGCGATGGTGACCTCCTGGTAGGTAAAGTTACTCCTAAAGGGGTGACTGAACTATCTGCGGAAGAGAGGCTTCTGCACGCTATCTTTGGAGAGAAAGCTCGCGAAGTGCGTGATACTTCTCTACGTGTGCCTCATGGCGCAGGTGGAATAGTACTTGACGTTAAGATCTTTAACCGTGAAGACGGCGACGAGCTTCCCCCTGGTGTGAACCAATTAATCCGTGTTTATATCGTTCAGAAGCGTAAGATTTCTGAAGGGGACAAAATGGCCGGTCGTCACGGAAACAAAGGTGTTATTTCTAAAATACTTCCGGAAGAAGATATGCCGTACTTGCCGGACGGTACCCCTGTAGACATCATGTTGAACCCATTGGGTGTACCATCTCGTATGAATATCGGGCAAGTTCTTGAACTGCATCTAGGTATGGCTGCTCGTCAGCTTGGCATCCGTGTTGCAACACCTGTATTTGACGGTGCCCGTGAGGAAGATGTCTGGGAAACACTCGATGAGGCAGGAATGGCTCGAGATGCTAAAACCATTTTGTATGATGGAAGAACAGGCGAGCCATTTGATAACCGTATCTCTGTCGGAGTCATGTATATGATTAAACTGTCTCACATGGTCGATGATAAGCTGCACGCACGTTCTACTGGACCTTATTCCTTAGTAACGCAGCAGCCTCTAGGAGGTAAAGCACAGTTTGGTGGACAACGTTTTGGTGAGATGGAGGTATGGGCACTTGAAGCATATGGTGCTGCCTATACGCTGCAAGAAATCTTAACCGTTAAGTCCGATGACGTAGTGGGTCGTGTTAAGACGTATGAAGCGATCGTTAAAGGTGATAACGTACCGGAACCTGGTGTTCCAGAGTCATTTAAAGTACTAATTAAAGAGCTTCAAAGTTTAGGTATGGACGTTAAGATTCTTGATGGTGAAGATGAAGAGATTGAGATGCGTGATATTGAAGAAGACCAAACGCAAGAATCTGAGAACATGAATCTCGAAGAACAATAAGGCTGATTGTTAAAGCTTAGGGTAGAACCTGGATACTAAAAGGGAGGTAGGCCCCTTGCTAGATGTAAATAGATTTGAGTATATGAAAATTGGTCTGGCTTCACCTGACAAGATTCGTTCTTGGTCTTATGGAGAAGTCAAAAAACCAGAGACGATTAACTATCGTACACTAAAACCTGAAAAAGATGGTCTGTTCTGTGAGAGAATTTTCGGTCCCCAAAAAGACTGGGAATGTCATTGTGGGAAATACAAGCGTGTACGTTACAAAGGTGTAGTTTGTGACCGTTGTGGCGTTGAAGTTACTAAGGCGAAAGTTCGACGTGAGCGCATGGGGCACTTAGAATTAGCTGCCCCTGTCTCTCACATTTGGTATTTTAAAGGCATTCCAAGCCGTATGGGACTTGTTCTTGACATGTCCCCTCGTGCGTTGGAAGAAGTTATCTACTTCGCTGCTTATATCGTAACGGAGCCTGGAGAAACCGCATTAGATAAAAAGCAACTTTTATCTGAAAAAGAATACCGTACTTACCGTGAGAAGTTCGGGCAAGGGTTCCAGGCGGCAATGGGTGCAGAAGCCATTCGTAAGCTGCTTTCTGACATTGACTTGGATGCAGAAGTAGACATTCTGAAAGAAGAGCTGAAATCAGCTCAAGGACAACGTCGTACGCGTGCGATTAAACGTCTTGAAGTTCTTGAGTCGTTCCGTAATTCTGGCAATGATCCTTCTTGGATGATCCTGGATGTACTTCCGGTCATCCCTCCAGAATTGCGTCCAATGGTTCAGCTTGATGGCGGACGTTTTGCGACGTCTGATTTAAATGACTTGTATCGACGCGTGATTAACCGTAACAATCGCCTGAAGCGTCTGTTAGACCTTGGAGCACCTACGATTATCGTTCAAAACGAGAAGCGTATGCTGCAAGAAGCTGTAGATGCTTTGATTGACAATGGACGACGCGGACGTCCTGTAACAGGTCCAGGAAATAGACCGTTGAAGTCTCTTTCTCACATGTTGAAAGGGAAACAAGGTCGGTTCCGTCAAAACCTACTTGGTAAGCGTGTTGACTATTCTGGTCGTTCCGTTATCGTTGTAGGGCCGAACTTGAAAATGTACCAGTGTGGACTTCCGAAAGAAATGGCTCTTGAATTGTTCAAGCCTTTCGTTATGAAAGAACTTGTATCACGCGGGTTAGCACACAACATTAAATCAGCTAAACGTAAGATTGAACGCGTTCACCCTGAAGTGTGGGATGTTTTAGAGGATGTAATTAAAGAGCACCCGGTACTGTTAAACCGCGCCCCAACATTACACCGTCTTGGTATCCAGGCTTTCGAACCAACGTTGGTTGAAGGGCGCGCGATTCGTCTTCACCCACTCGTATGTACAGCTTATAACGCTGACTTTGATGGGGACCAAATGGCTGTACACGTGCCACTGTCTTCTGAGGCTCAGGCTGAAGCTCGTATCCTTATGCTGGCCGCTCAAAACATCCTGAACCCGAAAGACGGCAAGCCTGTAGTTACTCCATCTCAGGATATGGTATTAGGTAACTATTACCTCACTCTTGAGCGTGAGTCCGCTGTTGGCGAAGGTATGGTTGTTAAAGACTTAAATGAAGCGATAATGGCTTACCAGAACGGATATGTTCACTTACACACACGTGTAGCCGTTCAAGCTAACTCGTTAAACAATGAGACATTTACCGAAGCACAGAATAATCAACTACTGATTACCTCTATTGGTAAATTGATTTTCAATGAAATGCTTCCGAACTCGTTCCCTTATATGAACGAGCCAACTCAAGAGAACCTTGAAATTAAAACTCCTGAACATTACTTTGTTGAGAAAGGTACGAACATTAAAGAAGAGATTGCCAAGCGTGATTTAGTTCTGCCATTCAAGAAAGGAATATTAGGAGATATCATCGCAGAAGTATTTAAGCGTTTCTCGATCAGTGAAACTTCTAAAATGCTTGACCGCATGAAGGATCTTGGTTTTGCTTACTCTACAAAAGCTGGTATTACTGTTGGTGTATCCGACGTAGTTGTACTTCCAGAGAAAAAGGAAATTCTCGATGAAGCCCAATCTAAAGTAGATAAGGTTCTAAAACAGTTCCGTCGTGGTCTTATTACAGAAGAAGAGCGATATGACCGAGTAATTGAGATTTGGTCTGCATGTAAAGATGATATTCAAGATCGACTGATGAATACCTTAAACCCTAGAAACCCAATCTTTATGATGAGTGACTCGGGTGCACGTGGTAACGCGTCTAACTTTACGCAGCTTGCAGGTATGCGTGGTTTAATGGCCAACCCGGCTGGACGAATCATTGAACTGCCGATTAAATCAAGCTTCCGTGAAGGTCTTACGGTTCTTGAGTACTTTATCTCTACTCACGGTGCTCGTAAAGGTCTTGCCGATACAGCCCTTAAGACGGCCGACTCAGGTTACTTGACTCGTCGTCTTGTTGATGTGGCACAGGATGTTATTGTACGTGATGAAGATTGTGGAACTGACCGCGGTCTGCCAGTCAGCGCAATTAAAGAAGGAACGGAGACGATCGAGCCGTTAGTCGATCGCTTGATTGGACGTACGTCCTTCCAAACAGTAAAACACCCTGAAACTGGTGATGTTTTAGCTACCCGCAATGAAGTCATCTTTGAAGATGCTGCTAAACAGATCGTTGATGCCGGCATCGAAGAGATTACTATTCGTTCTGCATTCACTTGTAACACGAAGCACGGCGTGTGTAAGAAGTGTTACGGACGTAACCTGGCAACAGGTGACGAAGTTGAAGTAGGAGAAGCTGTGGGAATTATCGCTGCACAGTCCATCGGTGAACCGGGTACACAGTTAACAATGCGTACCTTCCACACAGGTGGTGTTGCTGGAGACGATATTACACAAGGTCTTCCGCGTATCCAAGAGATTGTTGAAGCTAGAAACCCTAAAGGGCAAGCTGTTATTACTGAAATCGAAGGTACTGTCCACGAAATTAACGAAGTGAAAGAGAAACAAGAAATCGTTGTTCAAGGCGCAGTAGAATCTCGTTCTTATACAGCGCCATATGGTTCTAGACTTAAAGTTTCAGTAGGTGACCAAGTAATAGCTGGTGAACCACTTACTGAAGGTTCCATCGATCCTAAAGAACTCTTGACTGTTCAAGGACTTGATGGAGTTCAAGAATATCTATTAAAAGAAGTTCAAAAAGTATATCGTATGCAAGGTGTTGAGATTTCCGATAAGCACGTGGAAGTAATGGTCCGCCAAATGCTTCGTAAAATCCGTGTACTTGATTCTGGAGATACTGATGTACTACCAGGTTCCTTACTCGAAATTCACCAATTCAAAGAAGCGAACCAAAAAGTTCTTATGGAAGGCGGCCAGCCGGCAGTCGGCCGACCAGTTATTCTCGGTATTACAAAAGCATCGCTTGAAACTGACAGCTTCCTGTCAGCCGCATCATTCCAGGAAACAACTCGTGTCCTCACTGATGCAGCGATCAAAGGTAAACGCGATGAATTACTAGGTCTTAAAGAGAATGTTATTATCGGTAAACTTGTCCCGGCCGGTACAGGTATGACAAGATACCGTAAGATTCAAGCTGAGTCAGAACAGAAAGAAGAAAAGAACGAAGCTGCTGAAGAAGTAACTCAGTTTTAAAAATCAAGGTGAAGGTTAACAGAGGATAAAAAAGGAAGCATCTTTAAAACACTATTTTCAAAATCCAGTTGACATGGGTTTTCGCTAGTGATAATATAATCAAGGTGCTTCCGTTTATCCATGTTACTTTGGAGGATATGCAGATGTCTTATGAAAAAGTAGCACAGGCTAAATCAGATATAGTCATTGGGACTAAGCAAACACTTAAAGCTATGAAAAATGGCGGAGTGGTTGAAGTCATAACGGCTGACGATGCTGATCAGACGATGACATTAAAAGTGGCAAAACTAGCTGCACAATTAAACATTCCTCATACAAAAGTTGATTCAATGAGAGAGTTAGGTAATGCGTGCGGCATTGACGTTGGAGCTGCTACAGTGGCGATAAAGCAATAAAGTTTTGGCGGTGAATCGCGAAAGCTTTGTTTTTTGCCTTTTTATGAACCACCTGGATGTGTGGTATTAAAGAATTGAAGGGAGGATATTAAAATGCCAACAATTAACCAACT
The DNA here is from genome assembly GCF_043497005.1 of Halobacillus sp. B23F22_1. Classification (NCBI taxonomy): domain Bacteria; kingdom Bacillati; phylum Bacillota; class Bacilli; order Caryophanales; family Bacillaceae; genus Halobacillus; species Halobacillus sp. B23F22_1. The sequence goes on along the minus strand of NZ_JBIEKE010000006.1, from coordinate 34,426 downwards.
AGTTCGTAAAGGACGCGTAAGCAAAAGCAAAAAGTCTGACTCCCCTGCGTTGAACAAAGGCTATAACAGCTACAAGAAACGCATGACTGATCAGTCTTCTCCTCAAAAACGTGGAGTTTGCACACGTGTAGGTACGATGACTCCAAAGAAACCGAACTCTGCACTACGTAAGTATGCGCGTGTTCGTTTGACTAACCAAATTGAAGTTAACGCCTACATTCCTGGAATCGGCCACAACCTGCAAGAGCACAGTGTTGTTCTTATCCGTGGCGGACGTGTTAAAGACTTACCTGGTGTTCGCTATCACATCGTTCGTGGTGCACTTGACACTGCAAGCGTAGATGGCCGTATGCAAGGTCGTTCTAAATACGGTACGAAAAAACCTAAAAAATAAAACAATGCTTTTAGCATAATAAATAAATTTCAGGAAAGGAGGGGAACATATGCCACGTAAAGGACCAGTAGCTAAACGTGATGTGTTACCAGATCCAATGTATAACTCTAAGCTTGTTACTCGCTTAATCAACCAAATTATGGTTGACGGACAGCGCGGTAAAGCTCAGAAAATTCTTTATAAATCATTTGAACTTGTTCAAGAGCGTAGTGGAAACGACGCTATGGAAGCTTTTGACCAAGCAATGAAAAATGTAATGCCAGTACTAGAAGTACGCGCTCGCCGTGTAGGTGGATCAAACTACCAAGTACCAGTAGAGGTGCGCCCAGAGCGTCGTCAAGCACTAGGCCTTCGTTTCATTGTTAACTATGCGCGTCTTCGCGGAGAAAAAACAATGGAAGAACGTCTTGCAAATGAAATTCTAGATGCAGCAAACAATACCGGTGCAGCAGTTAAGCGCCGTGAAGATATGCACAAAATGGCGGAAGCAAACAAAGCATTCGCACACTATCGTTGGTAATCAGCGAAAATCACTTTCAATCAGGAAGGAGAAAAAATCATGGCTAGAGAGTTCTCCTTGGAAAAGACTCGTAATATCGGTGTTATGGCTCACATTGATGCCGGTAAAACGACAGCTACCGAGCGTATTCTTTTCTACACAGGACGTATCCACAAAATTGGTGAAACTCACGAAGGAGCTTCCCAAATGGACTGGATGGAGCAGGAACAAGAGCGCGGAATTACAATCACTTCCGCTGCGACAACTGCTCAGTGGAAAGACCACCGTATTAACATCATTGATACTCCAGGACACGTAGACTTCACAGTTGAAGTTGAGCGTTCCCTGCGTGTACTTGACGGTTCTGTAGCTGTACTTGATGCTCAGTCTGGTGTTGAACCACAAACTGAGACAGTATGGCGTCAGGCCACAACTTACGGTGTTCCACGTATCGTATTCATCAACAAAATGGATAAAATCGGAGCAGACTTCATCTACTCCTTAGGCACACTTAGTGATCGTCTGGGTGCTAACGCAGCTGCTGTCCAACTTCCAATTGGTGCTGAAGATGACTTTGAAGGAATCATTGATCTTGTAACAATGGAAGCTTACTATTACATGGACGATTTAGGAACTCGTGCTGAAGCACGTGAAATTCCTGATGAGTACAAAGAGCAAGCGGAGGAGTACCGCGGCAAGCTTGTAGAAGCTGTTGCGGAACTTGATGAAGATCTTATGATGAAGTACCTAGAAGGGGAAGAGATTACTAACGATGAGTTGAAAGTTGCTATTCGTACTGCAACTTTGAGCGTTGATTTCTACCCGGTATTCTGTGGTTCAGCTTTCAAAAACAAAGGTGTTCAGCTTCTAATTGATGGGGTAATTGATTACCTTCCATCTCCACTAGACGTGCCTCCAATTGAAGGACATGTTCCACAAACAGAAGAAGAAGTTGTACGTAAGCCGGACGACAACGAGCCGTTTTCAGCATTGGCATTTAAAGTTGCAACTGACCCTTACGTTGGTAAACTTACATTCTTCCGTGTTTACTCTGGTACGCTGAACTCTGGTTCATACGTTAAGAACTCTACGAAAGATAAGCGTGAACGTGTAGGTCGTATCCTGCAGATGCACGCCAACTCTCGTGAAGAGATCTCAACGGTATACGCTGGAGATATTGCCGGTGCTGTAGGTCTTAAAGACACTGGAACAGGTGACACTCTGTGTGATGAAAAGAGTCTTGTTATTCTTGAATCTATGGAATTCCCTGAGCCGGTAATCTCTGTTGCGATCGAGCCTAAATCTAAGGCTGACCAAGACAAGATGGCAGTAGCACTTGGTAAACTAGCAGAAGAGGATCCAACGTTCCAAACAGAAACTAACGTAGAAACTGGTCAAACAATCATTGCTGGTATGGGTGAGCTTCACCTGGATATCATCGTAGATCGTTTGCGTCGTGAGTTTAAAGTTGAAGCGAACATTGGTGCTCCTCAAGTTGCTTACCGCGAAACATTCCGTGGAAGTGCAGAAGTTGAAGGTAAGTTCGTACGTCAGTCTGGTGGTCGTGGACAATTCGGTCACGTTTGGGTTAAATTTGAGCCGAACGAAGAAGGCGCTGGCTTCGAATTTGTAAACAAAATCGTTGGTGGTGTAGTACCGCGTGAATATATTCCATCTGTAGAAGCTGGTATTAAAGGTTCTATGGAAAATGGTGTATTAGCCGGCTACCCTATGGTTGACATTAAAGCCACTCTATATGATGGCTCGTACCATGATGTTGACTCTAACGAAATGGCCTTTAAAGTAGCTGCTTCTATGGCACTTAAAGAAGCTAAGAACAAATGTAAACCTGTTCTTCTTGAACCAATGATGAAAGTTGAAGTTGTTATTCCTGAAGAATACATGGGAGATATTATGGGTGATGTAACTTCCCGTCGCGGACGTGTTGAAGGTATGGAAACTCGTGGATCCGCCCAAGTAGTTAAAGCATTTGTCCCACTATCTGAAATGTTTGGTTATGCAACGTCTCTTCGTTCTAACACTCAAGGTCGAGGAACGTACACGATGCACTTCGATCACTATGAAGAAGTACCGAAGAGCATTTCTGAGGAAATCATCAAGAAAAATGCTGGTGAATAATTGATTTTTTTGCAAAGTTAAAGTATAACTTGTATTGTAAGCTTAGGGGTTAAAGCCCCTCTGCTTCATATAAAAATTGAGTTTTAAAAATACACTTTGTTTCTTATTTAAAGGAGGAAATATACTATGGGTAAAGAAAAATTCGACCGTTCCAAGTCCCACGTTAACATTGGTACTATTGGACACGTTGACCACGGTAAAACAACATTAACTGCTGCTATTACAACTGTACTTCACAAAAGATCTGGTGAAGGTTCTGCAATGGCATACGACATGATCGACGGTGCTCCTGAAGAGCGCGAGCGTGGAATCACAATCTCTACTGCCCACGTTGAGTATGAAACTGAAAACCGTCACTATGCACACGTTGACTGCCCAGGTCACGCTGACTATGTTAAAAACATGATCACTGGTGCTGCACAAATGGACGGAGCTATTCTAGTTGTATCTGCAGCTGACGGCCCGATGCCACAAACTCGTGAGCACATCCTGCTATCTCGTCAGGTTGGTGTACCTGCAATTGTAGTATTCCTAAACAAAACTGACATGGTAGACGACGAAGAGCTGCTTGAACTAGTTGAAATGGAAGTTCGTGACTTGCTTTCTGAGTATGACTTCGATGGTGACGATGTACCAGTAGTAAGTGGTTCTGCTCTTAAAGCTCTTGAGGGCGATGAAGAGTACGAGCAACGCATCTATGACCTAATGGATGCTGTTGATGAGTACATTCCAAACCCAGAGCGTGACGTAGACCAGCCATTCATGATGCCAGTTGAGGACGTATTCTCAATCACTGGTCGTGGTACTGTTGCTACTGGACGTGTTGAGCGTGGACAAATCAAAGTCGGTGACGAAGTTGAAATCATCGGTCTTGCTCCAGAAGCTAAGAAAACTACAATCACTGGTGTTGAAATGTTCCGTAAGCTTCTTGACTATGCTGAAGCTGGCGATAACATTGGTGCACTTCTACGTGGTGTTGACCGTGAACAAATCAACCGTGGACAAGTTCTAGCTAAGCCTGGTACTATTACTCCACACACGAAGTTCCAAGCTGAGGTTTATGTACTATCTAAAGATGAAGGTGGACGTCACACACCATTCTTCTCTAACTACCGCCCACAGTTCTACTTCCGTACAACTGACGTAACTGGTGTTATTCAACTTCCAGAAGGCGTAGAGATGGTAATGCCTGGTGATAACGTTGAAATGACTGTAGAACTTATTTCTCCAATCGCGATCGAAGATGGAACTAAGTTCTCTATCCGTGAAGGCGGACGTACAGTTGGCGCTGGCGTTGTTGCATCTATCACTGAATAATTTTAAAAATATTAAAATCAGCAGCTCACCGAGCTGCTGATTTTTTATGTGTAATCTATTAGAGTTAAAAATTTGTTTAATCATGTTGAAATAGCCTAAAATTATTAGTATAATATTTTGTGGTGTTCATAGATAAATATTTATGAAAAACTCTTGCATTGACCACATTTCTTCTATATAATGAGTAATGTTGGTCATAAAAGGCGATGATGCGAAAGGTTGTTGACACACCCGGCCCCTTTGCCATGGCTAGTGAGTCAAGGAATTTTCGCGGAGAATGTCTATTTAAAAAAATGGGCGAAGAAGGAGGGAACATAATGGCAAAAGAAAAAATTCGTATTCGTTTAAAGGCGTATGATCACAGGGTTCTGGATCAGTCCGCTGAAAAAATCGTAGACACAGCGAAGCGCTCTGGAGCAAACGTATCTGGTCCAATTCCGCTTCCAACTGAAAAGTCAATCTACACTGTACTTCGTGCAACTCACAAGTATAAAGATGCTCGTGAGCAGTTCGAAATGCGTACACACAAACGTCTAATCGACATTGTTAATCCAACGCCGCAGACGGTTGATTCGCTAATGCGTCTTGATCTACCATCTGGTGTGGATATCGAAATTAAACTATAAAAAAATGAACTAATATTAGGAGGTGTAACGGATGACGAAAGGAATCTTAGGACGTAAAGTCGGTATGACTCAAATCTTCTCTGAAGATGGAGAGCTTATCCCGGTAACAGTAGTAGAAGCAGAACCAAACGTAGTTCTGCAAAAGAAAACTGCTGATAACGATGGCTATGACGCCCTTCAACTAGGTTTTGCTGATCAAAAGTCAAACCGATTGAAGAAAGCGGATCAAGGTCACGCTGAAAAAGCAAGCACAACACCTAAGCGCTACATTCGTGAATTCCGTAATACAAACCTTGATGACTATGAACTTGGTCAAGAGGTTAAGGTGGATATTTTCGAAGCTGGTGACGTAATTGATGTAACAGGAACTTCTAAAGGGAAAGGTTTCCAAGGTGCAATTAAGCGCCACAACCAATCTCGCGGCCCAATGAGCCACGGTTCCCGCTTTCACCGTCGTTCTGGATCTATGGGACAAGGTGCTGACCCATCAAAAGTCTTTAAAGGTAAAGGCATTGCAGGACAAATGGGTGGAGAAACAGTAACTCTACAAAACCTTGAAGTAGTGAAAGTGGACGCTGAGCGCAATTTACTATTGATTAAAGGTAACGTACCAGGTCCGAAAAAATCTTACGTTAAAGTATCGAGTGCAGTTAAGGCTAGCAAATAATTAAAGGAAGGGAGGATATGTCATGCCTAAAGTAGCACTATTAAACCAAAGCGGCTCTAAAGTTGGAGATATCGAACTAAACGAAGCTGTTTTTGGTGTTGAACCAAACACTCATGTTTTACATGAAGCAGCTGTGGCCCAGCGTGCAACATTGCGTCAAGGTACACACAAAGTTAAAAACCGTTCTGAAGTTAGTGGCGGCGGACGTAAACCATGGCGCCAAAAAGGTACTGGACGTGCGCGTCAAGGTACAATTCGTGCACCACAATGGGTAGGTGGAGGAACTGTATTTGGTCCTACACCACGTAGCTACAGCTACAAACTTCCTAGAAAGGTTCGTCGTTTAGCACTACAATCTGCTTACTCTTCTAAAGTACAAGAGAACAACGTGATCGTTCTTGAAGATCTTTCTCTTGATGCGCCAAAAACTAAAGAAGTAGTAAACATTTTGAAAGGGCTGGAAGTGAACGAAAAAGCTCTAATTGTTACAGCAGATAACAACGAAAATGTTGTTCTATCTTCTAATAACATCCCTACAGTTAGTGCAACTACTGTAGATCAAGTAAGTGTGTTAGATTTACTAACGCATGACAAGCTTATCCTAACGAAGGAAGCAGCTGAAAAAGCAGGGGAGGTGCTCTCATAATGAAAGAACCACGCGATATTATTAAACGCCCTGTCATTACTGAACATTCTGCTGACCTTATGGGAGAAAAGAAATATACGTTTGAAGTGAGCACGAAAGCTAACAAAACTGAAATCAAAAATGCTGTTGAAGAGATTTTTGGAGTTAAAGTAGCTAACGTAAACACTATGAACCTTAAAGGTAAGTTCAAGCGTATGGGTCGTTACGGCGGATACCGTTCTGACCGTAAGAAAGCAGTTATTACGTTGACTGAAGACAGTGAAGAACTAGAATTCTTTGAAGTATAAAATATAAAACTTGTAAGTGAAGGAGGGAAAAAAGATGGCGATTAAAAAGTTCCGACCAATTACTAACGGTCGTCGACACATGACAGTATCTGATTTCGCTGAGATCACTACTGACAAACCTGAACGCTCCCTAGTTACTCCGCTTCACAAACGTGGAGGACGTAACAACCAGGGTAGGCTGACAGTTCGTCATCAGGGCGGAGGTCACAAGCGTCAATATCGTATCATCGACTTTAAGCGTGATAAAGATGGAATACCTGGACGCGTTGCTACAATCGAATACGATCCAAACCGCTCCGCAAACATTGCACTAATTAACTACGTTGATGGTGAAAAACGTTACATCCTGGCTCCAAAAGGGCTTAAAGTAGGTAACGAAATCATCTCTGGTCAAGGATCTGACATTAAAACTGGTAACGCTCTTCAATTGAAGGATATTCCTGTTGGTACAATTGTACACAACATTGAGCTTAAACCAGGACGTGGAGGTCAGCTAGTACGTTCAGCTGGAGCTTCAGCTCAAATCCTTGGTCGTGAAGAAAAATACACTCTAGTACGTCTTACTTCTGGTGAAGTTCGCCTAGTACTAAGCACTTGCCGCGCAACAATCGGTCAAGTTGGTAACCTGGAGCACGAACTAATCAGTATAGGTAAAGCCGGACGTTCTCGCTGGAAAGGCAAGCGCCCAACTGTACGTGGTTCTGTTATGAACCCTAGCGATCACCCACACGGTGGTGGTGAAGGACGTGCACCAATCGGTCGACCTTCTCCAGTATCTCCATGGGGTAAACCAACTCTTGGGTACAAGACTCGTCAGCGCAACAAGCCGTCTGATAAATATATCGTTCGTAGAAGAGGTAAAAAATAACGGGATTGAACGACGGGTAACAATCCCCGTCTCTCAATCACGAAGGGAGGTTTATTCATGGGCCGCAGCCTAAAAAAGGGACCTTTTGTAGATGACCATTTAATGAAAAAAGTTGAAAAGTTGAACGAAGATAGCAAGAACCAGGTGATCAAGACTTGGTCACGTCGTTCTACGATCTTCCCAAACTTTGTTGGACACACAATAGCCGTCTATGACGGACGCAAACATGTACCTGTATACGTGACTGAAGACATGGTTGGTCACAAACTAGGTGAATTCGCACCAACCCGTACGTTCAAGGGACACTCTGGTGACGATAAGAAAACAAAACGCTAAAGTAGAGAGGAGGCACTCTAATGCAAGCTAAAGCAGTTGCTAAAACCGTTCGTATTGCTCCTCGTAAAGCTCGTCTAGTGATTGATTTAATCCGAGGAAAAAACGTAGGTGACGCGATCGCAACATTGCGCTTAACTCAGCGCGGCGCTTCTCCTGTAATCGAGAAAGTGCTTAAATCAGCGATTGCCAATGCGGAACACAATTATGAAATGGATCCAGACAACTTATACGTTTCCGAAGCGTTTGTAAATGAAGGTGTAACACTTAAACGTTTCCGCCCTCGTGCTATGGGACGTGCAAGCCAAATTAACAAACGTACGAGCCACATTACAGTGGTTGTATCAGAAAAGAAGGAGGGATAATCAGTGGGTCAAAAAGTTAATCCGGTAGGTCTTCGTATCGGCGTTATCCGTGACTGGGAATCAAAATGGTACGCTGGCAAAGACTACGCTGACTTATTGCATGAAGACATTAAAATTCGTGAATATACAGAACAACGTCTTAAAGACGCTGCCGTTTCTCAAATTGAAATTGAGCGTGCAGCAAACCGTGTAAATATTACTATTCACACAGGTAAACCAGGTATGGTTATCGGTAAAGGCGGTTCAGAAGTTGAAGCACTTCGTAAATCGCTTAACGATCTGACTGGCAAACGAGTTCACATCAACATCGTTGAGGTGAAAAAACCAGACTTGAACGCTACTCTTGTAGCTGACAATATCGCACGTCAATTGGAAAACCGTGTTTCTTTCCGTCGTGCACAAAAACAAACAATCCAACGTGCTATGCGCGCAGGAGCTAAAGGTATTCGTACACAAGTATCAGGACGCCTAGGCGGTGCGGATATCGCTCGTGCTGAATATTACAGCGAAGGAACAGTACCACTTCACACACTTCGTGCAGATATCGATTACGGAACTGCAGAAGCTGACACAACTTACGGTAAGCTTGGTGTTAAAGTGTGGATCTATCGTGGAGAAGTCCTTCCAACAAAAAACGAAAAATAAGGAAGGGGGAACAGCATTATGTTAATGCCTAAACGTGTTAAATATCGTCGTCAACACCGTGCCAGCCTAAAAGGTCGCGCGAAGGGCGGCACATCCGTATCATTCGGAGAATATGGACTACAAGCTATCGATCCTGCATGGATCACTGCTCGTCAAATTGAAGCAGCGCGTATTGCTATGACTCGTTACATGAAGCGTGGCGGTAAAGTATGGATTAAAATCTTCCCAGACAAACCTTATACTGCTAAACCCCTAGAAGTACGAATGGGTTCCGGTAAAGGTGCTCCAGAAGGTTTTGTCGCTGTGGTGAAACCAGGTAAAATTTTGTTCGAAGTAGCAGGTGTATCTGAAGAAGTTGCACGCGAAGCGCTGCGTCTTGCTTCTCACAAGCTGCCGATCAGAACTAAATTTGTAAAACGTGAAGAAATTGGTGGTGAAATCAATGAAGGCTAATGAAATCCGTGAATTAACCACTGCCGAAATTGAACAAAAAGTAAAGTCTTTGAAAGAAGAACTTTTTAACCTACGTTTCCAGCTGGCAACAGGTCAACTTGAGAACACTGCGCGTATTCGCGAAGTTCGCAAGTCTATCGCTCGTATGAAAACTGTTGCTCGCGAACGTGAGCTAGGCGTAAATAACTAATAGATGAGAGGAGGTCACCCTCACATGAGTGAACGTAACGATCGTAAAGTTTACACTGGCCGTGTAGTATCCGATAAAATGGATAAAACAATCACTGTTTTAGTTGAAACTTATAAATTCCACAAGCTTTATGGCAAGCGCGTAAAATATTCAAAAAAATTCAAGACTCATGACGAAAACAACCAAGCTAAAAATGGCGACATCGTGCGCATCATGGAAACTCGTCCATTATCTGCAACCAAACGTTTCCGTTTAGTTGAAGTTGTTGAAGAGTCTGTTATTATCTAATATAGTTCGCTCGGAGAGATTCCGAAGGGAGGTTACAGTGTATGATTCAACAGGAGACTCGTTTGAAAGTAGCCGACAACTCTGGTGCTCGTGAAATCCAAACTATTAAAGTATTGGGTGGATCTGGACGCAAAACTGCTAACATCGGTGATATTATCACCGCTACTGTGAAACAGGCAACACCAGGGGGCGTTGTTAAAAAAGGTGAAGTAGTAAAAGCCGTAATTGTACGTTCTAAGAGCGGCATGCGTCGTAAAGATGGTTCTTATATCCGTTTTGACGAGAATGCAGCCGTAATTGTACGTGATGATAAAGGTCCACGTGGTACTCGTATCTTTGGACCAGTTGCTCGTGAACTTCGTGATGCTAAATTCATGAAGATTGTATCACTAGCTCCAGAAGTATTATAAACCCTTGAAATGATAAGCCTTGTTAAGGAGGTGCGCGAAGCATGCACGTGAAAAAAGGTGACAAAGTAATGGTTATTTCCGGCAAGGACAAAGGAAAGCAAGGAACCATCCTGGAAGCTTTCCCGAAGAAAGAACGTGTCCTAGTTGAAGGAATTAACGAAGTTAAGAAACACGCGAAGCCTTCTCAAGATAACCCACAAGGTGGGATTCTTACAAAAGAAGCGCCGATTCACGTCTCAAACGTTATGCCAATAGATCCAAAATCTGGCGAACCAACTCGTGTTGGTTATAAAGTTGAAGACGGTAAGAAAGTTCGTATCGCGAAAAAATCTGGGGAAGCATTAGATAAATAATCCAGTGACGAAAGGAGGGCCACTTGATGAACGAACTTCAGAAAAGATATCAAGAAGAAATTGTGCCATCTATGATGAGCAAGTTTAACTATGACTCTGTTATGCAAGCACCTAAGATTGAAAAGATCGTAATTAATATGGGTGTTGGTGATGCTGTTCAAAACGCGAAAGCACTTGACACAGCAGTTGAGGAACTATCTCAAATCTCTGGTCAAAAACCAATGATCACTAAAGCGAAGAAATCTATCGCGGGATTCCGTCTGCGTGAAGGTATGCCAATCGGAGCGAAAGTAACACTGCGTGGAGAGCGCATGTACGAATTTTTCCAGAAACTGATTGCTGTATCTTTACCACGTGTTCGTGACTTCCGTGGGATCTCAAAGAAAGCTTTTGATGGTCGTGGAAACTACACTCTAGGTGTAAAAGAACAGTTGATTTTCCCAGAAATTAATTATGACAAAGTAGATAAAGTGCGTGGCATGGACATCGTTATCGTCACAACTGCTGACACTGACGAAGAATCACGTGAACTATTAGCTCAATTCGGTATGCCGTTTCAGAAATAATGAGCTAACCATAAGGAGGGAAAATAGTGGCTAAAAAATCTATGGTCGCGAAGCAACAACGCAAACAAAAGTACCAAGTACGCGAATATACTCGCTGTGAACGTTGCGGACGTCCTCATTCCGTACTGCGCAAATTCAAACTTTGCCGTATTTGTTTCCGTGAACTTGCATATAAAGGACAAATCCCTGGCGTCAAAAAAGCCAGCTGGTAAACCCGAGACAGGGAAGGAGGTATATAAGTTATGACTATGACAGATCCAATTGCAGATATGCTCACGCGTATTCGTAACGCGAATATGGTGCGTCACGAGAAGCTTGAACTACCAGCTTCTAAAGTAAAAAAAGAAATTGCTGATATCCTTAAGCGTGAAGGTTTTGTACGTGATTATGAATTTGTTGAAGACAACAAGCAAGGTGTTTTACGCATCTTCCTTAAATACGGACAAAATGATGAGCGTGTAATTAGCGGAGTGAAACGTATTAGTAAGCCAGGTCTTCGTGTATACGCGAAAGCTGAAGAACTTCCGAAAGTTCTAAACGGTCTAGGTGTTGCTGTGGTTTCTACTTCAAAAGGTGTACTAACAGATAAAGAAGCTCGTGAACAAGCCATTGGCGGCGAAGTTCTAGCTTACGTTTGGTAATCTAAACAGAATAGACAGGAGGTGCAGATAAATGTCTCGTGTAGGATTGAAATCATTAGAAATTCCTGAAGGTGTAGAAATCATTCAGGATAATAATACAATCACAGTTAAAGGCCCTAAAGGCGAATTAACTCGTACGTTCCATGAGGATATTACAGTGAAGGTTGAAGATAACGTTCTTTCAGTAGCTCGTCCAAGCGATCACAAAGAACATCGTGCTCTTCACGGTACTACTCGCAGCCTGATCGGTAACATGGTTGAGGGTGTTTCCAAAGGATTTGAGAAAAGCCTTGAAATTATCGGGGTTGGATACCGTGCTCAGAAGCAGGGAGAAACAGTTGTTATTAACGCTGGATATTCTCACCCTGTAGAAGTTGAAAAGCGCGACGGAATTGATATCGAAGTTCCTTCAAACACCAAAGTTACTGTTAAAGGAATCGACAAAGAACTAGTTGGTGCTGTTGCCGCTAAGATCCGTGCTATCCGTCCTCCAGAGCCGTATAAAGGCAAAGGGATTCGTTACGAAAACGAATATGTTCGTAGAAAAGAAGGAAAGACAGCTAAATAAGGTTCTTAGGTAGGAATAGAAAGGAGTGACTGAGATGATCACAAAGGCTGATAAGAATGCTGTTCGCAAAAAGCGTCATGCACGCGTACGCTCAAGCGTTGTAGGAACAGCTGAACGCCCGCGTTTAAACGTTTATCGTTCAAACAAACACATCTATGCACAATTAATTAATGATGAAACGCAAAACACAGTGGCAAGTGCTTCTACGGCTGAAAAAGATTTCGGACTTGAAAACACAGGTAATGCAGAAGCAGCTAAAAAAGTCGGTGAATTAGTCGCTAAACGTGCGAAAGACAACGGCTATGAAGTAGTTGTGTTTGACCGTGGTGGTTACTTGTATCATGGACGTGTAAAAGCATTAGCAGATGCGGCTCGTGAAGCCGGTCTAGTATTTTAATCGTTAAAGGAGGGACATACATGCTAACAAACATTGACCCTAGTAAACTTGATCTTGAAGAACGCGTAGTTACGATCAACCGTGTTGCAAAAGTTGTTAAAGGTGGACGCCGCTTCCGTTTTGCTGCATTAGTTGTCGTAGGTGATAAAAATGGCCATGTTGGATTTGGAACTGGTAAAGCACAAGAGGTACCAGATGCAATTAAAAAGGCTATCGATGATGCGAAGAAGAATCTTATTTCAGTACCAATTAAAGATACGACGATTCCTCACGAAATTACAGGACAGTTCGGTGCAGGCAGTATTCTTATGAAGCCAGCTGCAGAAGGTACCGGAGTTATCGCAGGTGGTCCTGTACGTGCAGTCCTTGAACTAGCAGGTGTTCAAGACATTCTTTCTAAGTCACTTGGTTCAAACACACCAATTAACATGGTACGTGCGACACTTACGGGACTTGGAGAGCTTAAGCGCGCAGAAGACGTTGCTCGTCTTCGTGGGAAGTCCGTAGAAGAACTGTAGGATAAGGAGGGAAATGAAATGGCTAAAAAGTTAGAAGTTACCCTCACGCGCAGTGTGATTGGCAGACCACAAGATCAGCGCTCTACTGTTAAAGCGCTAGGTCTCAACAAAATTCGTCAAACTGTCGTAGTTGAAGATAACCCAGCTATCCGAGGTATGACTAACAAGGTGTCACACCTTGTATCCGTTAAAGAAGTATAAGAACTGAAACAACTATAAGGAGGTGCTCGCATGAAACTGCATGAACTTAAACCAGTATCAGGAACGAACAAGAAACGTAACCGCGTAGGTCGTGGAATGGCTTCTGGTAATGGTAAAACTTCAGGCCGTGGCCACAAAGGTCAAGGACAACGTTCTGGTAGCAAAACTCGTCCAGGTTTCGAAGGTGGTCAAATGCCACTATTCCAACGTTTACCAAAACGTGGATTTACGAATATTCACCGTAAAGAGTTTGCAATCGTAAACCTAGATGCTCTTAACCGTTTTGACGAGGGCACAGAGGTTACACCTGAACTTCTACTTGAAACTGGCGTAGTCAGCAAAGAGAAAGCAGGTATTAAAGTACTTGCTAAAGGTTCTGTTGAGAAAAAGCTTACAGTGAAAGCTCATAAGTTCTCTGCTTCAGCTAAAGAAGCTATTGAAGCAGCGGGCGGTCAAACTGAGGTGATTTAATGTTCCGGACAATCTCCAATTTTATGCGCGTGGGTGATATTCGACGGAAAATTATCTTCACATTATTGATGCTTATTGTTTTTCGCGTGGGAACTTTCATCCCTGTACCTTTTTCAAATAGAGAAGCCATTAACTTCATGGATGAACAAAATGCCTTTGGTTTCTTAAACACATTTGGAGGCGGTGCACTGCAGAATTTCTCCATCTTCGCTATGGGGATTATGCCTTACATCACAGCCTCCATTATTATGCAATTGCTACAGATGGATGTAGTCCCGAAATTCGCGGAATGGAAAAAGCAAGGCGAAGTCGGCCGTCGAAAATTAGCTCAGTTTACCCGCTACGGGACGATCGTTCTAGCCTTTATTCAAGCTATTGGGATGTCGATCGGTTTCAACGCATTGGCTGGAGGACAGCTTATCGCTGAACCTGGTCCTTTGAAATTTGCTGTCATCGCACTTGTTTTAACAGGAGGAACAGCGTTCTTAATGTGGCTTGGTGAGCAGATTACGTCTCACGGCGTTGGAAATGGTATTTCCATCTTAATCTTTGCCGGGATCGTTGCTGCGATTCCGACAGGAGCGAATCAACTGTATGACCAGTACATTACTGGTGCAGGTGAGGAGCTATTTATGAATCTAGTGATTATTGCCATTCTTGCATTAGTCATTGTGGCGGTTGTTGTAGGTGTCATTTTCATCCAGCAAGCGCTTCGTAAGATTCCTATTCAGTATGCTAAGAAGCTTGTCAATCGTTCTCCTGTAGGTGGGCATTCTACTCACCTGCCGATTAAAGTAAATGCCGCAGGGGTTATTCCCGTAATCTTTGCCATCTCTTTTATTATCGCACCGAGTACGGTAGCTGGTTTCTTTGAAGGTAATGAAGTAGCTTCTGTAATCCAATATATTTTTGATTATCAGAACTGGCCTGGAATGATTATCTATGTTGCGTTAATTATTGCTTTTACTTATTTCTATACCTTTGTTCAAGTAAATCCTGAGCAAATGGCAGAGAATTTAAAAAAGCAAGGCGGATATATACCTGGGATTCGTCCTGGTGCAAATACTGAAACGTATTTAACTAGAGTGATGTACCGTTTAACTTTCGTAGGATCAATCTTTCTTGCAGCTGTCTCTATCCTTCCTATTATTCTTGGAGCAGTAGCTGATCTGCCGCCAAGCGTTCAAGTAGGAGGAACTGGACTACTCATCGTCGTAGGGGTTGCCCTTGAAATGATGAAACAGTTAGAAAGCCAGCTCGTTAAACGCCACTATAAAGGCTTTATTAAATAAATTTGAAAGAAGCTAATGAATAAGAGAGCGGAGGGAACACGTTGAACTTAATTCTGATGGGTCTTCCTGGTGCCGGTAAGGGTACTCAGGCAGAAAAGATAGTCGAGAAATATAACATCCCTCATATCTCTACTGGAGATATGTTCCGTTTAGCTATCAAAGAAGGAACAGCACTTGGTCAAGAAGCTAAATCTTTTATGGATAAAGGTGAACTAGTTCCAGATGAAGTAACAATTGGAATTGTTCGCGAGCGTCTGAGTAAACCTGATTGTCAAGAAGGCTTTCTGCTGGATGGCTTCCCTCGTACAATTGCTCAAGCAGATGCCCTTGAAAATTTGTTAGCAGATATGAACGAATCAGTCGATTATGTTCTTCATATTGATGTTCCAAAAGACAAACTTGTCGAACGCCTAACCGGACGAAGAGTTTGCCCGACTTGTGGAGCAACTTATCATGTAATATTTAACCCTCCTAAAGAGGAAGGTAAATGTGATCATGATGGAGCAGAGCTTATTCAGCGTGAAGACGATCAACCCGAAACCGTGAAGAAACGTTTAGAAGTAAATGTAGAGCAATCTCAACCACTTCTTGATTTCTACCAGGAAAAAGGCTATTTAGTCACATTCGATGGTGATCGAGATATCAATCTCGTTTTTGAAGATATTGACAAAAAGCTCGGAGGCCTTTTGAAATGATTATTTGCAAGACACCACGGGAATTAGAAATCATGCGGGAAGCCGGCCGTATCGTCGCCTTAACGCACCAAGAAATGAAGAAGAACATCCGGCCTGGTGTGACGACAGGTGAATTAAATCAAATCGCTGATGACTTCATACGCAGCATGGATGCAATCCCTTCTTTTAAAGGTTATAATGGATTCCGTGGTAGTATTTGCGCGTCGGTCAATGAAGAGCTCGTTCATGGTATTCCGGGAGACCGGGTACTCAACGAGGGAGATATCATTAGTATCGATATTGGTGCGAAATACCAAGGCTATCATGGTGATTCGGCTTGGACGTATCCAGTCGGCACTGTTGATGACAACACTGCGGATTTGCTGAGAGTAACAGAAGCAGCGCTGTGGAAAGGACTCAATGAAGCTAAGCCTGGTGTACGCCTTTCAAATATATCCCATGCCATTCAAAGTTACGCAGAAACTGGAGGTTTTTCGATCGTTCGTGAATACGTAGGCCACGGAGTTGGGCAGGATTTACATGAGGCGCCGCAAATTCCTCATTACGGTCCCCCAAATAAAGGGCCGCGATTGAAACCTGGAATGGTATTGGCTGTAGAGCCAATGGTCAATGCGGGGTCTCGATATGTGAAGACACTGGCAGATCATTGGACGGTAGTGACACAAGATGGTAAAATGTGTGCGCATTTTGAACACACCATTGCGATTACGGAAGAAGGTTACGAAGTATTAACTACAACCTAAGTGAAGGTGATCGTGTTTGAATGAATCTGAGTCGAGTCCACGAATAGGTCAAGTTGTTCGTATTGTTCAAGGACGTGAGGCAGGTCAGTATGCTGTCATTATAGAAATTCTAGAAGACCGCTTCCTGCTGCTTGCCGACGGAGAGAAACGAAAGTACGATCGACCAAAGAAAAAGAATCTGCAGCATGTAGAGCTTAAGGATTTCGTCTCTCCGGAAGTCCAAAACAGCCTTCTGGAAACAGGTCGCGTCACGAATGGCAAGCTTCGATTTGCCGTATCAAAATATGTCAATGAAGAAGTGACTGATTTAGAGAAGGGAGATCAACTCGATGGCGAAAGACGATGTAATTGAAGTGGAAGGTAAAATCGTTGAAACTCTACCAAATGCACAATTTAAAGTAGAGCTTGATAACGGTCATACTGTCTTAGCTCATGTTTCTGGTAAAATTCGTATGCACTTTATTCGAATCTTGCCTGGAGATAAAGTGACGGTAGAACTTTCCCCGTATGATCTAACAAGAGGACGTATTACGTACCGTTATAAATAAAAAACAGAGCTCCGTTATAAAAGGAGGTATGGATGATGAAGGTAAGGCCTTCTGTAAAACCAATTTGCGAGAAATGCAAAGTTATCCGACGTAAAGGTAAAGTAATGGTTATCTGTGAAAATCCTAAACACAAACAAAAACAAGGTTAATTAACCAAGGAGGTGCACGTACTAAATGGCACGTATAGCAGGTATTGATATCCCTCGTGAAAAACGAGTTGTCGTATCTTTAACTTATATCTATGGTGTAGGTAAGTCATTAGCTAGTGAAGTGTTAGCAGAAGCTGGCGTTTCTGAAAACACTCGCGTTCGTGATCTTACAGAAGATGAACTAAGTAAGATTCGTAAAGCTCTAGACAACCACAACGTGGAAGGTGACCTTCGTCGTGAGAATTCCCTAAACGTTAAACGTTTAATTGAAATCGGTTCTTACCGTGGAATTCGTCATCGTCGCGGACTTCCAGCACGTGGTCAAAAGACAAAAAACAACTCTCGTACTCGTAAAGGCCCACGTCGTACAGTGGCTAACAAACGTAAGTAATTAGTTAAAAAGGAGGTTTATAGAATATGGCACGTAAAGGAAACACTCGTAGTCGTAAACGTCGCGTGAAAAAGAATATTGAGAGCGGAGTGGCTCACATTCGCTCTACTTTTAACAATACGATCGTATCGATCACCGACGTTCAAGGTAACGTAATTACTTGGAGCAGCTCTGGATCCCTTGGTTTCAAAGGTTCCCGTAAGTCTACTCCATTTGCTGCTCAAATGGCATCCGAAGCCGCTGCGAAAGACGCTATGGACAACGGAATGAAAACTGTTGAAGTTACAGTTAAAGGCCCTGGCGCAGGTCGTGAAGCAGCAATTCGTTCTCTTCAAGCCGTAGGACTAGAGATCACTGCAATTCGTGACGTGACTCCAGTACCACACAACGGTTGCCGTCCGCCAAAACGTCGTCGCGTATAATAATTCTGAATAGAATTTGTCACCCTGTCTATAATGGGATATGATAGCTTGTAATTAGCACCGCCACAGACAGTCATAATGAGTCTTGAAATTGGGACTGCCTACCTGAGGAATTTCGGTTAGACCAGATGTCTAACCGAGGTTTCGACGTTTTGAAGGAGGGTTTTGTTTAAATGATCGAAATTGAAAAGCCAAAAATTGAACCGGTTGAGATCAGCAGTGATTCCACATTCGGTAAATTCGTCGTTGAACCGCTTGAGCGTGGATATGGTACAACACTAGGTAACTCCTTACGTCGTATTTTATTATCCTCACTACCTGGTGCAGCTGTTACATCTGTACAAATTGATGGGGTTCTTCATGAATTCTCAACAATTGAAGGTGTCGTTGAAGATGTAACAACCGTTGTACTCAATTTAAAGAAACTAGCTTTGAAGATTTATTCAGATGAAGAAAAGACTTTAGAGATTGATGTACAGTCGGAAGGTAAGGTAACTGCAGCAGATATTACGCACGATAGTGATGTAGAAGTACTAAACCCAGACCTTCATATTGCTACACTGGACAGTAACACACCGCTACGCATGCGTATTACCGCTGAGCGTGGCCGAGGATACCGTCCAGCTGAAGGAAACAATCATGATGATTTACCAATTGGAGTAATTCCAGTTGATTCTATCTTCACACCTGTTTCTCGTGTAACGTATCAAGTTGAGAATACACGGATTGGTCAAACTTCAAACTTTGATAAGCTGACTTTAGATGTGTGGACAGATGGAAGCATTCGTCCAGAAGAAGCGATCTCACTTGGAGCAAAAATCTATATGGAACACCTTAATATCTTTGTCGGCCTAACTGACGAAGCTCAAAAAGCTGAAATCATGGTCGAAAAAGAAGAGGACCAAAAAGAAAAAGTTCTTGAGATGACAATCGAAGAGCTTGATTTGTCTGTTCGTTCTTATAACTGCTTGAAACGTGCAGGAATTAATACAGTTCAAGAACTTGCGAATAAATCAGAGGACGATATGATGAAAGTTCGTAACCTCGGTCGTAAATCTCTTGAAGAAGTGAAGCACAAACTAGATGAGCTCGGACTAGGTTTAAGAAAAGAAGATTAAATGGATCGGTCACATCTAAGAGATTCCTAAAAGGGAGGGATAATCCATGGCTAGAAAATTAGGACGTACTACTGATCAACGTATGGCGCTGCTTCGTAACTTAGCTACAGACTTGATCATTCACGAACGTATCGAAACAACAGAAGCTAAAGCGAAAGAGCTTCGTTCTGTTGTAGAGAAGATGATTACACTAGGTAAGCGTGGCGATCTACACGCTCGTCGTCAAGCTGAATCATTCCTTTATAAAGCGGATGCGAATGAAGAAGGAGACCAAACAGCCCTTCAAAAGCTGTTCTCTGACATTGCACCACGCTATGAGGAACGCCAAGGCGGTTACACTCGCGTGCTTAAGCTGGGCGAGCGCCAAGGTGACGGAGCAAAAATGGCGATCATTGAACTCGTTTAATATCTCCATTTTTTAATGGGTGTAAAGGGCAGGACGAGAATCTCTACAAGAGGTTTACTCCAGCCCTTTTTTTATTGCCCTTATTTAAAAATAAGGAAATATGTCGGAAATACTAGATAAATGTTGAAATATATTTCCCGGGAAATTACTAGAGCGGAGGGTCAACCCAATGGATCATAGTACGATAGAGTTTAGAAATGTCTCATTCCGTTATCAAGATGATATGCCCTGGGTATTAAAAGACGTCAATTTTACCATCCGCGCCAATGAATGGATTGCGATCATTGGGCACAATGGTTCCGGTAAATCAACGATTGCTAAACTTATGAATGGATTGTTATTTCCTCAAGAAGGAGAGATCCATGTTAACGGTCAGCTGGTGAATCAAGAAACCATTTGGGACGTACGTAAAAGCGTAGGGATGGTTTTTCAGAACCCTGACAATCAATTCGTAGGTACAACGGTCAGAGACGATGTGGCATTTGGCATGGAAAATCACGGCATGCCAAGAGAACTAATGATTGAACGAATTACTGAAAGCTTATCTGCGGTAGGAATGAGCGACTATGAATATCACGAACCGCATCGGCTCTCTGGGGGGCAAAAGCAGAGAGTGGCTATTGCCAGCGTACTTGCTGTTTCCCCACAGTACATTATTTTGGATGAAGCAACCGCCATGCTTGATCCAAAGGGGAGAAAAGAAATATTAAATACCGTACTTGATGTTCAAAATCAGAGAAACCTTTCGTTAGTAACGATTACTCATGACTTGTTAGAAGTAACGCAAGCAGATCGTGTCATGGTTATGAACGAGGGTGAAGTTTGGCTTGAAGCTGAGCCGAGAGAAGTGTTTTCCAGGAAAGAGCAGTTACAAAAGATTGGCTTAGACACTCCATTTGTAACAAAGCTGGCAGAGGAACTTAAGTCTGCGGGTCTTAACCTTACACGTGAGCCACTTAATCACCAGGAGTTGTTGGAGGAATTATGGACATTACGTTCAAAAATGTAAGCTATACGTATCAGCCGAACAGTCCTTTCGAATACAAAGCGTTACACGACCTCTCTTTTCATATCGACTCCGGATCTTTTGTTGCTATCATTGGCCATACAGGATCAGGTAAATCGACGTTGATTCAACATTTAAATGGTTTAGTGCAGCCGACAGAAGGTTCAGTAACCATTGGCTCTTACCGACTTGTAGCTGACGAGAAGAATAAACAACTTCGTGAGCTGCGGGAAAAGGTAGGAGTGGTCTTCCAGTATCCTGAACATCAGCTCTTTGAAGAAACGGTTGAAAAGGATATCGCTTTTGGGCCTTCAAATTTTGGAGTAACCGAAACAGAGATTAGTAATCGTACAAAAGAAGCCATCGAGGCTGTTCACCTGGATGAATCCATGTTAACTCGTTCTCCTTTTGATTTAAGCGGAGGGCAAATGCGGCGCGTTGCTATCGCGGGAGTGCTGGCTATGAATCCAGAAGTGCTCGTATTAGATGAACCTACAGCAGGATTAGACCCTAGAGGACAAAAGGAAATTATGAATATGTTCTCACGTCTTCATGAAGAAAAGCAATTAACTACAGTGCTTGTTACACATAGTATGGAGGATGCCCTTGCCTATGCGGACCACGTTATCATTCTTAACCACGGGGAAGTGTATCAAGAAGGGACGCCTATTGAATTATTTAAGCAAAAAGACTCGCTTCAAGCTGTCCAACTGGATGTTCCTGAGGTTATTGAGTTTATAAGTAAAATCAGCGATAAATTTAATGTGCATTATTCATACCGTGGCCAGTCAATAACAGAATTAGCAAAAGAACTCGCCCATCTAGTTAAAGGGGGGCACGATCATGAGTAGCACGATGATGATTGGTCAATATATCCCGGGCAGCTCCGTAGTCCATAGACTAGATCCTCGAACAAAAATTGCTATTATCTTTTTCTTTGTTGTGATCGTATTTTTTGCTAATTCCGTTATGAGTTATGGGTTGTTGACTTTATTTGCAGTAGGAAGTGCCTTTGCTACAAGAATAAAAGTCCGCTATATTTTAAAAGGATTAAAGCCTGTCTGGTTTTTGATTGCTTTTACATTCTTGCTTCATTTGTTTGTCACTAGAGAAGGGGAAGTGATCGCAACAATATTAGGGTGGGATCTCTATCGTGAAGCTGTCATCCAGGGAGCAACTATTTCACTTAGGTTTTTCCTGCTGATTATGGTGACTTCCTTACTCACGTTAACTACCACTCCAATTGAAATTACCGATGCAATCGAGCACTTACTAGGGCCTTTAAAGAAAGTCCGCTTTCCTGTTCATGAATTAGCCTTAATGATGTCGATTTCACTGCGTTTTATACCGACACTAATGCAAGAAACCGAGAAAATTTCAAAAGCTCAGGCTTCGCGAGGAGTAGATTTCCGCACAGGGTCATTTAAAGACCGTATAAAAGCGATTATTCCACTTTTAGTACCATTGTTTGTCAGTGCTTTTAAAAGAGCTGAAGAGCTGGCTATGGCTATGGAAGCACGAGGGTATAAAGGTGGCGAAGGGCGGACGAAATTAAGAGAGTTACAGGTTGGCCGAATGGATTATATCATCAGCGTTTTATTTCTACTGCTGGCGATCGGCTTATTTTTTACAAGGAACTAAATTGGAGGAGAGCACTATGCCCCGTTTAAAATGTATAGTGGCGTATGATGGAACCCGTTATGCGGGTTACCAGGTGCAGCCTAATGGAATCACGGTTCAAGAAGTACTTGAAAAAGCATTAGCGAAAATGCACAAAGGGGAAAAGGTGAAGATCACAGCGTCCGGCCGAACAGATTCCGGTGTTCATGCCAAAGGTCAAGTCATTCACTTTGATACGAATTTGTCCATTCCGCCATCCAATTGGAAACGAGCCCTTGATTCCATGCTCCCACATGATATCCATGTTGCTGATGTAGAAGAGGCACCTGATGACTTTCATACACGCTACGACGCCACTGGGAAAGAGTATCGATACTTTGTATGGAACAGTCGGGAACCTGATATATTTCGCAGGCACTTTTCCTATCATGTGAAAATACCGCTTAATTTGGAAGCGATGAAAAAGGCGTGCCGGATCATTGAGGGAGAACATGATTTTACTTCATTTTGTTCATCGCGTACTGATGTAAAAGGAAGTAAAGTGAGGACCATTCATCAAGCTTATATTGAGAAAGAGGGTGCTGAGCTTACTTTTATATTTAAAGGGAACGGCTTCCTCTATAACATGGTCCGAATTTTAGTAGGGACTATACTGGAAGTAGGGAAAGGAGAGCGAGAGCCAGAAGATTTAAAATCAATGATTGAAGCTTTAGATCGGGAAGCCGCAGGTAAAACAGCACCGCCTCACGGTCTGTTTTTATGGAAAGTAGATTATTAAATCACTGCTTTTGTCGGTACCAGGTACCGGAAAAGAGAGAAAAAAACAACGTTTCCTTGCGTTTAGACCTTGACATCAAGGACAAGAGTGTTATATTATAATCTATGGCATTTTATTTCTATACCACGGTTAGCCCCGGAAACTAATCGTATTTGAGATAAATAATCAATCAATCAGTTTTGTGAAATTAACCATTCAGGAGGGAAACCGATATGCGCACAACTTTCATGGCAAATGAAAACAACGTGGACCGCAAATGGTACGTAGTGGATGCTGCAGGGCAAACACTTGGCCGTCTGGCAAGCGAAGTTGCTGCGATCCTTCGCGGTAAAAATAAACCTACGTATACTCCACACGTTGACACAGGTGACCACGTCATCATCATCAACGCTGGAGAAATCGAACTAACAGGTAACAAAATCAACGATAAGATTTATTACCGCCACTCAAATCACCCAGGTGGTTTGAAGCAGCGCACAGCTAACGAAATGCGTAACAAATACCCAGAGCAAATGCTTGAGCTTGCTGTTAAAGGTATGCTGCCTAAAGGAAGCCTGGGACGCAAAATGGGCAAGAAACTTCATGTATACGCTGGATCTGAGCATAAGCATGAAGCACAACAACCAGAAGTTTACGAACTTCGCGGATAAATAAAAAAAGGGAGGTAATCGAGAGTGGCACAAGTACAATACTCCGGTACTGGACGTCGTAAAAAGTCAACAGCTCGTGTACGTCTTGTTCCAGGAACTGGTCGTGTAGTAGTAAATAAGCGTGATGCTGAAGACTTTTTCCCATATGAAACACTTCGTACGATTCTGAAGCAGCCTCTAGCTGTTACAGAAACTGAAGGAAACTATGATGTATATGTAAACGTAGATGGTGGAGGTTTCACTGGTCAAGCTGGTGCAATCCGTCACGGAATCGCTCGTGCTCTGCTTCAAGCAGACCCAGAATACCGTACACCACTTAAGCGCGCAGGACTTCTAACGCGTGACGCACGTATGAAAGAGCGTAAGAAATACGGTCTTAAAGGTGCTCGTCGTGCTCCACAGTTCTCTAAGCGTTAATATCTTTTATCGCAAAAAAGCTCTTTTCCTTATATCGGAAGAGAGTTTTTTTATTTTGAAGAGAATTCCCTTTAATTTTACTAATTACTCAAAAAAGTGCCCCGGGCTTCCTCTTAGAACCCGGGACACTTTTATTTACTTATAAAGCAAGTATTGTTTACGAATTTTCTTAAATTCGTTCAATTCATCTTCCCATTCAGCTTTAATCTCATCGACAGATTCACCGTTCTCAATTGCTTGACGAACCCATCCGTTTCCAATCAGGTTATCGAAGAATGAAATGCCTGCTGCATTCTCAGCGCGGAAGGCAAAATCTTCAGGGTACATATCATGGATCGTCTTCACAATGTGAAGTCCGGTTTCTACAGGCTGGTAGGATTCTTTATGGTTCACATGAATCTCTACGCCGTTGCTTAATTCACCAGCGTGTTTAGAAAAGCTAGGTGTAAAGGAGGCGGCGCGGAAGGTTACTCCTGGTAAATTCAAGCTGTTCAACTCGGCTGCGAGCTCTGTGCTGTTAATAAAAGGAGCTCCGATTAGCTCAAACGGCTGAGTGGTCCCACGGCCTTCTGATACGTTGGTTCCTTCAATTAAAGCTGCGCCTGGATAAACGAGAGCAGTTTCTGTGGTCGGCATGTTTGGCGATGGGGCTACAAATTCAAGTGGAGTGTCATCATAATACATTTTGCGTTTCCACTTATCCATCTCGACAACTGTTAAATCTGCCCCAATTTCAAATTCGTCATTGAAGAGCTGGGCAAGTTCACCCACTGTCATGCCGTGACGAAGCGGGATTTCATAATTTCCTACAAAAGATTTATACTCTTCTTCTAATACTGGACCTTCTACTTTATCACCGCTTAGTGGGTTTGGTCGATCCAATACGATGAAAGGAATGTCATTTTCTTGAGCTGCTTCCATTGCGTATGCCATCGTGTAGATATACGTATAGAAGCGAGTACCAACATCTTGAATATCAAAGAGCAATACGTCGATATCTTCGAGCATTTCTGGGGTAGGTTTGCGTGTTTCCCCATACAAGCTGTATACAGGAAGACCAGTTTGTTCATCGATATAGTATTCTACATATTCACCCGCTTGAGCACTTCCGCGAACGCCGTGCTCAGGTCCATAAAGAGCCGTAAGGTCTACATCAGGATCCTCGTTCAATAGATCAACAATACTGTTTAAATTTTTATCCACGCCTGTAGGGTTCGTAATTAACCCTACATTTTTCCCTTCAATCAATTCTTTTTCTTCATCGAGTAAAACTTCAACACCTAGCTGGAAGTTCTTATTTTTCCCTTTTTGCTTCCCGTTGTTTCCGCCTTTTTCTGCAAACACGACTGTAAACGTAGATAAAATGAGCACGAGCATGAGAATTCCGATTAATGGTTTCTTCAAAAGATCTTCACTCCTTTTCAAAAATTGGGAGAAGGGGAGCTACACATCCCCCTACGTTTTTAGTAATTTAATCCGTGTCCAAATTTATAAAGTGCGTTTCCGTTTTCTCCAGGTATCGTGACAGGAAGCGCACCTGAAGGATTATTTTCTCCGAACAGAGTGGAAGCTGTGGCATCAAAGCTTACGTCATTAAAACCATATTGAGCCACGTATCCATCAACGTCTGGATAAGCCATGACGTCATAAGGATTACGGATGCCTACACCGATGACAGGAGTATCTACTTCACTGATTAGCTGGTTAGCGAGCTGCATTTGCGCACTGCTTGCGTCACGACCGGCCACATTATACGTATAGGTACCTATAATGATTTTATCCGCCTCCTCCATTTGAGTTAACTGCTCTTCACTTAGAGGGCCTGATGCTTTTACTAAATCCGTGTTTTCGTTAAAATCACTGATTGAATCATACAGGCTATCAATATAAGTGTTGCCGACAACGACTACTTTTTCGTCACGATCCACACCTAAAGGCAGCACGTTATCATTTTTCAATAGCGTAATGGATTGATTAGAAGCTTCTTCCTCCACCGCTTTATGTTCTTCCGATCCTACAGTTTCTTCAGCATTAGCAATAATCTCATCAATGTCTGGAGCGGATTCAGCTTTTATAATGCCTCGCTTCACTTTAAGGGTTAAAATTCGTTCGACTGATTCTTCGATTCGTTCTTCGCTGATTTCATCTGTTTCTACAGCCTCTAATAATCCATCAGCTACTTCTTCAAGACCGACCGGCATCAGTACGATATCTGTACCTGCTTTCACTGATCGAATGACTGCATCTACCGAGCCAAAATGATCAGAGATCGCTTTCATATTAAGGGCGTCCGTAATGATCAGCCCTTCATATCCCATTTCCTCACGCATTAAGCCTGTAAGAACTTTTGGAGATAATGTAGCTGGTAAAGAAATTTCAGTTCCATCTTTTTGAGAAGTTACTTTTGTATCATCAATCTTAGGGAATGTAACGTGTGCCGTCATGATGGCATCGATATCTGCTTCCATAGCCTGCTGGAAGGGATGCAGTTCGACGTCCATTAAACGTTCTTTGTCATGTGGTACTTCAGGCAGGCCGAGGTGAGAGTCAACGGCCGTGTCTCCATGACCAGGGAAGTGCTTCGCTGTAGCGGCTACCCCGGTGCTTTGTAAGCCTTTTGTATATGCGATTCCAAGGTCTGCTACAAGGTCAGGGTCTTCACCAAAAGACCGTGTTCCTATTACTGGGTTATCCGGGTTATTGTTAACATCTAGTACCGGTGCTAAGTTCATGTTAATTCCGAGGGATTCAAGCTCAGAGCCAATGGCATGCCCTACGTCTTCGGTTATCTCCGGGGAACGCGCAGCCCCAAGCGCCATATTTCCGGGCATGTCCGTACCTGATTGCAGGCGAGTAACAATGCCGCCTTCCTGGTCAATGGTCATAAGCAGTCCATATTTTTCAGAGGCTTCCTGATAATCAGCGACTAATTCTGCTGTCTGGTCTGTTGTTACTACATTTTCACGAAAAAGGATGACGCCGCCCAGATGATAATCTTTCACCGTTTGTTCAATTTCAGGCAGCATCTCAGTTACATTTTCACCCTCCCAGTTTCTAAAATCGGGCATGAGCATCTGACCAACTTTCTCATTAATCGTCATGCCTTCGATGGCTTGCTCAATAACTTCATAACGATCGCCTTTTTGCTTCACGAGTTTTCCTTTGAAGTCGGGTTTACCTTTATGGCTGCCGGCTGGTTTGTGATCTACTGCAATACGATCTTTATAGGTTCCATCCGTAACTGAGATAAATGTACGGCCGTTCTGGCCGGAAAGAGTAACAGTTCCTTCCTCATCCACAGTGGCTACATTTTTGTTCGAAGAAGACCATTTGAGGCCGTCGTCCGCTTCTGTAAAATGTCCATCTTCGTAAAGGTTTAAAGCTGTTAAGTCAAGTTCATCTTCAGTAAATTCAGCCTCTGCCTGGGGAACATTCTCCAATAAGACAAGATCACTATGCCCTTCATGGTTATCAGCTGCAGCTGACTGTGGGGTTAATGGACTGACCACAAGAGCTGCTATAATCGCTAGCATAGAATGTCGATTTCGTAATCGCTTCATTAAACTTTTCACTCCCTATCTATTTAATAAGCTCTCTTTTGCCAATCATTTTCTAAAATGTCGATAGAAGCGGAAGAGTCTATAGTCAAGTTTGTGACGTACCAGCCTCTGCCATTCGTACTTCCATCGGTTTCATAGCGGAAGCGTACGTATTCAGCCTCAGCAGGAATTTTCACACTTTGGGTATCCCATGAAACACTGCTGCCAGTTAACGGTTTAGATATTTGCGTCCAGTTCTCCCCGTCCTCAGAAATTTCAACATACCCATAGTCATAGTCCTGCTCGATGCGGAACCACGTATCAAAAGAAAGGGTGCTTTCTTCGTTCGTATCCATTTTTGCCGTCAATGTTCGATTAAGGTTATCTCCATATCCAGAGAACCAGGCTCCGTCTTTAGCTGGCATGTCAACAGGTATGGCATCAGCGACTTGTCTAGCAAAGAGCTGACGAGTAGGGTTCGTGGACACGGTGTCTCTAGAAGGGTGGACACGATTCGTTAACAGAATCGCCATGGTTTGATTTTCAGGGTTTAACACCATAGACGTTCCTGTAAATCCGGTATGTCCAATTGATGACGCTTCAGTTAAAGCATCCATATACCATCCTTGAGAAAGTTCCCACCCTAAGCCATGTTCATTGCCGGGAAACTCAGGGATTCGGTTTTCAGTTAAACGTTCAATTGTTTCCGGTTGAAGAATTTGTTGGCTTCCATAACGTCCTTCGTTTAAGTACATATGTCCTAGCTTTGCTAGGTCTTCTGCTGTTGAGAACACACCGGCATGTCCAGCGACTCCGTCTAATGACCAGGCATTTTCATCGTGTACTTCTCCCCATACGAGTCCACGGTCAATTAAAGGCTGGTACTCTGTAGCGGCAATACGCTCTTTTAACTTTGCAGGTGGGTTGTACATGGTATCATCCATTTTTAACGGCTCCGTGATCTTTTCTTTTACAAATTCGTCTAAGCGTTGACCGGAAATACGTTCAATAAGAGAGGCAAGTGTAATCATGTTTAAGTCACTGTAGGTGTATGTAGATCCTGGTGGGTTATTAAGCGGGTGTTCAAAGACATATTGTAATCGATCTTCTCGGCTCTCACCCTGTGCATATAAAGGGACCCAGGCGACAAATCCGGAAGTATGTGTCATTAGCTGTTCTATTGTTACATTTTCTTTGCCATTTTGTGCAAATTCGGGGATATGTTTGGCGACAGGATCATCTAAATTAAAATGCCCGTCTTCATAAAGTTTCATGGCAGCTGTTGATGTGAAAATTTTACTAATAGAGGCGACATCAAAGATAGTATCTTTCTCCATTTCCAATGGTTGGTCAACTGTCGTCCCTTGATCATCTTTAAATAATAATGAGCTGCCGTATGCTTCGTGCTGTGCGATGTGACCTTTGCGAGCGACCAGAGTGACAGCGCCAGGCATAGCTCCTTCTGAAATTTTCGATTCTACAACTGAATCAATTTCTTGAAGAGGTTCAGCCATTAATCCCGCTCCCTTTACAGACCCGGGATGCAGAACCGGAGAAGAAGGCCCTGGATCGCTCCACGAAAATTTTGGATGGGGTTTCTCTTGGGATTTCTTTTGATTACGATCTTCCATAGTAGGTTTATTCAGCTCTTCAGCTTTGAGACTCCTCCCTTCTTCAATAGGGTAAAACAGAGATGCAAGTAAAGCAGTGGATAGGACAATAGATGCAGCTTTCTTGTTCATATACTCCTCCTTTCAAAAGTCGACAGGTTAAGAGAGGAGACTCCCCCCTTGTAGTTCTAATGTTAATGAACAATAATATAGATGTCTATACCACATAAGTCGCAAAATTTTTAGAAAATTACAAAATTCGACTTCATATGTCTAGGCCCTTTGGTATATTTTTGATTGTTAAGATTAAAAACTTGCATACATAAATTAAAGTCTTGTCCCATATAGTGAGCTACAAGGGTAAGGGAGTGTGTGGGACATGATGGCGCGACGGTTAAAAACAATTACATGGTTTATTGCTATCTTAATTTGTGTAAGTATGATTGCGATACCTGTCCAAGAAGTGAAAGATACGTGGCAGTCTTGGTCATCCCCCCTGTTTGGCAAGGTGATTGTTATCGATCCGGGGCACGGGGGACCTGATGCTGGAGCCAGCGGTGCTAATGGGACAGAAGAAAAAGGGATTACGCTCAACCTCTCCAATTATTTAAAAGACTATTTGCAGGAAGCAGGAGCTATCGTTTATTTAACACGCGAGGATGATCGGGACTTATCAGATGATCCTATTTCAACAAAGTACGGAAGTTTATCAGCCAGAAAAGCTGAGGATATCCGTAATCGAATTGAGATTATTAACGAATCGAATGCCGATCTATATGTAAGTTTACATTTAAATGCGAGCACGTCTTCATCCTGGAGAGGAGCTCAAACCTTTTTTAACCCAACCAAAGATGATAGTGAAAGGCTGGCAAAGTCGATTCAAGGGGAGATTCAAGATAACTTAGAGAATACGAATAGGCAAGCGGCAGGTTTAAGAAATATTTATATATTGAAATATGCAGATCCGCCGGGTGCATTGGTAGAGGGGGGATTCTTATCAAACCCTCAAGAAAGAAAGCTGCTCGAAAGTGAAGATTACCAAAGAAAAGTTGCGGCATCAATCTACAGAGGCATATTAAAGTACACAACAGAAGAATAAATTCCGTGATTTGTGCAAATTACTTAGAAAGCGTTTCATGTATGTTATACTTGCACTGTTGAAACATTTCTAAGGAAGGTGACTCACGTGCTTACTCAAGAAAAAGTATTAGAGATTCTTCACTCTGTCGAAGATCCGTTTTTACATAAAACGTTAGAAGAAACTGGTGGAGTTGAAGAGATTAAGATAAAAGAAGATAAAGATCACGTCAGCGTGAAGATTTTAATTGCAAAAACAAATACAGCTGAACAGATGGAACTGCAGCAAAAAATCGTCAATGCCTTAAAAAGCGGCGGTGCAGCTACAGTCGGCCTTCGTTTTGATCAACTACCTGATGAAGTTATTGAAAAATATCAACCAGCGGCAGAGCAGGAGCAAGAGGCTTCGCTGCTTGGCGGCAATACAGGAACGAAGTTTATTTCAATCGCGAGTGGTAAAGGCGGCGTAGGCAAGTCTACGGTCACCGTCAACTTAGCTGTAGCTTTAACTCGTTTAGGTAAAAAGGTCGGCATCATTGATGCTGATATATACGGTTTCAGTGTACCAGATATGATGGGAGTCGAAGAACGGCCAGTTGTTCGCGGGGAAAAGATTATACCTGTTGAACGTTTTGGAGTAAAGCTCGTTTCCATGGGCTTCTTTGTAGAAGATAATTCTCCGATTGTGTGGCGCGGCCCTATGCTCGGTAAAATGCTGACCAGCTTTTTTAAAGAAGTAGAGTGGGGAGAATTAGACTACCTACTGCTTGATTTGCCGCCGGGTACTGGCGATATAGCCATGGATGTTCACTCTCTGCTGCCATCATCAAAAGAAATCATCGTTACCACACCTCACCCTACAGCAGCATTTGTAGCGGCTCGTGCCGGCCAAATGGCAATTAAGATGGAGCACGACATTTTAGGTGTGGTGGAAAATATGGCTTATTTTGAAAGTAAAGAAACAGGAAATAAAGAATTTGTCTTTGGGCGCGGCGGCGGTGTGAAGCTTGCGGATGAATTGAAAACAGACGTGTTGGGCCACATTCCTTTGCAGCAGCCATATGAAGATGAAGATGTATTTGCTCCATCAGTTTATCAAGAGGATCATCCAACGGGTGTTGTGTACCGTAACATGGCAGCTAAAATCGTAGATAAACTATCCAATTAAACAAAAAACACGCAGTCAACGTTTGGCTGCGTGTTTTTTTTATGATGAACCTTTATCTTCTTGAGTATTTGTATCAGAAGACTGTTCTTGACTCTGCTGACCTCCACCCTCACTTTGGCTTCCGCCACCTCCGCTTTGCATTTCTTCAGCGGCTTTTAAAAGGGTTTCGCTCATTTTAGCTTGAAATACAGGATTGTTTAATGTTTCTTCAATCGTTTTTTCTAAATGACCACGAAACTGTTGTCCCTGCATGACTTCAAGCATTTTTTCCATCATTTCTGGATTTTGATACAGCTGAATTAATGAAGCCTGATATTCAGAATCCTTCATAAGGCCTTTCATAAGATCTTCCTGTTCCTCTTGGACAACTTTACTGAATTCCTGAACAAACGACGGGTCTGAGAAGAGTTTGCTCCAAAATTCTTTTCCTTCTTCTGAAAGGAGAGTTTCTTTTACAGCACTTGATACTTCTTCGGACTCCAGCGCCAGTTCTTGCTTCATTTTTTCATCGGAGAGGACTTCCATTAAAGCCTTTTGACCTTCATCTGTTTTTAATATATCGACCATCATTTTCTTATTGGTATCATAATCCGATTGCTCGGCAGCACCTGAACTGCCATTACAAGCTGCCAGGAAAACGACAAGTAATATGGGACAAATAATTCGTAAAATGGACATGAGACATGTCCCCTTTCATTTGTTTTCCCTTATCTTTAATATGTACGTGCACGAAAAAAATATGCAAGCTTAAGGAAAATGCACAGCCTTCATGGTAAAATACGAGAGGGAACTTATAGCAGTAGGGGGAAAAAACGTGAATAGTCGAAAATGGGTGCGGTTATTTCTAACGACGCTTTTAATTGGCGGCGTTTTAACATTGCTCTCCAGTTTTATTATTAAAAGTGGTTCATATGCTGAAGTATTTCAACCATTCCAGTTGTTTGAACTGCTTGGCTTATTGTTGTTCTTTTCAGGTTTAGGTTTTATCTTTAGTGTTATCAGTCAAATGGGATTTTTTGCGTACTTAACGATTCATCAGTTCGGAAAAGGCATTTTTAAAGGAAGTTGGACTTCGATCCAGCTCTTCTTAGTAGCCTTTACCATTTTTGATTTAATTTATTTTCGCTATCAAGCAGCTGAGAATACGTCCATATGGCCGTATGTATTTACAGCTATTGGGTTGTTAACGGTTTCTTTAGGAGTTGCTTATGTGAAGGCGAAAGAAACAAATCGTCAGGCGTTTGTACCTGCTTTGTTTTTTATGGTAGTAGTGACTACAGTGGAATGGGTGCCGGCTCTACGCGCAGCATCTGCTGATTATGTATGGCTGATGATTATTCCGTTAGTCATTTGCAATGCTTACCAATTACTGCTTTTGCATCGATTAACCTCAGTAAACTCAGCAAAATAAAAGGAAGAGAGCTACGGTTGGTCGTAGCTCTCTTTTTCATTCTACTTGTGTAATTTTAGCTTTACTCCCATTGACTAACTCGGTAATTGTGGAGAACTCTAAATCCTTTTGTTTTAGTCCGGGCAGGACGACCTCTAATGCTTTATCCGTTTGTTTAACAGAATCGGAAGCGTGTAATAATACAATATCTCCCTTATCGGTCTCGTCTAAGATCTGATTAATGATTTGGTTGGTGCCGGGGTTCTCCCAATCTCTAGGATTTACGCTCCACTGGATGGCTTCTAGTTTCTCCTCGTCAATGATCTTTAATACTTCTTTATTATATTGCCCGTGCGGAGGGCGGATCCATTGGATATCTTCAAAGCCGAGCTTTTCAAAAGTTTCTCGAGCTTTTTGGATGTCTTGTTTTATTTCTTGAGGTTCTAATTTGGGATAACTATTATATGCATAACCCATCATTGCAATTTCATGCTGACCGTCATGGATGCTTTTTACGATATCAGGGTGTCGTTCCGCCCATTCTCCGCTAAGGAAAAAAGTAGCTTTTGCATCGTGAGCCTCAAGCTTTTTTAAAATATCATGTACTTTATTATTTCCCCAACTCACATTAAAAGTTAAAGATACAAAAGGATGATCCTCACTGCCTTGGGACAAAGCGCGCGGTTCTCCATCATTAGAAAAAACAGAAATTTGGGTGCGCTGACCCACCCACATCAAGACGGCGCAAAATAAAGCAATAACAACAATAATCCCATATCGTTTGATCAGTTCTATTCGTTTAGTCATAAAACTCATCACGCTGCACCCTTTCTTAGCCTCTATAATCTATACCTATGAAAAAAAGGACAACCTATGCTATAAATTCGGAAAAAAGGGTAAAAATAAAAAGAAGTTGCTTGATAGGGAGGGTCACAGATGTATGGACTTATGCTGACTAAGCAAGAACACCAAGAAATAGAGTATTTATTGAAAAGAGAAATGGAAGAAATCACCCTTGACCTGGGAGATCATAGGATTGATTCATCTATTAAGGGAGCTATGGAAGAAAGGTACGAGGTCCTCTTTCAGTTATTCAGAAGATTTGCGAATGGGGAAGAGTGCTTGCAGTATATGCCAAAGAAGAAAAAACAGAACTAATTCATTCGTTTTAAATAGACAAAAGCCATATGGCTTTTGTCTATTTTTGTGAAAAGAGTTTATTGGAATATAGAAAGGGTAAAAAGAAATAATATAAAAATCACGAAAAGTTATTGCGTTTAGTTCTGAGTGTATGCTATATTATTAATCGTTGTCAGGAAAGACGTTCGCCAAACAAAGCAAACGTAAATAATTGATTTGAACTTTTTTGAAAAAGTTATTGACTAAAATTGATAACCATGGTAAATTAGTTCTTGTCGCTAAAACGACAGCAAGTCATTTTGATCTTTGAAAACTGAACGAACCAACCAGTACGTCAAGAATTCTTTCTATAGTATAGAAGGAAGTAAAACAAGCACATTCGGTGTGCAAATGAGCAAGTCATTCTCAACTTTTATGGAGAGTTT
>NZ_JBIEKE010000005.1:0-68492 GCF_043497005.1 Halobacillus sp. B23F22_1 | reverse complement strand
AGCTGAAAAGAAGTTGGCCCAAGACGGAATTGTTGGGGTTGATAAATGGACTGTGTTACTTGAAGAATATCAAGCTAAATTGTTTACAGTAGAAAAAGCGAAGATAGACAAGTGGACTCTCTATGGAACCTTATGGAAAAATGAAAAAGAAGGATGAGAAAAACGTTTGTTATTTATAAAACCTATCTCATTCTTCATTTTGTGATCTTCTTTACTCACAAAAGTAAATTACGAAAATCAAAATTGCCAAGGAGTAACTAGAGTATACTCTTTATTCGATTAAAGGGTGCGATTATTCAATAAGAGTAATCGCCCTTTACTTATTCAGGAATTGAAAAGGCAATGGCTGTTAACACAGGTTTAAATAACAAGAGTTCTGAACTTAACGCTAAGTTAGTTTTGAGTTTCAGTAATAATAGTGAAGGTTACCCCAAATTTATCCATTACATACCCTTGAGCAGGGGTGAAGGAGGTTTCCTCCAATGGACCGATTACCTTCCCATCCTGTTTTAAGGCCTCAAAAATTTGTTCTGTTGTCTCTACTTCGTTCGTTGTAACATAAATAGCTGCCTGATTTCCTATTTGACGGGGGAACCCAGGCGAATCGAAAAGGATAATTTCCGATTCACCAACTTGTAATCTTGCATGTGCCACATAGTCCAAGATTTGTTCAGGAAAAGACATTTCAGGAAATGATGGAACCTCTCCGTACGTTTGGACCGAGAGGACTTTAGCATCCAATATGCTTTTGTAATATTGGATCGCTTCCTTTGCATTTCCGTCGAACATTAAATGGGGGAATGCTCGTAAGGTCATAAAAAGTCACCTCCTTTATTTACTATTTATTTCCATGGTAGCATATAAATAATGGTTTGATTAATTTTCGATTGCTAATTTAGTTCGTTTCCTATTTATGTTAATTTACCTTGATATCGAGTCTTCATGTAAAGGGGGCTTTAATGGCATAAGGGGTAGAGTATTCCGAACTCTACCCCTAGTTGCTTTTTCTGCCTAAAACTATTTTATCAAAAAGATAAGCACAGAAATCCCAGTGACCGATGTTCTGTGCAAGCTGTCAGAGAAAACAGACAACAAACGTAAACATCAACGTTTACGTTTGTGTTAGAATAACCCACTTAATCAGAACAACAAATGAGAGGAAAGAAATTAAAATTACAAACATTTACGTAAACGTTTGTGTTATACTGCTATTAAGAAAAAAATGAAGGAGGGCGATTATGGGGACGACTATAAGTTTTGGTATTCAAAAAGGTGGGGTAGGGAAAACCACTACAACCGCTATCTCTAGTTTTCTATTAGCAGATATGGGATATCGCGTACTAGCCGTTGACTTTGATAGCCAGGGAAATCTAACAGGGATGCTCACCCAAAGAAATATTTATGACTTTACAGAACACACCGTATTGCAAGCCTTAAAAGAGAAGGATCCAATTCCGTACATACACCAAGTGCGTGACAACTTAGATCTGTTACCCGCGGAAGATTTCCTTTCGATCTTACCACGGTATCTCTATAGAGAATACAAAGGTCATCCAACCACATTACTTCGGGAAACTTTAGATGTTGTAAAAGCAGAATATGACTTTATTTTGATCGACCTTCCGCCAAACCTGGGAGATCATACCATTAATGGATTAACAGCATCGGATTATGCAGTCGTTATGCTGCAATCCGAACCTTTTTGTTATGATGCGTTGGATCGATATTTGGAGTTCTTAGGAGGTGCCCAAGAAAATACCAATCCTGATTTGGTGTTAGCTGGTATTCTTACCACAATGCTAGATGCTCGAGCCACTATTGATTCTTCTATATTGGATCAGGCCAAAGACGACTTTGAAGACCTTGTATTTGAATCGGTCATTCGCCGCAGAAGTCGAATCAAGGAATTCTCTATTGAGGGCATCCAAAATCGATTGAAAGCTGACCGTGTCGCGCTAGCCCCGTATGAAAGTTTTATTAAGGAGTTGATCTCTCGTGTCAAAGAAAGACAAGTACAGTAACTTATTAAATAGAAGAAATTCGAGTGCAGAAAAAAATGAGAAACAACTAAATAAAGCGCATGACTCCCTTTTTCAAAACGAAGAACCTAAACAAGAGAAGAAAAAAGTTGCACCCCAGAAAAAGAAGAAATTTGAAGATAAATATAAACGAGCTACCTTTTATATTGAAAATGACATTATCAAGCAGCTAGATAGCCAAGCAGGAAAAGAAAAAGGGGAAAAGACCCGGATCGTAAATGAGGCCCTGCGGCAATTTTTATCATAGAAGAGCCACTTTATCATCATCGTTTAAACATACAGGTCTCCTTAGCTAACAAAAACGTATACGTTTTTGTTATATGGTGTTAATTACCAAAATTAAAACTTTATGTGTTTAAGTCCAATAAAACTCATATGGTAAATAACTGACTACAAAAACACCAACGTTTATGTACGTTGGTGTTTTTGATCTTTCTTCGAGAGGCGTTATCAGTAGAAAAAAGAGTGAAATCCCACTTAGATTGGTATTTTAGTCCAGTATAGAGTTTCCAGCTATATTTTCACCAAAGAAGCAAATAATCACAAACGTAAACATCAACGTTTACGTTTGTGATTATTGAATAGAATAAACCTCTGATTAAGAGAATGGGGTGAATCTTAAGGTGTAGAGGTATTGCAGCAATTCAAGTTTTTCTTATAAATTGCAGACTTCATTGACACGTTGCACAACAGCAATAGTAAATTAAACACTAAAAAACCTCCACCTTTGAATGTGAACTTTTTGAAAATTAAAATACACTCTTGTCTCTTGCTTACCAATCAAGTTGGAGCTTGGAGAGCCTTAGTAAAATTCTAAAACATAGGATTTAAAGACTTCGCCTGGAAGAGAGAGGTTATAATCCTTGTATATTGTAAATAGAGACCTTTTTAAGTTAATGTCACTAATCTTTAAGGTCTTAAGTGTATTTAGACGGATTTCTTTTTGGATGGCAGCTTTCGAAATGATGGAAATGCCCATGCCAGCTTCTACAGCCGATTTAATAGATTCTGTATTCTCCAGTTCCATAATGACATTCAATTTTGTTGGATTTAGATGGTTTTGTCGTAGCTTTTCTTCTATCACTTGCCTTGTTCCTGACCCTTTCTCCCTTAGGATAAACGGCAAAGATAAAAGCTGTTCGGCAGAAATGCACTCTTTTTCCCCAAAAATATTAGCATTTTCTACTGAGCTAATAATCACCAATTCATCTTCTAGAAATGCTTCCTGTACAAATTCTGGATACGAAATCATCGATTCGATAAAACCAAGGTGAATTTCTTCATTGGTTAACTTTTCAATAATTTGTTGGGAGTTGTAAATTTTTAATATCAGGTTTATGTTTGGATGCTGTTTTTGAAAACTTGCAAAAATATAAGGCAATATATGTTCCCCTATGGTTAAACTCGCCCCTATAATCAAATTACCCTGTGTAGATTGGGAGAGCTTTTGGAGGTTTTTTTGGGTATCATTTATTTGCTTTAAGATTTTTTCAGCAGATTTAAGAAGTAATTCCCCAGCAGGTGTTAAGTAAACTTTTTGTGTTGTTCTCTTAAATAACGGTTCCCCTAGGTATTCTTCCAGTTGGCGAATTTGCAAACTGACGCTTGGTTGAGATACGTGTAAAGTTTTAGCTGTCTCGGAAAAATTCTTTTTAAGTGCCGCTGTGTGAAAGGTTTTTAAATGCTCTAAATTCACTAAGGGTTCCTCCCTTGATTATGTCTCTACTTATAACATTCGCTAAGATGCAAGTAAAAACCTTTCATACTTACTATAAGGTGAAATAAGTAACACCCGTTAATAACACAGAAACAATGAGCATCGCTATTAATGGACGTGCAGCTTTCGTTCGTATCGCCTGAAAACTAACATTAAGACCAAGTCCTACCATGGCCATGGTTAGGATAAACGTGGATAAACTTGCAATGCCATCCATCACCGAAGTGGAGACATGAAGATATTCCCCAAGCACGTAACTTCCAAAAAGACTCATGAAAATGAATCCAAGCAAGAACCAAGGAAATCCAACCTTTGTGGTTCCCGTTTTACCAACATTTCGCTTATTCATCCAATACACTAGGATAAAACACAACGGAATCAATAACAAAACCCTACCCAGTTTTGCTAATAAGGCAATTGCTAATGCATCCTCCCCACCAGGCGCAGCAGCTAAAGCCACGTGTGCAATTTCATGTAAACTAATCCCAGACCAAATCCCGTAAGCCGTATCCGATATTGGTAAAATTGGACGGATGACTGTGTATAGAAGGGCAAAAACCGTACCACCCAATGCAATGATTCCTACACTAATAGCTGTATCCTCTTCCTTGGATTTTACAATTGGAGATACAGCCGCAATTGCAGCAGCCCCACATACTGCTGTACCGACAGCCAATAGCAGCGAGAGTACAAAATCTGCCTTCAACCACTTCGCTATCACCATCATAACCACCATCACAAAGGTGATAGTTGCTATATCCCGGACGAGCAGAGGCATTCCTTGGTTAAAAATCACTCCAATATTTAATTTCAGACCATATAACACAATAGCTACGCGAAGTAATTTTTTTGCGGAAAACTCAATCCCTGGACGGATCTTCTCTGGATACTCCCAAATCTGACGGCATACAACCGAGATAATAATTGCACTCGCCAATGGCCCGACACGATCAAATCCCCAAAGTTGCGATAAACCAACCCCTAGTAACGCAATAAAAAAGGTGAATGCAATACCACCTATCCATGATAAGACCGAAGATTTTATTTTTTGTTTTTTCTTTGGGTTATCAGCTTCCTCTAATTGGTGGGCAAACTGTGCCATAATCAATAAGCTCCTCTCTTGCTTTTTTTAAAACATAGCATAGAAAAGAGCCTTTCTTTTATATGGATCCCTAATGACTGTTATATTAGAAAATCATAAAAATCTCCTTAAACAGAGTATAAAAGGTTTAATACTCTTTGAATTGTTAAAATAATTTGAAAAAAATATATTTTAATGGTATATTGGTTGGGTCACCAAACCTTTTTGATTTAGTTTCGAGAATATATTTAGACCCTTGTAGGTTTTATACCTACAATATTTAGTTAATCTAAAAGTAACCCCTTTTGAATGAAGATTTACTTCTTTACCACTAAATTTAAAGGAGGAAGGGTTAAAGTGAGAGTGTTAATCACAGAAATTATTAAAGAAGAGGGTATTGAACAATTAAGAGAAAAAAACATAGAAGTTCAATATGAGCCTAACCTATGGAATGACAAGCAATCGTTGCAGGAGAAAATTAAGTATGCAGACGCTTTGATTGTTCGGAATCAAACAAGAGTAGATCAAGAATTATTAAATAATGGAAGTCACTTAAAAGTCATTGGACGATTAGGAGTAGGATTAGACAATATTGATGTTGAAAAGGCTAAAGAAAAGGGAATTAAAGTGGTAGTCCCTCGTCACGCAAACGCAACCTCGGTGGCCGAGTACGTTATGGCAGTAATTTTAAATGCTAATCGGCCCATTCACGCAGCTAATGATGATGTGAAAAATGGAAATTGGGATAGAGTAGCCCACACAGGTAATGAAATATACAGGACAACAATTGGCTTAATTGGATTGGGAGAAATTGCTCATCGTGTGGCCAGGAGGGCTAAAGCATTTGGGATGGAAGTTATAGGATATGACCCTTTTATGACGGATTACGATCATGTTATAGCCGAAACAGGCGTACACAGAAAAAAAAGCCTAAAGGAGGTATTGGCTAGTGCTGACTTCATATCCATTCATGTCCCACTCACTTCCTCTACGAAACATTTAATATCGTATGAACAATTTATATCAATGAAACCGAATGCATATATTATTAACTCTTCTAGGGGGGGCATTATTGATGAAGATGCCCTTTATCACGCATTAAAAAACCAGGAGATTGCCGGAGCTTATCTGGATGTTCTAGAAAAAGAACCAATCGATGTAACGGATAAACTGTTAGCTTTTGAAAATCTCACATTTACCCCACATATTGCCGGTCTTACGGAGGAGTCTCAATCCCGTATCTCTATGCTTGTCACCCATGAAGTGGCAAAACTCTTGGAAGGGGAGGCTTCCCTTTGTGTCGTTTAAAAATTAAAGGAGGGATTAAAAGTGTTTACTGATTTTGAGTTTGAAAGAAAAGGAATTTCGGAAAGAGCTGCAGAGCATATCAAACAAATGATTCTAGACAAAAAATATGAAGTCAATCAGAAGCTTCCTGGAGAAAGGGAAATGGCTCTCAACTTGAAGTTAAGTCGTAATACGGTACGGGAAGCATATAAAATATTGGAAGCCTATGGCTATGTCAGAATCAAACACGGCACCGGCATTTACGTCGCTACGGAAGAGCAGCAAATACGAAAAATGACATCATTCTTTTTTATTAGTAGTGACCGTATCAAGGATCTCTTCTCGATACGGAAAGTGCTCGAAATAAATGCTGTGGCATGGGCCATTGAAAATGCATCTGACGATCATATTAATAAATTGGGAGAAATAGTGAAGGAAGCTAAAACAGTAGCTAGCAAGGGCGATGATTATGTAAAGCTTGCGCGCTTAGACCATCAATTTCACCTAGCCCTAGCAGATATTTCTCAGAATTCTGTATTAATTCGTATCATGCATAACTTAATCGATCTATTAGAAGAATCACGGATGCAGGTTATTCAGATACCAGGAAGGCCCATTAAATCAATCGATGAGCATGCGGCTATTGTAGAAGCACTGAAAGTTAAAGATAT
Source organism: Halobacillus sp. B23F22_1 (assembly GCF_043497005.1). Classification (NCBI taxonomy): domain Bacteria; kingdom Bacillati; phylum Bacillota; class Bacilli; order Caryophanales; family Bacillaceae; genus Halobacillus; species Halobacillus sp. B23F22_1. The sequence continues at coordinate 61,697 of NZ_JBIEKE010000005.1, read as the reverse complement.
TTCAATGGCACAAGACTTTATGGCTAAACATTTAGATAGTGTAGAAAAATCTATTATGGAAAATCTGGATGTAAAGGATAAAGTAGAATGAACACATTCAACGTTGATGTGCTGAAGTCATTCTCTGTCCAAGTCCTCACTACATTAGGAGTTAGACAAAAAGATGCCAATACAGTGGCAGACGCTCTCTTAAAGGCCAATCTGGAAGGAGTGGATAGCCACGGTATCAGCCGACTGGGTGTCTACTCAAATCGACTGAAAGACAAAAGAATCAACCCAGCTCCTCATGTTCAATTCGAAAAAAAGGGAACTTCTGTGCTTACAGTAGATGGTGATAATGGGTTAGGACATGTGGTTAGCTCAAAGGCTATTGAAAGAGGTATAGAGATGGTTAAAGAAAGTGGAATGGTTGGTATTGGTATTAAAAATAGCAACCACTTCGGAACAGCCTCTTATTATTGTCAAAAAGCCTGTGAAAACAACCTTGCAATCATTGCTTTCACAAATTCACCTCCAGGTATTGCACCTTGGGGAGGTAGAGAAGCCTTTTTTGGCACCAATCCAATAGCTTTTGGTTTTCCGAATGGAAACAATCCTCCCGTCATTATAGACTTATCTACGAGTAAAGTGGCTAGAGGGAAAATAATATTAGCTGATAAACAAGGAGAATCTATTCCAGACGGATGGGCTTTAGACGAAAATGGACAACAAACGAATAACCCTGCAGAAGCTCTAAAAGGATCAGTGATGCCATTAGGAGGTGCTAAAGGCTATGCCCTTGCATTAGCTGTAGAGATTTTATCAGGTATTCTTTCTGGGGGAGCTTTTAGTCCAAATGTTAACAGTATCTATCAAGAAACATCAAAGGAACCTGCAAATGTTGGTCACTTTTTCATCCTTATGGATATAGAAAAATTCATGCCTTATGAAACCTTTCAGTTCTCCATGGATCAACTAATCAATCAAATGAAAGAAACACCAAAAGCCCCGGGTTATGAAGAGATACGATACCCAGGAGAAAGGCGAGAAAAAGAATTCCAGCTAAGGTCAAAAGAAGGGATTCTCTTATCAAAGAACGTTCAAGATGAGTTGATAAATCTAGGTAACATAGTAAATGTTCCTTTCCCTCAAGCAATGTCTTCCCACAACGCGTAATCAATAAAAAAGATCAGGTCATCTTAACCGATGACCTGATCTTTTTAAATAGAATACTTTTCCCAGCTATAATATGGATAGAAATTAAGCGCTTCGATAAAGTTTTGTCATAACAAATTCACGATGACCAAGAGCTTCTGCGCAAGTTAAACGTCCATTCACAGTGCGATAGAGAATATCCATAAGTGAATCCCCAGCAGCCGTTAAAGACATTTCACGAGATAGCAATCCTTGTACATCAACGTCAATGTGTTCACTCATTGTTCCAGCAGTAATAGGGTTAGCTGTTACTTTTACTACTGGCTCAATAGGGTTACCAATAATATTTCCCTGTCCAGTTGGGAAGAAGTGAACAACAGCTCCTGCGGCAGCCATTAAGGTGATACATTCGGCTGCAGCTGAAGATGTATCCATAAAGTATAGACCGTTACCAGATGTAGGAGCCTCCGCTGGCTCTAACACACCAATTACCTCTTTGCTTCCCGTTTTAGCTATGTTACCGAGGGCTTTTTCTTCTATAGTAGACAGACCTCCAGTAATGTTCCCCTGTGTAGGTTGGGATCCTAATAAATCTACACCTTTGGATTCAATTTCCCCAACGTAATCATCATAAATAGACATAAACTTATCTCTTAACGCTGGTGATGCCATACGCTCAGCAATAAGGTGTTCTCCCCCCGTTAATTCAGAAGTTTCACCAAAGAACACCGTAGCACCTGAATCGACTAGACGGTCAACAGCTTGTGAAACAGTCGGGCAGGATCCCATCCCCGTTGTAGTATCCGATTCTCCACATTTAATACTTATAGTGAGATCTCCTAATTCAACCGGTTCACGCTGAAGTTCAGAAGCCCATTGGACATACTCTTTTGCTTGCCTAGAAGCTTTTTGTACCGTTTCTAAGTCACCGCTACGTTCAATGTAGAAATGAGACACTGGTTTTCCAGTTTCAGCAATACCATCAGCAATTTTCTTAGTCCAGTTCTCTTCAATACCAATAACAACCACAGCTGCCACGTTCGGGTTCGACCCAGTTCCTATGAGTGTTCTAAATAGAAGGTCTAAATCTTCTCCATACTGAAGCCGGCCATAAGCATGTGGTAAAGCTAGTGTTCCTTTAATGTTATTGGCCACAGCTTCACAAGCTGCATTCGAAATGTCATCGACAGGTAAAATAACCACATGATTCCGAACGCCTACTTTTCCATTTTCTCTACGATAACCCAGTAATTGTTGATCCAACTTTACCACCTCGCCGTTTTAATATTGTGGGTATGAACATAATCTCCAACTTGCCACTCGCTCGTCGTTAACCCAATTTGAACCCCATACTTATGAACAGGTTTACTCGCATCTAGATTTTCCAAGGCAATTTTGTGGCCTAACGGGATGTCCCCTTTCGAGACCACTTCGATACTTGAATCATCATCCATAAATACACCAATTACTTTTTCACCTTCTTGGATGTCACTGGTTGCCACGCCCACGTGATCACCTTTATGGTGAATTAGAAACTTATGGACGGCTATGCTCTTTTCTTGTGTTTTTTCCCCTGTAGCAACTGAAGAACGTTCATTGTGAGCCATTTTTTCACTCCTTTTTTGTTTATGTAACGCTATGGTTAGGTGACCCAACCAATTCACTGTAATTGTAATCGCTTTATAATTAAAAATCAACCTATTTTCAGAAAATTTTAAATTATTTGGTCCACTCTCATCAGCTGAGCCGTACTCATTATTTTTTTGTCATTTAAAATTATTTTAATATTTAAAAAATTATTGAATTATTGTACAAAAAATGGTTTAATGATAGTTATATTGGTTGGGTCACTATGCCATAATGAAAACCTTACAAAGGAGGAAGTTCGTTACATAAGTCGAGTATTGAAATGGGTTTAAAATGAGCATACCTGCGTTTCCTTTAGTTCAAATAAGGAGGGTTAATGGTTAATGATGAATGATGTAAAAGTAACAGTGATGCGTTTCGACCCTGATATAGACGAATCTCCCAGATATGATACTTTCCCGATTGAAGCAAAGAAAAATATGACAGTATTGGACAGTCTATTTCTTATCGTTGAGGACCAAGATCCAACGCTCTCATTCCGTTGCGCATGCAGACTAGGAATGTGTGGCTCTTGTGGCATGGTGATCAATGGTCGCGGACGTTTAGCCTGTCGTACAAAAATAGAAAGTTTAGGCGAAAAAATAGTAGTACAACCCATGAGAAATATGGACGTCATTAAAGATTTGTCTGTCGATATGGACAAGTTCTTTAAAAACTGGGAAAAGGTGAAACCTTATTTCGTACCAAAAGAAGATACAGACGAATTTAGTGTAATTCCCCCCTCATCAGGACGGCGGGAGATTATCGACGAAAACCAGGATTGCATAACTTGTGGATTATGTTTCCAATCATGTGATGCTGTCTCTCTAAGAGGTGAAGATGAATATATCGGGCCTGCAGCACTGAACAGAGCGTATAACCTTATTGCAGATGAACGGGACGGAGCTAAAGATGAAAGAATGGATATGGTTACAGAAAGCGATGGAGCATTTGGCTGTCGTTCTTTTGGTGCTTGTGTAGAAGTATGTCCTAAAGGAATCAAACCAATGGCAACCATTCAAAAGATTAAAACCAAGAAGTTGCGGAGAGCTGTAGGGTTAAAATATTAATTCAAATACTAAGGGAGAGGGAGAGGGAGATTCATGGCTACCACAAGTGTCCAAACGAATAAAAGCCTTCAAGAAGTAAAAGTAAAACAACGACCACATGTCGGTTATATTGCTTGGTTAGTCCAAAGGATTACGGCCCTGATCTTGTTAATTTTCTTACCGTTAAAGATTTATAGTGGCTATGCAATGATAGGGAAGTTACCGGGGGCCGGTACAATTTCCTCCTTGCATTTAAATGCCACTGTCGATGCTTTTTTAATTTTTGCGCTTATTTTCCATGCCTTGTACGGGATTCGAGTTATCTTAATCGATATAGGAGTAGTACAGGATAATCGGAATATCTTTAAGGTTTTCACAATTATTGGTTCAGTTTTATGTGCGTTAACATTTTATTTCCTGGTTTCTTAAATCGAGTAGTCTAAATACCAATAGAAGAAGGTGAATAACTTGGAACATGTTGAAACGGATATCCTGATCTTAGGTAGTGGTGGAGCTGGTTTGTTTGCCGCTCATCATGCAGTAGACCAAAACCCCAATTTAAAAGTAATTGTTTCTGCTAAAGGGTTGATTGGAAAAAGTGGTTGTACGCGCATGGTTCAAGGTGGTTATAATGTTGTTCTCCATCCGGATGATTCAGTAGAAAAGCACTTTAAAGACACAATAAAAGGTGGAGGCGGTATCAATAATCAAGAAATGGCATGGACGCTTGTCAATGATGCTCCTAAGAGAATCCGAGAATTAGAAACAAAAATGGGGGTTTTCTTTGATCGCAATGAAGATGGAACCGTTCATCAAAAGCCCTTTGCAGGTCAATCCTTTGATCGAACGGTCCACAAAGGAGACTTAACAGGCATAGAAATTATTTCACGTATGCGGGACCAGCTCTATGCTAAACCGACCGTTAAGGCTTGGGATGAGGTAAGAGCTATTGATTTATTAATAGATGAAGAGAGTCGTCGCGTTGCAGGTTGTTTAATGCTAAATATGCAGACCGGAGAATTTGTAATTATTCATTGTAAAGCTGTCATTGTTGGTACCGGTGGAGCTGCTACTATGTATAAAATTGCAACGCCAAGTCTTGAAAAGGCAGGCGATGGCCTTGCCATGTGTTATCGGGCAGGTACGGAATTCTTAGACATGGAAATGATGCAGTTTCATCCGACAGGACTCTTAGCAGAGAATTCACGTTTGAACGGTGGTGTTTTAGAGGAAGGACTCCGAGGGGCCGGTGGTTATTTGGTCAATTCGTTGGGAGAAAGATTTATGAAAAATTACGACCCTGAACGGATGGAACGTTCTACAAGAGATAGGGTTTCCCGAGCAGCCTATATGGAAATCATGGAAGGTCGAGGTACTCCTCTTGAAGGGGTTCATGTAGATGTATCGCATCTTGGAAAGGAAAACGTACGAAAAATGTTCCCTGGCATGGTGGAACGCTGCAAAGACGTTGGGAAAGATTTAAGTGTGGAGCCAGTAGAAATTTCACCTGCTGCTCACTTTCAAATGGGAGGAGTAAAAGTCTCCAATGATTGTGAGTCGAACATTGCCGGCCTGTTTGTTGCTGGAGAAGATGCAGGGGGAGTGCATGGAGCAAACCGTTTAGGTGGAAATGGCGTTTGTGATTCTACCGTTTTTGGGGCAAGAGCAGGAGATGCTGCCGCAACATACGTCAGTTCTATAGAGACCGTTGCAAAGATTTCTGATACACAGGTACATGCCATCATTGAAGATATTATCGAACCCTTTAATCGAATGGATGGAGAGAACCCTTTCTATATTCGTAACGATTTGAAAAACTTAATGTGGGAAAAGGTAGGACTTGTACGTAACGGTAAAGATTTGATGGAAGCTGTGGAGGAATTGGAATTATTAGAAGACCGTGTGAGCCGTGTAGCCGTACACGGTTCCAGAAAGTACAACCTTACTTTACAAGAGTTATTAAATGTTCGAAATCTTGTAACCGTTGCCAAAATGGTCACATCAAGTGCTTTGATGCGTACAGAAAGCAGGGGGTCACACTATAGAGAAGACTATCCAGAGAGTAACGATGAAGATTGGCTAAGTAATATTTATGTAACCAAGAATGAAAACGGTGAGCCCGCATACAGCGTTAAGCAGACAAACCAAACCCATATCAATGTGAAGGAAATTCAAGGATACAAAATTGTTGCGATTTCAAAATAATTTTTAAAGGAGTGTTTCTCACATGGCTGTTGCCGATTATGTTGCTTCCTATAAAAATGCTTGGGAAGTGGATGAGAATTTTTATCAGAAGGTAGAAGAAGCATGTAAAACTCTATATATTGAATCCCTTAAGGATTTACCGCCTGATGTAAGGGTAGCTTTAGAAAAAGCTCATGAAAAGGAACAATTGGAAAGTGGAAAAGATATTTTAGCGACACTTATTAAAACCGTATCGACTGCTGATGATGAAAAATTGTTGATCTGCCAGGATACGGGCATACCCGTTTATTTTGTGAAAGTTGGAAACCAAGTTCGGTTTGATGGATTACGATTAGAGCAAGCGATACGAAAAGGAACAGAGCGTGCAACATTAGAACATCCTCTTCGAAGCAGTATCGTCAATACATTAACGAGAAAAAATCACGGCACATCTACTGGAGAACAGATTCCCGTCATCCATTATGAGTTTGTGGAAGGAAATGAAATAGAAATAATGATTGTTCCCAAAGGATCCGGTTCTGAAAATATGAGTTACCTTAAAATGTTGACCCCTGCCGAGGGGATAGAAGGCATTAAAAAATATGTACTTGAATGTGTGTTTGAATCGGGTGCCAACCCTTGCCCTCCTACCATTGTAGGAATTGGTCTTGGTGGATCCGCAGACAAATGCGCAGCCCTAGCTAAAAAGGCAGCCGCACGTGAGGTGGGTTCCCAGAACCCTGACCCGGATGTTCAAGAATTGGAAGAAGAATTATATACAGCTATTAATAAAATGGGGATTGGAGCACATGGATTAGGAGGCAACACCACGGCTTTAGCTGTCCAAATCGAGGCTGCTGATACCCATATGACCTGTAACCCCGTCGCTGTAAATATGATGTGCTGGCCAGCACGAAGAATGAGAGCTACCTTTAAAAGTCACGAAGCAAAACCAGAAATCACCTATTAACGGAAAGGAAGAAATGTATGGCTCATTACCAATTAAAAGCCCCGTTAACCGATGAAGATATAGACAAGTTATATACGGGTGATACTGTTACTCTGGAAGGGATTATCTTTGGGATAAGGGATGCAAATTTAATTCGTCTGTTTGATCATAAGGTAGATTTACCAGAAGATTTGAAACCCCAGTTAAAAGGGGCCATTGGTCTTCATACAGCACCTGGCGTGCGAAAACTAGAAGATGGAACATACGAAAAAGTGAGCATCGGTACGACTACGAGCTACCGAATGGATCGTTTTACAAGGGGATTGATGAAAGATTATGGTGTTCGTGTCATTGTAGGAAAAGGAGGTCTGTTAGATGAAGGAAGCCAGGCTCTCGTTGATCATAAGGGGTGTTACTTTACCATTCTTGGTGGTTCTGCAGCATTAGAAACAACACAAGTAGAAGCTATTGAAGATATATGGTGGGAAGACCTTATGCCTGAAGCCATATGGAAATTCAGAGTAAAAGATTTCGGTCCTCTGATTGTCTCTATCGATTCTCACGGGAATAATAAGTACAAAGATATAAAAAAAATAGCGAGGCAAAACCTAGATAATATACTAAGTGAGATATAAAAGATAACAAAAAAAGGTTTCGATCATCGTTCTTTGATCGAAACCTTTTTTTGTTATTTTTAGCTAGTTATGTTTTATTAAATCCTATTCAACAACCAACGTAGACTGCATATCTTCATGTCCTTCACCGCAAGGTATGCTGCACTCAATCGTATACTCTCCCGGCTTTTCAGGAGTAAAAGTAGTAGAACCTTCTCCTTCCATATTAACATCAAACTCATCGATTACTATCCCGTGGGCTCCTTGTTCGTTCGTTAAATTCACCGTAACCTCTTCTCCGGATTCTACAGTATATTCTGACTGGTCAAATTCAAAATTCGTCGCAGAGATATCAAGATTATTCCCCGACGTATTCTCTTCTCCGCCGGTTTCTTCCATTTCTTCTGAACCTGTGTCTTCTTCTGAGCCTCCACAGGCGGTCAGCCCAAATACGAGACTGACCATCAGCGTCATAAGTATTACCTTCAGCGAGGCCCTATTTCTCCTCCTTTTTCCTTGATCCGTCTTATTATAATTTCCTGTTTTCACCTGCATCAAACGTCACCTCTTCTTTGGATTCTAGACATTTATATTATAATCAAAATAGGTCATAAAACAGTTTGATACTTATGATTAAGATTGAATATGCTGCAAACCTTTTTAGGGTAATGGACCTTAAGTTTAACGTTATACGACCGCCAATTTGCGCTCCTAAAACTCCTCCTATGATCAACATGATTCCATAACCAAGAGGAACAGCTTCCACACTTAATTTCGTAATAAAACTTCCTACGGCCAAAAGAAAACAAGTAATCAAACTTGAACCAATGGCTTTTTTAATGGGTAATTTATAAACAAAAATCATGAGAGGAACAAAAATAAAACCAGCAGCTACACCTACTAATCCACCTATGGTACCAATAGAAAGACCTGCTATTACGGTTAAAGTAGAGGATAAAGGTGAAAAGTGAAAGGAAGTGTGCTTCTCTTGAGGTTTATTGGGAATTTGCATAATGACAGCAGCCGCAATAGCTAAACCAGCAAAAATAACACGTAAAATAAAATCAGAGGAGTTGCTTGCTATGATGACCCCAATCATTCCTCCTATAAATGCAGGAATTCCTAGCCTCAACACCACTATTTTATCTACTAACTGGTTTTGAATATAAAAATAGCCACCTGAGGCTGTAGAAAAAACAGTTTGCATTATAGATAATCCAGCAATGGTTTGCATGGTAAAGTGGGTACCAGAAATCAGAGGGAGGAGCAACATAAGGGAGAATACCAGAATGATTCCCCCTCCGACAGACAGCAAACCGGTAATCATTCCACAAAACAAACCGATTCCTAACATAATTATGTACATTCCGCACCTCCCACTCAAATACTTACCCTAGATTTTTTAAAGAAAGATACCTCCTGGTATCGGGACTTTCAAAAATACATCAAATGTCCCGTAAAGTACCAACATGCACACTACTGAAATAGCCACCGGTTTAATCAATGATTTAAAACTAATCTTTTCATCATTTAAGTAGATACTAATCGCGGTCAAAAACAAACCACTAGCAATAAAAAAACCCAGAATCGGCACAAGGAACATATAAGCGATCACGCTAATGATGCTAATCCATCTTCTTTTAACATTAATCTTTTCTGTATCTTCTTCATCCTCTTCACCCTCTTCTACTTGGCCATGTTTTTTATAAAAGATTGCTTTTAAAAGCAAGAGGGTACCTAAGGTAGAAAAAATGAGAATAACCACTTTAGGGAAAATGTCGGCGGGTGGAGTTATTGTTCTCGTATTGATATAGAACAAACCACTTATCGCTAAAACAATGACTGCGACTAAAATATCCTTCAACCTTTCATTTTTCACCTTAATCACCTCGCATTTTTATGGGGTAACGATTCTATATCTTGGGACTCTTGATCCTTTTTCTTTCTACGGAAGTTCATCCATAGGGGAGTGATAATGGAAAGTACCGTAAGAATAATTAATATCAAAGAGATGGGACGAGTAAAGAATAAAACAAACAAGCTAGGACCGGTTTCAGATATAACTGCCGATAATACAAAGCCATTCTCAGCAATAACCCCTAACACTAACCCCAACACAATAGGTCCTGGAGTAATATCTACCTTAAGGGCAAAGTACCCTAGTAGGCCGCACCCTAACATAACAAAAACATCCAACATACTGTTTCGGATTGAATAAGAGCCTATCACGGCTAATACGGCTATTATTGGGGCTAAATAATGAACGGGAATCGCTATAGCTTTGGCAAAATAACGCGTTCCCATCAACCCCACTAGTAAAAGCAAAATGTTGGCTACCAATAATCCCATTAAAAACGTGTAGGCAACTCCACTTGATTCTGTGAATAGATCAGCTCCAGGCTGTAAGCCATGGATGAGTAATCCACCTAAAAGGACTGCAGCAACCGGACTACCAGGAATCCCTAAGGTCAATAGAGGAATGAGTGATGAACTTACTGTGGAACTATTAGCAGATTCACTCGTGATAACGCCATCGATATTGCCCTTTCCGAATTCTTGAGGTGTTTTGGAGAAACGTTTGGTTTCATTATAAGCCACAAATCCGGCCACATTGCCTCCTGCACCAGGTAACATCCCGACAAATGTGCCAATCAATGAGCTCCTTAATAAAACCACACGCCTCTTAAGCGTTTCAGTGATTGTTTTTTTGTAGATTCCTTTTCGTTCTTCATATTTAGCAATATACTTATCCTTCCGTTCCATCATACTAATGACTTGGGGAATGGAAAAAAATCCGATCATCGCAGGAAGGAGGTTTATTCCTTCAACTAAATTATAAAATCCAAACGTAAAACGAGGATACCCAGACACTGGATCCATCCCAATTAAAGCCAGCATCAGACCAAACGTTCCACCGATAAACCCTTTAATAATAGATTTTCCAGCAAGAGCTCCAATAATGGTTAAACCGAATATAGCAAGCCAGAAATTCTCTGGAGGACCAAAACCTAATGCAAAATTTGCTAAAGGGGTAGCTAAAAAAATAAGAAAGATAGTTCCAACAATACCACCAACAACCGAGGCTAGTAATGCAGTGATTAGTGCTCTATCTGCCTGCCCTTTTTTTGTAAGGGGGTAGCCATCAAAGGTTGTAGCTACGGCGGCTGGAGTCCCTGGGGTATTTATAAGAATTGCAGAATTAGCCCCACCGAACATAGCCCCTATATATAAGGCACCTAATGCTAAGAGACCTGTTCCAGCATCCATCCCAAAGGTCAATGGGACCAGCAGGGCTACCCCCATAGTTGCTGATAAACCAGGGAGTGTCCCCACGACTATTCCTCCCATAGTAGCTAATGTCATGATTAATAAAATTGTTATGTCGAGTGTATTAATTAACCCATTTAATAGATCGCCAAGCATGTTATCCCACCTATCCTTAACGTTTGTATAGTTATGAAAGTAGGTTTTATTCTTCTATTTCATCTGCATCAAACTTCTCTAGGGTTTCTTCTGCTTCAACCTTTTGTTCACTTATAAGTTCCGCCCATTCATCACCCGGCAAGAAATCGGCAACCAATCCGGCCTCTTCCATTTGCTTTTGATATTCAGGTAAGCTTGTAATTTCCTCTAAAGCCTTGAACAACTCATCTTGAATCTCCTGCGGCGTATCTTTTGGAAGGGCTAACCCGCGGTCAATCGCTGCGACCAAATCGACTCCTTGTTCTTCAAACGTAGGAACCTCTGGGAGCCAGTCATGCCTCTCCTCCGTACCAATTGCTAGCACTCTAAACTGGTCTTTATTTTTCGTGACATCTCCCACGTTCCCCATAATGGCATCAATATGCCCTCCAAGTAATTGCTTGACCTGATCAGCCGCACCTGCAAGGGGTACCATTGTAACCTCAATCCCTGCTTCATCCATTAATTTTAATGTTGTTAAGTGGTCTCCTGTGTAAGTACCTGTCAAACCAACAGATAAGCTTTTAGGTTTTTCTTTTACTTGTTCAATAAACTGGTCCAGGGTCTCTATATCACTATCAGATTTGACCGCCAACACTTGGGGATCGTGGACAAGACGGGCTAAAACATCAAAACTATCAGATTCAAACTGAGTCTCACGAGCCAACGGCTGTAAAATGATATGAGGAGTATTAATGGATCCCATCATATATCCATCAGGTTTTGCTTTTGCTAATTCAGCGAAACCAACTTCTCCTCCAGCACCTTCACGATATTCAATGACCATATTTTCTGGAAAATGGTCTTTCCAAAAGGACTCGATAATTCTCTGATTGACATCAGTCGTCCCTCCTGCACTGAATGGGACAAGGTTTGTCACATCCTGATCAGGATACGATTCTATATCTTGGCTACTGACTTCACTTCCCAGGTTTCCACACGCAGTAACAATCACCATCATAAATAATGAAAGAGCAATTAGATAAACCTTTTTCATCTTTTTCTCCTCCTAGAAGTTTAAATTAGTGAACTTATTCTTCGCCTTGTCCAAACACTAAACATTCATCCTTACGCCCTAACGAAATATGATTGGAAAAAAACTAAGACACCTCCATTATGTAAGCGCTGTCAAAAAATGTAGTTTTTTAACTAGTTTGAAGAATTTAACTCCCATGTCTCAGTGACCCAACCAATTTCCTTTAATTAAACCATTATTTGTTGCAATTTTCAATATAATTAGAAAATTTTCTTCTTAATTAACAAAAAACATCATAGAACTTCTAAAGAATAATGATCAGAATCTGCATAATTCAAGCAGACTAATGCTTGAGAAAACGATTAAAAACGATGAAGGAGACGCCATTTATCACACAAACGTAAACATCAACGTTTACGTTTGTTATATTCTTTTGGTGCGTATGTTCTTGGTACCCCCCTTTTTCCTTCTGGAATTTTTCAGGACTTGAGTTCAGAATAAATTGTATATATATATCATCTCGTATCACAGAGCGTTTCTTCATCCTCTGATATTTGCTTGAGGGTAGAGCCACAATAACCATTCTTTTATGGTTTGACCCTTTCTAATTCTTTTTTTAAATATCCTTTACACATTGATAATTTCCAATATTTTACATCTTAAATCTCTAAATCAGGACTTGGAATCATTTCTCTTTTTAAGTAAACATTGATTTTAGATCGATCATAATGAAGACCATGTTCTTTTAAATATTGAGCAAATTGCGTTTGGTTTTTGTACTCCTCACTTTCTCGAATTACATGAAATGTAGGGTTTTTCATCAAATAGGTATCCTGCGAGAAAAAGACATGGATCGGGGGGAAAACATGAAGTGTTCTCATAGTAAGGGTTTCCTGCCTGTTGCAAGGTTAGAAAATGTGGGGTTTTACGACTCGAAGGGAAAAGAAAATAACCAAAATAAAAAAGCAGACGCAAGTCTGCTCTCTTAAATAAAGATTTCTCATGAACTTAGATTAAGTTATAACTTCAGTATCCGGGTTCTCCTGATAAGATTTCTTATTAGGAGAATGTAAGGCTGTTCTGTATTGTGTTGGGGTCATGCCAACAAATTTACTAAAGACAGTTGAAAAGTGAGAAGGACTTTTAAAACCCACATCTAAAGCAATCGTGGTAATAGAACGAGCAGAGGATTCTATAAGGCTTTTAGCTTCCTCTATTCTTTTATAACGAACATATTGGATTGGTGACATATCTGTACGTTTTGAGAAAATCTTCAGTAGGTAAAACTTATTAACATATAACTCATCACCTATATGTTCTAATTTCAAATCTTCTTTATAATGATTATCTATATATTGAAATGCTTGAACTAATAGCTCTTCTTGATTTGATATGAACTCAACTTTATCTGGTCTACAACGTTTACATGGACGATATCCGTACTTTATTGGCCCATTTTTAGTTAAAAATACGTCAATGTTATATTTTTTTGGTAATTTTGATTTACAAGAAGGGCGACAAAAAATCCCTGTGGTTTTGACGGCATAATAAAACTTACCATCATATTGGGAGTCACAATCTTTTATAGCCTTCCAATACACGTTATTCATTAAAATCACCTCTCTCCGTATTCTAACATAATTATCCAGCTAATATTTCAGATTAAAATTAGAGAGCAATTATAAAACAGTTAGTAGTAATAATTATAGTTATAATAAAAGCAAACAAGAAGGAGTTTATACATAATGGAAATTTATAAAGAGAATTATTCATCTCCCTTAGGAAATATAGAGATTAAAAGTACAGACTATGGAATAATAAGTGTTCAATTCGTTGAGGATTTTAAAAACTCTCAAAGAAATAGGCATATTGAAGATTGCATTCGACAATTAGATGAATATTTTAAAAAAGAAAGAAGAACTTTTTCTCTAAATTTAAGTCCTCATCTAAGTAATTTTCAAAAAAAAGTACTAGATGATTTATCTAGAGTCTCCTTTGGACATACAACGAATTATTCTCAAATTGCAAGAGCTATTGGACAACCTACCTCTATTCGAGCAGTTGGAAATGCAATCGGTAAAAACCCTATTGCTATAATTATTCCCTGTCATAGAGTTATTGGAAAAAATAATGATCTCCGTGGCTATGCATGGGGGAAATGGAGGAAAGAAGAACTGTTAAAGTTTGAGCAACTAACTTAAAAATAAAGTATGTGCAATAATTTTTTAAAAGGAATAAAAATTAAAAAGAACAGGAGGAGCACAATTATTTCAAAGGAATTGAAGAAATAAATTAATTTGGTTCCTCCTGTGTGGAAGGAGCGATAAAGGTAAATGGTTAGGATAAAACCATTCGAAGTTGATTTCTTTATCATTAATATAAGTTTCATCTTCTCTTAACTGACCTACGAACAAGTAATGTTTATACGGAGCATGAGTTATTCCATATGCGATTAAACTTTCTATAACTTTCATTCTATAGCCTGTCTCTTCCTTAGTTTTTCTGATAGCACACTGCTCGGGTGTTTCTTGAATTCTACAATTACCTCCTGGCAAATCCCATACTGTATTTTCTTTATTTATTAAAAGCATTCTCCCTTCTTTATTAAATAAAATTGTAAAACAACAAACTACCTTTTCCATCGTATCCTTTTTCACCTCCTAATTTTACGATTGTTGCACTTATTAAACGAGTATTTAGTAGCATTTATAATTTGGGAATAGTGTTCTTCTGCTTGATTAGTTTTATTAGCATAAATATATTCTTGAGTATTAATAGTCTCAAGCAAAGAAATTATGGCTTTCACTTTTAAATCATGATGATAAACTGGCATATCCGAGATTCCTTTTACTTCAACTTCAGTTGTCCCCTCTCTATAAGGGGTGATTTTCTGAGTTTTTAATTTTGTATGTTCCCCTGGAATCATCATAGTACTCTATCTCCTTTACAAGTGATATAAAGACCAAATGAGCTTTTACTCCATACTACCTATTTATTTTCTGATATAAAGGCTGTTCTACCTCATTTTTTTTAGGGCGAATAATCATATATACGATATATAATCCAGTAATAATGGCCGGAACAATGATATATAGTTTAAAAAAAGGAAGAACTAATACACATGAAATAAAAGACACCAGAGAAGTCCACCAAGCAATTTGGGACTTATCCATTAATTTCAGTCCAGCTGCCATAGAAAGAATATACACTAAAATTCCTAAGGAAGTAGGAATGAAGAGAATATCTTCAAATGTTAAAGAAAGAACAGAAGTTCCTAAAACTCCCCCCATAGCAATAAAAACAACAAAAACAACCATTCTTTTAGGAAGCCCACTTTTAGAATCCACGCTAGCAAAATATTTTGGAAAGGCTCCATCTCGACTGAGAGAATACCCTAATTGTGTTAAGCTTGCAAAAAAAGCATTGCATGTGCCCGTACATATAATAAATGCTAAAATTCCAGTAAGCAGTTTAGCATTAAGACCTACAGTTTCACCCATCATTATACTAATTGGAGAAAGATTACTTTCTGTATTTCCATAGGTTGCAGTCCCAATTGTTACAAAGCTTAAAATTAAGAACAAAACCCCGATGATACCTGCACTGATCATAGTACTTCTAACGATATTAGTTTCTGGTTTCTTGAAATTTTTTGCCAAATTACAGATGGCTTCCCACCCAAAAAAAGCCCAAAAAATAACTGTTATGGCTGATCCAATTGAAAACCAACCGTTTGGCATAAAAGGTGTAAAATTTCCCCAACTAATTTTGGGCAACGTTATCACCACGGTTGTTACTAACAGAAACAGAAGACAAGAACTCAGGAATAAGGCGACCTTTCCACTTGTCTTAACACCTAGGTAATTAAAAATACCAGCTAACGTTAATATTACAAGCGCCATATATATTGTTTTACCATTTAAAACACTTATAGATTCACATAAATAATATGCTCCTGTCAGAGAAACAATAGTTTGACCAATTGTCCCTGTTACAAAATAAAACCACCCAACCAAATTACCTAAATGGTAACCAAATGATTTTCGAACAAAAGTAGCTGCCCCACCTGCATCTGGATATAGCTTTGCCAAGTAGCCAAACGAGAAGGCAATTGGAATATTCATTAAAATAACGATAATCCAAGACATTATAGAAGCAGGTCCTGCAATAGATGCTGTAACACTCGATAAAAACAATACTCCTGAGCCAAGTATAGCTGCAATGTATAATGCAATACCTTGATACAAGCCGATGGTTTGATTATTCAAAGAATTCACCTCTTTCTTTTAACTAAAATTATCATTTAGTGCGGTGAATTGCTTTTTAATTATTGCTTTTTAATTTAGATTCTCAGCAAAACACAATGATTAAACATTCAATACTTCTTGTGATTTCTTCATAAACAACGCTTTGTGAATCAGTTTTATTGCCTTAGGCATATCTTCACTAGAAACTTTAAATGAAATACAATTCCCTTTGTTTTTATAAGCATAGCTGTAAACAATATTTTTTAGCAGAAATAAATGAATGTGATGGGAGTCCAGCTCCTTGTATGGTTCTATAATGGTTATTTTGCTCTCTTGATGATTTGTATCAATAGTGATGCCTAATGCTTTATTGGATTTTGAAATGCTTTTAGTGCGGGCGTATTCTATTCTTGTTTCTTCATTAGAAGCGATTTTTTTAATAAGAATAGGTATTTTCCGAATAGAAGCCCACTTAATTGCCTCAGGGTGAATAATTTCAGCTCCGTTATTAGCCATTAATTCAGCTTGACTATAAGTTAAATTTGAAATCAACATGGAATCATTTACGATACTTGGATCAGTGGTTCGTATGCCTGCAACATCCGTATAAATTTCAATTAAATCAGCGTTAAGAGAATTACCTAAAGAAGTTCCTGTTATGTCACTACCACCTCTATCTAAAGTAGTTATAGACCTATCTTCTCTTTCCCCTTGAAATCCTGCAACGATAGGGATATATCCTTCATCTAAATATCCTTCCAGTTTCTTAGAATTTATATATTTAATCTTAGTTTGGTCATCTTTATAGTGCGTTTGAATCCCGGCTTCACCTCCGGTTAGCGCAATGGACTTTATATTAATAGTTTGTAATTCAGCACTTAAAACCACACTTGAAATTACTTCCCCACAGGAAGAAAGCATGGAGTATTCTTTTTTTGAAAATTTCTTTTCTTTCAAGTAATTAATCAAAGTATCGGTTGCATACGGACTTCCCATCCTTCCCATTGCGGAAACCACCACTACCAATTTATATTTCTGTCCCTCTTCTTTTATGAGATGGGCGATTTCCATACGTTTCAATGAAGAATCCAATGTGGTGCCGCCAAACTTCATTATTTTAGTTTTCATAGAAGACACTCTCTACCTGTTTTTCCCGGTTATTATTGGATAACCATTCTCCTTCTTTCAATTCGTTATTAACGTTTTCCCACCGAGGTTCCTCAGAAGTGCTAATAGAAAAAAGGGCAAAAATCTCATCAGATGTTTTAGGCATAATAGGTTTAGTAAAATAAGCCAAACCTTTTATAAGATATCCAATTGATAGTACAAAAGATTTAAACGGAATTTCATATTGAGAATGAGATAAATGTTTGTATTTAGCGATATAATTTTCAATGCCTTCCAAATAATCTTTTATAGCTATAGCTGCTTTACGCAGACTAAAATGTTCAAACCCTAAAAATTCATCTAACTGGGCTTTAGTATTTTCTAATAACCCTATAGCTTCGTAATCTATCTCTTGATTTGATAGTAAGTTGTTAAATCGACTATTGTATTCATAAGTAAGAGTCAAAAAGCTCTCGATAACTTCATCTAATGATGTTTTTAGTTTTTCACTCTTTGCGAAATACTCTTGTAATTCAAAATTTGTTTGGTTATGCTCAGGATTGGTCAGACTTAAATAATATCGTAAAGTATCAGCTTCTACATCTTGAAGAAAGTCTTCCGCCCATATCACATGATTTTTACTAGTAGAAAATTTGCTCTTTTCTAATAAATAGAAATGATTCGTATAGATATGTTCGGGAACTAAATATTGCTCATCATCTTTTACTAATGCTGAAGCAACATGAAGAACAGAATTAAAGAAGCAATTATCAAAACCTAAAAATTGAACCATTAATTTTTCATCTGTAGAGTCATCGTAAGATGAAGAAGATTTAATGCTATCTATAATTCCTGGGTACATTTCAAACCATACATTTATTGACTGGTCCTTATTCCCACCTACAGGCACAGGGATGCCCCAATTAGTGGGGTACGAAACTGGATAATCAGGAATTCCTTTATCAATTAATTGCCGACAATATTCAATAAGGGTAGGTCTCCATGTAGTACGAGATTCATAAAAATCTTTTAATATTGTATAAAGATTTCTGAAAGAGAAAAAGAATCCTTTTTGTTCTTTTGCTTGAGCTGGGTTCTTACATATATTACATATTGGACTTTCTAAGTCATTCGGGTTATTAATTCGCGCACAATTTTCACATAAATTTCCCGATGATTTCTTTTTACAAAAAGGGCATAAACCTTCTATAAACGATTCAAACAAATATTGGTTACAATCATCGCAGTGTAAGGCCTGGTAGTATTTTTCGATAATGATTCCTTTCTCATATAAGTCTAAAAAGAATTCTTGAACAAACTTGGAATGGTGTTTATTGTCCAAAACGTATTTATATCCATCAATTTCAATATCAGCTTTAAGCATAGTTGATACAATAGAAACATTGTTTCGTTTTATAAGCTCTTGAGGGGTTAAGTTTTTCCTTTTCGCTGTAGTAACTACAAAACTTTGATTAGCATCACCGTATGTGAGATAAGTTACTTTGTGTCCTTGCATTTTTTGAAACCTTGAAAAAACATCAGCCCCTAAATAGGGCCCGGCTAAATGTCCTAGATGCAATCCTCCATTAGGAGTCGGAGGAGTAGCAGTAACAAAAATATTTTTCATTTATTTCATCCTTTTTCATGTTTTTTAATAGTTTTCCAACACATATTGTTCAACCCCTACAGCTCCCCACCATATTGCTATAAACTTTAATGGTTCTGCACCTATATTTTTTATGGAATGCACTGAATATGGCTCAAAGTAAATAGCGTCACCTTTACTAACGTTTTCAGAATGATTATCAATACTTACTACTCCTTCTCCTTCCAAAATTACAAAAGTTTCTTCTTCATCGTGGCTATGTGGAGACGTGCTTTCATTCGGATTTACAACTAATAGACCGGATCCAAAAGGAGATTTATTTGCCCTTTTCCAAGGATATAACCTTCTTAAAAAAGCTCCATATTCCTTTTTATAGGAATTATTAGTCTCTCGTTGAATGGGAAGTTCTTCTTTTTTAGCTCTATTGAGAGCTCTTTTTAAATATAGGTCTACCATTTCTTTGGGATAATGATAATAAAGGCCTTCTCTTACGGTTTCAATATAATCTAATGCTGGTAAGTTCACTTCTTTTACTTCTTTTGGCTGAAGAATATAAACTTCCTGGCTTTTGTTATTTATTAAAGCTGTGTGTGTTCTTAGCTCGTACCCATGGCCATTGCTTACCAGGTTTTTTAATTTCTCATCGTCTATTTCGTAAGCTACTCCTAAAACTTGTCCTCCTTCCATTGGAATTATGGTAGAAGTACCACCTTTAAATGTTTCATGGTATCCTGTAAATGTATAAACATGATCTGCTAAAACAGTCTTTTCGAAACTATTGAAATGGCCAATATCTTTTTTTATTGTTTCCGGATGATTACTTAGTCCATAGGTGAAAATCCAAACCATACAATCACTCCTCAATTTTTTTAAATTCTCCACCTTCTAATTTGTATTCTATCCACTTAAAATTCCAAGGGTCTCCATTAGAGGTAAACTCCAACTTTCCCAGCAAGGGATCTTCATAGCTAGTAGCTATTTTTTTTATATGGGAAATCAAATTTTCTAAAGACGTGTGTTTCAGTTGATCTAAAGATTGCAATAAATATTTTGTTGCTGCATAGCTTGTAATCGAATAAGCACCTAAAGGTGCATCTGCTTTTTGAATATAAGCTTTTTGAAATTCATTAAACAGCTCACTCTTATTATTTAATGGAGTCGAAACGATACGTATATCTATGTCTTCGTTAACCTCATTTACAAATTCCAACAAATCTGAAATATAACTGTCGTCCCCTAAAACCACCATTCCTTTGAAGCCTATCGCTTCTAGATATTTAATAACTTCTATAGCTAGTTCATAACGACCGGCAAACAGAATGATTTTATTTTCTAATTTCTCTTTAATAACCTGATCCCATTTAATAGTTTGTGTGATATCAATAGTTGTCTCTTTTTTAGCATTCCTAGTTAATAAAGAACCGAGCTTTTCCCCGTACTCTTTGTTTTCATAGATTAAGGTTATTTTTTTAGCATTTTCTCGCTTAACGACTTCTATCATTTTTTGAGCCATATCCGTGTCTAAACCACAGAATCTCAAAACATTTTTATATCCATATCTAGTAAGATCTGGATGAGAGGTGCCAGGGGCTAAAAAAGGAATGCCAGCTTCTCCATATACCTGCAAGCAATAAAGAGCCTGGGTGGCACTTAAATGTCCAATGATTACGTCAGCTCCTCTGGCTATTAGAGAATTGGCTGCTTTGATCGAATCATTTTTATCTAATGTGCATTCCTCCCATAGTATCTGCACATTATAATCTCGCTGTTTTAGCATCCATTTTTCAAGGGCTACTGATATTCCCGCACATAATTCTCTTGTATGACCTCCTAAATTAGCACTTACACCAATTTTTATAGTGTCGTTATTAAAAAAGGAGGGATTTAGATCTGAAACAGACAATATCTTAACAGGATCATAGGGCTGTACATATTGATTAAACATAGGCGCCCCTGGCTAGATGATATTTAGAATTATCTCTTCTAATCAAATCTGGATTTAATTTTTTATTTGTTGCTGTAAAATAGGTTAAGAGTTGTAGAGGGACCACACTGATTATCGGACTTATAATTTCATTAAATGGTGGTAATTTATAATGATTGGTTGCCTCATTAAATGGTTGAGAAGGGGAAAGGATAAATGAATCTGATTTGATGTGCTTTAAAGCCATTAACAGTTCATTAGTCCTCTCGTTTACTTGATTATTTGGTAAAATTAAAACAAACTGTGTCTTTTCGTTACACATTGGTAAGGGTCCATGGAGAGTATGTTCCAAATCATAGTTAAATGACGGGGTATAATGAGTTTCAATAGATTTAAGAGCAATTTCTGAAGCAACTCCTAAACTCGTTCCTGTACCTACAAACACTAGTAAGTCTTTTTCCGCCATATTTAACGCTATATTTTTGAATTGTTCTTCATCTTCTAGAATGCTTTTTATTAGTTGGGACAGTTTATCCACTTCTTCTTGCACAAAAGTATCTATCCCAACGAATCCTTGTATTTCTGCTAATGCTCCTAGTAGCAATAAAGCACTAACAAAACTTAGGGAATAACTGATGGTATGGGCAAGTGACCTTTCATCTTGATATAAAGTAGGTAATACATAATCTGCAGTCTGACCAGATGTGCTTGAGGGAAATGCAGTAACACTTACTGTTTTACAACCATTTTCTCGAGCTAATTTTAGTGCTTTATTTGTCATGTGGGTTTCACCCGAATGTGAAAAAGAAATAATACAATCCTCGTTACTAAGACTGAATTGAGAGTGAACTAGCTCAAAAGAAGGTACGGCTTCAACAAGATTAGTTTTTCCAAAAATATGAGAACTAACGTCTTTGACAGATAAAGCAACATTAAAGGAAGTCCCACAACCAATTAAAATTAGGCGCTTAGATTTATAGATTTGATGAGCGATTTTAGTAATAAAAGAGGTTTCTTTATACTTGGATAAAGTTTTTTCTATATACTCCGGTTGTTTTAAAATATCATCATACATAAAATATGGATGAGCATTACGTACTTCCATATATATTACCTCCATTTTTATACAGAAATTTATCTTGTGTCATCTTCCTAAAACGGTTTAGCCTAAAGGGTTCTAAAATTTTTTCTTTACTTCCGTATTCTACTTCATGTTGTACAGCTCTCCCTACAGCTGGAGCTACTTTAAATCCTCCGCCACTAAAACCAAAAGCATAATATAGACCTTCTATATGTGAACTCCCTATAATGGGGTTTTGATCAGGCGTGTATCCATCAAAACTAACCCTTCCTCCATAAGGCAAAGCATTTTGGAGATGAGGAAACCTTATTGAGATTCTTTGTATAGCTTCATTCACTTCATTTAACCCAACCTTCCTATAATTGGTTTCTAAATCAACATCCCATTCATCTGCTTTAATTCCCACTAGGACGTTGGATTTATTTATGGGGCGAAAATAGGAATCTGTTATATCATCGATGTAAGAATGTTCGATTCCTCTATAATCATTTCTCGACTTGATAAATGCTACCCCTAACCGTTTAGCCCTTACGGGTACAGAAATGCCTACAGATTCAGTAAGATAGTTGGACCAACTTCCTGTCGCAAGAATCACTTTTGGTGCATTAATCTCTCCTATATTTGTATCTACCCCTACAATATGGTTCCTTTGTTTAATAAGACGATGGACGTTAGTGCCTTCTATAATATCCATCCCGTTTGTAAGAGCAGTTCGTAAAAATCCATCAGTCGCCTTTACTGGATTGGCATGTCCCCCACACGGTTCATAAACTACCGCTCCCACGTTTTTTTTAGAAAAATTAGGTTCCATCCTCTGATATTCTTCCGGGGTGTATGTGGAAACTGTTATCCCTTCTGATTTCATCATATCTATATTTTTTCTTAGTTGACTTAAGTGCTGATCCCCCACAATCAATGAAAACCCATTCTGTATGAACTCACAATCGCCTGCTAAAAATTCCCTCCAACGAGAATAAATACTGTAACTTTCCAGGGAAAGAAGACAATTAGATGGTAAAGTGTGATGCATACGAAAGAGTCCACCTGATTTACTAGTTGCCCCCTTTCCAGGAGACGTATCTTGTTCGATCAAACCTACTTTAAGACGCCTGCTTTTAGTTAAATGATACGCAATGCTCGATCCTATAACTCCTCCACCTATCACTAAAACATCAAAGTTCATGTATTATTTCCTCGACTTTGATCAAAGCATTTTCAAATATTTTCAAGGCTCTTTCTAGTGAATTCTCATCTAAAGTTAAAGGAGGAATCCACCTTATTACTTGATTATCACTCCCGCAAGTTAATAAAATTAATCCTTGCTCTAAACATTTTTTCCTTACCTCTTCGGCTATTTTTGAGGACGAAGGATGGTGAGACGAAAACTCACACCCAACCATTAATCCTAATCCTCTAACTTCTCCTATAAAAGGATATTCATTTTTCAGCTTGTAGAGAGATTTTAATAACACTCTCCCTAAAGAAGCTGAGTTTTCCACCAATTTTTCTTCTTCAATAATTTTTATAGTTTCGATGGCTGCCGAAGCTGCAACTGGATTCGGACCGTACGTGCCTCCGTGGGATCCTGGTATCCACTCTTCCATTAGCTCTCTAGAAGAAACAATACCACTTAATGGGAGACCAGAAGCTAAGCCTTTAGCCACCACTAAGATATCCGGTTGAACATCAAAGTGCTCAAATGCAAAAAACTCTCCCGTTCTTCCAAATCCTGACTGAACTTCGTCAAAAATAAGAAGGATTCCATAGTGATCACATATATCCCTAATCCGTTGAAGAAATTTTTTAGGTGGAACTACATACCCCCCTTCTCCTAAAACAGGTTCTAAAATCATAGCAGCTGTTTCATCAGGTGAAGATTGAGTCTTTAATAAATATTCAAGCTCTTTAATACACCAATCTTCCAAAGAATCTTCTTCTTGTTGGTACCTATACGAATATGGAAACGGGCTAACTGATACACCTGCCATAAGAGGTTGATATTTATTACGGTATATAGATTTAGCTGTGGTTACTGACATCGCTCCAATCGAACGTCCATGATACCCCCCTTGAAAACATATAATATTTGTTTTATTAGTAGCATGCCTGGCAAGTTTGATAGCACTTTCCACAGCTTCGCTTCCACTATTTGTAAAAAAACTACAATTCAATTGAGGAGGTGTGATTTCATTTATCTTTGATGCCAGTTTTAGCATGGGTTGATTATAAATGACGGTTGATTGGCCATGAATCAATCTTTCAGCTTGATTCTGAATTGTTCGAACCACTCTATCATGACAATGACCCGTATTGGTAACACCAATACCTGAAGTAAAATCCAAGTATTTTTTTCCATCAATATCGTATAAATAAATTCCTTTACCGTATTCAATTTCTAAACCTGTAAATTGGGGCCAAACAGGGGAGATATATGATAAATTTTTATTCTTTAATAAAGATGTCATTAGTTATTAACCTCCACCACATTCTTTGCTTTTGAGCTGTTCATTTTTTCAAGAATACGCTGAGCTTTAGTAGCCATCATTGTAAAGGAAGCTGAATCACCAATTCCATGTGTTTTTTCGGTAAGCCCATTCAGATAGATTCCTATATTAAAGTCATTTACTGTTTTAACTTTGTAATCTTTCGATACGATTAATTCTCCGTTATCATCTAGGACAAGATAATCCTTGATAGGTGCTAAGACCGAAGGGATTTTTTCTTCTACAAATCCTGTACAAAGGATAAGATGATCCGTTTCTATAGTCGAATAGTCTTTACTATAAATATCTTGTAAGCTTAATTCATATTTTCCGTCGTCTCCATTGTTTATGTTGATTACTTCACTGCAACGATAAAGTCTGATTTGGTTTTTATTTTCGACTTCTTGTTCATACATTTTCCAATAAAGTTCTTTACTTACATCTTCATCCACTGCCGAATAATTGGTATGTTTAATTTGCTCAAACAAGTTTGCTCTTTTCTCTTTTGTTAAATTAACAAAATAATCTGTAAATTCAGGAAAGAAAACTTCATTTGTGAAATGTCCTAGATCATAAAGGCGGAAACCAGTATGCCTTAAAACCATATTAATTTTAGCTCGTGGGTACTTATTGGATATATATAAGATAGTCTCAATAGCGTTTTGTCCAGATCCTACAACAGTAAAAGTATGTTCTTCATCACGTGGAAGTATCTTTGATATATTAGTATTAAATTTACTGGAATGGAAAATGTCATCATTTAAAAATGGTTGAAAAATAGAGGGGATAAATGGTTTTCTTCCAGAATTAATTACTAAATTATGAGTATAATAACTTTCTTCATTATTACTATCGTGATTAAAAGCAATGATTTTTAAAGTCTCTTTGGTTCTATCAGTTTCCTCAATTTCAACTTCTAAAGCTTCTGTTTTATATGAGGCATCATGAGATAATTGGTTTGCCACCCATTTCACGTAATCAGACCATTCTATACGACTTGGATGGTTTAACAAACCAAAAGAAAATAATCTTCCTTTCTTTTGAAGGTAATTGGGGAAGGTGTATTTACTTCGAGGGTTTCTTGGTGTCGCAAAGTCTCGTAAATAATGGTGTTGGATATCCGTGCCCGGCAAAAGCATTTGAGGCATCCATGTTGAATCCACTTGTTTATCAATAAATTTTTTCTTCCACTTTGTATTCTCGAACTCTTCTTCATCTTCTATGGCAGCAGCAAGAGCAATACCAGCTGGACCAAACCCAATTCCAAATACATCATAAATATCTTTTTTTGTCATCATTTCATCCTCCAATGTCAATAGTTTGATTTTGAAAAGCAGAAGGACTAACACCTATTTCTTTTTTGAAAACATAAGAAAAATAAGCTAAATCTGAAAATCCAACCTCAAAACTTGTACTTGAAACACTTTTTCCATTCTTTAAAAGAATTTTTGCTTTTTGAAGTCTTCTACTAATTAAGTATTTCTTAAATCCTATACCTAATTTTTTACTAAATAACCTAGACAAATGAACAGAGCTTAAATGAACTTCATCAGCAACGTTTTTCAAATTTAATCCAGAATCCCATAAATTGTCTTCTAAAAATATTAAACATTGATGTAAATTGGAGTCTGTCGGTAATCCCTCCGTTAATTCCATAAAATCATTAGTTCGCACCATGTTATTCAACATTAAACTATAAGAAATAACCCTCAGCTTTTCACTTTTATTAACGATAAAATATGGAATATCATGTTTTTCTCTAACAAACTTTTCTAATTTTTCAATACTTGAAGGATCAACGATAATAAACAAATTTATTTTTATTAAGGGAACTTCAAATTTATAGTCGTTGACAATTAAAATATTTTTGGTGTAAAAAATTTCTTTCTCAATTGGAGTAAAAAAATGCTCTTCATCAATAATAACTGCGAAAGAAACCATGTTTGTCCTCCTACAGGATTTAAATTTTACCTCCCCTTACCCTTCAATATACTTCCAATAATAACAAGATGTTGTAAAATCAGTTATTGATTTATTGTCAGAAAATTACGTTTTTTTATCTTTTTTTAGTTTTTTTTCATGATAATACCTATTGATAAAATCCTCTGTAATTGCTCTCAAACGAATAACACTTTATGCTCTTTTTAATAAACCCAGGATTCAATATGTTCTAGTAACATTCTGTATTTTTAACAAACGTAAACATAAACGTTTACGTTTGTTTTAGCGTAAAAACCATATGGATTTCTAACTAATTTTCTCCTAGATCTCAAGTGCAATGATTCCCCCCTAGTTCCTCAACGTTGACGTTTACCTTTTTTGGATTAGTTTTTTCCTGAAGCATATAATCTCCTGGTCCTTACGGTGATTTGTCACTACAATCCAATTTAAAATCCAAACGCATCAAGAATGGTTTCATTGATCCGTTTTTCTTCATTTCCAATCTCTTTGAGCATTTCCATGTGTCTGTTTAAAGGAAAGGAAAAATATTCTGGATTAAATAATTTATACTCTATGAAAGAATGTATTAAAAATGTTCGTTTTTGATAACATGTATCCAAAGTAGGAATTTCAGATCTGTAACCTCAATATTTCAGTTTTAAAAGTCGTATCAAAAACAAAATACCAATATATACACTCAACACCCTTTTTGATAACATATAAGTAACGAATTTCAAAGGAGTTACAAAATATGTTATTTGGGTATGCCCGAGTCAGTACCAAAGATCAAAATTTACATATGCAATTTGATGCGTTAAAGAAATATGGCGTTGAAGAGAAAAACATTTTCTCAGAGAAGATTACGGGGACAAAAAAAGACCGACCAGCATTTAATGAAATGCTGAAGTATTTACGTGAGGGAGATACGGTGGTAGTTTTTAAACTCGATCGAATTGGTCGTAGCACAAAACACTTGGTGGAATTAATCAATGACTTCCAGGATAAAGGTATTAACTTCGTTTCCATTAATGAAAACATTGATACGACTACGGCAATGGGGAAACTCGTCTTTACGATTTTCAGTGGATTAGCGCAGTTTGAACGTGACATTATCTCAGAAAGAACAAAATCAGGGCTGAATGCAGCAAGAGCTCGCGGGCGAAAAGGCGGCAGACCAAAAAAAGACCAATCCAAGTTGGATATGGCCTTTCGAATGTATGACAGTAAAGAATATAGTATTAAAGAAATTCTCGATGCTTCTGGAGTTAGCAGGGCAACGTTTTATCGTTATTTAAATGAAAGAAAATAAATTATCATTTGTTAATCAATCTCGTGAAGCGCTGTTCCTTAAAAGTTAGTAGCTTAATAAGTTTGTTGAAAATGGTCCTTTTAGAAATTCTTTTCATTCCCATATGCAAGCCAATCATAAATTCGAAACAACTTACGAATACTCGACCCAACCACATCTTTTCGTTCTAATAATTTTATATTATCAGCAAGAAAATCCTTTAGTTCTTTCGGGTCCAGATTTTCTACACCTAAGAGTGGAATGTACTGTATAGCTTTTTCAAAGTCAGGATACCCATCAATTAGTTCTTTAATCGACCTAAATTGCCACTGAAAAGCAAGATCATCTAGTTTTTCTTTTTGTGCCTTGGTTAGGAAGTCAGAGTATTCTAGATTAAGTTTTTTCTTTATTTTATGATCTAGTTCACTTTCATCAATATTACTCAATAAAACGTATTTGTTAACAGGAATAGTTTGGTACAGCTTTAGCTTCTCGGGCAGTGTCTCCTGAACAATTATATTGTAGTCATAGTTCGGCTCATCAAACAGTATTTCTCTAAACAGATCAAATTGGGTGATTGTAACGTAGCCTTTCTCTGAAAGTTCAACTGTTGATGATAATTCACTATTTGCTTCCATTTGTTGAGCTACTGATTTCACACCAACCCCAATGACAAATTCAACATTCTCTGCATTTTGATTGTCTTCATGGTCTATGACGTGAATACTTTCATGAGGATCGTTTGTCTTAACAAGATCATATATTTGTGATTTTATACTCCTCATTAATTTCAAACTGTATTTTCTTTTATTTTTGGATAAAGCCTTATACACTAAATCAAACCTATCAGTTTTCACCCTGGTTATAGGTATAGTAAGTTGGTTAATAGTTAATGAAGAGGATACAAAAGAATCAGGTTGCCCTTTGGATCTTTCAACAAAAATTAATCTATCTTTTAATTTGTCAGCATTATCATCATCCAAACAGGCAGTTATTGACTTTAAAATTTTATGTATATTACTATCAGTTAACGAATATCCGATAAAAATAATTGGGTGTTCAATGAAGATAGTTAATAATTTTGCTGCAAGGTAAGCATTTTTCTCATTATAGTCGCTATAATCATTATTCGTCAGTACTAATGAATCTGGTGTTGAACTACAGCCATGAATTTTATATATTTCATTTACCTCTAAAGGCTGGGAAAAAAGAAGTTCTTTCTGCCCAATATACATTTCCATATCGGGAAAGATTTGTTCTAATAACATATCCCAATTTGTAGTTATGATACCATCAATGACAATGTTCTTTAATTCATTAATTTCGGTATCTTTAATTTTATCCAGTCCATAAGAATAATTAAGATTCCTTAAGTATTTAGAGATCTCTATTTTTAATGGGCTGTGTTTAGCATTAATTCTACCTCTAAATTCATCTCTACTCTCCTCGTATTTGCTATCACTCCACCATATGGGATGAAAGTCTTCTGCCATCATTCCGGCTGCTTTAGCCCACTCTCCACTGGATGTAGAAGAGTAATAATCAAATTCTTGAGGTACTAAATCAGAGAATTTTCGTAGCAGGCCTTCCCAATTCTCCAAATCGATATATCTTCTTGAAAATCCAGATCCTACAAATAAAAAAGGAGCAGTATTTATATTCTTTAAATGTTCTATAAGTTCTTCTTCTATATCTACCATTAATAGCAACCCCAATGCGATGGATATATTATGAAATATTTACCGTTATAATAAAATTGTAACATTATTTGAATTTTCTCAACACGAAATATAGTTAGTAGATTGTAAGAGGAAAGCATAGTTTTAAAGTATTTACTGAAGGAATTCCTTTTTTATGTCGTATACTGTTGAGGGAAGGAAAATAGTAACCCTCTATATGGGGAGGTAAAGGTAATCACACACCGAGGGAGGACGAAGGATGAAGTTTAACGAGGGGGGAGAATTTTGAGAAATACTCCTGTAAATATTCAGCAGTGTGAGGGGTTTTGGAATTGTGTTTCACCAGATGCATGGGTTACTGGTATTGGTACTTTTTTTGGTGCATTTATTGCCGGCATTATTTCAATAGCAATTTTTAAATCTCAAATTAAACATGAAAATAAAAAAGGTTTTAGAAATGAATACAATACTTTGATGAAATTTAATGAAACTTATAAAAGGCTTACCTCACCTTTTACTAATAACCTAAGGTTAATAGTAAAAGGGATTCAAAATGAAGACTACGGTCATGTAATTGAGCTAGTTGAGGTAAACACCCCTATAGTTAGAGAGATTAATAAAATAGATACTTCAAATTTATCATACCAAGCAGAACGAAAAGTTATCTTACTTAATCGGGCGATAGAAATTGTACATGTCCAGCTAGTTCTTTTTTCTCGCTTGAATGAAGAAAATGGATTAAAACATCTTGATGAAAATTTAAGTGAATTAAGATCTCGTATGGAGGACCTGGATAATTATGAAAACTTATTGAAAAGAAAAATATAATCTATCAGTTAAACGGTGTCTTTTAGAATTTATGACTTCCCCTGCAATGTGATTATAACCTTTTCTTCTCTTCTTTTATCTCAAATAAAGTACACCCTGTACATACATGGTGAAATCTGTAACTTTTATATGACAGGATTCTATTTTGTACGTACAGGGTGTACCCTAATTAAACAAAAAGACACAGACCAAGAGTTTATTACTCTTGATTTGTGCCCTCCTCTAGACTGATAAAACTAAACATACTACCCCCATTTGCTTAAGCAACCTCACAAATCTTAAGATTTGTTATTTTTAGCAACAGACTTCTGCATAACCATACGTTTTTTTTCGGATTGCTTCATACGATGATAATACCTTTGAATAAAATCATCTGTAATCGACGTTGGATAGTACCCCATGCGCTCTTTAATAATATTTTCTATAACCCAAACCTTACGAGTAGCTTTTTCATACTTTATAGCTATTCTTTTTCATTTCGGCAACCTGTTCAACTTCATTAGCCTTATTCGTGAGGAAACGCCAATTGTACACGTCAGATCGATACTTGCGAGCATATTTTAATAAACATAATAACTCGATGGTTTCACGCTGCATTAATTCTTTGGTCGATAAAAAAATATCCTGTTCTGACGGTAACTGCTGAATATTATGGGCCAAACGGTTTCCGTTTTTTAAAATACAGCGCTGCTCTAACTCCATCTTGCAATAAAAACAATAACTTTCTTCAACCTCTGAACCACAATAAGCACAAGTTTTCATTTTCCCCCTCCTTATCGCGGTATTAGCATGTTCTTTAAACTTAATAACTAATTGAAAAAAGAGAAGTAGAAAAAACACGATAAAAGCCGTAGTAAGGCTGTATAACACATAAAAAAACGCACAAAAGACACTAAGCGTTATCGAGGTAAAACCCGTTCATAACACGTTTTTTCTATATAACAAGTATTCATCTATATTGTAGCCCCCTATTTAAACAGGGGGGCTCCTGGCTTATTGATCGTGGAAATAATCCCCATCCAAAACTTCTGTATCATCCCAGGTATATTCATCTAAAAATTCTTCCAGAGTTGTGTCAATTTGTTCTTCTAGCCATTCTTTAGGAAGTTGAATTGTCCCTTCATAACTACCTAACGTCACATAAGAAACCATTGTTTTTCGTACCATTTATAATTCCTCCTTAGCCCCTGCTTGCTTTCAAGCAGGGGCCATTTTATTTATGAAACTTTGTTTAAGAAAACTCTATCCCTAAAATATGATCACTAGCTTTTTGAGCTTTTTGAGATGCTTGGACAATCAAGGTTTTATCATCCTTTAATTTTTTCAACCAAGATTGAATATAAGAAGCGCTATTATCAATGGTGTTATTCTCAATTCCGGTCAATCCGCAAAGCATCGAAGCTCCTAATTCTGCAATTAATTCCTCTTTACTATAGTTTTCACTTCCGAAACTGATTTTTCCTGTTACTCCATCTCGATCTAACCGATCTTTATGCCCTGTGCTGTGGACTATTTCATGAAATAAGGTGCTGTAATATTCGTGCACATTGGGAAAGTCTTTCTTAGGTGGAACATTGACGCGATCTTCAAACGGCACATAATAAGCTCGGCCACTTTGAAAGCTGTAAGATGGACCATTAAAATATTCCCTTTTAATCTTCTCGGCTTCTTCTATGGGGTTATGATCGAACGTTTCATAGGTTCGTTTCATTTCTAACCCTTCCACTTGAGAGCCAACTTCAAAAACTCGATAATACCGCAGCAAAGGGATCTTTTTTTCTTCTTCCGTTTCTTGATCTTCTACGTTGAGCATCTTCCAGAACACCACAATATGAGATTTTTCACCTTTCTTTACCTTTCCTCCAGCTTCTTTGATCTGTTTAAAAGTGGCATACTCGCCACCGTCCAGAAGCATCGTATTAATCCCTCGATAAGGTTTTTGAGTCTTCCAATTCACCGCTATACCATTCGCCCAAGGTTTTCTCCAAGGAACAACCCCTTGCTCCAACTTCTCAATGATTTGGTTTGTGATCATTTCATAGATTTTTTTGCTCATGGTTTTTCTCCTCCTTGTTTTTCCTTTGGAACTCCGAAACGAAATATGTTCCCCAAAGGGGGATTATTTTTCCCTTTTGCTATGGAGAATCTCAAAACACACATAAAAAACCGTCCATACATCATGGAATACCGTAGCGAAAGCGAAGGCTATGCCGTGAAAGTGTATTGACGGTTTTTTCATCTTCTTAGCTTCCAGCAGGAAAGGTTCGGGTGTCCTACCTGCTGGAAGGTTAGAAGATTTGTGCTGTTTTACGATTCGGAGTGCAAAAGGAAAAATAACCATAATAAAAAGCAGGCGTAGGCCTGCTTTCCTCTTCGTCTTGATCTAGGGGTAGCGTCAGGAAAAGGCGAATTTACAATGGTAAGCTCTTTACCCTTATTCAATAAACGGGCGCTTGGAATAGGGAACTGTTTTTGTAGAGAATTTTTATTTGGCAGTTATTGTTCTCGCCCCAATCTAGATCTTAAGTCTGAGGGGTTAATTTGTAAAAATATTGGTTTTTTTCATAAAATTGGTACTAGTTTCACTAGTGAAACTAGTTGTTTTTTTTTACTATAAACATAACAGGGTAAAAGAAATTCAAAAAAGTTAGAGGAGGAAAATTTTTATGTTACAAAAAAGAGCTTTGGTGTTTCTTGCAATGACCGCCACTTTATTAATTGGACTGATGTTATTCCCAATGGCATCTTTGGCAGCTGAGGAAACAGAAAAACAAGACTCCATCGAAGATCTTGAAACTATGACGTATAAAGAAAAAGAAAATTATTTTGATAAGCAAACAAAAAGAATTAATAACTCGTATGAAGTTAATGAAGTTTTCTCTGAAAAAGA
The DNA here is from genome assembly GCF_043497005.1 of Halobacillus sp. B23F22_1. NCBI lineage: Bacteria > Bacillati > Bacillota > Bacilli > Caryophanales > Bacillaceae > Halobacillus > Halobacillus sp. B23F22_1. Next base: position 28,629 of record NZ_JBIEKE010000005.1, on the reverse strand, counting down.
TGAGAAGATAATAAAGGCTGCTGCCAGATTTGAAGAAAACAAAGTGAAGCCTCAATTTGTCGATCAGGAATGGCGATTTTTTGGTTCAAGAATAAATAACTCTATTGGCATTTCGGGACAAGTGTCAGGCAACGTATATATTGATGTAGGTTGGTGGAACCACACTCTATCAGTCAATGGAACTGTGGACGGTACAAAAGGAGTAGATCAATCTCGTGTTCGTGTCCATTTTGTAAGTTATGGTCTTATTGGAAGTAGTGGGGTGGGTAAAACCAACGATTTTTGGTTGAATTCTGGCTGGGTAAACAACAACTATGCTACCCTGAATACGTCTCACGACTTTTCTGGTAATATCGTTTATCACACTACAGATGTTTATGGGGAGCTACAAAATAACAGAGGTACACTGGTGATTCCAGGAAGAGTCAGATAGAATCGGCAAAAATTAGACGTTGTTGTCAAGTAACATGAACCGTTTTGCCCCTTTGTATATGTCTTGTCCGAAGGGGTTTCTTAGGGTGAAATTTATATAAGATTATACTACAATCGGGTGCTTTAGCTTAATAAGTCAAATCAAAAAATCGGTTCCTAAACTTTATAAAGGAGCCGATTTTTCTTTGTTCCATTTTGCATAACGCTGTAAATATGCATTTTCCTGACGCTTTCCCAACTGGGGGTTTCTTCAAGAAATACGAACCGCCTTAAGGTGAACTTATAAAGAAATCATATTTAGTCAAAAATCGTCAGAATAAAGAGAAGAAATCTTCTTGCTGTTCTTGTCCCTCATTGGTACGTTTAATAAAAGAGGTGATCGCGTTATGAACGACTCCTATAATTATGGCTTTTTTGCTAAAGAAGTGGCATTAAAACTTGATATAAAGTCAAGTACCTTAAGACAATGGGCGTTAGCATTAGAAGAAGAAGGCTATGAATTTCAACGGAATGATAAAGATCAACGCATTTATTATGATCGAGATATTAGCATGTTCTTTGAGTTAAAAAAACTCATCGAAAAAAAGAGAAGTAGACACGACGCGATAAAAGCCGTAGCCAAGCTGTATAGAGACCGAGAAAACGCTGAAAAGACGCTAAGCGTTATCGAAGAAAATTCCGACCATAGCCCGTTTTCTAAAGAAGATGTACAGTCCCTCATTAATGAAGCTGTGGAACATGCCTACCAAAAAGGAAAAGAGCAAGGAGAACAAGAAGCTCAAATGCTTTTCGAAAAAATAGACGAACGTTTAGAAGCTCGTGATCGTCGCTTGCTGGATGGCATAAATCAGAAGGTAGAAAAGTTTTTAACAGCTCCACTAGAAACAGCAGCAACGAAAGAAAAGGATGAAGAGTGGAGTAAAATGGATGAAAAGCTAACTAAGGCACTGAAAGAACTTGAAGAAATGAGAGAGGCCCAGTTACACAAGAAGTGGGGTTGGAAATTCTGGAAATGGTAAAAGGCGAAAAAAGCAGTCCCACAATTTGTGAACTGCTTTTTTCTTATGGAATTGATACGAATAGGCATAAATTCTAAAACTCTCGCATACCTTGCTAATGCTTTAGCATCTAAGAGCAATCATTTTATAAAGGCATTAGCATTACCCCATTCCTATTTTTTAATCAGCCACGCAATAAAATTTTGCTTACCCCCGTCAACTTAGCAATCCTTTGTCTTTAAAAACTTTCCTCAACACTTGATTCATTAATTCTGACTTATTGGAAGCCTGGTCAATAATGGCCAATACGTCAGGATCGAAATAAAACCCTCTATACGTACGTTCCCTTTTACTTTGCTTTTCCTGTCTTAATAATAGATCAATAGCATCAAGAGTATTTTCTTTTCCTATGCTAGCACTAGTATTAGTACTAGCACTAGCTATTCGCTAGTACTAATGCTTTTACCTCCCTAGCACTAAATTTTCCTTGTGCTAGCGTTAGTACTAGCTAGCGCTAGTAATATTGCTAGCTAGTACTAGTAATGTTGCGGACTCCTCTGTCCATGGCCTTTTCTTTTGATCTTGGCCTACTCCCTTGATCCATCTCAAAGCACAAAAAAGCCATACCTCAAAAATTAAAGTATGGCTGTAGTCATATTTTCTAAATGGTTTGCATACCTTGCTAATGCTAAAGCTTTTCAGTATGGTATCAAGCATTAGCATAGCCCCATTCCTAAAAATTCACAGATGCATCAAAGGATAGTAACCTCCGAAATATCCTCAAACAAAAGAGTTAGAACTTCTTTGGACTTCGGGTCAGTGCCCCTCACTTTTTTGGTACTAGGATTCATATCTATCACTTTTATAGATGCATAACTGAAATTAAAACCATTGTGGTACTTTACTTTAACAGTTAAATCATTAGCCATGGATCGCTGCAGCGCAAAGCTGTTTTCCTCCATTTGCTGTTCATCTATAACTGGCTTTTCTATTCGCTCATCTTCTTTCCACACTTCTTTTAACATCTCGATGTGTTCTGGCATCATGATGGACGTCCATTTGATAGTCCCACGATCTTTCATATTAGCCATGGTTTCTCCTCCTAATAACTAGAACATTTGTTCTTATTATATGTAAAGAAATAGGCGTAATACAATAAAAGATTCCGTTACTTCTCATATACCGGAACGAAGTGAAGGCTATGCCGTGAAAGTTTATTAATGGGTTCCTTATCTTCTTAGTTTCCAATGGGGAAAGGCATACAGTTCCTGCCCCATTGGAAGCTTAGAAGTACGATTCGGAATGCAAAAGGAAAAATAACCATAATAAAAAGCAGGCGTACGCCTGCTATCCTTTGTGGTAGTTAGGTTTTCTTTTGAAATTCACCCATAAAAGGCACGTTTCATTCTTTATTATCCAATACTTTATAGCCATCCTCCATGTGATGCCTAGCTTGTCTTAAACGATCACTACACAATTCAAAGAGATTAGGATCATTTTTATCTACAGCTATTACAATATTTTCAGTAAAGAAACGGGCATCTTCTTCAAACTTGAGAAAGTGTTTTTGCGCCTCTGCCGTTGTGGCTGGAGAATTGAGAGCGTAAATCTGATCAAGCATTGCGAGAGATTCGGCCGTTGTTACTTTAAAGGACCGATAATCATCTTGTGTGTCGGTTCCAAAAGCATAAGCCTCTAAAAATTGTAAAGTTTTATCACTTTCTTCAGTGTAACGATTCAGCAGTTCACGGATGGCGGTTTCGTATTCAAAAATAGCGTCTTGCTCAGCATAATATTCTTTTTCTACCACGTTAATTTTGCCTCTTTTTCTTGGCTTTTCTTCAGGCTGCTCTTCAGTGGATGGTTTCATGTCTGTCACTTCTTTTTTTGGTTGCTCTACATTTGTACCTGTAGAACATCCTATAAGTATTCCTAAAAGTAATATGGCTAGGATCAATCTTCTCATAAGACTACCTCCCTTACCCTTTTTTGTAAATTTATGAATTTGCAAGACATGAATATATAGTACAATAGATTCCGGTCATTTATACCCTTTATTTCTAAGTATTTTACAATAGATACATATTTTTATAGATTATATCTCGGTATTGAAGTAATATTAAATAGATTACAAATTAGAATTAGGGGGCTTTTCAATTATGTCTAAATTGGTGTCATGCAAAGCGTGTGATAAGGATATTGCAAAGGGTGTTAAGAAGTGTCCGGACTGTGGGAAGGATCAACGTAACTGGTTTATGAGGCACAAAATAATGACGTTTATAGCTGGTATTATCCTTATATCTATCCTAGGAAGTGCATTAAGTGGGGCTGGAAGTGAAGAAGCTTCAACAGTTAGTAGTGAAAAAGCCACAAAAGCTAAGTCTGAAAGTGAAGAAACCGTCTATAATGTTGGTGATACTTTTACAGCCAAAGGAGATCAGTTAGAAATAAGTCTAACTAAATTTGAAGAGAAGGATGTAGTCGGAGATCCTGATTTTCTTGGTAAGAAGGTATCGGATGGGGGGACTTTTGCAGCCATTCAGTATACAATGAAAAATGTCTCTGAAGAACCCGTCGGCATGTTTGATTATCCTTCGATTAACTTAGTTGATGAAAAGGGTACAAAGTTTGACTCTGATGTTGATGCTAGTAGTGGTTATGCGGTGGAAACAGATATTGATAATTCTAAAATTTTGTCTGACTTAAACCCCGATATCAGTGTTACAGCAACTGAAGTTTATGAAGTTTCTAAAGATAAATTTTCTCAAGGCAAATGGTATATTCAAATAGGTGAAGAAAAAGTTCAAATCAAATAATAGTGCAAATAAATTTAAGGGCAACAACAAATTAGAAAATTATAGAGGTAGAGTCAGGGTAATGGTTCTTATTATCTTGGCTCTTCCCCTACATGAAAAAAATCCTCAATAAAAAAGCACCATACCTCAAAAATTAAAATGGTTTGCATATTTTCTAAATGGTTTGCATACCTTGCTAATGCTAAAGCTTTTCAGTATGGTATCAAGCATTAGCATGACCACATTTCAAAAAATAAAAAAAGCAGCCTTCATAGCTGCCTACATAATGGCTACTTCCGATATAACAGTCTTATTATTCATGTAATTCATTATTTTTCTAGTCAACATTCCACAAACTTAAAAATTCGGCACGTGTATCGTCCATTTCAGCAAGTATTGCTTGAAGAACTTCTTCATTACCAACACCGGTTGTAGAAAAAATTGTTATAGTCGATCTAAATGTCTGGTCATCCATATTTTCTTCTGCGATTTTATATGATACCGCTTTTATATTACGGTTCTTCGATATACCTGAAAGCACTTCACTAAAATCGTAATTTTTATCAATTAGGCCATATTCAAGTATAAATTTATCTACTTTCATTCTTCCAGATTTTACACCCCTTATTACTTCTTTAAAATCTTTCGCGACATTTTCAACCTTTTCTGATTTAAATTCTTTTGATAAATCCTCGCTATTTATCTTTTCTAGATTCTGATCAACTTGTTCAAGAGCAGCGTCGTATTTCTCTATTGCAACTGAGAGGTCATCCTTAATTCCATTAAGTTCCACTATCTGTCTAGTAACATTATTTATTTCTTTTATCATGTCATTACTCTGTCTAGTATTTTGATTTGATTGAATAAAAGAAAAGAATATAGCGACTACCGCTAATAGAATAGATAAAAATGTGCTTCCTAGTGAAATTTCATTTATCAGCATTTCAGGATCAGTTGTCCTCCATGCAATAACTACTGATATAAAAATTAAGAGTATAAGTAGCCAATATACAAAATCTTTTTTTTCAGGAAAATCTTTTTTCAATTTTAATTCTCCTTATATTAGTTATTGTTAATAGCCTTCCATCATCGCTACCAGTTCGTTTATATTCTTTTTAGTACTGTTGTCACCCTTCATTTAAGCTACACCAATTTTCTAAATTTAATTATATAGTACAATTAATAAAAATGCGCAAAAATTTCTAATTAACTCGAAATTGAGCCTTCAACAATGCTGCCTAATTTTGTAAGGCTCGAATCCGAGATTTCAATGGATTTTTTCCTACCCTACAATGACTACCTATCGAACCTCTTATGTAAGAAATATTGATTAAATCCCATAGTAAATAATTTACATAGTCTCAAAAATATTCGTTTTGGATCGCATCTCATGGTAAACAGGCCGGTTTAAATCTTTTCCAGATTGCTTCTCTTCATAAATTCGTTCACAACCAAATTCCTCAAGATCTTTTATTTGGCGTGACAAATTTTGGTCTTTGGAACTTACTCTGGCGTAGCCAAAAATCATTTTCCTTCCTCCTACTTATTAAACAAGTCTGTTTGAACACGTGATTACCTTGATTTTATCGTATTTAGCTTTGTTTGTGCAGGGTGTACCCGGGTTGAACATTCCATATTTAAAACACCCCAACGAAAGGAAACCTAACTCCCATACCAATAATTAGGTTGGTCTTGAGCTTTTTTGTGTATTTCATACCAATATTACTTCAAAAATAGTAAAATATGGTTAAAACATGTAGGGGGAGAAATATGTGAATCGGGCTTTTTTGACTATTCTTTGTCTTCTTTTATTGGGTGCATGTTCGAATTCTGAGGAACGACCAAAAAATGTTAGCAAAGAAGTATATGGTGACCTTCAAGAGGTTTTTGAAAGGTATTTAGACCAAAAGAACGATCCAAAAACTGATTGGGAAACTGGAATGGATTTGTCTTGGGAACACAGAAAAGCAAAAAAGAAAGGAGACATAACTAGCGAAGAGTGGGAATTGAGTCAGGCAGTTAGTAATATCATTTTGACTTATAACGGTACCTACCAAGAGATGGAAGAATCTTTATTTGATTATATGTCTGCTGAAATATTTTACGACGATATCAGAAGTTTGAATACAGAAGAAAAAGAAATGGCCAATCTTTTGAACGTTGATATACCTGATAATCCAGAACAAAAGGAAAAACTTAAGAAAGCATATGAAGATTCCCAAGTATATGCAGGTACCATAATGGGGAGAAACGATCTTGAGTTCGAAGACTTTTCTAATGCTTTTGTAGTAGAGAGAACTAATGGTGACTTTTATGTAGCTTCTTATGCATATTATCAAGATAAAGAATTCAAATATGAAATGCACCTTGGAGAAGACCAAGTGATGAAGAATGCTTACATTCCTGGAGCCTATGGTGGAATGTTCACCACCGAGCCGATGACAACTACAAGTCGTGCAAAATTAGAAAATCTAGGTGAAAAATTCGCAAGTGTAGAGGAGATTGAGAAGAGGAGAAATCAGGAAGAAGATGAAAGAGAAGCTGATGAAATCAGGAGAGATATTGAATCTGCAGAAATTTTGGAAGATGTATATGGATCGGCCCAAGTGCCATCGGATGAGGCGATTATTGAGGAAGACAACACTCCAAATGAAGCAACTTCTGGTGAACCTATTGAAAAGTCCAATGAAGAAGGAGACTGGGATGGTAAGCAGTATTTAACTAGTGCATATGATGCCCTTGGAGAGCTGATTTCAGAGATTCAAAATTTAAATGATGAGATGGTAGCAATGAGTGTGAATGAAGAAGAGGCTTATGCCATATTGGATGCTGTCATAATAGAAAAGGATAACCTGAAAATGATGATAGCTGATCCCGAAACGAACCAGCATATAAACGATGCAGATAATGAGTCTATGTCAGAATTTATTATAGCAGTAGAAGAATTGATCGAAATGGAACTAAGTTTGCTGAAGGAAGCAGGAATGGCAGAAACAGCAAAAATACAAAAAGCTAATGATCAAGCAGCTACTGCAGAAGAATTGTTGGATGGGTTGAGACCCTAATAAACTAAAAAGATAAATAGCAGGATTTTGAGAAACATAACTTTTTTATAGAAATATTAGAATAGTGTCTAAAAGGTACAAACTTTTAAACAGGATAGGTTATCAGATTTTTTTATCGATAATCTACCCTGTTTCTCGTCTAAAAGTATGTCTATAAAATGTATAGAAGACTAAAGAATACGATCTTCCACCATCATCATAATGAACAGCACTCCTTAATATTAATTAACCCTTACCTTGAAGATACATTTGAGTCGTTTGGAAAATATCCTTTTGCGTGGACTCTTCTAGAATTTGTGTTTTAACCATAAATTCACACTCCCTTAAAAAGATATAATAATATTGATCAGGAGAGCCAAAGAACATATCAACTACATCCTTGTCCTCAAATATGTAGCCTTCAAATTTTTCTTGTCCATTTGCAATTCGAGCTTTTATTCGTTTATTCCCGTCTACACAGATATAGGGTTGTGGAGTACCATACATACGAATAAAAAACGGCATCCTCGTATCCTTCTCTTGTTCTTTATTAAGGGGAGTAGTTGGGTCTACATAAAGTTCATCAATAGATAAGGTCTCTTTTGTTAAAGAGGCGTTTCGCTGAAAGTTTTTCATCTTTTCAACATCAAAGTGTAAATAGAAGGACCCAACTTCTGTAACATGTTCAAAAACATACATTTCATAAGCATCCGGCGCCACTCCATGCTTTAACCTCTGTAATACTGGATTAGAATTAGGAAATCTTCTAACATAGTCTAAAACCTCATTTTCCGTTTCATGAAAAATCTTTAACCAGTAATTTTTCCATTCTGGATAAAAGTATAGATGCTCAAATCGATTTTTAAAAGAATTAAAAAATGCTTCGTAATCGAAATCAACCACTTGCATAGGTGTAGAAGGTATAAAGTAAGCTGGCATATATCAACACTCCTTTTTTATATTACATAAACACAAAATAACATTATTACATTAATTAATTAGCACAATATTCCATAAATGTAATAAAAGGTGTGTGAATGAGGACGTCTGTGTTGCATCGAAATAAAGTTTGGTGACCTATCCCCTTTCTCACTTCAACACAGGAATTCCAAGAAATTCTTAATTTCAAACACGAGCTTTATCTAAATCATCTGCAAGAATACGTATCCCTTTAGGACTCAACCAAATCCCACCTTCAAACTCCTGGTTATCATCTGAAACTTCTCCAGTAACAGCACAAGCTTTATTCGCCTTATATTTTTGCAATATTAGTTGGTCACCGTCTATAAATATTTCTAATGAGTCTTTCTCATGGATATCAAGCGTTCTTCTTAATTCTATCGGTATCACCACTCGCCCTAATTCATCAACCTTGCGAACCATTCCCGTGCTTTTCATTGTAGAGACTCCTTTCAAAACCTAAGTTTTTGTCCCGTCACTTAAGTGACGTATCTGTACATCAATACTGATTAAACTCCATAGAGTCGGCTTTCCATTCTCCATTTTCCTCAATCATCTCAACCTTCAACAAGGATTTCGCATCACTAGGTACTCCGTCAAAAGAAAGATCATTTGTAAATGTTATAAATAGGGTCTGGGTGGAGCTCGAATAATCCCCGTAATAAACCTCTAATTCTTGCACGTTGGATTCGACACTCTCACCCTCGTACTCTCCAGCTCCCGCCGTGTCTTCAAAGCTTAAATCCTTCATGAGTTGATCCGTGACATAGGGTTGAACCTCTTCTTGAATAGGATTGCGTTCGTATTCAAAGTAAGCTTCCACAAATTGTTCAGCTGCATCCCCAGCTTCTTCATGAATGGTATCCGTAGAAGAGGCTTCCGAAGGTCGATGCTCTTGGTTTTCCTGATCTTTTTCCAGAGCCTGAACTTCTTGTTGGGCTTGTGTCCTTTCTTTTTTCAATTCCTGATTGTTCTGGGTCACCACAATCAAAAAGACCGCAAGAATAGCTGTGATGATCCAAGGGGTTTTTTTCATACCTTCCCTCCTATAATCCTAAAGCATCGGCAGGATCGAGAAATTCAGAACCGTTTTGATAACGGGGGCCGGTGCTATATTCTAAATGCAAGTGAGGGCCTGTTGAATCACCGGTACTTCCGCACATGCCGACTTTATCTCCTTGATCGATGGAATCTCCTGTATGAACATTCAAAGAACTAAGGTGACCATATACGCTAAATTCATCGTCATTATGTTGAACCACCGCATAATTGCCTAATCCTCCATTGGAATGAACAGCTTTAGAAACCACACCCTCTTTGACACTATAAATGGTATCCGAAAGCGAACAATCAAAGTCTGTACCCTTGTGATGACTTCGTTCCCCGGAAATCGGATGCGTCCTCCAACCAAAATCACTAGTGACCGTGATATTCTTTAAAGGTAACGCCCATTCTCCCTCGGAACCTTCAAATTCAACCGGGCTCGAATCAAAACCATCTACATAGCGCATAACGTTGTCTACATAATTGACGTCTCCGTAATTATCCCAACCGAGTTCAGATTCTTTTTGTTCACTAAAAGCGATGGCTACGTCTCGACTGTATTTGCCGTCATTATGATCTTGTACATAATCGATAAAACCACCACCGAAATTATAAGCTTGAAGGGTTAACTCCACATCATAATCAGATTCTTCTAAGACTTCGGCAAAGTATTTGGTCCCTACATCAATGGAACGTTCGGGGTCTTTAATGGTATTGGGAGGAAGACCAATCGACTCGCTGGATTGCATCACATCAGGTAGTCTTCCTCCTGACTCCTGCATGGTCTTCGCCATTAGAAGCTCTACGTAATCTTCCACTCCGTATTTTTTGGCGTATTTCTCAAATAAAGGACGGTAACGTTCCACAGCTTCGGACACCTGGGCGGTTCCCGATTCCGAAACCACCCCATACCGAGAATCTTCTTCATCCATCATGATCATAAGCAGAAGGCCGATGATGGAACCAAAAACGAGAATAAAAAAGAGGGCGATAATAATAATGATCTTCTTCAAAAGAAAGCCCCCTTAATTAGAATTTCTGCGGTGGATACGAACAGAATCTCGTTCTGTCGTCTTCGATTCCCGTTTGGATAAAGGTTTTTGTTGTTTTCGAGCCTGGTCGGGTTTGACCTGAGACGTACGATTCACTTTCACTTCCCGTTGTTTAGAATAGTCCACGTTTTTTGAAGGTTCACCTTTTCTTACGGACGGATGATTTTTAACTTTTTCTCTTTCTAATGGTCTAGCAGCTGTTGATGGAGAACCTTTAGCATTCGCGTCCATTCGCTGAGTTGGTTCTCTCTGGTCTTGGTTTTGTTGGGAAACACCTTGCCTACGAACAGCATCCCTCGACACCTGTTGGATTTCCTTGCTTCTGGCAACTTCTTTTGAACCAATGGAAGGTTCTCTTAAGTTGCTGTTGTCATGGCTAGTCGATGCTGCCCCCTGTGAGGAATGGTCCATAGTACGAGACGCCCCTCCCACTTTTCGATCTTGTATCTGCTGTTGAGCTTCCCATTGAGTAATAGGTTTATCCTTTTCAATCTTGTAGCGTTCTCGGATGGATTGACGTTCTTGTTGAGAGATACCTTGTTGTTGTGGTGTTCGACTCATGCGTTTTCGTGTATCCGCAGACGCTTGATTTTGTCTTTCCTTCTGTTGCGGATTCCTTGTTTTCTCTAAGTCTCGGCGGTTATAGCTCCCCATTTGTAAAGGCTGTTCATCATGAGTGGTGTTAGAGGTTTTGGAACCTTGTTGTTCTTTTGCAATTGCTGGAGTTTCAGACGTTGGCTTTTGCTTTTCTTGTTGAGATTGAGCTGTTCGTTGGCTTCTAGCTTCTCGATAACCCGAAAGATCAACCACATCGTTTGTCCTTTGATCTGACCCTTGTTGACCATCAGAAGTTTGAGGGGTACGTTGCTCGTCACGATCTTCAAGTTGTCCTCCTGCAAAGGCGGCTCCAGCTCGTGCACCTGCATACGCAGCGACCACTTTAGCTCCTTTATCCCGCAGTTTTTGCGAAGGCTCCTTAATGGTTTTATCATAAACTCGGCTGGCCGAATTCATATCAACGCTGGCAACTTTTCCAGCTGTAATGAATTCAATCAATTTGTTTCGATACTTAATCATTAAGATTAAAAGAACGCTGGTAATAATCGCATTCAACATATACATTTCCGTAGACGTAGCAGGAAGTACTTGTTCCGTAATACTCACGATCATAAAGGTCATTAAAAGGATGATCCCCACAAATATCTTCATAGCCCCGACTCCGATTAAACGGCCAAACGTGAACCATCCACTATTCGCAAAGCTCGGAAGGATGGAGATCACGAAGCTAACAGGTAAAAATAAGGCAATGAGAAGCATCAATACTTGCAGCAAGAAGTTCACAAAAGCCACCAGCAGTAAAGGTAAACCCAAAATCAGCGCAAAGGCTAAGGAGAATACACTAACAGCAATCTTTCCATAAATCGTAGATATGTTCATGCTGGTGTTTCCAAGCTCTTCAACTTCTCGTTCCGCAATTTGCTCCCTCTCAGAATATCCTTCTTCGGTTAAAGGAGTGCTTACAAGATTAGTAATTCGGTTACTATCATCAGCCGTAATGGCGTCTTCATCTGTTGTTCCATAGTTCATCGCAAGGTAGGGATTATAAACCGCCATGTCAAAATAAGCATTGCGCAACAAAGCTTGGGAGGATTCCACGCCGTTGGATTGGTTAATATCTTCCGTGGTTAAAAAGGCTCCAGCTGTCATAATGGCTCCTTGGGCTTCATTGCTGATATTATTCATCGTCTTTAAGAAGTAACTGGACTGAGAAAACCAAATCCCCGCAACGACAAGCACACAAATTAACTTCAACGCAGCTTGCCCTGCTTTAGTGCCATTGCGTTGACCCACATAGAAAAAGAACAGTTGAAGGACAGCGATCACAAAGAGAGCCACTCCAAAATTCTCATAGAGCACATTCCATAATTCTTCACTGGCACTTCCAATTTGATCTGCAAACTGATTGACGATTTCCAAACCATATAATTCTCTCAAACCCGCATCTATGATATTAGCTACGAGTTTTGTCATCCCAAAAAACATATTCGCAATCCCATTCATCATCTTGTCAAGTTCATCCAGACTAAAGGGGTTCCAGCTTTCTTCAAAATGAGTGGTCGCTTGATATTGCTCTAAATCATATTCTTCACCTTTTAATTCCACGCCCCCTTGTTCTTCGGTCTTGGGGTCGACCTTAGGGGCACCTGAAACACTAGCCAAAGGAACAAAAGTAAAAAAGCAAAACACAAGCAACAATAGAATAATCCTTGAGGAGTCCTTCACACATATCCTCCTTTCTATGAGTCTTCCATGTTCTCCGTATAATCCGGTTCCTCATTCTTCAATTGTTCTCGAAGCTCGCCACTAGAATTAAGCTCATAACCATTATCAGTAGATTCATAAACAAAATCAGCTTCATAGTCCGACCGTATCATGTAAGCTATCTCAATATATTTCCCATCGTTGTAAACGGCTATTTGAGCATCTTCTCTCTCTATACTTTCAACGTTATCCTCATTCGGCGTTTCTTCTAGTCTTTCATTCTCTTTCTCCACGATCTCGTCAATTTCTTGATCATACGAGGGACTACAAGCCCCTAACGCAAGAGCCCCCAGTATGACCATCAAAAGCAGTTTCTTCATTGCATAATTTCCTCCTCAGCCTTGGCGGAGTATGATTGATCGACTGTTTTAAAGGCTTCTCTCCATTCTTCAAATAAGCAGTCAATCGCTAGTTTTCCAGTCCGTCCATAAAAATCGGTAAAGAGACAATGTCCTTTCGTCATGTTCTTTAATAGCTCTCGGTTTTCTTCTACGTTTTCTAGATTCATAAAGGACAGAATGTCTTCTCGTTCAGCCACTTCATCAAATGCGAACTTGGCCCCGAAGTTCCCTACATCATCATCACTTTCTACGTCACTCACCGATTGGGTCACAAAATAGAGTTGATTGCTGTACGAACGCCCTATGCGTCTCATCGACTTCACGAGTTTTTTACCGCCTCTGGCTTTGGTCAGCATCCAAGCTTCATCAAAGATGATCGCTGTTTTTTCTTGTTTGCTTCGACTGCCAAACTTCTCACAGAATTTAGCCAAAGGAATCATTAAGCAAAGACTTTTCCGTTCACTATCGCTATAAAAATTCGGATCATCGGTAGCTTCAGGTAAATCTAGCCCTTGAATTTGAAGCACGTTGATCTTGTTTCCTAATCGTAAGCCTTCATACGAACCGTCGGAAAATACCAGCTGCAGAATCGAATTCTGGACAATCTGAAATAAAAGGTCTCCCGCATTTCGAACGTTGCGATTTTCACTTTGTTGAAGACGTTCCACCACATGCATCATTCCTCGCTGCTGTCCTTTTGCTCGTTCTTCAATCACATTCGTCAACGTTTTAAGCAGCTCGGTTTTTACATCATCTTTGCCGTTCATATCATAGATTTGTTCGATAATCCCTTGAGCTGTATCCTTGGCTTCATACCCTTCTAAAAAACAAATAGGGTCTAATACGCCATGATTGGAAGGAATAGAAGGGTCTAGCGTCACATAGTGAAAGGAACGGATCAGCTCAGTAAATAAAGGATAATTGACACGGACTTCGGGATCTTCAATGGCTTTATTAAAGTTTTCTTCAATTTCATTTTTCGGGTCGGTAATCAATACATTGGTTTTTAAGAAAGAAAGATACATCAAGATGTATTTGACTAAGAAGCTCTTGCCTTTCCCAGTCTGTCCGGTAATCGAAATATGAGGGGAGTCTGTCGAAGCTCCCTTGATCCCTTCATTCGCGATAAACGGGTGAAACAGCACCACATCACGACTAGAGGCAACCGATTCATCCAGATACTTCTTCCCTATACTTTTGGCTACTCGACCAAAGTAAAACCCAATGTTAGAACCTAGTTGATTACTCACTCCGAAGAGGTTTTCCGCAAATCCTGTATGCGTTGTCTGCTGAACCCAATTCTTTTCAAACCGTAACGGTTCACCATGTAAAAACTTATAGAAGAGAGTGAGTTGATCGGCTATCGGACGAACACAATAAATTTCCTGATCCTTCAAAGAAGTAATTAAATGATTCGCTCGTTGCTTACACTCGGCTTTGGTCGGGCCCGACACAACAAAAGCCGCAACCCAATCCATAAAGACTTCCTCATTCCCTTTGATGCCTGACTGCAAACGATTGAGAAATCGATTATAATGAACAAGTTTATCGTCAACGTCTTCCCCAGCTTCGGCCATATCCTTATCCGTTTCTTTAAACCGTTGCTTCGAAAAGCCAATTTTGCGTAACGCTTGGTCTTTGTCTTTATATCTCGCTTTCATGTGCAACTCGACGGGGAAGGGCATATTCTGTGCTCGTTGGTAAAGATGGGTGTATTCTAAATCACTAGGGAACTCATCAACGACAATAAAACTAATATACGATTCTCCTTCTGTCGTTTGAAGCTTCAAAAATCCCATGTCTGTAGGATCGATAATCGCATCTGTAATATTCGTTGTGCCTCGTTTTTGCTTTTCTTCTTCGACCGCATGATGAATATCCCGAATGAAGTTATAACGGTTCACGTAAATGAGCTGGTCTTCCGTCAACCTCCGTCCATCTACCCGAATGATTTGTTCAAACAACTCTTGCTCGACCTCTTTAAATCGATCAAAAAATTCATCGGTTAATTCGCGCTCAAGCCCAAACCAATTAACGATGGAATCGGCCACGTTAGCAAAAGCATTTTTGACCATCCCCCGCATATCTTCCGATTCATCTAACAGATTGGCTTTTAAGCGAACCCCTAACACAAAATCAGCATCCGTAATGGAGCCTAACTCATGTTCCAGCATCTTCATCGTTTCTTGGTTGTAATATTGTCCAATTTCTTTCGTATCGTTTGAGAAGTCACGCTCTAAATATTCAAAACGTTTTTCTAAATCCATCGAACGAGGGTACATTTCTAAATGGATTTCACGATATTTAGCCAACTGTTCAAACAGCTGCCGGTAGAAAGCTTTATGATTCTCTAACTTTTCGTAATTCGCGACTGGAATGACGCTCGGAGAGATTCGGTAATACGCCCAGATTTCCCCGCTTTTCGTAAGCATCAGATTGTTGTGTACGGTCTTGATCGGAGTTCGAAGTTGCATGAGCATTCCCTTCTTTCCGTAGGATAATGGTTTTCTCAAAAGTGATAGCTTTCGTGTTGCTATAAAGCACTTCTTCATCATTGGCTAGACGTTTCTTAGGAAGATACCAGCCAAAAAAGTACCGAATAAAGTCGTACATGAAATAATGGATTCGTTTGCCATTAAAGGACTTCTTCAATAAAAAACCTGATAAAAGATAGGGAATCCCTATATACAGAACCAAGGTTAAACCAGACATGATCGAACCCACAGCGTTCACTACATCACGAAACAAAAACATAATCCCTAAAATGATACCCGCAACGGTCACCCGTAGAAGGGCGATGCCGTACGGGAGCCGGACATCGCCAATCCGGTATAAGGTGATCGGGTGTTGAAACACTCGTTTGTAATTGTAAGTGACTTTCATGATTACCCCCCTGTTACTTCCCTCCAAATGCCTTCAATGTTCGTAAGCATGGTGTCAGGATTACCGACAGCAAAGAATACAAGTGCAGCGATCAACATAAAACCAATAAGTTTGCCCCAGCTTTGTCTCACAAGGTAGAAAATCGCAAAGCCTACCAAGATGATTGCAACCGCATTTCCTCCTTCATTCACAATCCAACTCTCAATGCCATCCAAAGTCGGCAAAGAACCAAGTACCAAGTAATTCATCATTTCAAGTAAATTCATCATTATTGACCTCCTAAGGTATTATTGAATTCATTCACGTAAAAACGACCGTCTTTCTTCTCAATCTCTAAGGTGAAATTCTCTTGGTGACGAGCCTTAATATCTTCATCTTCAAAAGTAGCTCCAGTTTTCACAACATACTGCTGCTCTCCATCTCGATAAATGGTAGGATCATCTAGAGCCACAAAGGATTGAAGTCCTCCTAATGTTTGAGGTTCCTCCATGATATACTCCATGTCCTCTGGCTCATCATTGGCATAGGTGGTAAAGAAATCTTCAAGCCATGTCTTCACTTCCTGAACTTCTTGAGTACTAACTTCTTCCTGACCTTCCATAGAATCCGTAATCTTTTCCCCTTCTCCCATAAGGGAAGGAATTTCCGTAAAGTAAGGTTGTTCTACGACACTATATTGGCGTTCATCAGCTTGAATCGGAATATTCAACAGAGCAGATTGGGTATTCTCTTCTTCTTCCTCCACAGTTTCTGTTTTGCTTTCATCATCGTCTCCATCTTTCTCCACTTCTTTTTCTACCTCTTCGATGGTGACATTGGTGTAATCAACACGGTACTGTAAAACAATCCAATCTTTATGTTCCTCAATGTTATAAAGCGTCTTTTCATCGAGGGATCGATAACCGTTTAAGTCCTGATAAGAAGGAATCGGAACGTCTTCCGCATAATAGCTTTCTAGTCCATCAAGAGTGTCCTGGCGTTCCTCTCCATCTTGAGGAATATTGATATACGCATCCACCACTTGATTTCCATAAATCTCAACTTCTTCCCGAGAATACGATTGACGATCCATTCCAACATTGGCTTGAACTTCTTCCAAACGCTCCGTATTGTCTTTCGACGATAAAAGCGCATTCCCTGATCGAATAAATGCTAAGGGAGAAGCCACAACGACCAAGAAAAGCAACATCCATAAGAGGACACGCAGGCCTTTTCCAGAAGAACGTTTAGCTTTAGGGAGCTTTCGGCTATCTTTCTTCGGCTTCTTAAATTGAAAGAAAAACCTTTGGAGTTTTGGCTTAAGAGTTTTGATCGATGCCTTCATATATCTCATCTTCCTTTCAAAAGTGAAAAACCCCTTTTAGGAGCTGAATCATCTAATCCTTCTAGAGGATTCCTAAAATAAATAATCCTACGCTTCGCCCGTTCCTTTACAGCTTTTTGAAAAACAGCAAATTCTCCAGTAGTAAACTCCTTGATTTGATCAGGATGAACATAAAACCGATTAACATTTCGGGTGGTCCCTTTTTCGCTTTTGAAATCGATGCGTTTAAACAAATTCCCTTTGTTTTCAAGCTGGTGTGTGATATCAACGTCTTTAAAAGTACCCATCACATTGGATGCCTTTTCTGGTGATGAATCGCTATTCGAACGCCCGAGGAAAAAGGTGTTCACGTTATCAATGACTTGTTGAGAAATATCCTGACCTTGAATATCTAAATCAGCAAAGGACTGAATCCCAATAACGGCTCTAAAATTAGCGCTTCTAGACCGAGCAACAATATCGACAATAGTACTTGACCCATAAGCCCCAAATTCATCAAAAACGCCCGTGATGCCGTGGTTCTGCTCATTTCCAAACTGTTGTTGCACCACATTAGAGATATCAGCAATCACGAAACGAGCAAAACGTTTCATGAATTCGGCATAACTTAAAGAGTTAAAAGAGAATACAACACTCTCTCCTTTTTGCACAATATCCATCAGATCAAGCCCATCTTCTGTATCCTCTAGTAAGTGTCCAAGTTCCGAATACAACAACTTTTCTAATTGAGACTGCATCCCTCTAAATAATTGGCTAGTTTGATCTTCACCGCTTAAGATAGCTTCTATCTCTTCATCAGAGAGGACTTCCTTATCAAAAAAATACCGCATGTATTTTTTAGCTCGATCCGTTTGCTTCCTTCGCTCAATCGTTTTTTCTTGAACTTTATATTCAGTGGCTTCTTTCGGCTGTTCTTCATCACTCATGATGCCTAAAATGTCATCGGTATCACCTTTATCTGGAACCTCTTGTTTTACAGGAATCTTCTCATAAACCGTCTCTTCTACCGTTTCATAATCCTTAGTTAACACCTCATAAATCCGAGGAATGGATAAATAGTGGGTCACATTCTCAAGATCACGCCCAAAGCCGTAATCATCTAGAAAATGAATCACCTTCTGCAATTGATTTTCAGCTTCATTTTTGTAAAATTCATTACTCCAGTCGAAGATCGCCATGATTCGATCGGTCACGCTCGTACGGTTGCCATTACGGATCGGATTGTATTTGAGTTTCGTATGCTCGGAAAAGACATGCAGTTTCCTTCCGTAAGAATCACATAAAGACTGGAGTTCTTTGATCGTTTTAGGATCACCTTTTCCATCGATGAAAAAGACCGTTTCCCCATTCATTAATGTCGTTTCGACTAAAGAATAAGAGACAATGGTTTTCCCACTTCCAGTCGTTCCTTGAAGCAAAACATGCTGATTCGTTTCCTTTAAGTCCATATGAGCCGGCTTCCCATATTCATCAATCCCCAGTAAAACATCCGTAGTACGTCCTTCTTTTTGAACTTCTGCTCTTTTAGATTTCCGATACTTGGACTGTACTTTACGATTCAACTGATAGCGCTGGTTAAAGATAGATTGATAGTCTTTAGATGCTCGGTATTCCTGAATGTAATCCTCTTTGGGTTTTACCACTTTTCCTCTCAGAAACTGGTAAACGCTGAGGAAGATTCGAGCAACGACAAAAGCAGAAGAAAGAATCAAAACATAAGAAGCAAAACTAAGTTGAAAACCTTCTCCTTGATTGATCGCCTCTTGAATCGGATCGATGAAACGATCCATTCCAAACAAAGAAAACACAATAGGAAGATATTGAAACAATTCGGTCCATCCGGCAAAGTAAACCGTCAGAGCAAAAGTAATGCCGCCTAGAATACTAGCGTAAGTCAGCCATTTAACTTTCTTCGTGCTCAACGTCAGACCAAAAATCAAAAGAGCGAGTAAAACAATGGGACACAGTACAGCCAATAAAGCTACACCTAAAAGAATCCCTGCCACCACTCCGATTACCTCTAAAACATCATTCTCCTTTTCATCAGCCAAAAGGAATCAAACCTCCTCGTCGTCAATGACCTCATGTAACATCAAAAAATGAATATCGACTCCAACCCCCTTGGCAAAAGACTCCACATGTCTTCGAATCCCTTCATCTTTACAAATATAAAAAACCCTGGAATAAGTATTTTCTTCAACAGACTGCTTATACTGCTGCACTTTCTTTTCAATACGCTGGTGAGTTTTTCGGTTCAGCTCCACTTCAAAAGCAAAACTCTGATCTCGGAAATTCAATAAAAAATCAGGGACTTCTTTAGATAAATGCCTTAACTTATTCGGCTTCTTGATCTCTTCATACGATAAAGATAGAAACGCTTTACGTATGACCTCCCTCTCTGTCAGAAACGTCACCGAATGACCTTTCTCTTTATATTGCTGAACCAAAGCATGCACAATCTCATTCACCGTCAAATCATGCTGCAATTGAGAATAAGAAGAACTCGCTCCCGTCATGATCTGACCGACATATTCAGAACCTTTCTTCGTAATCGTGCTAACTTTTCTTCTTCCAAACGACTTTTCTTCAATGAAACCTAATTCCTTTAACTGTTGCCTCCCCCGTCGGATCGTATTAACTCCCATGTAACTCAAAAACTTTTCCAGCTGCCGATTCGTAATCACCCCAAAACGATCAATCGTCTCTAATACTTCCTTTCGTTTTTCGCTTAAAATAAAATCCATCATAACAACCCTTTCATAATCAATGTAAGCACCTCCAAATATAAAGGAATAAATTTCCCTGAACAATCAAACGCCACAATAACGACAATCAAATCACCATTAAATTACCACTAAACAACCTTTAAATTACCACTATAAATCATAAAAAACTCCCTCCATAAATCACTATTTTCCCTTGAACTTATCTCTTGAACTTAATCCCTTGAACTTAATCTCTATCACCTTACTCTCCACCACAAAATAACTAGCTAAACTGACCCCACCAATACCACTACACACTTAGATATAAAAATATTATCTTTTACTCTCGTGACCACTCAATCGTTGACGTAGTGATTGAGTGGTCACGAGAGTGTTTGTTAGATAATGTTTTTATATCGCCTTTTAATCCAAAATTAACTGGTGGGATCAAAACCACTTAATTACCTTTAAATTACCATTTTATAACCAAAGTTTACCATAGAAAAACAAGGGGGGCAAGGTTGAAAATTCCAAATTTACAAAAAATTAAAATAAAGTCATATGATTTTCTTACTGAACCATCACGCCAACTCCAGATGAATATATCCTAAATAAAGAATTACACTTTGGAAGAAAAAGAGTAAATATTGAATAAAAAATTTAGGAGCTTAATAAAATCTTAGACATACTAAAAACTAATGAATAATTTTATGTAATTTTATATGAAGAAAAAACTTATTATTTTTATGACTTTAACTTAAATTAATTAATTTATTAAAGGCATTTTTCTTCTTCAAAAGTTTATGATAATCATTCATCTGCATATTCAGCTTATACTTTTAATGAAACCCATCTAAGAATTATTTTTTAATAATCAAAATAGCTTAAAACATCCCATCAACCTAATTAGACGTTAACGACACACAGGAGAATACAGATATGTATTGGCAGACTGGCTTATTATTTTTTCAACAAATCATTGGAGTTCTACATCGTTTTTCATGCTCAATCGTCCACTGTTCAAATGGGAGAAAGAACAACTCAAATACATCTTCTAGAGATTTATCTTCAAACAGAAACGCCTGGTACATTGCTTTCCATGTGACTCCATGATGAATAAGCTTTTTACGTAGCTGTAAAAAGCACTTAAATAAAACCTCTCGGCTAGCTATATAAGTTTGTTGTCCACGGCCTTTTCCTTTTACTACTTTCATAATCTTAGTGGAACGCTTTAAGACTTCTTTTAACGTAGATACAGCCATCCCTAGTCGTTCAGCTAATTTTGCTTGGGAATCACAAATAAATACATCTGTAAGCTCCTCTTCTGAGCTTGTGTGCGTTTTTAAATAATCTAGGATATCCTGTTCCCATTCCTCATAATGAGAGCGTTCACGGTCTTTTCTTGCCTTCTTAAACTTATACCACCCCTTGCCCTTTGCAAGATTAATAGATTGATCGGTCCATTGATCGAGTAACCCTTGAATATATTCTTTCTTAGCCCCTTTGTAGCGTCCTGAGTAAGCAGACTTCATCGTGCGTTTAAACTCTCTTGGATTTATAGGGTTTTCTAAATTAGAGTTAAATTGATCCAGCTCATTAAAAGCTTCTTCATATGTACGGCCACTCGCATAATTCGCAATGGCCAGCGTCAAAAGAGCATTATTACGACTGCTCATGTAGTGTCCTTGTTGGATATGAGTTGAGTTTAGAAGTGTTCGATACCATTCTTGATGAATCTGAGCTTCCTGATTCGGAGCGTAGACTACATGAAAAGCTCCTTTACGCTTTCTTTTCTCATACGCTTTGGACCACTCAATAAAAGCAGCAGCAGACACCGTCTGTTGATCATTAAAGTACAACACATTTTCATTGTTAGGAATTCGATAAAACCCAAAAGGAGTGCACCCTTGATCAACTGGAACATGGCTGCCCAATGCTTCTTTTATGTTGGCTACAATACGATTGGCTACTTTGAGCACTTGATAATTGCTCTCTTTAGTCAAAAACATGGGAGCTTCCAGCACAAAATAAAATTGATAGCCTCTTGGCGTTTCTAAGATGATACTTGGAGCTGGGATCCCTTCTTCTTCACAGGCTAAGAAAAAGGCAAATAAGTCCGTATTTTTGGTATCAACATCAACAACGAAGGTATTGATCTGTTTTAAGTTCTCTTTCGTATGTCCTTGGAGAATACGCTTTTTGAAATCTATGTATGTACCACCTAAAAAGGTATTCGGCGTCCAATGCGTCAGGTGGTCACATTGTTCCTGCAGCGTCTCATAAGACGTTACGATATGACCTTTTCCCTGACTCAATTTTTCTTTAGAAGGCGAAACAAACACGATGCCTTTATTATCAGATTCTCTTTTATAAGCCTCATGCTGCTTTGGTAAAGAAGCCCTGGATCCTTTTGTTTTGAAGGTTTTTAAACTTTTACGGGTGATAAATTCTATAACACTCGATACATCCATAACATACCCTCCCTTAATGAAAAATGGCATACAAAAAACCGTTACAAGCCTTAGCCCATAACGGTCTTCACCATAACTTCAAATAAGAGGTACACAGAATTTTCCACTTTTAAAATTGAATAAAGAAGCCGAAAATTCTTGCGCAAAAATGAATGATATTATATAGTAAAGTATATAATATATTCAAAGACATGATGTTGTCAGCATCATGGTTCCTATTTGAAGCTAGCATGTGGTTGTGAGCCTTGGGGCTAGCTTTCTTAAAGAGCGTTGTTGTCAGCAACGCTCTTTTTATTTATGTAATTGTTTGTCTTCTTTTCTAGTAATCTATCGAATTTATTTATACTATACAAGGTCTCTTCCCCTTCGTCTACCCCCTTATTCCTTTCAAATCAGCTATTGTAACCGGATTCATAACGTAAATGTTTACGTTTACGTTTGTTAAAATCACGCTGGACAATTGACCTTGTGAGGTTTTAACATTTGTTTACATTTACGTAAACGTAAACGTAAATAAATTATAAAAAATTTATTTTTTTTCTTTAAAATCCGATTTCATTTTAATAAAGGTTAATAAAGGAACTAATTCTAAATGAGCCGAGAAAAGGTATATACAAACTTCGTTCTTAAATTCCAAAAGCTCCTATCTTTCTATCAAGGAAACAAATGACGATGTGACGAATATAAAAGACAACCAGTAAAGTTGATCTAACGATATGTGCCGTTGAGATGACGATAATACGAAAGAGGGTGGCAATGATGGACTACGAACGAACGTACACGCTTGCTGAAATCGCAAAAAAGATGAAACGCCCCCGCACTACCCTACAATCATGGAAGGATCAGTTTTCTGAGTTTCTTCCTTCTGTAGGTAGAGGAAGGAACATGCGTTACGAAGAAGATGCATTAGAAGTTTTTTGTATCATTGAGAAAATGAAAGAAGCCGGTGAACCACATGAACGGATTCGGGAGGTATTACAGAGCTCCGTACCCGTTATTACGATCGACAACGTATCAAACAATGTGATGCCGAAACCTATTGTGAATACGATGATTGAGGGATACGAATCTTTTTTTAAAGAGATTCAACTGCAGAATAAATTGTTGATGGAACAAAATGAATCTTTCCGCAAACAAAACGAAGAACGAAAAAAAGAGTACGTAGAATTAAAAGAACAATTAAACAATCTCAAGGAAACAAACGAGATGTCTAAGGAACAGATGGTCCAGCAAGTGAACCGTCGAGATGAATTGTTAATGCAAACCATGAGAGAAATCATGGAACAAAAACAAAAGCAAGGGTTCTGGTCTCGATTATTTTCTCGAAAAGAGAATGACCATGAGCCTGAACATACTTTAAAGTAGCGTATTCTCATAAAATCAGAAAAACACACAAACGTAAACGTTGATGTTTACGTTTGTGTGTTTTTTTAAATATAAATAATTAAAAAGTTTGATGAACCCCATGAAAGGATTCGGAGGTATTACAAAGCTCCACATCCGTATTATGAGACACGACGTATCAAACGACATGATGACGATACCTTATTGTGACTACGATGATTGGGGGATGAAGTTTGCTTTAAAGAAATTCAACTGCAGAATAAATTGTTGGCGGAACAGTATGAATATTTCTGGAAACAAACGAGATGTCTAAGGAACGGATGATGTGGTCATGAACCGTCGAAATGAATTGTTAATGGAAAACACGAGAGGGAAAATCAAAAATTTTGGTATCAGCTTTTATGCTTCTCGTAAAGAGGAGACCCCCAAGCCTGAACATACTTTAAGAGAGTGCATTAAAACACAAACGTAAACGTTTATGTTTGTGTTAGTTTTAGCACCAAAGATTTTGATGAACATATGAACGGGTTCGGGGGTATTACAGAAATTAGTTTCCGCTATTACGATCGATGACGTATCAAACGACATGATGACGATATCAGTTATTAATCAAAACCATGAGAGAAATCATGGAACAAAAACAGAAGCAAGGATTGTGGTTTCGATTATTGAAAAGAGAACAACCATGAGCCTAAAAATACTTTAAAGTAGTTTATTACCATAAAGTATAGGTTTAAAATTAACAAACGTAAACGTTTACGTTTGTTTTTATTATATTAAGTAGTATTATTGGCAGGAAAATGTGAATTTAAAACGTTAAGGCATATATCTCTATTGAACAATAGGGCAGGTTAGTTGAAGACTTGAATTCGAGATAATATTTGTTTAAAACCACTTAATTTTAAAAAGCGATGGGGCGTATAAACGTCGTTTTTTATTATTTAAAGAAAAAGCTAGAACTATTTAAATGTTTGAAATAAAGGCATTAAGAGTCAAATTAGAAATTGTAAATGAATTAGTAGGAAATACAATGGAAATAAAAATGGAAATGCAGTTGCTTGCTCAGTGAAAAACATACCCGGCTCTTCCTTCAATACTGTTATAGGATTACTGAATTAGAGGAAATAACATTATCATATATTAGATTTATACTTTAGAAAATAAATCTCATCTCGGTGTGAGGTGAACCCTGCCAAACCATTTAGCACAATTAAGAGGAAGACCTGCTAGGTGGGAGTATTATTTTGTTAAGAATTTAATTGGTACTCTGGCTACATCAGCAATTATACCTGTGTTAAGAAGGAAAAGACTGGGCTAAGGTTTTAGGACCAGTAACCTATAATTGGAAAAGGATTTATGAGGCTAACTGAAGGTCAACTGCAATAGAAAATGCCAGAGCCTAAGCTCTGGCACATGGATAGATAAATGATCGATCCTTTATTTAGAAGTATTGTAACGGGTATAGTTTTGTCCGCAGATTATGCATTGGGTCCATAGTATACTCACTACTTTTTCGGAGAACTCTTTGGGTACAACCTTAATTATCTGTTGCTCATGATTACGACAATTAAAACAGTTATGTTTTATTAAGGCTCCCACTTCATATCGTTTCAAGTTATACCTCCTCTCTAAGTTGAGGAAGGCAACAGCAGGACTTCAATTTTATTATATTGAGTGTGGATATTCTAGAGGAAAATATTTCTTATCAGTAATCATAATGGCCAGAAAATTATGTGGTTCCAACTACAATAACAAATATAACAATATAAGCAATACAAGAAATAAAAAGACTTTCACATTTATACCACCATTGATTTTTGGTCAGGAACAGAATCCCATGGCAAGGAGGAGGACTCGACCGACATGGGAATTACTGTAGATAAGGTGATGCCGGTCTGCCTCATGTACTATTCTCACCTTTCATTAACCTAAATATTCAACTAAAATCATTAGGGTTTGGCCGATTTTACTCTCCTGCTGCCCACTCCGATCTTAATAATAGGCGGTGCTCAATTCTATGTCCTACGTAAGTTGAAAATCTTTGGATGCACTAAAGAACTCATTCCAATTTTTAAAATCAGTGGTATCTTTTACAAAATCATCTATTTTCATTTTCTGACCCTAATGATTAATTTCAGACAATGAAATTGGGGTGAAATCCATTTGATGTCTAGGTCTGAAAGGTCAGTGTGATTATAGAATTTAAAACTTAACTGCTTAAGTAGAATTGGCTTTCCCATTGAATTCACTTTACTAAGGTAAATTCCCCCGTTTTTAAACTGGAGAAAAAGCACCTGAAAAGGAACATATGAATTCGATGGCCTAGTGAACGAAGGAAATGAGAACCAATTAACTGAAGATGAAAAACATCTTGAATTAAGGAGTGGAGATACTTTTCCTCCAACCCGTTCGAACAAAGATGCAGTTTATTGGAAAAAATCGTTTTGCAAGTTAAGATGTATGTTTATGACTCAAAAATAAGAACCTCTAACTGATAATTTAACAGTAATCGCTTCTCTTCACTTTCCAATGTTTATCAGGAGTAACTGAGTTATTTAGTTTTTTACAAAATTTATCGGCTGATGTGGAAGTAGGAAAGGTTTTAGCCATATTGCTGACTGTATCCTTTAATATCTCCGTTTTCTCATTAACCACTCTAGTGATTAAAAACATAAGGGTAAACTCTCCTTTGAGTTTAATAAATTATTTCTATATAACATTATCTCACAGGATCATTTGTTTGGGTACAGGCGGATCGGTTTTTCATTAAATTGGAATGCGTCATTTTTTCACACGATTGATTGAATATCGAATAATATGTAAGGTATCACGAATTCAAGAAGTAAACTAAAGGGGCGATTATTCAATAAGAATGATCGCCCTTTTTTTATGAAAGAAAAAATAACTGGCTATACAATGCCATTTTGTTGAGAGGGAGGTGCTGTTAAAAAAACACCGAAGTACTTAGTTAGTAACAAAATACGAGTGGAGCATTCTAATTACTTGTGCAGGTGGATGAGTTGGTCTTTACCAACTACAGTACTCCGTCAGTGCCTGCTGCAGGGTGGCCAGTGTGTCAGTATTTTGGTTAAATGGTATACCGGACTTAGTGATCTCTGTTACAATTTCTTTCCTCATACCGGTGATCACGATTTTGCATCCCATTAAGGAAGTTCCCTCTATGACCTTCATGAAATCGACAATGACGTCTTTATTCATTTCTGCGATTCCGGAAAGGTCCAGGATCAGGGTTTGGATGCGGAGGCTGGCAACTTCGGTGAGTACCTTTTCATTTAATATGTCGGCGCGATGAGAATCGATAGAGCCAATTAAAGGAAGAATACAAATGGAACGATTAATAGGAATGATAGGTACAGAGAGATTATCTACCATTTCCTCTTGTGCTTTCAGCAGTTTATCCTTATAAGTCGAGTATCTGATAAAAAAGGTGTTCAGAAAATTATCAATGCTATTATTAATTTTATATTCCACTTCGAAAAAGTATTTGATATCCTTTTGGCCGGTATATTCGTAGAACTTTTGAATAAAGCTCCATAAAGCCCGACGAATGGCATAAATCCATTCAAGTTTAAAAGATAACGTGAGTGAATGAGTAGCCCATGCAATGCCTTCCTGTTGGGCAAAGCTTCTGAGAGAGTCCTCCTCCTCGTCAATAATATACCCAACAAGTTCATGAGCATTTTGCACGAGGTCAATGTTCCCTATACGTAGGATTTCGTCAATTTTATCGTTGACATTCATAGCTTCACATAATAAAGTGTTTTCAAATCTTTGCTTATTCGTCTGAATAAAAGCCTTCAAATCCATTGAGGTCTCGTACGTAAGATCCATAATTAATTCCTTCCTTTATTATATAATAAGGTCAAATTCCTATATCCAAAGTATGATCGTACCATAATTACAATATACAATTAAATATGTAAGATTTTCCTAAATTTATATCGATGCACCTCATTAACGCGTCTATAGAATCAAAAATATTGGATTGCTAATTTTTTAAACGTTGTCGTTGATGTTTACATATATAAGTTTATATAAGTTGTTTTTCGCCCTTTTATAATCGATGAAGTTGGATAGGTGGAACTGCTATACTAAATTCAACAGTTTCCACATAATAGAATGGAAACTATTTCATCAATTAAACTGTCTAATCAGTTCCTTTCCATCACCAAAAAACGTTTACGTTGACATCAACGTAAACGTTTTTTGGATTTGCAGTTAAATAGCCTCCCGGGAAAAAACAGTAAGTCCCTAGGAAATAATTGGATTACTTCTCTTTCAGTTGTAAAAAGAAAAAGATATCTTCTGTCCCTTTGAAGGTATAGACAAAGCGATTGAATTCTTCATGAAAATATATAATCATATAATCGCCCTGCTGATCAACTATTTTTTTTCCGTAGGCAAGATATGGGTAGTCCTGTACCTGTACATTTTCATAATCACCCATCAATATAGACTCAAGAAAACTGTTTAATACACGACTGTGCTCCACATCACTCTCCCCTTTTTTAATAGTAAATGCTTAAACTGATTACAAGAGGAACGGATCCATTAACACGAGGGGATGCTATATAACTGAATAATGCACAAATAATAAAGGCATGCATTACTAATTATAGGAAATCTTCCTCTAATGTCTATTTCTTAAACATCAAGTAATAGTCCCCAAGTCGAGTGTTTCTGAACCACTAAAATCACTTTGGATTTAAAACAGATGTAGATGGGGTTTTTGGTTCGCATACAGACCAACGAGTCCGTCAATTGCAAGCTGAAAAGAAGTTGGCCCAAGACGGAATTGTTGGGGTTGATAAATGGACTGTGTTACTTGAAGAATATCAAGCTAAATTGTTTACAGTAGAAAAAGCGAAGATAGACAAGTGGACTCTCTATGGA
>NZ_JBIEKE010000004.1:0-206443 GCF_043497005.1 Halobacillus sp. B23F22_1 | reverse complement strand
CACCTCAATCGATGTGGTGGCGAAAGCGAAGAGGTCACACCTGTTCCCATGCCGAACACAGCAGTTAAGCTCTTCAGCGCCGATGGTAGTCGGGTTTACCCCCGTGAGAGTAGGACGCTGCCACGTCGATTATTATTCATTTTCTGCTATTATTGATCCACAGTAGCTCAGTGGTAGAGCAATCGGCTGTTAACCGATTGGTCGTAGGTTCGAATCCTACCTGTGGAGCCACTTGCTTCCATAGCTCAGTGGTAGAGCACTTCCATGGTAAGGAAGGGGTCGCCGGTTCAAATCCGGCTGGAAGCTCTGGAAGATTAGTTGAATTATTTTTAGATCTGCTTTTGCTTTCAGTAGAAGCTTTTTTTATTTGTCTGCACATAGCACAAGGACCTTCTTACAGGAGCCTTGTGCTTTTTTGTATTGAAAGAAAATGCTTGTTTTATTTCATTCTCTTTATATGAATAACCGATCGTTTCTAAAAATCCATACATTATTATTAACATTTGAATTTTATGTCGAATAATTTGAGTCCTTTATCTTAGTATTATTACAATTACAGACACGAAAATCACAAAAATGGACCACAGATGCTAAAAGTCCCCTAAGAGCCCCATCATGGTGTTGACTTTCACAAGTCGTCAACGCAAATTAAGCTTTTATAATTAAAAATAAAAAGAATGCCGGATTGGAAAAGGACTTTCCCAACTTGACTCATGACTTAACACATTAATAAACCTTGCATATTACTAATGAACTAGTCGCTGAGGGCAGATATATAGTCTGGAAATGTAAAAACATGGATTATTACGATTAATTAAGGTCTAAATATTTAGATTCTACTCGAATATATAGTCTTTAATTCCTTATTACCCTTGGTAATCTAGCGGATTTTGTCACTATAAGATAGGATAATTTTAACAGCCAAGAATCGTAAAAACGTAAATGTTTTAAAAAAAGGAGGACGGAGTGAAAAGACAGGTCTTAGGTAAATTTTACTGAAAGGAGCGTAAACGAATGATAAGAAAGAAGAAGGAAGTTAAGTCGGTAAGCGTTTTACTTATTACTGTTTTGATTCTATCTTTCTTTAATATGACAAGTATTAGTTCGGCAGAGGAATCGTATAATTTGTCGGTGAAAGATAGTAAGCAAACTGCGGGTAAAATAAATGAAGATCTTTCTGTGTCATTTAAAGAAGACAACCAAGTCACCTATTTAGTTAAAATGAAAATACAGGCGGATACGAAAAAAGCAGCAGGCGAAGCAGTTCAGAAATTGAAAGAAAGTAAAGCGTCGGTATCTGCAAAAGAATTAAAACGCGTGCAAAATTCTGCCGTCGTTCATGAATTACGTGCAACGTCTAAAGAAACGCAGCATGAGTTGAATAACTATTTGAGTAAGGCAGAGGATCAGGGTGATGTGACATCTTTCCAACCTTATTACATCGTGAACGCTGTATCTGTCACTAGTAACAAGAAAGTAATGGAGGAGATAGCGTCGTTTGCTGAAGTTGAGAAAATTTTACCTAACCGGACAAGGGAAATTTATCAACCGGTGGAAACTCCAAAGAATGAGGTGAAGGCCGATACACTTGATGTTGCTTCCTGGGGCATAGACCGTATAGGTGCT
Organism: Halobacillus sp. B23F22_1; assembly: GCF_043497005.1. NCBI lineage: Bacteria > Bacillati > Bacillota > Bacilli > Caryophanales > Bacillaceae > Halobacillus > Halobacillus sp. B23F22_1. The sequence continues at coordinate 204,817 of NZ_JBIEKE010000004.1, read as the reverse complement.
GAACAAGTTTGGAATGAAACTGGAATAGACGGTTCAGGAGTCGTCGTCGCTAATATTGATACAGGAGTTCAATGGGACCATCCAGGTCTTATGGAAAAATACCGTGGTTATCAAGCGGAAAATCTGGATCAGGTGAACCATGAATTTAATTGGTACGATGCAACTGCAGATGAACCGGAGCCTTATGATGACCAGGGCCATGGTACGCATACCATGGGAACCGTGGCTGGTTCGGAACCAAATGAAACTAATCAGGTCGGTGTAGCTCCAGGAGCCAAATGGATTGCGGTTAAGGCATTTACTGCGGCTGGAGGAACAGACGTAGATTTATTAGATGCTGCTGAGTGGTTATTAGCACCTAAAGATGAAGAGGGAAACCCGCATTCTGAAAAAGCACCTGATGTGATTAACAACTCATGGGGCGGGGGACCTGGTCTTGATGAATGGTATCGAGAGATGGTTCAGAACTGGAGGAACGCAGGGATAGTCCCTGTCTTTTCGGCAGGTAACGACGGTGAGGCGGGGGATGGTAGTATTGCAGCACCAGCTAATTATCCAGAGTCTATTGCTGTTGGTGCAACTGATAATAATGATGAATTAGCTTATTTTTCTTCCGTAGGTCCCTCTCCTTATGATGGCGAAATTAAACCAGATATCTCTGCGCCGGGAGTGAACATCAATTCGACGGTTCCCGGCAGTGATTATGATCATACCTATAGTGGGACCTCAATGGCTGGTCCGCATGTAGCTGGAACTGTAGCTTTACTGCTTGAAGCAGACCAATCACTAACGGTCGATCAAATTGAAGAGTTGTTATATGATACAGCAGATCCGGCTACGAGTGACGATTACCCCGATGATCCTAATGAAGGGTTTGGAAATGGTATTACAAACGCTTATACGGCTGTTTCTGCCGTTGTTTCTGGTATAGGAGAAATCACCGGAAATGTATATGAAGAAGGTGAAGACACAGAAGTTCCAGTGATTGAACATGAGCCGTTGACAGAGTCGTATAAAGGCCTTGAACTGCCGATTGTGGCCGATATTTCAGACAATGTCAGTGTTGACCATGTTGAAGTACAATATCGTGTTGATAGTGAAGAATGGCAGACGGCCGACGCAGAATTAATTGCAGGTAATTTTGAAAATGGCACGTATCAAGCTTCCGTACCTGGTGACCACCTGAATGGGGAATCACTTGAATATAAATTAAGTGCTATTGATTTTGGCGAAAACGAAGCAGAGTCAGACGTTTACTCCATAGAGTTACAAGATGGCATCACAGTAGGGTATTCAGAAGATTTTGAGAGCACTCCTGCTGGCTGGGTGTCGTTTGGCGAAAGCAACTCCTGGGAGTGGGGCGAACCGGATTCTGGACCTGATGGAGCAGCTTCAGGTGAAAGAGTTTACGCTACCAACCTTGAAGGTACTTATGAATCGAATGCCGATATGACACTAAGACTCCCGCCGGTAGAAGTACATGAAGGAGATATGTATCTTCAATTCAAATCATGGTATGAGTTAGAAAGAAATTATGACTATGGACATGTTGTAGTCTCAACAGACAATGAAAACTGGGAACAACTGGCTGAATTTAATGATGAATCTAATGACTGGACGGAGTCTGAGGTTAACTTATCCGAATATGAGGGGCAGACCGTGTATGTGGCGTTTCACGTGGAGACAGATGGGAGTGTCGTGAAGGATGGCTGGTATATAGATGATGTTGCTTTAACAGATCAATCATCGGATACAGCGGCAAAACTTCACACTTCTGAGTCGAAAAAAACCTCCCAAATGAATGAAAAAGACGCTGCTAAGGATGCCAAATCAGATAAAAAGAAAAAACGAGTGAAGTCTAAGAATCTTTTCCCAGGTCCATTTGAGAATGTAGAAGGTCCGTTAATGCAGTCAGGCGAAGTAGACACCTCGCCAATCAGTCCGAATGTGTTACCGCTTGAGGCAACTGTAAGTGTTCTAGAAACTGATAAATCTGTAAGTACTGATCCATCGGACGGAAGTTATAGAATTTTAGCAGCTGCAGGTGACTATACGTTAGAAGCTTCAGCTTACGGTTATAATCCTAGTACAGAGGAAGTTGAAGTGCCTGAAGATGGTCAGGTAAACACTAATTTTACATTGAATCCAACACCTTCCGGGGAAGTAACAGGAACAGTTACGAACGAAAGAACGGGCGATCCAATTGAAGGAGCCATCGTATATGTAGTTGAAGATGCTGCTGTTACACCAGCGGAAACCGATGAAAACGGCGTCTATACCTTAACGGCTTATGAAGGAGACTACACTCTTGAAATTAGAGCTCCTGATTATAAAGGTACAGAAACTTTAGTAACGGTAGAAGGAAATGAAACAGTGACAGTAGATGTTCAATTAGAACCTTTTATTGGATTTCCGGGCGAAATAGGATATGATGACGGCACTGCTGAAAACGCACGTGCTTTCTACGACGCCGGGAATGCCTGGGCAGTTAAGATGTCTTTAGAGGAAGGACAATCTTCAGCGCTAGTCACAGGAGGTCTATTTAGATTTTGGGAAGAAGACTTTCCGGTGCCAGGAGGAACAGAATTTGAAGTGGCTGTGTATGACTCTACTGGAAAGGATGGAGCACCTGGAGAACGTCTGGCTGGACCAATTGAAGCAGAAGCTCTCCGTAATGGGGAATGGACAGAGGTTGATGTTTCAAATGAAGGCATTGTAGTCAATGACGACTTCTATATGGTTTATATTCAGACTCACCCTAATCCAGACACTCCTGCACTTGCCACAGATGAAGACGGGGAAAATGCCGGACGCAGCTGGCAGCAGGTGGGTGGAACTTGGAGTCCATCACCAAGTGCGGAAGGAAACTATATGATTCGTGCAACCGTCGATTATGAAGCAGAAGCTCCTGTTATTGAATCGCCAGCGGACGGGGCTTTTACAAATGAAGAAAATATTACCGTGGAAGGAAGCAGCTCACCGTCAGCTACTATTGAAATTTACAATGGGGAGGAGGAAGCTGCTACTGTTGAAGCAACTGAAGAAGGAAAATTTACTGCAGATCTTGAGCTTAATGAAGGTACAAATGAACTTACTGCTGTAACCGTAACCGAAAACGGAAATACAGATCCGTCTGTCCCTGTTATCGTGACATTGGATCAAACGGAGCCTCAGCTTTCTGTTACATCTCCAGAGAATGGAGACAAAATTAATAGAGAGGTCATTACAGTGGAAGGTACAGTCAATGAAGAAAACCTTGATCAAGTCACTGTAAATGGGGAAGAAGCAAATGTTGAAGAAGATGGAGCCTTTACAAATCGATTGATTATTGATGAAGGGGAAAATATATTAGAAGTAGAAGCGTTAGACAAAGCGGGCAACAGCGTCATAGAAGAGATTACTATAGAAGCCGATTATACAGCACCTGAGCTAACAGATATTAAGCCGGATGAGGATTTATCTCTTCAAGCTGGGGAAAGTGTGAAGATCGAATTTGACTCTGATGATGGGTTGGATGCTACTTTCTATATTAAAATGCCATTGACCAACTTCTCAACACAATCAGATCAGGCCACAGAGCTTCCTATGAGGGAAACAGAAGAAGGTCACTATGAAGGATACTGGACGGCAACCTCGAACTTAGAGGCTGAAGGTGCAGAAGTCGTAGTGAAGGCAGAAGACCAATTTGGAAACGTATCCGAAGAAACGGCAGACGGTAAACTTGATATAAACCAATAATCATTAAAAGGCTGCTGGGTTAACGCTCCAGCAGCCTTTTCTACTTTTAAATTTTTTGAATATAGAGACTTTGAAATTTCCTCTTTACAATTTGCTGTTGGATTGTATATAATAATAATCGTCAGTTTGAACGGGTAACACCAAGAAAACGACAAAAAATTTGTTGATTGGCCCGTTGGTCAAGTGGTTAAGACACCGCCCTTTCACGGCGGTATCACGGGTTCGAATCCCGTACGGGTCACCACTCATATGGAGGATTAGCTCAGCTGGGAGAGCACTTGCCTTACAAGCAAGGGGTCGCAGGTTCGAGCCCTGCATCCTCCACCATATTGCCGGCCTAGCTCAACTGGTAGAGCAACTGACTTGTAATCAGTAGGTTGGGGGTTCAAGTCCTCTGGCCGGCACCATTTTCCTTTTAAATAGTGGAGGGATAGCGAAGTTGGCCAAACGCGGCGGACTGTAAATCCGCTCCCATCGGGTTCGTAGGTTCGAGTCCTACTCCCTCCACCATTTTTTAAAAAAAGATGGAATAAATTAAGATTTTAAGTTAATAATACTTAATGAACATTGGGCTATAGCCAAGCGGTAAGGCAACGGTTTTTGGTACCGTCATGCGCTGGTTCGAATCCAGCTAGCCCAGCCATTTCTATATTTACTGAATAGTATAGCTTTTTTTATTTGTTAAAATAAAGAACAAGCTATCTGTTTTAGTGTGTTAAAATGTCTTTTATGAACCATTAGCTCAGCTGGTAGAGCAAGCCAGCTTCAATGAATAATCTTCTTCGCAGGCTTGCGAGGAGTGAGTCTTCACTGAATGTTCTTGCAACACGACGAGCATCATACCCAAACGTACGAGCACAATTTTTATTGTGAGCCATTAGCTCAGCTGGTAGAGCATCTGACTTTTAATCAGAGGGTCGGAGGTTCGAGCCCTCCATGGCTCATTTATACAGCGGATATTATACATATATATTCGCTGTCCTGTTCACTTAAATTGGCTTATTTTGAGTGCGGGAGTAGTTCAGTGGTAGAACACCACCTTGCCAAGGTGGGGGTCGCGGGTTCGAATCCCGTCTCCCGCTCCATATATATCCAGGGGCCTTAGCTCAGCTGGGAGAGCGCCTGCTTTGCACGCAGGAGGTCAGCGGTTCGATCCCGCTAGGCTCCACCATACATAATAGCTAAAAATACAATTTACTAAAAAGCTGACATCTATGAAAAGATGTCAGCTTTTTTTGAGTAAGGGGGGACTTATGAGAGCTGTATTTATTGACCGAGATGGTACTTTAGGTGGGTCAGATCAAATTGAGTATCCAGGTGAATTTACGTTGTATAAAGGAGTAGAAGAACATTTAAAGAAGTTGAAAGACAGTGGCTTTCTTTTATTTTCGTTTACGAATCAGCCTGGCATTTCAGAGGGAAGATCCTCAAGAGAACAATTTAGAAAAGAATTGCTAGGGTTTGGAATGGATGATGTTTACTTATGTCCTCATAAACCATCAGACCAATGTCGGTGTAGAAAACCAGCTGCAGGGATGATTGAAGAAGCATGTTATGACTATCACTTAAAACTTAATGAATGTTTCGTTATTGGAGATCGGTTAAAAGATATGGAAGCCGGTATACGAGCAGGGTGTAAAACGATCTTAGTCCGAACAGGTAGCGGTGAAGAAGCTCTACTTCAATTAGAGGGGGACCATGAAGGTATTTTTATTCATAATGTAGCTAGCGATATTAATGAAGCCATCAAATGGCTGCTTAGGTCTTTATAACGTATATATATACATAATTATGTCCAGTTGAGTCATTAGGTTGAAAACGTCTACAATTAGAATAGTTTGAAAAAGGAGGAACTATTATATGAATCAAAAGATCTCTATTATAGGTGTACCTATGGACTTGGGACAAAACAGACGTGGAGTAGACATGGGGCCAAGTGCTATTCGCTATGCAGGTATCATTGATCGTTTAGAACAGCTAAAATTGGATATAGAAGACTTAGGGGATATTGAAATTGCCCGGCCTACTCATAACAATCAGGAAAAAGTAGATAATCTGCGTAATTTAAAAGAAGTGGCGGAAGGAAGCATTCTTTTAGCTGAAAAAGTTGATCAAGTTGTACAGAGTGGAGCTTTTCCTCTTGTATTAGGAGGAGATCATAGTATCGCCATGGGAACTTTAGCTGGAGTAGCAAAACATTATGAAAACCTTGGGGTTATTTGGTATGACGCTCACGGGGACCTTAATACAGGCGAAAGTTCTCCATCCGGCAACATTCATGGGATGCCGTTAGCTGTTAGTCTCGGAATTGGGCATGAGAAATTAACCAATATTCTTGGCTATGCCCCGAAGATTAGACCTGAAAACATTGTGATCATAGGTGCCCGCTCTTTAGACGAAGGAGAAAGAGTGTTAATTAAAGAAAAAGGAATACAAGTATTTACTATGCATGAAGTCGATAAGATGGGGATGCCTGCAGTTATGGGAGAGTCGATTAATTATTTAAAAGGCAGAACAGATGGTGTACACTTAAGTTTAGACTTAGATGGTTTAGATCCGAATGAAGCACCTGGAGTAGGAACGCCGGTAATGGGTGGGTTAAGTTATCGTGAGAGCCATTTAGCCATGGAAATGCTTGCTCAATCGAAAATGATTTCCTCTGCAGAGTTTGTCGAGGTAAATCCTATTTTGGATGAAAAGAATAAAACAGCTAATATGGCTGTGGGTTTGATGGGTTCATTGTTAGGAGAGAGTTTACTATAGAAGTTTAAAACGGATATCAGCAGCTAACCTTACGAAAGGGAGGTTGCTGATCCTTTTGCTTAATCGTTTCATATTCATTTAATAAATAATCTAATTTAGAGCTTACATAAACAACGTGTTTAGAAGTTAAAGAGTAACGTTTAGCTAAACGGTTCATTTCATTCCGACACTCTTCTATTTCTTTTAATAGCTTCAATTCAACATTCATTATGATTACACCCCTTGAGAGAGAAACTTTCAGTTCTTACTTTATATCCACTTTTAATAGGGTTTAAACGCTATTTTAGAAAAATGTAATTTTTTTTGAAACCTTTTTACGTACGATTACGTATAGGTGATAACCGCACGAACAGCGGAGGTAGAGAAATGGAAACGATGATAAAGAAAAAAATAAAAGAGGTCAAAAAAGGGGATCAATCCGCTTTTGAAGATATTGTAACTTTCTACCAAAACAAAGTGTTCCATATTTGTTATCGGATGGTAGGGAATGCCTATGAAGCTGAGGATATTGCTCAGGAAGCATTTATCAGGGCTTATACAAACATATCTAGTTTTGATGAGCGGCGTAAATTTTCAACTTGGCTTTATCGCATTGCTACAAACTTAACGATCGATCGAATTCGTAAAAAGAAACCGGATTACTATTTAGATGCCGAAGTTAAAGGTACGAATGGATTAGATATGTACTCCCAGTTAGCCGTCGATCAAGCGTTGCCGGAAGAAGAGGTGGAGAGCCTCGAATTGCAGAGCTTTATTCACCGTGAAATTCTGGCCCTTCCCCCTAAATATAGAAGTGTAATCGTATTAAGGTATTTAGATGAGCTGGCTCTTCAAGAAATAGCTGAAGTGCTGGATATTCCAATCGGTACCGTGAAGACACGAATTCACCGGGGCAGGGAAGCCTTGCGGAAAAGGCTTCGACATGTGTAAAGGAGTTGAGAGGGAATGAATTGTAAAAAAGAAGCTGTAGAGCTTATGCATAAGTATCTAGATGGAGAATTACAAAAAGAAGAAGAACGACGACTGCGTGACCATCTCCAAGCTTGCCCATCCTGCCAGAATCATTTTCATGAGTTAAAGCGCTCGATCGTTTTAATTAAAGATACAGGTGCTATTTCTGCACCATCTAATTTTACAGCTACCGTTATGGCCAATCTTCCGAAAGAGAAGAAGAGACATCACTTTATAAGAAAATTACAGCGTCACCCTATTTTTACAGCCGCTGCGATCTTTTTTGTTCTTATGTTTAGCAGCATCTTTTCTATGTGGAACCAAGATCAGCAAGTTACTGTATCTAAGCAGGAGAATTTGATTATTCAAGACAATACCGTAATTGTGCCGGAAGATGTTACTGTTGATGGGGATTTAGTTGTAAGAAATGGCGATTTAAAAGTAAAAGGTAAAATTGACGGTGATATAACGCTGATTAATGGAGACTTCGTAACAGATGATCCGGAAAATGATTTGAATGGTGAAAATTACCGAGCATATGCAAGCGGCGAAGTGAATGAAGTCAACCAAATATTTGAGTGGATGTGGTACCATACGAAGAATTTTGTATCGGACATCTTTTCTTTTGGTGCAGAATAAGCATAAACCACTGTGGTTGTAACAGTGGTTTAATTTTTTGTATCCTTTTTTAAATCACTTAAAAAAGGGAAGTGTGATATAATAATACAGGCTATGGCAATTTTTAACGTAGCAGAAATTCTTTAGAAGGAAGTGTGAACATGCTTGGTGGGGGACTAGATGTTTTAGACGTACTACTAATTGCAATTGATATAGCCCTTGTCTGGTTTGTTGTATATAAATTAATTATGCTGATCCAAGGCACGAAGGCTGTTCAGCTGTTGAAAGGGATCTTCGTTGTATTAGGTATATGGTTATTGAGTAATTTATTCGGACTGACCACGCTTAGGTGGTTAATGTCACAAGCCATTACTTGGGGTTTCCTCGCTATCATTATATTATTCCAGCCAGAATTAAGGCGAGCACTTGAACAACTAGGTCGAGGAAGCTTTTTTAGTCGAACAACAGCAGAAGAAGAAGATACTGAGAAATCGATACAGGCGATTATAAAGTCGTGTAATTACATGGCGAAGCGCCGGATTGGAGCATTGATCACGATTGAAAGAGAAACTGGTATGGGTGATTATGTCGAAACAGGTATACCAGTAGGCGGTCATTTATCAAGTGAGTTGCTAACGAACATATTTATTCCGAATACACCATTACACGATGGTGCTGTGATACTTAAAGATGATAAAATCATCGCGGCTGCTTGTTATTTACCTTTATCTGAAAGTCCTTTTATTTCGAAAGAGTTAGGAACAAGACATAGGGCAGCTATGGGAATCAGTGAAGTCACAGATGCAGTTACCATAGTGGTATCAGAAGAAACAGGCGGAATTTCATGTACTAAAAATGGCGAACTGCACAGACAATTGGAGCAAGAGACCTTAGAAGATATTTTAAGAAGCGAGCTTAATTCAAGCTCAAAAACCCCTGCCGCAAAATCTTGGAATAGGAGGGGGAAAAAGAATGGATAATTTATTTAAAAATAAATGGTTTATTCGAATTATCTCTTTGCTTCTAGCTGTGCTCTTATGGGTATCTATTAATGTGGATGATAATATGGACAGTGATTCCCAGTGGTTCAACAATACTTCTTCTGTAACAGAAGTAATGAACGATATACCGCTGGAAGTTCAGTTTGATAGTGAAGAGTATGTTGTAACCGGGTTACCGCAAAATGTAACCGTTTCTGTAGAGGGTCCTAACAGTGCCGTAGCTCCTGTCGTCAGGCAGCAAAACTTTACAGCATTTGTCGACCTAAATGATTTAGGCCCTGGCACGCATGAGGTTACCGTTCAACATTCCGGCATATCGAACCAATTATCCGTCAGTATAGAGCCGCAGGTTGTGGAAGTGACGATCGAAGAAAAAGAAAGTCAAAACTTCCCGGTAACTATTGATCTAATTAATGAAAGTCAAATAGAAAATGAGTACACGGTCGGCGAAGCTGAAATCGATCCGAGTGAAGTGACGATTACCGGCTCATCCGCTGCCATAGATCGAGTAGCTTCAGTTAAAGCGATTATGGATGTCGGGGAAGCTGATGAGACATTAGAGGATATTGAAGCACCAGTAAAAGTGTATGATGCACAAGGAAACGAGTTAAATGTTCTCTTAGATCCCACGACTGTTGATGTCACTGTGCCAATTACGAGATCAGAAAAGGATGTGCCAATATCCTTTGAGCCTGCAGGAGAAGCTCCAGAGGGAGTGGAAGTGGATTCTATTAATTCTGAGACGGACAGTGTAACAATTAGCGGTCCGAATGATGTGTTAGAGGAAATAGAGAATTTTGAAGATATTCCTGTAGATGTATCAGAAGTAACAGAAGATGAGACGGTTGAAGTTGATATTCCGCTTCCAGATGAAGTTTCAGGTGTGGATCCTGAAACAGTAGAAGTTGAAGTGGAAGTAGAAGAAGTAACGGAAGAATTAGAATAAAAAGTGACGAATGGATTAAGATAGGATGAAAGAGAGGTCTTTTACAATGGGTAAATATTTTGGAACAGACGGTGTCCGTGGTGTAGCCAATAAAGAATTAACACCTGAACTGGCATTTAAACTAGGTCGATTTGGCGGGTATGTGCTAACTAAAGACATAGAACGCCCGAAAATTTTAATCGGGCGTGATACGCGTATTTCGGGAGAAATGTTTGAAGGAGCTTTAGCAGCTGGACTTCTTTCAATTGGAGCAGAAGTGATGAGGCTGGGCGTCATCTCTACCCCTGGTGTAGCTTATTTGACGAAAGCTCTGCAAGCTGAAGCAGGCATTATGATTTCTGCTTCTCATAATCCAGTAGAGGACAACGGCATCAAGTTTTTCGGTCCTGATGGCTTCAAACTAACAGACGCTCAGGAAGAAGAAATTGAAGCACTGATTGATGCAGAAGAAGACACTCTTCCTCGCCCTTCTGGTTCTGATCTGGGTCAAATAAACGACTACTTTGAAGGTGGTCAAAAATATATGCAGCATCTAAAACAAACAGTGGACTATGACTTTGATGGCTTACATATTGCATTGGATTGTGCAAATGGAGCAACATCTTCCCTGGCTTCTCATTTATTCGCTGATTTAGAAGCTGATATTTCTTCAATCGGTTCCTCTCCAGACGGATTAAACATTAATAAGGAAGTGGGTTCTACTCATCCCGAAGCTCTTCAACAGCTCGTAAAAGATAAGAGAGCTGATATTGGTCTTGCTTTTGATGGGGATGGAGATCGCCTCATCGCTGTTGATGAGAAGGGGAACATAGTAGATGGAGACCGCATTATGTATGTATGTGCTAAATTTATGAATGAAAAAGGAACCTTGAATCATTCAACGGTTGTATCTACAGTAATGAGTAATCTAGGCTTCTATAAAGCGGTCGAAGCGCAAGGGATGAAAAGTGATAAAACGGCTGTAGGAGATCGATACGTTATGGAAGAAATGCGTCGTGGCGGCTATAACCTTGGTGGAGAGCAGTCAGGTCACATTATTTTCTTAGAACATAACACGACGGGGGACGGCATGTTGACGGCCCTTCAACTCGTCAATGTCTTAAAAGAAACTGGAAAACCACTATCTGAATTAGCAGCCGAGATGGAGAAGTTCCCTCAAGTTCTTAAGAACGTACGTGTGATAGATAAACAGGCTGTTCAAACTCACCCTCGTATTCAGGAAGCCATTCAGGCTGTGGAAGAAGAAATGGGAGACAGCGGGCGTGTTTTAGTGAGACCTTCTGGAACTGAACCTCTTGTTCGCATCATGGTTGAAGCACCGACAGAGGAACAGTGTGAAACATATGTTGAAAAAGTTGTGCAAGTGGTGAACGAAGAACTAGGGATGAAAGAGTAATAAGTTATGCGCAGGCCGGGCACAACACGCTCCCCTGCGCATATTTTATAGGGCAGTGCTTTTGCGAAATTCATTGACCTGCCAGCTTGTCTTCGGGTAAAATGAAGCATAGCCTTGAAAAATTTGCCGAACTACGTTTTAATGCACTTTTTTTCGGATAAACGAGTAGAGGCCTTTATTCAAAGAGAGTAAAGGAGGAGCGGAAAAGATCATTTATAAAGCGCCAGGGCTGTGCAGTACGGATCTTAGCACAGTTGACGAGGAGGAGGTTCATCGAGCGTTCGGCGGATGCCTCCCGGTTGCAGCACTTCAACCGCACGTTTGTACGCTAAACCAAAGAGGCGACTCTTTGACCAAATCGTGCAAACAAAGTGTCTAAATAAAAAAACGTGAACGGGAAAGGGGCAAATAACGGCCCCTGCTAAGTTTAGTATGTTCGTTGTTTGCTCCTTTCTTGAATTTAGGAGGAAAACAATTATGTGTGGAATTGTAGGATATATCGGACAAGAAGATACGAAAGAGATTTTATTAAATGGTTTAGAAAAGCTTGAATACAGAGGGTATGACTCTGCAGGAATTGCCACTTTAAATGGCGGTGTAAAGGTTTCTAAAGTAAAAGGCCGTATTGCCACCTTACGAGAAGCTGTAGATGAAAATGTTCACTCTACTCTAGGAATCGGGCACACGCGCTGGGCAACCCATGGGGCGCCTAGTGAAGAAAATGCTCACCCTCACCAAAGTGTCTCCGGCCGTTTTACAATCGTTCATAACGGTGTAATTGAAAATTACCTGGATGTTAAGAATGATTACCTCTCTAATGTAGAAATGAAGAGTGAAACAGATACGGAAATCATCGTTCAATTGATTGAAGTTTTAAACGAGGAACTTCAGGATGTTGCCTCTGCTTTCCGTAAAGCAGTAGACCTTCTTACAGGATCTTATGCAATTGCTCTTATCGATGCTGAGAATGAAGATACGATTTATGTTGCAAAAAATAAAAGCCCGTTACTAGTAGGACTGGGCGATAAATTCAACGCCGTAGCTAGTGACTCCATGGCTGCTCTGCACGTGACTGATCAGTTCTTAGAGCTAATGGATAAAGAAACTGTGCTATTACGCCGCGATGAAGTTATTATCCAATCTCCGGACGGGGAAAGAGTATCTCGTGAGCCATTCACTGCTGAGATTGACTCAACTGATATTGAAAAGGGAACATACCCTCATTTCATGCTTAAAGAAATAGATGAGCAACCATTTGTTATTCGTAAAATCATCCAGGAATATCAGAACGAAAATGATGAAATTAAATTAGACCCTGAAATTCGTGAAGCGATGAAGTATTGTGACCGTATTTATATCATTGCAGCGGGCACAAGTTATCATGCCGGACTTTTAGGTAAACAATTTATTGAAAAAATGGCGTCCATCCCGGTAGAAGTGCACGTGGCTAGTGAGTTCTCTTATAACATGCCACTGCTTTCAGAAAAACCATTATTCGTCTATATTTCACAAAGCGGCGAGACGGCAGACAGTCGTTCCGTACTTGTTCAAACAAAAGAACTTGGTCATCCAGCACTGACAATTACGAATGTGCCTGGATCCACCCTTTCCCGTGAAGCTGATTATACAATGCACTTGCATGCCGGGCCTGAAATCGCTGTAGCTTCAACAAAAGCTTATACTGCACAAATGGCTGTACTTGCCATTCTAGCTGTAGATACAGCCCGAGCTAAAGGTCTGGAGTTAGACTTTGATCCAATGCAGGAGCTGGGTATTGTAGCAAACGCTATGGAAGCTTTAACTGATCAAAAAGAAGATATTGAACAGCTTGCAAGTGATTACTTGCAGACCACACGCAACTGCTTCTTTATCGGTCGAGGCATTGATTATTATGTAGGGCTTGAAGGCTCATTAAAATTAAAAGAAATCTCTTATATCCAAGCAGAAGGATTTGCCGGAGGAGAATTGAAGCACGGTACTATTGCTTTAATTGAAGAAGGTACACCTGTTATTGCACTTGCGACACAGAAGAATGTAAACTATTCGATTCGAGGAAATGTGCAAGAAGTAGAAGCTCGTGGAGCAAACAGCATGATTATCAGTATGAAAGGTCTGAATAAGGAAGGCGATGCTTTCGTTATTCCACATGTTCATGACTTGCTGACTCCCCTAGTATCCGTGGTTCCATTACAGCTAGTATCTTACTATGCGGCTCTTCATCGTGATTGTGATGTTGATAAGCCTCGTAACTTAGCGAAAAGTGTAACGGTTGAATAAAAAAATTGAGCCAGAAGCGGATTCCCGCTTCTGGCTTTTTGCTATTGGTGCTTAGATGCCAATCATTCGAATGGCATATAAAGCCAAGTCATTAGCGTAGTCAAATTCTATTTAAAATAAATAATCCGAGCTGGTTTTTACTGGATTACTCGGATTAGTTTTATGCCTTATTCAGTTTAGCTCCAGCCGGCATTTTTTAAATTCCGTAATACGCTTTATACCAATCAACAAACTTTCCGACACCCTCTTCGATCGAAGTCCTCGGCTGATATCCTATCTCACGTGTGAGTTCATCGACATTTGCATAAGTAGCGATGACATCCCCTTTTTGCATAGGAAGAAACTGTTTTTGAGCTTTGATCCCAAGCTTATTTTCAATGGCTGTAATAAAGTCAAGCAGCTTCACAGGTTTACTATTCCCCATGTTATAGATGCGGTAGGGGGCAGCGCCTCTGCTGGGATCAGGAGCATCTCCTCTCCAATTTGGATCGGGTATAGGCTTTTTTCGGGTTAATCGAATGATGCCTTCGACAATGTCATCGATATAAGTGAAGTCTCTTTCCATCTCCCCCTGGTTGTAAACATGAATAGGTTTACCTTCTATAATAGCTTTTGTAAACGTAAATAAAGCCATATCTGGACGTCCCCATGGGCCATACACGGTAAAGAAACGAAGCCCTGTCGTAGGCAAATTGTATAGGTGGCTGTACGTATGGGCCATTAGTTCGTTTGCCTTCTTCGTCGCTGCATACAAGCTTACAGGATGATCCACATGATCTTGCACAGAGAATGGCATTTTTGTGTTAGCTCCGTACACAGAACTGGAAGAAGCGTAAATGAGTTGTTCCACGTGTTGATGACGGCAAGCTTCTAGTATATTTAAGAAACCTGTTATATTTGAGTCAATGTAAGCCTGGGGATTCTCAAGACTGTATCGTACGCCGGCTTGGGCAGCGAGGTCAATAACGAAAGAAGGCTGATGTTTTTTAAAAAGTTCTACTAATTCATCATGGTTTGATCGGTCGACTTGTTTAAATATAAAGTTTTCATCTTGTAGCCACATCAAACGATCTTTCTTTAATTGAAGGTCGTAATACGTGTTTAGGTTATCAATTCCAAGAACATCCTTGCCTTCTTGAAGCAGCCGTTTAGCTACGTGTGCACCAATAAAACCAGCTGCACCTGTTAGTAAAATCATCTTGTCACCTCTCACGTGCAATCGTGATACCTTAACCGTAATGTATGCATATGTAAGTCATAGAGTTCATAGGGAAAAGCTATGAACCCTCATGGGTATTCATAGCTTTTGAATTAGTTGTCTTTCTTCTTAGGAGAAAAGTTGGAGAAAATGAATGAGGAGTCATCTCCAAACATTCCGTGAATGGAGGGATCTTCCACATCTTCCGTAATGAACTTTGTTTTTTCTCCGAATATACTATCTACAATTTCATAAGGTATGTTCTTAAAGATAGAATCTCTTAGAATAATACTATTCTTAATGCAGCAGTTTTTAATAGTCGTACCCGATTCAACTGAAACATGAGGTCCGATCACCGAATTTTTAATGTTGCATTGTTTTCCGATTTTTACGGGTGGAATAATAGTTGAATTCTTGACTTTATTATGGTTCTTCAGGTCAGGGTCTTGTGCTAACATCCATTGATTAGCTTCTAACCATCTTTCCATTGTTCCTACGTCAAACGTTGGCCGTTCTGCTTTCACATAGTTTACTTTATATTTATGATCAATTAACCACTGGATCGCATCTGTAATTTCATACTCTCCTCGTGCTGAAGGGGCAAGGGCATGAATAGCTTTAAAAATGGTCGGTTTAAAAAGGTACACCCCGATAATAGCGAGATTCGACTTTGGATGGAGTGGTTTTTCTTCTACGTTTGTAATTCGACCTTCTAATATTTCAGCGATTCCGTAATCTTCGGGTCTTGCCACTTTTGTTACCATGACGGTCCCATGCGTGTTTTTCTTTTTACATGCTTCTTTTAAGGGCTCCAGGGACTCGTTTATTAAATTATCCCCGAGAAGAAGTACAAATGAGTCAGTTCCGATAAATCTTTCAGCTTGCTTTACAGCATGGGCTATTCCTCGCTGTTTCTTCTGATAGATGTAATGAAATCGAATATTTTTATTTTTTGTAAGATGTTGTTTAAATACTTCCTTATGATCAGGCTGTATGACAATGCCGATTTCCCGAATCCCTAATTCATATAACATTTCTATACCATAATTAATGACAGGTTTGTTCGCTACAGGGAGCAAAGGTTTTGGTTTTGTATTTGAGAGCGGACGAAGTCTCGTGCCATTACCTGCTGCTAAAATGAGGCCTTTCATAAAATCCTCCTTTCTCGTGTTTATGCGTTGCCTATTCCTTCATAATAGAACCCTAATTGTTTGATTTTTTCTTTATCCAACATGTTTCTCCCATCAAATAAATAGGAACCGTTCATTCGTTCCTTTACTTTCACCCAATTTAAGTCAGCGTATTGTGGCCAGTCAGTACATATAAGAAGGAGGTCAGCTTCTTTCACAGCCACATAAGGGTCCCAGCATTGAGTAACACCTTTCCTTATCCAATCGGTGGATAAAGTCACTGCAGGGTCATGGACATATACTTTTGCGCCTTCTGCGACTAGTTGATTGATGACGGCGAATGAAACAGATTCACGAATGTCATCTGTATGCGGCTTAAAGGATAATCCGAATAAAGTGACTTTTTTGTCCTTTAACAGAGGGTGAGTTCGTTTCACTTTATTTACAAAATATGAAGGTTGAGTACGGTTTATCTTTTCGACCTCTCGTAAAATGGATAATGGATTTCCTAAAGAGTCAGCAGTTGATAATAATTCTTTCACATCTTTCGGAAAGCAGGATCCTCCATAACCGAGTCCTGCTTGCAAAAAGGGAGCTCCAATGCGCTCATCTAATCCCATCCCTTCTGCAACGTCTTTAATTGACACGCCTACGGTGTCACACAACCTTGCGATTTCATTAATAAAAGAAATCTTCGTTGCTAAAAAACCATTCGAGGCGTACTTAATTATTTCGGCAGCCTTTGTGGAAGTAGTTAAAATCGGAGCAGTGGAATTTTTATATAATTCCTTTAGTTTCACGAGGGCTTCAGAGCTTTCGCTTCCAAGTACAATACGACTCGGATGAAGAGCGTCATTTAATGCGCTTCCTTCTCTTAAGAACTCTGGATTCATAGCAGTATGAACAGAAGCTTCATTATTACTGTATTCATAAATCCACTTCTCCATCTCATCCGTTGTGCCGATAGGAACCGTGCTTTTTACAACAACTAATTTCTCTTTGTTTTTATATCGTCCGATCATTTCCGCTGCCTGTCTAATGTAGGATAAATCGGCTTTTCCATTTTCTAAAGAAGGAGTTCCTACAGTGATAAAAATGATGTCATGATCTTTTACAGCTGTTTCTGGATCGCAAGTAAAAGAAAGGTTATTTTTTTTAATTTGAGAAGACAGCATTTCTTGCAAGCCCGGCTCGTGAAAGTATAGTTTTCCTTTATTTAATAATGCTATCTTCATTTGATCTATATCCAACCCTGTGACTTTATGACCTTGATGAGCGAAGACCGCTCCAGTAGTTGTTCCTACATACCCCATCCCAATAATTAAAATTTTCATAACAGATTCTCCTCTTAACATAACGAACCGTTCTATTACTACTGTATTTAAAATCCTTAAATAAGTAACGGCAAATTCCAAAGGAGTAAGAAAAAAATTCATTGATTCAACTTCCCAAACAAAATACGAGGAAGTGAATAAAATAGGTATACTATGGAGGTGAAAAAATGAAGGATGAAATCATGATTAAACCATGGCTGGATGAAGAAGGACTAGAAGAATTAGAAGAGTTGTATGTACCTGAATATATTGAAGACATCGGCCGAGAGGTTCTCAAGTATTATGACTTTAACACTCATGGAATGACGGTTATGGCTACGAAAGACGAAAAAGGAGGGGCTATCTGGAGGATTGACACAGATAAAGGTCCTTTTAGTCTAAAGCTATTACACCGGAGGCCGACGCATAGTAAGTTCAGTCTGGGGGCACAAGAATATTTAGTGCATGAGCAGAAGATGAGAGTTCCCGCTATTATTCCTACGAAGGATGGCGAGAAATACGTGAAAATGGGCGGGAAATTATGGTTTGTTGCCGATTGGATCGAATCACTTCATCAGCTCCCACAGGATTTAGAAGGAACAAAGGAGCTGTGTACGGCTTTGGGAGAGTTTCACAGGTTAACGAAAGGGTACGTCCCTCCTGAAGATGCTGAAGTAGTATCCAGGCTTCATCGATGGCCAAGAACATATGAACGTATGGAGAAGAAGATGGATTGGTTCAGGGATATCGTTCATGCTTATAGTGAGATGCCTGCAAGCTCTACTATACTCTCTGTGCTTGACATGTTTCAGGAACAGGTTCGAGAAGGGCGTCAACGGTTAGAAAATTCAAGGTATGAAGAAATTGTCGCTAAAGGAAACGAGGTGGCTGGGCTAGTTCACCAGGATTATGGCTGGTCCAACGCTCAGATGGCTGACGATGGTATGTGGATTATTGACTTGGATGGGGTTTCTTATGATATTACGATTCGTGACTTACGTAAACTGATAATTGACCGAATGCACGCGAATGGAGAATGGGATATTCATTGGATCAGGGAAATGCTTGCCGCCTATGAAGAATCCCTTCCTATTACAGATGAAGTTTACGAAATGCTGTTAATCGATTTATCCCTGCCAAACCTCTTTTATAAAAATATAAAGTATATGGTTTACTCGCCTGCTGAATTTTTAAATGAGGAACTTGAGTTAGAGGTCCAGTCTATTATTAAGCTGGAGGAACAAAAATGGGTCGTTTTAGAAGAATTAGCTAATGATCGAAATGGAGGTGTTTCAATATGAAGGTATTAATCATTTGTACAGAAAAGCTCCCTGTACCTGCGATCCGCGGAGGTGCTATTCAAACCTATATTGATGGGGCAGTTCCTGTCCTGAAAAAAGAGCACGATATTACCATTTTATGTAGAAGTGATGAAGAACTACCGGCAGAAGAGACGAGAGATGGCCTTCGTTACGTCCGTGTAGAAGGCGGGCTTTTAGAGGTCTACCGGGAGCACGTCCTTCATTTCCTACAATCTACAGACGAAGTATATGATCTTATTCACATCTTTAACAGGCCGCGTTTAGTGAGTGGTGTTAGAGAGTTGGCCCCAGATGCTAAGATTGTACTAAGCATGCACAATGACATGTTTAAACCTGAAAAAATTGACCGGGAAGAAGGGGCTCAAGCGGTTCAAAAGGTAGATAAGATTATTACCATTAGTAACTATATAGGCGAGACGATAAAAGGCTTCTATCCGGAGGCAGCGCCTAAGCTGCAGACCATTTATTCTGGTGTAGATTTAGAACGGTTCGCTCCCTCATATTCCAGCAGCGCCCGCCAGATGAGGAATAAAATAAGAGAAGAAAATGGGTTATCTTCTAAGAAAGTTATATTATACGCTGGAAGGCTTTCTCCAAATAAGGGAATTGATGTTTTAGTTCGAGCGATTCCCGAGTTAGCCAAAAAGCATGATGATATTGCGCTCGTCATTATGGGAAGTAAATGGTTTAGTGATAACTCAATAACTGACTATATTGCATATGTTCGCGCCCTCGCTGAGCGTCTGCCGATTCCTGTCATTCAAACAGGGTATGTGTCCGCTGATAAAATCCAAGAATGGTTCGCAGCTTCTGATATTTTTGTTTGTACTTCTAGATGGCAGGAACCTTTAGCTCGAGTTCACTATGAAGCTATGGCTGCAGCTATTCCAATTGTTACGACAAATCGCGGTGGAAATACGGAAGTAATGGAGTCGCATAAAAATGGGTTAATTGTAGAGGATCCTGAAAGTACAGATGAATTTGTGAAGCATTTGTCCTATTTGCTTTCTCATCCAGAGAAACGGGAGGAGATGGGAAGGTATGGGCGCTCCCTGGCAGAAAAACATTATACTTGGGATCGAGTTGTTTCTGATATTCGTCAAGTATGGCTGCAAGTGGAAAGGTCTGAGCAAATGCCAGTTTCTTTAAACGAAGATGTGATCGTTGAGGAACAAGGTACCGAAGAAATAACGGAAGTAAGTACAGAGCCTGCATTTGAAAGCTTAGAAGTACCTGTAGAAATCGAAGAATCTATACAAGAGCCTACTTTTTCTTTCAACTTGAAGAACAAAGAAAATGCAGCTAATATTGTACTATTATTAGCTTTATTCTATATGAGAGAGAAAAAGTGGATTTAATTATAAAATAGTGATTTTTCGTTATGAAAAGAGACTGGGCGATAAGTAAAGCAATGATGTCAAAAAACGAATACTCGCATGACGGAGCGGTGGTGTGGAGTTTCATTAACTTAAATAATCCGAACCGATTTCTCGAGAATCGTTCGGATTATTTTTATGCTTTATGCAGTAATGTCCCAGTCTCTTAATTTATTGTGTTATTTTTTCAAGGGCTGGATTCATTGTCTCTTTTAATGTTTTTACACTATGACGTAATTGCTGTTGTTCTACATCAGAGAGTTCCATTTCAAGAACTTTCTCCACACCTCGGCGATTGACGACGGTAGGAACACCAACATATACGTCTTTTTCTCCATATTCTCCATCAAGATACGTACTTACTGTCAAAATACTGTTCTCATTACCAAGAATAGCTTTTGTAATACGAACCAGACTCATTGCGATACCATAATGGGTGGCCCCTTTTTTCTGAATGATTTGATAAGCGGCATCTCGCACATCTTCAAATAAATGCTCAAGATCTTCCGTGGTGTAGGAATCGTTCGTTTTTATATATTTAGTTACGGGGACCCCGCCAATGGTAGCGTGACTCCAAACTGGAAGCTCGGTATCCCCATGCTCACCAATGATATAAGCGTGAACGTTTTGTGTGGCTACGTTAAAGTAATCGCTTAACATGAAGCGGAAGCGTGCCGTATCTAATGTTGTGCCGCTTCCAATAACTCTTTCTTTAGGAAGTCCGCTAAATACTTGAGTAGCATGTGTTAAAATATCAACAGGGTTTGTTGCAATTAAGAAAATTCCATCGAACTTGTTCTCCATAACATGATCTACAATAGTTTTAAAAATTTTCATGGTCTTCTCGACTAGGTCAAGGCGTGTTTCCCCAGGTTTTTGATTAGCTCCTGCACAAATACAAACAATATCAGCATCTTCGCAGTCTTTGTACTCTCCATACCATGTATTTGTTGAAGAAGGAGCGAAAGCTTTCCCATGATTTAAGTCCATTGCATCACCGATTGCTTTTTCTTTGTCCAAATCAATAATAACCAATTCTTCCGTTACGGCCTGGTTGATTAGGGCAAAAGCATAGCTGCTTCCGACTAATCCTGCACCAATCAAAACAACTCGGTTTACTTTTTCTTTTTTATTCATGTTCATAGTACTCACTCCTAATTTTAGGTGGAAAAGTATAATGTGAATTACTTCACAATTATATTGTGCAACACTTCACAAACTAATGCAAGAGTTTTTTGATTATTTCTATGTAATTACATTAATCAGGAACATATGTTCTGTTTTGTGGTGGGATCTATCTTTATTCTATGGTACAATTAATAATAGATAATGTTCTTTTAGGGTGGTCGGCTAACCCCACGATAGAAGGGGGTGATGCCTATTAGCGTGTATGAGGTTATGATGGTGCTGTTTTCATTTGGTACGCTGCTCATTGCTTTACTCGCTTTGATCATTGAATTGATCAATAAAAAATAGACCTCCCTATTAACCTGCAAGTTGATTGGGTGAGGTCTATTCTCAACGAATAGCTGATCCCCTGGGGAATCATTATCTGCGGGTCGCAGTGGCAGCTGCGACCTTTTTATTTTATGTTTTTCTTATCTCCATCATACCATCGTTGATCCTTTTTTACCACAAGAGAGGCCTTACTTCCTGCAAACGGCCACACCTAGTGGGTAATAAAGACCTTCACGAGGAGGTTCTATTGTTACTCCGTTTTGATAAAAAAGTTCTACTTTAGAAAAATCATTAAACAATCCTTTAAATTCTTCTTCAGTCATTTGAAAATAATGAAAAGGGGAACCGCTCGGATGATCCATCCCTTGACCGAAGGGCGTAGAGAGAACCAAGGTGCCGCCAGGGGCTAAAAGGTTATAGATATGATTCATAAATGTCTGAACGCTGGGAACGTGTTCAATCGTTTCAAAGCTGACAATTGTATCAAATTGCCCGACGCTTCTTACCCACCTCTCATCCATGATATCTCCAACCTGCAGAGAAAGAAGAGGATGATAATAATTATGGATAGCGTATTGAATTGTTTGTTCACAAATGTCTACTCCGAGAAATTCACTGATGTGCTTTTTTTTCTTTTTTGCAAGGTGAGCTGCTCCATAACCAACCCCGCAAGCAATGTCGAGAACTCTGCCCTCTACGTAGGGTTCAGAGAAGTGGTAACGGGCAATATGTTCAAGGAGAAGCCCATTCATTGGGTCCATCTCTTTAGGAATCACGCGCTCTCCTGTATCTTCCAGCATAAAAAGTCACCGCTTTTTGTATTTGATTTATTTAAACTATTATACCATACAAGGTGTTTCTCAATTTATTAGCAAAAGAAGCGACAGTAATACATAAGGCGATGGCTTTTTAATGGTCTAGGCAAACTGTAGATATTTATTAAATAGAGCGACATGCAGCGCCCAGACACTTGCATTATTTAACAACCATAACGGGGGCTTTAATATATTTCATTAACTTATGACTGACGCTGCCTAATATTAAGGTCTGCAGCTTATTGCGTCCCCGACTGCCTACCACTACACAATCGTAGCTTCGGTCATTCGCATATTCAATTATCGCTTCGGCTGGTTCTCCGTGTAATATAGTAATATCAGATTTTATCCCTGAAGCTTCAATCTCTTGAATAACTTCATAGAATTTTTCTTTTCTTTTCAATGTTGCCGTACTGGAGTCTCCATGCTTAAGAATATCTTCTTTAGAAGTGTCTCCATCGACAGCGTACACAAGTTCTAAGGTAACTTGCTCTTTATAGGGTGAGACCATTTGGATGGATTGTTCAATTGCACGCTTAGAGTGAGCTGAACCGTCCGTAGCAAGTAGAATATTAGTAAACATACGCGAACTCCTTTTTTATTTTTTAGTGACCGGCTCCTTTAGAAACACCGCCTAAACGGTTTAGCAATCGATTGCTCTCGCCATTTAACCCTTTAAAGTGAACCTGTATCCCTCGTTGTTCAAACTTAGCTTCAATGTTATCAAGGGCGCCTATTGCTGAATCATCCCAAAGGTGTGACTGGGTGAGGTCAATTTCCACTATATCTACATTATCTTTGAAGTTAATAGAAGAAACAAAATCGGTAACAGAGGCAAAGAATAACTGTCCTTGTACATAATATATTTTTTTGCTTCCTTCGTTTACATAGAGTGGTAAAACACGTACTTTGGAAATCTTTACAGCGAAGAAAACCATGCTTAAGACTACTCCTGCTAATACGCCATACGCTAAGTTATGTGTATAAACGACAGTAGCTACTGTAACCACCATCACAGCGGCATCGGTTTTTGGAACAAGGTGGAGGTTACGCAGCGAGCTCCAATCAAACGTACCAATGGAAACCATAATCATTACTCCTGCTAGTGCAGCCATAGGGATTTGTACGACAACATTCCCTAGAGCAATAATGAGAAACATTAAAAATACACCGGCAACTAAAGCAGATAAACGGCCTCTTCCGCCTGATTTTACATTGATGACAGACTGTCCAATCATGGCACAGCCTGCCATTCCCCCGAAGAATCCGGCGACAATGTTTGATATCCCTTGTCCACGACTTTCCTGATCCTTGTTACTCTCAGTGTCTGTCATGTCATCAACGATGGATGCAGTTAGAAGAGATTCCAGCAGTCCTACAATCGTTAAGGCAAGGGCGTAAGGCAAAATGATCATAAAAGTCTCCATATTTAACGGAATATTAGGTAATGCAAATAACGGCAAAGTTTGGCTGAGGTTCCCCATGTCCCCTACATTACGCACCCCTGCATTCATGTAAATGGCTATAAAAGAAACCACTACAATAGCGACAAGCGGTGAAGGTACCGATTTTGTTAGTAACGGAAATAAATAAATAATAGCTAGTGTAAGTCCGACTAGGACATAAATAATCCAGGATTCGTTCACAAAGTGCTGCAGTTGAGAGGTGAAGATTAAGATAGCTAATGCATTCACAAATCCAACCATAACAGATCTAGGAATAAACTTCATAAAGCGAGCAAGCTTGAATACGCCAAATATAATTTGGAATATCCCTGTTAGTATAGTTGCTGCGAGCATGTATTCTAAGCCATGCTCTGCAACGAGCGTAATCATAACAAGTGCCATTGCGCCTGTTGCGGCAGAAATCATTCCTGGACGTCCGCCTACAAAAGCAATGACGACAGAGATACAAAAGGAAGCGTATAAGCCGACCATAGGGTCTACGCCTGCGATAATGGAAAAGGCGATTGCTTCTGGAATTAATGCTAATGCTACTACAATTCCTGCTAAAATATCTCCTTTTACATTACCGAACCATTGTTCTTTTAATGATGATGTAAACATTGCAAACCTCTTTCTTTATTATATTTTTAGATTGCTGACTTTCACAGCAATCAAGTTTTATTTACAATTAAAAATTTATAATCGCTCTCCGTTTTTCAATCGTTCGATACAGGCATGTAAATCGTCTTTCTTCACACGCCAGTGGCTGCCGATCTTAAAAGCTGGGATCGTACCTTTTTGGACTAATTTATAAGTTGTCATTTCACTTAACTGTAAGTATTCCGCCACTTGGGCTACCGTCATTATTTCTCGCTGCATGTTACCCCTCCAAATGCTTTACTCACTCTTATTATCTATTTTAAATAACGATTGAATAAAGCGTTAATAAATAGAGTAATTTATAATTTGTTATAACAGACTATAATAGATTATAAGAAAATACAGTGGAATGCAATGCCTTTATAAATTGATTCAGTGACGTTTAATAGAGTAGATATTGTTATTTAAACAAAGGTAACGCTTACAAAAGAGTTGAAAATATTTTTACCCAGTGAGTTGTTATCCGTCTAGTTACCATTTAAACTAGCAGTAAGTCTAATACGTTAAAGGAAGATTTAGTTGGAGGAAGAGCGTGAAATTTTAACAATCTCTCAAGTCGCTGACTATTTGCAGATTAGTGAAATGACGACATACAAGCTTGTTCAAAATGGAAAAATACCTGGTTTTAAAATTGGACGTCATTGGAGAGTGAAGCTTGTGGATTTGAGGGAACACCTTTCAAAATTGGAGCACGGTGATCATATATAAAAAACGGCCTCCTCGGAGGCCGTTTCAGGCTGTTGAGAAAATCTTCGTCAGCCTGATTTTTTCTGATTTCTTTTATTTTATGGATTTATCGTATGAAAAAAGAAGTTTGAGCGGAGCTCTGCAGATGTAAAAGAACTGACGTTTGTGTGGAAAAGAGAAAGTGAATGAACAGGCGCTGTTGACGGCTGCCTGCCAGAACATGAAAAAGGCTGTCCTCCATCTAGCCAGGGTGTGAGCCAGGTGAAGGAGAGTCTATTTCTATCTTAAAGAAATTCCAAGGAGTTAGTCCCCCTTCACTCCTGCGGAAGAACGAGTGAGCCG
This sequence comes from Halobacillus sp. B23F22_1, assembly GCF_043497005.1. Classification (NCBI taxonomy): domain Bacteria; kingdom Bacillati; phylum Bacillota; class Bacilli; order Caryophanales; family Bacillaceae; genus Halobacillus; species Halobacillus sp. B23F22_1. The sequence continues at coordinate 179,381 of NZ_JBIEKE010000004.1, read as the reverse complement.
AGGCTACTGAAAAACTAAAGGTCGATGAAATAGAATTAAAAAAGCGTCCTGTGTGGAATTTAATTTCCACACAGGACGCTTTTCTTCTAACTATTAAGAGTTTTGTACCTTCTATTCCTACATAAGTTTAACGATTCGTTTTCATAGTAGTGATTTAGCCAGACAACGTATAGATGGGTTTTAGATTGATCTCATTTGATGACACGAGGAGCGTTCGCGGATGACAGCGCGAGCCGAAGATCCACTTGGTCAAGTGATCTTATTGACCAAGTTAGCTGAGGCCGTGCCCGCGGCAAGCATCCAGCGACAAGCGATTCGTGACGTTCTTTAAGATTAGATAGGACTTAATCAGTGACCTCAAGGGGCTTTTGCTCATGACGACAAGAAAAAAGCTTGAAGAGAAACAGGGGTTTCTCCACAAGCTGAGAGAGGGTATAGACCCTCTCTATTAATAATAAGGATAATACGGGTAATAAGGATAAGGGGCAAAGTACGGATATAATAACAAGGATGTAAGACCAGCTAGGGGTAAGATCGTTCTTCTGAAACGTCTAGCTCTTCTTCTTCCATATCCCCCTCCATATCCTCCGCCATAAAATTGCCTGCTTTCGTCTTCTGCATTCCCGTTCTCATCAACCGTTACATCTTCACTCATGAGCATGGTGACGTTCTCATCGTCAGCATCCAGGATGATGCCATCAAAGGACTGTCCGTCTTCCATCGTGCCCATTACATGATAATATTTATATTTCTGACATTGGTGTTGAGTGGGCTTCATTTGCTGGTGGTATTGGGGATGCATATTTCGGTTTTCTGTCATAGTCATCAACTCCTCAAAATCATGATACGCACCCAGCCCATAAGTGTGACAAATTCAAAATCAGAATTATGTGACATTATTCGTTACATTCCCATCCCATATTTAGTAAACTAGAAGTAAGAATTTAAATGGGGTGATCTGATTGAAGAAAAAAGATCCTGTTAATCTTGGTAACCGGATTCATTTAATTGACGGGTTTGATTTAGGAATACCTGGGCGTACAGGCACCTATGTGATAGAAGCGGAGAATTTAACACTTGTGGAAACAGGACCCAGCCCTTCTGTCCCGCGAATCGTAGAAGGATTGAAGGACTTAGGTTTAGATCCTGAAGATGTTCGTTATTTGATCTTAACGCATATCCACCTGGATCACGCGGGAGGAGCAGGTCTTCTTCTTAAAGAGTGCCCTGATGCCGAAGTTATTGTACATAAAAAAGGGAAACGCCACCTAGCAGATCCTTCTCGTTTAATAAAGGGAGCACGTGCTGTGTATGGGGATTCATTTGACCGATTATTTGATCCAATTTTATCAATTGAGGAAGAAAAGCTTATTGTAAAAGAGGACGGGGATATTCTTGAAATCAGCTCTGATTGTTCGCTGAAGTTCTTTGACACTCCAGGGCACGCTAATCATCATCTCGGTATTTACGATCCAGTTAGTAATGGCATTTTCACAGGGGATACAGCTGGTATTCGCTATCACCAAACGATGGATCATGGAGTGACGTTTTATCTTCCTAGTACTTCACCGAACCAGTTTGATCCTGAAGAAATGAAGCAATCTATTCAACGATTTAGAGATTTAAAAGTCGATCATATCTATTTTGGTCATTTTGGAAAAACAGATGAGCCTGAAGCAGCATTTAACCAGGTGTTGGAGTGGATTCCAAAGTTTATCGAAGCGGGTGAAGACGCTCTGGCAGCTGGAGAAGGAATAGAGGGCGTGAAGAATCGCTTGTATGAAAAAGTGAATGCGTACTTACGGGAGCTCCAAATCCCTGATGATCATCCAGTATACGAAGTTATACAGCTGGATGTCGAGGTTTGTGCTATGGGGCTGTATGATTACTTAAGAAAAAAGGAGAGAAACCGATGAACAGAGTGAATTTAATTACTCTTGGTGTAAAGGATATGGAACGATCGGTTACATTTTACCGAGATCGTCTTGGATTTTCTACTTCCGAAACGGAAGATAACCCTGAAATTATTTTCTTTCATACCCCTGGATCTAAGCTTGCTTTATACCCATTAGATGAGCTCGCAAAGGATATTGATGAGCAGCAGCCTCCGCAGCTAAGCGGATTCTCTGGAATCACATTGGCTTATAATGCCAAATCTGAAAAGGAAGTCGACGACATAATGAGGAAGGCAGAAGCGGCTGGGGCTCGAATTGTAAAGCATCTGGAAAAAGTGTTCTGGGGTGGATACAGCGGCTATTTCACGGATCCTGACGGCTGTTATTGGGAAGTGGCTTATGGGGAAATGTGGGAATTCGATGAGAGTGATATGCTGATTATGGACTAAGGGTGGGATTTCATCGATATAAAAAATTTCCTTACGCTGTTAATAAAAAGTGGACGAAAAAAGGATGGAATTCAGTATTTCCGTATACCTGAAAAGGAAATATGTCCGTTTAGAGGTAGACTATATCACCATAGAAAAGGGAACGCTCATTCCCCGAAAAAGTTTTATTTTAATCGAGTGAAACTGGCAGAAGTAAATGACGTCATACTCTTGAAAATGTAAAACGGCGAGGAACAGGAGAGTTATACAAATTGGTTAAATGCTAAGGAGACGAAAGAATTAAGAATCTCTCTAATAGAGCGGATTAATACATAGCGTAAGGGTGGTCCTAATGATTAAAGTAGCATTATTAAGTAAATGGCACGTACATGCGGTTGATTACGCCAATCAAGCTAAGGAAATAGAGGATGTATCGATTGAGTTGGTTTGGGATGAAAATGAGCAGCGCGGAGAAGAATGGGGGAAAGAGTTAGGTGTAGCCTATGAAGCGGACTTAGAAACTGTGTTATCAAATCCATCGATTGATGGTGTTATTATAACTACTCCTACTGTGGATCATAAGCACATCATTATAGAAGCAGCAAGACATGGAAAACACATCTTTACTGAAAAAGTTTTAGCTTTGACGATAGAGGACTGTGACGACATTCTTTCTGAGGTGGAAAAATCCGGGGTAGAATTAATGATTTCCCTTCCAAGGTTAGTAGAGGATTATTATTTATATGCTCAAAAAGCAATCGACAATGGGTGGCTTGGCCAGTTAACGATGATCCGCTGTCGTGTTGCACATAATGGAGCAGTTGCTACAAGTGAGAATCCTGAAGGCTGGCTGCCTCAACACTTTTATGAACAAGAAAAAACAGGAGGAGGAGCTTTAATTGACCTTGGGGCTCATCCAATTTATTTAGCAAACCGACTTGCAGGTACCCCGCAAGCAGTTACGACTCGTTTACAGTCAGTCTTTCACCCGGGGATCGACGACCAGGCCGCAGCGTTCGTAGAATATGATTCGGGTGTTCTTGGAGTCCTGGAGACAAGCTTTGTCTCCTTTGGAAGTCCTTTTCAGCTGGAGGTTTATGGAACAGAAGGGACTTTACTTATTGAACAGAACACAGTTCGGATGAAGAGCATTCAATTTGAGAGTGATCAGTGGATTTATCCTGAGGATTTACCAGCTCCATTACCAATGCCTATGGAGCAGTGGGTAAAAGCGATTAAAGAAGGATATGAGCCAACGATCACGAAAGAGGATGCTCTTAAATTAACACTCGTTAATCAAGGCGCAGTAAAGTCCCAAGAAAATGAACAGCGAATAGATTTGAGCCAATTAAAACAATAAAGTGAAGCCGTGTCCATGGCAAGAATTCATCGAAAAGTGATTCGTGAAGCTCTGTAAGATTAGATAAAACTTATCTTAAGTATCATCCTTTCTTGACCTATAAATAATCCAAACTGATTTCAATAGAATCGTTCGGATTATTTTTTCTGTTTTATTCAGTTTTGTCCCGACCTCATTTAGTTATATGGTTGAAATTCGACTTTATTAATCGTTCAGATACTTCCAACGTTTCATAATGGGCGGGTTGATAATCGGTTACTTTGTGATCTTGTCCGATTACAATACGTTCGCCATAATCCCCTCGCAAAAGAAAAACGTCTTCGTTCATAAATCGGTTCATATTGTGGCCAAGAGCAGTCGATTCTTCTGGAAGACCGAACCAATCACGAAGAGTGGGAGCTGTATCGATTTGACCGGCCACATCAGTCACATGTATTGGTTTCTTTAAGTCATTACTTGAAACGATAAAAGGAACAGAGGTGAAATCAGTACGCCATTGCTCTTCTGTAATGGACTGGCCGTTCCACTGCTCAACTTCGTTTTTTGTTTCTTTAAAAACGCCGTTATGGTCTCCATAAACGACGACCACCGTGTCTTCCATCTCCCCCTCTTCTTCAAGTTTCTTTAAGAATTCACCTAAGTAATGATCGGTGTAGTGTATACTTTCAAAATAGTTTCCGAGTGATGAATGCTTTGTATCGCCGACATTTATTAACTTCTCTTCTTCCGGAATTAAGAATGGCGTATGGGATGTTAATGTAATAAGGCTAGCCATGTAAGGCTTCGGCAGCTCCTGCAAGTGATTGAACGATTGTATGAAAAAAGCTTCATCGCTAAGGCCCATGCCTAGAGCATGGTCCTCCACATTCTTGTAATCATCAATGTCGTAATATCGTTCAAACCCCATCGAAGGATAAACAGCATCACGGTTCCAGAATGTGCCTTCATCGCCATGAAAAGCGGTGGTGGTGTAACCTTCTTCTTTAAAATCTTTGGCTATAGAAGGGTAATCTACCATTGGATAGCGAAAAAAAGTACTTCCTTCTTTTAATGGATAAAGACTGTTAAAAACGAGCAGTTCGGCATCTGAACTGTTGCCTTCTGCGGTTTGAGGATAATAATTTTTAAAGGAAAGACCTGATTCCACAAGCCGATTTAAAGTGGGAGTGATTTCTTGGCCATTCACTTCTTGCCCAATAACAAACTGCTGAAGGGATTCAAACTGAATCATCAGCAGGTTTTTACCTTCAAATAATCCAGGCATGAGTAAGGGGTCTTCTCTGGGCACCGCCCGATCCTCACTTGTCAATAATTCATTAATTTCTTCTTTTTCATCTGCTGAAAGTTCCAGAACTTGCTGAGACGTCAAAAATTCGATCCAATCAATGGCTTGATGTCCCACCAGTCCATAATTACTCAGGTGAGAGTCAGAGGTATATTTCTTAAGCAAAAGATGACCTTTGCCATTTACTTGCATCGATATAGGCTTTAAAGATAAAAAAAGGACTGCAAGGACAACAACAGCAGCGAAGGGCTTTAACCGTCTGTTTAAAGCGGTGGCTGTGTAGGAGGTGTTCAGTTTCTCATACAGCATCCATCCTGCCAACAGAATAAGGTCTGTGAAAAACAGGACATGCCATCCGGCCATTTGGCTGAAAATACTCTCTGACATCCCGGACAGGTTTGACGTTTGCAGCGCCACATAGGAAGAAAACGGAGTATGAAAGTAATCCATATATAAATAAGATGACCAACAGTAAAAGCTGATGATTAATGAGAGAATGGCTCCGTACCAGAGGAAGTACCTCTTCATGAGAAGCATGACGCAGAACACGAGGAGGGAGAAGCTTAATGATACAAGTAAAGCTCCTTTCGACAGACTGTCTAGCAGATAATGACTGACGCCTGTTAATTTAACGAAAGCAGCCAGGGTGAATAGGCAAAACCAAATCAAACGATTCAAACAAAACACGTCCTTTATTAGTATATGGTTTTAGTATGGGTTTGCAGGAGAGATTTATCAGAGAAGCTTTACATCAAGACTTGAGAAAAAGCAAGACTACCCAGAAAATCGAATATAACAGTAACACTTTTGATAGAATGGAAGTAGACCAAACAAAACGATTCACAAATAGATCATGACTATAATATAATCACTATGTGAAATATTTCACTAATTGAATTGATAGGAGCTATTCCTTATGAAGCACCTAAAACATATTGCCTTCTCGCAACGGTCGGTTATCTTTACGCTCGTGTTGATATCACTTTTTATAGGGGCAGCAATTATTGCTCAAGCCTATTATTTCGTTGCGGTCATCGAAGGTGTTTTTCTTAATAACGCAGCGTTTCAGTCTGTTATCCCGCTTTTAATTGGGTTATTCTTTGTGCTGGTTGTAAGGGCATCGTTGACCTACCTTTTAGGAAGAACCGGGGTAAAGCTCGCAGCTAAAGCGAAAAACGAGTTCAGAAAATTACTAATAAATAAGTTTTCCAAAAATCCTGTTCAGGCTTCGATGCAAGGCCAGTCGGGAAGAAAAATTAGTGTGTTAATGGATGCAACTGACGATGTAGACAGTTATTTCAGCAGCTACGTGCCACAAATGATTCAAACAGCGGTTGTTCCTATTATTATCTTAATTGCTGTGTTTACGCAGCACATCTACTCGGGAATCATTATGCTCATTACTGCACCGTTTATTCCTTTTTTTATGGCTCTTATTGGAGTTATGACAAAAAAGAAATCAGAAGAACAGTTAGAAAAGCTTGCTGCTTTTTCAGGAAGGTTTCTTGATACACTGCAAGGATTAACAACGCTTAAGTTGTTTGGAAGGGCCAGAAAGCAGAGAGAACTTATCGAAGAAAGCAGCCTCGGTTTCCGGGACGCAACGATGGAAGTGTTGAAAGTGGCATTTGTATCATCCTTAATGCTGGAGTTTATTTCGATGCTCAGCATTGGTTTGATTGCGATGGAAATTGCCATTCGCTTAGTTGTGTATGAAAACATATCTTTTTTCTCCGCTTTTTTTATCTTAATTTTAGCTCCTGAATTTTATCAATTGTTAAAGGACGCTGGCAGTGCTTTTCACTCCGGAAGAGGGAGTATTGTAGCTGCTCAAAAAGTGACGGAGGAATTAGAACAACCAACACCTCATGTGGAATGGGGAGGTTCATCTTTAATATCAAGCACGACTCCTCCTGCTATTGAGCTTGCTGGAGTAAGCTTCAGCTATCACGAGAAGGGCTTTGCTCTAAAATCAATAGACGCTCAAATTGCTCCTTATCATCAGGTCGCTATTGTTGGACGGACGGGCTCTGGAAAAACCACGCTGCTTCATATTATAGCTGGATTAATGGCGTCTACAGAGGGACAAGTAAGAGTGAATGAGCAGCCTCTATTCGAATACAAAGAACAAGACTGGTTTAATCAGCTTAGCTATATATCTCAGCACCCTTATTTATTCTCAGGGACAATTGCTGACAATATTGCCGTCGGCTCACATGGGGCGAGTCGGGAACAAATCGTAGAAGCGGCTGAAAAAGCTGGAATTGCTTCATTTATAGAATCTCTTGAAGAGGGCTTTGACACATGTGTTGGAGAAGCGGGGAGAGGTCTTTCTGGAGGAGAGAAACAACGGGTAGCCATTGCTAGAGCCTTTTTAAAACGTCCTTCTGTGATTTTGTTTGATGAACCGACCACAGGCCTTGATCTGCAAACGGAAAAAATTCTCCAACGTTCGCTGGTAGAATTGTCTCAATCGTCTACTGTAATTACGGTGGCTCATCGCTTACACACAATACAGACCGCAGATCAAATTTTGCTGTTAGACGAAGGACAGTTAATTGGATCCGGAACCCATGAACACTTGCTCCAAACAGTTCCATACTATCGAAATATGATTTCCGTCCAGCAAGGAGGGGAAGCACGATGAGAGATTTAGGTATTGTAGTCAAGCTTGTTATGCTTGAGAAAAAGGATATAGTGCTTTCTATAGTTTTTGGATTTTTAGCCGGGATGGCAGCTGTCGGTTTGTTTGCTTCGAGCGGATATCTGATTTCTCGGGCTGCGTTAGTACCTCCGTTATATGCGCTGACGGTGGTCATCGCTATCCTAAAATTATTTGGGTTTACGAGAGCATTGAGTCGATATGCAGAGCGGTATTTCTCACACCGGGCCACCTTTTCCATTCTTAGTCACTTACGGGTTTCTTTTTATAAAAAGATGGAACCGCTCGCACCGCAGATTTTTCAAAAGTACCGAAGCGGAGATTTATTATCCCGGATCGTCGGGGATGTAGAAAGTTTGCAAAACTTTTTCCTGCGCGTGTATTATCCACCGATTGTGCTCGTTATTGTTTTTTTAAGTACGATTGTGTTCACTACGTTTTATTCTTTGGCTATAGCCGTTGTGCTGCTGCTCGGTCTATTGCTTACTGGGATTGTTGTTCCGGCTTTATTTACCATCAGACAAAAGCGGATTAATGCTCAAGTGCGTGAAAACAGAGGAGTTCTTTCTACTGAGGCAGCAGAAATGTTCTACGGTTATCGTGATTTAAAAATTTATCAAAAACTTGAAGAAAAAGAAGCAGAGCTTCTTCAAGCTTCACAACAATATGTGAATGAACAAGAAAGAGAAGGGTTACACTCCACATTCAGCCATTCCATGAACACGATGGTCTCGCTTATTATTTCTTGGTTTGTTCTTGGACTTGGAGCATGGTTGGTGGTGCAAGGTGATTTAAATGGGATTTTTCTTGCGATGCTTGTGATGGTCTCGCTCACTGTATTTGAAAATGCCACGCCGATGGCCGTTTTTCCCATTCATTTAGAGGACAGCAGACGTGCATCAAATCGATTGTTCTCTGTAGTTCGAGAAGAGCCTGCTAAAGAACCGGAATTACCGGTGCGCCTTTCTGAAAATCAGCCCCCTTCGATTCGCTTTGAAAATGTGAGTTTTTCGTTTAATGGAGAAAATAGGAAAGCTTTAGAAAAGGTGAATGTAAGCATTCCCCAAGGTTCAAAAGCTGCGATAGTAGGAGCGAGCGGTTCCGGAAAATCAACGCTGCTTCAATTACTGCTCAACATTCATCCCTATCAGGAAGGTGACATTCAATTAGATGATGTAAGTCTGAATAGAGTAGATCGAGAGGATCTTTGGGCTCGCTCGAACGTGGTATTACAGGAAAATCACTTTTTCTATGGAAGCATGCGGCATAACTTAGAAGTCGCTGCAGAAGGGCTCGACGAGTATGTACTCAAAGAAACACTGCAAAAAGTAAAGCTTGATCATTTTTCACTAGAAGATGAAGTACTGGAACGCGGTGAAAATCTGTCCGGGGGAGAGAAGCAGCGTTTAGCGATCGCGCGTGCTATGCTTAAGGGAGAGAGGTTATGGCTGCTCGATGAACCAACGTCTTCAGTGGACGCCTTAACGGAGAAGGTGTTGTATGATGAGTTATTTGCTCAGGCGCAAGAGGATACGGTTCTTCTTATTAGTCATCGTCTAGCCGGCCTTGAGGAAATGGATCAGATCATTGTGATGGAGCAAGGAGAAGTGGTGGAATCTGGGACGTTCCGTGAGCTTATGGCTCAGCAAGGTTACTTCTATGAGATGAAGCAGATTGAAAAGAGCGTTTTTCTATAAAGAAGCAGAGCGACTTCGGTCGTTCTGCTTTTTTTATGTGAGGAATAGATTGTTTATGAGGGATGTGTTTTGTGGTCGGATGTCTAAATAGAAAGGTGGATTGGAATGAACCATCAAAGCATGCAGAAGCGCGTAATGACAGTAACGGGAGAGGGGTCCGCATCGTCTCAGCCGGATGTTGCTTCTCTTCAGGTCGGTGTGGTTACAGAATCGATGAATCTTACGCAGGCACAGCAAGAGAATGCACGAGTGATGGAACGAGTCATCGCCTCGATTGTAAGCTTAGGAGTGCCCCGGGCTTCCATTCAAACGAGTGAATATACGATTCTTCCTCAATACGACTATGACAGCGGGAGCCAAGTGTTTAGAGGATACGAAGTAACTAATATAATTACCGTCAAAAATGAAAATATTGGTCAAACTGGGGAAATTATTGATACCGCCGTGCAAAATGGAGCGAACCGGGTTTCTACGATCCAATTCTCTGTAAAGAATCCTGAAGCACTATATCAGCAGGCGTTATCAGAAGCCTTGAGAGATGCTTATCTCAAAGCTAATACACTGGCCGGAACGATGAGGGCTCAGCTCGATCCAGCTCCGATGAAAGTGATGGAACGTGGAAAAGATGGTCCCGTCCCTTTGGCTAAAGCAGGTACATTTGCGTCATCAACGCCGATTGAGCCGGGACAGTTAGAGGTTGAAGCGGCTGTCGAAGTACAGTTCCAGTTCTTTGCGTAGAAATGCCGCAGAGTAAATCTGCGGCATGGGTTATTCTTTTAATCAAACGTTTGTTTAACTCAAAAACTGGCTTATTCAAAAAGTACTCAGCTATTTTTTAGTACAGCATCGTTCCTCTTTCACTTCTTTAATTTCTACTTTACAGCAGGGCTTATCATTCTTTTTACCAAAGATCTTTTTTATAAGATTCATTGAAAACTCCTCCTTTAAATAATATAAAATAGGAAACCGGAAATAGAAGACATAAATATGACAGAACCCACAAAGGCGATGACAAGTTTCTTTTTAAATATACTATGAAGCATGGTTACTTCAGGGAGACTGGCTCCTGCTGAACTAATCATAAGAGCCATTACCGGACCTAGAGCCATCCCTTTAGCGACCATAATTTGAGAAATAGGTATCATTGTAGACAGCCTGATATAAAGAGGGAGGCCAATAATAGCGGCTATGGGGACGAGCCACCAATGCTCTCCTCCCATATAACTTGTAATCCAGGTGGTTGGTACGGCTCCGTGAATGAGAGCGCCTATAGCCGCCCCTAAAATAAGAAACGGATAAACGGTTTTCACTAACTCCCATGTTTCCTTAGCAGCTAATCTAAAATTAAGCCTTTTCTCCTGACTGGAAGGCATGTGTTTTACTACGACGTTTTTTAATTGTTTTTCGAATCCTAAAGCACTTAAGGAAAAACCAATAATAATGGATAGTGTAATCGTAATCAGGCTGTAAAATAGACTGACTTTCCACCCTAATAAATAAGTCATGAGAGTAAGGATGGTTAAATCAAGAACAGGTGAAGCAAATAAGAAAATCATGACGATTGAGAATTTAACTTTATTGCGAAGCAAGTTAACGACAATAGGAATCGTTGAACATGAACAAAAAGGGGTAACAAAAGCGAAACCTACAGCAACACCCGCTTGCAGGACGGCGTGGCTGTTATTCATTAGATCTTCTATTTTTTGATAAGGGATCAATCCTTGTAAAAGGTTAACAACAAATGAAATACCAACAAACAAAAGAGTAAGTTCGAAGGCGATCTTTAAAAAGCTTTGGATAATATCTATCATAAATTCGCCTCTATTCATCAAATAATTTTGATTAATTAGATGTTATGAGCAACAGACACAGCAATCTGGCTGTTTTCTAGAAAACAGCTTAAAGATTTGGTTTAGAGAAAAATGCGGGAATCGAAGGGATTCCTCATGACGGAATTGGCGGATCGAGTGGGCGATTTCTTCTCTGTGGATTTTTAAAAGTTCTTGATTCATCGTAATTCCTCCTTTAATCAAATATTTTTGATTAATAAATAAAAAAATTAATCGCGACGAAATAAACAACAAAGCTCTTCTGATAACAAATGGTTAAGTTCAGCATGGTTCAGAGTATAATAACTCCAGGTACCGCGTGTTTCTTTTTCAATCAATTCAGCATCCATTAACATCTTAAGGTGATAAGAAAGCTTTGATTGAGGCAGATCCAGCTGATCCGACAAATCACAAACGCAGACTTCTTTCTGCCGTGTTATTTCATTTAGAATGTGGAGTCTTCTTTCATCGGCCAGCGCTTTAAACTTTTTCTCGTATTTACTAAAGGTGTGCTGTAATGATACGTCCGTCAGCTGAAAATCTTTGTTCACAATAATTGCTCCTTTCATCAAGTTTTATTGATTAATTACATAAACTTTACATTCTTATGGTGTACATGAACGTATAAGTATATTATTATGTGTTTGTGTTAAATTAAACAAAAAGTTGATACATTACACTTGCATATATAAGTATATGCTTATATTATAATGAATGAGGTGAGGGCATGGAAAAAACATTCATCGATATTGAAACAGCGGCACAGACACTTAAGCTATTAGGGGATAAGACGCGTTTGACGATCATCGGCCTCATTAGTGAAGGGGAGTGCTGTGTATGTGAATTTGTTGAGGTGCTGCAAATGAGTCAGCCATCAATCAGCCAGCACTTACGTAAACTGCGTGATGCAGGGCTGGTCAGAGAGAATCGGAAAGGTCAGTGGATTTTCTATTCATTAAATCAAGACCATGAAACCTATCCAATCATTCAGCAAATCTTAGAACAAATTCCAGATCAGATAGAAAAATTAAAGGCATTGGAGAAAGCAGGTTTGCGCATCCAATGCGATTAGTAGGGGGATTCTTTTGGGTTCAGCAATTTTAGCCACGGTTATATTTTTACTTACTTTGATTTTAGTGATTTGGCAGCCGAAAAATTTAGGGATCGGCTGGTCAGCCTGCGGAGGAGCCATACTTGCTTTACTCGTAGGTGTCGTTGATTTTCAAGATGTTCTCGCCGTTACCGATATCGTATGGAATGCTACGCTGGCTTTTATTGCCATTATTATTATTTCACTCATTCTTGATGAGATTGGGTTCTTTGAATGGGCGGCACTCCATATGGCGAGAATAGCGAAAGGCAACGGAACAAAAATGTTTGTTTACGTTACACTCCTTGGAGCTGTGGTTGCCGCTTTATTTGCGAACGATGGAGCTGCGCTTATTTTAACGCCTATTGTTTTAGCGATGGTAAGGAACTTGAATTTTAAAGAAACGATGATTCTTCCGTTTATTATGGCAAGTGGATTTATAGCTGATACCACTTCCTTGCCACTCGTAGTCAGTAACTTAGTTAACATTGTTTCGGCAGACTTTTTCGGGATAGGGTTTGTTGAATATGCTTCAAGAATGATTGTTCCAAACTTCTTTTCACTAGGTGCAAGTATACTCGTGCTCTATCTATTCTTTAGAAAAGATATTCCGAGCAATTACAATTTAAGTGATCTGAAAGAACCGAAGGAAGCACTATTAGATCATAAAATGTTCCATCTTTCCTGGGTGGTTCTTGCTGTGTTACTCGTTGGTTATTTTGCGAGTGAGTCATTGGAAATTCCGGTCTCAATCATTGCTGGCATTGTTGCCATTTTCTTCTTAATAATGGCGCGCAGAAGTCCAGCGGTAGAGACAGCAACAGTGATCAAAGGAGCACCATGGGCCATTGTATTTTTCTCTGTTGGAATGTACGTCGTCGTTTACGGATTGCGAAACGTTGGGTTAACTGATGTGCTGGCAGCATTAATTCAGTACACAGCTGACCAGGGAATGTTCGTAGCTACGGTTTCTATGGGGTTCATTGCTGCGATTTTATCATCCGTTATGAATAACATGCCGACGGTTATGATCGACGCTCTTGCCATTGCCGATACAAATACGACGGGAACGATGCGTGAAGCTCTGATATATGCCAATGTAATTGGTTCAGATTTAGGACCAAAGATTACACCTATTGGCTCGCTGGCCACATTGTTATGGCTGCATGTTCTTTCAACTAAAGGAGTTAAGATTTCCTGGGGATACTACTTTAAAGTAGGGGTGATCCTCACCGTACCAACCTTGTTTATTACATTAGTCGGTCTTTACTTGTGGCTGCTAATTATATAATTATTTTTTAACAAAAAGGAGAAATGCATCATGTCTAAACCAGTCATTTACTTTCTATGTACAGGAAACTCTTGCCGCAGCCAGATGGCTGAAGGATTTGGTAAAAAATATTTAGGAGATGAATTCGATGTCCGTTCTGCGGGTATTGAAGCACATGGGTTAAATCCTAATGCCGTCCGAGCGATGAACGAAGTGGATATTGATATTAGCGATCAAACATCCGATATTATCGATCCGGATATTTTAAACAACGCGGCTTACGCTATTACACTGTGTGGGGATGCAAATGACAAATGTCCAATGACGCCTCCGCATGTAACACGCTTCCACTGGGGATTTGACGATCCTGCTAAAGCAGAAGGTACAGACGAAGAAAAGTGGACGGTTTTCCAAAGAGTGCGTGACCAAATTAGTGATCGTATTCAAACATTTGCTAAAGATAAAGAATAAAAACAAAAGCCGGGAGATCCTCTCGGCTTTTCTTAAAAAGGAGAGATTCTCGTATGAAGAAAATCGCAATCTTTGATCCGGCAATGTGTTGTTCTACAGGTGTTTGCGGCCCAGGCGTAGACCCTGAGCTGACAAAAGTAGCCAATAATCTAGGCATCCTGGAAAAAGAAAATATTGAGGTAGCACGTTATAATCTTTCAACTGAACCTCAGCAATTTGTAGAAAATTCAGTGGTCCGCCAGCAGCTTGATGACCATGGGGAACAGGCTCTGCCATTAGTTTTAGTAGATGGAGAAGCAGTTAAAGCAGGGGGATACCCAACTGCAGAAGAATTTTCCGAATGGTCAGGCATTGAAAGAAAGAAATTCTCAGCAGAACCTAAATCTCAATTTACAATTCTTGAGTAAGGAGAATTCCTATGTATGAATGGTTCGATCCAACGAAGCTAATTTATCCTCGCTTTCTCTTTTTTACCGGGAAAGGTGGTGTAGGGAAAACTTCTACCGCTTGTGCTACAGCTATCTCCTTAGCCGATCAAGGGAAAAGAGTTCTTCTTATTAGTACGGATCCTGCTTCAAATTTACAAGATATTTTTCAAGAAGAATTAACGAATGAATGGAGCTTCCTGGACGAGGTTCCAAGTCTGGCCGTAGCGAACCTTGACCCAGAAGAAGCAGCCGAGCAGCACCGCGAGAATTCGATCGCACCTTATAAAGGTAAGCTTCCTGAATCTGTAATTGCTTCGATGGAGGAACAAATGTCAGGAGCCTGTACGACAGAGATTGCTGCTTTTGATTCCTTCACAACGTTTTTAAGTGATGAGCAGCTTCAGGAACAGTTTGATCATATCGTATTTGATACTGCTCCAACCGGTCATACGCTTCGTTTGCTTCAGCTCCCGCAAGCATGGTCAGGATTTATGGAAGAGAACCCTAATGGAGCTTCTTGTCTCGGACCGATGTCTTCGTTAAAGGGTAAAAAGCAGGTGTACGACCAAGCGGTTGCCAGCCTGAACGACGACGAGAAAACCGTACTGTTTCTTGTAAGTCGTCCAGATGAATCGTCATTATATGAAGCGGATCGCTCTTCAAAAGAGTTGGCTGAGCTAGGTATCGATAACCAGTTTCTTATTATGAATGGTTTGATCTCACACCCTGCAGTCGAAGGTGATGAAGTATCCCAGGGCTTTCGTAATAATCAGCATCGTGCTTTACAACAGCTCTCGAATCACTTAAAGGCTTTAGAAACGTATGAGCTGCCTTTTGCTCCACTATCTTTAAATGGAATCAGTTCCTTGCGTCAATGGATAGCAGGTGACACAGAATTAGATGAGAATGACCAAGAGACTGAGGTTAATGATGCTCCTGATTTCCAAGATGTTATTAATGATTTTGCAAAAATGGAGAAAGGTCTTATTTTTACTATGGGCAAAGGCGGGGTCGGCAAAACGACGACGGCTTCGTCTATTGCTTTAGGATTAATACAAAAAGGTTTTCGAGTACGACTCACCACAACAGATCCAGCAGATCATGTCAGCCGGTTGTTTGCCGATAATAAAAAGGAGCAGTTAAGCATAAGCTGCATTGACCCAAAAACAGAAACTGAACGATATAAGGATCAAGTTCTTCGTGAAACGGGTAGTAGTTTAAATGGGGAAGAGCTGAAATTTCTCAAAGAAGACTTAGATTCTCCATGCACAGAGGAAATTGCTGTCTTTCGCGCATTTGCTGACGTTGTAGAGCATTCTAATGAAGACTTTATCGTAATTGATACCGCGCCAACCGGGCATACTTTATTATTATTAGATGCCGCACAGTCGTATCATAAAGAAATACAGCGGACGGCGGGTGAAGTGCCGGAGTCTGTGAAGAAACTGCTCCCGACGCTTCAAGATGATACGTATACAAAAATATGTATTGTGACCCTGCCTGAAGCTACGCCTGTATTCGAAGCCGAGCGGTTAGAGACTGATTTACGAAGGGCTGGGCTACATCCGAGCTGGTGGATCATGAATCAATGCTTATCAGCGACACAAACTGTAGATGCTTTATTAATAACGAAAGCTAAAGCAGAAGGTAAATGGATCAAACGAGTACGAAAAGACAGAGAGCGAGCAGCTGTGCTGTCTTGGAGCACCCAAACACTATTCAAAGAAGTTCTGCAATAAAGGAGGAATTCGATTATGCCACATCAAGCGATTATTTTAGGGACAGGACCTGCTGGATTAACAGCAGCGGTCTACTTAGCGCGAGCAAATATGGAACCCCTTGTCATTGAAGGACCGGAACCAGGCGGCCAGCTTACACTAACGACAGAGGTGGAGAACTTCCCGGGGTTCCCTGATGGAATTATGGGGCCGGAATTAATGGATAACATGAAAAAACAAGCCGAGCGTTTCGGAGCAACATTCAAAAGAGGATGGGTAACGGACGTGAATATGGACCAGCGCCCTTTCAAGTTATCTGTTGATGGTCTTGGTGAGCTTGAAACACAATCTCTCATTATTTCTACAGGAGCTTCCGCTAAACTTTTAGATATTCCAGGAGAAAAAGATAACATCGGAAAAGGTGTAAGTACCTGTGCGACATGCGACGGTTTCTTTTTCCGCGGAAAGAAAGTATTGATAATTGGTGGGGGAGATTCTGCCATGGAGGAAGCAAATTTCCTTACGAAGTTTGCGGATGAAGTTCAAGTAGTCCACCGCCGTCATGAACTGCGCGCTTCTAAAATTATGCAGGACCGTGCGAAAGCGAATGATAAGATTACTTGGGCGCTTAATAAGTCTCCTGTAGAGATGATATCTGATGGCATGAAAATAACCGGATTAAAAGTTAAAGACGCAGATACAGAAAAGGAAGAGCTTATCGAAGCGGACGGGATTTTCGTAGCAATTGGTCATAACCCAAATACAGAGTTCCTTAAAGGAAAACTGGACATGGATGAGAAAGGTTATCTACTCGTGGAGCCTGGTACAACAAATACGAATATTCCTGGAGTTTTTGCCTGCGGGGATGTTCAAGATCAAAAGTATCGTCAAGCCATTACAGCAGCAGGCACAGGGTGCATGGCTGCGATGGACGCTGAGCGCTTTTTAGAGGGTGAAGCGACAGTGGATTGGAGTCAAAGCTTATCTTAATATAAATCCGCAGATGCTATCGCATTTGCGGTTTTTTTGCGCGTTAGTAGGAGAAAAATGAATTATTAACAGAAAATTTCGCCTTTTGTGTATACTTCACTGGTAAATTGTTGTAATATGGCAGTACAAAGGGATGGGAAAAAATACTTAATAAGGGAGTTTTTTCTTGAAGAAACTGTTAATGGTCTTATGCAGTGTTGGTTTTTTGGCAGGTATTTTTCTGGGATCTGGTGTAGCGTTTGCAGATCACAGTGGAGATAAGAACTGTGGTGATTTTGAAACAGGAGAAGAAGTCATGGAATTCTGGGAATCCCATGACTACAGTGCTGAAAATGATCCCTCAGATTTAGACCGTGATAGCGACGGGCAGCCTTGCGAGTCGCTGACAGACGGGGTTTATGAAAACTATAATGGGGAAGAGTCTTCCGAAGAAGATGAGGAAAGCTCAGACGAAACTGAAGAAGCATCAGAAGAATCTGATGAGGACGCAGATGAATCGGCAGCTGGAGACGGAGATGATGGTACTTCTAGTGAAGAAGGCGGAGAATTGCCAGATACTGCAACAAATCAGCCATTCATGATGTTAATGGGGGCTCTTATTACAGGTGCTGGCGGACTGCTGGTTTTTCGTAAAAAATCACTAAACTAATTCATCATTCCCCATCCCTTAAGAAGGCAGGCGAGAAAATGCCTGTCTTCCTTTCTATGGAGGTTTTGAAGATGAAACGAAAGATCGGAATTCTCATAATGGTCATCGGCTTTTCCATTGTCGCTTACTTTGGGTATGGATGGTGGGAACAACGTCAGGTGATTCAGTCCATGAGTGCCAGCGAACTGAACGATTATTTGGAATATGACGATACCGTTTTAGATACAGAGACTGTGGCGGAAGAAAATGGGGATGCCAGTTTTGTGAAAGGTGAAGAAATGGCTGAATTGAAGATTCCTTCTATCGAGCAAAAATACCCTGTCTATTGGGGCACAGATGATGAGACCTTAACCCAGGGTGTTGGAATGCATGAAAGTGAATGGACGGAAACTCCTGATGTTAACGGACACACTCTGCTGTCCGGGCACCGTGATACGGTTTTCTCTGAAATGGGAGATTTAAAAATAGGAGATCTTGTGTATGTGGATTATGGAGGAAAAGAGTATGCCTATCAAATTCGAGAGCTTTTTCTCGTTAAGGAAGATGATAAAAGTGTTGTCGTAGAAAAAGATACCCCTACTTTAACGATCTCCACCTGCTATCCTTTTCAATTTGTAGGAGATGCTCCATATCGTTATATCGTGGAAGCAGATTTAGTGAAAGTAGAATGAGTAACACTGAGAGGTGAAGGGGCCCGGTGTTACTTTTTTATATGGAATGACTAATATCACCCCTATAACTTTCCCTCGATTAGAAAAACCCTCATATATCCTGTAAAATGAGAGCTAGACTTAAATTTATGAGAGAAAAGGTGTTCTAGATTGAAATCATATATTGTAATAGGCTCAGGAATTCTTGGAGCATCCACAGCGTACTATTTAGCTAAGTCAGGTGCTCAAGTAACGGTTGTGGATCGCAATGATAGAGGTCAGGCTACGGATGCAGCAGCAGGGATTATTTGTCCGTGGCTATCTCAGCGAAAAAACAAAGCATGGTATGAACTAGCTAAGGGGGGAGCGCGCTATTACCCAGATTTAATTAAAGAGCTGGAATCGGACGGAGAAAAAGAAACAGGTTACAAGCGTGTAGGAGCACTGCGCCTTCATACAGAAGAAGAAAAATTAGAAGAGATGTTGGAGCGGGCGCTGGAACGGAGGAAATCTGCACCTGAAATGGGAGAAATTAAGCGGCTATCTCCAGAAGAAACAAAATCTATGTTCCCTCCTCTAGATGAAAGTTACGGATCCATCTTTATTAGTGGAGCAGCCAAAGTAGATGGGCGTGCACTTCGTGATGCTTTAATTCGTGCTTCTACACGGAGAGGCGTTCAATTTATCCAAACAGGTGCAGATTTGAAAGTGGAAGGCTCCCGTATCGTAGGGGTAAATACGACGAATGGGCCGATCCATGGTGATGCAGTTATTGTTACTGCTGGAGCATGGGCTAAAGAACTTATTCTTCCTCTTGAAGAGGAATTTCTTGTTCATCCACAAAAGGCTCAAATTGTACATTTAGAATTGCCGCAAACGGAGACAGCAGATTGGCCGGTCGTTATGCCTCCCACTAATAAATACTTGCTGACATTTGATCATGGACGAGTTGTCGCAGGTGCGACACATGAAACAAAGGAAAAGTTTGATGCGCGAGTTACAGCTGGAGGCTTACATGAGATTTTTCATAAAGTACTTGGGGTAGCTCCAGGTCTGGCGAAAGGAACGTTCGTAGAAACGAGAGTTGGCTTCCGGCCGTTTACTCCTAATTCACTGCCTGTGTATGGTCCATTGCGAAATTATGATGGACTTTATTTAGCGAATGGTCTAGGAGCTTCGGGATTAACCTCGGGACCTTATATAGGAGCGGAGCTTGCACGCATGGTATTAGGAGAAACAACAGAGTTAGACCCGGATCATTATCGCATTGATTTAGCATTAGCTAAAAAATGAAGCATAGCTTAACGCTATGCTTCATTTTTTATGAGTGAAAAACCGATTTGCTGTAAAGCCTGCTCGAGACTGGCAGCCACTTTTATTTTGTTGAAATTAGTCCCTTGGTTTACTTGAGCCATTGCAATGTCAGGGCGTACTCCTGTAACCACAGGAATGATACCCATTAATTCGAGAGCATCAATAATATGGATTAAATGATTGGTGAATAAATTATTAAAGGTAATAAGACCGGATAAATCTATAATGAAGTAATCCAAATCCTCTTTGTGCGCCTGGTGAAGGATATTCTCTAAAAGACGGGAAGAACGCTCCTCGTTCATTATTCCTACAAGAGGTAAAACAACAACACCCTCAGTTACAGGAACAATCGGCGTCGAGAGAAGGTCAACCTGCTGTTTCGTTTCATCCAGGTTAATAATAAAATTAAAAACTTTGCCGACCGACTGCAAAAAAGAAAGTTCTCTTTCTGTGAATTGTTTCTCCTCAAGGTCCATTACACATAAGGTTCCAAACTCTTCATGATCCTTACCGTAGAGTTTAACTCCCATAAAGGCTTTAGCTCCAAGCTCTTTGGCTAGTTTCATGTGTGTGGTGGCTTCTTCGGTAGATAAGTTGAAAGTTTTAAAGTGATTATCGGTCGATTCCATCACAAATTGACAGTATGAATCTTCATAATTTACTTGTAAATCTGAGTCCACGACATGTTTACTTTTATTATAGGAATCGAGGACCTGCATATAACTTTCTTCTTTTTTTGCGATGTAAACAGTATTCACTCCGATAAATTCACTTATTTGCAATAACAGCTCGTCTGCTGCTTCTTCAACAGAATAGTATTCTGGGTCGTTTGGTAACTGAATCATGATACCTTTTCTCCTCACTATAAAGATAAACTCTTAGTAAAAAACTTTTATAAAATAATATTAACAGAAGTGGTTCATCTTTCAAATGAAGACGAATGATACAAAAATAAATCCGGTGCGAAGATCGCACCGGATGACAGTTTATTGGTTGAGTTTTTTAACAAATTCTTTAGAAACAGCCAGTGTAGATTGTGGATTTTGTCCAGTGATTAAGTGACCGTCTACTTCTACGTGTTCAGACCAATTTGGACCTGAATGGAAGGTGGCCCCGAGCTCACTAAGTTTGCTTTCTAATAGGAAAGGCATATGCTTGTCCAGTGTAGTGTCTGCTTCTTCAGCATCTGTAAAGGCGTTTACTCGTTTACCTTTTACCAGCGGCTCTCCATTTGAAAGGGTAGCTCCTACTAAACCAGCTGGTCCGTGGCAGACCGCTGCTACTACTTTATTGGATTCATAAAATTCACGAAGCAGCTGCTGCAACTTTTCGTTATCAGGAAAATCAAACATTGTCCCGTGACCCCCTGGAAGGAAAACAGCATCAAATGACTCTGCTGAAATTGAATCAATTGGAACAGTGTTTTCTAGATATACTTTCGTATCCAGGATTTCTGCTGGTTCGTCTTCACTTACACTGTTAGGATCTACGGGAGCTTGTCCGCCTTGTGGGCTGGCTACTGTAATTTCATAGCCGTGTTGTTTAAATTCATTATACGCTTCACCAAATTCAGATAACCAAATGCCTGTTGGTGTATCTTCATTTATTTTTTCATGATTGGTTACGACCATTAATACGTTCTTAGACATAAATAGAGACCTCCTGAATAGGTTTGATTTCTCTCTATTTATTTCCCTCGAGTTCAAAGGATCAAACGTATTATTTTTCAGGAGTTTTCTCTTTAAAAAACAGGACGGTTTCTTTATCGGAATGAGAAGGATAGTGATAAGTGTGCTGATAGGCTTGGTGTCCCTTTCCTGACACCACAATCCAATCTCCCTCTTTGCTCATGGACAATGCCTTTTCAATGGCAAGCGTTCGATCTGCGATAATTTCACCTTTTTCATTGCCAAACTCCTCATCTAGTTCTTTTAATGTGTGGACCATCTCATCTTTAGGAACACTATTTAAATTATCCAAGGTGAGGATATAGTAGTCACTGATCTCAGAACTGATCTTTACCATTTCTTTTCTTTTCTCAGTATCTTTGTCTCCTTTAAATCCAAAAACATGATAGAGTTTACCGTTTTTAGATTCAGAAGAGGTTTGTAAGCAGTTCAAAACGGCATCAGGGGTGTGAGCATGATCAATGACCACTATTGCTCCGTTTGGAAATGTAATCATGTTGAATCTGCCTTCCACTCCTGGAAAACTTTCAATAGCTTCGTTAATTTCAACTTGGGAGCTGTGCAGGACTTTAGCACAGGAATAGGCGATAGCAACGTTAAATAAATTATGATAACCAGGAATTGGGGAAGTAACCTCATACGTGCGAACGCCATCTTTTAACCGCACCGAATAAGGATGGGACAGTTTCAAATCTTTCATTTGAACATCAGCATCTGCCGTCTCACCGAATGTAATGGTTGAGATTCTTTGAGTTTGCAAGCGGTGAAGAAGTTTTTCCCCATAATAGTCGTCAGCATTTATAATCGCTGTTCCTCCCGGTTTTAACTTAGAAAAGAGCAGTGCTTTGGCTTCAAAATACTGTTCAAGTGAGCCATGGTAGTTTAAGTGTTCATGGGAGAGGTTCGTAAACAAGCAAATGTCAAATTCTATACCTTCTAATCGATATTCCGCCAATCCTTGTGAAGAAGCTTCCATAATAATAATGTCATCGTTACTTTTTGAAAGTATTTGATTTATTTTTAATGCATTTGGTGTAGTATTCTGAGTCGCCGTTTGTTCACCGTTTACAATGTTTTGAATGGTGCCGATGAGGGAACAAGAATAACCAATATATTCGAGAATATGCTTCACCATGTAGCTGGTTGTCGTTTTTCCATTTGTTCCTGTAATCCCAATCATAATCTTGTTTTGGGAAGGGTTTTGGTAGTAAGCCCCGGAAACGATTCCCAGCGCTTTTTTACTGTTTTCTACTTTAATATAAGGAATAGAGGTAACGGCCTCATCTTTTTCTCCTATAACTGCTGCGGCACCTTTTGAGACGGCATCATCTATATAGTCGTGCCCATCCGTTTGATATCCTTTAATAGCTACAAAAATGAAGCCGGGCTTAACATCTGACGAAGAGTCGGTCACTCCATTAATGGGTATATTAGTCAAGGGTTGCTGGCATTCGAACAATAAGTGATCTAAAAGTTGTTGTAATTCCATGAATTTATGTTCACGCCTTTTTTATTGAGGGTTAAGTAAGTTCAGAATAATTTTATCAAACTTTTATAGGCTATACGGTAATTTTGAGTGAAAATGATTCAATTGATTCATGGCAGAGCCCGGTAAAAAGTGGATTACTAAAAGTAAGGTCACAGTCCATAATAAATAGCAAAACGTAAAAAAACAAAGATAAAAAATCATGAGACGATTTACAAACTAAGAATGTGAGTAGGGAAGAGATATGAAAAATATACCGTTTCATCAAATAAACGATGTTGAATTAGAGCACGTGTTTGGACCAGAGGAACAGTTTGTTACCGGCCTTGTATTTCATTCGAAATACGTAAGTAAGGGATCTATATTCTTTAGTATCAAAGGAGAGAATGAGGACGGTCACCGATTTATAGAAGAAGCTGTTCAAAACGGAGCTGTAGCCGTTGTAGGAGACAATGAAGCGCATTTGCACACACTGAGTCTTTGTTACCCGCTCTGTTCATTTATTGTAGTTAAAGATGTAAGAAAGTCTATGGCTTATCTTGCTAAATATTATTATAACGATGTAAATGAAAAGCTGAAAACGATAGGAGTAACAGGGACCAATGGAAAGACTACGGTGTCTGCTTACGTGCGTTCTTTATTAAACTTGCTGGGAATGCCTGCCGGGTTAATAGGAACAACTGGAATATGGAATTCAAGTAATAAACTGCGCTACAAGAAAAGTACGCCGACTACCCCTGAGGCAGTAGATCTACATCATATTTTTGATGAGTTTGATAAAGCGGGTGACGTAGCTGCCTCAATGGAAGTTTCCTCCATTGCCCTGGATCAGAAGCGTGTAGAAGGCATTTTATTCGATGTAGCCATTCATACGAATTTTTCTGAAGAGCATTTAGAATACCATCATACATTAGAAAATTACAAAGCTTGTAAGCTTAAATTGTTTGAACAAGCGAAGAGTGCCGTTATAAATATAGATGATGATGGGATGGGAGAAGATATACTCGCCCTTTTTAAGGGGCCTAGACTTACGTACAGTTTAAATGAAAATTCACGAGCCGACTTAACAGCCAGACAGTTATCAGTCGCAGAAGACGGTTCTCGGTTTTATCTTAAGTACTTAGGTAAAGAATACCCTGTATACGCCCCTGTATATGGCACGTATAATATAGCAAATGTCCTATCAGCTGTTGGGGCTGCTTTATTACTGGGTTATCAAATAAATCAAATTTTGAATGCATTGACTTATCTGCAAAGCCCTGAAGGTCGGTTCCAAGTGATACAAGCTCCAAATCATTCAAAAGTCATTTTAGATTATGCTCATACGCCAGTGGCGTTGTCTCGACTTGTAGAAGAAGTGAAAAAGCTCCATCATCATCGTTTAATTGTCATGATTGCAGGAATTGGGATTCGTGACTTTAGAAAAATGCCTAAGATGGCTTCTATAATTGAAGGAAAAGCAGATGAAATTATTGTAACTGTCGATCACCCTGGTTATCACGACCCGCAGCTCATTATAGATCAAGTGATGAGTGGTTTTTCGAATCCTGAGTCACCGAGCATTCACACGGCTTTAACGAGGGAAGAAGGCGTGAGGAAAGCATTAATACTTGGACAGCCTGATGATATTATTTTATTAACGAGCGGATGTATTAATAATTCTCAAATTATAAAAGGGAAAGAAGTCCCGCATTCGGATGAGCAGATTATTCAAGAACATTACTTACAATCCTCCTAAAAAAAGTTGTTTGCAGCTTTTCCCAAGCTTTTTTATGCTGTCAGGAACTAAGGCCTTTAGGCCACTGAAAAACGAATTTAAAAGCAGCCTCGTGTGGAATTTAATTTCCACACAGGCCGCTTTTCTTCTAAATTTAAGAAATTTATGCCTTATACTCCTTCATAAGTTTTCGTTAGCGGTAAAAGTCGCCATTGTACCTTGTAGCATACGACAGTGTTTACGTAAAGAAACGCTGAACGGTTTTAGAATAGGTATGGAAGAACTCAGGTGCCTCTTTTTCAGGGAGACCTACCCACATGTTTTCGGCTACAGATTGGTAATACCACTTCTGTTGGTCGTAAGTGGAATTAAAGTAAGACCAAATCATTTCGCCCATTTTATGCTGTCCTTCTTCTATTGACTGAAGGTTGTCCCATTTATCAGCCACAATTAGGGATTTAACTTCTAAGTTTCCAGTTCGTACGACTTCGATGGTGCGGGCTTTACGGTCAAGCCAAAACTTTGTTTTATCTTCGGTGTGTGAAGCCACTAGTTTTTTTACAGCAGGACCGAATTCTTTTTCGATATCCTCTAACTCATAAGGAGTGTCCTCTACTACATCATGGAGAAAGGCTGCGCAAATCAGCTCTTTTGAAGACTGAGCTTGTTGTAAGGTATGGGCTACACGTATCGGGTGAACGATGTAATCTTCATTTGAAATTTTCCTTTTTTGGCCTTTATGAGCTTCTGTTGCAAAGGCTTTTGCTTTCTCCAGCATAAGATCTCCCTTTCATTATGCAGATTAGTTGTATCCCGTCTTCATTGGTAATACTATGGCAATAGAGTAGTCCGAGCGTAAACGGGGGAGGATAGGATTATGGAAATAATTGATGTGACGGCTATACCACCGAAAAATGAAAAAAGCACTATTTTATTAATCGGTAAATTCGATGGTCTTCATCTGGGCCATCAACAGCTTATAAAAGAAGCCGGTGCCTGGCGCCAACAGAATGAAGAGATAGCGGTTTTTGGTTTTTCTGAACATCCGCTGTGGGTGTTAAAAGGGGACCCTGATTATAAGAGAGCTCTATCCTCCCATCAAGATAAAATTCACTTGTTAAGTCAAGCAGGTGTAAACCGTTATTATCATATTAATTTTACTAAAGAATATGCTCAAATTACACCAGAACAGTTTGTACACGAACACATCGCTCAATTAAACGTCAGCCGCATTGTTGTAGGCGAAGGTTTTCGATTCGGCAAAGGTCGTAATGCTGATGCCAATGGATTAGCTCAGCTTTGTGAAAAGCTTTCAATTTCCGTTTCTATCGTACCTCATCTTACCGTCCAACATAAAAAAGTAAGCAGTACGGAGGTACGACGAAATGTTGCACAAGGTAGGATGGAGGTTGTCCATTCTTTACTAAATCGTCCTTTTGAAATGACAGGAGTTGTAGAAAAGGGCGAAGCGCTCGGTAGGCAGTTAGGATTTCCAACTCTTAATGTAGGAGAAATCGAAGAGTATGTACGGCCTAAACCAGGGGTGTATCTAGGAGTCGTTAAGCTGCATGAAGAGCGAGCAGCTGAGTATTATTATACGTTAATCAGCGCGGGTTATCGTCCCACAGTAAATGGAGAGTCGTATAAAGTGGAAGCTTATTTACTGGATTTTTCCGGTGATTTATATGATAGAACCGTAACAGTGAAATTTCTGCGTTATATGCGTGGGGAAGAAGATTTTAATGGATTAGACGACCTTGTCGAACACATGGAAAAGGATGAAAAAGCAGCACGGGAGATTTTAGGACTTTCCAACAACGAAGAATAAAGGAGTAATGACATCATGGGGTAGTTGTTGTTGAAGTGTGTGATGGAAATTTGATAAATGAACTGGATATTGAGACCATTTTAGAAGAGGAGTATCCGGATGTTGCTGTATTAATGAATGAATGCCTCTCCTTTTGCGGGTTATGTGCCATCAAACCATACGCTATGGTGAATGGTACCCGTGTGTTTGCTGACTCTTCAGAATCCGCTCTCGATAAAATACGTCTCAAAATAGAAGAAGAATTAGCTTTTTACGCAGAGTAATAGATCAAGAGACAGGGTAAAGGTACCAGGTACCGAAGCGATGGTGTCGAGGCTCATTAACATAAATAATCCGAACGATTTCGCCAGAACCGTTCGGATTATTTTATGTTTTATTTATGATCCCGGTCTCTTTTTCTTTCTAAGAGCTTAACTTTTCTTCTTTATTTGATTCAGTCGATTGATTCGTTAATCGTAATGGAATTTCTTTTAAAAATAAAATTAAAACCCACGCGCCGAGTAAGATGAACGTACCGAACAAAAAAGACCCGTTTAAGGCATGACTTAAGACCTCTCTCATTGAGGTTATGACTTCATCAAACTGACTAGAGGAAAGAGATGAGGTCGTTTCTTTTAACGTACTGATCTGGTCTGGATCCATTAAGACTTGCGGGTCTCTTAATTCTGCTGTGCTGGACGAGTTCATATCAGCCATTTCTCTTCCCATAATCATATTCATAATGGAACCCATAATAGAGACGCCCATTGTGCCGCCGACTTGACGAAAGAATTGGGAGGCTGAGGTGGAGACCCCAAGATATTGGTGATCGACTGCGTTTTGTACAGTTAACGTTAAAACAGGAAAAGTGAGGCCGAGGCCTAATCCCACGAGAATTAAGATGCGCACCACTCCAGCTACCGTTGTTTCAATAGTCATAAAGGACATGGAAAACATGCCACCCGCCATAATGAGAAGCCCAAGGATAGCAAATATTTTATAACGCCCTGTTTTAGTAATTAATTGGCCTCCGATCGTGCTTGTGAGCACCATACTGAGCATCATAGACATCATAATAAAACCGGTGCTTGTGGCTGAAATACCAAGAACGCCCTGAATAAAGAAAGGCATATACATAATAGCCCCAAACATTCCCATCCCCATCAGCAATCCAGTCATATTGGAAATGGAAAAGATACTATTTTTAAAGAGGTGGAGTGGAATGACGGGATTTTCAGCTTTCCGCTCGGTTATAATAAATAAAATTAAAGTTAATGTAGACCATGAGAATAATCCTATAATGACGTAGGAATTCCAAGCATAATTCTGCCCGGCCCAAGAAAAAGCCAATAGCAGAGGAACAATTGTTGCCGTTAACAATGTAGCCCCAAGGAAATCCACCGCTTTCTTTTCGTTTTGAGAAACCGTCGGGAACATCTTCCAAATCATAACATAAGCGACAACACCGAATGGAAGAAAAACCCAAAATACCCAGTTCCACTCCCAAGTATCTACAATGTAGCCGCCAAGCGTTGGTCCGAAGACACTAGCTAAACCAAATATTGATCCCATCATTCCCTGCCAGCGTCCGCGTTCCCGAGGGGGAAAAAGGTCCCCAATGGCTGTAAAAGAGGTGGAGATAATCATTCCGCCTCCCAGGCCCTGGATGGCTCGGAAAATAATCAGCTGAAAGATATTGATAGATAGGCCGCAAAGTAAAGAAGCGATAATAAACACAGCGATCCCTGTAAGTATGAACGGCTTTCTTCCATATGTATCAGATAACTTTCCGACTAGTATAGCCGTAATACTAGAGGCAAGCATATAGATGGTAAAAACCCAATTAAAATAGCTCATTCCACCGATATCGGCTACAATAATGGGCAAAGCTGTTCCTATAATTGTCTGGTTCAGAGCAGCAAACAACATGGCAGCCATAATCGCAACCATGATCGTTACTTTTTGTTTATGTTCCAGGTGTTCCATAAGATTTCACCCTTCGTTTATAAAATATGAAAAATGCGAAGCAATTCTTCGAGGTCTTTTTTAGATAGCTTTTTAAATCTTTCTTGCATATAGACTGATCTTTTTTCATGAAGTCTTTCAAAGATCTGTGCACCGCATGTGGTCAGTTGAAAAACTACTTCTCTTCGATCTTGTTTGGATCTTTTTCGTGTGATCAGTTTCTTTTCTTCGAGACGGTCCATTATAGAAGTGGCATGACTGTTCGATACATTAAGAGTTGAAGCTAAACATGACACATTTTGTTCACTATTTTCGCGTATGGCGCGAAGAAAGGCGAATTCGCTGCTCGTAAAACCTTCCCCTAATTGCTCATTTAGTTGACGTCTGAACTCTTTACTAAAACTTCTCATAGTCTCTTCAAGCTCCGTAATCAGGCGGATTTTTTCTTGGTCACTCATCTTTCTTTCTCTCCTTGAAAATCTCATTAAGTTAATATTAAACCTGGTTAAATAATAAAGCAAATGTAGGTAAACCGGTTAATTTATACATTAAGGTCGAACGAATCCCATTGTTTTTTTGCCGAAGATTCTGTATCATAGCTATAATCAAAGAAAAGGTCGGTTTGATAGATTGGGAGGAAGCAGCATGAAGAACGCATTAGTTTTGCAGTCAGATTTCGGTATTAGTGATGGAGCGGTTAGTGCCATGCACGGGGTCGCGAATTCAGTTGATCATGAGCTGAAAATATTTGATTTGACTCACGACATTCCTCCTTACGATATTTGGGATGCTTCTTATCGGTTGTGGCAGACCGTAACCTATTGGACGAAAGGCACAGTATTTGTTTCTGTTGTCGATCCGGGTGTGGGGTCAACGCGAAGAAGCGTAGCTGTTGAAACGGGGTCTGGACAATATGTGATTACGCCTGATAATGGAAGTTTGACGCATATTTCACGTACGGAAGGTATTGTTGCTGTAAGGGAAATTGATGAATCGATTAATCGTTTACCGAAATCCGGTGAATCTTACACGTTTCACGGTCGGGATATATATGCCTATACAGGAGCAAGATTAGCTTCTGGTGTTATCTCTTTTGAAGGTGTAGGTCCAGAGCTTCCGATTAGCAGTATTGTTCAACTGCCAGTTAAAGAAGCGAGGGCTGAGGAAGACAAAGTAGAAGGGATGGTCGACATCCTTGATATCAGGTTTGGGAATCTGTGGACAAACATCAGTCGAGAGCTATTTAAGACGTTAGCCATTCCCTATGGAGGAACGATTGAAGTAGAAATTAAACATGATGGACGCAGTATTTACAAAAACATGATGACATTTGGACGTTCATTTGCTGATACCCATAAAGGGGAGCCGCTCGTCTATATTAACTCGCTGGACAATATGGCAGTGGCTATTAATCAAGGTTCATTCGCTAAAGCATACGACATAAGAACAGGTTCAAATTGGGTTGTCATTTTTAGGAAAATAGAAGAATAGGAATAAAAGCTCAAGTTAATTTAATAAATAGGTAGAGGTGAAAAAACCCAATGAAACTCCAGTGGTTGGTGTGGGTGGGGTTGTTTTTTGTTGCTGGCTGTTCAAATCAAATCGCTGGGATTTATGATGAATCTGAAGTTTACGGAAAACACGACAAAGATGTCGTTGAAAACCATGGAAAAGTCACGAATACACAGTATTTAGATGACTTTATTAAAAATGTTCAAGAACATGAGGACGATGAAGTTCGTGTGGTTCATTACACGACTGAAGGTGATCTCATTTTTACTTACTTATCCTATGATGGTGAAGAAATCGACTATGAGCTTGATACATCAAATGACCGCTATAGTGCAGGAGAAAAAGTGGAGAAAACGTGTGAAGGAATAAATCGTAAAGACCGTTCAGAAGAAACCGTTTATCAACTTACCTGTGGCAAAGGTGAAAAGCCAGTTGACGTCCTGACTATTTCACATGATTCTAATACTCAAGACCAGTTTGAACTGAAGTTTTCTTATAATAAAGGGAATCAAGTGACCGTAGACACAGTGGATCATTCTTTATCTGTACAATCTGAATCAAATAGCATGAAGAAAAAAGATTTCTATTTTACCAAAGAAGAACGAAATAAAATCTACAAATTACTCGTAAAGGAAAATTACATGCAAGGAAAAGACTTGGCAGGCAGTTGTCGTGCAAAGCCGGAGTATTCATTGAAGGTAATCGTAAATGGAAGTGAAAAGAAATTTGAATGGTCAAGCTGTGATTCAGGGGACGATGTTGAGAAAATGACTGAAATGGTAAAAGAAATGATCGATATCGTAGAAAAAACGGATTCATATCGAAAAGTATTTAGTTAAAGGTGGAAGGGCGAGGCGCCCCATAGATAGTTTACTCATAAAATGTGATGGGATTTCGACGACTGTCGAAATTTTTCTTTTTTTATATGTTTATTTTTCAAATCTAATTCACCATTCTTCCTCAAGCAAAAAAGAGGATGGTGAGCCCATCCCTATGCTACACTACCACTGTAACCCTTTACAAGAAAGGAAGAGATTTTCGTATGAATACAGTTAAATTACATGACAAAATTGAAATGCCTCAGCTTGGTTTTGGGGTATGGCAAGTAGACGAAAAGGATGCCGTGCCTGCTGTAACAAAAGCGATTGAAACAGGCTATCGTTCGATTGACACAGCTGCCATTTATAAAAATGAACGTCAAGTCGGTGAAGCTATTGCGAAAAGCAATGTTCCTCGTGAAGAGCTTTTTATTACAACAAAAGTATGGAATGCGGACCAAGGCTATGAGCAGACGATTAAAGCGATGGATGAAAGTCTTGAAAAGCTGGGTCTTGATTACGTGGATCTATATTTAATCCACTGGCCTACTCCAGAATATGATGATTATGTAGAAACTTATAAAGCACTTGAGCAGCTGCAAAAAGATGGGAAAACAAAAGCAATCGGTGTTTGTAACTTTAACATTGATCACTTGCAGCGTTTATTGGATGAGTGTGATGTTAAACCTGCTATTAACCAGGTAGAATGCCATCCGTTTCTTGCACAAAATGAACTAAAAGAATTCTGCCGTGAGAATAACATTCTCGTAGAAGCTTGGAGCCCTCTTATGCAAGGCGGCGAAGTATTAAAACAGGATACGATTCAGTCAATTGCTGAAAAGTATGGTAAAACGCCGGCACAAGTTATTATTCGCTGGCATTTACAAAATGACACGGTAGTGATTCCTAAATCTGTTACGCCGTCTCGTATTGAAGAAAACTTCGATGTCTTTGATTTTGAGTTAACAAATGAAGAAATGACTCACATTAATGAACTTGACCGTGGAGAACGCAAAGGACCTGAGCCAAGTGAAATGAACGTGAGATAATTAAAGGGCATGACGAGAAAGACCCGACCCATTCGAAATGGATCGGGTCTTTCTGTATTTTCAAATACCAATCCGCCCACATCCATCGCTTTTAAGCCAGGTATGGACTCAGCTGCCTTAGAAAGCTTAGGAGTCTCAGGACTCATGGAAACGTAAGCAGCACTTTTTCTTATTTCTTTTTAGTTAGAAGGGGGACCAATGGAAGTCTTTATTTTATAGGGTTAATGTTAACCTTTTGTATTTAAAGTTGACATAATGGAGGTGTTTCTTCTATGCTTAATTTATAAATGAGGAGGAGGAAGAACATGAGAACGAAGAGAAGCTTAAGTGCTCTGGAAATAACGATGGGGAGTCTTTTTGTGGCGATGATGGCAATCGGAGCTAACATTACATCAATTGCTCCTTTTATGGTGATTGGTGGAGTACCTATTACTTTGCAAACTTTTTTTGCAATCCTGGCCGGGTTAATCTTAGGGAGTCGTTTAGGTGCGTTGTCGTTGTTTGTGTATATGATGCTTGGGTTAGTAGGAGCGCCTATATTTGCTCAATTTAAAGGAGGGTTAACTGTGTTGTTCACCCCAACCTTTGGATTTATTATTTCTTATATTCTCATTGCTTACATAGCTGGAAAAATGGCAGAACGCCAACGAAGTGTAAAGATGTATGTAATCGCAGCGTTAGGGGCGATGGTGCTCAATTATATTATCGGGACCAATTGGATGTATGCCGCATACCTTTTCTGGTTCGAAGCTCCAGAAGGATTGACCTACCCACTTGTATGGTCGTGGATGATGGTACCTCTGCCAAAAGATATTGTGCTTTCAGTCTTTGCTGGATTGCTGGCGTATCGCTTAGAACGAAGTGTGGTAAGAAAAAGTTCATTTCGTAATCGTGAAAAAATTGCATAAAGGTGGGGAAATATGCGAGATTGGAAACTGTTAGCTGAAAAAGTCCTTCAAGACGAAGAAATTACCGATTCTGAAGCATTGGAAATTCTTGAGTGTCATACCGATGGACTCTTAGAATTGCTTTACAGCGCGTACCTCGTTCGAAAACATTATTACGGAAACAATGTTAAGCTCAATATGATCATTAACACAAAGTCTGGGTTTTGTCCTGAGAACTGCGGATATTGTGCTCAATCAAGAGATTCGAAAGCTCCGATTCAAAAATATCGAATGATGGACCGGGAACAAATCATTGAAGGCGCAGAACAAGCACATAAGTTGAAGTCAGGAACATACTGTATCGTGGCGAGCGGCAGAGGCCCTTCGAAGCGTGAACTTGACATCGTAACATCAGCTGTAGAAGAAATTAAAGATAAATATGATATGAAAGTATGTGCATGTCTGGGTTTATTAAAGCCTGACCAAGCGAAGAGGTTAAAAGAAGCTGGAGTGGACCGTTATAATAACAACATTAATACGTCAGAGAACCACCATGATAATATTACGACCAGCCATAGTTACGACGATCGTGTTGATACCGTGAATCATGCTAAAGAAGCGGGCATCTCTCCTTGTTCAGGAGTCATCGTCGGGATGAAGGAGACGAAACAAGACGTTATTGACATGGCTCGTGCATTAAAAGAACTGGATGCTGACTCTATTCCTGTGAATTTTCTTCATGCGATTGATGGGACGTTATTAGAAGGTACAGATGAATTAACACCAACATACTGTTTAAAAGTACTGTGTTTATTTCGATTCATTAATCCATCGAAAGAGATTCGAATTTCAGGTGGTCGAGAAGTGAATCTGAGAAGTTTACAGCCGTTGGGTCTATATCCAGCCAATTCTATTTTTGTAGGTGATTATTTAACTACTGCAGGTCAGGAAGGCACGAAGGACCATCAGATGTTAAAAGACCTGGGGTTTGAAGTGGATTACGTTACAAGTGAGGAACCGGTATAAAATTTATTATATGAAAAAATAAAAAAGAAGCCGCGTGCGTCTTTCAGCTTGTGGAGAAACCCCTGTTTCTCCACAAGCTTTTTTCTTGCCGTCAGGAGCGATGCCCCTTCCCTTTCCGCGGACGAGCGCCCGAGCTTCCTCGCGAAACCCACGCTCGGCGATCTCGGCTCCCTCGTTCTTCCGCAGGAGTGGAAGGGGCATCGCTCCTTGGAATTTCTTTCAGATAGAAAAGGACTCTTTTCACCTACCTCACCTGGTTAGATAGAGGACAATCTTTTTCATGTTCTGGCAGGCAGCCGGGTCTGCGAACTGCGGGATTTCTCCCCTATGCTTGTCCCGCAGGAGTCGGCACTTTTTCCGTTCCTTTGATCAGATTGGAATCTTGAAACATTCGTAATGTGAAAGTCCTTTTGCAAACGATGTTTTCATAAGGGAGCAGCTTTAGTAAATGAAGGTTCATGATTTATTTCGAAAAAGGGTTTGAGGAAACGATGAGACTCCTGCGGGAAATGGGAATAAGGGGTGACCCCGGAGGGCTGATAAAGCCCGAGGAGGCACACCATTCGCCCGCGGAAAGGGAGTCGTTTCCTACAATCCTTTACACTCTCTAACGCAAGGACTTTTACACTCTTTAAGGTTTCTCTACAAGCTAAAAGACGCTGCGTGCGTCTTTTTTTAAAATGGAATGAAGATGGACAGAGGCTTAACTTAACGCCTTAAAAAGCTTTTATTCTACATCGGCCCTTAAAACTGCCCAACGAGCTCCTGTACTTTTAAAACGATAACGAATAGGGAAATATACTAAGCAATGAATAATAAAGGAGTCCTTTTATGAAAATTCGCTTTGGCTATGTAGCGAACGCATTAAACTTATATGAAGCTACCCCTTCAAAAACGATGACATTCGCACGTTATCAAAAACTCTCCTCCCCTGAACGTGAAGATCAGCTTGAGCGTATTACGCGGACGAATCTTCAGCATACTATGCGCGCGCTTCACTATAATATTGGACACGAAATTCCGCTGTATCGGTTTTCATCATCTTTAGTTCCATTGGCAACCCATGAGGAAGTGGAGTTCGACTAC
The DNA here is from genome assembly GCF_043497005.1 of Halobacillus sp. B23F22_1. NCBI lineage: Bacteria > Bacillati > Bacillota > Bacilli > Caryophanales > Bacillaceae > Halobacillus > Halobacillus sp. B23F22_1. The sequence goes on along the minus strand of NZ_JBIEKE010000004.1, from coordinate 144,604 downwards.
ATCACACCTTTTCAAAAAGAATACGAACTGATTGGCGGTCTTGTACGAGAGCATAAGTTAAGGACAAGCTTTCATCCAAACCAATTTACGCTCTTTACGAGTGATAAGCCTCATGTGACAGATAATGCGGTAAAAGATATGGAATATCATTATCGTTTACTTAAAGCCATGGGATTAGAAAGGGAAGGGCATATTAATATTCATATAGGAGGAGCCTATGGAGATAAAACAAAGGCACTTGAACGTTTTCATGAGAACCTTAAGCAGCTTCCAAACCGTATTAAACAGCAGATGACGCTGGAAAATGATGATAAAACGTATATAACTACAGAAACACTCCAAGTCTGTGAAAAAGAAAGCATCCCGATGATGTTTGATTATCACCATTACATGGCTAATCACGATCAAAAAGAAAGACTGGAAGATGTGCTGCCTAGATTCTTTCAGACGTGGAATCACATGCCTCCTAAAATTCATGTATCTTCACCAAAGTCACAGAAAGAGTATAGAAGTCATGCTGATTTTGTAGATTTGGAATATATTAAACCGCTGTTACATGAATTAAAGAAACGGGGACAGGACGTTGACTTTATGATTGAAGCAAAACAAAAGGACCGCGCGGTACTGAAACTGATTGAAGATATCTCATCCATCCGAGGTGTGAAGAGAATGAGTGGTGGCTGTGTGAAAATATAAAAATCCCGCCTAAAGTGGCGGGATCTCCCTCTATTCAGCTACAATAAACTCGAAGTTACCTTCAAATTTTACATCCTTACCAAGAAGCATACCGCCAGTTTCGATGGCCGCGTTGTAAGTCATGCCGTACGCCTCGCGATTTACTTTTCCGCTTACATCAAAACCGGCAACTGTGCTTCCATCCATTGGGCTTTTGGATGTACCGTTGTATTCTACAGTAAACGTTTCTTCGTTTGTCACGCCTTTAATTGTGAAATCTCCTGTTACTTTGTATTCGTCATCTGAAATCTTTTTAATCGTTTTGCTTTCAAAAATCATATTAGGGTATTGCTCAGCTTCAAAGAAATCACCAGAACGTAAATGTCCGTCACGATCTTCATTTCCTGTATTAATAGATGTCACCGGGATGGTGACTTTCACACCAGCCGACTCGATGTTTGCCAGGTCTCCATTGAATTCAACTTCAAAATCCTCGAATTCACCTTTTGCTTTGGACACCATCATATGTTTAATTTGAAAATCTAAAGTACTGTGGACTTTGTCTAAAGTCAGTGTAGTCATAAATAAATTCCTCCTATATAAGTTATAAAATAAAATCTGGTTACTTTATGTAACTAATTATATGCTTTAATTAGTTTGAAGTCAAGATATTTTTGGGTGAAAATATTATGGATTTCTTCATTCGAAGTCCAAATGGCGAGAACGCAGCAGCCCCTTTTATGATAATATACGGCGCGCTTCTATGAAGCGTTGGATACCGGTGAATAATTCGACTACAAAAAATACAAGGGTAGACCAATACAATAAACTAGGGAACAACAGCATGATGCTGAATATTAAGAAGCCTTCTGTTCGTTCTGCTAAGCCTGCTTGATAATAAAAAGATTTTAACCCTGCTTTTTCAGAAACACTCCCTACAACTAAAAAGATAGTCATGGAAATAACGATCGAGACTGTCAGTAACAGCAGCGGCCATAACACTTCTGGATGAACGTATGCAATCGCTACTATTATACTAACTTCAACGACTCGGTCAAAAGTGATGTCCATTACTGTTCCAAAAGGGGTTGTTTTTGAGTGTCGGGCCATTGTGCCGTCCACCGCATCAAGAAAGCCTGACAACCATAAGATAAGAACGGCTGCTACGGGATAGCCGAGTACATATAGAAGGCTCGTTCCTAATCCTGTGAACAAAGCAAGGATAGTTACTTGATTGGCCGAAAAGCCTTTATTAAGAAACCATCTAGCTGTATGTTCGATGGGAGCTTGAACCATCTTACGTGCGTGTGTATCTAACATCCAATCACCAACTTTAATCAAATAGACTTTCAAGTTGCAGTATATCATGAAAAATTCTTTTATTATAAAACCCCCTGCTCTCTAGAAGAGAAGCAGGGGATAAATTAATCACCATCTTCAACAAACAGTTTCACTTTTTTGTCTTTTGTATTCTTCTTATACACACGATTAACGTAATCATCTGTCAATGATGCTATTTCTTTGTGCAGGAAGAGAAGCGGTATAATATTAGCCAGCAAGACAAAGGCGAGCAGTAAATCTAAGAATTGCCATACGAATTGCAATCCGCCGATGGCTCCCAGGAACACTGCGACAATATATACAATTCGCATAAGCCGGGCTGCTTTTAAGTTAAATAAATATTCCGCTTGTTTTTCTCCGTAAAAGATGAGAACACCGATTGTCGTGATAACAAAGAAAATAAGGAAAACGGATATAAACACTCCACCAAATGTGTCTCCAAATTCAGTAGCCAGGGCGACGTTGATCATGTTAGATGCATTATCTGGACCAACATCCTGCCAGGCTCCAGTGACTAATACAACAAGACCTGACATCGAACAAATAATTATGGTATCTACAAATACAGCGAAAATACCCCATAATGCCTGTCTCGATGGGTGATCAGTTTTTGCTGCTGCGTGTGCAATGGGAGCTGTTCCAAGCCCTGCTTCGTTAGAGTACAAACCGCGAGCAATACCCCACCTTAACGCTTCAGCTACCATAGCTCCGGCAAACCCGCCCGTTGCGGAAATTGGAGTAAAGGCATGGGAGAAGATTAAACCAAATACATTTGGAATCTGGTCAATATTCACGATTAAAATGTATAGACAAACGGATACATAAACGATAACCATAAACGGGACCATTTTATCGGTAACTTTACCGATTCTCTTAATTCCTCCAAATACTACGATGGCTATGACTGCACACATAATTAAACCTGTAATTTCAACAGGCCATCCGAAGGCACCCTCTGTTTGTGTTGCAATTGAGTTCGATTGCACCATCGTACTAGGGATTAATTCAATCATAAGGAAAAAGGCGAAAGCAGAAGCTACCCAATGCCAGCCAAGTGCTTTTCTTATGTAATACTGCGGGCCGCCAACCCATTCATTTTTTTCATTTTTCTCACGGTATTTTAACCCTAGCAATATTTCTGAGTATTTAGTTGCCATTCCAATAAGGGCAATAACCCACATCCAAAATAAAGCACCAGGTCCTCCAAGGGAAATTGCGACTGGGACACCTACTATATTTGTAGCGCCGGCTGTTGAGGCTAAAGCAGAGGTGAAAGCCTGAAATGGAGTAATCGTACCTGTTTTTTTTGTCTTTTTAAAGATTTGGCCAATTGTTTGGTGCAGTACGTGGCCAAAAAAACGAAATTGAAAAAATTTAAGACGTATTGTTAAGAAAATGCCTCCAATAATTAAAATTATAGCAAGGGGGTAATTCCACAAAAAGTCTGATATTGTTGCGATAAAATTCTCGAACGCTTCCAAAAAGCCATCTCCTTTCATCTGTCAATTACACTGAATATTCCCTAAATTCCACATGTTAAACAAGGAGTTATTCAGACAGCAGGAGTGACCTATATTGGTGAGTTATAATAAAAGGGACCATAAAAAGGAGAAAGCTGCAGGATCTTTAAAACGCAAAAAAAGCATTCGTTCTCCTGTTAAGGGAGTAGGAATGCTTTTCTGCATTAAATTTCAGGGGTGGGGGTAGGTTCTACCTCTCGATTTTCGTACTGCTGGTCAATGTTATCGCGGATGTCTTTAATTGATTTTCCTTCCTGGTAATCAACAATAGCCTGAGCTGCAATTTCTAAGCACACCCCGCATTTTGTTCCGTGATCATCCCATACCAAAGATCCATCTTCCCGGTTTTCGTGAACAAAGCAATCATAATTATCACGGTGTCCTACTGTTTCTCCGCAGCCGCAATAGCAAGGAATGTGCTCTAATAAGTCTTTATTTTGGGCAACGGCGACGTAGATGTTTTGGATATCTTCATGTTTTTCTTCTAAAAAAGCAGGCAGCACTTCATAGCTGGAGGTTTCTTCTCTTATGTCTCCGCCCTCCGTAGTCTCATGGCTGTGTCCTTCATGGTTTTGATTTGTATCTTCATTTTGGTCTTCTGCACACCCAGTTAAGAAAGTAGTTAAAAGTAAACTTATGATAGCGAAAAGCTTTAATTTCATATTGGTCATTCCTTCCGTTAAATCAATTATATTTATGATAGAAGGAAACGAAAATAAGTACAAGAGCGTTTAGCAGGTTTCATAAATTAGACATAAATAAGCAGCCTACTTCAATTATGCTCAGGCTGTCGAAAAAGTTAAGGCGGATATAATATTGGATTATATGGTGGGCCCTGCATTGGGGGGAGAAAAGGAACAGGAACAAGCAGAAGCACTGCTTTAAGCAGGAATAATTGTTGATATCTTTTTCTTTATAAGAGGAAAGAGTGGCGGCATTTGTTTTAATGACCTCGTATCGAAAAAGGTTGTAGGAAACGGGGAGACTCCTATGGGAGATACGAATAAGGTGTGACCCCGGAAGGCGTTAGCCTGAGTAGGCACACCATTCGCCCATGGGAAGCGAGTCGTTTCCTACAATCTTTACTCTTTCTAAGGTCTTTTAAAAAGTTTTTAGGGAATAGGTTGTCTCCAAAATGTCCTTTTTTATTTTCCAAATGATGAGAGGAACTTAACACGATCACCCATAGGAGGAACTCGATCGTCGACTAAAGAAATTTCTAAAATAGTCGGACCGTCATGATGAAGCAAAGTATGAATAGACTCTTGATTTAAGTCTTCCATGTCGTCGACACGAATGCTAGGAATGTCGAGGGTTTCTGCTAATGATGAAATATTTACGGGTTCTTGGGAAAAGCGGTTATGAGCACGTTTATATTGTAAAGAATGACCGTGATGAACCATACCTAAGCGAGCATTGTTCATGACCACAAACATAACGGGAATCTGGTATTCCTTTGCTGTAAGGAGTTCCATCCCATGCATAAAGAAGCAGCCGTCCCCTGTAATGCTGACTGTAGGCCGATTAGGTTCAGCTAACTTTGAACCTATGGCACTGCCTATACCGCTTCCCATGGCACCAAAATGCACATTAATATCGAAACTATCATTTTCAAGTACGTTCATGTGGTGAATCACGTAGGCCATGAACTCTCCTATATCAATGGTATATCGAGTATCTGTAGGTAGTAAGTCCTGAAGTCGCAGGAGCACGTTTTTGGTACTGTATTCTTCCGTTAGGTTTTCAAAGTGACGGCTTTTAGGAGAAGAAACGTTTCTTTCATATCCTAAAAGGTGCAAACTTTGGTTAAGGTAAGAAAGAGCCACTTCTGTATCTCCTAAAATGGCAGTATCTACAGGATATTTGCGATTAAATACCTCTTCATCAAAATCGATTTGGATCATTGTTTTGTTATGGGAAATGTTTGGATTATAATTGTTCGTTGCTGTTTCTCCAAGGCTCGAACCCACAACTAAAACCGTATCAAAATCTCCATCATTAATAAGTTCTGAAGCTGACTCATGCCCTGCAAAACCAAATATTCCTATACGTAACGGGTGGTCGTCAGGAATTAAGCCTTTTGCCTGAGGAGAAGTAACAATGGGCCACTTTAACAATTCTGCTAATTCTAATAAGTGCGGAACCGCTCCACGTATGCCTTGTCCTGCAAAAATAATTCCTTTAGAAGAGGACGTTACCTGTTTAATAGCTTTTTCTATCACAGCGTCCTCTGGTAGAAGAGGAGTACGTTTAGGGAAAAGAGGGAGCGTGCACTTCTCCACTTGTTGAAGCTGTACATCAATGGGCATAGCGATATGAACAGGGCCAGGTACGCCTGAGACAGCAATCTCTACAGCTTTATGAACTTCAGTCAATAAATCTTCCGCGTTATCCACGCGCTTGCTATATTTGGTGACAGATTCATAGATAGGGTGGGCGTCGAGTTCTTGCGAAGCATTTAGCCCTACTGTGCGAACGGGTACAGACCCTGTAAGAAAGAGGATGGGTAAATGCTCTCTCATCGCATTAGCTGCTCCTGTAAGCAGGTTGGTTCCGCCTGGACCGCTGCTTCCTATACAAACACTAATCTTATTTGAGTATTTGGCATAAGCGGCGGCCATGTAGGATGCAGCTCCTTCGTGTTTCGTTACAATAGGTGTAATTTCAGGGGTTTCATATAGTTCGTCAAAGAAGGCATTAACTGAACCCGCAGGTATGCCGAAAATATAAGATACATTCCCACTCTTTAAATAATCTACTACAGCTTTAACAGATTTCATGTATAACCCTCGTTTCTAATGATTTTGACTATACATTTGTTGCAAAATATTTTCTGCCTTTAGAGGCCTGCTGTAATAATATCCTTGGATGAGGTGGCAGCCGTGAGCGTTTAAATATTCTAACTGCTCTTTCTTTTCGACTCCTTCGGCAATCACATCTAGTTGCAGGCTGTTAGCCAGGGTAATGATGGTATTTGTGATTGCTGCGTTGTTTGGGTTTTCTGGGAGGTCATCAATAAACGTTTTGTCTATTTTCAGCGTGTCCACAGGAAAGTCCTTCAAATAGCCTAAAGAGGAGTATCCAGTGCCAAAGTCATCAATTGATATTTTCACTCCAAGCTCCTTAAGCCGGTGTATGACCGTAAGGGTTTTTTTCGTATTGTGAATGATTAAGTTTTCCGTCAGTTCAAGTTCCAGGCAGGAAGGAGAAAGCTCTGTATCCTCTAAAATTTGTTTAACTTTGGTGAAGAGCTCCTCCTGGTTAAACTGTTGGGGAGATAAATTTACAGATACAGATATATGCTCAAACCCCTGGTTGTGCCATTCCTTCGTTTGCGCACATGCTTTACGTAAAATCCATTCTCCCATTGGAATGATTAAACCTGTTTCTTCTGCCAATGGGATAAATTCCTTCGGTTTAATCACGCCTTTATTTGGTCGATTCCAGCGAAGCAAAGCTTCAAAGCCAATGATGGCATTTTTAAGGGAATCATATTTCGGCTGATAAACAACGGTTAACTCGTCATTTTTCAACGCTCGATAGAGGTCATTTTCAAATTCAACACTTTCAACGGTTCGATCTTCTAATACTGGCTCGTATAGCTGAAACTGGTTTCCTGATCGTTTTTTTGCTTTGTACATGGCTAGATCCGCGTGTTTTATTAGTTGCTCGGAAGTCATACCATTTTCGGGAAATATGCTGATTCCAATGCTTGTCTTTATTGAGACTTCTTGCCCGTTTATGTGCAGAGCTTCTGAAAATACTTGTAATACTTCCCTGGCACAGTCCTTGGCTTCCTGCTTTGATTGAATGCTGGGAAGAAGGATAATAAATTCATCACCACCCTGTCTTGATATTGTAGTTTCCTTTGGAAGCGCGTGAAGAAGACGATCAGCAATTTTCTTTAACACTTTGTCTCCAAAAGTATGCCCAAACGTATCATTAATTTTTTTAAAGCGATCCAGGTCAAGAAAAAGCACGCCAAGATTTCGTCCGTAAAGCTCAGCATATTTAAGGGCTTGATGCAGTCGGTCTTGAAAAAGGACACGGTTAGGTAAGTTCGTGATGCTGTCGTAATAGGCGTGGTATTTAATTTTTTCTTCCATTTGTTTTCGAGTAGTAATATCTTTGAAGGTAACGACATAACCCACCGTTTCATTATTTTCAATCTGAGGAGCAATAACAAATTCGACAGGGAAATGACGGCCATCCTTTTTATAAAAGAATTCTTCCTCAGCTCCTTTATTATTTTCAGTTGAGATGACTGAGGGGATTTTACCGGATTCATCCAGCATACATTTAGGGAAAATTTGGTGGCTTGAGTGGCCGATTAATTCGTGTTCATGCTGGCAGCCTAATAAATTAGTAGCAGATGGGTTGCAGAACGTAATCTTTCCGTAAAGGTCCAGACCGAAAATTCCATCACCTGCTGAGTTTAGTATAAGCTCTTTTTCACGGCCTATTTGTTTAACCTCTTTAAGCAATCGTTTCAGTTCATTGTTTTTTTGGGTTAGTTCAGAGGTGCGTTCAGATATGATGAGTTCTTGCTTTTCAATATATAATAAATTGGAAAGTACAGGAGCAGTTGCATCCACAATTGATTCAGCCAGCTGCATCGCTGAGTCAGGATAAATATAATTTTTTTCTTTAAGATTAACGATGGCCACAGTACCGAGAACTTTACCAGTAGCGATTAACGGAATTATATATATCCCTTTAATGCCAAAACGCTGACAAGCTTCATGATTAGGGCGTGGGTCGTTCGCTGTGTCTGTTATGAAAATGGATTTTTTCTTTGAAAGAACCTCTTGGAAAACTAAATCTTTTTTAAAGTCAACATCCAGATGACGGTGAGTTTGTATCCAATCTTCTTCTGACCAATCGCTATCTTTACTAAGACTTGTAGGATTAATATGCTGATGAGCGACTGGATCTAAAAGGTGTGCTCCAATATTTGAGTTGCCTAACACTCCCCCTAGGTATTCAAAGCATTTATCCATTACTTCTTGGAGAGTAGAACATAACGATAATTCTCTTGTGACATTCAACAGTAACTGTTTGTCAGCAATTAACGACTCCTTCTTCGTTAAGTTGTTTGCATTTCTTACAGCTACGGCGGCCATGTTAACATAGGCTTCTATGGATTCAATTTCAGAGGGCTGTAAATTCATCGGAATACCATAATCGAAAAGAAAGACAAGACCATATAATTCAGCTTCATAGGCCATAGGGAGAACGAGTAGAGATTTAATACCAAACGCTTCCACAGCTCTTCGGTCAGGCCTTGAATCTTTAGAAGTGTCCGGGATATAGATGGGTTCTTTTGTTTCTATCACTTCTTTGGCTAAGTGGTCATGAGTAGTATCTACGACATGCATATCAAGCGACATTCCATTGATTAACTCTGGTTTCCCGACAAATCCGCGATATGTTCCATCTTGCTGAGGGAGGTAAATACCCACAGAATCACAGCTGACAATTTCTTCAGAGATAGCAGTAACTACATGCTTTAAAGCCTCTCTCAATTCTAAATTCGTGTTGATTAACTTAGTAATTTGAGCTAATCGAGAATAACGAGTTTGTTCATTCGTCATAAACATTCCCCCAAGAACTGTAGATTTATATCAAACTAACTCCTTTCATGCTTCATCTATTTGATAAGTATTTACCTCTATTATCGACAAGGAAAACAAAAATTGAGCATGAAACGATAGATTTCATGCTCTCAATTAGTTCTATTATATCAAATTTATAATGAACCCAGCACCAACACCGATTAAAACAATCGCCCAGGCGGGTACTTTAAAGAAATGCAAGCAGGCAAATAGAATAGCGGCTAACGCAAAGTCTGCATTACTTGTAATGGAACTTGTGATGACAGGATCATAGAATGCAGCTAAAAGGATTCCGACTACGCTTGCATTTACACCCATAAGTACCCCTTGAAACTTCGAGCGTTTTCTAAGTTCATTTAAGAAAGGCAGAGCAGCTATTAGAAATAGGAATGAAGGGAGGAAAATTCCGATTGTAGCAACAACTGCCCCCGTGACTCCTTCAATCATTGTACCTAAATAGCTGGCAAACGTGAAAAGGGGTCCTGGTACAGCCTGAGCCATCCCGTATCCAGCAAGAAATTCTCCAGAATTGATCCATCCAGTAGGCACAACTTCTCGTTCAATCATCGGTAAAACCACATGCCCGCCTCCGAAAACGAGGGAGCCCACACGGAAAAAAGTATCAAATAGTTGAACAAGCATATGGTCTGTCGCGCGCGCAATCAAAGGTAGTAAGGCGAGCAGACTCACTAATATTGCTAAGGAAGCAGCTCCTGCTTTCTTAGAAAATGTAACAGGAAAAGGTTCAACTTTTGTATCAGCTATTTTAGCAAAAAGCTTAGAGCCTAGAAGTCCTGCAGCTAAGATGACAGTAATTTGCATCCAGGCTGAAGGAAAGAGCAGCATTATAAACGCAGCTGCCATGGCAATTCCGACTCTTGTTTTATCCGGTGTTAACTTTTTCCCTAATCCAATCAGCGCATGGAGAACCACTGCAGCAGCTACTACTTTTAAGCTTTGAATAAACCCGGCGTCACTAAGGTCGTAGGACTGGTACATAAGCGCGAAGAAGATGAGCACCAATATCGAAGGGACGGTAAAACCAATCCATGATACAATTCCTCCTAATAAACCTCCGCGAAGCATACCAATAGCAATTCCTACTTGACTGCTCGCAGGTCCAGGTAAAAATTGACATAATGCAATAATGTCAGCGTACGTTTTATCATCCAGCCACTTGCGGCGGTCGATGTATTCGTCTTTAAAATAAGCCAGGTGGGCAACCGGACCGCCGAAGGAAGTTAATCCTAACTTCGTGGAAGCCAATAGAATTTCCTTTAAAGAGCCTTTCGGTTTGCTCATCTTTCATTCCTCCAATTCCAATCATCGTGTAATACTTCTTGTGCGAGTTCGCGCACTTGCTGCTTTCCTTCTTCAAGCACACGTTTGCCTTCCTTGGTAATTGTGTAATACTTACGTACTTTGCCATTCACGGTTTCGTCGTATTTGTAAAGAAGACCGTTCTCGTTCAAGCTTTTTAAAGTAGGGTACAGGGTGCCTGGACTAATGTTATATCCATGTGATGCTAATTCCTCCATTAAAAATGCTCCGTAAATAGGTTCAATATCAGCATGGTATAAGATATGAATTTTAATAGACCCCAGAAAAAAATCTCTTAACATTCAATTCCCTCCATTACATCGATATCCGATATCAACATACGATATTAAGAATTAATATTCAATAAAAAATGCGTAAACTTAACAAAGTTTACGCAATCTTTACTTTTTCATCTTTATTCGGTTAAGGCTTTTTGTACGGCATCAAGAGTCATTTCATGAGCGAGGACACCATCGATTGTCCAGTGACTGGGGTCGTTCATAGTGTACACTTGATCTTTCTCTGCAGCGGGTGTACTCTGCCAAACAGAGCTTTCCTCTAAAATTTCCAGTCCTGGTTCATTTTCTTCTGCAATAACGAAAACATGATCGGCATCCATTTCACCAAGCTTCTCCATTGAAATCGGGTTCCACTGCTCCTCCTGCTCCAGGTTTTCTACAAATTCAGGCTGAGTCAGTCCTACCTCGTTATATAATACCTCCGCGCCGTAGCGGGTTGATTCGAAGATATAAAACTCTTCTCCCATCGTCCATAGAAAAGCCACAGACTCATCCCCAATGGACTCTTCAACAGCTGTTTGAGTTTCTTCGACTTTATCATCAAAATCGGAAAGAACTGTTTCAGCTTCTTCCTGTTTATTCAAAATTTCTCCCATTTGTGTAAGCTGCTCACGCCAGTCCATACTGACTTCTTCTTCATACACATATGTAGGAGCAATACTTTCATAATCCTCATACGAGCCGTTTTGTATAGAAGAAGGGGAACTGAAGATGATCAAATCCGGGTCTTGATTCAGTGTTTCCTCTAAAGGTAAATCCCATTCGATTGTTGGAACATCTTCTAATTGAGGTTGAAGGTAGTCAAGAACACTCTCTCCAATGGACCACTGGGCTGCCGGTTTCTCACCGAGGGCCAGCAGTGAATCCTCCAGGTAAGGAGCAAGAATATTTTGCGGGTCCTCTGGAATTGTGACTTCACCGGAAGCATGCTCCAGGGCGCGTTCACCGCTTTCGTTATCATTTTGATCACTAGATGGCTCCTCATCGTTGCTGCAGGCAATTAAGCTGAGGATAAGTAAGATGCTTATAAAAAATATAATTTTCTTCATTGTGAATTTCCTCCTATGATATATTGATCACTCTTATAACGATAATGATAATCATTTTCATAAACTTAGTCAATTTTTATTTTATATGGTTTACTTGAACATTTGTAACAACTCTCATATACTTGTAGTGATAATCATTCTCAATTTAAGAGTTACATAACTTAAGAGGGTGTAAGAAGGGTTGAGGACATTGGGGGATGTAAAGAAAGAAAATAAAGAAGGTCAGCCTAAACGGATTGGGAGAGCCGCTCTCGTCTTTCTTTTATCAGCAGTTGGGTTGGTTTTTTCGTTAGGGTGGTCGGTTGCACTTGGGGCAGCGGATATTGACCTGCCAACTGTATGGGAGGCAGTTGTGTCGTTTGATCCGTTAAATACGAACCATCAAGTGATTCAAGAACTGAGACTTCCAAGAGCTGCCGGAGCTGCATTAGTGGGGGCATTTTTAGCAGTGGCGGGGGCGGTTATGCAAGGGTTAACTAGAAATCCGCTAGCTTCACCTTCTGTGATGGGGGTAACTCACGGAGCAGCTTTTTCACTCATTGTTGCGCTCGTTTTCTTCCCATCACTCTCCAATTTTGGGATGATGGTTGCTTCATTTATTGGAGCAGGTTTGGCTGTGCTGCTAGTTATTGCTGTAGGTTCTTTTTCAAAGGGAGGACTCACCCCCGTTAAATTAGCGCTTGCAGGGGTAGCCATTGGCGGAATGCTCAGCTCATTATCTACTGCGATCTCTCTTCACTTTCAAGTAGCCAAGCAAATGAGTTTCTGGTATGCAGGCGGACTGGCTAACACGAGCTGGACCTCTGTAAAAGTGCTTCTCATTGCTGGAGTATTAGGAGTAATAATTGCTCTGGCCATATCCAGATCAATGACGGTTCTTAGTCTTGGTGAAGATATTTCAAAAGGTTTGGGCCAAAATACGATTTTGATTAAATCTCTAGGTGTAATTGTGGTTTTTTTATTAGCAGGTGCTGCAGTTTCGGTGGCTGGAACCGTGGGGTTTATTGGATTAGTCATACCTCACATTACTCGGTTCCTGGTTGGTTCAGATTATCGGTTAATTATTCCGGTATCAGCTGTTCTTGGAGGCTGGCTCCTTGTGGCTGCCGATACAGGAGCAAGACTTGTCAATGCTCCTTATGAAACGCCTGTTGGTGCTATAACAGCTTTAATAGGTGTTCCCTTCTTTCTTTATTTAGCTCGCGGTAAAAGGGGGGGCATGTAATGGAACATGGGCGCATTCGATTCATGGTATGGATATCAGTACTGGTGATATTAAATATAGGGCTTTTTCTTTTGAGTTTAAATTTAGGACCCATTCAAATAGCACCCTGGGAAGTTTTTCAAACCTTCATAGGGGAAGGTAACGCACGCCAGGAACTTGTCTTATTTCAGTTTCGGCTTCCGGGTATTATTATTGCTTTGTTAGTAGGAATGGCGCTTAGTTGTTCTGGAGCAATATTACAAGGAGTTACAAAAAATGACCTGGCTGAGCCCGGAATACTGGGGATTAATACAGGGGCCGGGTTTGTTGTTGTATTATATATTTTCTTTTTTCAATCTTCTATGAGTTCTCTTAGCGGGTGGAGTGTTTATATACTTCCATTATTTGCTTTAGCAGGAGCATTTATAGCGGCATTGATTGTTTATGTATTGGCTTGGGAAAGAGGCATTGAACCGATACGTTTAATATTAGTAGGGATCGGTGTAAATGCTGGGTTCAGTGCTGCGCTTATTCTTTTTCAAGTTCAAATGGATCCACAAGATTTTATGCAGGCGATGGTTTGGCTTTCCGGGGATATTTGGAGTGCTAACTGGAATTTCGTCGGAGCCACAGCACCATGGATGATGCTACTTATTGTCTATAGCTTGTATAAAACCGCTTCTTTAAATGTTTTAACTTTAGGGGATGACCTGGCTAAAGGTCTTGGTGCTCCTGTTGAAAAAGAACGGATTACTTTACTTCTATTAGCTGTTGGTTTAGCAGGTCTCTCGGTAGCTGCAGCAGGAGGGATTGCCTTTTTAGGGTTAGTCGCTCCTCATATGGCTAGAAGGATCGTCGGTCCCAGACATGAACGTATGCTTCCAACGGCAGCGCTGCTTGGGGCAGCGATCTTGCAAGCTGCTGATATTTTAGGCAGCAACTTAATTGCCCCATCAGAGATTCCGGTGGGTATTGTTGTAACAATTGTCAGCACCCCCTATTTTATTTACTTGTTAATGAAAACAAGATAAGGAGAGTAAGCTATGAATGAACAATATGACCTCACGATTATAGGAGGCGGAACAACAGGTTTATATACAGCTTTCTATGCGGGTATGCGTGATATAAAGACGAAGGTAATTGAATATCAGCCTGATCTTGGCGGAAAAGTTTCTTTTTTTTATCCAGAGAAAAGGATTTATGATGTCGGAGGCTTTCCAGGGGTCACCGGTGAGGAATTAGTATTAAATGTAGAAAAGCAAGCTATGAGCGTCGATCCTGCCATAGTTACTGGAGAGAAAATTTCATCCATTGAAAAAAGAAAAGATGGAAGCTTTCTGTTAACTTCCTTTTGCGGGGCAAAGCATTATTCAAAGACAATTATTATAGCTTCTGGTTTGGGAACTTTTGATATGGAGTCAGTAGACATTCCTGGAAGTGACCGATACAAGCATAACATTCACTATACGATTCAACGCATCAATCAATATCAAGGGAAGAAAGCAGCTGTCATCTCGGACAGCCGTGTTGGAGTTGATTGGGCATTAGCACTAGATGGTGTGGCTGAAGAAGTACATTTAATCAACCACGGGAGTGAATTTAAAGCCGTATATGAACATGATATCGATAAACTCGAAGCATCCACTGTGCATGTTTATAGAGATACTTCTGCAGTTGAAATGAAAGGTTCAACTAATCAATTAGCTGAGCTGGCGTTAGATTCTGGAGAGTACCTGCACATAGATGACATACTGGTGTACCAGGGACTGAAAATAGAGAAGAGTCTATACGAAGAGTGGGGGATAAAAACTGAGAAAGGCCGTATTTCTGTAGGGCAGGATATGAGCACGAATGTAGAAGGGATATATGCTGTAGGGGACGCTGCGATCTACCCTTACAAAACAATGCTCATTGCTTCAGGATTTTCGGAAGCAATGACAGCTGTAAACAGTGCAAAGCAGACCATAGACCCTAAAGCGAAGTCTCAAGTTTACAGTACAGTGATTTACAAGCATTCCAAGTGAATCTTTGCAGGGAAGACCTGGGAAGTCTCCCAGAGTGCCCTGCAGGAGTGCCCCTATCCGATGGAGGCAGCAATCGGTTCTGGTTATAAAAGGGTTATTCTATCCGTGCTTTTTTTGATGTTCTTTTTTTAACTTTAAATAATCCTTGTCTTCACGTGCTCTTATCCACTTCTCTTCAAATATCGCGGCAGACTCGGCCTTTACTTTATCGATATGAAGTTCATTTACTTCTCCATTTTTACTATACTTCTTTCCGCCTTTATAATTCGCATATCTTCTAGACCTTGTGTAACCCATTTGCAGAAATTTCCTCGCCATATCCATGCCTACAAAGTCATCCTGCTTTTTATAATCAAGGAACATTTTATAAATTTTGTTGGATGAATCTTTTGCGATGTCTGGTGTTTTAAACCGCCAATGCGGCAGAATTTCACTTTTGTACGGTTCAACCATTAATACACCTTGCTCTCCGCGGCCTACGCGATACTTTTCCGGTTGTTCCCGAAAATCAATGTTATCAAAATCAATCGAATAATCAAAAGCCATCGTATTACTCCCCTGCCGTGTTTTCAATGCCGAACATGTTTAATTCTAAGTCTTTCGAGAGCTTTTTAATGAGAGCTCCTCCGGCTGTACTATTACCTTTACTATCAATAGCCGGTCCGACAACTCCAATTCCCATTTTTCCAGGAACAGATCCTATAATACTTCCTGATACCCCGCTCTTGCATGGAAAACCAACCTCAACAGCGAATTGGCCGGAGGCATTGTACATACCAGAAGTAAGCATAATAGCTTTGACTGTTCGCAAATGGTGATCTGGAATCAGTTTATTGCCGTCAGGATCTATTCCACCTTTAGCAAGAAAAAGACCAACTCTAGCAAAATCGTTGCAGCACATCATAATAGAATTCATTCGAAAGTAAAGGTCGAGCGCTTCTTCTACATCCGTTACTAACGTTCCTGTACTTTGCATAAAATACGCGAGTGAACGGTTTCGTGCTCCATTAGCTATTTCTGCTTGATAGACGGATTCATCCATATCGAGCTCATCGTTTTCTGTAATATCTCTTAGGAAGGTAAGGTAGCGTTCAAATCGTTTATCAACACTTTGACCTTTAATAAGGGAAGCGACGGAAATGGCGCCGGCATTAATCATTGGGTTAAAAGGTTTATTTGTATCAGGAGATTCCAGTGAAGAAATGGAGTTGAAGAAATCACCCATCGGCTCCATGCCTACCGTTTGGAAAACACGATCTTTTCCAAAATCCTGTAATGCGAGCATGAGTCCAATAATCTTTGAAGTGCTCTGTATTGGCACATTTTGCTTGTAGTCACCAGCTGAATAGATTTCAAAGTCTTTTGTTATAATCGTTACACCTAAAAGGTCTTTCATTGTGCCGTCAAAAGTCGGGATGGTCGCATTGACATTTCCCTGGGAAGCAAAAGGTTTGCTATCCTCAATGGCTTCATTTAAGTATTGCGTACTGAGTTCTGGCATATTATAGCTCCTTCAATTTAATTTAAGCCGTTTCATTTGTTTCTTATTCCATAAGGAGTATGGTTCCAATTTATGTACCCTTTAGAGAAGGAAGAATAAACCTTCCGCTATTCCTTGTTAAACAGGGAGATAAGTAAAGCTTGGACCTCAAGAAACGAATGATTAAAGCGCGGATCTTTCGCTTAGTCAAAATGCACAAACATAATTATAAAGCGAAGTGTGTAGCCGGGCCGATGGTGAAGGTCTTTTTCTTGGTACACAAATCATCCGAACTGATATAAACAGAATCGTTCGGATGATAGGAAGCTCTATTTAGTTTTGTTCAAGGAGGTCGGCTATGGTTGTTTTAAGTAGCGTTGATCCTTAAGGAACAGCCTCCAGAATAAAATAAAGGCAGGAATTAGTATCGCAAATCCTCCAGCATAAACGATTAGCAGCTTATAAAATACGGTGGGATTTGTAAAGCTGGCCCCTACAGTTAAATCTGGATAAATTAAATAAGGAAGATGGGCTGAGCCATAGGCGTAAATCGCGATGCCATACTGAATGATAATGGACAATACGGCTAATCGTGCGATACCTTTTCTTCCGTTCTTTCCTTTTACAAAAAGGAAAGCGTACCCAATTAGAAAAAAGAGTAATGATAACCCAAACCAGAGGGGGGTTCCTTTTACATTATCGACGAACCAGGCAGCATCTGCGGGCATGGTTTCAATAGTGAGTATCGCGATAATAATGGATACGGGACCTAACCATAGAGCATGCTTTCGGTAAGTTTGATAAGCTGACCAATCCTCCGCTTCTTTAGAATAATCCATAAGAAAGACAGCCGAAATGAACAATTCAGTGGTAAGTCCGAAGGCAATGTGCATGTATAATGTAGGGTGAGTTAGTAACTCACCATAAAGCAGTTGAGGGTAGTCGTCTACGATCTCGACGAACCCTCCGAGTGTTATCGGAAGCATACTAACAAGTAAAGCAGGAATAATCAGCCCGGTAAGGCCGGAAGTGATAATGAGCAGGTCTCTGTATTTATTCGCATGATTTGCGAAAACCATAAAAGTCGTTCGAATTGTTAATAAAAGAAGCCCCATACCAACAGGGATTAACAATAAACTTCCGAGCATCGTAGTAGCAAATGGAAAAAAGCTGACGAGTGCTACGACAAAAATTACGAAAAATACGTTCGTTACTTCCCAGGTCGGCGAAAGAAAACGGTTGGCGATTTGAGAAGCACTTGTCTGATCATTTTTTCCATAAATCATTCCCCAGAAACCAGCTCCGAAATCTAGTGAGCCGAGCATCGCGTAGATAAATAGAAGACTCCATAAGATCGTAATCGCTAAAATGGAAGGTTCCACGAGGACTCACTCCTTTCTAAAGTAAAATAGTTTTGAGTATATATGTGATGGTTGCTCCGTTAAACCTTTTATCCGGGGATAAGAAGGTTCTAGACATTTCCAGTTGTTAACTCTTTCTCAACGGGGTTTCGTTTAAAGTAGTATCGCATCACAAAGCCAGTAACAAATAACAATACGACATACAATGTTAGAAAAGAAAACAGCAGAATGCCGACACTGCTTGATCCTGTAGCAGCTTCTGCCGTTGGCAGCACATCAGTGATGGTCCAGGGCTGACGTCCGATACAGCTGAAGCACCACCCGGCTTCAATTGCAATAACGGCTAACGGACCGCTTACAACTAGAAGGGAAAGCATCCATCCTGGAAATTCTCGTTTTAATACGTGCCTCCAGAAAAGGGCAGCTATTGATAAAACAATTAATAGCGTTCCAATTCCTACCATGATATTAAATAAGATGTGGACGTAAAGGGGGGGCCAAAGTTCCTCAGGATATTCATTTAACCCGATAACTTCTGTATCGAAGCGGTCCCCTGCTAAAAAGCTGAGCGCATTGGGGATCTCTAGGGCATACTTGACTTCTTTATCCTCTAAAGAGGTGTATCCCCCTATGGATAATCCAGCATAGCGCGTCGTTTCAAATAGCCCCTCAGCTGCTGCTAGCTTCCTAGGGTTTTCTTCATGAAGCATTTGAGCTGTTTCATGTCCATTAATAGCTGTAGCAAGAGACATAGCGGCGCCGAAATATAAAGCAATCATTAAAGCTTTTTTATGATAACTCTTCTCCTCGATAGACAAGTGACTTTTCATTAAGCGAATGGCAGCGATTGAAGCAATAAGAAAGGCGACAGTCATATAAGCTGAGAGAGTAACATGTATGGCGGTGACTCCGAAGCTTGGATTAAAAAAAGCTTCCCATACATTCACATTTGTGATGGTGCCATCTGCTGAAATATCAAACCCAGCCGGTGTATTCATCCAGGCGTGCACATCCGTAATAAGGATGGCCGAGGCTGTTGCTCCCATAGCGACTAACGTAATACTTAAAACACGCAGCCCTTGAGGTAAACGATCAGCAGCATATAAGTAGATTGACATGAAAACTGCCTCAATCAGAAAAGCAAAAATTTCTAACTGAAAGGGGAGAGAAATAACTTGACCGACGATCTCCATAAAGTTCGGGAAAAGCAGCGACAGAAGTACTGCTACAATCGTTCCTGAAGCAATGGAAACGGCTAGTAATATGGCAAAACCTTTCGTCCAGCGTTTTGCCATTAACGCATAATGTTCGTCCTTTTTAATCCAGTACATGATTTCTGCCAGAATAATCATGATCGGAAGACCAACACCGATCGTGGCGTATATAATATGGAAGCCCATCGAAGAACCAAACAACACTCGAGCCATTACTACGATATCCATAATGTCACCTCATACTTTACAAACTAATCTAGCTTCAGCCTGTCCGTTAAAGGGTAGAAATAAACATAAAAAAACCTATAACTTAGAGTTATAGGGCAGTGTGTCGAAAAAGCTAAGATGTACTTCATATAAGTATGGAGAAAGGAACAGGAAAAAGCGCCGTTTTCCGCTGGGCAAGACGGAAAATCTCCTCGGTCTGCGACCTGCGGGGCTTCTCCTGTCTGTCCCGCAGGAGTCGGCACTTTTTCCGTTCCTTTGACCAAAATGGAATCTTGAAACCTGAGTAATGTGAATGCCCTTTTGCAAACGCTGTTTTTAGGGCACAGCTTGAATAAATGATTTTGCCAGTGATCTATTTCGAAAAAGGGTTTGAGGAAACGGCGAGACTCATGCGGGAAATGGGAATAAGGGGTGACCCCGGAGGGCTGATAAAGCCCGAGGAGGTCTTAAATAGGAAGTTCGATTAAGTTCGGCACGTCGTGTGCCAACATCGAACGACCCCACGTCGTGTGGGGCCGCGGAAAGGGAGTCGTTTCCTCAAACCCTTTACACTTTTTAAGGTTTCTCTACAAGCTGACCTATAACTAAAGATTTAGGGAGGTGCTATTTCTGACAGAGAACCATCCATTCGTCAATAGAGAATGAAATGATGTGCTTCTCTTGCTGCACTAAATTAAAATAAGATTGTAGTTTCGATGCACTTTTTAAAAAGTAGTCTTCTACTTTTTCAACTTCGTCAACTTCTAATGTGCGATGAGCCCAATCAGAAAAAGGAAGAGTCTTCTTACGAGTCGTTTCTTTTTGTAAAGAGAGATGATTGGCTCGAATGATCTCTTTCCACTCAGATATTCTTAAAGCTCTATGGTGGCTCGAATCGCGCATTTTTTCAAATGTGTTGTAAAAGTGATCAAGCTCCTCATCCTCTGCAGCAATATTATCAATCATTAGGAATTGCCCGCCTTTTTTCAATACCCGTGCCACTTCTTTAATAAATTGAGGAGGATTCGGGAAGTGATGGGGAGCAATACGACAAGTGACAGCATCAAAACTTTCTTCAATAAAAGGTAATTCTTCTGCATCAGCTACTACGTAATGAATATTTGGAAAAGGTTTAAGGTGACGGGCAGTGTTGACCAGCATGTCTTTCGTTAGGTCTGTTGCAAATACGAGATTAACTTTTGAACACAGCTCTTTAGCGACATGCCCTCCTCCTGTAGCGATATCAAGTACAGTCCAGCTGGGTTGAGGATTAAGCCAGGTCGTTATGGCTTCTAAGTCACTTGGATTGTTGTGAGTCGTACTTGTTACGTAAGCTTCTTTACTTTTTGAAAATGTCTGTTGAACCTGGCGTTTTATGGAATCTGACATAGGATCGCCTCTTTCGTTTTTAAAGGTTACTTTTATTATACTTCGTTGCTCGTGATAAGGGGAGTAACGGTTTTATATCAGATATGATAATTATTTATGATCACAAGTATGTGATAGTGAGAGAAAATAGCTGACAGCTAAATACGGAAAGACCCGAGCAAATTCAAATGAATTGCTCGGGTCTTTCCTCGATTTTTATTGAATTGAAAACTCTTCACGCTCTAACAGATCTTCAGGGTGTTCTCCAATTTCATCCTGGTGGAAATACTCTCTAATCACACCATCGTGAAGATAATTAGCAATTGCAACTACAGACATTCCTTGGTCTAAAGCAAGGTAGGCTTCAGTAACTTCACCTGTTTCAACGTTTACAGAATCTTTAAAACCGTATTTTCCGTAAGTGTCAAAGTTCTTCAACGTTTGAATATTTTCAAATGCTTCCATGGGGGCATATTCAAGTGCTAGAAATGTCGCATGTGGTGTGACAGTACCGTCATCTTCATAACCTTCGTGCCCTAGAGGAGCAGCTCCAAATTCTTTATAATCATCAGGCGTAGCGGCAGGAGACATCCCCCATGCTTCATATCCTTGTTCTTCCGCATATTCAATCTGAATATCAACATGTCGTTGGTTGTTTAAACCAAGGGCATCTTGACCTAGTTCCTTTTCTTTCATAACGAGCTGTGGCATAAGAGCTTCGAACATGCTGCCGCCCCAGCTTGGTACATACTTTTGATCGTTGTAAGTGTAATGTCCTTCAAATACTTCGATGCCATCATATGTTTCCGAGTAACCTTCTGGAGTTTGCGACTGCCAATCCCACTCAGCCGGCATTGTTCGCTCCATTTCCCACCAGTGAGTTTTAGGTACATCGCCTTTACCGATTGACAAGTAGCTAGCGACACGCGGCTCCGTGTAAAGGGCGCCGTAGTGGTGGTCGGTCAAGCTTTCGACTGCCACATCATATCCACCGTGCATTTGCCCGACTTCAGGGTCGTAGAGGGTAGAGTAATCCATAGCTTCGACAAGTTCACTCGTTTCCTCATTAAGTTGTGGATATGCTTGGCCTGCCACCATAAGACCTGCCGATAACCAGCCGTTATCAACAGTAGAAATAAATTGTCCCCAATCGGTCATGAGGGAGCCGTCATCTGTATAGTACCAGTTATAGTACAGGCCGTTCCATGTTTCCATTTCCTCTAAGGTATCTAAAGTGGTTTGGATTTTAGAAATGGCCTCACCCTCTGAGAGATTACCTGATTCTTCAACTGCAATGGTGCTCATGATGTACATTCCAATATTAGTAGGGGAGGTGTGCTTCTGAGGATCTAATTCTCCCTCATCTGTTCGTACCGCGTCATAAGTTAAGCCGGTATCTTCATCTGTAAAATCTTCAAAATAACGATAGGTTTGCTTCGAAATCGATTCTAACTGTTTGGAAAGAGCTATTTCCTTTCCTTTTTCTCCGGGGGTGGCTACGGAAATAGAAGGCAATGCTGTGGTTATCAAAAATGTTAAAACGGCTAAGATATACAAAGGTTTCTTCAAAATAACACTCCTTTTAATTTAGTGAAACGTTTCGATTAGAAGTATACATAAAATCAATGAAAGCGTAAACATTTTTAAGTGAAAAATCAGAATATTTCAAAAATAGGTTATAAAGTAGTGGTTCTATTAAACGAGGAACGGGTTCTATAACAAAGACGTCGTTCTCTTAAGAATAAAGAGAACGACGTAAAATATTATTTAACTAACTGAAACGCACTGCTTGAAGTCTGTTTACTGTTAGGGCCGACCAGAACTTCAAAATGACCTGGATCACTCTTATATTCTAGATTGGAATGATAGTAACGCAGATCTTCTTCTTTTAACGTGAAAATTACTACTTTCTCTTCACCGGGGTAGAGGGAGACTCGTTCAAAATTTTTTAATTCCTTCATTGGACGCACAACTTCTCCTGCTGTATCTCTCACATAAAGCTGTACAACTTCTTCCCCTGCTTTTTCGCCAGAGTTTGTAATTCGAGTCGTAATTGTTAATGTCTCTCCTTCTCTTAATTCTTGGCTGGAAATTGTTACTTCACTATAAGTAAAGGTTGTATAGCTTAGTCCGTAGCCGAACGGGAAAAGTGGCCCGTTCGGACTATCTAAATATTGAGAGACAAACCTTTCTTGGGCATCCGGTGCGTTCTTCGGCCGGCCTGTATTGTAATGATTATAGTAAACGGGTACTTGGCCGACGGAGTGCGGAATCGACATCGCTAATCGCCCGGATGGATTACTTGTACCATACAATAAATCAGCAACTGCTTGCCCTCCTTCTGTACCAGGGTACCAGGCTTCAAGCAGGGCATCTGTTTCGTCAATAACTCCGTGAAGCTCAAGAGGGCGCCCGTTAAATAATACGGTTACGATTGGTTTATTAAGTTGTTTCATCTCTTGAATGAGCTCCAGCTGAACTTGTGGTAAACGGATGTCAGCCCGGCATCCAGCTTCACCGCTCATATCCGAACTTTCACCTAAGGCTAGAACAATCACATCGGATTGTTCCGCAGCCTTCAGAGCCAGGTCGAGCTGGACACTTGAACTTGATTCAACACTAGAACCTTCTGCAATTTTTACTTCACTAGCATAAGATTGAATTCCCTTATCCAGTGTAATTGTATCTTCCTGCGCCCCAAGCCATGACCACGGTCCGAGAATGTCGTGATTGTCTGCAAAAGGACCAATTAAGGCGATCTTCTGGGAACGTTCGAGAGGTAAAACTTGTTCGTTTTTTAATAATACAGCAGACTTTGCTGCTAATTCTCTAGCCGAGTCCCGGTGTTGTTTACTTAAAATTAATTCTCTTTCTAGTCTTTCGTCGGCTCCTCGATAAGGATTATCAAATAACCCTAACTTTTGTTTTAACTTTAAAATTCTTAATACTGCTTCATCTACAAGATTCTCAGTGAGGGAACCTTCCTCGATGAGCTGTTGAACGTGATTCACATAGCATTCCGTCATCATTTCAATATCTACGCCGGCTTCTAAAGCTTTGCGCGCTGCCTCCTTTTCTCCTTCAGCAACACCGTGAGGGATTAGCTCTTTAACGGCGCCCCAATCTGAGATTAATACTCCGTCAAATCCCCATTCATTTCTCAACAAATCACGCATTAACGTCTTATTTCCAGTGGAAGGTACACCATTTAAAATGTTAAAAGCAGTCATCACCATTTCACAGCCTTCATCTAATGCAGCTTTATAAGCAGGTAAATAGTTTTCGCGCAGCTGCCATTCGGACATATCAACTGTGTTATAATCCCGCCCGCCTTCTGCAGCTCCATAAGCTGCGAAGTGTTTAACACATGAAGCGACTCGCTGGTTATCATTTGCAAAGTCCCCCTGGAATCCACGCACAAAAGCACGGGCAAACTCACTGTTTAAGTATGGATCTTCCCCTGTGGACTCCATCACTCTTCCCCAGCGTGGATCACGTACCAAATCCACCATAGGAGCAAACGTAACGTGTATGCCTGAGACAGCGGCTTCAACTGCGGCTATTTCTGCACTTCTTTCTGCTAGATCTAAATCCCATGAGCATCCAATCGCTAGTGGCACAGGGAAAATTGTTTTATATCCATGAACAATATCAGACATAAATAGAAGGGGAATCCCTAATCGATTATCTTTTAAATGAGATTCCTGGATATTCTTAATTTCTTTAGCACCTGAAGCACCGAGCACGGAACCTGTATTTTTCACAACTTCTTCAGTAATGCCCATGCCTACCATGGGTCCGGTAATCTGCCCGCCATCAGACGCGCCTTTTAAGAAAGGAGTAGCTAATTGAATAAGCTGTCCCACTTTCTCTTCAGTTGTCATTTGTTCAAGTAGAGATGTTAATTGGTTTTCATTCATAGAGAGACCTCCATCAGCATATTTAGTGAAACGTTTCGAATTAGATATAGTTGGAGTATAAGCGCTTTCATCTCATGAGTCAAACATAATTTCCCCATATATAAGATGACGATTCATTGTGAAAATATAAACTAAAATATCTTTATAGTAGTATTTTAAATTGTGAACATCATAAGAATATTTATTTAATTAGTACCAAATCGAACGAAATGTAAAAAAATTTAGAAAAAAGTATTGAAAGCGGATACAGAATTGATTACAATCAAGTTATCGAAACGTTTCAATTAATTTCGGCAATATAATTGAAAAGGGGTAGGGTGTAATGAAGAAAATGAAGAAGGTTGCATTAGCTTCGGTTATGACAATGTCTATGTTCCTTGGTGCTTGTGGCGGGAACGATGACGCTTCTGGAGATGACGATAAAACTATTTCCGTATGGGCAATGGGAGAAGAGGGGAAGCAGTTAAAAGAGTTAGCTGAAAAGTTTGAGGAAGAGAATGAAGATGGTATTAAAGTAGAGGTGCAAGCCATTCCCTGGGAAAGTGCCCATGATAAACTCCTCACGGCTGTAGCTTCACAAGACGGACCTGATGTATTCCAATTAGGAACCACGTGGGTTCCTGAATTTGCTGAAGCAGGAGCGATGCTGGATCTATCAGAGTACACAGATGATTATCCTGAATTTGAACCTGATAATTATTTTGAAGGTGCCAGAGAAACGATGCAATACGAAGGGCAACAAATTGGTATTCCATGGTACGTAGAAAGCCGCGTTCTTTACTATCGTGAGGATCTTCTTGAAGAAGTTGGGTATGATGAGGCCCCTGCTACCTGGGATGAGTTAAAAGATGCTTCAAGCCAGCTCGCAGACCGTAGTGAAGACGATTACGGGTTAGATATTGACCAAAATGATCAAATCACTCCATTTATTTTTGCGTGGCAGAATGGTTATGAAGTAAGTGAGGAAGAAGCTGAAAACGGTGATTTTAACTTTGACGGCGAGGAATTTGTAGGAGCTATTGAATACTATCACAGTTTCTTTGAAGAAGGAATCAGTCAGACTTCAGAAGGTGAAGATATCACCAAGGCTTTTGAAAAAGGAACCAAGCCTATGTTCTTCAGCGGTCCATGGATGATTAGTGTGTTAAATGATCAAGCTCCTGATATTGAAGGGCAGTGGGCAACCGCTGTAATGCCTGAACAGGAAACAGGTACATCCAGTATTGGAGGAGCTAACTTCTCTATCTTCCATAATACCGAGAAGGTGGACGAATCCCTAGAGTTTCTGTCTTACATTAATGAAACGGAAACACAGCTGGAGTGGTTAGAGATGTCTAATACTTTACCATCCCGTACAGAAGCGTGGGAAGATCCAGTATTGCAAGATGATCCAATGTACGCTACATTCGGCCGTCAGCTGGAGAATGCTCAGCCAGGTCCGCAAATTGAAGAGTGGGATCAGTTAACTCAAGAACTATTAGACAGTATAGAAAGAATTAATGTTGGAGGCGCAGATGTAAAAGAAGAAATGGCGAACTTTAATGAAAAAGCTGAGGGATTATTAGCTGAATAAGACAAAGTACAAGTCTATTCATGAACGCTCAGTATGAGAGATGGATATGGAGTGGATCAGGTTATGGGTATGGTTCGTATTCATGAACCGATCTGCCGTATTCATCTTATTTTTTGTAAGTACGCGCAGACTTCGTAAGGTGGGATAACATGACGAAAATATTCAAACAGGCGTATAGAGAACGGCACCCTTATTTTTTTATAGCGCCCGCAGTAATTTTATTAACCGTGTTCAGTATCATCCCTATTCTCATCGCCTTTTTCATAAGTTTTACAGATCTAGATTTAAAAGGATTAGCGGATTGGTCGAACATTAATTTTATTGGAGTAGAAAATTATAAACAATTAGTAAGCGACGAAACCTTTACCACTTCCTTAATTAATACAGCTTTTTATGTAGTAATCGGTGTTCCTTTAGTTATTATTTCTTCACTAAGCATTGCCCTATTACTGAATTATGGAAGTAATATGCTGTTTAGAGTGTTTCGTTCTGTCTACTATATGCCATCTATTACTAATATTATCGCAGTTGCAGTTATTTGGGGTTATCTTTATAACACGGAATACGGATTATTTAATTACCTCTTATCGATCATTAATGTGGATAATGTTCCCTGGCTTGAGGAGCGGACCATTGCGAAAATCTCATTGATTATTTTAGCTGTGTGGAAAGGGATTGGAATCAACATGATTATCTTTCTTGCTGCATTGCAAGGAATTCCGCGGGCTTACTATGAAGCTGCTGAAATCGATGGGGCCAACCGTTTTCAAGTCCTCTTTAGAGTCACGCTTCCTCTGTTAAGTTACGCCACTTTTTTTGTTACCGTAACTACTTTAATTGGCTGGATGCAGTTCTTCGAAGAGCCATTTGTCATGACGGATGGAGGCCCTCTTGATGGAACGATTTCCATTGCATTATTTATCTATAAAGAAGGTTTCCAATATAGTCAATTCGGATATGCAGCGGCAGGTTCATTCGTGTTATTCATATTAATTATTATCATGACACTGATCCAATTTAAGTTTAAGAAATCGGATACTCAATACTAATAGGTAAGAAATTAAAAGAAGTAACGGAGTTGATGAAGTATGGCAACTGTTACAAAAAAGAGTAAGTTTGAAAAAAATTTAGTTACAATTCTTCTTATTATAGGAGGAATTATTGTCTCGATTCCTTTTTTATGGATGATTTCGAGTTCATTTAAACCTGAGAGTGAAGTTCTAAACATTCCACCGACTATTATTCCGGAAAACTTCACTCTTGAAAATTACGTGAACTTGTTTGAGAGCTTAAACTTTGCCGTGTATTTAAGAAATACATTAATCATTGTAGTGTGTTCATTTGTCGGTCTCTTGTTTAATGCCATGGCGGGGTACGGGTTCGCAAAGTTTGATTTCCGTGGAAAAGAGAAGGTTTTTTACTTTGTGCTGGCTACCATGATGATCCCTGGACAAGTTACAATGATTCCGGTTTACTTGCTGCTCAATGAAATGGGTCTTACAAATACAATGGCAGGTATTGTGTTGCCAGGACTTGCTGTTGCTTTTAGTATCTTTTTGTTCCGTCAGTTTATGACCACCATTCCAACTGACTTGATTGAAGCGGCGCGCCTCGATGGAGCTGGAGAATTTTATATCTTTTTCCGGTTGATCATGCCTGTTGCTAAGCCAATATTCGCGGTGCAGGGGATCTTAACTTTTATCGCAGCATGGAATAGTTTCCTGTGGCCGCTTATTATTGCGAACGACGAAGGACTTTATACTTTGTCAGTAGGTTTATCCTTACTTCAAGGGCAGTATGCGAACAACTTTGCCCTTCAAATGGCTGGTGCAGCCTTTATGGTCGTTCCGATTATCATTATCTTTTCATTTTTTCAGAAGTATATTGTGGAAGGATTTACGATGTCTGGAATTAAGTAAACCTGGAAGCTGTTTATTGATAGAAATTTATCCATCTACTTTCCGTAAATCATAAAGGAGGCAGGAATCGATCGCTAAAATAAACTGTCAATTTCATTCGCAAATTTTAGATTTAGATGTTTCTATGAATGTGATTTTACCAGAACATACTGCCCTCCCTCAAAATGGGTACCCAACTTTATATTTACTTCATGGCTTATCTGATGATGATAGTAAATGGCTGCGCAATACTTCAATTGAACGATATGTAGAAGGGCGGGAACTTGCCATCGTTATGCCGGCTGCAAATCGCAGTTTTTATACAAATATGGAGCACGGACCTGACTACTTTTCCTATATAAGTGAAGAGGTGCCTGAGGTAGCCCGGTCTTTTTTTCCTCTATCGCAAAAAAGGGAGGATCAATATGTAGGCGGGCTGTCAATGGGAGGGTATGGCGCTTTTAAAATGGCATTGACTTATCCTGAACGTTTTAGCGCAGCTGCCAGTTTGTCAGGTTCACTCGATATCAGCAGTCGGATCGATTCTTTTCCTGAAGACTTTGCTAATATATTTGGAAACCGGCCTATTCAAGGGACGAAAGATGATCTTTATTTCTTAATTGATCAATTAACCGAGGATAATATAACTCTACCAAAACTATATCAGGCTTGCGGCACAGAAGATCATAACTATCAAGCAAATAAAGAGTTTTATCAATATGGAAAGCGATCAGGTTTAAACATAGAATTTGAGGAAGGTGCTGGAGGGCACGAGTGGGAATACTGGGATCAACAAATTAAACGAGTGCTAGAATTTTTGTGAATGTGAGTCGTTGGAATTATAGCTGAACAAACGATATTCTATAAGTAGAGAGAGTTGTAGTTATAAAGACTTGCATTCTTATAAGAATAGACGGGAGATTTTGAGGATGGCAACGATTAAAGATGTAGCAAAGCGGGCTGGTGTTGCCGTATCTACGGCTTCCTATGCTTTGAATGGGATTAAGAAAGTTAGTCCAGCTACAGTTGAAAAAGTTCAAAGGGCTGCAATCGAGCTTAATTATCAAAAGAACGGATTTGCCTCAGACTTAAAACGAACAAAAACGAATACGATTGCTCTGATATTAAGTGATTTATCTGGTCCTTACTACTCTGAATTAATTAAAGGTGTCCAGGAAGTCACTTCGGCAAATGGTTACGACTTAATTGCCTGCAGTTCAATTGGCGGCGAACTCTCAACAGCAACGAAATTCTTAAAAGAAAAGCGTGTTGATGGTGCTATTATCCTGGCTCATAATATTAGTGATGACCTTATTAAAAAGTCTGCACGAAAGGATTTTCCTATTGTCGTACTTGATCGGGAAATCGATAGTGAGTTCGTCCTGGAGGTGCAGGTGGACAATATACAAGGGGGCTATGTGGCCACTGAGCATTTGATTAAAAAAGGTCATCGTAATATTGCCTATGTGAGCGGTCCATACAATTCTCATGATAATGAAAAACGTTTCCATGGGTACAAGTCAGCGATGTTAGATCATGAGGTCAGCTACCAATCTCGTTTGAAGATATCAGGAGATTTCACGCGTGAGAGCGGGTACAGGGCTACGAAGATGTTAATTGCACAGCAAAACCTCCCGGATGCTGTTTTTTATGCGAATGATGAGATGGCTATAGGAGGACTCCAGGCTTTTTCTGAACGCAGCATTGGTATTCCAGAAGACATTTCAGTGGTAGGGTTTGATGATATTCAACTAGCAGAGTATGTGGCACCTCCATTGACGACAATCCGCCAGCCTAAATATGAAGCAGGGGCCCTTGCAGTTCATCTCATTTTTCAACTGTTGGCTGGGGACAAAGCAGAGCGGCACTATAGTTTATCAACTGAACTTGTGGAACGGAAATCTGTCAAAGGTTAGTGTATCCCCTTCAGGAAGCTGCACAAAAAAGTGGGCGGAACATAAGGAAAGTGAAAAAACGAACTTTCGAAAAAACGCAGCTCATTAGTGTAGTCAAAGTCCCCAAGGAAAGTGGAGTATTTTGACGGAGTGATGGTATACTTCGATTTAATAAAAATAATCCGAACTGATTGCAATAGAATCGTTCGGATTATTTTTTGCTTTATTCGGTTTTTTGTTTTGTTTTATATTATTAACAGTACTGTTTATAAGCTTTAGTTAAATTCTCTACGATTTCTTCAACTTCATGATCCTCTATTTCTTCACGCGGAATAAAATGAACAACTTGCCCATTTTTAAGCAGTGCCATGGAAGGAGAAGATGGTTCATATCCTTCAAAGTAATCTCTCATGCGGCTTGTCGCCTCACGATCCTGACCAGCGAAAACGGTAACAAGATGATCGGGTTTCTTCTCAAAATCAAGAGATTCACGTGCAGAGGGACGCGCCAACCCTGCAGCACATCCACATACAGAATTAACAACGACTAAAGCTGTACCTTCACTTTCGCCGATAAATCCGTCGACTTCTTCGGGAGTTGTAAGTTCAGTAAAACCAGCGTTTGTTAGTTCATCACGCATCGGTTGGGAAATTTCTTTCATATAAGCTTCATATGGATTCATAATTAAACCTCCTCATTATTTTTGTTTCGCAGCCTGAGTCATCTGCTGCCAAACGGAACCTTTAGCTTCTTCACCGCCTTCGATTCGTTCAATGGCCATGTTTATTTGCAAGCGTACTTCGAACTCAGGGTCATCGCTTGCTTCTTTTAACGCAGGTAAAGCTGTTTCATCACCCAGCTCATAAAGGAACATGGCGGCTCTCCAGCGAACGAGACGGTTAGAGTCTTGCAGCGTTTCAATGACGTGCGGCATCGCTTCTTTAAACCCTAAATCGGATAAACAATCACCTGCCGTTCGTCGTACGGTTACCGTTTTGTCTTCCAAAGCTTTATACAAGTATGGTAAAACTTCGGGCTCTTCAATCATCCCTAGATAAGCCGTGGCTAGGCGGCGGATAGAAGCTTTGTCGTCGCTAAGTGCCTTTTCTAACACTGGTAGATCTTCAGTAGTTGGATCCATACGATCAAGAGCAGCATATCTCACTTTCCAATCTGGATCATCTAACGTTTCTAGGGAAACCTTTGGAGCGTTTGACTCCATTGGCTCTGGTGTAGCTTGGTCAAACGCTTGTTTAACAAGAGCTTCTAGCCGTTGATCGTCATAACTGGCTGATAACTCTTCTTTCACTTGTTCACCGATATCCTCGGGAGTACCGTACCGGGGGCTTTGTTCTATCCACTTACGTTCCATAATCATATTCGGAGACGCCGGGGCCGCTTTCATGGAAGCTTCCATAAATCGTTCCGAAAGTCCAACCCTTTTTTCTTCATCGCCTTCTTCGAGTTTCACTTGCATTGGGATCCCTCGGAACATTTGTACAAACACTTTAACTTCGCCAAACGAATCATCATTTGACTTTGAGGTGGAAGGCGAGTGTTCATCGGGTTGTTCAGACCCAAATATGGTGCGCACCTCTGGTAAGATATCCTCCCAGGGGGTTTTTGCACTGCGTTCTAACGCAATAAAATCAGCTACGCGATACAGACCTTTTACCCCGCTGATCTTAAAGAGCGCGGAAACGTAATCAGGTGCATCTTCAAGTGAATCCCCTTGTTTATAATTTAAACTTTCCCCAAAAGGAAGTTCTTCATTAACGTTCACTTTCATTGAGTGAGGACTCGGCGTCGGTTCAATAGACACGATCTTCATTTATAGTCCCTCCCTTTTTCACTTTGTCTAAATTTTATCAAATTAAACGAGCTTAATCCATTATGAGAGGTGGTAATGTTATGTATTGTAGAAATGTTATCTTAATGTGAAACGCCTGTGAATTTCATTCGTAGAATAGATAGTGATGACGATAGGGAGGTTATGAGGTAATGACAGGATCGGTCATGGAGTTAAAAAATCTAAAGAAAACGATGAAAGGAAAGCCGATTATTAAAGGACTTAATTTTTCAATACACAGTGGTGAAGTATTTGGCTTTCTAGGACCTAATGGGGCGGGTAAAACGACGACAATCCGTATGATGGCTGGACTTATGAAAATGAGTGAAGGGGATGTGTACATCAAAGGCCATAGCGTCAAAACGAACTTTAAAGAAGCGATTCAGCATGTAGGAGCCATTGTGGAGAATCCGGAAATGTATCCTTTCATGAGCGGCCGTAAAAACCTGGTCCACTATAGTCGCATGGTCTCTGGTATTACAAAAGAACGGATCGATGAAGTTGTTAAGTTGGTTGGTTTGGAAAATAGGATAAATGAAAAAGTGTCGAAGTATTCTTTAGGAATGAGGCAAAGGCTGGGGATTGCACAAGCTCTTCTACATAAACCGTCTATCCTCATTTTAGATGAGCCTACGAACGGGTTAGATCCCTCAGGTATTCGTGAAATTCGGGCTTACATAAGACGACTGGCTTCCGAGGACGGAGTGGCTGTCATCGTTTCGAGCCATATATTATCTGAAATGGAACTCATGTGTGATCGAATTGGAATTATTAAAAATGGGGAGCTTATTTCGATTCAATCTGTGGATGATGCTCTAGAAGAGACGGATAAGAAAGAAGTGCTTCTAGAAGCTGAACCTATTGGGGAAGCCCAAGGTGTAGTAAAAGAGTGTGTAGATGCTAAGGTGAGGATTCAAGGGGGGCAGCTTCTATTTACAGCAAAACGTGAAGAACTGCCATCAATTGTTCAGAAATTAGTAGAGCACAATATTAATATATACGGTGTCACCGTCTCTCGGTCTACATTAGAAGATAAATTCTTGGATTTGATTGGAGATGGAGCCATTGAATAACTTTATTCAGCTTGTTAAAAATGAGCAAATGAAACTGTTTTCCCAAATCTCAACCTGGGTCATGTTGATTATCTTAGCTGTTTTAGTCGTAGGCGTCGGGGTGTTCTTTAAAGTAGATGGAATGTTAACTGAAGAATCAGATCAGCCCTCTGAAAATTGGGAAGAGCAGCTCCAAACAGAAAACGAACAGCTTCAGCAAGATATAGACGAAGAATCAGGATTTTCTGATTTAAATCAAGAGACCATAGCAATGAACCAATATCGATTAGACCATGAAATTCCACCTGATGGTTACGATGTATGGGATTTTGTACAGGAAAATCGAAGCAATGTATCGATTATTAGTTTGTTAACAATTATAGTTGCAGCAAGTATTATTGCAAACGAGTTCAAATGGGGTACAATTAAATTATTATTGATCCGCCCTATATCTCGCACAAAAATATTGGCTGCGAAGTATGTGTCGGTTCTGGTCTATGCCATGATGATGCTTTTATTTCTTTATGTGTTATCTTTTATTACGGGTTCGCTGTTATTTGGCTTTGCCGGTTTAAATGAACCCTACTTGTTTATGAAAGATGGAGAAGTTCAAGAGGCACCTATTTTTCAGCATACAGCTTCACAGTACATGTTAAGTTCTGTTAATTTAGTAATGATGGCCACATTTGCTTTTATGATTTCGACTATATTTAGAAATAGTTCATTAGCAATTGGAGTAGCTATTTTTCTCATGATGTCCGGAAATACCATCGTTGGCTTTTTCGCAAATAAAGAGTGGGCGAAGTATATCTTATTTGCTAATACAGATTTAAATCAGTTTTTCACCGGCACCCCGATGATTTCTGATTTAACTCTAGGGTTTTCAATCACTGTTTTAAGTGCCTACTTAATTATTTTTCTAGGATTGGCATGGGTCTTTTTCACGAAAAGAGATGTGACGAACGCTTAAATTTGAAAGGAAGTGAAGCATTTGAAACGAACTGTAGAAATTGTTTTTACCATTATTGGAGCTGTTTTTTTTGGTCTTGCTTTAGCATTAGGAGCTTTTTTTGCAAATATGGGGGATAATCCTCAAGCTCGTGCTGAATTGGAAAGTATTATAAACCAGGACCCCAACGTAGATCCTGACCAGATTTCAGTGGATCAGTTAATGAATGCCATGTCCACCGGGGCCTGGACTGTAGTAGTTGCAGGATTGATCGCCGTAGCACTTGGCATATTATGTATTGTATTCTTAAAAGGAAATAAAAAACCAAAGGCAGCAGGGATTATTTTAATAGTGGCAGCAGTATTATTAACATTCGGCACCTTTGGGTTAGGATTGTTTGGCGGGATTGCCTACCTGATTGCAGGTATTACCGCTCTTGTCCGTAAACCTAAATCACCCGTAGTGAACGAAGAACCTACTGAAACTTATTAAATAACTAAAAAAGCGGGAGCTCTCTATAGGAGCTCCCGCTTTTTTAGTCTAATATTCGATTCATCTCGTCAGTGTCTGCAAGCTGGCGGTTGGCTACATTTGTATGTTGGGGCATAAAGCCATCTCCATTACATATTTTACATGTGTACTGCCATTCTTCATCGTCCATTAACAATCCACGTCCGTCACACGCTAAACATACTTGATCTCGGCTTCCCATGAGTCCCTCCTAAATGAGTTCGATTTACTATGTAATTTTACCTGTTTTAAGAGAAATATGCGTGAGGATATGATTTTTGATTACTTGTCATTAATGAAGGGAATAAGAATTCCACAGGAGGGATGGAAATGAGCGAGAAAGAAAAAGAAGAAGAGCGTGAAGCCCACGAAGATAAAGAGACGGATCAAAATTATTCTGAGATTGATCGCCCGGGGCGTCAATTTTATATTCCCTCACAGATTGTAGATGAATTTGGGGAAAAAGGGAGAGATCACTTAAGGCAGTCGTTTGGCAGCCAGTTTTTATTGGCTCTTACTGCCGGATCGTTTATGACGTTTGGTGCGATTTTTTCCATCCTGCTTGCTGAAGGTGTCGAGAAGCAAGGCATCTTTTATTTATTGTCGGGACTTGGTTTCGCAGCTGGTTATGCGATGGTATTTATTTCGGGGGCCGTTTTATTTACGGAAATTAACGTGCTGCTGCCATCTTATTTATTTAATAAAGCCAATCTTATGAAAGTCAATATTTATAAGTTCTGGGCGTCCACCTATATAGGTAATATTTTAGGCGCCGTTATGGTGGCTGTCCTTATAGAGGTTTCAAATTCACTAAACGCTGAGTTTTACACCGAACTTTCCTCTTACCTTGATAAAAAAATGAAGTTCATGGATCACGGAGTTAAAGGATGGTTTGAAGTTGTAGTGTCAGGGATATTAGCCAACTGGTTAATCGGGATGGCTGCTTTTCTTGCAACGTCCGCCCGCGACATTACCGGAAAAATCCTGGGGACGACTTTACCTGTTATCTTATTTGTAGCCGGTAACTTTCAGCACAGCGCTGCCAATATGGGTTACTTTAGTATGGGTGTATTAGCTTCAGATAAATACACGTGGTACGAGTATATCCTTTTTAATTTAATTCCAGCGAGTATTGGGAACTTAATTGGCGGAGCCATACTTGTTTCGTTGTTATTCTCTTACGCTTATAAGGATGATATTCAAACAACTTTAGGTAAAAAGAAGAAGAAATAAAACAAAGGTCTCCTGCTTTAGGCGGGAGACCTTTTCTTACGTTCAATGACTGACCTATTCAAATAACATAATCTCTGGATCAAGCTTGAAAGTATGGACAAGCATTGAGTGAAGCTGTCCACGGTGGTGATACATATGAGCTACAATTTCAAGCAGCCATTCAAAACGAGTATACGTTACATCCCACCAAGAAGTGATCTCCGTAAATAAGTGATCTTCTGTATAGTGTTCATACTGAAACTTCAGTTGGGCAAAATGCTCAAATAAAGCATGTGAAATTTCTTCCTTTGTTTTAAGGGATACCGAGTCATAAAGTTCTTTCATTTCCTCTTCCGATGCGCCTTCTGCAATTCTGGCGTCGGCTGCGGGAATCATCGCTAAATGTTCTAATAGTTCTCCAACGGAATATTTTCCGTCTGTGGGTCGAAAGGATAAGTCTTCATCTTTTAATTGTCCTAGAATCTCTGAGAGTGAAGCGATAACGATTTCTAACTGGTGAAAGGCACTATGGCAATACATATTCATAATTATGACCTCATTTAAAAGTGGTGTTACAGAAGATATTCTGCAAAATATCAAGAATACCTCTCTCTGTTTAAAAATCTCTTAAAAAACGACAATATTCCCCGGGAAATATTATTGACTCTTACGTTGCGTCATAGATTATATTTAGAAGTGAGGTGATCACCGTGTATAAAGTAAAAGAAGTAGCTGATCTAGCTGGTGTAAGTGTGCGCACACTGCACCATTATGACCAAATTGGACTGCTGTCACCAAAGAAAGCAGACAACGGGTATCGTTATTATAATGACAATGATTTTATTAGGCTGCAACAGATTCTTTTCTTTAAAGAGCTGGATTTTCCACTTCAGAGAATTAAGGAAATATTGCATGATCCAGCATTTGATGAAAAACAAGCGCTTAAGCAGCATAAAACCATCTTGTTGGAGAAAAAAAAGAGATTAGATAAGATTATTCAATCAATTGATCAGTCTATTCAAACATTTGAGGGAGGAAAAACAATGGCAAATAAAGATCGTTTTGAACCATTCGATATGAAGAAAATTAAAGAACACCAAAAGAAATACGCGAATGAAGCTGAACAGCGTTGGGGTGATACAGATGCTTATCAGGAATCAGCTAGAAGGACTTCATCCTATACCGAAGAGGATTGGAAGAAGATTCATGAGGAGAGTGAAGAAATCGATCGTCAGTTGGTTAACCTGATGGATCGCTCTCCGGCTGATGCAGAGGTGCAAAGATGGATCGAGGCAAAGCGCCAGCATATTACCGATCATTTTTATCAATGCAGTATTGAAATTTTTCGAGATTTAGCAGATATGTATATTACCGATCCGCGCTTTACGAACAATATTGATAAGAAGAAACGCGGGTATGCAGACTTTCTAAATAAGGCTATGCATATGTATTGTGATCTTCAGAAGTAAAAAGTAAGGTGCTGGGGCAAAACTGATAAAGCATAAAATCATCCGGACGATTCTAGTGAAATCAGTCCGGATGATTTATGTTCAAAATAGGATTTTAGGAAACGGTGCAATTCCTATGGTAGACACGAAAATGAAAGGATGCCTATTACCAAGGTTTCACTACAAGCTGACGACCACATTAAAGATGGTTGTTTCAAAGTAATGATCGAAAACTAACTCAGAATAGGGAACTTTTTTAATAGCCGCCGAATCCAATACTCGTTAAAATTACGTCCGAGCTTTTTCTTTTTGGTCTTCTACAAAAGGTATAAATTGATCAATAACACTATCGATAAAATCTATCGTTTGTTGATCAGTGAGCCGGCCATTCTCATCCATCTTATGCTGCACAGCCCCCACTAGAATTTCATTTCCTGGTAATACATTCGCTCCCATACCCGGTGAGTTTAAAATTTGACGCAGCTGCATCTGGGCGCGTACCGTCCCCAGAGCTCCCATTGTGGCTCCTGCAATAAAGGTCGCTTTATTTGCCATTTCACGATCACCTCGAGAAAGCCAATCCAATGCATTTTTAAGTACACCAGGAATGGAATGGTTGAATTCAGGTGTGACAATAAGAAAAGCATCGACATCAGCCAACTCAGCTTTAAAACGCTGGACAGAAGCAGGAGCCTCATCTTCAATATCTTGATCGTAAAAGGCTAAATCGTTAATGGGTACAATTTGAATATCTAAACGATCACTATATCTATCCTTCATAAATTGAGTTAATTTCATATTAAAAGAGTTCGTACGAATACTTCCCACAAGAGCCGCGACTTTTATCATATAAATCCTCCTCTAAAACATTTCATTGTATTCATTATAAAGACCGCCAAATCAATATTCTAATCTTCTGCTTATTAGATCCACGATCATAGTAAGAAAATCACCGAATTTTGTCAAAAAAATTGTAAAAAAAACTATTGCGTTACCCCCTTTATAGAGAGTAAAATTTCCTTAAATTCCTTAGTTTTAATGCTGAAAAATTTGGGAATTATTTTAATATACTATTTAAAAAGGAGGGACCAAAAATGACTATGCTTTATTCCAAGGCTCGCGAACTATTCGATCAGGATTACAAGAATAGTGAGGAAGCTAAGGAATCTCAACAGGCGGCTTCCACTAAAGTGAAGCGTACAAGAAGCGGTAAACTTCTAATGCCTTTCCGTAAAAATAAGCGGAAATAAAGACTTTAAGAAGTGGTGACGGTAGCTATGAGAATATATGACAAACAAATAACGGTGAACGTGCCTATGGCCGTTCCGTGGATCAACGTCTGAAGACTAAGGAAGTCTAAAGACGTTGATTTTTTATTGGGGAAAAGTTTGAAGCTTGCCAAATAGTGCTATCTTACTCGTAAAAGGAGGCTTCATAATGAGCGTATTTTCAAACGAAGCATTAACAGAGCAACACATTTTAATTACCGGGGCGACCGGCGGGATTGGCTATGCAACAGCAAAAGAAGCAGTGAAAGCAGGAGCAAGTGTTACTATTACAGGACGAAATGAAAAGAAATTGAGCGAATTGAAGCAAGCATGTGAACAAGAAACCCCTTCAGCTAAAGTATTTGTTTGTCCAACTGATTTAAACAAAGTGGAAGAACGAAAGCGTCTTGTGCAAGAAGCTCAACATACATTTGGAGCGATAGAAGGGCTGGTAAATTCGGCGGGGGTTATTGGAGGAAACGCACTAGATCAACTCACTGAAGATGATCTGCGTTCCGTGATGGAGTTAAATTACTTCTCAACCGTACTCCTTACTCAAGAGGTTTATGAACACATGAAAGAGCTAAGACGCGGAGCCGTTGTAAACCTATCCTCTCTCTCTGGATTACGAGGGACCCATAGTAACACAGCTTATAGCGGATCAAAGTTTGCCATTACAGGATTCACTCAATCCTTTGCGGTGGAGGCTGTAGAGCATAATATACGAGTGAATGCTGTCTGTCCTGGTTATGTTGATACGCAAATGGGCCAGCAGGCGATTAAGAATAAAGGAGAGCGGGAAGGGCGCAGTTATGAGGACCAGTTAGAACGAGCAAAGGCCGGGATTCCTTCTGGCCAATTGAGCACCCCTGAGGAAGTAGCACGTACGATTATCTTTTTACTATCAGATGCCTCCTCCAACATTATCGGCGAATCCTTGAAAATTTCTGGAGGAAGCGTAATGAGGTAGCTTCGTGATAAAATAAAAAAGAAGAGTCAGTCAAAATGGGGGTAAAGCATGTCTTTCGATCGTTATTCTCGTCAAGAACGCTTTCAGCCAATTGGAAATCTAGGTCAAAAAAAATTAATAAAAAAACATGTGCTAATAATTGGTGCAGGTGCGCTAGGGGCGAGTAGTGCCGAACAGCTTGTCCGTGGCGGGGTCGGAAGATTAACTATTGTCGACCGTGATTACGTGGAGTGGAGCAATCTGCAGCGCCAGCAGCTCTTCACCGAAGAACATGCAAACCAAAGAATTCCAAAAGCAAAAGCAGCTGAAAGTAAGTTGAAGGAAATTAATTCTGAAATACAGATACAAGGACACATAATGGATGTCCAGCGCGAAGAGTTAGAAATGTTGATTGATCAAGTGGATGTTGTCCTGGATGCAACGGACAACTTTGATACCCGTATGTTACTTAATGATGTGTGTCAGAAGTATTGCGTTCCCTGGATTTATGGAGGGTGTGTGGGGAGTCACGGAATGAGTTATACAGTCATACCTGGAGAAACCCCCTGTCTTCAATGCTTGCTTGAATCTGTTCCAATCGGTGGAGCCACCTGTGATACAGCGGGCGTCATCAGCCCGGCTGTACAAATGGTAACTGCTCATCAAGTGGCAGAAGCTCTAAAGATCCTTGTCGAGGACAAAGAAGCTTTGATCGGCAAGTTCGTCATGTTTGATTTATGGAACCACCACTATACTACGTTGAAGGTAAATCGTGTCAAACGAAAGAACTGCCCTTCCTGTGGAGTGAACGCTGTCTATCCTTATTTATCACCGAAATACCAAACGAAGACCGCAGTATTATGTGGACGAGACACCGTTCAGATTCGCCCGCCTTCTAAAATGGTAAGAAATTTAGATGAGGTAAGGATGTCTTTAATAGACGGCGAGGTCGAACAAAATCCGTTCTTATTATCTTATAAAAAAGGGGACCAGCGCATGGTTTTCTTTAAAGACGGACGAGTTCTGGTTCATGGCACCAAAGATATAACAGAAGCCCGGAACTTGTATCATAAAATTATCGGGTAAAGGCCGTAGGGTTTTAGAAATGGAGGAGAAGGGAAACATACCTTTAACAAACCATTTCGGGTAGGAGGTAACTACGATGGGAAGATTAATCAAACGTGCGATTAAATATGGACCTATGATCTATCCGGTGATTAGGAAATTTATGAGAAACCGCAAGTC
The DNA here is from genome assembly GCF_043497005.1 of Halobacillus sp. B23F22_1. Taxonomy (NCBI): domain Bacteria; kingdom Bacillati; phylum Bacillota; class Bacilli; order Caryophanales; family Bacillaceae; genus Halobacillus; species Halobacillus sp. B23F22_1. The sequence continues at coordinate 104,159 of NZ_JBIEKE010000004.1, read as the reverse complement.
TAAAAGATATTAAGCAAAACGTGCCTTAAAGGGGCACGTTTTTTTTTAGGCTGTGCTAAAATGAAGGTACATATAGGGAGGGAAAGATATGGATAAATGGGAATCTACCCCTTTGATTCGTTTTTTTGGAGGTCGAAATTTACTTTACATATTAGCGATTCTTTTATTTATTGGGTTAAATTTTCTTGTTTATACCCAAGTTTCATTTATATTTCATCCCATTGTTATTTTCCTTGAAACAATTGCTCTGCCCGTTCTGTTTACTGTGGTCGTTTATTATTTACTGCGTCCATTTATCGGATTATTAGAGAAGATAGGTATAAAAAGGGTGTGGGGTATATTAATCACCATAGCTCTTGTAGCTGGTTTAATTACGCTGCTTGTATTTTTAATTATTCCTTTCTTAGAACGTCAATTTATGAGCCTTGCCAAGGAATTACCTGAATACTTAATGGAAATGGCAGGAGCGATCGATGAGTGGTTAAGAAACTCGATGTTCGCCAATTACTATAACAACTTATTTGAAGATTTAGAAGGAACGCTTGGTCAGGTTTCAGATAACTTTTCTTCCTATGCCGGCAATACAGTAGAAGGCATTACCAACTTTATTTCTACAATAACGAATGTGATCATTGCCATTTTAACCTTGCCTTTTATTCTCTTTTACCTATTAAAGGATGGAGAGAAATTCCCGAATATGATTCTGAAAGTATTTCCTCCTAAGGTAAGACCTGAGCTATCTAGTGTGTTTAAAGGTATTGATCACCAACTGAGTGCTTATATACAAGGCCAGATCCTTGTCAGCTTCTGCATAGGGGTGATGATGTATATTGGTTTTTTAATTATCGGATTAGATTATGCACTGCTGCTTGCAGCTATTGCTAGTGTAACAAGTGTTGTTCCTTATCTTGGCCCTATGATTGCCATTATTCCAGCACTTATCATTGCGATTGTAACTTCACCTTTTATGCTGCTTAAGCTTGCTGTGGTATGGACAGTTGTCCAGCTATTAGAAGGAAAGTTTATTTCCCCGCAAATTATGGGGAAAAGACTTCATGTTCATCCAGTGACAATCATCTTCGTCCTGTTAACAGCGGGGCATTTGTTTGGAGTTATTGGCGTAATTGTCGCCATTCCAGGTTATGCGATCATTAAAGTCATTGTAACGCATCTGTTTTATTGGTTCCAACGCAGGTTCAATAAGTATGCAGATTCAGATAATCAGTATGGAATCTCTAAATAGAAGCTTTAGTCAGCAAAAGATAAAGAGTATGTATCTCGTCGATTCATACTCTTTTTTCATGGTAAATGACTTAAGACAAAAAAAGAAAATAAGGGAATTTATGTTAAAATAAATGAAGAGAGTATATTGAAAATTTCATAAATTTGCTTGCAGAGGGAGGTAAATACATGATGGTAGGAGGACCGCTTCTTATGGCAACGGTCATTGGAGTGCTTGTAATAGTTTTAATGTGGTGGCTGAGAAAGTCAGCACTTCCTTTTATCGTACGTTTGATCCCTGGTCTATTAACTGCGGTGGCAGCTTTGATTTTGTTTTACATAGGATTTGTTCAAATAAGAGGTTTTGAAGGAGGCGCATATGGTCTATTAGCTTTTTTTCTACTAGTATTTGCTTTCGTTTCGGTCATCATGGGGACCAGAAAATTATAGTTATCATTATCAAATTATAAAAAAGGTTACGATACTTAACAAGATTGACGTAACAATCACTGCTGTAATGGGTTTTAAAGCACGATCTTTTACATCGTGCAGACTTACATTCAATCCCAGAGCAGCCATAGCCATCGTAAGAATGAACGATGTGGCAGTAGAAATGCCCTCTAAGAATGAGGTGGAGACAGTGATATAAGTACCAAAAATAAAGCTTCCGATTACACTCATGACTAGAAATCCAACTAAAAACCAGGGAAATGGCACGGGTTGATTAGAGCTGGTTTGATATTTTCGCTTCATTACCGTCATCAACAAAAGGCAGAGTGGTACGAGTAGAAATACACGTCCGAGTTTACCGAGCAGGGCCATCGCTAACCCTTCTTCTCCTGCTGGTTCCCCTGCTAAGACCACATGAGCAACTTCATGCAAACTAAGTCCAGACCACATTCCATAACTTTCAGCATCCATAGGTAGAAATGGGCGAAGGAGGACGTAAATAATAGCAAAGCCGGTACCAATTAAAGAAATTATGCCGGCACTTAGTGCCGTATCCTCTTCCTTCGCTTTTAATATAGGAGAAACAGCAGCAACTGCAGATGCTCCGCAAACCCCAGTTCCTATGCCAAGCAGTAAAGAAAGAGAATGATCTGCTTTTATCAACCTTGCGAGGAACATCATAGTCCCGATGCTGAACAGGATCACTATCAAATCGCGAAAGAGTAAGGAAATACCTTCTTCGATAATGACATGTATATTTAACTTTAAACCGAATAGTATGATCGCCAACCTTAATAATTGTTTTGCAGAGAATTGAATGCCTTCATTTAAAGAAATGGGAAATCCGAAAAAGTGCCGGTAGACCACTGCGAGTAAAATGGCGGCGGATAAGGGTCCGATTTGATGGAAAACGGGTAGAAAAGCCAGAAAAAAACCAATCCCTGCAATTGAGAATGTAAAAACTATACCAAGGAATAAGGATTGGTGCGATTTATTAATAAAAGACATAATATCCTACCTTTTCGTTCTTATATAAAAACCACTATACGAGCGCTATGGTGATTAGTAAAATAAAACTTTATAATGATAATCATTAATAATTTAAATGAATGGACTGAAACGATGGATATAGAATCATTGCAGACTTTTGTAAAAGTTATTGAACTCGAGAGTTTTACTAAGGCTTCTCAACAGCTGAACCTGTCTCAGCCTACAGTAAGCTTCCATATTAAAAGTCTGGAAGAGCATTTCCAGACGACCTTAATTGATCGTACACCTAAACGATTTCAAATTACGTATACAGGCGACATTGTTTACCAGAGAGCAAAACAAATTCTCGCTCTGCTGGATAAAGCGCGCACTGAAGTTTACGAATTTCACCATCAGCTGAGAGGGGAAATTCGAATAGGAGCGAGCTATACAGTTGGAGAATATGTTTTACCTTCTTTGCTGAAAACCTTTAGTGATTTATATCCGGATGTAGAACTTAATGTAGCGATTAAAAACACTGAGCACATCAACCAGGAGGTTCAGCTGCATGAACTGGATATTGGGTTGATAGAGGGACAAGTGAAGCAAAAAGATCTATCGCCCCATCCTTTTATGGAAGATGAGATGGTGGTTGTCGTACCTGCAGAACATCCGTTACGTCATAGAAAAGATGGGAACTTTAAAGAGCTGCAAGATCAAACGTGGATATGTCGGGAACGTGGTTCAGGTACGAGAGATGTTATGGAGTCTTTGTGGGACAGCTACAATATCCGCCCGGGTAAACTAATTACGATCGGCAGCAACCACGGTGTGATTCAAGGAGTAAAACAAGGACTAGGTTTATCTATTATTTCAAAGACAGTTGCAGAGCATTCTGATTCTAAAGAGCTAATCTATCCTCTGCCATTTATTAAGTCTGCTACCCGCTTCTTTTCCTACGTTATTCCTGGCAATGAGAAAGAAATTTCAAAGAATGTTTCTGTTTTCATTGAGCTGGTGAAAGAACAACACCCTTTTGACGAGCAATTGTAAAAAAACTGTGTAAATATGCTTGAAATTGAATACAATAATGAAATCTGGGGTATGGTTAGATTAGAGAATATGAAACAAAGTAAGTAAGTCATTCGTAAATAAGCCATAGAGATTTTTAAGTCATCCTAACATTACATTGAGGTGAAATTATGAAAAGCCTAGACCAGATCGTCGATTATCTGAAGACACTGGGAGTTGAGGTTGAAAAGGTTTATAAGACACCTAAGGAAGAAGCGAGATAAGATAGAAAACGAGAGGCTTAGCGGTATCTTTATACATGAAAACAACAAGGTATGTTTTAAACATACCTTGTTGTCATGCGGTTTTTGAAGTTATTTCGATGAACTGCGGGTGCTTAGATTGGAACCAGGACCATATTAGTCCAAAAACCACGGGGATCAACAGGAGTAAAAAAACAAAGTTAGCTCCATTTTCATTGGCGATCCATCCAAATAGAGGGCCTGTAATAACTACGGAAGACTGGTTACATAACATTCGAAAACTTGCCATTCTACCATGAAACGCACGATCCGTAGCTATTTGCTGAACCGATTGCAATAGAGCTCGTACGATGGAGGTACCAGCACCGATTAAAAGAATGCCAGTAAACACCACTCCTATGTTTTGAAAGAAACCCAGCATCCCTAACCCCGCTGCCATAGTGAACATGGCATAAACAGCCATGCGGTTTTGCATTCTTCTCCACCACCAGGCTCCAAGAATTCCAGCGGCTATTCCTCCAATAGAGAAAGTTACGTCTAATGAACCATAGACTAAAGCAGATCTCTGTAAATGTTCACTCGTGTAAACGGATAAAAATCCAAGAGTAGTATGAAAAGTTAACTGCCCGAGCATCATCATGACGAATAAACCGTAGAGCATACGGTGCTCATGTAAATATTTAAAGCCGGAATGAATTTCCTTGAAGAATTGCGAGTGCTCCTCATCTTTCCGTTCAAAAAGCGGCTTATAATTTAGGAGATAAATCATTAAAGATGCTGCCAGATAGAAAATAATAACGATGAACAAGGCGAGAGAAATAGGGAGAAAGCTTGAAAAAACCCCGCCCAGCCCTGCTCCAGTTAAACTGCCGGAAATGGTGGCTGATCCAGAAAGTGAAAAGATTCTTGGAAGCTCTTCTGGTTTGAATACTTCCGCCACTAACGCTTGTAAAGATGGCCGAAAAAGCGAACCTGTAGTCTGCAGGAACATATGAGTGATGATTACGCCCCACGGGTTAATCCAATCCAATAAAAAAGCTGACCACAACATAATAAGAACGAAGATACTTAGGAGCCCTGCTAGACTAGCTAATGTTTTACGATTATAACGATCAACTAGGACGCCGAAAATGATGTTTGAAAACAAACCTGGAATAAAACCGAAACTTACAAACAACCCCGTATACAGGGCGTTTTCAGTCCATTGAAATAAAAACCATGTGACGAGGACAAAATACATAGCCCTCCCGCATTCATAGGCAAAGTATCCAACTAATAATTTACGAGTGTTGTTCTGATTCATAGGCTCACCTCAATCTAGTTATCTTTATCATACTCTTCATACTGTGATAAAAATAATATTAATTTATAATTAAAATTGATAAGAAAATCTAATCGGAGGTAAGATATGAAACTAGAAGACTATCAGCTGCTCGTACACTTGCACAATTATAAAACGATTCGAGAGACGGCGAGGAATGTCTTGATTTCTCAGCCGGCAGTTACTCAGCGTTTAAAATATATTGAAGAATATTTAGGAGCGGAAGTTTTTATCCGCACCTCAAAAGGATTAGTCCTCACTCCAGAGGGAGAGGTGGTGTTGGAGCATGCTTCCGCTTTGCTCGAAGCTGAAACAAAGTTACATAATCAATTGCTGCGCAAAAATGAGTCAGTGAGAGGTACACTTTCTTTAGGGGTGTCATCACTTGTCAGTCAGCACTATTTGCCGCACATTTTACAAAGGTACACGACCACTTATCCGGACGTTAAAATTGATCTTGTCACAGGAGCAAGTGCGGAGATTAAACATACAGCAAGAGACTTTCACGTCACCATCGTTAGAGGGGAGCCTTTAAAAGGATACAAATGCTATGAGTTGTTTGATGATCCGTTATATTTATTTGATACCGTTAAATTAGATGGGAAATCTGAGCGTCCCTTTATAGAATTTAAAACAGATGCCGATTATCAAAAGCTTGTAGAAGAGTGGATGCTGCAGCAAAATAAGATTAAATACAGACGTACGATGAAAGTTGATCAATTTGAAACGGCTAAACAGTTAATGGTGACCGGCCTAGGAATGACCGTATTACCAAAGAGTATCGCAGCAGAAGAACTATGGAAGCTGCCCCATCTGCCCTTATACATAAACGGTCAGCCGATGAATCGAAAAACATGGGTATGTTTTTATGAAGAAACGAGCGGTCTTCCACAAGTAAAAGCTTTTATTCATTTACTTACGAGTGATTCGTGGAGAGGGGGCAATAATGCTTAACTCAAGATTAGCCAACATAGTGAGACGTACTGACTTTCTACAAGAGGTTTTTCAGAAAGTTGATGGAGAGTTTAGCCACTATTAAATTGGTGCCGGTTGAATTACGCAAACGGTATGGAATGAATTAAGCGGGAGTCCTCAAGGATATGGAATTGGCGATATAGATATTGTCTATCATAACTCTTCCGATCTTAGTGGGGAAAAAGAGAAGGCTTGTGAGTTAAAGTTGAGAGAAGCATTACACGACCTTCCTTTTTCTATAGATGTCACGAATGAAGCGCGTGTCCACTTGTGGTATGAGGATAAGTTTGGAAAAGAAATAAAACCTTATCAAACGGTAGAGCATGCCATTGATACGTGGCCTACTACGGCATCGGCTGTAGGGGTGAAAAGGGTAAGCGGGCAGTATACCATATACGCCCCTTATGGATTACAAGATTTATTTGATATGGTGGTACGCCCTAATAAAAAACTGGTTACTAGACAAGTCTACGAGAGTAAAGCTCTAAAGTGGATGCAGCGCTGGCCGATGCTTAAGATCGTCCCTTGGGAAAGTGACGTTTGATTGGAAATTTTCGTTTGTTCATTTTATTATGATAGTAATTATATTTCTCTAGAGGGGATTGGACATATGCTTTATCATTCGCTAGATAAACTAGAAGACATTCAGCAAAATGAATTTATAAAAGCTGCCATTGACCATGTGGGTGCGGGGGTTGTTATTTCTGATCCAGAGCAGGAAGATAACCCTATCATTTATGTGAACAGAGGGTTTGAAGAACTTGTGGGGTACAAGAGTGAAGAAATATTAGGGCATAATTGTCGATTCTTGCAAGGAAAGGATACAGACCCTGGGGCTGTAGGCAAAATCCGTGAGGGCTTAGCAAATTCTCAATTTGTTCAGGTCGAGATATTAAACTACAAAAAAGACGGTACCCCTTTTTGGAATGAACTGCAGATTTACCCGGTACATATTAAGCAAGTGGATCAATTATTTTTTGTCGGGGTTCAACAGAATGTTACCCAAAGGCGAGAGGCTGAAAATCTCGTTGAACACTATTTATCAGAAGTGAAACGGTTATCGACTCCTATTGTTCCAATAGAAGATAATATATCTATACTGCCATTAATAGGCACAGTTGATGAAGAGCGTTTACAACAAATGCTTGAAACTGTGAGTCATCACGTGCAAGAAATGAAGGAAGACTATTTGATTTTAGACTTATCGGCTGTTTTTACGTTTAATGAAGATATCCATTTAGGTATCTATCAATTAAATCAGCTTCTTGACTTAATGGGAACAACGCTTTTACTTACAGGAGTAAAACCGAATTTCGCTATGCAAAGTGCTCCCTATGCTGATTTTAAGGAAATGTCATTAAAAAGCTATGCTTCCGTTAAACAAGCATTAGAGGATATTAGATAACTGAAAAGGGGCGGTGACGCCCTTTTTCAGCTTGTAGAGAAGATTTTGTGTTGGAAACGGCTGAGGCCACTGAAAAAGTCTTACCTAATCTTAAAGAGCCTCACGAATCTTGGATGCTTGCCGCTGGCATGACCTCAGCTAACTTGGTCATTTTGACCAAGTGAATCTTCAGCTTTCATCCTCCCCACAAAGCGACTCTTTTTCTTTAGACAAAAAAGTTGTATTGCTTACTTTTTTGTTACCCGTTGCAAATCATGATGATATTTCGATCGGGATCATATAGATTGAAAAAGGATAAATCTTCAAACTCAGTGATGGGGGCTGCTATGCGCAGCCCCTTTATATGTGCAAATGAATAAGCTTTTTGAATGTCTTCCGTATAAATGTTAAAGAGAGGGTAAGGGAGCGGTTCGAAAGTTTTTGGATTAGTGCCGGGTGGGCCGGCATCCAGGGTTAAGCTTGTGTGTTGTGATAAGAGAATGTATAGACGGGATCGCTTACGTCTTCTTCTTTAAAGCTGCGATCAAGCAACTGACTGTACCATCGAACGGATCGGGTCAAGTCGGAGACATGAACAAAAACCGTATTCATCTTAAGGTAGATCGGGTGGCTCATATAGATTCTCTCCTTCTTCAATTCATCACTAATTAGTTCTATTTCAGAAAGAAAATTCCTTTATTTTTAGAAGAATATCAAAACAGAAATCTGCCCACTAAAAGTTAAGAAAAAGCCATAATTTTAAGTAAATGATATTTTTAATGCCCATAATAAGGGATATGGTATATGAAAGACGGATGATTCGCATTATTACGATCGCTTTTGTATGATTTAAATAGAGTGTTTGAAAGGGAGTGAGAAGATGAGTGATCTTATACGTTCATGGTTAAGAAATGAGAGGCATGAGCGTCTCTATGAAAAAGCAAAGAATATTGCTGAAGAAGCTCGTTCCCACTTAGAGGAAACCGATTTAGAAGCGATTTTTTCTCATCAAACGTTAAAAGTCATTAAACAAGAAGGTTATCCTTCCTTAAGTTTACCTCTTCGCCTGGGAGGAGAGGGTATATCGTTATATGAATTTTTATTTTTACAAGAAAAAATTGCTGAAGGTGATGGATCGGTTGCTCTATCTATAGGGTGGCACGTCGGCGTGATTATGGAATTGAGCGAAGACAGGAGTTGGTCGAAGGATCACTTTATGGACCTAGCCCAGCAAGTGATTGAAAATCAAGCGATTGTTAATCGAGCAGCCACAGAGCCAGCAACGGGGAGTCCGACTAGAGGAGGTATCCCTGAAACAAACGCTGTGAAAAAAGGTGACCATTATATTTTGAATGGACGCAAAACGTTTACTTCAATGGCTGATCATCTTGACTATTACATTGTCTCTGCTTACGTAGAAGAATTGAAAGATATCGGCTGGTTTATCATTGACCGTCATCAGCCTGGGGTGAAAGTGGAGAAGACGTGGGATACGTTAGGAATGCGCGGCACAGCAAGTGATGATTTAGTTCTGGAGAATGTTGAACTTAGTGTGGATCATTTGGTGGAAATGAAAAGTAAGGCAAAGCCATCTCCCAAAGGATGGCTGCTCCATATCCCTGCATGTTATTTAGGAATTGCTGTTGCTGCTCGTAAGGATGCAATTACTTTTGCAAAAAACTTTCAGCCTAATAGTCTGGATACACCGATCTCTGAAGTCAGTCATATTCAGGATAAGATTGGCGCGATGGAATGGAAGCTTATGCAGGCTCATAGTTTTATGTATTCGACTGCTAGAAAATGGGACGAAGAGCCTGAAAAGCGAGAACACATGGGCCCGGAGTTGGCTGCAGTAAAATTGGCAGTAACGAATGCGGCGGTGGAAGTTGTAGACCTTGCCATGCGCATTGCAGGGGGAAGAGGATTGTCGAAAGATCAGCCTTTTGAAAAATATTATCGTGATGTAAGAGCTGGATTGCATAACCCGCCTATGGATGATGCTGTGCTTCGGATGCTGGCAGGTAAAGCATTAAACGAATAAACAAGTTTTAAAAAATCACACCTTCTTTTTGAAGGTGTGATTTTATTATTTGGCTAATAGATCAGCAAAAGCTTTGGCGTAAGGCGGAAGATCAGGTGGACGGCGAGCAGAAACGATGTGTTCGTCGACGATTACGGCTTCATCAAACCATTCGGCACCGGCATTTTTCATATCATCTTTAATACCAGGCGTACTGGTAACTTTTCTACCTTCTAAGATGTTAGCTGAGATCAGTACCCAGCCTGCATGGCAAATTTGGCCGATTGGTTTTTTGTTTTCATCCATATGACGAACCATTTCAAGCACACGGTCATAGCGGCGAAGCTTGTCCGGAGACCAGCCGCCTGGAACGAGAATGCCATCATAATCAGCAGGATTGATATCCTCAAAGGCATAATCAGCGGTAGCAGGAACGCCATATTTACCAGGATATTCTGCGCCGGCTTTTTCGCCGACAAGGTGAACGGCTGCACCATCTTCTTGCAAGCGGAGAACCGGATACCATAACTCTAAATCTTCAAAGTCTTTACTTACGAGTGCAATGACTTTCTTATTTTCTAACCTCACGAATAAGCCTCCTTATTTTTAATCTATTTGTAGTGTATCAAATAATGGGCGACCCAAGATACTATTTCGAAGCAGCAAGCACCCACCAGATCAATAAAGGCTGGAAAAGCGGCCGCAGCCATAACATAATAAGATTGGTATCTTCAGCCCATGGAGCCGGGGCCCCTATAATGGCTGCATAGATATTGGCAGGTAAGACAGCTACTAGAAAAACAGCTGTGGCAATACCGGCTGCCCGTCTAGTCTGAGGAAATATGAGAAAAAGAGAGAGCATCCATTCCATGATTCCTGTTACATAAACAAGTTCAAGCTTATATGGGACAAAGTCTGGAATCATAACTGCAAAGCCTTCATCATATACAAAATGGGTGACCCCCGCTAAGAACAAACCAATAGCGAATATGTATAGGGACATTGTCTTAAAAATAATCATCTTGTCACTCCTTTTGAAACCTTATACACGGTCAATACGTAAAAATAGAAGCGGGAAAATAATCCAAAAAAGTAGGTGCCAAATAAAAGAAAATAAGTATAATAAAAGTTAAGTTTAGCATAATCGTAAATAAGTTTGAATCTATAAACTAAGGGGACGAACATAATGAAAAATCATATCGGCTTGTTTTTGTTGTCGTTCATATTGATGTTGACTTCTGTCATTCCGCAAGGAGTACAAGCTTCCACAGGCAATGGTAATGAAGGGATTAATGAGAAATTAGGATTGCCTATCGTTGTTTATGGAGATGCTTTATCCGATGCACAGAAAAGTGAAGTTACTGATTTACTGGAAGTGGATCAGCATGACGAAGTTGATGAGTTTACCGTCACAGGTCAAGATATTGCAAATTACATCGGTGGTAATCCGAATTCCAATATGTATTCTTCGGTGAAAATCATCCATCAAGATGATGGAGAAGGAATCAATATTGAGATCGCCACGCCAGATAACATTACCAAAGTAACAAAAGAAATGTATCACAATGCTCTGTTAACAGCAGGAGTCGAGAATGCTGATGTGCTTGTAGCCTCTTCCGTTCAAGTAAGTGGTCACTCTGCTCTTACAGGTATATATAAAGCTTATGACGCTAAGGGAGTTTCTTTAGATGAAGATCGAATGAAAGTGGCAAATGAAGAACTCGACGTAGCCACTTCTCTTGCGGACGAAGAGGGTGTGGATGAAGCTGAGGTTAGTGAATTATTAACAGAAATTAAGAAAGCTATAGCTGAACAAAATCCCGCTACGAAAGAAGAGGTTGAACAAATCGTAGAAGAACAGCTTAGTAATTTGAATATTGAACTTAGTGAAGAAGATCGTCAGCGCTTAATTGATTTATTCGATCAAATGCGTAACTTAAATATAAACTTTGATGATGTGAAAAATCAGCTTGATGAATTGACGGGCGGCCTCCAGGACATCCTTAATGATGAAGGATTCTGGGATAACTTATCAAATGCGATACAGGAGTTTTTTGATGCACTTACTGAATTTTTTCAGTCTGTCTTTAATTAATGGAGGAGCGCATGTGATTAAGCATATCTGCACTTTAGACTTTGCTAAAGCATCGACTCCAGTTGCGCCTGCACTACCGATTAAAACGAGTTAATCTCTCTCCGTCATCAATAGCTTCTATACAATATTTAATTAAAATTACAGCCTCAGTCCCTGTAGAATGAAACAGGTGCTGAGGTTTATCCATGTCTGAGGAGCCTACTAACAAGGACGCGTCTGCTTAATATGTAAAAGGTAACAGTCGGCCGCTCGTTTGTATTTACCTGTTTCATATAAGTAATCACCAAGCTTTAAGTACAATGTTTCTAAAGGTTCTTGATCAGCATCTTGTTCAAAGAAATCAATACATTCTTCTAAACTTCTTTGGTACATCTTACCTTGATTTGTTTTTTTATAGTATTCAAGAAAAGCTTCCAGAAGGTAATAATAATCTGATGTCTTAATCACTTCAGATTTAGCTTTTGCAAAAATCTCATAGGCGTTTTCTAATCGATCTAAATTAAGGTAGGCTTTACACAAGGAATGGTAAGAAATTTGTTTATTAGCTTTTAATCCTTCTGCTTCTTTTAACGCTAGAGATTCCTCTAAGAACTCACACGCCTCATGATTAGCCCCATCTTTTCTCATAACCACTCCTTTGTTATGAAGCACTTGAGTTAATAACCGAAAATTTTTAAACTCTTTCGCGAGTTGTTGTGCTTGAGTTAAATATTCCATTGACTTACTAAATTCTTCTTTATTTAAATAGATGACTCCAATTAAGTTATACACCATAGCCGCCTGTTGGTGCTGTTTCAAGTTTTCGTAGTAACCTAAAGCTTCATAACTAAAGGTGATGGCTTGACGATAATTCCCTACAGCATTTGATAAGACTGCTATATTATAAGTCAGCGCTGCTTTTACACTTAGAGGCTGTTTCTCCAGTCGAAAGTTCTTGTAATGAGCAAGGCTTGATTGAAAATCAGACTTTTGATAATGACGAATGCCTTCACAATAATGATAAGCATTTTGCACATATAAAGGTGTTTTATCGATATCGTCTTCATCAATAAAAGGCTGGACATATGTATCATAAACTTTCCTGGCTTTCGAATAGTCTTTTGTTTTGCAGTAAAAAGCACATTTAAGCAGTAAAAAGTAAATTTCTTGATGGACATTGGATAGGTAGTCGTAATAGTTCTCAACGATCGTATCTACAAGCGGTGTAGCTTTTTCAACTTGAGTAATAATAAACTGCTCCAGTTGAGTGAGAACATGATGAACCTCAGGATCTTCTTCTTCAAAATTGTCGAAGAAGGCAAAGGGGAGGTTTAAGGAATTGGATATTTTTTTTAACGTCGATTCTCCAGGGCGGCGATATCCATTTTCAACTTTACTCAAGTGCGCTGTGGAAATCGCTTCCCCAGATAAATCATGTAATGTCATTTGGTTTAATTTGCGATAGATGTTTATCCTGCGCCCAATATCCATCTGTCTTCGCTCCTCTCTTTTTCGATTACTGTTCATTGTAAAACAGGAAAAATTTTGTCGCTTCTAATTAGGTATAATGAACTACTCATATCAATTTCCTGTAAAAATAAAGAAAGAAAGCAACTGAATGAGTGCCATTTATGGAAAAATTGCTAAATTGTTTAAGGATAATAGTACAAAAACAAGATTTTTATTCGATAGGAATATTGTACGATAAAAAAAGGAAATATTGAAATACTATTGGAATGGACAAGGTGATGGGCATGAATCGAGAGCAGCATCTTAATGAAATTGTCGAAAATCATTACGGCGCATTGCTGAGAACAGCAAGATGCTATGTAAAAGAACAGATGACAGCTGAAGACATGGTTCAGGAAGCATTGCTGAAGGCTTATGAGAGATTTGATCTGTTTAAGAAAGGCAATAATCTTAAAGCTTGGGTGTTCCGAATTATGATCAATCACTGTAAAGACTATTTGCGAAGCTACACAAAACGTAACGTAACTCCGTGGGAAGATCAATGGCTGCATTGTCAGGAGGACGAGGAGAGTAATCCTTTAGACATAATTGTGGAAAAAGAAGAATACGGCCAGATTCATGAAGCTATTGACCATTTGAAGCCGGATTATCATAAAGCTGTGTACTTGTATTATTTTGGTGATTTATCTGTAAAACAAATGTCTCATGTTCTCCACTTAAATGAAAATACTTTAAAAACCCGAATGAAACGGGCAAGAGATCACATAAGTGGAGAGATAAAAGAATTGGCTGCTGCACATAGCTAAATTGGCAAAAAAACGAGCATATGCTGCTCGTTTTTTTATTGTTCAGCTAAGATTTCAGTATCTTCAATAATATCTTCATAAGGGACATCTGTGTCCCCTTTATAGTGTTTCATTACCTGATTGTTCTGGTCGACCAGGAAAAAAGATGACCCATGTGATACTTGCTCGGCTCCTTCTGGTTTCTGGGCAACGGTACGAAAGCTTTCTTGAGCAAACTCTTCAATTTCTTCCTGAGAGTAACCGGTAATAAAGGACCAGTTAGAAAAGTCAGCATCTTGTGCAGAGGCAAATTCCTTCAGCATTTCAGGGGTGTCTACTTCAGGATCCACGCTAAATGAAACAATCTCTGCTTCAATTCCCTCTTCTTCCAACTGATCTTGAAGTTTACTCATATTACGAGTCATTGGAGGGCAAACGGTATCGCATGATGTGAAAATGAAGTTCGCGAGCCAAACATCACCTTCCATGTCATCGACAGAAAAGTCTTCACCTGATTGTGTTACGCCGCTTATGTTATCAATTTCCCATTCCAAAGGGTCCTCGAGTTCTTTTTCACCGCATGCAGACAGTAAAATGGTCAAGGTTATAAATAATAAAGCAATAAGAAAACGTTGATTCTTCATAAGAAACTCCTCTCACTTCTATGTACCTTCTTATAGTTTACGACTGCTGGAATCAAGGTGTCAATTTACTAATTGAGAAGAAAAAGGCGTTCGTGTAAATGTTCATTGAGTTTTCACATCCGGTGAATGGTTAAAGGAGAAAAGGAAACACTAAGCAGCATGAAATTACTAAAAAGTAGGGGATGTGTATGGGGTATTTCATCAATGAAGACGGACAGCGTATTTTTTATGAAGATCAAGGGGTTGGCCACGCCCTTATATTCATTCATCCACCGGGGATGGGAAGAAAAGTATTTGCGTATCAACATGAGCTCAGTCAGCATTTTCGATTGATTCTGCCTGACTTAAGCGGCCACGGAGATTCAGATACACTCACTGGAAACCCTGGAATTGAAGATTATGCCAAAGAATTATTGGAATTAGTGGATCATTTGAAATTAGACCAAGTGTTTATATTTGGTTACTCTGCAGGAGGGTCAGTCGCACAGGAATTTGCGATTCAATTTCCTGATAGGGTAAAAGGATTAATTTTGTCCGGCGCTTTTCCGAAAGTGAACACGAGACTTTTAAAACTTGAGTTTTTAGCTGGAATGAAATGGCTGAAGCACAATCCGTTATCACTGGCTAGACTATTGAGCAGCTCCCATTTTAAACATCATGAGACTAAAGTTGAGCAATTTCATCATATTCTAAAGTCTGATGTTGACGTATGGTATGCATTTTACCGTAATTCCTTAACGTATGACTGCACACGTCAATTATACAAGCTATCTATGCCGTTATTATTATTGTACGGAACCCGGGCAGAATGGATTAATCACCAAGCCCCCTTTTACCATTCATGTCCTCAAGCTAATTTAGTGGTAGTAGATAAAGCTTATCATCAGCTGCCTGCAACTCATAGCGACGTGGTTAATCAAGCCGTCATAGATTTTTTTAAGCGATCTTACGTACACAAAAATAAATAAGGGAGAAGAAACGGTAAACAATAAGCCGCCGTTTTCCTTCCCCATTTTAGAGGGGATGATTAGTCTACCTTTATTTCTGCTGAGAAATTGATATTCTTAGAGATGGGTGTTTTTTTGAAATTTAACCGCAGTTTTTCTGACCCTTTAAGAGAGTAACTATTTACGTCTAAGACTGTGTTTTGGCCGTCATATCCCATACCTGGCTGAGGGTTGATCTCTTCTCCATCTATAGTTGCAAGAAGGTCGTCTTTATGATTTAACGACGTTCCAAAATGGGCAGACTGCGAACTTAAATAGAAAGACTCACTGGTTTCTTTCGGTTCAAATGACAATCGAAATTGAGAGGTCATGGAGGTATCATAAACTTTTTCGTCTAAGATAATATCAGTGTTTAGATGTTCTCCTATTTTTTCCTCTACTAGAATGGTTGCCCGATCACCTTCTTCTACAGCTTTATCATAATCACTTACATCTATTTCTAGCGAATACTCCTCCTCACGAACCATTGTCACTGTTTTTAAATCAAGTCTTAAGGATTGTGGAATATCTGAAGCAGGGGGGACCTGAGATTCAAAGATCTGGGAATTTTCGTCACGCTGCCAAATATGAGCTAAAGAAAAGCTTTGATCATCCATATGTAAGGTGCCATTTAAGTTTGTAATTGGATAGTCTTCATGCTCAATTTCAAACATTATTTTACTGCTCATAATGCCAAACTCGATTTTCTTTGGCCGGACGGTTAAACCATCTTTTTTGTACGTTTGGTGGAATTCTTCTGTATGTAAAATTTCTTGCCCTGGTTCATATGTATAGCTGATCGGCTGTTCTTCCGTTTTATGAAACCCATCTTCCATTTCTAATCGAAACGTTGTAGGGGCTGCTTCATTTAATGAAGCATCTTGACCGTTTTGAATAGATTGATGTTCCAAACCTTCTTGTTCTAAGCGATCTAAGTGAGCTAAACCATATAATTTGCCATCATATATTTTATAGTGCGAATCATTTGAGTTGCTGTTAAAAATAGGGCGTGTTTGAGTCGGCAGCTGACCTTTATTTGCTATGTTAACTCTGGAAATCTCGAAGAAGGGGAGAGAAGGCGTATATTCTTTTTCTTCAAAAATCTTTAAATCAACACTATAGTACATAAAAATCTGTTGCTGTGTGTACCAAACCTCATCGATTGTTAAAGTACCTTCGTGTTCGGGTATCTTAAAAGATTGGTCAAGAGATTGAACAATATTAAGATTTTTGGCTTTTTTATATCCGTGTATCTGATCTTCATAAAATTCATCAATGTCCTCTCGGTTCTCCACTTCTTCAATTTCATTTGGAAGATCAATTTCATCTGGACTCGGATTTTGAAAGACTTTTAACTTTTCTGTGGCATTGTCTTTATCACTCATACTCCATTGAACGGCTAAGGCAAAACTAACTAAAAGTATAACAAAAGTGAACCATTTCGTTTTGTGATGCATTTATCAACGTCCTTTCTTGAAATGGGTTTCTCTTCCATAAATGATAGCAGATTTTGAAGTATTATGAAGTGAAAAATAAGATTAAGTAAAGTTGAGATGTCAAAATAGAACATTGTATAAATGCAGCTCATGAGCGCACGAAAAACAAAGAGTCCTGGGACAGCGGAAATCGATGAGCCCGCAGTTAAGCATTTTTAACTTATCGAGGGATTTGAGGTCGTGTCCATCGAAAGTGAAGTGTTTTGACGGAGCGAGGGTGTAATTCTTTATATAAATCATCCGAACTGATTTCTACAAGATCGTTCGGATGATTTCATGCTTTATTCAGTTTTCTCCCAGCCAGGTTTACTTTTTATCATGATCGAGATAGTGATTAAGTAAAGCATCTGATTCTGATTCTTCATTATCTTCTTTATGAGGGTGGGTAAATGCTTGACTGAAATTGGATGGATGGGCAAAGAGTTCAGCTGCTTCGTTCGAAGTATCCTCTTTATTTACACGCTTATTTTTTCTGTTCATCTCATAAACCTCCTTTTATCTAGTTTTACTAAAGGGGAGAATTTTAAACGATTTTCCTCGCATTTTGTCGTTATATGGTAGACTAATGAATATATAAATAATGGCGAGGAGAAATAATGAACGTATGGGAGAAATTATAAAAATATTCAGTGATTGGTTAACGCCCATAGGTGAAAAAGATAGAGATGAAGTTCACCGCGACGGAGATTGGCATGAAAGCTTCCACTGCTGGTTTTACAGCCATGACAGGAATCAAACGATGATTTATTTTCAAAAGCGATCGAATGTGAAGAAGGATTTCCCTAATTTGTATGACATTACAGCCGCAGGTCATATCGGGATTGGTGAAACTCGGATAGAAGGCGGGCTGAGGGAAATCCATGAAGAGTTAGGGCTGGAATTAGAAGAAGAAAAAATCAGCTATACCGGTTTTTATAAAGAAGAATTAAAGATGAAGAAGTTCAATGATCGCGAAATTTGCCACATTTACTTATTTCCTTTTGATGAAGCATTACCCCTGTTGATGAATGAAGAAGTAACAGATGTAGTGAAGATCGATCTTGAAGACTTCTTAAGTATGATATCGAAAAATCGACCATTTTTGTCAGCAATATCGGTTATGAACGGGGAAAACAAAACGTTGCTGCCTCAACATTTTTGTCCTCATGACTTTAATTATTATCAGCATGTTATTCAAGAGATTTTACAGACGCGACGGAGATAATTTTTTGACAACAGGTGCTGGGAATAAGATATACTGTTGTGAATAACCAAGTGAAGGAGATGGATCATATGGCTGATCAATTATTTAGTACACGCGTTGTACATAATAAATTGAATCAAAACACCGCATTGAACAGTAAAGCGACACCGATTTATCAGACGTCCGCTTTTACATTTCGTGATTTGGAACACTTAGAAAGTTACTACTCTGGTGACACACCTTATTTATATACAAGAGAAAATAATCCGAACACCGATGAATTAGGACAAGCTGTAGCCAACCTTGAAGAAGCAGAGGCAGGTGCGGCCGCCTCTTCTGGAATTTCGGCAATCATGGCTGGAATCCTTTCCATAGCTGAAGCTGGTGATCACATTGTGACAGCTGAAGATATATACGGTGGTACGCATCAATTGATTACGAAGCAGCTGACAAGTTTTGGTATTGAATTTACAATGGTTTCATTTGCAGATCCCGAGGCTATAAGATCAGCCATTAAACCAAATACGAAATTGCTTTATACGGAATCTATAACGAATCCTTTCTTACGCGTGGAAGATATCGAGCTCCTCGTCGATATTGCCAAAAAGCATGATTTAAAGACGATGGTGGATAATACGTTTGCTACACCATATTTACTTCAGCCTTACACGCAAGGGGTTGATCTAGTAGCACACAGTGCTACGAAATATATAGGCGGGCACAGTGATGTAACGTCAGGCGTAGTAGTTGGGCCAAGTGATCTTATTGCGAAAGCTAAGCAGAGAATTATTGGCTTAGGAACGAATCTGAGTCCATTTGAAGCTTGGCTGACTCAGCGTGGATCCAAAACACTTGCTTTACGTATGAAGCAGCAGTCTCAAAATGCGAAGCATGTGGCTCATGTGTTGAAAGAAGATCCGGGAGTAGAACGAGTTTATTATCCTGAGTATGTATCTGAGAGAGGCAATGGAGCGATTATCACAATTGAATTAGCTGAACAAGTCGATTTTGAAGCCTTTTTTAAATCGCTGGGCTGGATTAAGCTGGCTCCTACATTAGCAGGTGTCGAAACCACAGTTTCTTATCCAATCCGTACCTCTCACCGAGCGTTGACGGAGGAAGAACAAGAAAAATTAGGAATTTCTGATTACACCATTCGATTGTCAATTGGGATTGAAGAAGCAGAAGATATTGCTGCTCAATTTCAACAATCCATTCGCAACTCTATTAAATAAATATTCGAAAAATTATTGACTTTGTTTTGTGTAGTGCTTATAATTCAATAACATAACCACGTTAACTAAATAAATACTCTTATCAAGAGCGGCAGAGGGACTAGGCCCTGCGAAGCCCGGCAACCTACAAACATCGGTTTGAAAAGGTGCCAATTCCTACAGATTTCATAGATCTGAGAGATAAGAGGAGGACCTGAATTTATAACCCCTCTTCTTATCGAAGAGGGGTTTTTTGCCATTCAATTTCTTTAAGAGAAAAATCAAGGAGGAAGTTACAATGACGAACTCATTTGAAAGCTATGATTTAGATACAGTAGCCCTGCACGGGGGGCAATCACCAGATCCTACCACAGGTTCAAGAGCTGTTCCTATTTATCAAACGACATCTTATGTATTCCACGATACTGACCATGCGCAAAGTTTATTTGCGTTAGATGAGCCAGGTAACATTTACTCGCGAATTATGAATCCGACGGTGGACGTTTTTGAAAAGAGGATGGCTCTACTTGAAAATGGGGTAGCTTCTGTAGCAACAGCTTCCGGAATGTCTGCGATATCCTTAGCGATTTTAAACCTTGCAGGTTCAGGGGACGAAATTGTGGCTGCAGCTAACTTATATGGCGGTACTTATAACTTATTCGCGAATACGCTGCCAAGATACGGCATTAAAGTGGTATTTGTTGATCCAGAAGATCCAGAGAATTTCCGTAAAGCGATTACTGACAAAACAAAAGCTGTTTTTGCTGAAACGGTTGGTAACCCGAGCCTTCACGTGCTTGATTTTGAAAAAGTAGCTGATGCTGCTCATGAAAATGATGTGCCGTTAATCGTGGATAACACGTTTGCTACCCCATACTCTTGCAAACCTATTGAGTGGGGAGCGGACATTGTTGTTCATTCAGCCACAAAGTGGATCGGCGGACATGGGACGACGATCGGCGGTGTAGTCGTAGACGGAGGACGATTTGATTGGAGTAACGGAAAGTTTCCAGTATTTACTGAACCTGACGAAAGCTATAATGGCATCCGCTACGCAGCAGACTTCGGGACGCTAGCATTTAGTACAAAGCTGCGCGTACAGTTACTTAGAGACTTAGGAGCATGCCTGAGTCCCCAAAACGCTTTCCAGCTTCTTCAAGGTCTTGAAACACTGCATTTAAGAGTTGAGCGTCATAATGATAATGCGCTAGAATTAGCGCAATATTTAAAAGGTCATCCTGACGTGGAATGGGTTTCCTATCCTGGACTGACCGATCACCCTGCCCATGATCTTGCTAAAAAGTATTTAGAAGTGGGTTATGGTTCTATCGTCAATTTTGGTATTAAAGGCGGGCGTGAAGCAGGTCGTCAGGTGATCAATAATATTTCCCTATGGTCTCATGTGGCTAACGTAGGAGATGCGAAATCACTAATTATTCACCCGGCCTCTACGACCCATCAGCAGTTAACAGCAGAGGATTTGGCTGCAAGTGGAGTAACTGAGGAATTAATTCGTTTGTCTGTTGGTTTAGAATCAGTAAAAGATTTAATCAATGATTTAAATCATGCCATCGGTAAAGCGACAGGGAATGAAGTAGCTGCAACGATTACTGAAAATGATGAAGGAGTCATTAAGTGGGCACTAAGCTCCTCACAGGTGACAGAAGAAGAGGGCGGCCGGAAAGTTACTCGTCCTAAGCGCCTGGCGGTTGTAGGATTAAGTGGAAAACCTTCAAGACCTAGTCACCGTCTTGCTCGCAAAATGCAGCGATTGGGTTATCAGATCGTCCCTGTTAATCCTCGGGAAGATGAAGTGTTGGGCGAAAAGGCTTACCCTGACTTGAGTTCTATCCCGTTTAAGATTGATGTGGCTCAAATTTTCAGAAGTCCAGAAGCTGCAGTTGAAATTGCTAAAGAAGCTTCTCAAGTAAAACCTGAAGTTTTCTGGCTGCAGGAAGGAGTTATTGCACCAGAAGCAGCCAAGATTGCCAGCGAAGCAGGTCTGCAAGTGATTCATAACCGCTGCACTTACAAAGAAGCACAACGCTTAAGAGGTAGTATTGACACTTACGCCTGTGAAATTTAACACTTGAGGATGTCTCTTACACTGGGCTCGGCTCCTCCTGCTCAAGTGGTGTATGGGGGAGCGCTGTCAGTAGTAAGCTGCGGGAAAGGAAATGTTAGAAGCGAGGTACTGAAAAAGCAGGAAAGCCGTAGGGCTGCCTGCTTTTTTTATTGCGTGCAGATGAAACAGCAGAGCTGTTCGGTCTACTCTTTTAATATGAAAATCCTATGTGTGCTTTTTCTATTAATTGGGTATACCTGTAATAGACGTTAATTGTAGAGAGGTGATTTGGATGGCTTATTCTGTAACATTACAAAAGATCTTAATTTTTCTTGGAATAGGAGTCACGATAGGAGCAATTATTGGATTTAGTGCCGTATACGGTTTTGAGCAAGGCGGAGTTGTATTCATTCTGTCTATGTTCCTAAGCATTCTTACTGTATTTGCTACAGCTATGTATGCAGAACTCTATCATATTCGAGAAGCAGTAAATAAACAAAATAAAAGAGACGGTCTATAAGCGTATTTTTTTGAGATTTTTCATACCCCGTCAAGAAGAGAAAAAGCTAAAAGAATCGCATAAAGTACACCTATAATAACAATAATCACATAACTTGTTTTTGTTAGTTTTCTGAAAATAATCCAAAATGTGCTTAGAACGACGCTGATAATAAATATCCAGTAGATGGTGTGCATAGGTTCTCCTTTATTAACTGCTTTTCTACTCATGATACGCAAATGAAAAATCTCTTACAACCTACAAGTGTGCTGTGGGCCGTTTAGGTGTGAAACCATAGGGTATTGTTTAAAAGTAGCAGCTATACGGCAGAGTGGGGCCTCACTTAAGAGATTTCAGATCGGGATGGACTAATAAAGGGAATTTAGAAATACTTCATTTGCGTGAACTGCTTACAAGAGAGGTCTCTTCGCGCAAACGCGCCATCTTATAAGTTAATAAAAGGTCGAGGCCCCCCTTGTACACTGACTTGTTATTTATAGTGGTTGGTTTCTGCTTAGGTGCAGGATAGGTCAGGACCGCAGTAGTTGGTGGGGTATGCGTAGCACATAAACTGCTACATAGAATTCGAATTAAAACTATGTTAATAGATGTACATGGAAAACAGTCTTGAGAACAGTGTAAAGGCCGATATCGTTTAATTTCATTTGTTCATTAAATTCGGAGGTGGAAGGTTTGGGGAAACGTCAAGCAATTGTGGTAGGAGCAGGATTAGGTGGAATGTCAGCTGCGATAAGGCTGACAGCTGATGGATATGACGTAAAGGTTCTTGAGAAAAATAGTAACCTTGGCGGAAAGTTAAATCGCAGAGAAGGAAAAGGGTTCACCTTCGATACGGGTCCTTCGATTTTAACGATGCCCTGGGTATTGGAACAGCTATTTGAAAGTGTGCACCGTCGCTTAGATGATTATGTAACAGTAGAGCGGGTAGAGCCGCAATGGCGCACCTTTTTTGAAGACGGGACACAGTTGGACGTGACGAGTGATTTACCTACTATGCTTGACGAGATGGCCAAGGTTACTGACCGACCGAATCGAAAATTAACCGACTTTCTATCGTACAGTCAAGACATGTATGAACTTTGCATGAAGAGTTTCTATAAATATAGTATTCAAGATTTGCAAGACTTAAAGAGTCACCACAAGCTAAGTGATTTATTCAAAATGGATCCAATGAGCACGATTGCTAAATCTACTCATAAACATTTTGATAATAAACATTTAGAGCAATTATTCAATTATTTTGTGATGTATGTAGGTTCTAACCCATATTCTGCTCCAGCTATTCTAAATCAACTGGCGTATGTTCAACTTGGGTTGGGTATCCACTATGTAAAAGGAGGAATGTACCAAATCGCTGAAGGTATGCGCAAGCTGATGGAAGAATTACGAGTAGATCTTCATCTGCACACTCCTGTGCGGCAGTTGATTGTTGAGAAAGAGAATGTTGTCGGCGTAGAAACAGAAGATGGAGAAATCTATACGGCAGACGTAGTCGTATCCAATTTAGAAGCGATTCCTTCATATCGTCGTTTGGCACCTAAGTCTTCTAAGGTGAAAAAGGAAACGAAGGCATTAGAGAAGAAATTTCAGCCAACTGTATCAGGTCTCGTGCTGCTGCTTGGCACCGATAAGAAATTTGAACAGCTTCAGCATCATAATTTCTTTTTCTCTGATGATCCTGAAAAAGAATTTAAAGAGATTTTCGATAAGGGTGTTCCAGCAGAAGACCCGACAGTTTATATTGGAGTTTCTGCCCGCTCCGATGAGACTCAGGCTCCTGCAGGCAAAGATAATCTCTTTGTACTGACGCATGTGCCGCCTCTGAAAAACGGTAAGCGAAAGCCGGTCGATTGGGATCAATATCGTGAAACCGTCCTTAATAAGCTTGAGCGTATGGGGATGGAGAACGTTAGAGATTCGATTGAGTTCGAATATCGTTTTACCCCTGAAGATCTAGAAAGTTTATATGGTCCAAATGGGGGGTCTATTTATGGAATTGAGGCTGATAAAAAGACAAACGGGGGCTTTAAAATTCCTTCAAAGAGTCAGATCTTCGAGAACCTTTACTTTGTCGGCGGCTCTACACACCCTGGTGGAGGGGTACCAATGGTTACCTTATCAGGCCAGTTAACCGCAGATTTAATTAAAGAACATACGACTGAAAAAGTAACATGATAAAAAAGCTGGCCATTCTGCCGGCTTTTCAGCTTGTAGAAAAACCTTAAAGAGTGTAAAATTCCTTGCGTTAGAGAGTGTAAAGGGTTTGAGGAAACGACTCCCTTTCCGCGGGCGAATGGTGTGCCTCCTCGGGCTATCAGCCCTCCGGGGTCACACCTGATTCCCGTTTCCCGCAGGAGTCTCGCTGTTTCCTCAAACCCTTTTTCGAAATAGATCACTGGCAAAATCATTTATTCAAGCTGTGCCCTTATGAAAACAGCGTTTGCAATAAGGCATTCACAAGTACGTAGGTTTCAAGATTCCATTTTCGTCAAAGGAACGAAAAAAGTGCTGACTCCTGCGGGACGAGCAGACAGGAGAAGCCCTGGAGGTCGCAGTGAAGTGACTGAGGGATTTTCCATCTTGGCCCGCGGAAAGCGGCGCTTTTTCTTTTCCTTTCTCCATACTTATATGAAGTACATCTTAGCTTTTTCGACAGACTGAAAAGCCGGCCATTCTGCCGGCTTTTTGTAGTTGGTTTTGTCCGTGGTGATTTGGGGAAACTTAACGGTATCTTGGATAGGAACATTAGATTTGAGGAGTTATGTCATGGGAGATGTATTAGTTTTTGTTTTATTCACATCTGCAGCGGTGGCTACTTTTTTTGTAGCTTCACGCTTAACGATGTTTGGGGATGCAGTAAAAGAAAAAACGCGAGCCTCTTCATCATTTATGGGAATTCTTATTGGGATCGCGATTTCGCTGCCTGAGTTAACCTCAAGTGTAACTGCTGTGGCTATTGACGCCCCCGATTTAGCGGTTGGTAATTTAATAGGAAGTAATTTATTTAATATAATGGGTCTTGCTATATTTGATATTGTGTATCGACGCCATCAGATTATGACGCACGCTACCGTGGAGAGTAAATTATATGGTTGGTTAGTTATTTTCATGACGTTAATAATTCTTGTCGGATTGTCGTTAACTCTACCGACTCATATTTATCATATTAGTTATTCTACGATCGCCGTTATCATCCTTTATTTTATAGGATCTAAGTGGATCAATGACAGAACCGAGTACAAAGGAAGGAAAATCAAAAGAGAAATTAAGCGTTATAAAGAGTATACTTACAAGCAAGTGATGACCTACTTTGTCATGGCTGCTGTAGGGATTATGATTATCGGCAGTGTACTTACTATAACAGCTGAGCGAATTGCCACGATTACGGGGTTAGGTACATCGTTTGTAGGGGCATTCTTAGTTGCTATCAGTACGTCTCTTCCTGATGCAGTAAGTGTAGGAACGGCTTTAAAACTTAGACGGTTTAATTTAGGGATCAGTTCATTATTAGGGAGTAATGCGTTTAATATTATGGTACTGGCCATTACAGACTTAATCTATCTCCGCGGCGGTTTACTTTCAGAGTCAAGTCCCTCGAATTTAATCACTGGTGGAGTGTCTATACTATTTATCCTGCTCATCATTTACAGTATTTCCAGGAGAAAGAGCCAGCCAGCCTGGAGTTATATTCTTCCTTCGATTCTTGTTATAGTGGGGTATTTTGTAACCACTTACTTCGTTTTTCAAATGAGGTAATAAAGAGAGTTTTTCCATTAAGGTGAATTGATAAATGGTATGGGCTGGAAACAGTATTGCCTCGTCAAACAGGGAGGAAGTAGAAGATAGAGTAAACCTCTTCTACGAAAAGCTTTGGAGGGATAAATGATGCAAATACCTGATCAGATAATTGAAAAAGCAAATAAGGAAATAGAAGGTTGTGACGTAGAGGGTTTTGTGCTCGGAGGGGGCAGCTCAGAAGCTGATATTGTAATTGTGGGTGAAGCTCCTGGAGAACACGAAGCTGTGAAGGGTGTTCCTTTTATTGGACGAGCGGGAGATGAATTAGACAAGCAATTCAATTATATAGGAATTAAAAGAGAAGAGGTTTATATTACAAGTGCTGTAA
Source organism: Halobacillus sp. B23F22_1 (assembly GCF_043497005.1). NCBI lineage: Bacteria > Bacillati > Bacillota > Bacilli > Caryophanales > Bacillaceae > Halobacillus > Halobacillus sp. B23F22_1. The sequence goes on along the minus strand of NZ_JBIEKE010000004.1, from coordinate 77,982 downwards.
GAAGCCGGCCTTATAAATGGGTTAAAACAACTAAAAAAGGATCAGGCGGTAGTAGAAAAGCAAATCGTAAGCCTAATAAAAAAGAAATTTGGGCGCATGCCCCTATATTAGATTACCAATTAAATACGATTGCACCGAAGTTAATTATTGCGCTTGGGGGGGTAGCTTTAGAGAGACTGTTGGGACAAGGGTATAAAATTACAGAGGTATTGGGGGAAGTAATTGAAAGTTCAATTTTAGAAGTGCAAGGAGAGGGTTATGGATGGTCGGAAAAACGATATGCGATTTTTCCACTTTACCACCCGGCAGCTGTATTTTATAATCCTCGAATTAAAGAAGACATTTATCAATCGTTGGATCACTTAAAAGAATATATGGATCAGTTGAATTAAAAACCCGCATTCGCTTAAGAATGCGGGTTTACACGTTATTGGGCCATAGGCAGTGCTTCTTCTTTTTCAAAGATAAAATAACCGTGCTGGCTGACCGCAGTTGAACCAATTCCTGTGCTTCGCCGACTTTTAATTGCGATCTGGTCATGGTGGTCTGTCCCTTTAACGCTGTATATTTTTTCTTCTGAGGTGACAGATGCCCCTCGCTGTTGTTCGGCGGGCGTTTCAGGTTTAACATGACCAATCGGTTTTTCAAGATCTGATTCATCCACTTGCTCATTAGTCTGCACATACATATTGTCATCATAAATAATATAAGTATGGCGAACCATAGTGGAGCTCTGAGTATCTTCTGTGTTACTCGCTTGTTCGATGTTCTTCTGAGCTTCGTCATTAGTGATGAATTGTTGTGACTTCATCTCTGTGTTCATAGACCTTTGGCTCAAAAATGAAATTTCCTGTTCTGAAGAGTTGGAGGGCTGATAATTGATTTGAAAAAACATAAAAGCCACTACTGCTACTGCAGGTACAGGGAAAATGTATTTTATCCACCTTAGAGACGATGGGTGAGTATGGTTTCTAACCTTAACAATGAGCGCGCTTGCATCGTGTTGATCCATAGGCACTTTATTGTATTTGATGTTATGGTTCATCTTTTTCAAACGACGATCCATGAGTTCATTCATTTATAGTGCTCCCTTCTGAAGCGAGTTGCTCCTGTAAAAGCTGACGACCTCTTCGTAGTCTGGTCTTAACGGTGTTAGGGCTGACATTTAACATTTCAGCAAGTTCTTTCACATCGAATTCTTCGAAATAATAGAGAACAATTACTTCTCTATATTTATCTTCCAGCGTTAAGATGTGCTCTAAGAGTTCTTCGTCTTCGCTTTTATTCAGTGTGTGCTGCTCTGGAGTCTCGGTTTGAGATGGGATGCTTTGGAAGGCTTCCGCCCCTTTTTTCAATACTCTCTTTATGTAAGAGCTTTTTAAGTGATCCTTACATAAATTAATGGTAATTTTGTAGAGCCAAGTCTTTTCGCTAGATTGTTGTTTGAAGTTTGTATATTTTTGAAAGGCTTTAATAAAAGCTTCCTGAGTTATATCTTCAGCCATTGCATGGTCTTTTACATAAGAATAGGCAAGCCATTTTAAATCATGGCTGTATAAGTGGATCCATTCCTCTACTTTTTCATTGACAGAAAGGGAACGATTTGATTCTTCCACATTATTCTCTGCGCGGTCTTTTCCGATCAATTTGTCCCACCTCATAGAATAGACGACACTCCTTACATTGAGGTTTTATTTAAAAATAGAATCTACAGCGTGTATAATATTTCTAGCATAACATATGATTTCCTCTCAAGAAGTGACAGTTAGGAGAAATGCAGCGTGGAAAAGTCTGGAACACTACTGGCGTTAGCCGGCACAATTATATTGATGGCTTGGGTTATTATTTTCGATATGAGTTTAATAGATATAGTTTTATCTTTTTCTTTTCTAATTCTCGTTCCTTTGTTGTTAGAAGAAGCGGTACGGGGAAAGGAGAACAATCGTGCTGAACACTGGATTAATAATGTCATGATTACGTCACTGCCTTTTGCTGGAGCAGGAATGTTGTCTGTAGCGCTGCCTGCGGGTCAAGAGGCGGGAGCATGGGCGGTTTTATGGTTGTTTTTTACCATATTGATTGCTGTCGGTGGATTAATGCGTTTGCTGGGGAGAGGTTGGAGACCTGTTCAGGAAACAGTTATTGATCTGGGATTAATCTATATGGCAGCGGGCGGGGGATGGCTGGTTATCTCTAGTGGGGGATTGAGTCGTTATCTGCCTTATTCTGAAACAATTGTCCAACTGACAGCTGTGCACTTTCATTATGCTGCTTTTGTAGTCCCTGTTGTTACTGGACTTTTTGGCCGCTGGCTCGTTTCCTATAAGAAAAAGCCTGCAGGTCTACCTTATACTGTACTAGCTTCTGGAATAGCTGCTGGTCCTGTGCTCGTTGCCCTTGGGCTTCGTCAAGGTTCTCCCACAGAAACGGTAATGGTTATAATTTACGTTAGTTTCATACTCTGGTTATCTGTATGGTGGTTATGGTGCTCAGCAGAGTTTAATATGTGGTCCAAGATTGCGATTCGTTTATCTGCTTTATTACTTATTATAACAATGAGTGTATCCTTGTTCTATAGCTTTGGAATGATGAACGGGTCTTACTGGTTTGGAATAAGTGATATGATTCGCTGGCACGGGCTTCTGAATGCGTTTGGGTTCTCATTATTTTCTGTATTAGCGTGGAGGGATATTAAACCGGATAGAGGTTATATTTACACAAGCTTTCCTATATCTAAACTTCGAACAAAGGGACACGTTGGCAATGACGCCATTTTTAATAAAGGGTGGGTTGCTCGTCATGTGCACGAAGAAGGGCTGTTAGATCACTTTCATGCTTATCGTTCCGAAAACTTTGATCCGGCAAAAGTAAGTGCAACGATAAGGCAATTTTATGAACATACGGATCAATTCTCTTTAAGAGCTCACGTACTTTGGCAAAAGGGTTTTCGGAGATTATCCACTCTTATTAATAAATGGACGTTGAGAATGGGGCAAATAAATGTACCACCCTCAGGGGAAGTATCCATGACTGGAGAAATTGTAGCGATTGATGATGACCAAGATGGAAGGGAAGGCGTCCGGGCCTGGACTAGGAAAAATGAACAGACGGGAGATTCTATTTTCACGGCTCTTTACTCTTCTCATGCTAATGGGAGAGAAAGGTATTTAAATATAGCTTTACCGTTGCCATTAGGAATAATGACGGGGGTCCTGCGTCTACTTCATGATAGAGAACGTGGGTTGATTTTAACGAGCGAAAGAAGAAAAGGGGGAAAAGGCGATGAAGGCATTTACCTAACGCTAGGAAATTGGACAATTCGACTGCCGATGCGTGAACATTTTTACGTAAAAGAGGTGTCAAAAGGGAAGCTAAATGCTTCTCATGAGATGAAGGTATTTTCGATTACTTTTCTTAAAATAAAATATATAATTGAAGAGAAGAAGAGCAGGGGACAAAACTGAATAAAACATAAAATAATCCGAATGATTGTGTAGAAATCAGTTCGGATTATTTATGTTAAAGAGAACACATCCGTCTTGCCCCGCGGAAAGCGGCGCTTTTTCGACAGACTTAAAAACCACCTCAGTTTGAGGTGGTTTTTAAATGGCGATTTATTGAGCTGTACGCTCTTTAGATTTTACTTTTTTATTTTCTAAACTATCAAGTCTATTTAACAAGCCGACACCAAAGTCTTTTCCTACGTCCGTAACATTTGGATTCTCATTGAAGATACTCTTAGAAGACTCGTAAGCACTTGAGCCATGCTCAGCGAAGTCCAATCCGGAGATTTCTTCTTCACGAGAAACGCGTATACCGAAAGCGGATTTAAGAACAAAGATGACAAGCGCGGAGGTTCCCATGGTCCATGCCATAACAGCTAGAATTCCTATCGCTTGAATGGAAAGAAGGTCAAACCCGCCGCCGTAGAATAAACCACCTTCCAGGGCGAAGAAACCTACTGCTAGTGTACCCCACACCCCGCAAATGCCGTGTACGGCGATCGCTCCGACTGGATCATCGATGTGAAGTTTACGGTCAAGCAATTGAACACCTTCTACAAGGATTATCCCTGCAATGGCACCAGTAATGATGGCTCCAATAGGTGATAAGTCTCCTGTACCTGCTGTAATACCTACTAGCCCAGCTAGAGCCCCGTTCAATGTAAGTGAAGCATCAATACGCTTGTACTTTAATTGGGAATACATTCCGGAACCAACAACACCTGCTGAAGCAGATAAAAGGGTAGTTGCAACTACGCCCGGAATTGCTGAAGGGTCAGCAGCCAGCGTACTACCGCCGTTAAAACCGAACCAACCGAACCAAAGAATGAATACACCCAGCGCACCGATCGGAATGTTATGACCTTGGATAACATTGACTTTACCACCACTGTATTTCCCTAAACGCGGTCCTAAGAACATGACAGCTACAATGGCGCCAAGAGCGCCTGTTAAGTGAACAACGGTTGAACCAGCAAAGTCTACGAAACCTAACTCAGCCAACCATCCGCCTCCCCATACCCAGTGACCAACGACTGGATAGATGAAAGCCGTCATAGCAACAGTAATCATTAAGTACGAGCTTAATTTAATTCGTTCAGCTACAGCACCTGAGATGATCGTAGCACATGTAGCAGCGAAAACAGCCTGGAAGACAAAGAAACCAACTTGGTCTTCGTGACCGCTAAGCATAAATCCATTTAGACCTATAAAACCTCCCCCAGAGGTACCAAACATAATGCCATATCCAACTATAAAATAGAGAATAGCAGCTATTGACATCGTCATAAAGTTTTTCATTAAGATGTTTAATGCGTTTTTAGATCGAGTGAATCCTGCCTCGACCATGGCAAATCCTGCGTGCATGAAAAAGACAAGAAAAGCAGCGATCATAATCCAAACCATATCGACAGATTCTAAAACGGCTTCTGGTGTAGTGGAGGTCTGAGCGTTTGCCACTACAGGAAAACTTAGAGAGGTTAGTAATAATAATGGAATTACTTTTTTCATTAGTTCATGACATCCTTCCGAATAAAATTAAATAAGGGCAGCTTTTCCTTTTTCACCGGTACGAATTCGATAGACTTCCTCAATCGTAGAAACGAAAATTTTACCGTCTCCCACTTTGTCTGTTGCACATGTATTTGTAATGACTTCGATAATATCTTCTATCTCTGTTTCATCGACAACCATTTCAACCTTAACTTTAGGATATAGTTTGATTTCATATCGGTTGCCGCGGAAGATTCCTTCCTGTCCTTTTTGCTGACCACAGCCAGCTACTTCTGAAACGGTTAATCCCTTAACACCCATAATATCAAGATTTTCGCGAAGCGATTGAAAAGCTTCGGGGCGTATAATGGTCTCTACTTTTTTCATGGTTGACATCCTCCTTTTTAATTTGTGTTAACTTTTCTAACATATAAAGTAATGATAAATCTTACTATAAACCAAATTATCAGAAAAATCAACACCTATCTTTTATTTCGTGTTAGGAAAGTTTACATAAAAAAACGAACCACTTTCAAAGTGGTTCGGGAGGGGTAGCAGAGTTTTAAAGGTCATCAAATCCATTATCTTCAGAGACCTTCGTATATTGTCTGGATTTTTGTTCGAAGAAGTCTGATTTCCCTTCATCGACTTCTTGATAAGCACGTATCCATTTTAGAGGATTTTCAGCATACTCTGGATAAGGTTTGTCAGCGCCCATTAATTTGCATCGTTTATTAGCAATAAAGCGAATATAGTCTTCTAAATCATGAATCGGAATTCCTGGAAATTCGTTTCCGATGATGTGCTGAGCCCATTTTATTTCAAGCTCAGCAGCTTCTTTAAAAGTTGTAGTAACGAAACTCTCATACCATTCACGGTCGAGTTGAGGATTTTCATTTAATGTTTCTTTAAAGATGTGGGCAAATAAGTTTACATGAATTTGCTCGTCTCGATTGATGTAGTTGATCATCGTGCTTGTAGAGACCATCTTTTGGTTTCGAGCTAAATTATAGAAGAATGCAAAGCCGGCGTAGAAGAATAACCCTTCTAATACAACATCATAAACTACGGATTTTAAGAATTTATCTATACTTGGATCATTGGCAAACTCTTCATATCCGTCTGTTATAAATTGGTTTCTTTCCATAAGGATTTCATCATGCTTCCAATACTCGAAGATTCGTTCTTGTTCACTTTGATCTACAAGAGTAGATAGTACATAGGAATAAGATTGATTATGGACGACTTCCTGAAAAGCGAGCACCTGCATGAGAGCTGAAACGCTTGAGTCGGTTAAATAGTCAGCTACTTTTCCGGAGTAATCAGTTTGAATCGAATCTAAGAACGCGAGCAAACCTATAATTTTTTTAAAAGAAGCTTGCTCTTGGGCTGATAGCTCGGGCCACTGCTTTAAATCGTTGCTCATATTTATTTCACTGGGAATCCAAAAGTTTGCCAGCATCGTCTTATACATAGGGTACGCCCAAGAGTATCGAGTATTATCCCAGTTTAAAACGTTCGAGCTTCTGCCATTAACGATACCTGTTGAAGCGTTAGGGGCGTGATGGTCCACGAGCTTTCGTTTTTGTAGTGCATGATCCATTATTTTTCCTCCTTAAGATGAGCAGCTTTCACACTCGTCAAATTCACCTTGGCTGGAAGTAGAACGGGTGTAGTAAGTAGTTTTCAGTCCTGACTTCCACGCGTCGATGTGTAAAGCGAGCAATTCTTTCGCTTGAATTGTGTTCTTGACGTATAGATTGAAAGAGATGGACTGATCAATGTACTTTTGGCGTACGGCATTCTGTTTAATACTAGAATGCTGGTCCACATCGTAAGCTGATTTGTAATACCAGTAAGTGTCCGGGCTTAAGTCAGGAGCAGTTACAGGAATTTTAAAATCTTTTTTCTCTTCGGAATAGAACTTCTTGAAAATCGGATCAATACTAGCCGTACTTCCAGCTATTAAGGATGTACTGGAATTCGGTGCTACCGCCATTAAATACCCGTTTCTTATGCCATTACGGTGCACATCCTGCTGAAGCTCTTTCCAGTCATGAGAAGTGTCTTGGTCAAGCGCTCGTTTAACAAAGAATTTCCCCGAGTCCCAGTCGGATCCTTCAAAGAGAGGGTAACTTCCTTTTTCTTTGGCAAGTTCACTGCTTGCCTTAATCGTATAGTAGGAAATTTCCTCGTACACTTCATCAGCATAATCAATCGCTTGGTCTGATTCCCAGGCGATTTTTTTCTGAGCGAGCAGGTGGGCCCAGCCGAACGTACCTAATCCGATTCCTCTGTAAGACTGGTTTGTAAGCTGTGCCTGCAGAACCGGAATTGTATTTTGATCAATAACATTATCCAGCATCCTCACTTGAATAGGGATCAACCGTGGAAGGACATCGTTAGGAACGGCACGACCTAAGTTAATGCTTGATAAGTTGCAGACAACAAAATCGCCAGGTGTTTGAACGGTTATAATCTTTCCATCTTCAACCCGTTGTTCTTCCTGAGTAGTCGGACTTTGGTTTTGAGTGATTTCCGTACAAAGGTTACTGCAGTAAATCATTCCTTTATGGCTGTTTGGGTTCATACGGTTGACTTCATCACGATAGAACATATAAGGAGTCCCCGTTTCCAGCTGCCCAATCATGATTCGCTTCATGATCTCAATAGCTGGGACCTTTTCTTTAGAAAGGAGGTCGTTTTCAATGCAGGCTTGGTAACGTTCTCTAAAGGATCCGTTTCCACGCGTTTCATCATAGTAATCTTCTAATGAAAAGCCCATAACGTCTCGTACTTCGTGAGGATCAAACAAATACCAGTCCTCGCGACGTTCAACAGCTTCCATAAAGAGGTCAGGAATAGATACACCCGTAAATAAGTCATGTGTACGTTGGCGTTCATCCCCGTTGTTCAATCGGCTGTCAAGAAACGGAAAGATATCTTTGTGCCAGATGTCTAAATAGACGGCCACTGCCCCTTGACGCTGGCCAAGCTGATCTACACTAACAGCGGTATTATTCAATTGTTTCATCCAAGGTAGTACCCCTGAGGAAACACCTTTAAATCCTCGGATGTCACTGCCTCGGCTGCGGATTTTTCCTAGATATACCCCTATACCGCCACCGTGTTTACTTAAATTCGCAATATCGGTATTGCTGTCATAAATGGATTGCAGGCTATCGTCTACTGTATCGATAAAACAGGAGCTTAATTGACCGTAACGCTTTCCGGCATTAGCAAGCGTCGGAGTGGCTACTGTCATGTATAAGTGGCTTAAGGCCCAGTAAGATTCTTTGACCAGCTCCAAACGCCGGGCTGTATTTTCGTGTGCCATTAATACCATTGCAATAACCATGAACCGTTCTTGGGGAAGTTCATAGACCAGTCCGGATTTTGAACGGGCTAAGTAACGATCGCCAAGTGTCTTAATCCCGATATAAGTAAATAATCTATCACGATCGGGAACGATTGCTCTTTCAAGTTCGTCCATTTCTTCTTTTGTATAAAGACTAAGTAGATTCGGGTCATAGATATCTTCCTGAACCAACGTTTCGATTAAATGATGAAAACCTTGGTATGCCTTCACGGTGCCGCGGTTAGCAATCGAAGATTCATACATTTGCTGTAAGTGAATGCTGCTGGCTAAGTACGTCCAGTTAGGAGCTGTTTCACTAATTTCTGCTAAGCATTCCAATATTAAAGCTTTAGCTTGTTCGCTTTGGGTTCCTTTAATCTCTTTTGATTTTTCGATGATTCGTTTCATTGGCAGTGCAGGAAAATTCTCCTCCTGTGCTTTTAGCCATTCTTGCCAGTACGACGTCACAATTGTACTCAATACCATCACTCCTCTATGATAAATAGAAATTTAATCCATAAAAAAATCCACTCTATGAATGAGCGGATGAAACCATGGAATAAAGAGGACTCATAAAGAGTGAAACTGCCTTCATTCCATCGTCTCATCTTCTCAATCCCCGAAGAAGTTGAAACTTCTGCGAATGAAGACAGGTCTCCTGACTTACGCTCAATTCTACTCCGGCCCCTTCCCGTGAAACACACAGTGGGTGATTGCCGATTTAAGAGCGATTACAGTTGCGGGGGCAGCTCTGGAATTTCACCAGATTCCCTATTAAGCCTAGTGGCATCTTTTGTTCGCGGATACTATATATGGTGTTTGTTTTAATTAATGTTAGCTTATATTGTGTTCTAAGCATAACGGAGATTAATGGAATGTGCAACCATTTTTGATGCGCACTTGCATGTGAAAGGACAAAAATAAAGGAGAAATACTTAGTTCTATCGAATAATTGAAGGGTGAGATTTTTTTGAGATTGATAAACAGGAGGTAGAGCAATGGCATTTAATTGGCATCAAGAAGCAGAAAAACAGTGGGACGAACGATCTTCTTTTTGGAACGCAAATAGTAAAAATATGTGGGATAGCGGAAGCAGGAAAACGATCATCCCTTTAATAAAGAAACATGCAAAAATTGGCAATTCTATAGCCGATCTCGGATGCGGAGACGGTTACGGTTCTTATAAATTAGCACAAGCCGGGTTTGAAGTAACGGGTTTAGATCTATCTGAAGACATGATTGAATTGGCTAAATCAAGACTTGCACACGACACCCTGCGTTTTGTGCAAGGGGACATCGTTCAACTTCCATTTGAAAGTGAAAGCTTTGATACCATTATGGCGGTTAACTGCCTGGAGTGGATAGAGGTTCCTTATCAAGGGATAACAGAGATGAAACGAGTCCTCAAACCGGGTGGGAAACTATGTGTAGGAGTACTTGGTCCAACAGCGAAGCCTAGAATTAATAGTTACCGTCGGGTTTATGGGGAAAAGGTAATTTGTAATACGATGATGCCGTGGGAGTTTGAACAGTTGGCGTTAGAAAATGGCTTGAAGCTTATTGATGGACATGGTGTGTTTAAAAGAGAAGCAGAGGGAATGGACGTCACAGCGTTTCCTAGAGAATTACAACAAGCGTTAACGTTCATGTGGGTATTTATATTTGAAAAGGAGTAGTTATTGTGGGATATGTCTTAGGTCTTCGAATGCATATAGGGACAAGACCTATAATCGTACCTGGATCTAGTGTTCTGTGCTTTAACAATAAAGGAGAATTGCAGTTAATAGAACGTAGTGATAATCATCAATGGGGATTGCCCGGGGGTCCCTTGAGTTAGGGGAGGAAGTTGTAAGTGACCGCTGTTGGCCGCACAATATGTGAAAATAAAAACGAGGGATAAGAGCGCAGTTGAAACGGCAGAGATTATAAAACGTACCTTTAATCTATAGTCAGCCATCGTTTTCTAGTATAATAAATGGCGAGTATCATCTTGAGGAGTTGGTAATAGGTGTATACGGAGGAAGTGACGAAACGAGTTCTGAAAGCTTTACGTTCCAATGATCAGAAGGCAGACGAGCATGTTATAAAGTCTTTATCTAAGGTGGAAGTGATGGATCTTTACCTTCAAGACTACGGGGAGCGGATCTCTGCCGGTGAAATAAGAAGAATGATTTTAGACATCTTCGGTGTTCATCTAGAAGGTATTTCTGCTCTTGAAAAACTAAGAATTTCACTTTTTTCAAAAGGGCAGTGGATTGCACAAAAACCAAGTGACTTGTTCGTTGTTTACACAGGTGCTGGAGATGTCGATGTGAATATATATCCAGCCCAGTACTTTATTGAGAAGACGGGGACAACTCAGCTTCCTGAAGCGTTAACTTTTAAGTTAGAAGGTTTAGGTTATACACCAATTGAAAGCGGTTATTATTATCGTCACCCTGACGGTAAAGGTGTACCTTTATCTTTTAAGGACCAGACGATTGCTGCTATTGGTGAAGTGGTCATGACTACATATAAGAATCTATAAAAGAAAACCGCAGATCAATACAGATGCTGCGGCTTTTTCGTATTTAATGGATACTCCATAAGAACTCAGCTACCGATTCATCTACACCTGGATGTTCGTGCAGCCCTGAATGAGTCGAGAATTCATCTATAAAAGTTTCCTGATGAAAGTTTCTTGTTGGAACAATATTTTGCAAACCATGGGCACTTTGCTTTGTGACTAGGCCATCCCAGTGGTCTTCCTCTAAATCTTCTTCATTAACAACCCCGGCAATAGATAAAGCCGGCACATCTTCATCAAAGTTCGCTTTATTATTAATCATCGTCGTTAAAGCATTTGATTCCACTTGTAAATCCACCACTGCTTCTCCCGTATTCAATGTGAAGTAGTCACTTTGTCCGATGCCAAGGAAGGGACTGCCGATAGCTACTAATTTGTTAACGTCAGGGTAGTCGCCTTCTTGGTTGTTTAATAAAAAGTTTGTAGAAGCTAAGCCCCCCATAGAGTGCCCGACTAAATTTACTTGATCGATAGCATAGTCATGTTTAAGCTTTGTCATGATGTGCTGCATCCAATTTGTCTGGTCAGCTACACTTGCACGGTTATTTTCAAAAATAACCTGGATGAATGGATTCATCGTATGAGGAATGCCTCCTCGAACACGTACATGTCCTGAAGATTTAACGTAAATTATCATCCGCTTCGTTCCCCAATTATTATCTTCAAAACGTTTGAGCATCGTATTAAAGGAACCAGGGCCGCCTTTAAAACCATGCACAAAGATTGTAGGTGTAATTTCCGCCGGCTTCTCAGAACGAGTGGGTGTGGAATTTATAAAAAAGAGCGAACCGCCCAGGACGAATGATAACACAGTGATGAGTATGAATTTATTTTTATGATGAATCAGTTTGTCGAACATTATGATCCTCCCAGCATCTTCCCTCATTTTAATACAAATCCGAATATTTTTAAAGGTTATATTTCAATTATGTTACAAATATTACGGAAATATGTTAAAGGGAAATCCCTGAGTTCGTGGAGCTGTTAACGTCGAATTTTTCTTAACAGCCTGAGAATTTCAATATATAACCAGGCAAGTGTAATAATAAGCCCAAAAGCCCCGTACCACTCCATGTATTTAGGAGCACCTCGTTTAGCACCTCGTTCAATAAAATCAAAATCCAAAACAAGATTTAAAGCTGCGATCGCAACAATAAATATACTGATTCCGATACCGATAGCTCCGCTTGAATGCAGATAAGGTACTTCTGCTTGTAAGAAAATGCGTAATAAAATGTTTACGGCATAAACGATAAAGATGCCAATCGTTGCCGAAATGATCATTAATCGAAACTTTTTCGTAACTTTAATGATGCGTGTTGAATAAAGGAAGAGAAGTCCTCCCATCACAGCAAATGTCAATGCAGCCGCCTGAATCACAATACCTGGATAGCTTGCTTCAATGAATGAGGAAAGACCTCCAAGGAAAAAGCCTTCAAGTGCCGCATAAATAGGGGCTGTAACAGGCGCTGCTTTTTTAATAAATACCGTAATTAATGCAACAATAAAGCTTCCCACTGCCCCGATTATCATCATCATAGTTATGTCCACACCTTGATAGTACTGATACCATGTGTAAACAGCGGTTCCTAGTAAAAATAACAACAAGATACTTGTCTTAAAAACAGTGCCACCAAGTGTCATCGTGCTGCTAGAGTTTTTAGAGCGGCTGAATGCTTCATTCTTGAGTACAGGATTACCGGTTCTCATCGTTTATAGTTCTCTCCAATCCATTCCCTCTTTTAAATTTTTCTTTTTATAGTCCTTCTACGAAGTGTAACGCACAAAACTCTTTCTTCATATCAATAGCTGCTTTTATGAATGAATACCCTACAGAATATTATATATATGGAACGAATAGAAAAGGAGTGGACATAAATGAATTCACCTATGTTCTTAAGTTTATACGATCCCGATGTAGGACAAACCTTACAATGACTTAGATGATCTTCCAGAAGAATTCGCTCCGGGTATAGATGCAGACGTTTATCAAAAAATAGCTAAAATGCTGATGGAGAAATGTAAAAACAAATCTTACGCATTATGAGGTTTATATTTCCTTTTCAACAGGAAAACTAAGAACAAGTTTTCATATTGAAAGGAGAATAGCATTGGACCAACAAGAACTGAAGAAGAAGATTTATAATATTATGGATCAACATAAAATTGGAACGCTGGCTACAGTGAAACAAGGAAAGCCTCATTCTCGTTACATGACATTCTCTAATGATGATGAGTTTACTTTTTACACCCCTACGAATAAAGAAACACACAAAGCGGAAGAAATTGAAGAAAACCCTAATGTTCATATCTTAATTGGATATGAAGGTGAAGGGTTTGGAGATGCTTATTTAGAAGTAGAAGGTCAGGCTAAAATTCGGGATGATCAAAAGATAAAAGACTGGCTTTGGAGTGAGGAAATGGAACGCTGGTTTACGAGCAAAGGTGATCCTGATTATATCGTTCTTGAAATTTATCCGGAAAGCATACGTTTAATGAATATTGGAGAAAAAACTCCGGAAGTATTAGAATTATAAACCAAAAAAGGCCGCCTCATGAAGAGGCAGCCTCAGTCTGTAGAGAAACCCCTTGTTTTCCTACAAGTTTTTTTGTGCGCCCGTGCGGACAAATACCACTGACGCCACTGAAAAACTAAAGGTCGATTAAAGATAATTTAAAAAGCATCCTGTGGGGAATTTTATTTCCCCACAGGACGCTTTTCTTATAACTATTAAGAGAATTTTACCTTCTATTCCTACATAAGTTTAACGATTCGTTTTCACATTAGTGATTTAGCCAGGCAACGTATATGGGTTTTAGATTGATCATTGATGCCACGAGGAGCTTTCGGGGAGGACGCCTGGTCGATTAAAACCGGCCGCGTCCTGTGGCCAACATCGACACTAGCACGTCCGGTGCGTCGCGGAAACAGCGCGAGCCGGTGATCCATTTGGTCAAGTGATCTTCTTGACCAAGTTCGCTGAGGCCGTGGCCGCTGCAAGCGTCCACAGATAAGCGATTCGTGACGCTCTTTAAATTAGATAGGACTTTTTCAGTGACCTCATACCGCAGGAGTCGGCACTTTTTGTGTTCCTTTGACCAAAATGGAATCTTGAAACCTTCGTAATGTGAAGGCCTTTTGCAAACACTGCTTTCCTAATGGCAAAGCTTGAGTAAATGAATGCCCATGATCTATTTCGAAAAAGGGTTGGAGGAAACGGAGTCGTTTCCTCCAACCCTTTACAAATTTCCAAAGCAAGGAATTTTACACTCTTTAAGGTCTTTGCAAGGGGATTGCTGCGTCCATAAAGAGACAGCTTTATTAATGATGAAGTGCGTGTTGAATCATTTGCTGAAGGACGGTGATCACATGTTCATCATCATGGGAATAATAAATCGTCGTCCCTTCTCTGCGATATTTAACGAGTCGTAAGTTTTTCAAGAAACGAAGCTGGTGAGAGACTGTAGATTGACGGAGCTGTAAGCTTTCCGCAATTTCATTGACACTGTATTCCTTTTCAAAAAGCAAATTGAGGATCCTGACACGGGTAGGATCTGAAAGTGCCTTAAATGTTTGTGTTACGACGAACAACGTTTCGTCATCAAGGTCCTTTGTGTAAAAAGGATCATCCATGCTCGGTGCCTCCCTTGTCTTGTTCTAGCATTGAACAATATTCGTCCTCATACTCAATTTCAATCGTAATATGATCTAGATGAATGGGTTCAAGTACTTCTTTCACACGCTCTTTAATTATACATACGTCTTCTTTTGATGAAGTGGAGGGAACAACAATGTGGGTGGAGAAGGCATGATGCTCGCCATCTAATGACCATAAATGTGTATGATGAGTTGATTGAACCTTTGGCAGCTGATTCATTTTTTGTATAATTCGGTCAAGGTCAATATTTTCTGGCACAGCCTCTAGAAATAAACGCATGGTTTTAACTAAGTTAAGGATTACGTTATAGAGAATGTATAACGTAATACCAATAGATGCAATAGGATCAAGAATAGGCAGATCCGCAAAGGTCATAACCACACTAACGATGAATACAGCTGCCCATCCTAATACGTCTTCTAATAAATGCCATGTCATGACTTTTTGGTTCATAGACTCCCCGCCTCGAAGTCTAAAGACAGCTGCTCCATTGACGAGGATACCGAGAACAGCAAGACCCATCATTCCTAATGTATGAGGCTGTTCAGGATTCATTAGTCTTGGAATCGCTTCAGATAAAATAAAAATGGAACCTACCACTAATACTATACTGTTAATTAAAGCGGCAAGCAGCGAGAAACGTTTAAACCCGAATGAAAACTGTTCCGTTTTTTCTTTCTTGGAGAACTTTTGTAAAAACCAGGCGAGACCGAGGGATAACGAGTCACCTAAGTCATGAAGTGCATCGGAAATAATGGCCATACTATTGGTAAGTATCCCTCCGATTAATTCAATAATCGTGAATCCAAAGTTTAAAAAGAAAGCAATCTTAATGTTCCCCGTTGTATGATCGTGATGATGATGATGCCCCATAAAAAGCACCTCCTTATTTCGATATATGTGTATATGTACATATAATACTAGTAGAAGGATTAAAAGGTGTCAATAAAATAAAAAAGTCAGGGCTATCCTGACTTTTTACGTGTTTGTATTAGCATTTGGATAAAATTTTGCTTCTATTCTCGGATATTCATTTAAGTGCTCCGTGACTTCAGCAAGGTTGTGAATTTCACGTAACAAGAATGATTTATCGAGTTCATAGATGACCTCAGTCTCAATGTGATCCATCGTGTTGCAAGCAAACTCCCATAATTTATCGTGTTTACTGATGTCAATGGACTCGGCTACTTTAGCTAAGGAAGAGAGGATGTCTGTAATGATTAAATGGTTGTCTTTTGCGTAGTGACGGATAAATCCGAAACCGCGGTACAAGTAATAATCAAATGTTTCTTCCTTAAGAATAACGCGTACTTGTTCTTGGTCATCTGCTAAATAAGGGCTGAAGGTAATGTAACTGTCTACTGTCAGCATGAGTTCAGACATTTGGTGAATCGTGTTTGATGCAGTTTTTGGATCGTCGTTTCCAATGGCTTTAATCGCGATTTCAGCTAACTTATGCATACCCATTTGTAAGTCTTGAATCTCTGTTTCTTTATGCCCCATCTCAAACATATCATAGTATTTTGATTCCTCTATCTCATTAGCTCCAGGCCCCCATAAACTAAAGAATTCGTTCCCTGCTAATACATAGTCACCGACCTGGAAATGGAATTGAATAATAATATTGTCATTTTTAGCTTCGGAAATCATTTTGTTATAGTCTACTACTTGTAAATAGCCTGAACCTCTGGCTAATACGGTGTGCAGTTTGTCCTGGTACTCTTCTTTAAGATCACCTGGTTCTTCTATTCTGTGTGCATCAAGGTCTTTACGAAGCGATTGATAAATAATATCTTTAGAGACGTTTTTCATAGTGTACGTTATATTGTGTACTTGCATCCAGGTGGTGGCATGGTTAATAAAATAGATAAATACGACAGCAGTTAGAAACGCTAAGGTAACAGTCATCACTGGAGTGGCTACGAAAATATCGTTTGAAGCATTTCCGATAAATAGAAATGTGAGCAATACATAAACAAAGCTTCCATTAAAGATTCCGAGAGCATGCTGAGTCTGTCGATCTGATACAAAGTTTAACAGCATGCGGGGGGAAAACTGTCCGCTAAAAGTAGTAAGTACAACGAGTAGGGAGTTTAACGTGAAGGCACTCAGCGTTAAAATACCACCAATGAGGGTACTAACTAAAGTTCTTGTAACAGAGGCTTCAATTTGCAGCATTTGAGGTGCCACTTCTTCTAAACCAACTTGGAGGTCTAGTACTAAAGTTATTGCAACTAAGATAGCAGATAAGAAAATGTATATGGCCGGCATATACCATAATGTCATTTGCACTTCATGTTTTCTCTGCCTTCTGGACATCCGAAAATATTTCCGGATTTCGACTGGGAGAAAGTTTAAAAACATATGATTGACCTCCTATTCTAATATAATAATTTTGCTAAACGTAATATTCCCTGCCCATTCCTTTTTAAACAAAAAAATATAACGTAAATGAGGTCACTGAAAAAGTCCTCTCTAATCTTAAAGAGACTCACGAATCGCTTTTCGATAGATGCTTGCCGCAGGCGTCATCTCCGAACGCTCATCGTGGCATCAACAGAGTTCAAGTATCTGCTTCAAAAACGTCTATGCGGTTACTGGCTGAAGAACAATGTAAGATTGAAACGAAGAATAGTGAACGGAAGCATACAAGGTACGATGGGGTTTTTACAGCTAATGTGCAACGACTCGTTAAACTTATGAAGGCTTTTTTTACATTCTACTTTCTTCGCCCTTTAGTTTTTCAGTGGCCTCATCAAAAATAGTTGGTTTTTTTATAAAATTTTGTATAGTTAGATTATCGAAGTTTTAAGAGTAAAGGGTGGAATACGATGTGGATGAAGAAAACGTTTGAAGAAATGACAAAGCAGCAGCTATATTCGATTTTAGAGTTACGCGTGCGTATATTTGTCGTAGAGCAAGAGTGTCCTTACCAAGAAGTGGATGGAAGAGACGAAGAATGCCTGCATTTATGGAAAGAGGAGAATGGAACTATTCAAGCTTATTGCCGTATTGTGCCTCCTGCGAATGAGCAGGACCATTATTCAATTGGAAGAGTGCTTGTTACAAAAGAAGCGAGAGGTACAGGAGCCGGGAGAGAGCTTATGAATCGGGCCATCTCTCTTTTAAGAAATGAATGGGAAGTCTCTTCGATTTGGCTGCATGGTCAAGAATACTTACGTGAATTTTATAAGTCATTTGGATTTGAAGAAGTATCGGAAGTTTATCTAGAAGATGATATTCCCCACGTTGATATGCTGATGCATATAAAGTAGAGTCCCTAAAGGTTTGGAATAAAGATATAGGTGGAATTTACCCCTGTGACTACTTTATACATGGAGGGTAAATGAATGAGTCCACAAACGTTTACGAAACAATATATAAATGGTGAATGGCGTCCAGGATCCAGTGATAAAATGGTAGAAAACGTAAATCCTTATACGAGTCAGACGCTCTCAACCATTCCATCTGCTGATGAAGATGATTTAAATGAAGCCTATCGTTCGGCAGAAGATGCCCAAAAGGAATGGATGACCTATACACCTGAGGAAGTTCAATCGTATTTTGAAGCACTTATTAAAGTGGTGGAAAAGCGTAAAGATGAGATTGTTGACTGGCTTGTAAAAGAGGCAGGAAGTACACTTGTAAAAGCCGAAGTGGAATATCAAGCAGCGCTGGGCATTATTAAAGAATCTTCTTCGTTCCCAACGCGAATGACAGGCCAAATTCTGCCTTCAAACACCAAAGGAAAGGAGAACCGTGTATATCGGTCACCTAAGGGTGTAATAGGAGTTATTGGACCGTGGAATTTTCCATTTCATTTAGCCATGCGTTCCATTGCTCCGGCTGTAGCAACGGGTAATACCGTAGTGGTTAAGCCGGCTTCAGATACGCCAGTAACTTCTGGTTTGTTTATTGCTGAATTATTTGAAGAAGCTGGATTTCCTAAAGGTATATGCAATGTAGTTGTAGGGAGAGGTTCTGAAATCGGTGATGCCTTTGTAACTCATCCAACGGTTAAACTGCTATCGTTTACAGGCTCAACTGAAGTAGGCAGTCATATAGGTGAACTAGCTGGCAGACACATTAAAGATACGGCTTTAGAGCTCGGTGGAAATAATGCAATGATTGTGCTTGAAGATGCAAATATCAAAAAAGCCGTTCAGGCTGCAGCTTTTGGTAAGTACCTGCATCAGGGACAGATTTGTATGTCACTTAACCGAATCATTGTTCATGAAGCGGTTCATGACGAATTTGTTGAAGCATTTAAAGAGAAAGTAGAAAGTTTAAAAGCTGGCGATCCCTCTGAGAAAGACACTGTTATTGGACCTTTAATAAATCATGAGGCTGTAAAACGTATTCAAGATGATATAGCTGCAAGTGTAGAGCAGGGTGCTTCTGTTCTTACGGGTGGCGATGCAAAAGGCAATATAATGCAGCCCACAGTCCTTACTGGCGTCACTAATGAAATGCCGGTTGCGGAACATGAAATGTTTGGTCCCGTAGCGTCTATTATTAAAGTAAGCAGTGAAGAGGAAGCGGTTCGTGCTGCGAATCATTCTCTTTATGGTTTAAGCGGATCGGTTTTTACAGAGGATATTCATCGTGGCGTGGAAGCAGCTAAAAAAGTAGAGACGGGTATGATTCATGTGAATGACCAATCCGTTAACGATGAAGCACACGTCGCTTTTGGCGGTGAAAAGGAATCTGGTATTGGAAGATTTGGAGGAGAGTGGGCGCTTGATAAATTTACTACTGTTAAATGGATAAGCGTAATGAATGGATACAGAGAATTTCCGTTTTAAAAATAGAAAACCGGAGCTGAGACGGCTCCGGTTTTTTACTGATCTTTTTTAAATCTTTTAAATCGGTGTACAGCTTCTCGAAGGTGTTCTTCAGAGTTGTTCAGGCCGATGCGTACGTAAAATTCACCATATTCCCCAAAGCCTACACCAGGGGCGACAAACAATCCGACTTTATCCAGAAGTTCATCAGCAAAAGACTCTGAGGTATAGCCATCAGGAACCTTTAACCACATAAAGAAAGAGCCTTTGCACGGTGTAATTTCATAACCAGCTTCTTGTAAACCCGTAACTAGTAGGTTTCTTCTTTTTTCATATGTCTCTTTAAGGTCTTCCACGCATTGTTGAGAATCGAGCAATGCTGTAGCAGCTGCATCTTGGACTGCTCCAAACAAGCTGACATAGTAATGGTCTTGAATGAGTTCCAAAGCTTTTACGACACTCGGATTACCAACCGCAAAAGCGATACGCCAGCCTGCCATGTTGTAGGTTTTAGACATGGTGTAAATTTCAACTCCAACGTTTTTAGCCCCAGGGACTTGTAGAAAGCTTAATGGTTTGTCCCCATCAAAACCGATAGCTCCATAGGCGAAGTCGTGGACAACGCAAATGTCTTCTTGCTCAGCCAAGGCAATTGTTTCCTTAAAAAATGATTCATTAGCTACGGCCGACGTTGGGTTGTTTGGGTAATTTAAAAACATAAGTTTCGCTTTTTGTAATGTCTCTTGATCAAGCATATCGTAATTAGGAAGAAACCCATTTTCCTCAAGTAAAGGAAGGGGCTCCATAACACCATTGGCGAGGGCTACACCCGACCAGTAATCTGGATACCCGGGGTCTGGCACGAGCGCCACATCTCCTTCGTTTAAGAAGCATTGACTCAATTCTACTAGTCCGGCTTTGCTTCCGAATAAGAGGGCAACTTCAGTGGAAGGGTCTACATCAACGTTGTATTCCCTTTTATAATAAGTGGCTACGGCTTCCTTTAAATGATCGAATCCCTGAAAAGGAGAATACTTGTGATTAACCGGGTTTTCAGCTGCTTTCTGCAAGGATTTTACAATATGATCAGGGGTGGGCTGGTCCGGGTTTCCTTGTCCCAGGTTGATTAAATCATGGCCCTGCTGCTGGTATGTATAAAGTTTTTTGACGAGTTTGGCAAAAAACTGTTCAGGCAGGCGAGCTAAAGCATCAGATTGCTGGAATTCTTTCATAAGATCCTCCCTTTATTCATTTTTTGAATAGTTTAATAATTCATATTAACGTGCTGATTGTTATTTGTAAAGAGGACGTTTTTGCCTTATGGGGATTTGGGGTATAACTAAAGAGAAAGGTGTGATGAAGATGAAGGTTGTTATTATTGGAGGCGATGCTGCAGGAATGAGTGCAGCGATGCAAATGATAAGAAATAGTGAGGGGAATAAAGTAATTACTTTAGAACGCGGTGAAATTTATTCTTATGGGCAGTGTGGACTTCCGTACGTTATTGGTGGGGAAGTCGATTCTACAGACGATTTAATTGCAAGAACTCCTGAAACCTTTCGCGAAAAGTACGGTATTGATGCCCGAGTTCTTCATGAAGTAACACGAGTGGATTGTGATCATAAAATCGTTCATGGGGTTGATCACTCCAGTGGAGAGGAATTCGAAGAACGGTATGACAGATTACTTGTAGCCACGGGAGCTGATCCAATTATGCCCCCGTGGGAAGGAAAGCATCTCGATGGTATTTTTCCATTAAAGACGATTCCTGATGCAGAAGTGATCATAGAGGATCTAAACAAAGACGTACAAGATGTGGTTATCATTGGTGGAGGCTATATAGGGCTCGAGATGGCAGAGAACCTCATAAGTATTGGGAAAAAGGTCCGCATCATAGACCGTGGAGCTCAGCTTGCGAAAATCTTTGATGAAGAAATGGGGGAACTCGTTCACGAAGAAGCAAAAAGAAATGGAATAGAGCTGTCCCTTGGCGACTCAGTTGAAGGGTTTGAGGGGAAAGATCGAGTGGAATGTGTAGTCACGGATAAAGGACGTTATCCGGCGGACCAGGTATTAGTTGCCGTTGGTGTGACGCCAAATACTTCATTCTTAGAAGATACAGGAATATATAAGAGTTATAACGACGCAATTCAAGTCAATGGATTTATGGAAACGAGTATTATGGATATATATGCTGCCGGCGACTGTGCCACCCAATATCACCGAATTAAAGAGCGGCACGATTACATACCGCTTGGCACTCACGCAAATAAACAAGGGCAGATTGCGGGGTTAAATATCGTCAATGAGCATAAAAGTTTTCACGGCATAGTTGGAACTTCTATTTTGAAATTTTTTATTCTAACGTTAGGTCGAACAGGTATTTCGTCTCGTGAAGCGGAACAAGAAGGCATTCCATATAAGACAGTTACTATTAAATCCACGCATGCTGCTGGTTATTATTCAAAAGAAGGAACGATGGACGTTAAACTGATCTACCATGAAAAAAACCGAAAGTTATTAGGTGGTCAGATTATTGGGAAGGAGGGCGTCGATAAGCGGATCGATGTATTAGCCACCGCGCTCTATCATCACATGTCTGTTGATCAATTAATAGAGTTGGATCTAGCTTACGCCCCTCCGTATAATAGTGTGTGGGACCCGGTCCAACAGGCAGCAAGGAAAGCAAAGTGAAACCAAAGCCCAACTTATTCGTATAAATGAGTAGAAAGAATTAAGGAGGGTCACTGATGAGTGAACAAGGATGTATCAAATGTGGAAGTACGGATGCTGATTCAAAAGATGTCGCGATGACGGGCACAGGACTTTCCAAAATGTTTGATGTACAAAGCAATCAATTTACAGTCGTCTTTTGTAAAAACTGCGGATACTCAGAATTCTATAATAAACAGGCCTCTCAGGCGAGTAACATATTCGACTTCTTCTTTGGCGGATAGCGGGATTGACAGTCTTAAACGGGCTGTCTCTTTTTTATGTTCCTTTCTTTCGTGTGATAATATAGAGGGGTAATATTAGGGAGGAGAGGGTTGAAAGGTCATGTGGCAAAAGGCAGCATCATTTATACGTCAATGTTATACAGAATTAAATCAATCTTCTTGGATAGAGGAACGATTGGCGGAAGTGAAAAGTTCAATTGACAAGACAGGGACATATCACCATACCTTAGAAGAGTTGGAATACGGTGCAAAGGCAGCTTGGCGCAACAGCAATCGTTGTATTGGCCGGTTTTTTTGGGATACTTTGCATATATTAGATCATAGGAATTTAAAGACGGAAGAAGAAATAAGAGACGTCCTGTTTGATCATATTGATTATGCTACGAATAAAGGCCGTATTCGCTCCACTATATCGATCCTGCCTCCTTCTATAAATGGAAGACGTGTCCGTATTTGGAATCATCAGCTTATTCGGTATGCAGGGTATGAAGCTTCAACAGGGATTGTGGGAGATCCTGCATCAATTGAGTTTACGGACGCATGTCATCGCTTAGGATGGAGAGGCGACGGAAGTGCTTTCGACGTCCTCCCGCTTGTTATTCAAATAGGCGACAGTCCACCCCAATGGTATGACATACCTTCAGAAAAAGTACTTGAAGTACCGCTTCGACACCCCGAGTTCGAGTGGTTTAAAGACTTACAATTAAAGTGGTACGCTGTTCCTATTATATCCGATATGTGTTTAGAAATCGGCGGGATTCACTATACCGCTGCCCCGTTTAATGGCTGGTACATGGAAACGGAAATTGGAGCCCGCAATTTAGCTGATAACTTTCGTTATAATTTACTTCCTGTTGTAGCCGAAGGAATGGGATTGAATACTCGGAGAAATACGACGTTGTGGAAGGATCGTGCATTAATAGAATTGAATCAAGCTGTTCTTCACTCTTATAAAATGGATAAGGTAAGTATTGTTGATCATCATAGTGCTGCTCAACAATTCCAATTATTCTTGTCAAAAGAGCAGAAATGCGGACGTGAAGCTACAGGGGATTGGACTTGGCTCATACCGCCTCTTTCCCCTGCATCCACAAAAATCTTCCATCAATCATTTGAAAACCGTATGGATACACCTAATTATTTCTATCAGGACAAAGTTTATTAATGAAAAGAATTTAATGAGGCTGGGACAAAACTGAATAAGGCATAAAATAATCCGAACGATTTTATTGAAATCCGTTCGGGTTATTTTTGTGCCAAGAAAGGATTTTATCCCCGCTCCGTCAAAATACTTCGCTTTCCGTGGGGACGGCCACAGCTTCGTCGAAAAGCAAAGAGAGCTTTCCTGCGGGATCTTCGGCTCGTGCTGTTCCCGAAGGAGTCTCCGTATTTTGACTACGCTAATGTACTACTCTTTTACAATTAAGCTTTTATTATTTGCTGGTTGATATCAAAGCTTTACTTATGTCCCAGCCTCAAATTTCTAACCGTTAAGGAGAATTCTCCAATGAAAGAGTCCATTTGATAGAAACTAAATGATTTCTTAAAAGAAAGGACGAAAAAGCTGTCGAAAATTCTCGACAGCCTGAAAAGATTGTTTATTCGTATAAGTCAGGTCGCCTGTCTTGAAAAATAGGAATTTGTTCCCGAATAGCTTCTACTCTTGAAAAGTCCACCTCGCAAAGTAAAATCTCGTCTTTTTCTCCTGCTTCTGCCACAACATTCCCCCATGGATCAATCACTATTGAATGTCCACCGAATTCATTGTTTTCATCAGCACCTACTCGGTTACAGGCGATGACAAAGGTTTGATTTTCAATCGCACGGCTGATTAGAATGTTTCTCCAATGTTCGACTCTTGGCTTCGGCCACTCTGCGACAACAAACAGCGCTCTCGCACCATTAAGCATATGCGTCCTAATCCATTCAGGGAAACGAATATCATAACAAATGACGCCTGCCACAAGGGTATCGTTTAACGTGAAATTTCCTTTTTGATTACCTGAATTTAAGTATTTCTCTTCATCCATTAAACGGAATAAATGGGCTTTACGATAATTTAAAATACGGTTTCCATCAGGGTTATAAGCAACAAGCGTATTATAAAAATAACCGTTATCTCCTCTTTCTGCTACAGAACCAGTGATCGTGACACTGTGCTGTTTGGCGAGGTCAATCATCATTTGGTGGGTAGGCCCGTCAAGGGGTTCTGCAATCTCGTCAAAGCGGCTCAGGTCATAGCCTGTCGTCCATAATTCAGGAAGAACGATTACATCTGCTCCTTCTAAAACGGCGTTCTTGATTCGCGGGAGTGCCTGCTGGCGGTTCGTTTCTGGTTTCCCAAGCTCAATATGCATTTGAATAATAGCTATAGTCGTTGTCATCGTTTTCACCTCTTTACCTTTTATTTTAACAAAAGAAATTAGTTAAATCATGGCATAGCTTCCTAAAGTTAAGGGTATATAAGGGAGAGAAAGGATGATAGCCGTGTCACATATTCAAGAAGATAAAGGTCGTTTTTATATAAAGGAAGAAAATCAAACGATAGCAGAATTAGCTTTTGAAGAAGAAGGGCCACTTATTATTATTACTCATACCCAAGTGAACCCTCAGAATCAAGGGGAAGGTTTGGCTACAGAGCTTGTTGCACATACCGTTCAATATGCACGGGAAAACGATAAAAAAATTAAGCCTGTATGTTCATTTGCAGAACAAGTGCTTAAGGATGAGCAAAAATATCATGATGTATTAAACGGATAATTTTTGAAAGGATGGTTTAAGTATGGCTATTGTTAGGAAACCAGCTGAAAAGGATTTAATGCATGTAACGAAGTATGCAGTGGATTATACTTGGATAAGTCTGGACAATGACGATCCTCAAAGTGCTGAGAAACTTAAGAATAAAAAAGACTGGGCAGCTGACTATCTATTTAACGAAAACCCAAATTGCCGGCTTCTCGTGGCTGAAGAAAACGGGAATGTAGTTGGGTATGGCTTTGCAGAGGCATCTCAAGAAAATGGAGAGCTCACAGGGAAAATTAAAGAAGTATTTGTCGATGAATTTTATCGTCGAGAGGGGATTGGCTCTGAGTTAGTCCAGTCCTTGTTAAAATGGTTGAGAGATAGACAAGTCGATCGAATAGAGCTAGGTCCTTCATCACAAGATACGATGACACAGGGATTTATTAAGTCTATAGGTTTTTCACCGGATGGTATTTTTTCACCAGATGGGAAAATAGATAAGAAAAACTGATAGTTTGGCTTTTAAAGAGGAAGGTGAGGGTCCCGTGAAGCAGGCGATGATTATCGTAAATCCTTCTTCAGGCAAAGAAGAAGCTGTAGATTACGTGGAACAAATTGAAGAGATATTGACAACGAAAGAATACAAGGTGAATACGGTTCAAACAGAAAAAGAACTAGACGCTACTAACTATTGTTTAGATGCATGCAAAGATGAATACGATCTGGTTGTCTCACTCGGGGGAGACGGTACCCTTAATGAAACAATTAATGGGATGGTCGATCAAAATCACCGTCCGAAGCTCGGAATTGTCCCCCTGGGCACAGTGAATGATTTTGCGCGAGCATTAAACATATCGTTAGAGCCCCAAGAGGCCATAGAGACTTTAAAATCTGACCATACAAAAAAAGTGGATATAGGTAGTTTTAATGAAAGATATTTTGTGAATATCGTAGCTGTAGGATCAATCGCTGAAGCAACATCAGAAGTTTCGCCAGAGCAGAAGACAAAATTCGGTCCTCTGGCTTATTTGATGGAAGGAGCGAAAACAATAGCTTCCACCAATGCTTACCCTTTACGAATCGAACATGATGATAAAGTATGGGAGGGGGAATCCTTCTTATTCCTTGCTGCACTGACGAAATCTACGGCCGGGTTTGAAAAGCTGTCTCCTGAAGCAAAAGTAAATGATGGAGTACTCCACTGCTATGTTGTAAAAAAAGTGAACATGATCAGAATGGCTTCTATCGTAACATCGGTTTTAAGAGGAAGCCTCAAAGAAGATAAAGATGTTGAATATTTTAAAGCTAAGAAACTGCATGTAACATCCTCAGAAAAACTTCACACCAATGTTGACGGGGAAGAAGGAGATCCTTTACCTGTAAAAATGGAAGTAAAGCCTCAGCATATTGAAGTGATTGTGAATTAAAAACTCGCTGGCTCAGCGAGTTTTTTTATACAAAAAAACCCCCCTCCTTGAATCACTCATGGAAGGGGATGGCAGAAGTCTTTCTCCATGTAAGAGTAAGCCCGCCATGAAATCTACAGGTCTATTCTTCCGACAAAGAATAGAAAGGGTGATACGACATTAGAGACAAAAGAGAGTCTTACTATGCTTGAGAACATATGACCAGACGCCTTGAATACAGTTATTCAAGATAAGAGGTATCTCTTTTGCTAATTGTAATTATATCATCTATAGAAGCTTTTTTGTTTTGAGAAAAATCTTGCAAAAATAGTCAGTTAACGACCATATTGTATAAAACTTTCTCAAGTTTTGGGTGATAATGGGATTTGGTGTCTTACAAACAAAGATTGTGCCCTTTAAGGTTTTACTGTAAAATTAAGTTAATCATAACGATTGAGGTGAACCGATGGACTTTCATGCAATACGTCATTTTATGCATATGCAAGCAATGTCTTTAGTTAGTGGAGATCATAAATCTCAATCTTCATCTTCAAGTAATGAAGATGCTTCTTTCCAGAATATGCTGAACGTTTTTTTAGCTCCGTCTGAAGGGGCTTACACCCCTCAGCCGAGCAAGCCGAACTTAACTAGTTTTAATGCTTTTCAGCAGCCTCCTACTATACATATGTCTACTCGTTCCTCTTCTGAAGCTGCTTCAAGCTCAAATCCAAGTTCGAGTACCAGAGAGGTTAATGTGGATGATCACGATGTGAATGAACTAATCAAAGAAGCTTCATCAGTAAACGGAATAGATGAATCGCTGGTCCGTGCGGTTGTAAAAGCTGAATCAAATTTTGATCCTAATGTGGTGAGCCCGGTTGGCGCACAGGGTCTTATGCAGTTAATGCCAGCCACAGCTAAGGGGTTAGGGGTAACGAATGCGTTTGATCCAAGAGAGAACATCATGGGCGGCACCAAGTATTTAAAACAGATGCTGGACCGTTATGACGGAGATGCAAAGCTGGCTTTGGCTGCCTATAATGCCGGCCCGGGGAACGTTGATAAATACGGTGGAGTACCACCTTTTAAAGAAACTCAGAATTATATAGGAAAAATTTTAGGATGAAAAAATCCTCATGGACTGACCGACCCATGAGGATTTTTTATATATCTTTGCTCATTTTGATGTACTGGTCGAAGACACGTGTCATTTCACGAAGACGGTTATGGACATCTTCGTCAATTAATTCGCCCTGGGTGGAAAAGTGGTTCGTGTGCGTATACACATAGTTTGGCGTTACGAGACAGCGGAAATAATTTAAAATAGGCTTTAACTGGTTTTCAATCACTAAGTGGTGCTGCAAGGTACCTCCGTTGGCCACAATAGAAACTGGTTTGTGACGCATGGCCATAGGAGAAACAGCATCAAATAAGTTTTTTAATGTTCCTGGAATTGAACCTTGAAAAATAGGAGTGGAAATAACGTAAGCATCAGCTTGTTCCAGTTCTTCAATCAAATACTTCATGTCATCGTTGTACTGGTCGAAAGGACGACCATCGACAAATTGGAGTTCGTAATCTTCAAGATTGATGAGTTTTGTATCATAATTCTCTTGAAGCTTTTTAATATATTTTTCAATTTCGATTAATAAGGTTTTGGTTTTAGTACCAACAATGGTCCCGTTTAGAAGAAGAATTTTCATAAGTGTACACCCCTTTAGCAGGTCAAGTATCAATGGGATTTCTAACGTTTCATATCATTCATTATGTTAAATCATACGTGCAAAATTAGCAATTGTGACTAAGAGGAGGTATGAGCACCTATGTGGAGAATGTGGAGAAGGATTAAGTTTTTAGCTAATTTGAAGAAGTCGATTCCCTTTTTAATTCGATTCTTTCGATCAGAAGAAGTGGGTATAGATAAGAAAGTAATTTCTGTCGCTATGATGGTTGGTTATATCGCTTTTCCGTGGGATTTAATTCCAGACTTTTTTATTTTTATCGGTCTTATAGATGATGCTGCTGTTCTTACCTTTATACTGCAGCAGATTGTAAAAATGGCTCCATCCTCCCTTAAAGAAGAATTTCAATTGGAAAAAGAAGATAAGGTTTAATGGAACCAAATTTGAGGTACATATTAGTTGTGAAAAGATTTAACAAACTCAAGGAGTGATTATAGTGAGTAATGTAATGTTTACTTCACACGCAACTGCTAGTGGAGGCCGTGAAGGTCATGTAAAATCAGATGACGGGATTATTGATGTGAATCTTGTAATGCCGGGAAGCGGCAACGAGGAAGGATCTAACCCTGAGCAGCTATTTGCAGCCGGTTATTCTGCTTGCTTTGATGGTGCATTAAATCTAATGGCCAGCAATCAGGACAAAGATATTGAGTCCGAAACGAAAGCGGACGTCAGTCTTATTAAAGATGAATCAGATGATGGATTTAAAATTGGTGTCATCTTAAATGTAAGTGTAAAAGGTGTTTCTCAAGAGGAAGCAGAAAAACTTGTGAAAGATGCACATGACTTCTGCCCTTATTCTAAAGCAACAAGAGGAAACATTGACGTGGAGCTAAATGCAAAAGCCGTATAATCATTCTTAAATAAATGACAAGCCTCCATTTTAGGGGGCTTGTTTCTTTTTAGCGGATGATCCTCCTTGAACATACTGAGCATATTTTTACTAGAAATGCATATAAACCCTCATAATAAAAGTATACAGGGGTAAGGGGAGGATTCTTTAAATGAAAATTACAGATGAAGCCCGTGACTTATTAAACCAGATTTTAGAAGACGTAGAAGAAGGGGTGCTGCGCTTATATTTCGCTGGTTATGGGTGTGGTGAGCCGGATATAGGCTTGACGATTGCAGACCCGGAAGCGGATGATGAATTGAAGCGTATTAACTCTATTCCTGTAGCAATCGACCGAAGAATTCTTCACTTAACGGAGAAATTAACGGTCGATGGCAAGCAAACGATGGAAGGACCCAAGTTTCAAATGCTTGGCCTGCCTGAAAAAGACTGTTAAAAGAAAGAGCTGCTTTTATGCGGGCAGCTCTTTTTATTTTGGAGAGTGGATGCGAATAGATGTTCTCTGTTTGGTTTACGTAGGAAATCAAATCAGATAATATTGAAGATGCCCTCACGACAACATGCAGGG
The DNA here is from genome assembly GCF_043497005.1 of Halobacillus sp. B23F22_1. Lineage (NCBI taxonomy): Bacteria > Bacillati > Bacillota > Bacilli > Caryophanales > Bacillaceae > Halobacillus > Halobacillus sp. B23F22_1. The sequence goes on along the minus strand of NZ_JBIEKE010000004.1, from coordinate 48,353 downwards.
CACAAATTATTTGGAGGAGAAAACAGTCATCATGTTAGCATCCGGACACCAAGCTCTAGGCTTAAGCAGTGGTCTTATCGTTATGACCATCCTGCCTCAAATGGGTCTAGTACCCGATACCCCATTTGAAGCTCTATTATTTATGATATTTATATTATTCGGTTCACTTTTACCTGATATTGATACGCCTCGTTCTAAACTTGGGTACCATTTTTGGCGCCTCCTTATCTTCATCTTATTACTTGCTTTCGGATTTTATTTGTTTGCACCTGAATACCTGGATCAGTATCGAGGTGAGTTAAAGGTTTTTGTCATGCTGATGGCTCCGTTACTAGTTATGGTGAAAAGCCATCGGAAAATGACCCATTCTGTCTTATTTATTGGACTTCTCACTGTTTACCACGTGATCATTACCCATTTTTTTAACGTGCCTTCTTTTTATTTCTTTGGTTTCATAACTGGAGTGGTTTCGCACCTGCTTGGTGATTATATAACGAAAAGAGGCATTCCGTTATTTTATCCTATTTATAGAAAACACTTTCGGTTTTTATTGACGTTTAAAACGGGGTCTTCCATAGAGAGAGGACTCGTTTGGTTCCTCTCGGTTTGGAATATTTGGTTTCTTGTTACGCAAGTTTTTTAACACTAATAGGCTATTTAACGATTAGTCATGGTTGTGTGTGGTACATATAAGGAAATTCTCGGTTAACGGAAAGGGGCGTAGACATCATGCTAATTACAGGGGTAACAGGCTATGTTGGGAGAGAACTTGCCAGCTGGCTGCTCGACAAAGAAGTATCATTTCGCGGAGCTTCTCGAAACCCTTCAGCTGCAGAGAAGATATTTAATGACAAAAAAATCGAATGCGTACATTTTGATTTTTACGACCCTTCTACTTTTGCTCCTGCTTTTGACGGAGTAGAGAGCTTGTTTCTGAGTTGCCCTTCTAACGTGAACGAATATAAGCCGGTTGAACAGGCTTTAAAGACCGCCAAACGCTGTGGAGTGCATCGAATCGTGTTCTTATCAGTTTTAGGTTGTGAAAAGATGCCTTTCCTTCCTCATCGAGGACTTGAAAAGTTGATTGTTAGAATGGGCTTTAATTACACTTTTTTACGAGCAGGCTCTTATATGCAGGAATTATTAAAGACGCCGTTAAAAAAAATAAAAGAATATCGGCAGTTGAGTCTTCCGGCGGGGGAAGCGCAAATAAGTTTTGTAGACAGCCGAGATGTGGGTCAGACGGCCTTTTCTATGATGTTAGGAAAATCCTATTCAAAAGATGCTTATAAAATCACTGGAAAAGAAGCCCTTACGTTTTATCAGGTTGCTCATATTCTGTCTAAAGAAGCAGGAGCCGACATTCAATACATGAACCCATCAAAGCATGAATTTATTAATGACGTCCAGCTTAGCGGTTATGCAAAAAGTGACATAGAAAAACTAGCCAATTATTATATAACAGCAAAAAATGGCGTTTTAAAGCGAATCAGTCTGGATACTGAAAAAATTCTTCAACGAGAACCAACAAGTATGAAAGAATTTATGAGGGATTACCGATTAGCATTTTTATAAAGTTTAAAATAAAAATTAGAGGCTGAATTGAAGCTTAGAAGCGTTCAACCATGAAAGAATCCCTGCCCAAAAACTAAGAGCAAATAATTAAAACACTTCCCAAGTTGTAAATACTGATTTTACATGTGGAGGTGTTTTTCTCATGGGTAAGTAAAATTTAATATCCAGATAAGTTGTTCGCTTGAAATTGGCTGGAAAACACAGGAACCAGGCGTCCTTCCTATTTTAGCAAGTTGAAACATTTCATCAGATTATTCAGAAATCGAAAGGGTGTTGTAGAATTCTATTTTTAGGGAAAGGTAGATTACAAAGAGAGGAGCGATATCTATGTTTGAACCTTGTTTACAAGTGAAAGAATTCATGGAAGATTTTGAAGGGAAGTGGCTGATAGCAGGCGGATGGGCTATTGATTTACATATAGGAGAAGAAACGAGAGATCATGAGGATATTGAAGTCGCTGTTTTTCGAGAAGATTTATTGTCCTTATCAGAATGGCTCCAGAATTGGAGAACTTTTGTCGTCGATCGTTCTCGAATGGTGGAAGATCATGTAGATGAATCGTTGGATAAACATATTCATGAGATTCACGCTCATCGAGAAGAGGCAAAGCTGGAAATCCTTTTAAATATGAAATCTAAGGAACAATGGAAATTTCGCAGAGACCCTCAAATCTCGTTCCCGCTGAATCGAATGAATTTACAGTCAGAGCGTGGCATTCCTTATCTAAATCCAGAAATTGTGCTTTTATTTAAGGCTAAAAATACACAGGTTAAAGACGAGCAGGATTTTCAGTCTGTCTTCCCTTATTTAAATGAGCAGCAGAAGGAATGGTTGAAGCAGGCACTAATTATTCATCAGCCTGAGCACCATTGGCTGGAAAGTCTTTTGTATTGAGACGAAAGACCTTTGGCTTGTTTATTTCTTTATCAATAGGGGTAATTTGTAGGCATACTCCTCTGCTCGACAATCCTCTACTTATTTCTACAAACAACAACAATTAAATAAAGCGTGAAAGGAGAAGGCAATGAACAAAATCACTTCAGTATTTTGGGCTACATTATCTATTGCTGTATTTGCGGTAGTCTGGGGGGCTGTAGCACCGTCCAATTTAGAAAGCATTACGGGTGCGATCCAGACCTATCTTTCCGTTCATTTCGGCTGGTATTATTTATTAATTGTTACGGGATTTGTCGTCTTTTGTTTATATATGATTATTAGTCCTTATGGAAAAATCAAGCTTGGAAAGAAATCAGATACTCCTGACTACAGCTATCCTACTTGGTTTGCCATGCTCTTCAGTGCTGGAATGGGAATTGGTCTCGTGTTCTGGGGTGCGGCAGAGCCTATTTATTTCTTTGGCACCGACCCTCCGACAGAAGAGGCCGGGAGTCCTGAAGCTATGGGAGAAGCGATGCAGTTTGTATATTTTCACTGGGGGGTTCATGCCTGGGGCATCTATGCCATTGTAGCGCTAGTCCTGGCTTACTTTAAGTTTAGAAGAGGGGCGCCTGCCTTAATCAGTGCTACTTTAGAGCCGCTCTTTGGACAAAGCATGAAGGGACCTTGGGGGAAAATAGTAGATGTTATTGCTGTTTTTGCAACAATTGTCGGGGTTGCCACGACCCTTGGATTTGGAGCGGCACAAATAAACGGAGGACTTACTTATCTAACGGGTATGGAAGAGTCCTTCACTCTCCAATTGATTATAATTGCAGTTGTGACCATATTATTTATGATCTCTGCCTATACAGGACTAAGTAAGGGAATTAAATATTTAAGTAATACGAATATGGTGCTGGCCCTAACCCTTTTAATACTTATGCTGATAATCGGTCCTACTTTAATGATTATGAATATCTTTACGGATACCATTGGGGCTTATTTGAAAAACCTCCCCTCCATGAGTTTCCGTTTAGCTCCTGAAAGCGAGGAGGCAAGAACATGGATTAATGATTGGACAGTCTTCTATTGGGCCTGGTGGATTGCCTGGTCACCATTTGTAGGTATATTTATTGCCCGTGTTTCAAAAGGAAGAACGATACGAGAATTTTTATCCGGCGTCTTACTTGTTCCATCTATTGTAGGATTTCTTTGGTTCTCTGCATTTGGATCGTCAGCTATTGACCTGCAGCAAAATGAAGTTGCTGACATTGCCGGACTGGCTACGGAACAAGCGTTGTTCGGTGTATTTGACCAATACCCCTTAGGGTTGATTATGTCGATTATCGCCATGACGCTCATCGGTACATTTTTCATTACATCTGCAGACTCAGCAACATTTGTTCTAGGGATGCAGACAACTAATGGATCGCTTACACCGCCGACAATGGTTAAATTCGTATGGGGGCTTGCCCAATCCTCTATGGCTGCTGTCCTTCTATATACAGGTGGATTGCAAGCTTTACAAAATGCTCTTATTTCAGCCGCTTTTCCTTTTTCGTTTATAATGATTTTAATGGTAGTATCGTTGTATAAAGCTTTACGCGCAGACCGTACTAGTTTAGAAAAAGACAACATATAATCAATTACAAATAAGGCTGGGGGCAAGACGGAAAATATCCTCAGTCTGTGAAGTGAACTCTAACATCGACGCGCATAAAATTGTATTAAACGACTGCTTTTTCCGTGCCTTTGACCAGAATGAAATCTTGAAACTTTCGTAATGTGAATACACTTTTGCAAACGCTGCTTTTATAAGGGCTCAGCTTGAGTAAATGAATGCCCAAGATCTATTCCTCAAACCCTTTACACTCTATAAGGTTTCTCTACAGCCTTATTTGCTAGTTAAGCTATGAATCTGGTAAAACTTTGATAAAATAAAGAAAGTGACGATTACGCAGGAGAAGGAGAACAGAGTTATGAAGTGGAAGAATATTTATCGTGGAATGCTTATGGGGGCTAGTGATGTAGTTCCTGGAGTAAGCGGCGGCACGATTGCAGTAGTGTTAGGTATTTATGATCAACTAATTGAAGCGGTAAATGGGTTTTTCAGCAGAGAGTGGAAGAAACACCTTAAATTTCTTCTTCCTTTAGGAATTGGTATTGGAACCTCTATTTTGTTATTGGCTAACCTTATTGAGTGGTTGTTTGAACACTATCCAGGACCTACACAATTTTTTTTCTTAGGGTTAATCATCGGGATCGTTCCATATTTAACCCATAAAGCAGATGTGAAACATCAATTTGAAGGGAAGCATTACGGAATTTTATTGATCGGTGCTTTGCTTGTCGCCTCAATGGCGGTTTTTCAAACATCCGAAGGAGAAGCAATGACGAATCTTTCTTTGGCTTCGTATATTGGTTTGTTCTTTTCTGGTTGGTTAGCGAGCAGTGCAATGATTCTGCCGGGGATCAGCGGATCCTTCCTATTGCTTATTATTGGGATGTACAGCACGATTATTTCGGGTATTTCTAATCTTCGATTGGACATTATTCTTGTCGTAGGGCTTGGAATTTTAATCGGGATTTTGGTGATGAGTAAAATCATAAAGTTTTTCCTTGAGAACTATACTTCAGCAACCTTTAGTTTAATCATTGGACTAGTCGTCGGCTCAGTCTTTGTGATTTTTCCTGGAGTTCCAGAGAGTGGGTTAATGTGGGGAGTAAGTATTGTAACTTTTGTCGGTGGATTGGCCGCAGCATGGTTATTGGGAAGAGTAGAATATAAGTGAGCCAATTAAAAGACACCTTCCTCAATTTCATTTATGATAGGAATAGATTAAGTTGGTAAAGGAGAATTAGTAAGATGAAATCCATTCATACGCAAGATGAGTTTCAAAACGTTATCCAAAGCAGCATGCCTGTGATGGTTAAATTTCAGGCGGATTGGTGCCCCGATTGTCGCCGTATGGATATGTTTATCGGTGATATCTTAGAAGAATATAAGAATTACGATTGGTACGACGTGAATAGAGATGAAGTTCCTGCTATTGCAGAGGAGTACGAGGTTATGGGTATTCCAAGTATTTTAATTTTCCAAAACGGAGAAAAGATCGGGCATTTGCACAGTGCCTATGCAAAGACTCCAGAAGAAGTGGAAGAGTTTTTACAAGGACACTTGTAAGTACAGCAGCACCCGCATGGTCAAAACCATGTGGGTGTTTTTACAATAATGAACGTGACGGCAGCGGAGGGGATCGTTAAATGAAAAAACGCTTATTGTTAGTGGGAGCGGGCCATGCCCATCTGGAAGTGACTCGTCAGTATAACGAGGATCCCATTGAAAATTTAGAAATATGCTTGATTTCTCCCTCTGAATATCAATATTATTCGGGTATGTTTTCTGGATATACTGAAGGACTTTACTCAGAAGAGCAAATCCGCGTAAATCTTCGTGAGCTTACTAAAAAATTTGGAGTGAATTTTGTGCGAAAACAAGCAACGCACATTGTTCCCGATCGTAAAAAGCTTTTTTGTGAGGGAGGCGCTGTTTACCCTTTTGATGTGGTCAGCTTTGATATTGGTTCGAGAAGCATTCCATACGATCTCACAACCTCTATTGCACGATCGGTGAAGCCCAATTATCAATTTATCGCTCAAATAAATAAGCTTAGAGAAACGACCTCTCCCATTGTGGTGGGAGGAGGGGCCGCTGGGTGTGAGCTGGCTATATCTATTCAAATGTATAAGAATAAGAACAATATAGGTGGCCCTGTGAAGCTTATTTCCTCTAGTGAAGTATTATCTGCATTTCCCAGACGCTCATCGCGCAAGGTAAAGTCATTATTAGAAGAAGCGGGCGTTCAATTGTGGGAAAAGGAAGAAGTAATCCATATTCATGATGATTATATTATAACGAGTGCAAACAATCGTGTTCGGCATACGGGAGTATTGTGGCTTGGGGGACCGGTCGGTGATCCGGTATTTGAGGAACCCCCCATTAAACTTGATGCTAACGGATTCGCTTACGTGCGGTCTACGCTCCAGTTTGAAGATTACGATTACATCTTTGGGGCTGGGGATTGTGTAACGCTGAGTTCCGCTCCTCATATAGATAAAAGCGGTGTTCATGCTGTGAAGCAGGCACCAATCCTATACAATAATCTTAAGGCTTACTTCGAAGGAGAGATGCTTCAAGAGTATGAGCCGCAGAAAAATGCACTTTATATTTTATCCGTTGGTGAAAAGAAAGGGTTTCTTCTATATGGAAGCTTTTCTTTATATGGGCGTCAAGCCTGGAAGTTGAAACACAAAATTGACACGGATTTTATGGAGAGATATAAGTAAGGCGTTCCTGGACGACGGTCTAAAGGAACGCCTTTTATCGTGTGAGCCACTTTTGCACTCTTTTCCTCAGTAGAAAAGTGATGAGAAGAAGTAAGAAAGTAAGAGAAAAGGCTAGGATAAGTAAGTTGCGGTCACCACTTGCCAGACTTGTGCCCACAAGGCTGTATACCAAAGTTCCGGGAAGCATACCAAGGATTGTCGCTGAGACAAAAGAACGAATTTTCACTCTCGTCATGCCTGCCGCATAGCTTAAAAGGTCAAATCCTACGAGAGGGATCAGTCTTAAAATAAGTACATACAAAAAGCCGTTTTCACCCATGCGGATGTATATAGTATCTGCCCATTTAATACTCTGAAGACGAATGATAGAATCTCCAAAAAAACGACCCATCAAATAGCCTATAAGTGATGCCCCTGTGGCTCCAATAACGATGTATAACATACCGGGCCAAACGCCATAAGCAAAAGCTGCCGCTAAAGATAAAACTGAAGTGGGGAAAGCCACGATCGGTCCAATCGTATAAAGGCCCATAAAAAGTAAAGGGCCAAGGATACCAAACGAGAGAATATAGGCTCTTATCTCTTGCGGGGACGCATCTAACTGGTTCCTTACATACCAAGCCATCATAATAAATCCTATTAGAAAAAGCGCTGTTCGGAGGATTGCTTTTTTATTCATAGTCGCTGACCCCGCTCGAGGAATCAAATGAATAAATATGGTCATTTGGTATAAAGATGTTTAGGATGCTCCCATCATGAGGGAAGGGAAGGCGCAAGGATAAGCGTTTATTTAATTCTTTCAAGTAGACGTGAGCCACCCTCTCCCCGTTGGTAACAGAAGTCTGCAGAAGCGCTGCCTTCATAACGCGGGCAGATGTCGCTGGTGAACGGAACGAAATTTTGTTTAAAGGTACGTAATGATCTTGATCGAGGAGTAAATGATTGTCAAAGAATTGAACGACAAAGGGATTAGCCGGGGATTGTAAAATGGTTTCTGTGCTGGCTAATTGCTGGAATCGCCCATTATAAAACACGCCAATCGTATCCCCCATGAGCATCGCTTCTTCACGATCGTGGGTAACAAAGATAGAAGTGATCCCTCGCTCATTTAATAAGTCTCTTACCCAGTACCTTAACTCTTGACGAAGTGTGGGATCGAGACTGCTAAAAGGTTCATCCAGTAATAAAATTTCTGGTTCCGTCGCTAATGCCCTCGCTAATGCCACGCGCTGCTGCTGTCCGCCGGAGAGTTCAGAAGGAAACCTAGTCCGGGTTTCTGTTAGATTAATAGCTGCTAGCAGATCCCTCGTTTTTCCTTTTGAAAATCTGCCCGTTAACTTTGCTCCATAGTTGATGTTTTCTTCTACTGTCATGTGAGGAAACAACAGTGGTTGTTGAAACACAAGTCCGACTTTCCGTGTACGGGCATCGAGATGAGTTACATCTTTTTCCCCTATTTTAATAGTTCCGCTAGAAGGTTGATCAAGACCTGCCAGAATGCGGAGCAGCGTTGTTTTGCCACTTCCCGACGGCCCGACTATGCTTAACTTATCCCCTGGACTCATCTGGAAGTTTAATTGATCTAAGATCACATTCGATCCTAATGCTTTAGAGATGTTATTTACTTCGATTGCTTTACTCATACTCGATTCCTCCAAGGTGTCTGTGAATAGGGAAGTAAAGATAACAGTCCTTCGATCAGGATAAACATCAGAAGAGGGAGGGCTGCAAACCAAACGGAGAAAGCAGCCATAATCGATGGATTAGCTGTATCTAAAAATGGGAAGAAAACCATAGGAAGTGTGACGACACTTCCTCCTCCAATGATAGCCGTGATCGCATACTGGCTTAAACTAATGACAATCGTTAAGAACGTCACGCTGCGTATCGCGTTTTTTAGTAATGGCAGTTCGACGGTGAGAAATTGTTTTCCTTCGGATGCTCCGAGAATCAGAGCCTGCTCGATCATAGGTTTGCCCAGTTGACTGTAAGCGTGATGGAAGATTTTTATACTGTAAGGCACCGTGGGAACTAAGTGGACGATTGAAACGCCTATCCAACTGTCGGCTAGTCCTAATTTGATCATCAATAGGTGCAGCCCCATGGCGACCGCTAGAACGGGAATAAGAAGCGGGGCCAGAAGTAAAGCTTCGAGTGGTGTTCTTCCTTTAAATGAATATAAGGCTAACGCTTTCCCTGCAGTAACCCCTATAAGAAAATTTAATAATAGAACCATTGCACCGATCAAGATCGAAGTTATCGTAGCTGTCCAAAGATTAGGATCTGACAAAAGCAAGGCGAAACCTTCGAATTGAACGTTTATCTCCTGAGTCGTTTGTAAACGCCACGGCGTTGTAATGCTTTGCAGGAGAAGGACAAAGACCGGGGAGACGAACAGAAGCCCGGCAATGATATAGAAGTGAATTTTGTGTTTCATTACAATCGTCCTCTCAAAGCTCGCATTCTTTTGCGATTGACGTACATATAACCAATGAAGGCCATCAAAGTAATAAGGAAACTGATCGTCACCATAGCCGCAAATGCTAAAGGACGGTCTTCCCAGCTTCCGCTATAAAACCAATCATAGCTTAAGACAGATATCATTTCAGGAAAGTTCGTACCTAGAATAGCAGGAACTTCATAGGCCGTAAGTGTAAAAGCGAATAGAATAAAAAAGATTTCCATGACCACCGTGGATATTTGGGGCCATTCGATGGTTTTAAATTGTTCCAAACGACTCCCTCCAAGTGTCTTGACTACATCATAATAAGAGGAAGGGATGGCGTTATAAACAGGAAACAGCATAAGGATGACAAACGGCACTTCTTTCCCGATATAAGCGAGAATAATGCCGATGCCGTAATTGTCTCTCGTAAGAATGGGGAAATCTCTTGGATTTTCAAGTACCCCGAGTACCGTTAACATTTGAGCAAGCCACCCAGTTTCTGAAAAAATTAAAATAATCACATAAGCAAAAATCAAGTGCGGGAACAGCATAGGAAGCCAAACCGAAAGGCGCGGGAGACTGGATCTTAAAAGATGAGTAAAACGGCGGGTAATTAAAATTCCTATGATAATCGACACTAGTGTAGACGTGAACGATGTATAAAGGCTGAACCACAGCGAGCTCAGAAAACGATCCGACGTAAAAAGCTGATGGTAATAGGTCAAAGTCATATTACTTCCGTCTTTTATACTTTCTATAAAAGCGGACCACAGACCATAAGCAGGCAGCATAAGAAATAGCAGAGCAGGCAAAAGCAGGAGTAAGAGCTTAATTTTGTACAAGTTCATTCATCCATTCTTCCTCAATCCAATCCACATATTCTGCTTCTGCTTCAGGCAGGAATGATTTTTCAAGTTCCTGCTGATCTAATACACTATTTCCCCGATCTACGCTTTCAAATTGCTCTTTCTGTGCTTTACTTAATGCATCAAAGTTGATAGGTGAACTCTCGCCCCACACATCTGGTTTCAGCTTTTCTAATTGAGCTTTGGGAGATAGCATATCGTTAATAGCTACGAGAGCTCCTGCTTTGTTCGGGCTGTTATAAGGAATAGAAAGGAAATGAGTGTTCCCGATTGAACCAGGTTTCATAACAAACGACTCAGTCGTCTCTGGAAAGACCCCTTCTTCAATTAGTGACTCTGCACGGGCTTCGTTATAGCCCATTGTCATCGATACTTCCCCTTCACCATAAAGCTGATCCAGCTCTTCTAAACGATTAGGATAGTGTTCCCCTGAACGCCATAGATCTGCCTTAATCGACTGTAAATATGTCCACATCGCATCTCCCGCTTCACTGGTTTGCCCTTGGTCGAAAGGCTGTCCATAAATAGTAGAAGGTTTTTCGGCTTCCGCATAAAGCAAATGTCTTAAAAACGCATTACCCGTAAAGTCATTGGCTGCTGGATAAGTAAACTCTTGCGGGTTGTTTTCTATCCATTGCTGCAGCTCTTCAAATGACTGGGGAGGATGATCAATTTTCGCCCGGTCATAATGAAAGACAAATTGCACTTTCCCCCAGGGCGCTTCCATTCCTTCCACCTCTGTTCCAAAATCGGTCGTAATGGCGGGGTCTTCTTTATCGTAATATTTATTAAAATTAGAAAGCTGATCGGTAAACGAACCAGCTAGTAGTTCGTGATCCTTTGCATTTTTAAAATTTTCACCATTAAGCCAAATGATGTCTATTGTGCCTGTTTGCTTGTCGGCTTGTTTTTCAGTTTGAAGCTTTTGCAGAATTTCTTCAGTGTTCATAGGAACACGTTTAAGGGTCATGTTGTATTCTTCCTGTAAACGAGGCTGAAGCCATTCGTCTATGTACTCGTTAATTCCCTCATCTCCACCCCACATATATAACCGTACCTCAGATCCATTGGCTTCTTCTACGATCGACGCCCAATCGCGCTCTTTTAACTCTTGTAAATCAGCAGAGGAGCCGCTCTGATTACAGCCGGTTAATAAAGCAAAGCAAGAGAATAGGAGTATTAGATCAAATTTTTTCCACATACAACAGGCCTCCTTTCATTTCATCATAGCTCATTGTTGGTAAGGGTGTTGTTATCTATATTACAAACAATTGGTTCGGAATGGAAACGATAAAACCGCGTGAATCGGTTATGAAAAGGGTAGATTAGGTAGAGGAGGTGTTGGTATGTTAAAAGATCAATTTGTAAAACCAAATGGATGGATAGGGAAGGCAGTCGGACAGTTCATGGAATTTGAGAATAACGAGCTGGCTGACTGGACACAGTCCTTTTTACAAATAAACGAAAACGATACGATTTTTGAAATCGGTTTTGGGGCGGGAGGGGGATTAGCCAGCCTAGCAAAAGCGTACCCTTCGGCAGAATTAATAGGAGTCGATCCCTCAGAAGCTATGGTGGAAATGGCTGTGAGTAAACTGCAAAGAATAGGTAACCACCAGCAAATCCTGCTTACTCATGGACCGGCCCAAATTATAAAAAACTTTAATCTTAGGTTTGATAAAGTATATGCGGTAAATAATATTACATTTTGGGAAGATCCTGTAGACACGTTAACGCATATTCATGACTCCATGAATCAAGGAGGGATAATTGCGTTAACCTTATGTCCTCACGAGGAGGGTGCTACAGATGATACGACGGAGGTGTTAGGGGGACAATTCACATCGTTATTGACGGAGGCAGGCTTCTCGCAAATCGAAGTGTTTATTAAACCAACGAAGCCTAATAACACGGTATGCGCAGTTGCAATGCGTTAATGCAACAGGTCCATTGAAACTCTCGCGTGGTGTCCTCCTTTTGAGTTAGGAATGTGCTACGATAATGAAAGATGAAAAAGGAGGGGAATTATCATGCGTGCATCCTTATCGAAGGAACAAAGAGAGTATATGATTGACCGTGTGCAAGCATATTTTGAACTTGAGAGAGAGGAGCAGCTCGGTGATTTAGCTGCAGATCAACTGCTTGAATTTATGGTGAATGAATTAGGTCCTTTTATGTACAATAAAGGCATTTATGATGCAAGGCAGATGGTAGAGCAGAAAGTATTAAACTTAGATGAAGACTTACTGTCGCTTGAACGTCCGGCGGGTCGTCCGCCGCGGAACTAACAAAAAATGAAAGGATCCTTCTAAAGCACCTGAGCTTCTTGCATAAGGGAGAGGAAAGGGATGCAGAAAAAAACTCCCTTTCCTGGGGCGAATGGTGTGTCTCCTCAGGCTTTGGCAGCCTTCCGGGTCACACCTTATTCGTATCTCCCCCAGGAGTGTCGACAACCCTTATTCAAAATAGATTACAGGAACCCATTTCCTCAAACTTGAAATCACACATAGGAAATAGCCACTCTAAAAACTCATATTAAATTCTTCTAAGGTTTTTCGACATTCTGAAGTCGGGACATAAGCAAAGCAGTGAGGTCAATGAACAAACATTCGAATAAACGCGGATCATTATTTCTCTTTAATATAAATCATCCGAACGAATTTCTAAAAAATCGTTCGGATAATTTTATGCTTTATTCAATTTTGTTCCGGCACCAAATTCTTTGCTAGAATATGAAAGGTTCAGCCGGTCGATAAAATAAAAGGTTCTAGAAAGCTGCTATTAACTTGCTGCATAAGGAAGATCTTCATCATGGTTTGGGGGAGATACACTCTTTAGGAATTCTTCCGTTGAATCTTCCTTATCCCATTGGAAATGAGACAATTGATCGTTTAAATCAGACACCATTTTCTCCAAATGATTAGCTTCCTTTTGCAGTTGATTAAAGGCATTTTGCTGTTCTTCTGCAGAAGCAGATATTTCTTCTGTCCCTGCTGCTGTTTCTTCTGTCACTGCACTTACATTTTCCACAGAGGAGGTTACTTGAGAACTTTGTTCCTTTGACTGTACCATTCCCTCTACAAGGTCATTTAACTGTTTATAAATGGCATCAACTTGCGTGTGAATGAGGCTAAATGCACCTTCTGAAGCATTTAAGGAACGGTGATGCTGTTCGGTAAGCTCCATTGTTTCCTGCATTTCTTTTTCAATAGTTGTGACACCAGACTTAATTTGCTGGACCATGCTGGATATCTCACCAGTTGCTCTAGTTGATTGATCAGCCAGTTTTCGTACTTCCTCGGCAACGACAGCAAACCCTTTTCCATGCTCTCCTGCTCGTGCCGCTTCAATGGCCGCGTTTAAAGCGAGTAAGTTTGTTTGCTCTGCAATATCATTGACTAGTTTAACCGTAACTTCTATTTGATCTGTATAGCGAATAAACTCGGTGACGGATTCTTCAACATTTGAAATAGCATGATTATTTCTTTCCATTACTTCTCGTTGATCGGCAATAGATTCTTGTCCTTCTTGAGCTGATTGTAACGCTTGTGTGCTTTTGTCAGAAGCTAATTGACTTTCCTTTGTATTTTGTTCGAAATTTCGGTTCATCTGCTCCATTAGTGAAGCGATATCCTGAATATCATTAGAGATTGATTGGCTTCCTTCAGCTAATTCTTCTGTTGAACTAGATACTTGGTCGGTGACTTCAGAAAGCCCCGACATTTCTTTGTTTAATTTAGAGCTGAATTCTTCGACATTACCGCCAATTCGATGGACGGACTGCAGTGTATTTGTTAAATTATCCACCATAATCTGAAAAGCTCTTTTTAACTGCCCAACTTCGTCTTTTTCTTTATCGGAAGTCTCAATCCGGGTCGTTAAATCTCCGTCTGCAACCTGCGAAGCCTGCTTAGCCAGCTCTCTTATTGGTTTTGCAATCCTGGAGGTTAGGCGAGAAGTAGCAAAAATCGATAAAGCAATAAGCACGGCTGCTGACACCAGAGCGAAAATAATAAGACTTCGAATCGCCTCTGCCTGAGCGGTTGCTTTTTCGTCGTACCACGCTTGAGCTTCCTGTTGAAGCATAAACATATCATTTAAAATACCAGCTGTACGGGAAGCCTGCCGCTGAACTTCATTATTATCTTCAGCCTGTAACGCCTCCACTGCTGTCTGCTGCCAGTCTTCGTATTTCGTCTGAGCCTGTTCATACCATTGCTGTTGAGCTTCTGTCTTAAGCATAGGTGCTAAATTCTCAAACGATTTACCTGTAGTTTTAATCTGCGTCAGTGCCTCTTGGCGTGTAGCTTCAGATGGACTGTAGCCATATGTATCTAATGCCTGTTCGACGGAAATAAGCTGACTGTTTACTTCTTTACCTTCTAATAAAAAGACAACATCTTCATTGGAGGAGCTTTCAAAGCTAATCATCTGAAAGACAATATAGGAAATCAGCAATAGACTTAACAATAAAGGGATCAGGGTCATCGTGTATAAACGTTTACCTATTGTCATTAGTTAACCTCCTCGTCTATGCGGTCTTGTTCTTCATCGGACAATTGAATTAAACGAATGGGTGCAAGTCCGACGCCTTCTTCTTCAATGCCAAGCTCTTGTAAGCCGCCCTCTAAAAGTTCGCCTTCCGTAAGCTGAGCCATGACATCATAAAGAGCCACATTAACATTTTTCATCATGGAAGAAACGACCGCATCTTCAGCAACATAATACTGATCACTATCAGCACCAAATGCATAGATTCCTAGATTTTGAGCTTCTTTCATCACACCTACTCCAGTAAAACCTGCTGCGTGAAATACATAATCAGCCTCATTCTCGGTGAACTCGCGAGTCAGGTCCGCCCCTTTAGAATCATCATCAAATGTACCTGCATATTCCACAAGCACTTCAGCATTATCATTCACTTCTTGAACTCCTTCACGAAATCCATTCTCAAACCGTTCTACCACCTCAATCTGTTCACCGCCGATAAATCCTACGACATCAGACTCTGTTTTCATCCCAGCCAGCAAACCAATTAAGTAGCTTCCTTCATCCTCTCGAAACGTAATTGACGTTACATTATCAAACTCAGAAACTGCATCAATTAATACAAACTGCTGCTCAGGATACTTTTCAGCAAGAGCATCAATCGATGCTTGGGAATCATACCCTAGCCCCATAATCACATCGTGTCCCTGCTCAATTAAGTCCTTCATATGTCCCTCGAAATCTCCATTAAAAGGTTCACGATAATCGAACGTTATATCGAGTTCGTCCCTGGCTTGCTCCAGTCCTTGAAACGCAGAGTCGCTAAACGAATCGTCGCCAAGTCCGCTCTCAGTAACAAGAAGGCCGGCGCTAATTCCTTTCTCGGCGCTGACAGAATCAGCTTTCTCACTGCTGCATCCAGCAACAAACACACATAGTAATAGTAATCCGAACCATCGATATGCACTCATACACTCACTCCTATTGTAAGATGTCTAACAACCTGTAATATCGGTTATATTTGTAAATTTTTAATAGGTAGGACAAAAAAAGAACGTTGACTGTGGCGTCAACGTTCTGGGACGTGTCGTTTTAAGATTAAAACAACTTGTAGAGAAATTCTGCTTTCTCAACAAGATGATGGAACTACAACGTAATTACGTAATCGAGAAGTGATCAAATTGGGTATGGAAGTGATCTCCAATTTCTAAAATCAGCTCCCCATTCTCAAGAGGGTAGCTGGCTGTTGAAGGTCCGCTCGTTGTTTTAGCAAGCCTATATATGGTTTCGAATATTTTTTGGGCTGCTTCCATGTCTGATATTCCTAAAGAAAGGTGAAGAAAGCGAGACGAATTGATGTCTGTTTTGTTTGAGGGCTCATTTTTACCTGTCCATTCAATAAGAAAGGGAAGGGGAGCATCCACGTATTCAAAAGGTTGCGGGAATAGCATTCTCCACTTTATTAATGAGCCATCAGGACGTCTGCGTTCTCCTGGAAAAGGACCATGATAAGAGATTCCTTTTTCCTTAAAATAGGTGATGTACTTATCCATGAAGGTCGTACGAAGGGCAAATTGAAACGGACCAAATCTACCTTGGTCAAACGTTTGTTTAAACTGCTGAATGAGTGGATTCTTTGAGTTGGATGCCGTTTCACGATCGCTTAAACTGAGCCACTCAATGTAATTGTTATTGCTAAAGTAACAAAGTTCATTAAAGGTGCCCCAAATACTATGATGACCGCCAGGCACTCCCTTTAATCCGTGGGTGCTGGTAAACTCCTCTTGGTCTTGCTTTGGCTGTTTCGAGGCAATGACAAGATGGTCAAAAGCTAACATGGTGTTTCGCTCCTTTAAGCTGAAAAGCTTCAGCGATTAATTGATACGATTTCACTCGCTCCTCAAAAGGAGAAACAATGGTATTAATAATGACTTCGTCCACATTGTAATAGTGCGCGAGTTCTTCAATCTCTTGTTTTACTTTCCCTGGTGAGCCGACGACCATTCGGCTTCTATTCTCTTGGATTTGTTGTTCCTCAAACATTGTATATGAATAATGGAGTGCATCTTCAGGGGACGGAAAGTTATGCTGTAAGCCGCCTTGTTCGATCTTTAATATAGCTAAGTCCAGGCTCGAGGCCAAAAACTCGGCCTTTTCATCCGTTTCTGCGCAAACAGCAAAAATAGAAACATTACCACAAGGCACCTCCTGCTGCACAGAAGGTTGAAAATAGTCGTGATAGCGGCGCATGGCTCTAGCTCCCCCATATCCATTGATGAAATGGGCAAAGGAATAAGAGACGCCAAGTTCAGATGCAACGCGGGCACTTGCTCCACTGGAACCTAACATCCAGATCGGCGGACTATGTTCCCCTTCAGGTGAAGCGTAAATCCCCATCTTATGCGGGTCCTCTCCGTAAAGGTAAGAGAGAAGTTCACTCAATTGAGCGGGATAATCTTCGATAGAAGGAAGTTGGCCACGATTTAAAGCTAAATTAACGTTAGGTACACCGCCAGGAGCTCGGCCGACTCCCAAGTCAATCCTGCCGGGATACAAGGCTTCCAATACACGAAATACTTCTGCAATTTTATAAGGGCTGTAATGAGGAAGCAGGATTCCACCAGTTCCAATACGAATTTTCTCCGTCTGGCTGGCCAGGTGGGCAGCTAAGATCTCAGGAGAAGATCCGGCTAAACTTTTCGTGCTATGGTGTTCAGCTACCCAAAAACGGTGAAAGCCCAGCTCGTCAGCAGCCTTGGCAAGCTCGGTCGTATGCTGAAAGGCGTCTGCCGGTGTCATTCCAGATAGAATGGGAGATTGATCAAGTACACTTATCTTCATAGGACTAGCCCCTTTTCTCACGATGTTCTACAAAACTACTATATATCGTGTCATGAGACTAGTATTTTTGCAAAAACTTTCTCTTACCGATTAAACACACCAAGCAGAAAGTTCTCTTTCATCACAGCTTTGGATCCTTGAAAAAGTTCATCTTCTTTCACATGATGATAGTCGATCGGCGTGACAATTGGGGTCAGGTTTCGGAAGCGCTCTTTAGGCTCGTGAGCCAGTTTGACTTGATTTTCGAGACCGCTCTGTACTTCAACTACGCCATCTTTTTCTAACCCAGTTTCAATTTCTTTTTTTTCAAGCAGGCCCTGATTATTCATTTCCCAGGCATACAAATGTTCTTCAGTTATAAGAACTTCATCAAAAGCGGCTATAGTCTCAGATGCTTCATCTGTAATCACTTTAATGTCCGTATGATATCCTGGTCTCAGGGCTTCGTTTTGTTCAGAAAGTGAGATCTCAAAAGGATATTTACTCGCTTTCTGGACGTCGGTCTCTTTTGAAAAAGTATCGAGACTTTCCAACGTCCCCTCCAGTGTGACTTCTTCGTCTTCTATATCTGTTATAGATAACTCTGTTCGCATCCCTTCTTCAAGCTGCTTTCTGTCTTCTTCATTCACTTCTCCCTCTACTATAAGCTGAGTAGAAGCGATGGTAAGCAGGGGAGATGAAAGGTCAGCTGAACGATCACGCACCACACCATCAAATGTACTTCGAACGGTAATGGTCTGACCAGTAGTCGTCAGCTGATCAAGCTGGTCGTTAACCATGGCTAATTCCGCTTCTTTTTGAGCACGTTCTTTTTCTTTGTCACGAATAGCTTCCTCTTGGAGAAGCTCGGCTTCAGCTGTAGATTCTTCACTCGTATCTTCAAGATCTTCTTCATCTTCATTATTTTCATTATTAGAAAAAGGAGAGTCGAACCCACCGAATGACTCCTCTGGACTATCATCAATGTTGTAGTTTTCTAGCGTAGTTATATATGTATCGACAGCCGCTATTTCTTCTTCTATTTTTGCAGCTTCTAATTCCAGGTCATTTACTTGATTTTCATAATGAAGGACTTCATAGGCGTATAACTCATCGCCTTCACTTATCTCATCTCCAACTTCCACAAAGAATTCCTGAAAAGCACCCGTGTTCTCATCAAAATAAACAGGAGTGTCCTCCTCTGAAGTGAAGATACCACGCACGTTCAGGGACTCCACCACATCGGCAGTGAATGTTCCAGACCACTCTCGAACGAATGATTTACGCTCAATCAAATGGTTTTTGTCAAAGTAGAGTAATAGACAATTGCAAAGAATGAAGAGGAAGACGCCAATGGCGATTCCTTTCTTTTTTCGAGAGTTTTTCATTAGGATCATCCTTTAAGAGAGTAATAGTTGAACGATGGTTTCATCAAAAAACAAAAGCGCTGCTGTAGCGGCCCATAAGATAAGGTTCCATAAAAGCACACCTGTGATGACCCACCATTTCTTTGAATTTGAAAGAAAAGAGAGGGATTTAATTTGAAACCATACAACAAAAAGCTGAAATAAAGAAATCGATCCAAAGAAATAAATAACCCATTCCAAATATGTAAAATATGAAGCTATAATGCCAAAAGATAAAGGGGAAACATACCAATCAAGCCCTAAATAAATCATAAAAGGAATCCAAGTGAGGCGCTCGAAAAGCATGACAGCCCAGACAGTTAATTGAATATTAACCACTTTTTTATAAGAAACGTCAAAAAGAATCCAGTATATGAAAGGCGTAAAAAGAACAACACCGAGAAATAAAAGACCGGCTATAGATAAACGTCCAAACAAGAACCAGATTTTCTGGAATTCAAATTCAATTCGGCTGAGAGTGGTGATTTTATAAGAGAGCGGGTCCGTACCTAACCCTGACCACGTAACAGCTGCGTATGTTAAGATCGTTAGAAAGAACAATAGAAAAAAAGCTTTCCAGAAGTGTTGAATGCGTTCAGATTTACGAAGCAAGATTAATTGATCATGAGGCTGAAAAAATAATCGAACGAAATTAGTTGAGTAAGTCATCGGACGTCACCTTCCTGAATCATCTATTCATTAGTGTAACTGAAAATTCTTAATCTTTCTATCGATTTTTATCAATTATTGGAAGATAACGGGCTGAGGGAACAATGTGAGTCGAAGGTCCCTGAGGGAAGTGCTATTTGCTTTCTGAGGAATTTGAGATCGTGCGCGCGGAAAGCGGAGGATTGTGACAGAGCGTCGTAAATTCGGTTTAATATAAATAATCCGAACCGATTGCAATAGAATCGTTCGGATTATTTTACGCTTTATTCATTTTGTTCCGTCCCGCATTTATGGTTAGTGATCGGTTTGTTCAGATCTTTCTGTTAAGTTACGCTGAATTTTTTTCAGCCAGGAAACAATGACCCGCTGTTCTTCTTCTGAAAAGTCTTTAGTAATTTCTGCTTCAATCTCCTGGATAATCGTCCAAATCGTCTGATCCAGCTCTTCCCCTTTTTCGGTGAGTTGAATAACCTTTGTGCGTTTATCCTTTCTACTTGAATCTTTCGTAATGCATTCATTTTTTAATAGAGATTCAATAATTCCATTCATGGAAGACGCTTTAATGTACAATCGGTTTTGTAAGTCAGATTGGCTCTGTTCTCCATGTTTGGCCAAAAAGTAAATGACTTTGGCTTGAGCGTTCGTCAAACCATATTCACTTAACTTTTCGTTATACATATTTTTTAGAAAATGAGAAATCACATTAATATTATAGCCTAATAAAGGTTCTATTTGACGATTCATGCTTTAGTTAGCCTCCTAAACATTGAATAGTATATAAGTTTTAAGTGAATAGGTAAACCTCTTTGCTTAGAAGCAGACAGACGTTTGATGGATCCTAAAACAGGAAATTATAGTAACACGGACAGGGTAAAGGAGGAGAATGATGCCTCGTTATGAACGTGGATTATTTATATATAATGGAAATGCAGGCAATGGAGAATTGGAACAAAATTTATCAGAAACAATCCCCGTTATAGCCCAGCAGGTGAAAGAGCTGCAAGTCATTCAAACCGAAGATCTTGATGAGTTTAAAGAGACGTGCTGCAGATACGGAGCTTATGTAGACGTGCTCTTTATTTTAGGTGGAGACGGAACATTACACGAATGCGTTAATTGTATGGCAGAGCAAAATTCTAAACCTGTTATAAGCATCCTTCCAGGTGGAACGTGTAACGATTTTAGCCGCGTACTTGGCACCCCCCAGCCTCTTCGACAAGCTGCTGAAGCAGCCATTAAAGGGGAGGAAGTAAGTGTTGACATTGGAAAATCAAACGATGATTATTTTATTAATTTCTGGGGGATTGGATTAATTACCGAAACATCAACGAATATTGATGAAGGGCAAAAGGATCGTTTTGGCGTGCTCAGCTATTTTATTAGTGCTTTTAAAACGATGAATCAAGCCGACTCTTTTCATTTTACAGCTGAAATAGATGGAGAGAAGCTCCGGGATGAGGCAGTTATGGTTTTAGTCATGAATGGTCGATTTGTAGGAACTAGAGAAGTTCCCATTCCTGATACACGTCCTGATGATGGGATGCTAGACGTCCTTATCATAAAGAATTCTAATTTGACGTTATTTAGAGAACTACTTTCTATGAACAAGCCATGGTCTGATCCGGAAAATTTTCAAGAGCTGACTTATTTACAAGGAAAAGATATTAAAATTAACGTGGAAAACTCTCAAAAAATTGACATGGACGGCGAGATCAAAGGTGAAACACCAACTCATATACGAGTACTTTCGAATCATTTTACATTTCTAGCCCCTGATCCAGCAGTTGTTAAGAATATCCAAGGGTTTACGAATGGAAATGATCGGTAAAAGTTAACTATATCCAAAAGTTAGGAGGAGGTAGAATGTCGAAAAAAGTACTTATGGCGTTAATGCTTGGACTTATTTTAGTTTTAGCAGCTTGTGGTGGATCAGATGAAGAGGAGACAGGTTCAGGTGAAGATTCAGAAGAGATGGAAGATGGAGGCGGTGAAGAGACTTCAGGAAATACGCTGGATATATCAGCCACTAACTTTGAATTTGATCAAGAAGAATATACAGTACAGTCTGGGGAAGAAGTGACGGTTAATCTTTCAAATGAAGAAGGAGCACACGGAATCGCGATAGAAGATTTCGATGTCAGTATGGATGCAGAAGGGTCGACTACTTTCACTCCTGAAGAACCAGGCGAGTATACGATTGAATGCAGTGTTCCGTGTGGTGAAGGGCATGAAGATATGAAGTCCACGTTAGTTGTAGAATAATGATGGGTTAATTTGCAAACGAATAATTAAATTATTTAGCATAGTGGACATTTAAGACTACTATGGTGAACATCACCAGCCTTAAGACCCGATCTAATTCGAATGAATTGACCGGGTCTTTCTTGAATGAATAAAAAAGTCTTTAGTTTTTCTTTAGAATGGCCCTATTCTTTGATATATTAAACGTAACGAGAGGGTAGGATGAGAGGAAGAGGACTATGGACGAATCTTACAAAAGAAAAAAACAAGACCCATCGCTTAAGCTTTTTGTCGTATTAGCGAAAGCTCAGCGTTCCATTGCAGATTTAGTGAAAGAAGATATTCAAAGATATGGTTTAAACCCAACGGAGTTCGGTGTGCTCGAACTTCTTTATCATGAAGGGGACCAACCGCTGCAAAAAATCGGAGAAAAGATTTTATTAGCCAGCGGAAGTATTACGTACGTGGTTGATAAACTCGAGCAGAAAGGGTTTATCGAACGTGTTCCTTGTCCAAGCGATCGCAGAATTACTTATGCGTCTATTAATGATCAAGGAACCGAGCTGTTACATGGTATATTCCCTGATCACTGGAAACAGATTGAGAAAATTACAGGCGGCTTGTCTGAAGATGAAAAGAAGCAGGCAATTGAATTGTTGAAAAAGCTCGGCACTTACGCCGACCAACAAATTGACTAGACGTAAGATGAGTTTTAGGTATAATAAAAGTAACTAAGGACAAAGGAGGGATGAAGATGTTATCGAAGCATGTGATTGATCGCGAATTGCTGTATATCAACCGTGCGCTTTTTCATGATTTAACTGCCCAGGGGACAGGTCTGTCCAAATGCGAAGTTAAATAATGGAAAATGATAACGTCTCATACCTGATCGATCACTATTAAAAGTCAGAGGTCACGAGACCTCTGACTTTTTTTGTCTTTAGGAGGAAAAGAATGATGAATATTACATTAAAAGATGCGTATAAAATCATTGGCGGTAAAGTGTTATTTGAAGCCCTTACCTTCGAAATAAATGAAGGGGAAAAAGCAGGGCTTGTCGGCCGGAATGGAAGCGGGAAATCAACGCTTTTTCGTTTGATTACAAAAGAAGAAGGACTGGATGGAGGCGACCTATTTATTAAAAAAGGGTTATCCATCGGCTATTTGAAGCAAATTCCTGAGAACTATGATGGCACTGGACGGGATTACTTGAGGGAAGCATTTGAAGATCTCAATCAAATGTTACTCACCATGAAGCAATTGGAA
Source organism: Halobacillus sp. B23F22_1 (assembly GCF_043497005.1). Lineage (NCBI taxonomy): Bacteria > Bacillati > Bacillota > Bacilli > Caryophanales > Bacillaceae > Halobacillus > Halobacillus sp. B23F22_1. The sequence continues at coordinate 25,350 of NZ_JBIEKE010000004.1, read as the reverse complement.
AGCGAGATGCAGGACCCAGAAAAGATGGAGAAGGCCTTGCTGCAATATGGAGAGCTGCAAGAGCGCTTTACAGAACGTGGAGGATATGAAGTAGAAGCTTCTATCAATCAAGTGGCTAACGGACTTCAGGTGGGGTCCCTGCTTGACCAGCCCTTCAGTCATTTAAGCGGTGGAGAAATAACAAAACTGTCTTTAGCTAAGATCTTACTTGAAGACCCTGATGTTCTCCTATTGGATGAACCGACGAACCACCTTGATCTTCATGCCATTGAGTGGCTGGAACAATATTTGCAGCGCTATAAAGGGGCTGTCTGTATCATATCTCATGACCGGGCCTTTCTTGATCATGTCGTAACATCGATTGTTGATTTAGAAGATGGGGACACCCATTTTTATAAAGGGAATTACAGTTCGTTTGAAAAGCAAAAAGAGGAAAAACTGCTCATTGAATTTCATCAATATCAGGAGCAGCAGAAGAAGATTAAAAAGATGAAAGAAGCGATTCGCCGACTAAGACAATGGGCAAATGAAGCGAACCCTCCGAATCCGAAGCTTTTTAAAAAAGCAAAAAGTATGGAGCGAGCGTTAGAACGGATGGAGAAACTTAACCGGCCGGTAATAGATGCTAAGAAAATGGCTCTTTCATTAAAGGCTGAAGGGAGAAGCGGCAAGGATGTCATCGTTCTTGAGAAAATTAGTAAAGCTTATCAAGAACGTCAAGTGTTAAAAGACATCAACCTTCACTTGCGTTATCAGGAAAGGTTGGCCATTGTAGGAACGAATGGGAGTGGAAAATCGACGCTTCTCAAACTCATTTTAGACAGAGTAGAGGCAGATGAAGGGAAAGTGGCCTTAGGGGAGTCGGTGAAAGTGGGGTATTTACCGCAGAACCCACTTCAAGGTGTAGATGAACAGCAGCGCATGATTGATCATTTTAGAGACCATATTATCGTAACAGAAGGGCAAGCGAGACATATGCTGGCTGCCTTTATGTTTTATGGATATGACGTGTTTCAAAAAATCTCTCTGCTCAGCGGCGGGGAACGAATGAGGTTGAAACTTGCCATTTTTATGCATCAGGGAGCGAACCTGCTTGTACTTGATGAACCAACGAATCACTTAGACATTGAGTCGCAGGAAGTGTTGGAGGAAGCTCTTCAGCGGTTTGAAGGTACAGTTATAGGTGTCTCTCACGACCGCCGCTTTCTTAATGCCTGTTTTCTTGAAACAGCTTATTTAGTAAATGGGGAGCTTCATCGCTTTATTGGAAATTATACAGACACACGGAGTCACTGGCGCAGTTTGTTAGAACTTGAAACAGAAGTATCTGAAGCGCATAATCCAAGAGAAAAAGCCAAAACCCCGAGAGAGAAGACAAGTTATTCTTTAAGTTATGAACAGCAAATTGAGCAATTGGAAGCGCAGGCACTTAAGGAAAACGATCCAGTTAGCAAAGCTGAGCTTCAAAAACAAATCGATGATTTATATACAAAATGGATGAACGAATAGGAAATCAGCTTGCAGGCGCCGGGTACCAGGTACCGAAATTCACACTTGGCCCTTCGCTCATTGATAGCTTTTCGGTACCTGGCACCTTTATGCGTCTCATCCCTTTTTATAAAAGCGAAAGATGTTTCTCTTCGTTTTTTCTGTGGGATTGGTAATAATCAATTAACTTAGGAAGATAGCTCTTTAAATTGGGACAAGTAATTTGAGTTTCTTTTAAATCCGTGTGAGTATGGTCCTGCTGATACTTGCTTTCACAAGTGAAGTAAGACAATGCTTGTTTTTGAATACCTGTTAGACGCCGCGTTGTTTTAAAACTCAGAACGGTTTTAGCTATTGGCATAGGCAAGGAAAAGTTGGGTGTACGGCCGAGGTAGTGCTGCGTAAATAAGCGGTAGATGTCTGATGCCGTATAAGGATTTGGATCTGTCAGATGATACGTTTTTCCAATGCTTTGCGGCTGATGAGCTAAGGAAGCTGCGGCGCGTGTCACGAAATCTTGAGGGACGATATTAATATACGCCTTTCCGTTGCCGAACGAAGGAAGTAAAGGCAGGTGCTTCAATTGATGCAGAAGATTTAATATGAAATAAGGCCCGTCAAATTTCATAGTCTCTCCGGTTTGCGAGTGTCCGACAACTATTCCAGGGCGGAGCACTGTGACAGGGAGGGAGGAGCGCTGCTGTTGAACGAGACGTTCTGCTTCATATTTAGTATATTCATAATGGTTTTTGAAACCCGCTTTATGAGTAAGCTCATGTTCATAGATGTTTCCTTCTCGCTTCCCTGACACAAATGCACTGCTGAAGTATATAAAGTGTTTCAGCGTGGGTGAATCTTGAAGCCAGTTAAGTACATTTCGCGTGCCATCAACGTTAATTTTCCAAGATGGCAGGAGCGGGGCAGCCAAATCATATAGAGCTGCTAAATGGAAGAAATGCGTCACTTCGTTTAAAAGGGAGGCGGATACAGAGGAGACCAATCCCATATGCGGCAAGGTAATATCTCCTTCAATAAGCTGGATGTCAGGAGCATTTACTCTGCCTTCCTCCATTAAGCGACGAAGGTCAACTTCGGCAGTTTTCTTTACCGATGGATGATGCAGGAGATAAAGTCGCTCGATGGGATGTTCTTGATTTGAAATCTCTTGAATTAAATGAGTGGCAAGGTAGCCGGGAAACCCTGTAAACATGTAAATAGACATGGCAAACTCTCCTTTCTCTCTATAATAGTAAATTCGTTATCTATAGAAATATTTCCTGCATTTAGAGAAGCGGTCTGTTTATTTTTTGAAGAAAAAGGGAAGTTTACAGGAAGTGATTACTACATTTAAAAGGGAGGCTGGCACGTGCGCGTTTTAGTCATTGGAGCGAATGGTAAAGTAGGAAAACACATTGTATTTAAACTAAAAAAATTCGATCATGAGCCTGTGGCAATGGTAAGGTCCACAGAACAAATTCCACAGTTTGAAGCAGAAGGAGTTGCAACGGTACTAGGGAATCTAGAAAAAGATTTTGAATCTGCTTTTTATAATGTTGATGCAGTCATTTTCGCGGCTGGTTCTGGTCCTGATACGGGCGCGGATAAGACGATTCTTATTGATCAGGAGGGGGCTATTAAATCAGTTGAACGTGCAAAGCATTTTGGTGTTCAGCGGTTTGTTATGTTAAGCTCGATGGCAGCAGATCGTCCAGAATCCGGCCCCAGCGGGATGAAGCACTATCTCTATGCGAAGCACCGGGCTGATGAATACTTAAAGCAATCAGGATTAAATTATACAATTGTACGACCAGGTGGTCTTACGAATAATGAAGGGACAGGCCTGGTGAAACTCCAGGAGCACATGAACAACTTCGGTGAAATTCCAAGAGAAGACGTAGCAGAAACGCTCGTTTATTTGTTGTCAGTTCCTAAAGCAGAAAACAAAAGCTATGACTTAGTCAGTGGAGATCAGCCTATCAGAGGATTGCTTGTATAAGGATGGTATCTTTCCAGTAAATTTTAGGTTTACGATCCTGGACACCGGGTATTAAGTTAATAATGAGCCATTAGAACTAGGTGAAGTCTAGAAAGAGGAGGGCTCCAATGAGTCAACAAAGAGTAATTGTGTATACAAGTGATCATTGCACCCACTGTAAAAAAGTTCTTTCCAAATTAACGGAGTGGGAAATTGATTATAAAGAGAAAAATATCACACAAGATAAATCATATTTTAAGGAACTTCAAAAACAAAAGGTTTATGGCACCCCTGCTACGTTCATTAATGATGAAAAAGTGTTAGGATATCAAGAGAGAAGTTTAAAGCGGGCATTAGGAATTCAAGATGCCGGGCGTTTTCAAAATGCGGATACGATTCATTTCTCATAACAGTTTCAAGTGATCAGGCATCACTTGTTTTTTTTTACACTTTTTTAGTGGGACACTCATAGCCTATAGTATTAAATGTAAAGGGGGTCCTTCTATGTATCCACCATACAATCCATACAATTGGCAGCCGCCTTATTCACCTTACGGAAATGCGGATATCGACCGAAGCTATAATGATTTATACAATCAACAAATCCCGTATGGATGGGATCCGTCCATGTATCAAGCGCAGGCTCACGCCCAAGGCCAGGCACCTTTCATGCAAGGATATGGGTATCCGGGTTATTATGATTATGGATATGAAAACGGCGCATACGGGCTGCAAAAGAAGAAAATGATGGCTTATTTTCAAGATGAGCAAGGCCAATTAGACCTGGATAAAATGTTTAATACGACAGGTCAAGTCGTTCAGACGATCCAGCAAGTATCGCCTATGGTTAAGGGTATCGGCTCATTTGTAAAAGGGCTGCGCTAATTCCGCAGTCTTTTTTACATAAAAGGATATAGAATTACAGGTCATTTGCGCCACATCTGCTTTCACAACGGATGGGTGAGTTTTTGACAGCGAGGTAAGAGCAAGGAGGCTTGACCGTATGTAGAAGTATGATTAAATGCGGCATGTCACTGTCCTTCGAATAAGTAAGGAACTGCCTCGTCTACATCATAGAAAGAGTGGATGGTGAGAGAAGTGAGTACAGGTTGTTTATGTATCCATGGCTATACAGGTAGTCCTGAAGAGGTACAGCCACTCGTGGACTTTTTGCAAAAAGAAACGGATTGGGAGTTTAGCGTACCCACATTGCCAGGGCATGGGAGTGAGCTTGATTTACGAGGGCACTATTACCAGGAGTGGGTTGCTGCAGCTGAGCTCGCATTACTAGACCTCAAACAGCGCCATGATACGATTTTAATTATAGGATTTTCAATGGGGGGCATGATTGCTTCCTACTTAGCTGCGAAGCATGAAGCGGATCGTCTTGTTTTATTATCAGCCGCTTTAAAATACATCAGTTTTCCTCAAATGATAAAGGACACATTTGGAATTGTTACTGATGCGTGGAAAGGTTCCCTCATAGAAAATCCACTTTTTATCCGATATCGAACGAAGGTGACGCAGACTCATTTTCTTTCGAGTTTGGAGTTTATGAAATGTGTGGAATTCACAAAGCCTTATCTTCAGCACGTGCGTTGTCCCACACTAATTATGCAGGGGAAGTTAGATGGGATGGTGCCGAGTAAAGCGGCTAACTTCTTAGAACAAGAAATATCTTCTCCGCTAAAGGAAGTCGTTTTTCTCCCTAAATCAAAACATTTAGTATGTCATGACCAGGATCGCGATACGCTTTGCGAGAAAGTAATCGATTTTCTGCGTGAAGTTTCTTATGAAATGGAAAATAGAGAAGTACACCTGTAAATTCTCCTTTTTTGTAGGTGAATTCTTTTATGAATGGACCCAGGTATCGGAAAACTAAATGTGCATCAACAATCAAAATCTTTATTCCGGCACCTGGTACCTCTTATGAATGGCTAATCTTTAAAAAATGCGATAACGAGTCCGCCTTCTCCAGCATATGTTGAGATGAGCGGGCCTGTTTCAGTAAAAATGGAATCCTTGAAACGATATTTATTCTTTATGCTTTCTAAAACCGAGCGCCCGCGTTCCTCATCATTACTATGAGACATAGCGATCACCTTGTCTTCAAAATGATGAGCATATTCTCCAATCTGTTCAACGAAGCGGCGAAGCGACTTCTTATCTCCTCTTACTTTTTCCGTCACATCGATCGAGCCTTCATCTTCTGTAGCTTTCATAAGAAGTTTAATGTTGAGCGTTTTGGCAATTGTACCTTTAACTTTATCTAACCGCCCGCCTTTGATTACGTTTTCTAATGTTTTTAAAATGAACAACGTCGTCGTTTGTTCGATTTTCTTTTCCATATGCTGTACGATTTCTTCAAATGGTAGATTTTCGCCGATTTTCTGGGCAGCTTCGTGAACGAGAAGAGCAATTCCGCAAGAAGCTGTTTTCGTATTCAGTACTGCAATCTTTCGATCGGGTTCTTCTTCTAACAGCATGTCCTTCCCCATTACAGCACTATCATACGTGCTGCTCAATCCTTGAGTGAGTGCTAATACAAGGATGGGATAATGAGGATCTACTTGTTTGTATTTTTCGTAAAAGTCATAGGGACTAGGGGAAGAAGAGGTTGGTAACTCTTCAGCTTCTTTTAGTTTAGTGTAAAACGTGGACAAGTCGATCGTTTCGCCCGTTTTATACTGTTCTTCGCCAAAGTGAATGTTTAATGGTACAACTTTGAGATTGTGTTTTTCGATCATCGTTTCTGGGAGGTCAGCCCCTCCGTCAATAATCATTTGAATGGTCATCTCTTCACCTGCTCTCCGTTAGTGATGATATTCTCTATCTTTTTTCTTAGTATAACAGACATCTTTTTATTACGAGTCTGTGGGGTGATGGGTGAGCTTCGGTTTCATCATTTTCTTCGTACTGATAATAAAAAGCATGAGCCCAAATATGACAATGGATCCGCCTAGCCACTGGGCCCAGGATATCCCTTCCCCTAGAATGATAAAAGCCAAAACAGCTGCACCAATGGGTTCTAATAATATGCTCATTGAGATTTTAGATGCGCTGATCCATCGCAGCGACCAATTGAATAACGAATGGCCGAAGAAAGTCGGAATAATCGCAAGCGCTGCATAAATAAGCCATTGACTTCCTGAGTAACCACCAAACGGTACTTGTAAAGCCAGGTTGTAGCCAAGCAAAGTAATTGAAGCAACGAGGTAGACAATAAAGGTATACGACGTCATCGATAACCGCTTTCTCAAGCTTTGACCCACGAGGAAATATCCGGTCACCATCACCGCTCCACCTAGTGCAAGAAGGTCTCCGTATAATGCCATGCCGCTTATTTGGAAATCCCCCCAGCTAATAATGACACTACCGGTTATAGCAATAATCATACTTAAAACCGCTCCTGCTGAGAAACGTTCTTTAAAGAATAGAAACGTTCCAATAAAAGCGAAGATCGGCTGCATGGAAACGAGTACAACAGAACTAGCTACAGAGGTATAATTTAAAGATTCAAACCACAAAATAAAGTGTAGAGCTAAGAAGATTCCAGATACGGATGCCCATACCCAATCCTTCCTGGATATGTGCTTAAGGTCTGGAGCATGTTTGAAAAAAACATAAGGTGCCATAATAATGACCGCAAGCGCTAATCGATAAAAAGCAATAATAGAAGAAGGAGCATCTCCGGCCAGTTTTACAAATATAGCCGATGTCGAAATAGAGATGACTCCAACAATTAATAAGAGTAATGGATGAAATGGAGGCTTATCCATAGGAGGCCCTCCTTATACAAAGCAGTTTTCCTTAATTTTATCACTGTCACGTTTGAAAAGCATAATAAAAATGTGTAGAATTAATACAGTTATGTGTGTTATGATGGATGAATCGTTCAGGCAGGTACCTAACAGCCTCTCCATACTTTAGGATAAGAGGCTTCTTTTACTTGTTAAAACATGTATATTTATTTCGGGTCTAACAACATAGAGGCTTATCATACTTCTATTAGTGCAATCAAGTAGAGTGGAAAGCGAGCCTCAAACGGTTAGACGCGTAAATCTCAACTGACCATTCCGTAAAGCGGATGGAGGTTTCACTTTATATAAAAGAAGGAGTATGAAAGTTAGTGACAACATTTAATTCATTAGGTTTATCAGAACCAGTACTAAAAGCATTAGATTATATGGGTTTTGAAGAAACTACACCGATTCAAGAGCAAACCATTCCATTAGGATTAGAGGGCAAAGACGTTATTGGGCAGGCGCAAACCGGAACAGGTAAAACTGCAGCGTTTGGTATCCCGATGATCGAAAAAATTGATAAAAACGTTCGTTCAGTTCAAGGGCTAGTTATTGCTCCTACGCGTGAGTTAGCCATTCAGGTAGCAGAAGAAGTCAACCGTCTTGGTAAAAATAAAGGCGTTCGTGCGCTGCCGATCTATGGTGGGTCGAACATGGACCGTCAAATCCGTGCGTTAAAAGATAACCATATTGTAGTAGCTACACCGGGTCGTCTTCTTGACCACATTCGTCGTAAAACGATTAAGCTTCAAAACGTCCACACGGCCGTTTTAGATGAAGCAGATGAAATGCTGAATATGGGATTCATCGATGATATTCGTGACATCCTTAAATCACTTCCTGAAGAGCGCCAAACATTGCTTTTCTCAGCTACTATGCCTAGAGAAATTCGCGATATTGCGACAAAGCTTATGAAACAGCCTGAAGAGGTTAAAGTAAAAGCGAAGGAAATGACAGTAGAGAACATTGAACAATACTACATCGAGATCCCTGAGAAGCATAAATTCGACACATTAACACGTCTGATGGATATTGATGCTCCAGCTTTAGCGATTGTTTTCGGTCGTACGAAGCGTCGTGTTGATGAAGTATCTGACGCTTTGCAGGCTCGCGGTTTCCGTGCAGAAGGTATTCACGGTGACTTAACGCAGGGTAAACGTATGTCCGTTCTTAATAAGTTCAAAAAAGGCCGCATCGAAATTTTAGTTGCGACTGACGTTGCAGCTCGTGGTCTGGATATTTCTGAAGTATCACACGTGTACAACTTCGATATTCCGCAAGACCCTGAAAGCTACGTTCACCGTATTGGACGTACAGGACGTGCGGGACGTAAAGGAAAGTCCATTTCCTTTGTAACGCCACGTGAAAAAGCACAGCTGAACTTAATCGAGAAGCTTACGAAGAAAGAAGTAGAACGCCTAAGCGTTCCATCTTCCGATGAAGCTCGCCGCGGACAACAGCAAATTGCTGTAGAGAAGCTAATCGAGACAACAGGTCATCAAGGGCTGGAGAAATATCAGCAATCAGCCAGCGAATTGTTAGAGCAGTACGATGCTTCTGATTTAATCGCAGCTGCATTAAAAATGATGACGAAGGAACGCAACGAAGTGCCAGTACGACTATCATCTGTACAGCCAATCAGTGTGAAAGGTGCTCAACGTAACAAGGGAAAAGGCGGCGGCAAAAAGCCATACCGTAAAGACGGTAAACGCCCTTACAATAAGCACGGAAACAAGTCACGTAATTATAAAGGAAAAGGCAATCGCAGTTTCCAGAACAAAGGACGAAATTCCAATTAATAAAAAAGTCCGGTCCCTCGAGGGATCGGACTTTTTTAACTTGTATAGAAACCTTAAAGAGTGTAAAGGATTTGAGGAACCGGCTACCTTTCAGCGGGAGAATGATGTGGCTCTTCGGGCTATCAACATCTTATTGCCAATTCTCGGAGGAGTCTTGCTGTTTCCTCAAACCCTTTTTCGAAATAGATCACTGGCAAAATCATTTACTCAAGCTGTGAAAGCAGCTTTGGCAAAAGTGTATTCACATTACAAAGGTTTCAAGATTTCATTTTGGTCAAAGAAACGGAAAAAGAAAAAGTGCCGCAGGTCGCAGACCGAGGGGATTTTCTGTCTTTCCCTGCGGAAAGCGTTTTTTTTATACTTTATTCAGTTTTGTTCAAGCTTGTTTTTAGTGAATTTTAGACTAACATTTACTCTCCCTTATCGAACAAAAGCGAGCGCGATCAGGAAGATAATAATCCCCCAAAAGACGTATTTCCCGTATTTTTTTACCGGACTCGATCCTTTACTCCAGCGATTGGGATTAAATGAAATGTCTTTGCTTTCCCGGTTGGCGAATTTAGCTCGATTTTGCCAAATTGAAAATGGGCGAGCATTTCTTAATAGTGGAGGTGCAGCGGCAAACCCTCCTATCAGACCAAATAGATGAGCCCAAACGTTAATGCCCGGGCGTGAAAAGGTCATGAATAAACCGAGTACGAAGATAACCATTACAATTTGAGTGTTTGCTGAACCAATGAGTGATTTACGGTTAAGGACCATAAACAGATACACACCAAAAATCCCAAAAATTGCTCCAGAAGCCCCGAGATGTTGATAGAATGCGTTTGGAGCCATTAAGTAAGTACCCACATTTCCAGCGATTCCAGCAGACACGTACATCAAAATAAATTTCGTTTTTCCAAGCATTTGCTCAAGTGCTGGACCGAAAAGTACGAGAGAGAAGGAGTTAAATAAAGCGTGAGCGAACCCACCGTGTAAAAATATGGGGCTCAAAAGCCGCCAGTATTCGCCTTGGCCGACTAAATAGTTATTACCGATTCCTTCTCGAAGGATTTGCATCGCAATTGGGAGCTGAAGAATATCTATACAAAGCCATAGAAGAAAATGGATGGCAACAAGACATGAAACAATCGGATAAAATTTTAAAAATTCTTTGAAGCTTTCCGTTCGGACAAACATAGCGTGTGCTCCTTTATATAAAAGGTTATAAATCAATATAAGCAAAAATGAACGCCGGTATTCTTTTTGATCTAATATAGGATCGGGTATACTACACATAAACAATTGTAAAGGAAGATAAAGATGATAAAAGGGATTGGAATAGACCTAATCGAACTGGATCGTATTAAACAAAGTATAAAGCGTAATCCTCGGTTTGTTCAACGAATATTAACTAGAAGGGAACAGAATTGTTACGACCGTATGAACGACCATAGGAAAATTGAATTTCTAGCAGGAAGATTTGCTGCGAAAGAGGCGTTTGCTAAAGCGGCAGGATCGGGAATAGGTACTTTAAGTTTTCAGGATATTGAAGTTTTACCTAATGAACAGGGGGCGCCGGAAATTACAGTGGAATCTTATAATTCCTTGTCGATATGGGTAGCTATTACCCATAGTGAACAGTATGCTGTGGCTCAAGTCATTTTAGAAGAACAGTAAGTGGACATATTTACATAGATTTAGTCATACCATGGTAATGCGGGTAGGAGGGAACGAATTGGAGATAGTTACCGCACAAGAAATGTATGAGAGAGATCAAGTGGCTATTCAAACGGTTGGAGTAAGCGGCGTCATGCTTATGGAGAATGCTGGACGAGCGATTTGTGATGATATGGCGAAGAAGATAACGAACGACCAGCGGATCGCAGTGCTGATTGGAGGTGGGAATAACGGGGGAGATGGATTTGTCATTGCGCGAACTTTACGAACCAGGGGGTTTCAAGTAGAAGCATGGCAGGTTGTCTCAAATGAAAAAATTACAGGGGATGCATACTCGCACAAACAATTGTATGTGAACTCAGGATTTCATTTGCATCATATGGAGGATCTTTCCTCTTTCCAACAAGCTTTGCAGCAAGCTGATGTGATCATTGATGCAATGCTCGGAATCGGGGTGCGCGGACCATTACGTTCTCCATTAGATCAAGTGGTTTCTATCCTTAATGAACTTCCTGTTTACACCATTTCTGTGGACATCCCAAGTGGTATTCCAGCTGATGAAGGTGCGGGAGAGTTTGATGGGGTACAAGCAGATTATACGTGCATCATTGAAGCTCCTAAAATGAGTGCATTTCTTCAATCGACAAGCCCGTATTATGGGGAGTGGAATGTGGTAGGAATCGGCCTTCCGAATCACCTTGTGGATCAGGTGGAGAGAGAAGTGTGGAATGATCGAAAGGCATTGGAGTCGTTTCCGGTGCGTGCCTCTCATTCCCATAAAGGAAGCCATGGGAAGGGCGTCGTCATCGGCGGCTCTTACCAGATGCCCGGTTCGATTGCTATGACGGCAAAAGCAGCCTTGCGAAGCGGGATAGGGTTATTGGCGATCGCTACTTCAAAAAGCTCAATACCTATGATTGCACCGTATATACAAGAGGCAACCTTTCAGTCTTTACAAGAAGAGGATGGATGGATCCGGAATCTGAAAAATGTGGACTGGTCCGCTTTTGATGGAGTGGCTGTAGGGATGGGGATCGGGAGAAGTGCTTCTTTAACTGCTCAAATGGATGAGCTTTTTAACTATGCGAACGGTCCGATGATCATTGATGCAGACGGAATCTATCATGTGAAAGAAAAATTAGGCAAATGTGCGGAATATCCGCACCCCGTTATTCTAACACCCCACCCAGGAGAGTTCGCTTATTTAATGGATCGTTCAATTGCTGAAGTCATGCAGTCTCCATTTTCATTGACCTGTAATTTTGCAAAAACAAACGGGGTGTATGTTGTCCTAAAAGGACCTTCTACCATTATTACCACGCCTGAAGGTCAGCAGCGAGTTGAAACCTCAGGGAATGAGGGACTGGCTAAAGGTGGAAGTGGAGATGTGTTATCTGGGATCCTGCTCGCGTTGACCTTACAATCTAGTTCCGTGTTCGATGCACTGGCCAATGGCTGTATGGTTCATGGCAAGACAGCAGAACGTTTGACCAAGACGACTCACTCAACGTTTGATTTATTAGCCACTGATCTTATAGACGGTTTATCAGAAACCTTTCGTACATTTTCTTCTTCCACGTAATTCACGTTCCCTTTGTCCTTCAGGAAGAGACAAAGGAGTTGAAACTAAATGAAACGTTTTCCAATCCTTTTCTTTATGGCTATGGCACTTACCCTTGTCCTTACAGCCTGTGGAGAGCAGTCCAAAGAAGATGTCGTGAAGAAGCTTGAAGAGCAGGAAAGCGAAATGAAAGGGTATAAAACAGACGCCAGCATGACGATGAAGACGGGGAAAGAAGAGCAAAAGTACCATATTCAAATTTCACACAAGAAAAAAGATTTTTATAAAGTGGAGCTAGAAAACGATCAAGATGAAAAGGGAAGCCAAATCATTTTAAAGAACGACAGTGGGGTGTATGTTTTGACGCCGGCCTTAAACAAGAGCTTTAAGTTCCAAAGTGACTGGCCGGAAAATACAAGTCAGCCTTATCTGTTTAATTCGCTAATTAAAGACATAAAAGCTGATGCAGAAACCGAGTTTAATGCAACGGATAACCATTACGTCTTTAAAACAAAAACCAACTATCAAAATAACCAATCATTGCCTTATCAAGAAATCTATTTTGATAAAAAGTCCTACACTCCTGTTATGGTCAAAGTCTTTGATCAGGACATGACAGCGCTGGTAGAAGTGCAATTCTCTAATTTCTCTAAAGCCGATTCGTTTAAAGAAACAGACTTTGATGTGGATCAGAACATGGCGATGAGCACTTCAGATGTTCCAGTGAATGCTTCCGAAGAGCAGAAAGAGGCAGAGGTTCTATACCCTGAAGAAACACTTGGCGCCAGTCTTTGGGACAAGCAGGAAGTGGAAACAGAGAATGGCAAGCGGGTAATTATGACATATAAAGGTGAAAAAGATTTTACCATTATTCAAGAAACGGCAGCGACCCAGGCTGCAAGTGCACGCCAGTCTGTTGAAGTGAATGGTGAACTTGTACAGCTTTCAGGTGGATTAGTCGGTGCTCTTTCTGAGCAAAAACTAGAATGGAATGATAACGCTACGACTTATCATTTAGCGAGTAATGAGTTAACACAAGATGAAATGGTTGCCGTAGCTAATTCGATTCACGGTTACTCTGAGAAATAACTATCAATTCGGGCAGGCTTAACGGTCTGCTTTTATTTTAGTCTGAGAAGTTGAGCGGCAAAGGCCTCATTTCATATTGAAATATACCAGCAGAAGTCTCAATGAAATACGTGAAGCAAATAAATCTTTTCTGCCGCTATTTGACACACTTCATCCCTCGTTCAATAATAGAAAGATATTGAATCGGAGGGAGTGCTCGTAGTGGCGCAGGAACCGTATTATCGTGATACGTGGGCAGAAATCAATTTGTCGAACATCGACTTTAATATAAAACAATTAAGAAAGCATCTTAAGGAAGAAACAGGAATTTATGCCGTAGTTAAAGCAAATGGATATGGTCATGGAGATATTCAAGTTGCGGAACAAGCGCTGGAATCGGGAGCGGATCGTCTTGCGGTAAGCTTATTGGATGAAGCGATTAAATTAAGAAGAGCAGGAATGAGTTGTCCCATTCTAGTCATGGGGTGGATACGACCGGAAGATGCCGTTGTTGCTTCAGAGTATGATGTGGCGATTACGGTTTTTCAAAAAGAGTGGTTTGAACAAGTGGAAACAGAAAAGTTAAAGAATCCGCTCAATATTCATATGAAGTGGGATACAGGTATGGGGCGCATTGGTATTCGAACAATAGAAGAAATGGATACCCTTTTAAAAGAAATCAAGAAACACCCTTTCTTCAAGCTGGATGCCATCTTTACTCATTTCGCTACCGCGGATGAAGACGATACTGCTTACTACAAAAAGCAGGAAAAACGGCTTGAGGAATTGCTGACTCATCTTCAAAAGGTGTGGCCAGAGGAGGTCGACATTCACTCTGGTAACAGTGCAGCGAGTATGCGATTTCCTGAAAACATGAAGCAGTTCATTCGTTTTGGAATTAGTATGTACGGTCTTTATCCTTCAGGTGAAGTGAAAAAAGAAAGGCCTATTGAATTACAGCCTGCTTTTTGCTTAAACAGTCGGCTTATTCATGTGAAAAAAGTGGGGCCAGGAGAGTCACTCAGTTATGGGGCGACTTACACGACAAGTGAATCGGAATGGATTGGAACAGTCCCTGTCGGATATGCTGATGGCTGGCTCCGGAAACTTCAAGGGTTCGAAGTACTCGTCGGTGGAAAAAGACATCCGATTGTTGGACGAATTTGCATGGACCAATTCATGATTAGGCTCGATCAGGAATATTCTATAGGAAGTCAGGTTACATTAATTGGCAAGCAGCACCGAGAAGAAATTCACATGGATGATGTAGCTAAGCATTTAGAGACTATTAATTATGAAATTCCGTGTACCATAAGTTATCGAGTTCCACGCATGTATGTAAAACACGGGCATATCGTAGAAGTAGAGAATTCTTTATAATTTTTCTTCAAATAAGAATTCCTTCTGAAATCGTACGTCATGCTACATCTTTCACGAAAAAAACCGAAGACTCCTTTGCATTAGACACGAGCGAATGATAAGATTAAATTGGAATTTATACGACTGGTTTCTTTTGGGTAAAAGATGGTGGAGGTGTATGGATGTGTCCGACAGCATGCGAGAGATTGTAATTCGGATTCCGGATAACCTACTAGTTGAAGTGGATGGACAGGTTCAACTCGAAAACAGTGATCGGAGCGATTTTATGTGTAAAGCTACGAAAATGTATTTGCGTGAAGAAAAGCAGCGGCTTGTCAGAGAATCAATGCGTCGTGGCTATATGGAAATGGCAAAAATTAATTTAAATATCGCTTCAGAAGCGTTTCAGGCCGAAGAGGAGGCAGATCACACCCTGGAGCAACTAGTGAGCGGGGTGTGAAGTCGGTGATAGTCAAACGAGGAGATGTTTATTTCGCTGATTTGTCCCCAGTTGTAGGATCTGAGCAAGGTGGAGTGCGCCCTGTGCTCATTCTGCAAAATGATATAGGGAATCGTTTCAGCCCCACAGTAATTATCGCCGCGATTACCGCGCAAATACAAAAAGCCAAACTTCCTACTCATGTTGAAATTGATGCTGAAAAATATGGTTTCGAACGAAATTCTGTTATTCTGTTGGAACAAATCAGAACGATTGATAAACAGCGTTTGACCGACAAAATCACTCAACTAGATGACCCGATGATGAAGCAAGTGAACGAAGCGTTGCAAATTAGTTTAGGTCTTATTGATTTTTAAAATAAAGTTGTCTGTTACAGGCAGCTTTATTTTTTTGTTTCAAAACGCAAAAAACATGAATAACGATGGCGTCTTTATTAAAAAAAGTATAAAATAATGTTAATTAGTATATTTAGATCGATTTTTTTGTTAACATTATTTTTATATAACGAATAGAGCGTGCGAGCGGCTTTTAGAAAACGAGGATAGTTTAATTCGGAGGTTTTGTAATGGATCAGAAGTTAAAAGATATAGTAATTGAGCATAGTGACGACATTGTAAAGATGTGGTTAGAGGAAGTAAATAAAAAGAAATCAAGCGACTATACGGCAGCGATATCGGACGAGCTCTTTGACAGCACAAACCGCGAATTCGTAAATGTTATTTTCACGAGTATTGAGAAATCAGGGTTGGCTAATGATATCAATGATTTCTCTGAACGACTGATTAACTTAGGGTGGCCGCTGAGTTACTTAACGGATGGCATGCAGGTTTTCCGTCGCGTTACTTCTGAATACATCCTTAGACAGTCGGATAAAATTGACTCGGATTATTTTGCAGAGGTACTTAGAAAAGTAGATGGATGGGTAGATCCCGTAATCAACCAGCTCGTTAACGAGTACTCCGGCAGCTGGGAGCACATCGTTTCTCTGCAAAGAGTCGCTCTTCAAGAGTTATCTGCACCTTTGATCCCTGTTATGGATAATATTACGATTATGCCGCTTATCGGAACTATTGATACGGAAAGAGCCAAGCTGATCATGGAGAATCTTCTTGATGGAGTGATCAAGCATAATGCGGAGGTCGTCTTAATAGATATTACGGGCGTCCCGGTTGTTGATACAATGGTAGCTCACCATATTATTCAGGCAGCTGAAGCCGTGCGGCTCATTGGATCCCGATGCATTTTAGTGGGGATTCGTCCGGAAATCGCTCAGACGATTGTAAATCTGGGGATTGACTTAAGTAAATTCCCTACGAAGAGCTCACTTAGAAAAGGTTTCCAATCAGCGTTAGAACTAACAAATCGCACAATAGAAGATGTACAATCTAAAGATGAAGATATAGAAAAACTAATTGATTCTCTAAACAGGGAGTGATCGTAATGAGAATACCTATTTTAAAGCTTCATAACTATTTGCTGATTTCGATCCAAATCGATTTAGATGATCAAACAGCGATTCAATTTCAAGAAGACCTATTAAGTAAAATCCATGAAAGCGGAGCGACAGGTGTTGTAATTGACCTTACATCGGTCGACATCATCGATTCTTTCATTGCAAAAGTACTGGGAGATGTAGTAACGATGTCTGATCTCATGGGTGCAAAGGTTGTTTTAACAGGTATTCAGCCAGCTGTAGCCATGACACTGATCGACTTAGGCATTCACATGCAGGAAGTTCCGACTGCACTAGATTTAGAACAAGGATTGATTAAACTTCGCCAGGAATTGGAGGAGTGATTATGGAATTCCAATCCTGTGTCAATATAAAAAAAGAATGGGATATTGTTGGAGCTCGTCAGCTTGGCCGTGATGTAGCTAGAAAAATCGGCTTCGGAACAGTGGACCAGGCCCGTATAGCTACTGCGATCTCCGAACTGGCTCGAAATATTTATTTGTATGCTGGGACAGGGAAGATATGTTTTGAAGCTATAGATGACATCAACCATAAAGGTCTTAGTATTGTAGCTATGGATGATGGTCCGGGAATTGAAGAGCTTAGTCAGGTGATGGAAGACGGTTTTTCAACATCTGGAGGACTTGGAGCAGGTTTACCGGGTGTTCAAAGGCTGATGGATGAGTTTGACATTCAGTCAAATGTAGGGCAAGGTACTGAAATCAAGGTGATCAAATGGCTCCGTTAAAGGAGGGTGAACATGAGTACATTAAAACTCGATCTCGAAAATTATAAAGAACTAATGCGGCAATATATAGAAACTAAAGATGAACAAGCTCTTTATCAGGCTGAGCAATTTAGTAAGTATTCGATGCAGCAAAATATTTCTCCCGAAGAAATAATCAATGTGCATATCGAATCTTTACAGGATATATACCCAGATATGCCTGATTATATTCAATCTTCACTCGATTTTTTATTAGAAACCATGATTTCTTATGGACTAGCCTACCAAGAATACCAGTCTTTAAGGGAAAAGCAGCTGGAGTTAAAATCTGAAATTTCTGTTGCAGCTAATATGCAAAAGACCCTTTTAGCTACAGAAAAACCTGAAATCGATGGATTAGAAGTCGGAGCCATCAGTATACCTTCCAAGCAAATGAACGGGGACTACTATCACTTCGTAAAAGATGAAAGTGGGTCTCTTGGTGTTGCTGTGGCAGACGTGGTGGGGAAAGGTGTGCCTGCCGCTTTGTGTATGTCCATGATCAAGTATTCAATGGATAGTTTTCCTGAAAATAGAATGGATCCGGATGTCATATTAGGCAGTTTAAACCGGGTGGTGGAACGAAACGTTGATTCTAGTATGTTTATTACCATGTTTTATGGGTTGTACAACATTCATAATCATACGTTTCGTTTTGCGTCCGCAGGACATGAACCCGGATATTATTATGATAGTGATGAAAAAAAGTTTGAAGAGATAGATGCCTCAGGTCTTGTCCTCGGTGTATCTTCGGAAGCTACGTATGAACAATGTACAAAGAAAGTAAATGTCGGTGACATGATTATTATGCTTACTGATGGGGTGACAGAGTGCCGTCAAGGGGATCGTTTTATTGAGGAAGATGAGGTGCTTGAAATTATTGAACAGTATGCCCACCTGCCTGCTCAAGAAACGGTCGAACAGGTGTATAAACATTTTGAACGGTTACAAGATTTTCACTTAAGAGATGATTTCACCCTTATCATTTTGAAAAGAAGGGTTTAGTGAGATGCAGTAGAGGGAATACTTCCTCTACTGGGCAATTTTAAGGAATTACGGGAGGCGAAATAAATGAATTTAACGGTAGATGTTACAAATAAAGATAAAGTCACAACGGTATCGCTAGCTGGTGAAGTAGATGCGTTTACAGCCCCTAAATTAAAAGATACTTTATTACCTTTAACAAAGGAAGATGGACAGACGATCGAAGTCGATCTTCAAGAAGTAAACTATATGGACTCAACGGGATTGGGTGTATTTATAAGTGCTTTGAAATCAACGAAAGAGCACGATACTAATTTGAAACTCGTACAAATGCAAGATCGTGTACACCGTTTGTTCAAGATTACTGGCTTAACCGAGATTATGGATATTGACAATACTGTACGAGGTGGAATGTAATCATGGAACCATTTGACTTTGTTGAGGTTAAAGTCCCTGCAAAAGCGGAATACGTGGGTGTAGTGCGATTAAGCACTTCTGGTATAGCTAATCGAATGGGGTTTGCTTATGAAGAAATTGAAGATCTTAAGGTCGCAATTTCTGAAGCCATTACGAATGCTGTAAAGCACGCCTATAACGATTCAGGTGAAGGTGAAATCACCATTGGTTTTGGTGTATATGAAGACCGATTAGAAGTGATGGTTGCTGATCACGGTGGAAGTTTTAATTTAGGTGAAATCAAAGAAGACATTGGACCTTACCAGCACAAGGATGATATTGGCGAACTGCGGGAAGGTGGTTTTGGTCTATTCTTGATTGATGCATTAATGGATAAAGTCGAAATTAATAGTAAATATGGAGTTATTGTCCTAATGACAAAATACCTTCATGAAAATGGGGTGAGTCAAGATGGCGACCAAATCTCAACATCATAATGATGAGGTTTATGAGTGGATCGCATTTTTACAAGAAAATCCGCGAGATGAAGAAATTCAAGAAAAGATTGTACTCGTTTATAATGATTTAGTTGAATCCATTGCTAGAAAATATTCTAAAAACAGTACGATTCATGAAGATCTAGTGCAAGTAGGAATGCTGGGCTTGTTAGCAGCTATTCGAAGATACGACCCTTCGTTTGGGAAGTCATTCGAATCATTTGCCATTCCAACCATTATTGGTGAGATCAAACGCTTCATCCGTGATAAAACATGGAGTGTACATGTGCCTAGAAGAATTAAAGAACTTGGACCTAAAATTAAAAAAGCTGCTGAAGAGCTGACCAGCGACCTTCAGCGCTCTCCTTCTGTGATTGAGATTGCAGACTACCTGGGAGTTTCCGAAGAAGATGTGTTAGAGACAATGGAGATGGGCAAAAGCTATAAGGCTTTATCAGTTGACCGTAAGATCGAAGCTGATTCGGACGGCAGTACCGTAACCATCTTAGACTTAATAGGGAATTCAGAAGGAGGATACGATCAGATAGATCAGAAAATGCTCCTTCAAAAAGTTCTGCCTATATTAAGCGAACGTGAACAAGAAATTCTGCAGTGCACTTACTTTGAGAATTTAAGTCAAAAAGACACAGGTGAACGCTTAGGAATTTCCCAAATGCACGTTTCTCGCCTTCAACGTCGAGCGTTAAGAAAACTGAAAGAAGCTTTACAAGCTGAGTCAATTGAGGCTTTCTAGTGGAATCTGAATTGTCAAAAGTGGCTGTCTCCATTTATCAGAAGGCGAAAAAAGGAAATTACTATTGCGGAGATAGTTACTATTATAAAGAGACGGACAAGGAATTCGTGTGTGCATTAGCAGATGGCTTGGGCAGTGGTGAACTGGCCAGTGATTCTTCCCAGGCGGTTATGGATATGATTGAAA
This sequence comes from Halobacillus sp. B23F22_1, assembly GCF_043497005.1. Classification (NCBI taxonomy): domain Bacteria; kingdom Bacillati; phylum Bacillota; class Bacilli; order Caryophanales; family Bacillaceae; genus Halobacillus; species Halobacillus sp. B23F22_1. Next base: position 5,139 of record NZ_JBIEKE010000004.1, on the reverse strand, counting down.
AATATCCGGACCTGTCCATTGAATCGATAATTAAAAAATGCAATGAGGCTTTACTCGGTAAACGCGGGGTAGTGCTAGGCATACTTAAGATCGATTTTTACCAAAACACATACTCTTACTCTTCCATTGGAAATATTGGTGTTATTACGATTGATCGTGAAGGTCATAGGAGTCGAAATATTCCTTTAGCAGGTTATCTAGCCGGCTATCCCAGAAAACTGAGAGTCAGCCATGGAAAAGCCGAAGAAGGAATGGTCTTTCTAATGTTCTCCGACGGAGTGCATGACAGAAAATTATCGGCTAAGCATACATCAACTCGTAATGTAAAGGTAATTACAGAACAGTATAAAGAATTTTATGGGGAGTCACGGGACGACGATACGACGTTGATTGCCCTAAAGTATAAATAGAAGGGACCTTATTCTGAAAATCAGAAATAGGGTCCCTTATTAAATGGAATAAGATTTTGGTACAATATACAGGTGAAGTATCGTGAGGAGGCTTTTTTAGTGAGTGAGAAACAGAATTTAACAAAAATTGTAGCCGAGCAAACGGGGCTTGCAGCTAAGCCAATTGAACAAGTCATTCAACTATTAGGTGAGGGGAATACGGTTCCTTTTATCGCTCGTTATCGAAAAGAATTAACAGGCGGACTGGATGAAGTTCAAATAAAAGCCATTGAAGATCAGTGGAATTATGCCCAAAACCTTGCTCAGCGTAAAGAAGAAGTCATTCGATTGATTGAAGAACAGGACAAGTTAACAGATGATTTAAAAAAAGAAATAGAACAAGCTACACAACTGCAAAAAGTAGAAGACCTATATCGTCCTTATAAACAAAAGCGTCGTACGCGTGCGACTGTAGCGAAAGAGAAGGGGCTGGAACCATTAGCTCAACTGTTATGGAAGCAAGATGAATTTAATTTTAACGAAAAGGCAGAGGAATTTTTCTCGGACGAACATGAACTACATACAGTAGAGGATGTACAAGCAGGAGTAAGTGATATCGTAGCTGAGTGGATTTCAGATGAACCAAGTTACAGGGAGAATATTCGTCGGCAAACCTTCCGCTCAGGCACGATTGAATCAAAAGGCAAAAAAACCGAGCAGGATGAAAAGGGTATTTTTGAAATGTATTACGAATACCAGGAGCCTGTCCGCGCGATAGCATCGCACCGAGTGTTAGCGCTGAATCGTGGGGAGAAAGAAGGGGTACTGAAAGTAGCGGTCCACCCTCCAGAAGAGAAAATTGTAAAATACCTAGGGGATCACGTTATTCAGAGATCTGCATCTCAGCATCTTCGTACTATCATCCAAGAGGCTATCGAGGATAGCTATAAGCGATTAATCCAGCCTTCAGTCGAAAGAGAAATTCGTAATTCATTGTCGGAAACAGCTGAGGAAAAAGCGATCGAAGTGTTTTCAAGCAACTTAAAAAGCTTACTTCTTCAACCTCCACTTAAAGGAAAAGTGGTACTTGGGGTAGACCCGGCTTATCGTACAGGCTGTAAACTGGCGGTGATTGATGAAACTGGTAAGGTACTAGACATATCTGTTATTTACCCAACACCGCCGAAAAGTGACGTCAAAGGGTCTGAAAAGAAAATCATGGAGTACTTCAGCCAATACCCTATTGAACTGATTGCTATAGGTAACGGAACAGCTTCAAGGGAAACAGAACAGTTTATTGCGAATATGATACAAAATCAGTCTTTAGAGGCAGCATATATGATTGTCAACGAAGCCGGCGCCAGTGTTTATTCAGCATCAAAACTAGCAAGAGAAGAGTTTCCTGAACTCCAAGTAGAAGAGAGAAGTGCCGTTTCTATTGCTAGACGTGTCCAGGATCCTCTCGCCGAACTAGTGAAAATTGATCCGAAATCCATAGGGGTTGGTCAGTATCAACACGATGTGGGTCAAAAAAAATTAAACAACTCACTAACCTTTGTAGTAGAAACGGCCGTTAACCAGGTAGGAGTTAATGTGAACACCGCTTCTCCCTCACTGCTGCAATATGTGTCAGGTCTTAGTAAATCAGTCGCCAATAATGTGGTGAAAAAGAGAGAAGAGATCGGGAAGTTTACGAATCGCAAGCAGTTAAAAGACATTCCGCGTTTAGGAGCTAAAACATTTGAACAAAGTATCGGGTTTTTGAGAGTTCTTGAAGGAGAAGAACCGTTAGACAAAACGTCGGTTCACCCTGAAAGCTATCGAGCAGCCAGAGCCCTGTTAAATACGGTGAATGCAGAACCAGCCGACATTGGGGAGAAAGAAGTAGGAGAACAATTAGCACAAATTGATGCGGCTTCTACAGCTAAACAGCTTGATATTGGCGAACCAACACTTAAAGATATTATTAAAGCGTTAAGGGAACCCGGACGAGATCCGAGGGATGACCTCCCTAAACCATTGTTGAAAACAAACGTTTTATCAATGGAAGATTTAGAACAGGGCATGGAACTTGAAGGAACGGTTCGAAACGTAGTCGATTTTGGGGTGTTTGTTGATATTGGAGTTAAACAAGATGGACTAGTACACATCTCTAAGCTATCTAATAAATTTGTTAAGCACCCGATGGACGTGGTCTCCGTGGGAGATGTAGTCACCGTATGGGTAGACAGAGTAGATATGAAAAAGCAGCGAATTGCATTAACGATGCTGAAGAAGTAAAACAAAACTAACCTGGGGGATTCCTATCTCCGGGTTAGTTTTCATATTTGTGCCGATAAAAATACCAGCATTGATTAAGCATTTTAATTTGGTACTTATCCTTATTGAAAAAGGCGTCCGACATTTGTTTCTGTAACCAACGGGGCACAGAAATCTCCTCCCTTTGAAATTAGGATGGAACCCATTTATAATAAACTATGCAAAAGAGGAAGAGGGTGTGCCATTTTGAATGAATCGGAAGTCAATTTAAAACAATGGACAGACCAGCTTTCCAAAGAATACTTTGGAAAACCATTCACTGATCAAGTTATCTTTAATACAAGACTTCGAACGACAGGGGGACGGTATATCCCTTCTAAGCGAGTTATTGAACTAAACCCTAAGTATTTAAAAGAATTAGGAATAGAAGAAGTAGAGGGAATTATTAAACATGAACTCTGCCACTATCATTTACATATTGAAGGTAAAGGATATAAACATGGAGACCGCACATTTAAAGAACTGCTTGTAAAAACAGGGTCCCCAAGACATTGCAAACCTCTCCCATCAGAGAAGATTAAGTTTCATCGATACATGTGCACGAAGTGCAAGCAATCCTACAGGCGAAAGAAAAGAATTAACGTCTCTCGCTACGTTTGCGGCAAATGTAAAGGGAAGTTAAGAAAACTTTAACAAACCCATTGACGAAAATTTACGTCCGTGTTAAATTAAATAAGCCCTGAAGGAAAGGGTATTCGTATTTTGAGACAAGTCATATGGTTTTCAAAAATAATAAAGAATATCGTTGACAATCGACAGCGATTGTTATAATATATAAAACGTCGCTGACATTACTTACATAAATTCTTCAAGGGATTTATCCGACATTATTCCACAGTAGCTCAGTGGTAGAGCAATCGGCTGTTAACCGATCGGTCGTAGGTTCGAATCCTACCTGTGGAGCCATTACGGAGAAGTACTCAAGTGGCTGAAGAGGCGCCCCTGCTAAGGGTGTAGGTCGCGCAAGCGGCGCGAGGGTTCAAATCCCTCCTTCTCCGCCATTTTTTAATGTCTAAAATGGCCCGTTGGTCAAGTGGTTAAGACACCGCCCTTTCACGGCGGTATCACGGGTTCGAATCCCGTACGGGTCACTTATCACTTACATATGTGGGGTCCGGTAGTTCAGTTGGTTAGAATGCCTGCCTGTCACGCAGGAGGTCGCGGGTTCGAGTCCCGTCCGGACCGCCATTTAGTTGGGCTATAGCCAAGCGGTAAGGCAACGGTTTTTGGTACCGTCATGCGCTGGTTCGAATCCAGCTAGCCCAGCCATTTTCTTATGAAAAAAATCTTGACTTTTCATCTTTAAAGTTATATGATGGTTCTTGTGCTTAAAAGCAGAACACCTTACAGCTAAACCTGATTTTTAAAAATGATTTTACGTTAAGAGCCAATAGCTCAGTTGATAGAGCAAGCTAACTTCAATGATAAACTTCTTTGGAGTAAGGCTTCACAAAATGTACTTGCTAACACGACGAGCATCACAACCAATTTTATGAAGTATCTTATTTTATTAAGAGCCATTAGCTCAGCTGGTAGAGCATCTGACTTTTAATCAGAGGGTCGGAGGTTCGAGCCCTCCATGGCTCACCAATTATTCGCGGGTGTGGTGGAATTGGCAGACACGCTAGATTTAGGATCTAGTGCTTCACGGCGTGGGGGTTCAAGTCCCTCCACCCGCATTCAGTAAGTCAGCTCAGCTGCTTACCCAACTTTTTCCAATTAGCGGTCGTGGCGGAATCGGCAGACGCGCTAGGTTGAGGGCCTAGTGGGGGCAACCCCGTGGAGGTTCAAGTCCTCTCGGCCGCACTAAGGTTTTCAAAAAGACTATTGCATTACAAGCTGAAACGTGATATATTAGATATTGTCGCTTCAAAAGGCGCCCGTAGCTCAATTGGATAGAGCGTCTGACTACGGATCAGAAGGTTAGGGGTTCGACTCCTCTCGGGCGCGCCATTTATTTGCGGGAAGTAGCTCAGCTTGGTAGAGCACTTGGTTTGGGACCAAGGGGTCGCAGGTTCGAATCCTGTCTTCCCGACCATGGATGCTCACTAATTAGAAACTATGAAACTTTATATTTGCGGGTGTAGTTTAGTGGTAAAACCTCAGCCTTCCAAGCTGATGATGAGGGTTCGATTCCCTTCACCCGCTCCATTAAATCTTTACTACCATTGGGGCCTGTAGCTCAGCTGGTTAGAGCGCACGCCTGATAAGCGTGAGGTCGGTGGTTCGAGTCCACTCAGGCCCACCATTAAGACTATTTGATCTTTGAAAACTGAACGAACCAACCAGTACGTCAAGAATTCCTTCTATAGTATAGAAGGAAGTAAAACAAGCACATTCGGTGTGCAAATGAGCAAGTCATTCTCAACTTTTATGGAGAGTTTGATCCTGGCTCAGGACGAACGCTGGCGGCGTGCCTAATACATGCAAG
>NZ_JBIEKE010000003.1:0-818766 GCF_043497005.1 Halobacillus sp. B23F22_1 | reverse complement strand
TCACCTCAATCGATGTGGTGGCGAAAGCGAAGAGGTCACACCTGTTCCCATGCCGAACACAGCAGTTAAGCTCTTCAGCGCCGATGGTAGTCGGGTTTACCCCCGTGAGAGTAGGACGCTGCCACGTCAGTTTTATTTCTTTAATATTATGGGAACTTGATATAAGTTCACCCACATTATCGCGGGGTAGAGCAGTTCGGTAGCTCGTCGGGCTCATAACCCGGAGGTCGCAGGTTCAAATCCTGCCCCCGCAACCAAATTATTTAATCGTAGTACTGTAAAGTGCAACCAAAATCTTTAAATCGTAGCACTGTAAAGTGCAACTAACGTAATTCAACATAATAAGTTGAATTATTTAGTGGTACGTTCAATTAAATATGGTCCGGTAGTTCAGTTGGTTAGAATGCCTGCCTGTCACGCAGGAGGTCGCGGGTTCGAGTCCCGTCCGGACCGCCATTACATCTTATATTACAGCCTTAGGGATTCTTTCCTAAGGTTTTTTCTTTGGCTTTTTTTATTTTCAAGAGGTTCCTTGGTATAATGGGTTTATTGTGAAGGAACGTAGGGTTTCTTTAATGCAGGACGAGAGGGGTTTTTGTTATGGACGAGTTTTCTTTTATCGATTCGATCCAGCCCGCCGCTTATTATCAGGCTTCGCTGATCAAGGGAGTGAGTGATGATGCGGCCGTATTTCGCCAATCTTCTGAAGATATTGTAACGGCGGTTGATACGATGGTGGAGGACGTTCACTTTTCAAGAGACACTATGGAACCTTACCATGTAGGTTACCGTGCATTGGCTGCGAATTTAAGTGATTTAGCTGCTATGGGGAGCACGCCTGCGTTTTATTTAGTGTCGTTGGTGGTTCCTAGAGGCTGGTCTCGGGAAGAACTGCTGGAAGTATATCGTGGCATGCGCGCGCTGGCTAATGAATACCATATCGACTTAATTGGAGGCGATACGGTTTCTGGAAAACAGTTGTGTGTATCAATTACGGTTTTTGGTTATGTATTAAAAAATAAGGCTCGTTACCGCAGCGCCGCTCGTCCGGGAGATATTATCTTTGCGACAGGTACTTTAGGCGATGCTCGTGCCGGTCTGGAATGTATACTTAAGAGTGTGAATGACTCATATTTAATAAAAAGGCACCGCACGCCGGATCCGCGCGTTGATTTTGCCAAGAGCTTAACCCCTCTCTCTCGTGTGTCGTTAAATGATGTGAGTGATGGAATTGCGAATGAAGCGAATGAGATTGCTGAAGCTTCGAGGGTAGATCTTCATTTAAACTTTGAACACATTCCTTATTCTCCTCAGCTCCCTGAGTTATTCCCTTCTCATTTTGAAGAATGGATACTTTCTGGCGGAGAGGATTTTGAGTTAATCGGAACAGTTAGTGAAAAAGAATGGCCCCTCGTCGTGGAGGCAGCTCATCAAACCGATACGCCTCTCGTCGAGATTGGCCGAGTGAAAGAGAGCGATAAAAATGGAGCTGTGTACCTTCATAAAGAAGGCAAACGTTCTATTTTAAATAAATCGGGGTATACCCATTTGCAAGAGGAACGTGATTAATATGACGACAATGACTTGGATAACGTATTCAGAAGAGGATACGAAGCAATTTGCTGAGAAGCTGGGAGAACTGCTGCAAGCCGGTGATGTACTAACGCTAGAAGGTGATCTAGGGGCAGGGAAGACGACCTTTACGAAAGGTCTGGCAAAAGGCCTGGGTGTGAAACGGACAGTGAACAGCCCTACGTTTACGATGATTAAAGAGTATAGCGGACGGATCCCTTTCTATCATATGGATGTGTATCGTTTAGAAGATAGTGATGAGGACTTAGGCTTTGAGGAGTTTTTTAATGGAGAAGGTGTGACGGTTGTCGAGTGGGCACAGTTCATTGAAGACTACCTCCCTGAGGAACGTTTGGAGCTAACGGTTGAGTACGTGAATGAAACGTCACGTAAGATCTCGGCAGCTGCTCGTTCCCCTCATTTTGAACAAGTTTGTAAGGAGATGAGTTCATGAATGTGCTGGCAATAGATACGTCAAATGATGTATTAGGCTTGTCGGTAGTCAAAGCAGGTGTTGTTGCAGGTGAAATAATGACGAATGTGAAAAAAAATCATTCGATCCGTTTGATGCCTGCGATTGACCAATTGATGCGCGACACACAAACGAAGCCGGAAGAACTGGATCGAATTGCGGTAGCGCACGGTCCAGGGTCTTATACAGGGGTGCGTATTGGCTTAACAACAGCAAAAACGATGGCGTGGTCGTTAGGAATTCCAGTGGTTGCCATCTCCAGTTTAGAAGCTTTAGCGAGCCAGGGACGCCTATTTTCAGCATACATCTGTCCCTTCTTTGATGCTAGAAGAGGTCTGGTTTACACCGGCCTGTATGATCCGAAGATGAACGCTGTGAAGGAAGAGACAAACCTGCACATGACTGACTGGCTGGCATCGTTAAAAGAACTAGAGACTCCTGTACTTTTTTTAAGTCAGGACGTGTCTCTTCACAAAGAAGTAATTGAAGAATACTTAGGAGAGCAGGCGGTTATACCGGATGCCAGCTATCATTACCCGAGTCCTTCCTATCTTGCTCTTGCTGCAATGGAGAAAGAGCCGGCTCCTCTACATGATCTCGTGCCTAATTACTTGCGTATTCCTGAAGCTGAAGCGAAGTGGCTGGCGCAACAGGAGAAGCAGTAAAATGGTACAGGTAAGAGAAATGAGAGAGGATGATCTTGCTCAGGTAATGGTCGTAGAACATGCCACCTTTGCCGTACCCTGGACAGAAGAAACGTTTAGGAAGGAAGTTAACGGAGAGAATCCTTACGCGCACTATTATGTTATTGAAGACGAGGGAAGTGTTTTCGGGTATTGCGGTGTGTGGCTGATCATTGATGAAGCACATGTGACCAATATTGCAATCCATCCAAATCACCGCGGAAAGAAGTATGGCGAGCAGTTGTTTCGTTATTCGTTGAAACAAGTAATTGAGATGGGAGCGATTCAGTTAAGCCTGGAGGTACGAGTATCCAATACAGCAGCGCAGCATTTATATCGTAAATTCGGTCTTGTGCCCGGCGGTATCCGGAAAAATTATTATACCGACAATGGGGAAGACGCATTAGTTATGTGGGTGGGATTAAAATGAGTGAAGATCAATATATTTTAGCGATTGAAACCAGCTGTGATGAAACAGCTGTGGCTATTGTAAAAAATGAACGTGAGCTCGTAACGAATGTGGTGGCTTCTCAAATTGAAAGCCACAAGCGATTTGGCGGGGTGGTCCCGGAAATTGCTTCTCGTCACCACATTGAACAGATTACATTGACGCTGGAAGAGGCGTTGACGCAGGCAGAGCTTACGATGGATGATATTGAAGCGATTGCGGTAACGGAAGGGCCGGGGCTTGTTGGTGCCTTACTTGTAGGGGTTAATGCTGCGAAAGCACTGGCGTTTGCCAAGCGGAAGCCTCTCGTCGGTGTGCATCATATCGCGGGTCATATTTACGCCAATCGTTTAGAAAAAGAATTCGACTTTCCATTGCTCTCTCTAGTGGTCTCTGGCGGCCATACAGAGCTTATCTTAATGAACGAGCATGGAAGCTTTGAAGTCATTGGGGAAACGCGTGATGACGCTGCAGGTGAAGCGTACGATAAAGTAGCACGTACGTTAAAACTTCCTTATCCCGGAGGGCCTCACATTGACAAGCTTGCTCAGGAAGGAGGAGTGTCTATCAATTTTCCAAGAGCCTGGCTTGAAGATGGGTCCTATGATTTTAGCTTCAGTGGACTAAAATCAGCAGTTATCAACAAGCTGCATAACGCGAAGCAAAAAAATGAAGATATTCCTCCACAAGATGTAGCTGCGAGCTTTCAAGAGAGTGTCGTAGATGTGTTATCCACAAAAACCTATCAAGCAGCGAAAAAATATAACGTAAAGCAAGTTATAGTAGCAGGAGGGGTTGCGGCTAACAAAGGCTTACGCGCAGCGTTAAAAGAGAAGTTTAAAGAAGAAAATTGTGAATTACTTATTCCTCCTCTCCACTTATGCACAGATAATGCGGCAATGATTGCTGCAGCAGGATCTGTCGCTTATCAACAAGGACACCGTGCTGGATATGACTTGAATGCGAACCCTGGATTAGACTTGGAGATGTACGGCAGAAGAGGCTTATAAACTCCCTTATATAAGGGAGTTTTCTTTTTGTATAAATAGTTATACACAGTTGTATATTTATGCAGTGGATAAAATAATTATTGTCTTTAAATTGAAGGATAGAAAACGTTCCCATAATTTGTGGATAAGTAACTGACTATCTGTGGATAATGTGGATTAAATTGTTGAAAACCGATAATATCCATACACAACTGTTGAAAAGTGTGTGGATAGTAACATACTTGTCATACAACTCTATGCAAAAAAAGAAGCTACTTACGCTTTTCCCTCATTAAATTGAAAAACCTCCTGACTACTGATAACATTATGAAAAAACGTACTAAATAAATGAGGGAATGAAAATGCCAAGAGAATCGAAGCGGCATAAAATTTTAGAAGCAGCTGCGTTGATTGTAAAAGAGCAGGGCAGCGATGCGTTAACGTTAGATGCTGTTGCAAAAAGAGCAGAGATCAGCAAAGGTGGACTCTTGTATCATTTTTCCACAAAAGAGGCCCTGGTGGAAGGGCTTGTTCAGCATATGAATGATATCTATCGCGGTAATGTGGAAGAACTTGTGGAAAGTGACGAAGAAGAAATCGGGAAATGGGCACGGTCGTTTATTAATGTCATGCATGCCAAAAGTGTAGAAAACGAAACAATTAGCGCCGGCATGTTAGCGGCCCAGGGTATGAACCCTAAACTGCTGAAGCCATTGCAAGATACTTACGCGGACTGGCAGAATCATATTGAACATGATGGAATCGATCAAGTTGATGCTACAATCATGCGCCTTGCAGTTGATGGATTGTGGTTATCAGAGATTTTCGGCCTTGGACCATTAAATCCCAGCCTTAGGAAAAAGGTGCTTGAGCGTTTAACGGAACAAACGCATAAAACCGAGTAGCAGATAAAAGTGATAGACTTGAATGGATAAGGTAAATACAGACAGAAAAAACACCTCTGAAGTTTTAAAACTTCGGAGGTGTTTTTTAGCTGATTTATCCGTTATTTTCCACGGTTATGGATGGAGAAGGGGATTTATCGCCGGACGTCCAAAAGCGGCCAATCAAGGCACCGGCTAAAGCTGGGAATATCCACCCAAGTCCGATATCATAAAGCGGTAAATAATCAAGATAAAGCTGCTTCACTGTTTCAATTGTAGAAAGGGTCACGCCTGGCACACTTTCTGCTAAGGCACTGTACCCGTCAACAATACTGACGAAAAAAGTTAGAAATATAGATGCGGCATATACACTCCGCTTATGAGCAAACAGGGAGGAACACAGCCCAAGTAAAATAAGCACAATCGCAAGCGGATATAAGAACATCAATACGGGTAACGCAAATTGAATGATGTTGGTTAAGCCGAAGTTTGCAATCGTAAAGGATACGAGACACAGGACAAAGACGAACGTCTGATAGCTCACGCTTGAAAATGTATCATGAAAAAATTCGCTGCAGGCACTGATCAGCCCAATGCTTGTTTTCAAACAAGCGAGGACAATAATAACAGCGAGTAAAATGGCTCCAAACGATCCGAAATAGTGTTGAGCCACAGCAGCGAAAATCAGCCCGCCGTTGTCAAAGGTGCCAACAGCTGAAACACTGGATGCTCCCATATAAGTAATCAAACCATAAATAAGCATCATCAACCCCATCGCGAAGATACCTGACTTCCAGGTAGCTTTTGCAATGGATTTCGTGTCTGTTATTCCCTGGCTTTTAATCGCATGAATAACAACAATACCGAAAGCAAGCGAGGCCAGAGCATCCATAGTGTTATAACCTTCCTTAAATCCTGTCATAAATGCCAGGTGAGTGTAGTCACCAGCAGGTGCGCCAAAGTTCCCCATCGGTCGAACAATCGCCACTATGATTAAAAAGAATAAGAACACTAAGAATGTCGGCGTTAAGTATTTTCCGATGTAATCCATAATTTTTGCAGGATTAAGAGAGAAATAATAGACAATCCCGAAAAATAAGAAGCTGAAGATTCCAAGCCATAAAGCAGCATGATCAGGATTCATAAACGGTTCAAACCCAATAACAAACGGTACCGTTGCTGTTCGTGGAATCGCGAAAAAAGGGCCGATGGTTAAATAAAGAATCATCGCAAAGCTGAGACCGAATAGAGGGTGCACACGGCTTGCTAAATCACGTAGACCATTGCTGCCCGATAAACCAATCGCTAATATTCCTAAGAACGGCAGACCAATCGCTGTTACAATTAAGCCGATTAATGCCGGCCAGAAATTTGTTCCTGCCATTTGGCCTAATTGGATTGGGAAAATTAAGTTTCCCGCCCCGAAATAAAGACCGAACAGCATCGTACCTATTAGAGCATACGTAGAAAATGATATTTTGTTTTTCATAATTCTTGTTCCCTTCTTGTTGTAAAATGAGTATTCTTTGCTTTAAAACAATAAAAATAATAGTAACAGGAATCCTGAAAAGGGACAATACGAAAATATAAATCGAAAGCTTCAAGGATTAAATAAGAACAGTTGTATTGGAATAAGCTAAACGTATAGAACTCCTTCTATGGGGCTATTTTGTATAATTTTACAGAAAATTGTTAAAATTTTCTGTCTCCTTTGCTAAGGTTAAAGAGACAGAAATATTGAAGGAGGAAGATACATAATGAAATTTTCTATCAGAAGTAAACAGCTGTTTATTGTTTTCCTTGCCGCGTTCTTAATGTTAGCGCCTTCCCAGGCTGTGGAGCACCCTCAGGTAAATGCTTCCTCTGAGGAGACAGCATTATCCAATCAAATCGACGATATTTTAAAGGATGAGAGGTTAGATGGAGCCATAGCCGGTGTTAGTGTTCGCTCAGCTGAAAGCGGAGAGTTGTTGTATGAAAACGATGGTAATATTCGATTGAAACCCGCTTCTAATATGAAGCTTGTAACCGGCGCTGCTGCCCTTGAAACCCTTGATACAGACTACACGTTTACAACAGAGGTTTTAACAGACGGAAGTATTAAGGGGAAAAAACTGCATGGTGACTTATATTTAAAAGGGAAAGGTGACCCAACATTAATGGAAGATGACATTCAAGCATTTGCTGAAGCTGTGAAAGAAGAGGGTATTAAAGAGGTTAAAGGCGATATTCTGGCTGATGATACGTGGTATGACGATATTCGATTATCAGAGGATATCTCCTGGAATGATGAAACTAACTATACAGCTGCTCAAATATCAGCACTAACTGTCTCCCCAAATGAAGATTATGATGCGGGTACTGTCATAGTGGATGCTTATCCTGGTAATGCAGAAGGGGAAGAGGCAGAGGTAGAAGTCACTCCTGCAAATGATTATGTGGAAATTGTTAATAAAACAGAGACCGTGGCTTCTGATCACCCTAAAAATATTTCCATTGAACGTGAGCATGGCACAAATCAGATTGTTGTGAAAGGTGAAATTCCTCTTGAAGGCACCCGTTCACGCTCCTGGGTATCTGTATCAGAGCCTTCAGGACTGGCGTTAGAATTATTCCACAAGGCATTGAGTGAAGAAGGAATCAAAGTTAAAGGAGAAAAGCGCATACATGAAAAAGTTCCTGAAACAGCGGATTTACTTACTTCCAAAGAGTCTATGCAGCTGGAAGAACTGTTTCTTCCTTTTATGAAATTAAGCAATAACGGCCATGCTGAAGTGTTAATTAAAGAAATGGGCAAAGTTGTCCATGATGAAGGCAGCTGGGATAAAGGGTTTGAAGTAGTGGAAGATTTTCTTCAAAATAACAATGTTGATGCAGAAGCGATGAGACTGCGTGACGGTTCCGGTATGTCACATGTGAACATGATTCCTGCAAACGAACTTACTCAGCTTCTTTACCAGGTTCAGGGTAAAGAGTGGTTCCCGGCATACTTGAAGTCCCTGCCTGTCGCTGGAAATAGTGACCGGTTTGTCGGTGGAACGCTGCGCTACCGAATGGGCGATACGGCTGCACAAGATAATGTGAAGGCGAAAACAGGGTCTATAACAGGCGTGAACTCCCTGTCTGGATATGTGACAACAGAAGAGGGGGAAGAGTTGATCTTTTCCATCGTTTTAAATAATTATCTTGAAGGCGTTCAATCAATTGGAGATGAAATAGCTGTGACTTTAGCGGAGCATAATTCCAAAGCGGAAGAGTGATCGTTTTTCTCCATCTCTGACAGGCAATCATAAAGAGCCCCCAGTCCTCTCAGGAACTGGGGGCTCAGCCTGGGGAGAACCCCCTGTTTTTCCGCAAGTTTTAAAGCCCCTTGAGGTCACTGAAAAAGTCCTAATCTTAAAGAGCGTCACGAATCGCTTGTCGGTGGATGCTTGCAGCGGGCACGGCCTCAGCTAACTTCACTTGACCATATAGATCTTCGCCTTTCACTGTTCCCGCAACGCACCGGACGTGCTAGTGTCGATGTTGGCCCCAGGACGTGGCCGGTTTTAATCGACCAGGCCTCACTACCGAACGCTCATCGTGGCATCAACAGAGATCAATCTAACCCCCATTCGTATGTTCAAAGCGCAGAATCTCTTAAATTAGAAGAAAAGCGGCCTGTGTGGAATATAAATTCCCACACAGGCCGCCTTTTAAATTATCTTTCATGAACCTTTAGTTTTTCGGGGATCTCAACAGCTTTCTTTCCTTGCGCCAATGGTGTGTCTTCAGCATGGATGGCTTGTGTGAGTCGGTGTTTTAGAACGTTCTTGAAAAACGTGCTGGGCCTGCTTTACTGCATTGATGACGGTTGGAAAACCAACGTAAGGAATGAGCTGAATCATGGCTTCGATGATTTCTTCCTCTGTCAACCCTGCGTTGAGAGCTGTGTTAATGTGCAGCTCGAGCTGAGGCAGGCTTCCTGACCCCTGCGTCACAAGGCTTGAAAGCACAGTCAAAGCCCGGAGTTTTTTGCTCAAATGACTTCGGTTGTAAATATCACCATAAGCGAATTCGACGATATACTTACCGATATCTGGGGCGATGTCCTCTAAGTCTTTCATTAGTTTAAAATGATCGGTCCCTTTTTCTTGATCCGTGTAGGCGCGTAAGGTTTTTATTCCTTTTTCATAGCGTGTTGTCATGGTGTCCTCTCCTTTGTCAGGAAGCATTCTTTTCTTCTTTCTCTTCTTCTGCTTCTCTATCTTCGTTCACTAATTTAATAAATGACCAGCCTAAGATAGGCAGGATAATGAGCAGTGGAAAACCGCCGATAATACTGATCGTCTGCAGGGTAGTCAATCCGCCAAGGTACATAAAGACCATCGGCAGTACGGAAAGAGCCAGTGCCCAGAATAATCGGTTAATGCGCATCGGTTCGCCTTCCACGTGTTTTTGAACAACGGAAGCGATCACATAAGACCCTGAGTCATACGTTGTTGATAAGAAGATGACAGCCAGCAGAACAAATACAACGATCGCAAGCGTAGAGAATGGAAGTTCAGTTAGCGTTCCGATGATTGCTGCAGCATCCCCTTGTTCATTTAAAGTCTCCACAACAGGGTACTGCCCGCTGAGTTCTAAATGCATGGAATAATTGCCGAGAATGCCAAAGAATAAAATCGTACCTAAACTGCCAAATAAAATGGTGCCGAAGACAATTTGGCGGATCGTCCGTCCTTTAGAAATACGAGCAATAAACAAGCCGACAAATGGGGCGTAAACGATCCACCACGCCCAATAAAAAACGGTCCATCCTTCTGGAAAGCCTGTTTGTTCAAATCCGCCAAGGTCGTTAAACGGTTCTGCCCACATGCTCATTAAAAAGAAATTGTCCATCATCCGGCCGAGGGCCGTCCCTGTTGATTCCATAATGAAGGTCGTGGGGCCGACCGCGAAAATGAAAAGCAGCAGCACGAATGCCAGCCATAAGTTAATATCACTTAGTCTCCGGATTCCTTTTTGCAATCCCGAATAGGCACTGAACCCGAAGATCATTGTACAAAAGAGCAGGATGATCGACTTGGTCACGATCGTATCAGGCAGGCCGACTAAATGATTCAACCCGGCTGATATAATCGGCGCAGACAGCGCAAGACCTGTACCCCCGCCGCCGAGTAATCCGAACATAAACAGCACATCGACTATACGTCCGATCGGACCGTCAGTATATTTCCCGAGTACAGGCCGGCAGGCTTCACTGATTTTAAAAACATCTGTTTTCTTCACAAAAAACATGTATCCAATCGGTAAGGCAGGAATAGCAAACATCGCCCAGGCAATCGGTCCCCAATGGAAAAAACCATAGGTAGAAGCCCATTGGATCGCTTCTTTAGATCCAGCTTCAACGCCAAAGGGAGGTCCCTGGTAATAGTAGGCCCATTCAATCACTCCCCAGTAGAGAATGCCGGTTCCAATTCCACTCGTAAACAGCATCGCCGCCCATGAGCTCGTTTTAAATTCCGGCTTTGTCGCTTTATCTCCAAGTTTTACATCTCCATATCGACTGATTCCAACGAAGAGCAGGAAAAGGAGCATGATCAATCCTACCGACAAAAATAAGAATCCTAATTTCTGCGTCACGATGTCATTGGCTGCTAACACGACCTCTTTCCCTTGTTTTGGAAAAATGATCAGGGGCAGAGATACGCCAATTAATAAAGACAAAGCACCCCAAAACGTTTTCCAATCCATGAGTTGTTTCCTCACAATAATCCTCCTTTATTTATCGTTAACTGAATTTATTTTTCTCCACTTTTTAAACTGTACAATCCAGACGGTTTTCTTTCAAAATACAAATAAGGCAGGAAATTAGAGGATATGGAACAATAGTGGAGATAGATAGTTTTATAAGACTTTTATCACAGATTTTGAGTATTATAGGTGAGTGTATTCAAAATATAATTCAAAACAGGGCTGCTTGAGGAAAAGATAAATAAAACTTTAAAACAACTGTTGATACTAAACAGTCCAGATGGTACACTTTTATTCGAATCAAAACAAAACACCAATTCAAAGGAGGATCTTTTGAATGAAAAATAAAGTATTACTGACTTCTGCAGTTACAGGCGCAGGAGATACGTTAGAAAAAAATCCACACGTACCGGTCACACCGAAAGAGATCGCAGAATCAGCGATTGAATCTGCAAAAGCAGGGGCGACGGTGGCCCACGTACACGCACGTGATCCTAAAACAGGCGGGATCAGCCATAATGTTGAGCATTATCGAGAAATTGTCGATCGCATTCGTGAATCTGAAACTGATGTGATCATTAATATAACGTCCGGGGGCGGCGGTGACTTTATTCCAAGTTTAGACACGCCAGCGGCTGGCGGTGATAGAACAGATATGCAGACGCCAGCGGAACGTCATGAGCCGGTAGGTGAGCTGCTTCCGGAAATGTGTACGCTCGATTGCGGAAGCACAAACTTCGGTGACATGATTTATATGAGCCCGACGGACTGGCTTAGAGATCAGGCAAAACTTATACAAGAGAGCGGAGTTAAGCCGGAGCTTGAATGCTTCGACACCGGCCATATTCGTTTTGCCAACCAGTTAGTGAAAGAAGGACTGATAGACGGTGATCCGATGTATCAATTTTGTCTTGGAATTCCATGGGGAGCGGCTGCAGATGCAGAGACGATGATGTACATGCAG
This sequence comes from Halobacillus sp. B23F22_1, assembly GCF_043497005.1. Taxonomy (NCBI): domain Bacteria; kingdom Bacillati; phylum Bacillota; class Bacilli; order Caryophanales; family Bacillaceae; genus Halobacillus; species Halobacillus sp. B23F22_1. Next base: position 807,018 of record NZ_JBIEKE010000003.1, on the reverse strand, counting down.
AACCGAATTCCAGAAAACGCACATTGGTCTGCTTTCGGGATTGGCCGCATGCAGATGCCGATGGCTTCTCAAGCAGCCCTTCTAGGAGGAAACATCCGTGTTGGGTTAGAGGATAATATATACCTATCAAAAGGAGTTCCAGCCACAAACGAACAGCTCGTTGATAAGGCTGTCACGATGTTGAACGGCCTGGATCTGCAGTCAATGACGCCGCAGGAAGCACGTGAATTTCTCAATCTACGAAACCCGAGGGGAGGAAAGTAAGCATGAAAATCGCTATTGTAGGTACAGGAGTCATTGGAAACGGGTGGATTACCCGTATACTGGCCCAAGGATATGACGTAGTGGCGACAGATCCAGCCGAAGGAGCGGAAGAACGTATGCGCCGTGCTGTTGAACAATCGTGGCCGTATGTCGAAGCCCTTGGCCTGGCAGAAGGAGCTTCTAAAGAACGTTTAAGCTTTGAAACGGAATTAGCAGATGCGGTAAAAGACGCAGATTTCATTCAAGAAAATGTGCCCGAAATCGAAGAGCTAAAACAAACCGTTCTGCAGTCTATTGACCAGCACGCGAAACCTGAAGCGCTCATCGGATCGAGCACCTCAGGCATCATGCCTTCAGAATTGCAGGCAAATCTACAGCATCCCGAGCGCTTCGTGGTCGCGCACCCCTTCCACCCGGTATATATTTTGCCGCTCGTAGAAGTCGTAGCAGGAAAACAGACCACGCTGGAGAATGTAGAAAGAGCGAAGGCTTTTTATGAAAGTATCAATATGAAAGTTCTTCTCGTTCGCCATGAGATTGAAGGTCATATTGCCGACCGTTTAATTGAAGCGATCTGGAGAGAATCGCTTCACATTGTGAACGAAGGCATTGCTACAACAGAAGAAGTGGACAAAGCCTTTACACACGGAGCGGGACTCCGGTATGCGCAGTATGGGCCTTTCTTAACCTTCCACTTAGCAGGAGGAGAGGGAGGCATGCGTCATATGCTCAAACAATTCGGTCCCGCCTTGAAAAAGCCGTGGACGAAGCTTGAAGCCCCGGAACTGACCGATGAACTGTACAATAAAGTGGTATCAGGCTGTGAAGAACAGTCCAACGGCATGTCCATGTCTGAACTTGATCAGAACCGCAACGAATTTTTAATTAGATTATACGATCTAGTACAGGAATATTGGCCGAAAGAGCAAGAGAAAAATCACGTATAAAGGAGGGTCAGCCGTGGATTTTCAATTTAAGCAAACCGTCCCTTCAGATTGGGTCGATTACAACGGACACATGAATGATGCGGAATACAATACAGCATTCAGTCAGGCAACCGATGCTTTTATTGAAGATATCGGCCTTACTGAAGAAGCCCGCGCCCGCTTTCAATATACGATCTTTACACTAGAAACTCATACGTGCTATTTGCAGGAAATGAAAGAAGGAGAAGTATTTACGATCAGAGCCCAGGTGCTGGATTATGATGCGAAGCGTATCCACTTATTTTTATCCATGCACAATGATGATGGCGAGCTGACTGCCACATTAGAAGAAATGCTGATGGGGATTGATCAATCAGAAGGACGGGGAGCACCATTCCCGGAACTCGTGGAAAAAAACATTTATGAAATTCATCAGAATCAAGCTGATCAGAACCCGCCAAAACAAGCCGGCCGAACGATTGGTATTCGCAGAAAATAAGAACAGTGGAAGACAAGTATTCCAGCAGACTGGAGTGCTTGTCTTTTTTTATATGATAAAATAGCTGTAAATAGCTCAGCTATAATGGGTTAGAAAACGTAGAAATGTACTCTATCACTTCCAATATTTGAAATTATGAATATTGTCAGCGCTATTTCTAAAAAGTGAAAACATGTTACGATCATATATAATTAATATGTTACCGACGCTTTCAATTTTAATTGTCAATTGCAGCATTTCAGTGTGAAATCATGATGAAATTGGAAAGGAGATACATAATATTGAACAAAAAATACTTAGAATTACTAGCCCAGGAATACGATTGTGAAGAAAAAGTAGTTACAGAAATTATTAACCTTGAAGCCATTCTTAATCTGCCTAAGGGAACAGAGCATTTTGTCAGTGATTTACACGGGGAGTATCAAGCCTTTCAACATGTATTAAGAAATGGGTCAGGAAGAGTCAAAGAGAAAATCAGGGATATTTTTAACGGAGTCATCTATGAGAATGAAATCAATGATTTGGCGACGCTGGTTTATTATCCTGAAGAAAAGTTGAAGATTATTAAAAATGGCTTTGATAATGACGAGGCATTAAACCAGTGGTATAAAGATACTATTGAACGAATGCTTAAGCTCATTTCCTACGCTTCGTCTAAATATACACGGTCGAAATTGCGTAAAGCCTTGCCTGATCAATTTGCCTATATTATAGAAGAACTTTTATACAAAACAGATGAATATGCGAATAAAGAACAGTATTACACAAAAATTGTCCAGCAGATTATTTCTCTTGATCAGGCGGATAAGCTCATCACAGGTCTTGCTTATACCACACAGAGGCTGGTAATGGACCATCTTCATGTAGTAGGGGACATTTATGATCGAGGACCCGAACCGGATAAAATTATGGAAACGCTTATCAATTATCATTCCGTTGATATTCAATGGGGGAATCATGACGCCTTATGGATTGGGGCTTTTGCCGGCTCAAAGGTTTGTCTTGCAAATATCATCAGGATCTGCGCCCGCTACGATAATTTGGATATCATTGAAGACGTCTATGGAATCAACCTTAGACCCCTTCTTAATCTGGCGGATAAATACTATGAGGACAACCCTGTCTTCAGGCCGAAAATTCATTCAGATCAAAAAGCATCAGACCATGAACGACTGCAAATTACGAAAATTCATCAAGCCATTGCTATGATTCAGTTTAAACTTGAAAGTCCTATCATTAAAAGACGACCGAACTTTAATATGTCTGAAAGGCTTTTGCTTGAAAAAGTGGATTATGATAAAAACGAAATAACCATTAACGGGAAAACGTACCCGCTGGAAAACAGCTGTTTTGCCACGGTTAATCCAGAGCAGCCGGATCAATTATTAGAGGAAGAACAGCAAGTGATTGACAAGCTGTTATTTTCTGTACAACATTCGGAAAAGCTCGCCAGACATATGAAATTTTTAATGAAAAAAGGCAGTCTATATTTAAAATACAATGGAAACTTATTAATTCACGGGTGTATTCCTCTAGATGAAAACGGAAATATGGAAGAAATGATGATTGAGAATAAAACCTATGCCGGCCGTGACTTGCTTGATATTTTTGAACATTATTTACGTCACGCTTTTGCACACCCTGAAGAGACAGATGATTTGGCCACAGATATGGTGTGGTATTTATGGACCGGAGAATATTCATCCCTTTTTGGAAAAAGAGCCATGACCACGTTTGAAAGGTATTTCATTAAGGATAAGGAAACCCATAAAGAGAAAAAGAATCCATATTACCATTTACGTGAAAATGAGGAAACGTGCCGTAAGATCCTGAAAGAATTTGAGCTGAATCCTGAGCAGGGCCATATTATAAATGGACACACCCCGGTAAAAGAAATTGATGGAGAAAACCCCATTAAAGCAAACGGAAAAATGATTGTGATTGACGGTGGGTTTTCCAAGGCATATCAATTAACGACAGGAATTGCCGGTTACACGTTATTATATAATTCCTATGGCATGCAGCTTGTCGCCCATAAACAATTTAACTCAAAAGAAGAAGTGCTGAGGAATGGAACCGACGTTCTATCAGTTAAGCGACTCGTGGACAAAGAACTGGAGCGGAAAAAGGTGCTGGAAACCAATGTGGGAGAGGAATTATTACAGGAAATCTCTATTTTAAATCGTTTGATGGAATATCGTTATATGAAATGACGCTCCAATCAGAAAAGCTCCATAATAATGGCTCAGAGTGAGGTTGATCACTCTGAGCCAATTCTTTTGCATTATTCATCTAAAGCTTCCCATTCTTCCAGTAAAGCTTCCATTCTTTCTAGATACTGCACATTTTCTTCCGTCAGATCAAGCGATTTCTCATGATCTTGAAAAACTTCCGGCTTGCATAAGAGCGCATCATTTTCTTCCACTTTTGCTTCAAGCTGTTCAATTTCCTGCTCAATTTCAGCGATGCGGCGTTTTCGTTTACGTTCTTCGCTTTTTAAAGCTTTATCCTGCTGAAAGCTGTTCTTTGATTCTTGTTCCTGCGGCCTCGTAGCTGCGGCCTGTTCAGCTCGTTCGGCTTCTTCAATTTCCTGAAGTTCCCGTTCTTCCTGTTTCTTGTTAAGATAGTAATCATAATCCCCGAGGAATACGCGCGTTTCAGCCGGCTCCATCTCCACAATTTGTGTGGCGATTTTATTAATGAAGTAACGGTCGTGGGAAACAAATAAGATGGTTCCTGGATAATCGACAAGTGCAGATTCCAACACTTCTTTGCTATCTAAGTCGAGATGGTTGGTCGGCTCGTCCAGGATTAACAAATTAGCTTCCTGCATCATCAGCTTGGCGAGCGATAATCGTGCTTTTTCTCCACCGCTTAAAGCAGAGACAGGTTTTAACACATCTTCTCCTGTGAACAAAAAGTTTCCAAGTATCGTGCGGATGTCTTTTTCGTTTTTATGCGGATACTCATCCCAAAGCTCGTTCAGCACGGTTTTCTTCGAATTCAGCTTCGTCTGTTCCTGGTCATAGTAGCCGATTTGGACATTTGTCCCGACCATAAGATTGCCTTTAGCTGCTTTTAAGTCACCGATAATCGTCTTAAGAAGCGTCGTTTTCCCGACACCATTGGGACCGACTAAAGCGAAAGAATCACCGCGTTGTAAGTCTAGAGACAGATGATCAAACACGTAGCGGTCCTGATCATCATAGCGAAACGCTAAATCACGAATCTTCAAAACGTCATTTCCGCTTTTCTTCGCCACTTGGAAGCTGAACTTCGCTGATTGCTGCTCCGTTTTTGGCTTATCAAGCTTATCCATTTTCTCCAGCTGCTTGCGTCGGCTTTGCGCACGCTTGCTTGTCGTGGCACGGACAATGTTCTTTTGAATAAACTCTTCCATTTGTTTAATGTCACTCTGCTGTTTCTCATAATGCTTCAGCTCAAGCTCATAATCTTCTTCTTTTTTCTTTAAATAATCGCTGTAGTTGCCGTGGTATTTCTTAGCACCCTGATGGGCAATTTCATATACGGTGTTTACAATTTCGTCTAAGAAGTAGCGGTCGTGCGACACGATGACAACAGCGCCTTCGTAACCCTGTAAGTAAGACTCAAGCCATGAGAGCGTATCAATATCCAGGTGGTTGGTCGGCTCATCTAAAATGAGAATATCCGGTTTCGTTAATAAAAGTTTTCCGAGGGCAAGCCGCGTTTTCTGCCCGCCGCTCAGTGTCGCAATCGACGTATTCCAATCGAAACCGTGAAAGTTAAGACCATTTAAAACGGCTTTAATCTCAGCTTCATATTGATAGCCGCCCGCGACCTTAAAGTAGTCTTGCTTTTCATCGTATTTTGAAAGCAGCTGCTGGTACTTGTTCTCGTCGGCAAGTAAGTCAGGATCTGCCATATCAGCTTCCATTTGGCGAAGCTCCTTCTCAAGCTTCTGCAAATGGCCAAACACCTTCGACATTTCATTCCAAATTGTATCACCGGACTGCAGACCTGTATTTTGAGCCAGGTATCCCATGGAAACATCTTTCGGTTTAAATATGTCTCCGGAATCATGGCTCATGTCCCCGGCCATCATTTTCAACAACGTACTTTTACCGGCACCGTTTCTTCCGACAATCGCAATGCGGTCATTCTTTTGTACATCCAGCTTAATATTTTTTAAAATTAACTCCGCGCCAAACCGTTTCGTCAATTGATTTAGTTGCATGAGAATCATGTCGTTTCACCTCAATGAAATAAGTGTATCTTATATAGGACGACAGTAGCAAGGAGAGGTACTTAAGAGATTGTGAACGCTTTAACACTTTCGTTTGATTTTTTGATAAAATAGGAGTAGTGTTTGAGTAACTAACCGTACAAATGGTAAAGGAGTCCCACGCATGTCTGAATTTACTCATTTCAATGAACAAGGACGAGCCCGGATGGTCGACATTTCGGAAAAGAAAGATTCCGTACGAACGGCAATCGCGCATTCGAGTATAGAAGTAAATCAAACGATATATCATAAAGTAACAAGCGGCGATATGGAGAAAGGCGATGTCCTTTCTGTTGCCCAAATCGCTGGAATTATGGCGGCAAAAAAGACGCCCGACTGGATTCCAATGTGCCACCCGCTTCCGTTAAAAGGGATCGATGTTACCTTTGAGTGGGAGACGAACGAGAAATATGTTCTCCATATTATCGTCACGGTGAAAACAAAAGGCAGCACGGGGGTTGAAATGGAAGCACTAACCGCAGCTACGGCAACTGCATTAACGGTGTATGATATGTGTAAAGCTGTCGATAAAGGAATGGTTATCGGTCCGACGTATCTAGAAGAGAAAACAGGAGGTAAATCCGGCGATTATAATCGAGAAAGCCGGTAAGAGGAGGTTAATCCAATGGATGCAGAAAACGCTAAAATACCACAAGCTACAGCGAAGCGGCTGCCGCTATACTATCGATTCATTAATAATCTCCATAGCCAGGGTAAGATGAGAGTCTCCTCGAAGGAACTGAGTGAAGCGGTTAAAGTTGACTCGGCAACAATTCGCCGTGATTTTTCTTACTTTGGAGCCCTCGGGAAAAAAGGATATGGGTATAATGTTGAATATCTGTTATCATTTTTCCGTCAGACGCTTGATCAGGATGAAACGACAAACGTCGCTTTAATTGGGGTCGGAAACTTAGGAACTGCTTTTTTAAACTATAATTTCATGAAAAATAACAATACAAAAATTGAAGTCGCTTTTGATGCAAAGGATGACCGTATCGGACAGACAGTAGGCGGTGTGCCGATTAAGCACATCGACGATTTAGAGAAGCATATGGAAGGCATTTCTGTTGCGATTTTGACGGTGCCGTCTTCTGCAGCGCAAGGGATTGCTGATCGGCTGGTTGAAGCTGGGATTTCTGGGGTGCTGAACTTCACTCCTGCGCGAATTACGGTGCCAAACAGCGTGCGTGTTCATCACATTGACTTAGCTGTTGAGCTGCAGGCGCTTGTGTATTTCTTAAAACATTATCCATTAGATGAAGAGGAGGACAACTGATAAGGTTGTCCTTTTTGCATGCATAGAAAGCTCGTTTTTTCTTTTACCTTGAGAGTGTAATCCTTCCTGGCGGGACCTAGAGGAAAGGGTTTTATGAAACGACTCCCTTTCCATGGGCGAATGGTGTGCCTCCTCGGGCTTTATAAGCCCTCCGGGGTCACACCTTATTCGTCTCTCCCATAGGAGTGTCGCCGTTTCATAAAACCCTTTTCAGTAATAGAAGACAAGTCGTGCCCTTATGGAATTTAAAGAATTCAGAAGGATATCCACTCTACTATGCTTCGAAAGCAATTTATCAATAAAGATGAAAGCTTTTTTTCGCATGTAGAGGAATCTGAGTACTTACATTACCCAATTCTCAACCACCTCCATGTCAATCTTTTTTCTCAAGTAAAGAAAGTGTGGTGAAGGAGTTTCCTTGAATCTCGTAGGTGTGTTCTTTGCTTTCTTTCCAGTTCACCGTTACCTCGTTGCCAATGGTTCTATTTTTATTTTCTTCATCAGCTGTAATAAGTTCCATAACTGTGTCACCTTCTGAAGGGAAGTCTTCTTCGTTAAAATGGAATTCTAAATTTTCTTCACGGCTGATACTGGAGCCGTCTGCATATGTACTGCCTTGCGAAGCGATCAGCTCTCCATCCTGGTAAAATTGCAGCTCCATGGCGTGAAATTCCATATCACTATTGTTGATGACTTTTATAAGAACCGTATCTTTCTCATTTTCAGAATCCGCAGTAGAGTGAGAACAGCCGCTTAATAAAGTAAATGTCAGGCATATTAAAAGTATAACCAAACTTTTAGGCATGAGCGTCCCCCTTATTTTTTTATAGTAGAAATTGTAACATATTGTAAATAGGGTAGGCATAACGAATGTTTGCGACCGATAGAAGTGCTAAAATGGTTGTTACTTAGGGTATAAAAAGAAGGGGACATTATAAAGAAAGGGGGGGATCTGATGTTGAGCAAAATACCTACGAAATGGTTAGTCGTACTATCTGTATTATTTGGAACGTTTACTGTCATTTTAAATAACAGCATGCTGAATCCGATCCTTCCGCGGTTTATTGACGTGTTTGATTCCAACGCGGTGGCAGTCGGCTGGATCTTAACGATTTTTATGGTATCGATGGGGATGACGATGCCGTTAACCGGCTATTTAGGTGATCGATTTGGGAAAAAGAAAGTGTACATCGCCGGACTGTGTCTATTTATCCTCGGCTCTATTTCCGGGCTGCTTTCACAAACGCTTGGAATGGTCATTATGTCGCGGGCCATCCAGGGGGCGGCCGGCGGTATGATGATGCCGATTGCTATGGCTCTTATCTTTAACTCCTTTCCTAAACACGAACGCGGCTTAGCCGTAGGCGTATACGGGGTAGCCGCGATGGTGGCCCCTGCGATCGGACCGACAGTAGGCGGTTTTATGATTCAGTTTTTGGACTGGCCGTGGCTGTTTGCGTTTAATATTCCGTTTGGCTTACTTGGACTTTTATTATCGACGAGATTTTTGGAACGGACAGAAACGCATCCAGAGAAGAAGTTCGATTACATTGGTTTTGTCATGATTACGCTTGGAATTGGTGCTGTACTGCTGGCTCTTGGGCGAGGGCGTGAGCTTTCAATGCTCGTCGATCCTTTGAACCTTGCCTTGATCATGGCAGGATTATTAGCGATCACAGCTTTTGTATTCTATGAAAATCGTCACGATGATCCACTGCTCAACTTATCCGTCTTTAAAGTACCGACGTATTCGGTTTCGATTCTCGTTACGTCAGCAGCGTCGATCGGCCTGTTTTCCGGTATTTTCTTACTGCCGCTGCTCATTCAAGTCGTGTACGGGCTAAATGAAGTGATGACAGGACTGCTGTTCTTACCTGCAGCGGCGGCAAGCGGCATCTTTATGTCGATTGGCGGGCGCCTGCTCGATAAAAAAGGGCCGCGCTATGTTGTACCGCCAGGCCTTGCGATTATGGCTGCCGCTACTATTGGGCTTGGTATGCTGCACGTGTCCACGCCATACTGGCTGATTCTATTACTTAACACTGTGCGCGGACTAGGCATGGGCATGGGGAATATGCCGGCAACGACATCGGGCATGAACGCGATTCCTGAACATTTAGTGGCGCAGGGCTCGGCAATGAACAACATCATCCGCCAGATTTCTTCGTCACTAGGCATCGTCTTTTTTTCTATTTATTATGAAGTACGGCGTGCTCAAGTAGCGGCTGCTCCTGGTATAGATATGCAGGCAGCGACACTGCAGACGTTAAACGAAGCGTTTCTCGTTTCAGCAGCTGTATTACTTATCGCTCTGCCGTTTTCTTTCTTATTAAAAGGTGTACAGGATGATAAGGTGAAGGCATAAAAAAATGCTGAAGAGCTATAGTGACTCTTCAACATTTTTTCGTTAGGTGTTCCATTCTCGCGCGAGCAAACCGTACATCAACATATCATAAGCTTTACCGTCGCGGAGGATAAATTCTCGTTGAGCTCCCTCGTAAGTAAAACCAAGTTTTTCATACAGCCTTAAGGCCGGTTCGTTGTAATCAAAAACAGTAAGCTGCAATCGATGAAGGTTTAATTCTTGGAAGGCGTAGTTGATTAACAGCTCCATGGCTTCTGTACCGTAGCCTTTTTCTTGATAATCGGCATCACCAATCGCAATCGAAATCCAGCCGTTACGCTGGTTCCACAGAATTCCGTCAAGCTCTACGTAGCCGATCAGCGTATCTCCATCACAGATGGAAAATAGAAAATGGCTGTCATTCTTATTGGCATCATCGCGCCATTCTTTTAAAGAATCGTACGAACGCGGCTGTGCAGCTGCAGCATCGAAGCGGCGCAGGAACAACGAATGATTAAACCACGTTGAAATTTGCTCAAGATGCTCATCGCTCACAGGACCCAGATGAACACGGTGACTGTGCAGAATGGCTTTCACAGCTCTCACCTCCAGAACTATTTATTCTTTTTATCGTTCTTTGATTGTTTAATCTTAAGGTGAATATTAATTAAACGGATCGTTACCGCGAAATTAAACGTAGCAATAATGATCGGCAGCAGCGTTGGAAAGCTCCAAAGCGTTTCCGATTCCATGCTGGCTGCGATATACGTAAAGGCGACCCCCATGAAAAAGTAGATGGCCGCCATCGTAAGGGGAGAAGCTCTCATATTAGAACAACCCTCCCGTGACAATCGTCTGCAGCTGCTCCTGCATGCGGCGAATATCTTCCTCTGAATAGAAAAGCTGAGAAATAACGACGAACGAGTTCATCGCCATATGAGCCACGATCGGCGTAATGATGCTTTTCGTTCTTACATATAAGAAAGCGAAGACAACACCCATGGAAAAATACACCAGCATATGTTTGAAATCCATGTGAAACGCCCCGAACACGAGAGAGGACACTAAGACAGCCAGTAAGAAGTTAAAGCGTTTATACATTTGACCGAAAATTACTTTTCGAAAAATGATCTCTTCTGTTATAGGTGCAAACACAACGGGTAATAAGATGAACAGCGGGGATTCTCTCGCAACGTTCATAAGATCCATTGTATTCTCAGATCCTGCAGGTATGCCGAAAACCTGCGTCTCAATTGTGGCGGCAATCCCTTGCGCAAACAACGCGAGAAATACACCGAGAATGGACCAGAGGACAATCTTCCCTTTGCTTGAACGCTCGCCTCGTAACTCAGGCTCCGTCATATCAGGTTTTAATAGACGTAAGATGACAATAGTAGCAATGGTGAAGCTTAAGATTGACCAGATAGCAATCGCATCTGACCGGCCGAAACCGAGAAGAAACAAAATCGGCAGTCCAATAAATGAAGAAAGCTGCGCGATAACATATGTGATAATGATCCACCAATATCGTTTTGGCATATACATAACTCCTTTTTTAAAGAAAAACAGGGACTTTCCATACTTTATGTATTTTATCACAATTTAAAAACATCCAATAAGAATAAGGACTTATGACCTTGCGAATTTTGTAGAAAAAAGTTGATAAAAAATTGATAGTTTCTACTTGAAAAACAAAATTGAATTGCTTATTATAGGAATTGTGTTAGCACTCAACATAATCGAGTGCTAATAAACGACATGAATCGAAATATGAACCTGACTAAGGAGGGTGTCCTAATTGTTAAAGCCATTAGGTGATCGTATTGTTATTGAATTAGTAGAGGAAGAACAAACTACTGCAAGCGGAATTGTACTTCCAGACTCTGCAAAAGAAAAGCCTCAAGAAGGCAAAGTAGTTGCGGTTGGTACAGGCCGTGTAACAGAAAACAATGAGAAGGTCGCACTTGAAGTAAGTGCCGGAGACCATGTCATTTATTCCAAGTTTGCAGGCACTGAAGTGAAGTACGAAGGCAACGAATACTTAATCATTCGCGAGAGCGATATTTTAGCAGTTGTCCAGTAAGAAGTAAGCGTCACCAATTCTAATCGATACGAATTTTGATAAGGAGGGCATTTTATTATGGCTAAAGAACTTAAATTTAGTGAAGACGCACGCCGTGCCATGCTGCGTGGTGTAGATACATTGGCAGATGCCGTTAAAGTAACACTAGGACCAAAAGGACGTAACGTCGTTCTAGATAAAAAATTCGGATCTCCATTGATTACAAATGACGGGGTAACGATCGCGAAAGAAATCGAACTTGAAGACAACTTCGAAAACATGGGTGCACAGCTTGTCTCAGAAGTCGCTTCTAAAACAAACGACGTAGCTGGTGACGGTACAACGACAGCTACGGTACTTGCGCAGGCAATGATCCGTGAAGGACTTAAAAACGTAACATCCGGTGCGAACCCGGTAGGTATTCGCCGCGGAATTGAAAAAGCAACAGCAGTTGCTACAGAAGAACTGCGTAAAATCTCTAAGCCAATCGAAGGCAGAGAGTCCATCTCTCAAGTAGCTTCCATCTCAGCTTCTGATGATGAAGTAGGACAGCTTATCGCTGAAGCTATGGAGCGCGTAGGTAACGACGGAGTTATCACAATCGAAGAATCTAAAGGATTCAACACAGAACTAGAAGTAGTTGAAGGGATGCAGTTTGACCGCGGATACGCTTCTCCATACATGGTTTCTGACCAGGATAAAATGGAAGCCGTTCTTGAAGATCCTTACATCTTAATTACGGATAAGAAAATCAACAACATTCAGGAAGTTCTTCCTGTCCTTGAACAGGTTGTACAACAGTCCAAGCCGCTACTACTAATCTCTGAAGATGTAGAAGGCGAAGCATTGGCTACACTTGTTGTCAACAAACTTCGCGGAACGTTTAACGCCGTATCCGTTAAAGCACCAGGCTTTGGCGATCGTCGTAAAGCGATGCTTGAAGATATCGCTGCCCTTACAGGCGGTCAAGTGATTACAGAAGATCTAGGATTAGATCTGAAGAATACAACACTCGATCAGCTGGGCCGTGCTTCTAAAGCCGTAATTACAAAAGAAAACACAACTATCGTTGAGGGCGCAGGAAACCCTGAGCAAATCGCTTCCCGCGTTTCTCAAATCCGTGCACAGGCAGAAGAAACATCTTCTGAATTCGACAAAGAAAAACTACAAGAGCGCCTGGCGAAGCTTTCAGGCGGCGTAGCCGTCATCAAAGTCGGTGCCGCAACTGAAACAGAGCTTAAAGAGCGTAAACTACGTATTGAAGATGCCCTGAACTCTACTCGAGCAGCAGTAGAAGAAGGCATCGTAGCTGGTGGTGGTACGGCACTCGTGAACATCATCAATTCTGTAGAAGGTCTAGGCCTGGCAGATGATGAAGCAACAGGTGCAAGCATCGTACTTCGTGCTCTTGAAGAGCCAGTACGTCAAATCGTACACAACGCCGGCCTTGAAGGATCCATCATCGTTGAACGCCTTAAAGGCGAAAAAGTCGGAATCGGCTTCAACGCAGCAACAGGCGAATGGGTCAACATGGTTGAGCAAGGAATCGTAGACCCAACGAAAGTTACTCGTTCCGCACTGCAAAACGCAGCGTCCGTAGCGGCTATGTTCCTGACTACTGAAGCGGTAGTTGCAGACCTTCCTGAAGAAGAAGGTTCTGGCGGCGGAATGCCGGACATGGGCGGTATGGGTGGAATGGGCGGCATGATGTAATCATGCGCCCACGACCCTTGATACCAAGGGTTTAGCTTCACCCTAAAAGCCAGATTGACATACTTTGGCCATACCTGGCGAGAAAAACACTATAATTCTAAAGAGCCTCTCATAAGTTCGTTGAACTTTTGGGAGGCTTTTCTTCCATGTTTTCAGTAATATGTGTGTAAATATTCATGGTTTTGTTTATATCTCCATCACCTAATCGTTGCTGGAATTTCCTTAACTCCTACACCAGCATGGGAAGAATCAGTTGGGGCACCATTGCCATGTTTGCTTCGGTTCTGTTGCTTTTCTTCGTCGGGACCGGGAAGGTCAGCAAAGCCGAAGACTGTGGAGGCGACCGGTTCTGTTCGTTTCAGGAGTTAAATGAGGTGTACGAGAAAGGGGAAGACTGGGAGATCGAAAAAAGGACGGACGGGGTTCAGCGCTGGCTGGTGAGCGCCATTCATGGCGGTGGTATTGAAGTAGACAAATGTCTGCTTTCGTTTGTGTGAATTTTTATAAATGTTTCTCTATTCGTTTCCTTCAAAACACGTTTTCTACAGGAATGCGTCTCGTTTATGTATGGAATTACTTCCAATATCGCTTTAATTCATTATAAAAATTTTCCCGAGTCCCTGCCAAAACAATGAGAATGATGTTTCCATCTTCGTCTACATCAATCTCATAAGCAATTTCGAAATTCGTACCATGATGATAAACGTCGTACCTGTAAAGACTAGCAAGATCCCCTTGTTTAGGTGCGCTAGCAACGTACGGGTCCGATCGAATATCATTTATGGCTCCATCCATAATTTATTTAGAATTGATCAATTTTGTAAAGTCAGGTATAAGAATATTAAAGAAGTATTACATAATAATGGTAGATAAAAGAATTTACTGGTAAGACTATTAGATTACTTATTGATGTTCGATCACGGGTTTGTCGTCAGATTATAGGATTTTTTGTACCTAACATAAATCATCTACAGGGAATTTATTAACTGAATTTTCGATAAATAAAGTTTTAAAGTCCTAATCTGTATCGCTTTATATTTTAACGTAATAGATATAACTTTTAACACTTATGTAACCTATAAACGCCAATATTCTAGTATATTCTTCAACAGGTCACAAATATCTAAAGTTTATGGGAGGGGAAACATGGGAATTGTACTGACCTTTATATTACTACTAGGTTTTTCAGCTTTTCTCCTAGGAGCCAGGGAAAAGGTGAGGAACAAAATGAATGTTGAAAGTATTCCCGTACGGGTTAACGTCAACGGCATCCGAGGAAAATCGACAGTTACCCGATTGATCACGGGAGTTTTACAGAAAGCAGGTTATAAGACCGTAGGGAAAACGACAGGAACCGATGCCAGAATGCTGTACTGGTTTGACGGGCTGGAAGAGCCGATCAAACGAAGGTTGGAAGGACCAAACATTGGGGAACAGCGGAAAGTGATCGAGAAAACCGGCCAGCTGAACGCGGATGCTTTAGTGAGCGAGTGTATGGCGGTGAAGCCGGATTATCAGATTATATTTCAGGAGGAACTGCTTCAAGCGAATATCGGCCTGATTGTCAATGTCCTGGAAGATCATATGGACGTCTTGGGACCAACCCTTGAAGAAGTGGCTGATTCCTTTGGCAACGCGATCCCGTATGACGGCGATTAAATAGTGAATGAAAGTCCCTATGTTCCTCACTTTAGAGAGATTGCGGCTGAGCGAAACACAAAAGTGCATGTTTGCGATACATCGCTCGTTTCCGAAGAATTTTTGAAAAAGTTCGAGTATATGGTCTTTCCGGAGAACGCGGCACTGGCCCTGTCTGTAGCGGATATCCTTGGTATTGATCATGAGACAGCCCGGCAAGGCATGTTGGAAGCCTGGGCTGATCCCGGCGCCATGCAGATTCTCCCGATTGGGGATGAAAGCAATCCGAGCTTCTTAGTCAACGGATTCTCTGCGAATGATCCGACATCCACATTAAACATTTGGGACCGTGTCAAGCAGCTGAGCTATCCAACAGAAGATCCGGTAGTAATCATGAATTGCCGTTCCGACCGTGTCGACCGCACAGAACAATTTGTCAGCCAGGTTCTACCCTATCTTCCTGCAGAAACATTGGTTTTAATGGGGGAAACCACTTCGCCGATTGTGGACGCCTATAAAAACGGCGCATTGCCTGTAAAGAACCTTCTTGACTTAGAAGGATATGAAACAGAAGAAATTGTCCGAGTATTAGGTCCTTATTGGACTGGAAAAACGATCTATGGAATAGGAAATATCCATGGGGGAGCCGAGAATTTAGTGAAACGGCTTGAGCAGAAGAAAATAGAAAAAGTTACGGCTTAGAGAGGAGTGCGCGATGATTATCTTTGAGGCTTCAGATGTATATTTAGCATTGGTAACTGGAATCGTTCTTAGTTTATTTTACACAGAAAAAACGGGTGTTCTGCCGGCTGGACTTGTGGTGCCTGGGTATATTGCCATGCTGTTTACGTTTCCGGTTAGTATTGCAGTACTGTTTATGATCAGTTTCTTAACCTATTTAATTGTAATGAAAGTGATTGCCAGGTTTACGATTCTTTATGGAAGAAGGAAGTTCACCGCGATGCTGACGGTCGGTATTACGCTGACTATCATCTTCGATATGGTCATTCCGATGTATTCGACACCATCAGTTGTTGAAGGCATGATGGCGATCGGTGTCATTATCCCAGGCTTGATCGCCAATACGATTCAGAAACAGGGCGTGCTGCCAACGACGGCTAGTACGATGCTGTTAAGTGCTGTCACCTTTGGCGTAGTAACTCTATCAAGCTATATTGGAGGAGGAATTTAAAATGGAAGCGACTTTAAATTATAAAAAGAGAAAGAAAGCGGAAAAAAAAGAATACAAACTGACGTTCAGCCAATGGATGCTCAAAACGATCAAAATACATAAAAGAAGGACAACGAAAGATGCCACGATCGGGATTACAGTTACGGTGCTTCTATTTGTAATCGGTATAGTATAGGAAAATGTTAAGAAGAAACCGTATCATTATCATCAGCAGCTTAATTGTCGTCCTATCCATATTCCTGTTCTTGTTTTTAAATCGTGATGGGATGAACAAACGTCAGTCAGAAGACCTTTCATTAAATGATACAAAAACGGAGAAAGAAGATGGCCCATATGGTGTGACATCGGATAGTGAAATTGCAACGGAAGTAGGTATGAAGGTGTTGGTACAGGGCGGTAATGCCGTTGATGCGGCCGTTGCCGTAAGTTATGCACTGGGCGTTGCAGAGCCGTATGGATCAGGAATTGGCGGGGGAGGGACGATGCTTATCCACCCTCAAAAAGGCAGCGATCATTCCCCTGTCGTTTACGATTACAGGGAAACAGCACCTAGTTCAAAAAGCGTTCCTGAAAGCGGAACAGGAGTACCCGGCTTTGTCGCAGGGATGAATCGTGTCCATGATGACTTCGGCACGATGAAAATGGACCAGCTTATGGAACCATCGATTAATTTTGCTAAAAATGGTATTGTCGTCTCCGAAACACTGCACAAGCAGTTAAAGGAAGCAAAAAACCGTATGCCGAATTTGGACCATATGTATCCTGACGGCGATCCGATTGAAGCAGGCGAAATTTTAACACAGAAGCAGCTGGCAGAAACGCTAAAAGCGATTCAGCAGGATGGCCCGAGGTCGTTCTATTCAGGAAACATTTCTGAATCAATCAATGAGGAAGAATCAAAAATTGACAAGAATGACCTAGAGTCTTATGAAGTAGAAGTCAAAAAGCCGATCGAAGGGAAGTTTGGTGACTATAATGTTTTAGCGCCGCCCCCTCCATCCGGCGGAGTCATGCTACTTCAAAATCTAAAAATGGCTGAAATGCTGAAGGTAGAGGAGACGAAGAAGAAGCCGATCGACTTTGCAATGCTTATGGGGATGGTCAACAGAGCCAGCTATAAGGATCGCTTGGAGAATGTAGGTGACCCTGAATTTAATAAGGTGCCCGTGAGAAAGATGCTTTCCGTGGATCATCTGAAAAATCTCACTTCTGACATTGGGGATGGTACGAAGCTGTCGGATGAATACCTATCAGAGCTTG
The DNA here is from genome assembly GCF_043497005.1 of Halobacillus sp. B23F22_1. Classification (NCBI taxonomy): domain Bacteria; kingdom Bacillati; phylum Bacillota; class Bacilli; order Caryophanales; family Bacillaceae; genus Halobacillus; species Halobacillus sp. B23F22_1. Next base: position 789,580 of record NZ_JBIEKE010000003.1, on the reverse strand, counting down.
ATTCAGATGCCGACCTTGAAGACCATGAGAATACCACACATTTCGTAGTTGTCGATCAAAATGGCATGATGGTGTCCGTGACGAACACTTTAAGTAACTCCTTTGGATCGGGGGAGTATGTGGGCGGATTTTTTCTAAACAACCAGCTGAAAAACTTCAGTAACAATGAAAACTCACCGAATCGTCCTGAACCCGGAAAACGACCGTTCAGCTATACAACACCGACGATTCTAGCTGAGAATGACAAGCCGGTAATAGGCATAGGGGCTTCGGGAGGCCGGCGCATCACCTCAATGGTCACCCAGGAACTTGTAAAGATGATTAAATTCAATGAACTCGTGCAAGAATCGGTCGAACAGCCACGGTCATTCCTCGAGTTTAATGAGAATGCCCTGCACGTTGAAGGCGATTATGTCTTTTTAGAAGAGCCAGAAGAACGCGGCATCGATGTCAACTATACCAACAGCACAACCTATTTTGGAAGTATCCAAGGACTAGTAATTGATCACGAAGATAATAAGATCTATGGAGCCAGCGACCCGAGAAGAAATGGAAGTTGGAATTCTAAAGGTTAAAAAAGTGGAGCTTCGATAAGTTCCACTTTTTGTATAGAAAGGGGCAGGAAGGGCGAGTCCAGTTCTTTCCACTATTCTTTTCTTGATTTCTTACTAAGGGGGCCGTATATGATACGGGTGTATTAACTAAATTCAACATTTTTAAAAGCTCTTTAAATTAATCGACAACTCACATCCCAAAAGAAATCATAGCGTTTAATATGTTTTCGATATCCATAAGTGTCACTTCCCTTCTTGGAAGCATCCAAAGAAGGTCAATCGATGCTCCAAGGAATCTGGCTTCCTGGCTTGTAATATTGCCCGGAGAGGCTCTACGTTAAGTGATAATGTTGGCGAGACCCAAATCAAGCTTACATTAGCTCATCTACTTCCGAAAAATACCATTGACGGCGACAGGATAAGATCCTATAGTAAGCGTAAGAACCTTATAATTTCACCCCAAAGGGGAGTAGCTGTTCAACAACTGTCGTCATTACAGGACAAATGTCCTCGGCATTGTTGGCAACATCACAGTTGTTAGCGAGACCTTTGCCATGCATTCTGCCGGCAAAGGTCTCTTTTTATTTTTTTATTGGAGACTGCTGGCTGTTTGAAGTCTCTTTTTCTTTTGGAAAACAAGGGAGGGTACTCAAATGTCCAAGATATCAAAACTATTAAAGAACAAGGCTGTGAAGAAAGGTTTGCGCGAGGCTCAGAAGCATGTATGGCCAGTCATTCAAAAGGAAATTGCAAAGCGAAAGGGTCAGAAAAAGAGGTAGGTGGAAAGGAATGAAGGACGTCGCTTCGGTGGTTTCAAGTCAAGAATACAAAGCCCTTGCTGATAGTGTAAGGTTTTTGGTCTGCGAGAGAAAAATGGTGCTCAAAACCTATGATTGTCGGTTGCAACTCGTCGGCAGCGGAAGAAGTGCCTATGTGTTCAAGCTTCCGCATGTGAAGAAGGCGATCAAAGTATTTTATCCACCTTTTGAGCATCTTGCCGAGCTTGAGGCAAAGATCTATGACAGGCTTGCCGGAAGCTCCTATTTTCCAACGCTTTACGAGGTCGGAACTAATTATTTCGTGATGGATTATATAGAGGGAAAGACCCTTTTTCAATGCATACTGGAAGGAAGGCGCATTCATCGCCGACACATCGTCGAAGTGGATAAGGCGATTGCATTTGCACGTAAAAAAAACTTAAACCCATCAGACATTCACCTGCACAATTTGCTTTTAACGAAGGACGACACGGTGAAGGTGATAGACGTGGCTCGTTATAAGCAAACGAAAAATTGCACGCAGTGGAAGGATTTGAAGCAGGCGTTTGACCGCTATTATTCGCGGCGTTTTTTCCCGAAAAAGCTTCCAGCGTTTTGCCTAAATACGATATCCAAGATTTATAAGAAGAGAGCTGTACCCAGCCAGAAAGAAAAGGCCAGTATGGATTGTTGATAAAAACTATGAGAGAAGTAATGGTACAAAATCGGGGGATTAATCTCGATTATTTGTTCCTTAAAAGAGAGAATGACCTTGAGCGTGAAAATACTTTAAAGTAGTATATTCTCGTAAAGTATAAAATCACAATCCACAAACGTAAACGTTGATGTTTACGTTTGTTTTTTTATCAAATAGAAATAGCGTCTGGAAAACTGCGAATGTGTTTATGGTAATACACTTAATCAGGCAAACAAATATAATGATTACAAACGTAAAAGAGTTTTAATTCTAGTAACAAATCAGACCCATATGGATCCATTCCATCAAGGGGAAAACATGAAGTGTTCTCATAGTAGGGTTTCCTGCCTGTTGCAAGGTTAGAAGGTGTGGGGTTTTACGACTCGAAGGGAAAAGAAAATAACCAAAATAAAAAAGCAGACGCAAGTCTGCTCTCCTAAATAAAAGTTTCTCCTGAAGGGGGATATAACTTATTTATATAGTAATGAAACTATGTAGAATGCAAAACCCTTATACATTAGAGGGACGACATGCTAGAGCTATGCTGCGTTATATGAAGGTGCAGCAGATATTTACTTGTGGTTTCTAATAGAGTTTGAAAATATTTCGTACAAAAAGCGCTTCTGAAAGGGAAGCGCTTTTTGTATAAAACTATTAAAAAATAGTTCTGGTTATTAAAAACAACACAGATGGAGCTAAAAGGCACCCAAGCCCCGTATAGAAAGTTGCTGTCATGGCTCCATAAGGTACAAGTTTTGGGTCTGTCGCTGCCAATCCTCCTGCTACTCCGCTTGTAGTTCCCATAAGCCCACCATAAACGATGGCTGACCTTGGATTATTTAACCCAATATATTTAGCGATGAAAGGAGTTCCAATCATTGTCAAAATAGATTTAATCAAACCAGCTGCAATACTTAAAGCTATGACTTCTGAACTTGCCCCAAGAGCTGTGCCGGTTACAGGGCCAACTATGTATGTGGCTGTTCCTGCACCAATTGTAGTCAGGCTGACAGGATCCGTATACCCAAACAAAAAGGCTATAATTACACCAACTATAAATGACAATATGACACCCACCACTAAAGAAATTATTCCTGGCAATCCTGCCTTTTTAATTTCATCCAGGTTGGCTCCAAAAGCAGTAGCAACAATAGCGAAATCTCTCAGCATTCCGCCGCCCATTAGTCCGATCCCGGTAAAGATCCCGATATCTGCAAGTCCATTTTCGCCCCCGGTACTTATTCCGCCGATATATGCGAGTACGAGTCCGACTATGATGGCAATGGCAGACCCATGTATTCTTCCGCGAGTAAGCTTGTCTGATAGATAATAGGATAAATAGATTGTAATTCCAACCACTGCAAAAGAAACAATAAGCCCATTTTCCGAAAATGTATCACTTAATATTTCGAACATTGTCTGCTCCTCCTAGCTCTTCATTCGAAAATGTGGATTTTTCTTTACCGATCCTGCTAAGTAATGGAACCATGGCCCAGCTAACAATAACGGCAGCAATTCCAGCAACTGCAGCCAAAGGTCCTCCATCAAGAGCTGCTACAACATTTTGATTGGCAGCCATAGCAATAACAATTGGAATATACATGGCTCCCCAAAAACCCATACCTTCCTGTGATTTAACATTTAATTTATTATTCTTTTTAAGGTAGTCTATTAATAGAACAAGAATCACCATGGCTATGCCTACACCGCCAACATTCGCTTCAATGCCAATAGCTACTCCCAATAACTCTCCGGCAACCACGCCAAGCAACATACAAATGGCTAACAGGGCCACTCCGTAAATAACCAAGTTATTTCACCTCATCTTTTAATTTTTGTTTATCCAGGTGTTCCTGACTTTGACCATTTATTTATAATTCATAATTCAACAACACAAGCAGTAGATAAAGCAATTCTCAGGGTGTCCTAAAGGCTTTTGAAAATTATTGACGATACTAAAATGTTTTACAGATTATCCCTCCCTTTTTAGAAAGCGTTTACATTTTAGCCGATGATCAACTGTCGACCGTTTCATATTCCCCATCATAGATAAAGATGAATAGAAATGCAAACCTTTTTTGCAAATTTTCTAAAAATATTGAATCATTAAACTATTTATTGTACAATTTAATCGACAGTCGACAACTGAAAGCTGGGAAGGAGGTTCCCTATGAGTCAATCAAGTCTTAATTATAATGCTCTATCTAATCAAATTGCTGAGCGTATCAGTGAACAAATTATTTTAGGGGAATTAAAACCGGGGGAGAAAATAGTAGAAAATGTATATGCTGCTGAGTATGGAACGAGCCGTGCCCCAGTAAGGGAAGCTATATATCTGCTCACAATTGAAGGTTTAGTAGAGAGGATTCCCAGAAAAGGGGCAATAGTTAAAGAGCATACTGAACACGAGATCAATGATTTGCTTGAAGTAAGAATTATGCTCGAAGCTTTAGCAATGAAACGGATTAAAGAAAAAGGTGTAGAACAGAGTACTTTAAACGAAATGGAAGCTCTATATGAGAAGATGATTTCAGAAAAAGACACCACTAATTACACAGAGCTAAATCATTCCTTCCACTGGAGCTTAATTGAAATGAGTAAAAGTGAAACGATTAAAAAAATGTACTCCCGTCTGGAACTGCCTTTACTGCGGGTGCAGAATATTTCTTTTGGAGGCGAAGGAAATATTAAAAAATCTGTGAGAGAGCATAAAATATTAGTTGATCTTCTAAATAAAAACAAGGTCGATGAAGCGGCAGAACTCTTACAGCAGCATAACTACGACGTTATTACTAGCATCCAAACCCAGCTGTTTGATAATCAAATACAATATAAAGAAAAAGAAAAAGAAGGGTAATACAATCCCTTTTTCTTTATATTATATTTGGTCGACTGACGACTAATCTTAAAAAAGAGGGGGATTCTATGTCAACAGCTTTTCTCTTCCCAGGCCAAGGATCACAACAGCCTTTCATGCTGAACAATTTACCAGTACATCCAGAAGTCAAAAGAACTTTAGATGAAGCTAGTGAAGTTTTAAATGAAAGCGTTTACCAGTGGGATGCTCCCGTAAGATTAGAGTCTACGGTTGCTTCCCAAGTATGCCTGCTGGTTTCTGGAGTTGCTGCGGCACGGTTGATGATAAAGGAAAAAGCTGTTCCAGGTTATGTAGCGGGCCACTCGGTAGGAACCTTTGGTGCTGCAGTAATCTCAGGTGTTTTAGATTTTAAAGATGCCGTCCGCTTGGTTCGTAAGCGAGGGGAACTGATGGAAAGTGCGTTTCCAGAAGGTTATGGGATGGCTGTTGTATTAGGATTAACGGAAACGAAAGTGAGACAGCTCCTTCAGAATTTTGCCGAAGAAGATAAATATATTTATTTGGCAAATATGAATGGTCCCAGGCAAATTACAATAGCCGGCTCACTCAATGAGTTAGAGGAATTTACGAAGCTGTCACTAAAAAACAATGCACAAAGAGCAGAACTTCTGGAGGTCAGTGTTCCCTCTCATTGTCCACTGCTTTCGGATGTATCCATAAGTTTAGAAGCTGAGCTTGAGAGGCTTGCCCTGAGAAAACCTGTCATTCCTTTTGCTGGTAATAGGCGAGGACGAATATTGAGAACAAGTGAAGCAATCAAAGGAGATCTGGCCTGGAATGTTTCCCAATCTGTTAAATGGCACGAAGCTACCTCTTTGTTATACGAACTGGGTGTCCGATTGTTTATAGAAATGCCGCCTGGTAATGTCCTTACAGGCTTAGTGAATCAGTCTTTTCCAGCAGCAAGAGGGCTATCTATCTCAGACAGCGGGCCGCATACAGCTGCAGTGCTTGCTCATAGGTTGAATAATTAATCGAAAAGGAGAGAAGAAAATGACAATTGATATTCAGACAGAGAAAAAAGCCAGAATCTGGACCACCAGAAGAGATGCTAAAAAGAAACGAATCGATCAAGTAAATATGGTTACAGACGGAAGAATTATTCCCACAGACAAAATTGTCGAAGTTTTAGAAAAGGTTATTTCTCCCGGAGACCGCGTCGTAATGGAAGGAAATAACCAGAAACAGGCTTCTTTTCTATCCCAAGCACTTGCCCATGTAAATGCTGATAAGGTTCATAATCTACATATGATTCTCTCAAGCATTTCCAGACCGGAGCATCTGGACATTTTTGAACGAGGAATTGCAAATAAGGTAGATTTTGCTTATGCAGGGCCGCAAAGCTTGAGAATTGCTCAAATGATTGAAGACAAAGAGTTAACGATGGGAGAAATACACACTTATATTGAATTATATGGTCGTCTATTTATAGATTTAATTCCTTCGGTAGCACTTGTAGCCGCAGACAAAGCTGACAGTGATGGGAACCTGTACACAGGGGCCAACACGGAAGAAACCCCTACACTGGTAGAAGCGGCGGCCTTTCGTGATGGGATTGTAATCGCTCAAGTGAACGAAATATCAGATGACCTGCCTCGAGTAGATATTCCTGGCTCCTGGGTGGATTTTGTAGTGGAAGCTGATGAACCTTATCAACTTGAACCTTTATTTACGAGAGATCCCAGACACATTACAGACATTCAGGTTTTATTAGCGATGATGACCATTCGGGGGGTTTATGAGAAGCATAATGTTCAGTCTCTTAATCACGGGGTGGGCTATAACACAGCAGCTATTGAGCTGCTGCTTCCTACTTATGGAGAATCGTTAGGATTAAAAGGGGAAATATGCAAGCATTGGGCTTTAAATCCTCACCCTACTATGATCCCGGCCATCGAATCAGGCTGGGTGGAAAGCATTCACTGTTTTGGAGGAGAAGTTGGTATGGAAAATTACACTTCTCAGCGCCCGGATGTGTTTTTCACAGGACCGGATGGAAGCCTTCGATCGAATCGAACGCTTTCCCAGCTGGCCGGACAATATGCGGTTGATCTATTTGTGGGGTCCAGCTTGCAAATAGATGCCACTGGTAATTCCTCCACCGTTACTAAAGGAAGACTGGCCGGATTTGGAGGAGCTCCTAATATGGGACATGACCCTGGTGGGAGACGTCACTCGACCCCGGCCTGGCTCAATATGATTAATTCAAATGATCCTTTAGCTCGTGGTAAAAAGCTGGTGGTACAGGTAGTAGAGACTCATCAAACCGGGAATACGCCAGTCTTTGTGGAATCATTGGATGCAATTGACGTAAAAAAAGAAGCCGGCTTAGCTACGGCTCCAGTTATGATTTATGGAGATGACGTTACTCACGTAGTAACAGAAGAAGGAATCGCTTATTTGTATAAAGCTAATAGTTTAGAAGAACGCCGACAGGCAATAGCTGCGATTGCAGGTGTTACACCGGTAGGCATGAATAATTCTAGTAAATTAACTAATCGTCTGCGGGAACAGGGAATCGTTGCTTTTCCGGAAGATATTGGAGTCCGACGTTCTGAAGCAACCCGGTCTCTGCTGGCCGCTAAAAATGTAGAAGAACTTGTGGAATGGTCAGGCGGTCTCTATCAGCCCCCTGAGAAGTTTCAAAGTTGGTAAGGAGGACCCCCATGAATTGGAGTAGCGCTGAAGAATGCAGGAAAATGTTAAGTGATTGGGCAGTTGACTCATTGGTTCAGGAAGCGGAGCTTGCTCCTAAGCCGGGACTTGTAGATCCCCAGGATCGAGGGGCACATAAGGATATGAACTTTGATTTAATGATTAAATCATCATTTTCTTTAAAAGAAACGTTTGCTAATATTGCCGAAATTTCTTATAAGAGAGAGCCGAGCCAGAAACTTCGTGAAGAAATTGCCGAGATTGGGCGTGAGGGAGAAAAAGAGATGATGAAAGCTACAGGTGGTGTAAACACTCACAAAGGTGCTATTTGGGGAATCGGTCTTTTAACTTCAGGAGCTGCCGTAAATAAACCAGGAACGAGTATAAAAAAAATTGTTGAGACAGCATCTTATATCTCACGTTTTCCAGATCGTTTTGCTCCTGAAATCTTTACAAATGGTTCTAAGCTTTATAAGAGACTAGGTGTAAAGGGAGCGAGAGGAGAAGCAACCTCGGGATTTCCCAGCTTAATAAATGTAGCTTTACCTCAGCTTAGTGAATCGAGGAGAAAAGGAGGTTCGGAGTCTTCTGCAAGACTGGATACTTTAGTAGCTTTAATTGCATGTTTAGAAGATACTTGCATTCTTCACCGCGGGGGATTATTGGCATTGCGTTTAATACAGGAAAAAGCCCGGCAAGTATTGCAAAACGGAGGGGTTTCTATGCCGGAAGGGCGTATGGAGTTAAATGAGTTGAATCATTTACTGCTGCAATACAATAGTTCCCCGGGTGGAAGTGCTGATTTACTGGCGGCTGCTTTATTTCTGGATCGATTAAACATTCATAGGTCTCTTAAAGATCGAACGATGTCTGTAAATTAAGGGAGGATAAAAAAGTGGAAACTATGATATTTGAGTATCCTGCTGAAAAGAAAATTTCAAAAAAAGCACATGTAGGGGTGGTAGGGTCTGGAGATTTAGAAGTACTCGTAACTCCTGCAAAAGAACCGCGTATTAAAATTAAAGTAAGAACTGGGATGACAGGTTTCAATGACACATGGAAGAAGGTAATTGAGCGTTTTTGTGATCAGCATGGGGTGCAGGCGGATTTTCAAGTTAATGACTTTGGTGCCACTCCTGGTGTAGTATCCCTAAGACTCGTCCAGGCCTTGGAGGTGAGTAATAATTATGAAGATGCTTAAAGTAAGTTTTGCAGAATTAACTGCGAGAAAGAGAGCAAGAGCTTTATTAGATGAGGGAACGTTTCGAGAACTATTAGATCCGTTTGAAGGAGTGGAGTCCCCGCATTTAGAAACACAGGGAATCATACCTCAAAGCGATGATGGAGTGATTGTAGGTAAGGGTGAATTCAATCAAGAACCTGCTGTAATTATCGCAATTGAAGGGAAGTTCCAAGGGGGAGGAATTGGTGAAGTTTCGGGAGCGAAAATAGCAGGAACGCTGGAGTTAGCTCTGCAGGATAATAAGAATGGTATTCCAACGAAAGTGGTTATTCTATACGATACAGGCGGTGTTAGACTTCAGGAAGCTAATTATGGCCTGTTAGCTATCGCTGAAATTGGTGCAGCGATCTCTGCACTTCGGGAATATACTCCTGTAATCGGAATTATTCCTGGTAAAATCGGATGCTTTGGCGGAATGTCTTTAACAGCGGGATTATGCAGCTCTCTTATTATGACCAAAGAGGGAAGACTTACACTAAATGGGCCGGAAGTTATTGAGCAGGAAGCGGGAATCGAGGAATTTGATTCCCAAAACAGAAGGTTAATATGGAACACAATAGGAGGAGAACAACGTTTTTCCATGGGGTTTGTAGATCATTTAGTTGATGATGACTTAACGGCAGTGCGAGAAATAGTTAAGGAAGAATTAAAGCAAAATCATTCCACACTCTTTCGAAGTGAACAAGTGAATTTATATCGGAGCCGCCTAAAGGCTATCGATCCATCACAACCAGAAAATATTAGCAAAACAAGGATGAATTGGAATCATAGAGAAGCGGATCAATCTGAGAAAAGCACACATCCCTCTATTAAAACAAGTGATGTGGAAAGTAGAGGAAGAACATGGTTTTCTTCATTGTCTGGAGAATCAGAAAAGAAAGAAACGCCATCTGTACTATGTGCGGATAAAGAATTAGATGGTGAAAAAATTCGTTTTATATCTGTTGTACCAAACCCAAACAGTAGATTTCCACGTGCTAGAAAAGGAGAAGTAGGTTTAGAGGAAGGCTGGACTATAGCTCATTATGTGAAGGAAGCCATGGAGCAGGATGAAGAAGGGAAGCGGAGAGCCATAGTCGCCATTGTTGATGTACCAAGTCAGGCATATGGGTATAATGAAGAATATTTTGGGTTACACCAAGCGGGAGCAGCAGCGGTTGATGCCTATGCTAAAGCACGGAGAGCCGGTCATCCGATTATTACATTAATCGTAGGTAATGCAATTTCAGGCGGTTTTCTTACTCATGGTCTCCAGTCTAATATTCTGCTAGCTTTAAATGACCAAGATGTAAACGTCCATGTCATGTCAAAACAGTCTGCCGCTCGTATTACCCGCCGTACGGTTCAAGAACTGGAGGAGGCTACGAAGAAGACAACGGCGATGGCTTATGATGTGACTTCTTTTGCTGAATTAGGTGCACTAGATGGACTAATCAATGGTATTGATGCAGACCATCCTGGTAGTAAGGATATACAAATGTTAGAAAGTAAAATAAAAGAAGGTGTACAAGCTGCAAGAAGTGGAACAAGGGATTTAAGTAACAGGTTGGAAACAGTAGAAGCCAAAAGAAGCCGAAAAGCTTCTATTGAAGTTCGACAGAGGTTAGCAGATTTATGGAATTGACGCCTCATGACCTTTTAAGAGTTATTAGAACGGTAGATCTATTAGAGGCTTCTTCTACCCCTGACTGGGTTTACCAATCTTTACAGGAAGCACCTTTTGTTGTCGTTAGGCGAGCTCCCATTAAGAATGGAAAAGTTCCCATAGGAGTACGCGGGAAAGACAGGGCCCAGCGGTTTGGGGCATACATTGATTCAAAAGCCATTTTAGAGCGTATTGCCCCTCCTGATATTGTAATTCATGAGAAGTGGGAGTTAATGAAGAATTCCAGTACACTGCCAGCTGTAATGGCCCTGGATGTTGTTCAAAAAGTAATGGAAGAAAACAATCTGCAGTGGGGGCCCGGGGGTAGTGTAGGTTTTGAACTGGTATCCGGACATCCGACAGTTAAAGAGTCGAGTGACTTAGATATCATCCTTTATTTAGAAAAAGCTATTTCATTAGATAAAGCGTCAGACTTTCTGTATCGTTTGAAGAATCAGCTGAATATATCTATAGACGTACAGGTTGAAACCCCTTATGGTGCTTTTTCCCTTAAAGAGTTTGCAAGAGGAACACTACCTTTATTATTGAAGACTAAAGAAGGAGCAATATTGGTAGAGGATCCATGGAATCAAGCAGTGGTAAGGAATTAGTATTACTAAAAAAGGACAGCAGTTCTGCTGTCCTAAGAGTGTTGAGTAAGGTTTTTATTATTTTAGTCATCATATGGAGAAGGTTATCTTTATTGTAGATAGAGAAGTGGCTGTGAAATTCATTCTCTTGTAAGCGGTATTATCATTATCAAAATAGTGATAGGTGGTGAATAAAAAGATTCTTTGTGTTTGCTGCGTCTTTTGTAAATGACATACTCAATGACATATTATTTCTCATTAAATGTCATTTTCATTCAGTCTTATTAATAGAAATGAGACTGAATGAAGCCGGAGCCCACATATTATTTGTAAATTATTTTTTGCTATTTATATTGACGAATCTATGGGCGGCATGATGTGATAGCCCTTAAAACCCTTTCATCATAGGATTTAAGAACAATTTGGCTAGATTATGACTGGTTTTTAAAATCGTTCACTAAATATAAAATCCTCTCAAGAGTTTATAAAATCTTGAGAGGATTTTTTTATTCTTAAATATGAGCCGAGGTATAGGATGGTAGCATTAGATATGGATGGGCATCTCAGGCAGTCCCAGCTTCTTCAAGGAGCACAATGCTGAGATCTGGCATGGGGTTTCCATCTATTGGAGATGCCGGACAGTATGATGGCTGATGAAAATATGTTCGTTAATATTGCTAGAACCATACTTTTATTAAATTTTTATTGGTGTTACCCCCATTTTACCGTGAAAAGTAATGCAGTTCATTTTATACTATGAAAACCCAGAATTCATTACACTAACGAATCCTGGGTTTTCAAATGTTTATAAGTCATAATGTTTTTTTGCCAGAATATTAAGATCAAAGGTATTTTTACATTACTCCTTTATTTCATTTAATTTTGTTCGCTTCAGTAAGATGATTTCAGCTCGTATTCAAGACGGTCCAAGTTCTGTTCGTTCGCCTTGATGACAAAACTCTTTACTTTATTGCATTCATCCGGCCTATCGAAGAGCATATGCCAGGTGAGCTTGGTTTGCCCATCCAGTTCGGATAAGGTAATGGTCAGTAGAAACTCGTGATCCGGTTCCAGATGGCGGAGGGCAAGTTTTACAGGTTCAACCACCTCTAAAAAGGTACTTTTATTTTCATAGTCGATACCATTAGGCCCATGCATGACGTAGTGCCAATGGCCACCAGGCTTCATATCGAATTCGTAGAACGTGTTCGAAAACCCTTTCGGTCCCCACCATTTTTTCAGTTTATCCGGATCGCTAAATGCTTTAAAAATGTCTTCACGAGAGGCATGGAAGATGCGTGAGTTAACGATCTTGCGTTCTGAAACTTTCTCAGATGGATTATTATTTGTCCCATCGTTAAAAGGCATTAGAAAATCCTCCTTATTCATATGTTAATTACTTTCACGTTCATTCCGTAGAACTTCACCCAATTTGTCCAAGATAATTTTCGTTCCGTGTTCGCGTTGGGAGGGAGTATCGTGACCGTCGAGAAAGACTCCTTGCTCGGTATAGACGAGTCGAGTCCCGGTTTCCGTATGGTGGAACTCTACCGTCGTTACAGATATAGATATTCGTGTTTCACCGAGGTCCATGGTATAGGAATAGACGATACGTTCATCAGGGACGATTTCCTGATAGAGAGCTTCAAAAGTGAAGATGGGGCCGTCTTGTGGACCCCCTCTATTGCTCTCTTTCCCGCCAACTCGAAAGTCGAACTCATCAGCTTTTGGAAACCATTGGGCTTTCGTTTCTGGATCTGACCAGGCAGCAAATACTTGCTCCGGTGAAACATCATAGGTCCTCTCAATAACAAACGTATCATGTGTTGCAAATCGTTTACTCATCATTCATTCCTCCTTTGGAATAACATTAGGGCTGGTTCTCGAAAAAGGCACCAAGCTTGTCGAGGTGGTGCTCCATGCTTTTTTGTTGTTCGTTAAAATATTTTTCATGACTCTGTTTCATCATGTCTAATAATGTTGTGAAATTCTCCACCAACAAATTCTCTTCCATTTTCATCAGGTTTGATACATTTTGTAATTCTTTTAACAGCTTCTGTTGGATCCTTATTTTTTCTTTTAGTCGCTTTACCTGAAGGGAAACAATTTCGGCTGGATTGTAATCTTCCTCAGAAAGAATAGATTTAATGTCATTAAGGGTTAAACCAAGATCTTTTAATGCTAAAATTTGTTGTAACCGGAAAATATCAGATTTATTATACAACCTGTATCCTGCATCCGAATATTCAGATGGAGAGTATAAGCCAATTTGATCATAATATCTTAAGGTCCGAATGGTTAAGCCTGTCAACTTAGCAAGTTCGCCTATTTTCCAATATGTTCTTTCTCCAATAATCATCCCTCATTTCGCGCGATTTTTTTCTACCGGTGCCTTTACTATATACTGTTACGTCACGTAAGGATCAAGATTAAGAAAAAATATATTTTAAATTGTTTCCTATGAGTAGGAAGTGCTAATCAGGTCTAAGATATGAGAATATTGCATCCCAGATCCCAATGGTATAATCAAACAATTAAGCTTTAACAGTTATAAAGTTGGTGGCCATAAGGAGTCGATTCCAGCTTTACCGGATTACTTTATACCAAATTTTGACTTGCTGTTTGGTCTCAATCGTTCGCTGTTTTTCTAAATGAATTTCAATATCTTCCAAATGCTCGAATAGTCGCAGTCCCTTGCCGAGTAAAATAGGTGCCAGCGTTATTTGAAGTTCATCTGCCAGGTTAGCTTTAAGTAATTGCCGGCCGACATTTGCACCCATCACAGCAACATCCTTTCCCTTAGCAGCAATCCTGGCTTGTTTTATAGCACTTTCAATCCCATCGGTCACAAAGGTAACAGTCAATTTGTCATTTTCCTTTGGATGTTTAGTAGGAGGTCTTTCTGTCAACACAAACAATGGTACCTGGAACTCGTATGAATCAGCATACGAGTCAGTATCGTCAGCCTCCTCAAAGGTATTGCGCCCCATCACCACAGCCCCGGTATTTTTCAACATCACCGCTAATTCTTCGTTTGGTTCGAAACTGGCAAAGAGCTTATCAAATTTGCCTTTTCTGTCGTTGACAAACCCATCGATCGATAAAGTCATACCTAGATAAACTTTTGACATATTTATTTATCCTTTCGGGAGTAGTTACACATTCTCTATAAGCTTAGCATGTTCGCCAGTGTTCTAATATTTTTCTGCAATAATCCTCCTCTCATTTTTGCACGTTTTTTACTACCGATGCCTTTACTATATACCGTTACGTCACGGAATGGTCAAGTTTCTCAAAGGAAAGTTTTAGTTTCATATAAATGTGAACACCTAGACTTGTAAAGGTTTTGTTGGATGCTAACTTTTCACAACAAGGTTTTACGGAACCCGGGTCATATCCATGAGAGGTTTTATAGATTCATAAGCAGCATAAGATAAAATCTTTAATTCCTTGACTTGAATATTCTTGTTTTGGTATATTCCTAATATGGAATATTAAAATTAAACAAGGTAGGTGTTAATATGGGACATAAAAACTAAAATCTTAAAAGCTCTTGGTGTTTCTAATAGGCTCCACATTGTGGAGTTACTCCGCGAGGACTCCCTAACTGTAAGTGAAATTGCAGAAAGACTTGATATTCGACAGCCGCAGGTGTCCAAACATCTCCGCACCCTACTTGAAGCAGGTTTGGTGGAGTTTAAAGCAGAGGCAAATCGTCGCATCTACAAGCTGAGACCAGAGCCTTTTATAGCTTTAGACTTTTGGCTAAAAGAATACCGTACTATGTGGGAAGGAAAATTCGACAACTTGGATTATTATTTACAGGATTTACAAGATGATGATAGTTCTAAATAGCTGATAGGAGGATATAAAATGGGAACTCAAATCGAAATCACTCATACTTTCCATGCTCCGCGTGAACTTGTGTTTAAGGCGTTTACCGATTCAGAACATTTACAAAATTGGTGGGGACCAAAAGGATGGAAGTTTCATGTTGCTAAAGCTGATTTCCGTTCGGGCGGTGTCTTTCATTACAGCCAGAAACCTACTGATGGTGATGTCATGTGGGTTAAATTTGTGTACGATGAAATTATCACCCCAGAAAAACTCGTTTACACCAGTTATTTTTCTGATGAGGAAGGCAACGTAGTGCGAGCTCCGTTTAACGATAACTGGCCACTGAAAATACAAAACGCTTTTACGTTTCAGGAACTAGATGGCAAAACAATCCTTACGATGACCGGGACTCCTGTAGCAGCAACGGAGCAGGAGCTTAAAACCTTTGAAGAATCGCAAGGCATGTTTGAAGAAGGCTTCTCAGGCACCTTTAATCAGTTAGAAGATTATTTATCAAAGGAACCAAAATAAGCAGGACTGCGGAAGCAAATGGTGAAGATTTTTTATGGAAAAACACGTTGTTCAGAAACAAAAAGCCTAATTGTTCAGTGTATCATTGAACAATTAGGCTTTTGTAGTTATACAGTTGGTGTATTAAAAATATGGTTATTAAAGTAACTTGTCATCGTATCCCTGACTCGAGGTAGCAGTGTAAAAAAACATAACCCTTTCTATCACCCCTTAATTACAAATGTATAAAGTACAAAGAGTTTAATTAATGACTTTAAAAATATCTGCCTAAAGTTACATTCGTTTATTCACCTACTGATAATATGCTTTTATCTTTTGCATGCTGAGTATCACTATAAACACGATAGTAGTGACAAGTAAAAAGGTGATTTGCCAACCCCCTGCATGTAAAAATACTACTAATGTAAACAATATCCCTAACCATCGATGAATTCTTTGGACATTTCGCCTCTTCATTCTATATAACATCAAGAAACCTGCAAATACTAGTAAAATTAATAACCCAAAACCTATCCAGCCTGTAATTAATTTCCCTTCTTTTTCGCTGGAGTGTATAAGAAAGTAGATGCCATGGGCCAGGGTGGTAATAAATGTTGTTACGCCAAATAAAATATGGTGGGTATGTACATATTGGAGAATACTCTTTTTTAGCTGCGAATGGTAGGGAAGTAATTGTTTCTTTTGAATGGACTTGATAATAAAAAATGTAAGAGTCACTAATCCAGTCCAAGTGGAAAATATTCCGAGCCAATTACTCTGTGTTACTAACTTAAATCCCTTCCAGGTCAACGTGTCTGAATATATCAAAAAAATCATGCTCCAGAATAATGAGAGAATGATAAGCAGGTAGTTAATTATAGTAGTCAACGAGTTATGTCTCATTTACTCTAACCCCTTTTCTATAAAGTTGATTAATTCTAAACACCAGTTGGAAAAGATCGTTATAGTTTTCCTCCACGCTTCAAGGAATCATGTTGATGATATCTACTTATCTCATAAGTTCCCCATAGCAGAAATAAAAAAGCAGGTGATTGATGAGTTTTGTAGCTTGTGATAAAAACGTTAGTTGAGATTCAAATATAGAGGGCGATAGCTGCAAAGTGACTATCGCTTATTGTGATAACGTAGCAGTATTTTATATGGAGTTTCAATAATTTGTGTAAAATTGAATTATCGTATTTATTATAAGTATGCTTCAATTTATATTATTAGATAGATGGCTCCCATATTTTTCGTCAACCGTTATAATAAAATTATAATCACAATAGATTGGATGTTTTACTATGCAAAAGAAAATACTACTTGTTGAAGATGACAAGGAAATAAGTGAACTTGTTACAAGTCATTTAGAACAGGAAAACTTCTTAGTGGTTACCGCTTTTGACGGAGAAGAGGCAATTCACCTCTTTGAAAATGAACCAATTGACCTTGTATTGCTTGATTTAATGCTTCCGAAGTTAAATGGCATGGAATTCTTAAAGAGAATTAGAGAGACAAGCTTTGTTCCGGTACTTATCATCTCAGCAAAAGAAAGTGATGTTGATAAAACATTAGGTCTAGGGCTTGGAGCGGATGATTATATTAGCAAACCTTTTTCCGTTATCGAATTGACGGCAAGGGTTCATGCTGCCATTCGAAGGGCTACGCAGTATCTTGCGGCAACTAGTCATGCCGATCCAAAGATTGTTCGGTTTAAGGGACTGACACTAGAATTGGATACTTTTTCTGCACAAATAAACTCGAAAAATATACAGCTTACATCGAAAGAGTTTCATATTTTAAAGCTTTTCATCACCAACCAAAGCCGAGTCTTTACAAAAGAGCAAATCTATCAGTTGATATGGGAAGAGGATTACTTTGGTAATGAAAATGTGATCAATGTACATATTCGAAGGCTCCGTGAAAAGATTGAAGAGGATCCGTCCAATCCATTTTATATACGAACGGTTTGGGGAATTGGCTACAAATTAGGGGAGTAACGTATGGACTTATTTCTAATAGTGATTATAATTGTTTTTCTGTTCATCATAAGTTGGCAATATTTATCAAAACGAAAAGTGGATCGTGAACTTCATCAAATAAGTGATCAGTTAGCTCGTATCATTGAGCAGGAAATGGCTAGTAAAGTGTTCATGCAAACTAATCAGCAGCCTGTACAGCAGCTGCTGATTCAAGTGAATCGTCTTTTAAGTCATAACCAAAAGGTGGTTGCCGATAACGTCAGAACGAAAGAAAGTTTGAAAAAAATGCTTTCCAACATGTCCCACGATTTAAAAACACCCCTAACCGTTATTCTGGGATATGTCGAGAAATTAAAACAGCATGACAAAATGTCATATGAAGAGCAGAGTGAAATCGTGGACCGCCTTAATGAAAAAACCTCTAGTGTGATCGTGTTAGTGAAGCAATTTTTTGAGCTTGTCAAACTGGATGCCGGTGATGATGAATTTCCGATAAGTCGATTATCAATCAATGAAATTTGCCGAAAAAATGTCTTGGAGTTTTATCAATTATTGCAATCAAAAAATCTTGATGTAGAGGTAGATATTCCGGAACAGGATTATTTTATTCTGGGTAATGAGCATGCGTTAAATCGTATCTTGAGCAATTTAATTTCAAATGCCATTCATTATGGAAGTGATGGAGGCGTGATTGGTTTAACCATACGAGAAGCGGGTGAGAATATCGCTATTGATATTTGGGATAAAGGTAAAGGGATTGCGGAATCACATCAAGATCGTGTATTCGAGAGGTTGTATACGCTGGATGATGCCAGAAACCCGGAATTTCAAGGAAGCGGCCTTGGCTTAAGTATAACCAAACGCTTAACTGAAGCAATGAAAGGTGAGATTAAGCTAAGTAGCAAACCGCATAGGAAAACAGTTTTCACGTGCATTTTTAAGAAAATAACGTATTAGGATTTTGAGGTGGTTCATCGGGAACAGCCTCTTTTTTATTTCAGCATAAACTTAAGAAATTTGAAAGGTTTAAGAAAGAAAAAAGTTGTATTAATTCAATATGATTAAGATAGTTGAGATAAAGAGGTTCAAAGCATTGTAAAAGTTCAAATAGTTTGGAGGGATTGATTTGATTATCTCATTTGTGCTCCAAGGTATTCTCTGTTTTTTATTTTTAATTGTCGGCATACAGAAAATAGTTGGTTATCAGCTGCAGGTGGACATTTTCAAGGATCTTAAGCTTCCCCAGTGGTTTCGGATCGTAACGGGTTGGGTGCAGTTAGTTGGCGTCGTGGGATTAATTATTGGCTTTTGGCTGCCATGGGTGGTGGTCATAACAGGAGTATGGTTTGCTATTACGATGCTGGGTGCGGTGTTCGCGCATATCAGAGTAAAAGATCCGTTCAGTGCATCCTTACCAGCCTTTATATTGTTGGTCATTTCCCTCACTTTGAGCGCCCTTCACTTTGCTGAATTACAGAGTATTCTTTCATAAAAGATCTTATTAATTATGATAGTTACAAAGGAGGTTGAATCGTGGAATATGTCGTTCAAACGAACAACTTAACGAAAAAAGTTAAAGGGAAAGAACTTGTTTCCGATATCAATATTCACATCAAAAAGGGAGAAGTATACGGATTTCTTGGGGAGAATGGTGCAGGTAAAACAACGATTATGAAAATGCTTACAGGTATAACATGCCCGTCACAAGGGGAAATTTTGTTATTTAATCAGAGGCTTACGGAAAAAACAAAATCCGAACTGGTCAGAGTCGGAAGCATTATCGAATATCCCGTCTTTTTTGACCATTTAACTGCAATCGAGAACTTGAAGTTACATTGCGATTATTTGGGGTTTTATGACGAACACGACATGAAACAAGCGTTACAATTGGTAAATTTAAAAGGGGTCGAAGACAAAATTGTGAAGGATTTTTCGCTTGGGATGAAGCAACGTCTCGGGATTGCGAGAGCGCTTATTACAAAGCCTGAACTGATTGTTTTAGATGAGCCGACAAATGGACTGGACCCAATCGGAATTAAAGATATGCGTCATTTAATTCGGATGCTGAATAGGGAATATGGGATAACGTTTCTTCTTTCTAGCCACATATTAGGAGAATTGGAGCAAATTGTTGACAGAGTTGGAGTCATTCATCAGGGGAAAATATTAAATGAGATTGCTCTGGCTGATATTCGCAAAGAACGTTCCGATTATATCGAGCTTGTGGTGACAGACGTAAAGCAAGCCGTATGTTTGTTGGAAAACGAGCTCCACATTTCGAATATGAAAATGATTCAAGATTGTAAGATTCGTATTTATGATATGAGCCATACCCAAAGCGACGTTGCAAAAACGCTTATTCTTCATAATATCGAAATTGAAGAAATACAGAGACATTCATACTCATTAGAAGACTATTTTTATCAACAAGTTAATGGGGGTGACTTCGATAATTAAATTAATGCGATTAGAGTGGAAAAAGCTAAAGCAGAAATCGGTGATAAGTGAAGCTATTATATATCCCCTCATAATAATGTTATTGCCCGTTTTTTTTATAGAAGTCGTCAGTGCTGATTTTGGCCAGAGCTACGCTGCAGTTATTGATTTGAACATGTCGATTCATATGGGATTTATCTTATTTGGAGCTTCCTTAATCAACCAGGTTTTTATTGACGAATATAAAAACAGAACAATCTCTCTATCCTTTAGGTATCCAATAAGCAGGCAAAAACTCTTTACGGCAAAAATACTATTTATTGCGGCGTTTGTGTTTCTTCTTACTATGGCGTCTTATTTATTAACTGGTACCGTGACTTATTTAATAGACCAAGTGCAACCACTTATAAATGGCGATCCGACTCGTACAGATTTTACTAAGTTTTTAAGTCAAATGATTCTTCATGCCTTAATGATCACTTTGATTAGTTTCATCCCGCTTTTTTATTTTGGGATTTGGAAACGAGCGACAGTCTCAACTGTGATATGCGCAATCGTTATAATGCAGTCGCCATTTCTCTCATCTATAATCAACCTTCCTTTTAATCTAGTCCTTGCAGCGCTGTGTGCGTTAGGAAGTCTCAGTATTTTTCTTTCCATTATTACAGTAGAAAAAATAGGGGAGAGCTGACCCTTGTATTTTACGGACACTAGAGAGTTGCTGAATTGGTATCAACTAATTTGTTTGTGTACGCTCGCTTTTTTTATTAAGTGAAAGGAATTTTGCTTCCCGCCCAAGAAAGTGTTAAGGAGACCAAAAAAATTTTAAATTATTGTCGATTCAGTAAAGGTTAGTTCGTCGTATATATAGAAGCGGAATTACCCGAATGGTTTTTACATGGGTTAACGAAGCTTCAAAGAATAAAGGAGGTAAACACTTATGAGATTTATGATCATTGTCAAGGCTACAACGGATTCAGAAGATAGGGTTATGCCGAGTGAGGAACTTTATAGTACCATGCAAAAGTATCATGAAGAATTGGCGAAAGCTGGTGTTTTGCTCGATAGGGCCGGGCTGCAGCCCAGCTCAAGCGGAATACGGATTTCCTATCCGGTACCTGGAGAGAAACCTAAAGTCATTGATGGTCCGTTTACGGAAGCTAAAGAATTAATTGCAGGATATACTCTAATTGAAGTCAAATCGAAAGAAGAAGCAATTGAATGGGCATATCGATTTCCGGATCCCCATGGGTTTGGACAAGGGGAGATTGAACTTAGGCCGTTATATGAAGCGGGAGATCTTACGATTAATTCAGAATTGCTGGAAAAAGATGCAGAACTCGATAAGCAGGTAGAGGAGCAGAAAAAAACGTGAGTTTAATCGATACACATCGAACCACTGATGCCATATGGAGAATGGAGTCGGCAAAGCTAATTGCCAGTTTAACTCGAATGCTGCGGGATGTAGGTGCTGCAGAGGATATTGCTCATGATGCTTTAGTGGTTGCTCTTGAACAATGGCCAGAGATCGGAATCCCTGACAACCCGGGTGCCTGGCTGATGACAACGGCGAAACGGTGTGCGATCGATTTTATGCGAAGGGCAAAGTTGCGTGATCAGAAGTATGGAGAGATCGCCCACGGTATGGATTTGTATAAAGAGGCAGATGTGTATTGTGCTTTGGACGGGGAGATCGGTGACGATCTCCTTCGTCTGATTTTTATGACCTGTCACCCAGTGTTATCCCAAAATGCCAGAGTCGCCCTAACGCTACGCCTATTATGCGGACTTACTACCGATGAAATTGCACGTTCTTTCCTTATTGCCGAATCGACGATTGCCCAGCGAATCGTCCGTGCCAAGAGAACCCTCAGATCCAAGAAAGTACCTTTTGATGTGCCAACAGGGGAAGCACTCAAAGACCGTTTGTCTCCCGTACTTGAAGTGATTTACCTAATGTTCAATGAAGGTTATTCAGCAACATCAGGTAATGACTGGATCCGCCCATTACTATGTCAGGAGGCATTGAGACTGGGACGTATACTAGCCGAGATCGTGCCTTATGAATCGGAAGTTCACGGCCTCGTTTCCCTTATGGAGATTCAAGCTTCCCGGCTTAAAGCTCGGGTTAATCCCGAAAGGAAACCGGTTCGTCTGTTGGATCAAAATCGGGCTCAGTGGGATCAATTGTTGATCCGCCGGGGCTTAGCGGCATTGGAGCGCAGCCAGAAGCTTGGAAGCACACTCGGCCCGTATGCGTTGCAGGCTGCGATTTCTGCTTGTCATGCGGAAGCCCCTACGGCAGCTGAGACTGATTGGATCCGTATCGCTGCCCTTTACGAAGCACTGGCCAGAGTAACACCATCGCCGATCGTCGAATTAAACCGGGCGGTTGCCATATCAATGGCATTTGGACCTTCTTATGGACTGCAGATTGTCGACGAGCTTTGTGCCGAACATTCCCTAAAGGGATATCATCTACTGCCTAGCGTTCGTGGCGATCTACTTGTCAAACTGGGGCGTTTTGATGAAGCCCGTACAGAATTTGAACGAGCGGCGTCGATGACCCGGAATAACCGTGAGAAGGAGCTACTATTGAACCGAGCAAATGAATGTAAGTCCTAGCATTCGGCATCCTGGTCAGTTATTTCAGGTGGTGACAGGGTCTACGAGATACGGACTTAAGGATTCCTCTTTTTCCGTTCGGGTGTTACAAATCATCATTTTTCACATTCGACTGTACATAACACTAGTAATCTACAAAGGGGTGATTTTGATGGGTAATATAATGCTTCGAAAAGTAATTGAAGATGATCTTCCGATTTTCTTCAAACATCAACAGGATCGGGATGCCAATCATATGGCGGCATTTACAAGTAAGGACCCGGGGGATTGGAACAGCTTCTTAACTCACTGGAATAAAATTTTGGAGGATAAAGAGATCATCAAGCAAACCATTATTGTTCAAAATAATGTTGCTGGAAATATTCTATGTTTTGAGCAGTTCGGTGTACCGGGGGTTAGCTACTGGATAGGAAAAGAATACTGGGGCAAAGGAATAGCTACCAATGCTTTAAGGGAATTTTTAAAACACGTTACCATTCGTCCACTTTATGCTCGTGTTACCAAGGACAATATAGGGTCACTCAAGGTACTGGAGAAATGTGGTTTTACAATCTCTGGTGAAGACAGTGGGTTTTCTAACGCTCGTGGTGAAGATGTAGAAGAATTTGTTCTTACACTTGAATAAAGGTTATTTACAGTGTGTCAGTAAGTTACTGTGAGACTTGGTGTTAAATACATGGTTTATTCTGTTATAGGGTGTAATTCAAGAAAATTGAATTACACCCTTTGTTCCATTTAAGGGAGAGATTGGCTAATACGGAGGTACGATTTTTTTTAACGTGAAAGGATAATGGAAAGCGAAGTATTTATTATCTTTGCTTTTAAAGTTAAGCCTCAAGACTTATATAAAAATTGAACTAGGGACTCAAGTTAAAACATAAGAAAAAATGATAAATTGAAATAGATTATTGTTTTATTTAGCGAAAGGTATCATCTCCCCTTATTTTTTGTAGCAGTAATATATATAGGAAATTAGAAAGAAGGTAAATGAAATGAAGAAAACGAATCATCAGTTAACAGATTCAACTACAACTAGAAAGCTACAAATTACAATTGTGATATGTTCCATTATTTTTACTATTGGTACAGCTATCCATAATTTTATAATTATTAATCCCTAGTTAATTGAAACTATGATGCAAATGGCAGGTGTAGCTAATCCAGCTGGTGAAGCACCAGATTTTACATTCGTTTTTAGAATTGTTGGAAGTATATATATTTTAGGTAATGCGTTAGGTATATTGGCTTTAAATAGCCGATCAAGGCTTTTATGGTGGGTTATATTAGTGGTAAACATTACTCAAGCTACTGGACCTATTATGATACCTTTATCGATGTGGACAGCAGTTAACGACGTTTATGGTGTACAAGGGATTTTACCAAGCGCAATTACGGATGGTGGAGCTCTTATCTTGTCTTTAGTTATGATTATATCTATGTTGAAATTTCGTACCGCTTGGGCACAGATACACTCTTAAACTAACGTGTTTCCAAACCACCTTGCATGAACGTTGGGTAGATCCACATGGATTCAAGTATTGGAAGGAAAAATGGTATATCCATAGCCTAATGCTAGTTACGCCGTAAAATTCGCAGTTTTCAAGTGAATCGTAGTCAATCCCTATCCAACACAGATACTATATCGAGACAAATATTTTTAAAAACGCATTATCCCAAATGGGTAAAGATCTATTTCTTTTATTCTGAATTCTAGGTGATGTTTTTAGTGACTGGATTATGACTGGATACTGTTCATAAAGTATTAAAACTTATTGTGGTTTATAAATTTACTTTGCGATGGAAACCTTGGTATAACAAGGTTCTGAGGGTCTTATTATTGTCCTATTAAATAGCCGAGTGAATGGGCGGCATGATGTGATAACGCCTTAAACCCTTTCAAAATAGGGTTTGAGAACAATTTGACTGGATTTTGACTGGTTTCTAACTAAACTAAAACCTCTCAAGAGTTTATAAACTTTTGGGAGGCTTTTCTTTTATTCTTAAATTTGTAAAGATACATATGGCAAAAATTTAAGTGACACGACAATTAATCTCAAAACTGAGTCTTCAAGTATACCAGCTAATAAGAGGTCAATAGGTAAGGGTAAAGAAGATGAAATAAACATGGTACAATATAAATGAACATACTAAATAAACTTCAAGATTAATGATTGAAGTATTTTCTATAATAGTATATTAATGGTTTATTCTAAATCACATATTCAAAAACGACGACCGGAGCTCCCCCTGTGACTTCTTCCACCTTTAACCAAAACCGATGTGTAAACCTAAGACATTATGCTCGAAAACAAAACTTTTTTGCAAGGTTCCTTCTTTTGTAAAAAGGCTTGTACTTGGCTTTTTCCCTTCGAAATATCCAGGCCAATAATTGGATCCATTCATTATCATATCTCTATTCATAGTCACACTGCTTCTTAATTAAGAGAAAAAGTTATGGATTAATTAGCAACGGCTGACAGAAGTAATAGCTTATAGAGTTATGGTTATTAGATTATCTTTATTAATAAAAGTATGAGTCTATTTTATTAGGTTGCCATCCTATTTGTTCTGTATTATCAAAAATAAATAATATTATAGATTAAAAAATTTACAGAACCACTTCATGTTTTGGTTCTCATCCTATATACTGGCAAGGAGAAAAGCCTTATCATGGAGAAATAAAACATAAATAAAGGTTTAGGAGGATTGATATGAGAAAGGTTATTGAGGGGAAATTGTATGATACTGAAAAAGCGAACCTTATTTATGAGTTTCAGAAATATGCCAATATAGATAGTACTTATGGTCATACTAAGACTTGGGTGACAGCGCAATTGTATCAGACAAATAAGGGGAACTGGTTTGAGTTGGTTGAAGGTAAAAATACATCCGATGTACTAAATAAATTAAATGAAGATAAAGTAAAAGAGATACTTGCCCACGACCCTGAAAAATACCAGGAGTTTTTCGAATTAGAAGATGCCTAGTTATGTTGTAAGTCAATAAACTTACAGAAAAATACGAGTGCTATAAGATTACTAGGTGAACTATAACAGCCGTAACTTTTGTTATAGATGTTGAATACGGACCTTAAATACATTGCTTGTATCCCTCGGTTTTGATGTTATTTTCCTTTACTAACTTAGGTGAATATATGGGCGGCATCTATCAGAGGTTAGTGCTATGATCGAAAAAGGATTCTATAATAGGGAAATAAATCCCTTATCTTAAGAGGACGAAAATTACTTAGGGTAGGCTTAAATGGTGAAAATCTTTTGTTGTTCAATTAGATCTTTGAGTATGTTGAATTTGCGAGGGTTTAAGCTATAAGGAGGGATTATTTGATAAAAATACTAGAAAAGATAATTATAGAATAACAAGAGTTGTCAGCATTTCAATACGATTGCTATAATGTATATGTATAGACACGCCTACTAAAAGGGGAGGGAAGTATTTTGAGAAAATATTTATTTATGCTCATGTCTATTACAATAATTATGTTCTTGGTACACTCAAATCCCTCCCAACAGCTAGAAAAAATAACATTGGATGATGTTGAGCCGGTTGTAACGAGTAAGATAACTGACTTTGATGCTTCATCAACTTCTCCTATGAATCCTTCTACTATTCCGAAATGGAAGCATGACTCTATTTTTTCTCCTATTTCGATCATGCCTTTTTACATAATAATACCTATCCCTTTTGATTTCAGTTTTAAAACAGGTTTTATTTCGAGTTCTGATGGTTTTATAGATGCAATGAAATATCAATCAAATTATTTAGTTTAGTCATATACTTTATCCCCCTAGGCATAAAGTTTTTTTGGTATGCCTTCATTTTAGTATTTGTAAAAAGATGAAGAAGGAGAATGTATGTGACTGAAAATTTAAAAAGTAAAATAGAGTTATATTTGGCATGCGTATTAATACTTGTGATATTTTTTGGAACGATATGGATTTCAGCCCAACTTATTGGAGTGAATTTGATTAGCTATTTTCCGGAATTTTCATGGAATATGGTTAATGTTAAAGAGATGAAACAGATATTTGGAGTTTAACAACTCATAAATAATGATTAATAACATAATTTTATATTTATGAAGTAACTAATAATCTTTAAGGCGGTTTGGTATGGACTTTAATGTAGAAACAATTATTTTATTATTATCAATAATGCTTCTCACAGGTGTATTAACAACGAAGTTCTCAATACGACTGGGGATGCCTTCTCTTATCTTATTCTTAGCGGCAGGGATGTTATTAAACCGTTATATTTACTTTGAAAATGCAGAACTTGCACAACTAATAGGTATATTTGCATTAATCATTATCCTGTTTGATGGAGGTACTCAAACGAAGTGGAAGGACATTAAGCCAATTGCAGGAGCAGCAAGCTCCTTGGCTACTATTGGTGTATTAATTACTACAGTTATAACAGGTATTGGTGCTGTATACATTTTTAATTTAAGCTGGTTAGAGGGAATGCTGCTAGGAGCAATTGTAGGATCTACAGATGCCGCAGCAGTTTTCTCAGTTCTAGGAAGTAAGAATATAAAGAAAAAGATAACCTCTACCTTAGAAGCAGAATCAGGATCAAACGATCCAATGGCGGTTTTTCTTACAATTATTTTCATTGACTTAATTCAAATTCCAGAAACTTCTGTTTGGGGCGCAATAGGGAGCTTTTTCTTAGAGATGGGGCTAGGTTTAATTGTAGGGATAGCATTAGGCTGGATTACTGTATTTGTTATTAACAAAATTGATCTGGATTCTTCAGGTCTTTATCCGGTGCTTGCTTTAGCATTTTCCACTTTCACCTATGCATTTACTGACCTTGTAGGTGGAAGTGGATTACTGGCCGTTTATGTAATGGCCGTATATGTGGGGAATAGTGATTTAATGTACCGCTTTTCGATACTTCGGTTTAATGAAGGATTTGGCTGGATGATGCAAATTCTAATGTTTATGATGCTCGGCCTATTGGCTTTCCCTGCTCAGTTAATAGACGTAGCATGGAAAGGGATATTAATATCCCTTATTTTAATGTTTATTGCGAGACCAATAGGTGTTTTTGTAAGTACACTTGGAATGAAATATAATCTTAAACAAATGCTATTCATTTCTTGGGCAGGGTTAAAAGGGGCAGTACCCATTGTATTAGCTACCTATCCATTAATTGAAGGCGTAGAAAATAGCGCATTAATATTTAATGTTGTCTTTTTTGTGGTGCTGTTATCAGCACTTGTGCAAGGGAGTTCTTTATCTTGGTTAGCAGCCAGGTTTAATTTAGCTGACGATATAAAGAGTCGCTCAATTGGTGACATAGAGTTAATAAACTTAGGAAAAACCGATTCCGAAATCATTGAAGTAAAAATAGGAGAAGATTCACCAATCACTGGTAAAGAATTAAGTGAAATTAGTTTCCCTAAAGATACCTTAATAGTGACTATTGCAAGAGGTGAAGAAGTAATCACACCTACAGGGAATTCAAGATTGAAAGCTCAAGATACCCTCTATGTATTAACTAAGAAGAAGGAAAGAAGTAAAGTGAAAAAACTTTTAAAGGATACACAAAAGACAGAAAGAGCATTCTAAAGAACTTAGGGCAAGGTATTGCTGCCCTAAGTTCTCTTTCTGTACTTTACCTACTAAAAACTTACTCACTAAGTACAGGCTTTTCTTAGCAAGTTACTTTTCCAGAAAGACTTGCACACAAGTTCTCCTAATCCTCATCTTATTGGTTCGTTTGGAAAAATTCACGTTTCTCTTACCTCCTAACTAATAACAAATAGTTGGAACACCGATTATTTAAGGATTCTTACGTCTTATCTTCTATTATTTATTAAATACAGTGAATGGGCGGCATGATGTGATAGCGCCTAAAACCCTTTTATCATAGGGTTTAAAAGCAATTTTACTGGATTTTGACTGGTATTTAAAATTATTTACTAAATCTAAAAAGCTTCTCAAGAGTTTATAAACTTTTGAGAGGCTTTTCTTTTATTATTAAATATGAGCCGGGGGATACAATTGTTTAAACTAGGATTAATATTGGAGATGTTTACAGAAGAAGAAAGAGAAGTCTACTTTAGTATGCGTTGTTCATTTTGGTTAAAAAAATATTTAGAGGAGCGCACGTATATTTATTTATTACTTAACATCAAATAAACCCATATCGGTTATTTTTGATCAGGAATGACCGGTAATGCCAAGAAAGGGCTAGAAAAGGATTGAATTTCTTCGAAGCCTCTATGTAATCAAGACCTTTCTATAATTTTATTAATTTACTGTATACCTTTTCTGCTGGTCCATCAGATAGTAAACCTGCAATAGGTAAGGCTAAGGAAGCTATTACTTTTTTATTTTCGACAATTACTAAACCTCCACCCATCTCTTTTATCGTATTTATTGCAAATAACATATCCTTCTCATTCGTACCACAATAACATTATTATGCTAATCATGAGCGCCTGATCTTCGCGAGCTTTTAGCTGACTTGTCTCTTCTGCTTTCAACCAGTTATAGTATCCAGCCCGACTGACGCCTGGAACTTCACGGAAATGTTCAAAATTTTAGTGATATGCGCTTAAATGTTCATAATAAAAGGGATGTTCTTTTTATGTTAGCTAAAATGTTGAAAATTATAGGAATTTTATAAACAGGAGGTAAATATTTTGGGTACTATTAGTATGGACTTACTGACAATGAAAGTCATCATTGGTTTTTTCACACTCTTTTTCATTGTCATCTTAACAGGAAAAACAGCCATTTATCAGCTAACACCATTTCACTTAGTTTTTGTGCTATTGCTTGGAGGGTTTTTAGAAAATACTATTTATGAAGACGATATAGGAATTTTGTCTTTTTTATATGCTGTCGGTTTGTGGACATTGCTGATGTTGGGTATAGAATTTCTTACTTTGAAAATAAAATCGACACGTTCTATATTGGTAGGGAAACCTGCCATAATCATTCGAGATGGTATCATTGACCGAAATATAGCGAAAAAAAACAAATTAGATATGAATCAAATATTAAGCTTACTTCGACAAAATAATGTTTTCTCCGTACGTGAAGTCAAGTACGGCACACTCGAACCTAATGGGCAAATAAGCACACTGCTAAAATCTAAATATCAACAACCAGACAAGCAAGATCTCAACCTGCCAGAAAGCTTTGTAGATCTACCGATCAGCTTAATTATTGACGGTGAAGTTTTATGGGACAATTTAAGTGAGTGTGGATTTGATGAAGAGTGGCTAAATAATGAACTAACAGCTAATGGGTATAATGATAAAACTAAGATTTTCTATGCAGATTGGAGAAAAAGTGAGGGTATTCATATAAGTCCTAAATAACAACTCTTCCTGCTTATTTTAAATCATTAAGATAAGCTTTTAACTAAATCAACGACAATTTACCAGTTCCTCCATGTATAAAACAGTCAAGGCACGCAAATGTTATAAAAAAAGAGAGGAGGAATCCAATTGCAGTGGATTCTTTGGTTATACCTTATAAATACAATAGTTATGTTAATTATAGCAGTCCGCGAAGTCCGCAGACCAGCTAAGGCTTTAAACTGGTTGGCGATTTATCTTATTTTACCAATTGTTGGATTCGTATTCTATATTAGTACAGTAAATCCCAAACGTATTCATAAAGAAAGGCTCTCATTTTCAAGTGATAACCTCTATGAGCTGCATTCCTTTAGTCCATCAGCTTCACGCATTGCTTATGCATTACAGAAATTAAGTGTAAATGGGCTGCATAGTGCTAAAATCCAAGTACTTATAAACGGGATTGAAACTTACAAACACATTTTCGAGTCTCTAAAAAATGCCCAAAAAACGATCGATCTTGAATATTACATTTACCGTGATGATCAAATTGGTAAGAGGATTACGGAATTATTAATCGAACGAGCAGAAGCTGGAGTGCAAGTTCGTTTTATAAGAGATGGCTGGGGAAGCAGGAAGTTTCCCCGCAACGAAATCAAGCGCATGATGAATGTTGGCATTGAATGCCGAACAATTTTTCCTTTGCGCTTTCCTTGGATAACGTCAAACTGGAATTATAGAGATCACTGCAAGATAATTACGATAGACAAAAAGGAAGCATTTACTGGTGGAATCAACATTGGATATGAGTATACGGGATTGAAGCCTGACGTAGGATTTTGGCGTGACACACATGTGCACATTTCAGGAGAAGCTTCAGCAGATTTACAGAGGATTTTTGACAGCCATTGGAACATCGCTGAAGTGGAAAAGAGCAAAATCAGGGATACACAAACAGGAGGTACAAAGAACAAAATTTCCTCCGGCAAATCATTAGAGTGGACAACAGAAATGAGCACAGAATTTCACATCAAGGAGATTGATACAGAATCGCCTACAAAAACTCAACAAGAAGTTTATGTGCATACCTTAGAAGGAAATCCGGGTATTCCAACTCCCGTTATCCGAGAAGCTTATTTCATTTGTATAACCCAAGCAGTCAAAACTATTGACATCACTACTCCTTATTTTATACCTGATGAGGATATTATTATGGCGATAAAAACGGCGGCGTTACGAGGTGTACGTGTTAGGTTATTAGTTCCACAACGTGTAGACCAAATAGTAGTAGGAACTGCAAGCCGTACCTACTATGGAGAACTATTAGAAGCAGGCGTAAATATTTTCTTATATGAAAAAGGAATGCTGCATGCGAAGCAAATGGTCATTGACGGAGAGATAGTTGAAATAGGGGCTGCCAACTATGATATGAGAAGTTTCCGTTTAAATTACGAGACATGTCAATTTTATTATAGTAAAGACGTGGCTAAGAAACTCACAGTGCAATTCGAACGTGATCTATCAGAGTCTAAAGAGTTAACTATAGAAGATGTGAAACAGCGTTCTTTTTCCAAGCGCTTAGTGGAACAAAGCGCCCGCCTTATGTCTCCGTTGTTATAGGATATAAATAAATGTAGTTGAACTATTTATATGCTTTTTTAATAAAACTAACTTCTTCTTTAGAGACGGTATAAAAGAGAGCGTAAGAACTTGGCGATCTTAAAATTCCATTCCCCGTGAGCCCATATATAATTATTTTAAAAAAGCAGAGATTGTCCTAGCAAAATGAACTTTATTTTATACTATTTATCGATGAAGATATAGGCTGTATTACTTCTAAGTACTTCTTTTAATTTGACTGGATTTTGACTGGATATTGTTCATAAATATTGATATGTTATTTAACCTCACTCTAATTTTAAAAGGTTTAATCACCGATAAGATAGGGTTTTCTGGGCTTTATATTTAAGTATTTCATTTATTCAGTGAATGGGCGGCATGATGTAGTAACGCCCAAAACCCCTTCACTATAGGGTTTGAGAATAATTTCACTGGATTTTGACCGGTTTTTAAAATCGTCCACAAAACCTAAAAGCCTCTCAAGAGTTTATAAACTTTTGAGAGGCTTTTCATTTATTCTTAAATATAAGTCGGGAGATACAATTGGTTAAACCAGGATAACAGTGCTATTAAATCTAAAAAGGAACTTAAATAATATAAGTTCCTTTTACAGTGGTTTATTGTTAGCAACATGGTACACAGCAAGCCGGAGTTCTTAAGGTTTTCCAAAAAGGTAGCTTTTTAAAGTTCCACTTCTTTCTGTTATAAGAAGGGATAGGGGTGGAATACATATTATCGTAACTATTCTTTATTTCTTCTAATCGCTTTTCTATAGCATAAAAGTTATCCATATCGTCTTCTCCTTAGTTGCAGCAAGACTGCTCAGCTTTATTTTTCTCAACATCTTCTTTTGTATAGAAAAATTCCCACTCATTGCCTTCTGGATCCGTTATCCAGAATTTATCTTGAAGGGCGTAGCAGCAGTTTGTATCCTTTTCTTCATGAGTGAAGAAGCCGAGTTGTTCGAGACGTTGCTTATGCCGGTCAATATCTTCTTGGTTCTCAACTTGAATTCCAAAGTGGCCCACCTGATTACCAGATACCTCTTTTGCTACATTGAGGGTGAAATTGAGTTGAAGTTCTTCAAGCAAGTATTTAGCATAATCATCTTTCTTTTTCACTGGTTTTTCACCAAAGACATTATTATAAAACTCAATTGACTTCTCTAGATCCACTACATTTAACCCTACATGTACATTCATCTTCATTCCTCCATTAATCAATTTTTTTTGATTTATTGAATAAAAAATTATTCCCGACGAAATAGGCAGCAAAGTTCCTCAGATAAAATATGGTTCATTTCTGAATGGTTTAATGTGTAATAGCTCCAAGTTCCTCTGGTTTCTTTTTCAATAAGCTGGGCGTCCATTAAGAGTTTCAGGTGGTATGATAACTTCGATTGTGGAAGATGCAATTTCTCAGATAAATCACAAACACAGACTTCCCCTTGTTGCGTAATTTCATATAGAATATGAAGCCGTTTTTGGTCAGCTAAGGCCTTGAACTTCTTTTCATAAAGGTTAAAAGTATTGTTTAAAGATATATCTGTAAATGAAATGGTTTTATCCACATCGTCCCCTCCTTTAATCAATTTATTTTGATATATAAAGTATATGTCAGTCAATTCAGAAAGTCAACAATTAAATCAAAAATAATTGATGAATAAAGACATTCAGCTTTACGTTATAGAGGGGGACTGTGGAAGGTTTGATTACGAAAAAGAGCTTTTTATCTATTTGGTCAGAGTTCCAGCGGAAAAACCAAAACAATTACCTTAAATACAGGAATCCTTTGATTTCTAATTTGGACAGTATTTCCGATCATTTAACTCAATCCAACTAATGGAAAAGCCGCCTTTTTCTTTACAGGAAAGGGAGGAGTGGTGAAAACTTCGACGGCATGCGCAACGGCTATCCAATTGGCCGATAGTGGAAGGAAAGTGCTGCTAGTAAGACCGAGCCAGCATCGAATCTGCATGCGTCGAACATTGATCCAGAACAGGCCGCGGCAGATTACCGAGAGAAAGTCGTCGGTTCTTACCGTAATCAATTACCAGAATGGGCCTCTCTCGTATGCTGTGTAAGTTGTTCGAGCTAAGCCGATTCAATTTGGATTTTTTTCTTTTTTATTTGTCGGCATCTTTTCAGCCAATCTAAAAAATTCAAGTTAATACCGCCATGCTTTTCACTAAATTATAGTGGGATGTGATAGTGTCCAAAGCCCTTTTATCATAGGATTTAAGAGAACGATTTAACTGGTTTTTAAAATCGTTGACTAAAACTATAAGCCTCTCAAGAGTTCATAAACTTTTTAGAGGCATTACTTATGCCTCTAAAAATAAGACTCTACAATATTTGTTGGGGTCTTAGAAAAGTATTATTAAATATGACTTGGGGGAATACATTTGTTTACACCATGATTAATAATTTGGAGGTGTTTATAGAAGAAAGAAAAAGTCTACTTTAACATATGTTGTTCTCTTTGGTTGTAGAACTATTTATAGGATCGCAGGGATTACGGTGTAGTTAATAATGGCATTGGTAGCGATCAAATTTCTGATTGAGGAAAGTGGAGAAGGAAAATCCATCAAAGAGAAGATGTGCATATGCTATAATAGGACAAAAAAGAGGGAGGGATATTATGGGAGTTCCTGCAGGATTAAGGGAACAAATTTTAGAACAACTCAAGTCAATTTTGAATGAACAACTTGGTGAAAAAGCGCGTGTTTATTTATTTGGTTCCTGGGCCAGACAGGAAGAAAAACATAGTTCGGATATCGACATTGCTATCGAAACCGACTCCCCGATCTCTCCTTTTAAATGGAATAAATTAATCGAGCAAATCGAAGAGTCTACCATTCCTTACAGGGTAGATGTAGTGGATTTACGTGATGCCAATGAAGCTCTAGTCCAACAAGTAAAAGAGGAGGGGATTTTATGGAAAGATTACGCCAACGATTAGAAGCAGCGATAAAAGCGTTGGCTGCCTTTGAAAAGCTAGCTAACCTTAAAAAACCGAACGATGTGGAACGAGATGCAGCGATTCAACGTTTTGAATTCTCTTTCGAAAGGCTAGTTGGCAAGCGGCGAAGCAATATTTGTATGATGTAGAAGGGGTGGATGCCGGCTCTCCAAAGGGCGTCATTCGTAGCTGCAGGGAGATCCACTTGTTGAAGGATGAAGACGCCGTACTGGCTTTGGAGATGGTAAATGATCGTAATTTGACCGTCCATACCTATAATGAAGAAGTGGCCATTAAAATCTACAAAAATTTGCCCTTGTATAATAACCTTCTCGATAATAAACAGATCATGGAAAGATTAGGCATTAAAAAATGTGTCTCAAATCAAAATCTGGATGAAGTGGTTTAGAGAAGGTGAAGAATATCGCCTGGCTCAACCTGTAGGAAAACAGTACTCCTAATGGTCATGTGTCCTTCTAAGTTTAATCGGATGACTTCCTGTTTCACTTTTTCTGGATACCTGGTTTTCTTTCCCATAAATAAAAACACCTCCAATTGTAAAAACAATTATTTACAACTTTGGGGGTGTTTTATTCAGTCTCATTTTACTAGGTCACTCTAATTTTCATGCGGGCATGCTTTTAAGGCATATCCTCCTGAATCAGAAGATCAATATCAGGTAATTCCTCATATTTCTGCAGTGAAATTCTTATTAATTTCTTGGTGTCATATTGAATTTGGCACATGATAAGTACCTCAAAAAGGATCAACATTGCGGAATCTAAGACGAAATAGGGTCGTAGGTGAGTGCAGTTAATAATGAAGTTACAACATAAGCCTTTTAGGTTCTTCGCTAACAACTAACTACTTTAACTTTATGAGAAGAGAGATCTCTTAGCATATCCTCAGGTATCCCTGTGTCAGTAATGATTGTGTCAACTTCCTCAGCTGTTGCAAAACTGGATATAGAACTTTTCCCTATTTTTGTATAGTCGAGTAATGCAATTACTCTGTCTGCTTTTTTTACCATTTTCTTCTTTAGTTCAACCTCATATACATTAAAGTCTGTAAGGCCATCCTCAATAGTGAAACCGCTAGCGGATGTAAACATGATATCAATATTAATTTTATCTAAAACATCTGTTCCAAGTGGGCCTTCTAATGCCATAGATCCCATTCTTGCAATACCACCCATTAATATAACGTTTAAGTTAGGATTCTCTTTTAACTCTAGTGCAGTCGATAATCCATTAGTCACAACTGTCAGCCTCATATCAGTAGCTTTTAATTGATGAGCCAATTCAAGAGCTGTTGTACTTGCATCAAGTAAGATACTGGATTTATAAGTTATAAGTTTTAATGCTTCATTTGTAATAGATTTTTTCGATTCAATATTACGCATCGCTCTGTCCGAAAAATTATTGGTCGGAGGAATGCTTTCGTTTAGTACTGCTCCCCCATGGGTCCTTGTTAACAACCTATCCTTTTCCATTATATTCAAGTCTGAACGTAAGGTAGCTTCAGATACCTTTAAAGATTGAGCTAACTCTTTCACCGTTAGCCGTTTCTCCTTCTGTAACTGGGTTAATATTAAATTCCTTCTTTCCTCAGCGAAAATTTTCCCCATGTACTTACCTCCATTTTACTTCTGTATTATTTACCATATAAAAACCTATTTATTGAAAAATTAAATAATATGTGAAAACTATCAGGCAAATTCGCTGAACTCATCATAACATGAAAGAAAACGAAAATAAATATACCTCCACTATTATAAAGCATGTCTTATGTTAAATATTTAATTGTATCCAATAAGCAGGAATAGGTATATCTGATAAGTGATGTTTATTTTCGAAACGAAAAATAACGATAATAAATGATTGAAATAAACGAAAACATATAATAACATAAGAGTACGCTATATTATTGTATTAAAAATTTGAAAGGGGAATAAATAATGAAAATTGCAGTAGGAAGCGATCATAACGCTTTTGATTTGAAAGAAACCATCAAGGAGTATTTGGTAGATAGTGAACACGAGGTGATAGATTATGGCTGCTATTCTTCAGAGTCAGTTGACTATCCGGATGTAGCTTTTGAAGTAGCTCAAGCTGTATATGAAGGAAAAGCAGATCGAGCAATCTTAACGTGTGGAACAGGTATTGGGGTATGTATAACGGCAAATAAATTCCCTGGAATTCGTGCAGCACTTGCTCATGATATCTATTCAGCCGAACGGGCTCAACTTAGTAACAATGCACAAATTCTTACTATGGGATCACAAATTATTGGCACAGAAGTAGCGAAAAAAGTTGTGAACGCGTATTTGAACGTCACCTGGGCCGAGGGATCAAAACGTAAAGTAGATAAAATAGTTGAAAAAGAGAAAGAATTCGTAAATCCAGATTACAAAGACCGCTTTTAAAGCTCACAAGGCATTGAAATACTTTTCTATAAAGTTAAAAAGGAGTGCACTAGATGCATAATCTGATGTTAGATTTTCTGAACGTAACAGAAAAAGCTGCCATTGCGTCTATGCGTTGGATAGGCAGGGGCGACAAAATCTCTGCAGATGAAGCTGCCACTGACGCCATGCGTGCGAAATTAAACACCATGGATATGGATGCGACTGTGGTTATTGGAGAAGGAGAAATTGATGAAGCACCCATGCTCTATATTGGCGAAAGAGTTGGTGGTGGAGGTGCTCCTCAATTAGATATCGCTGTTGATCCTATTGAAGGCACAACTCCTACTGTTAATGGGGAAGAGGGGGCGATAGCTGTGATCGCAGCAGCCCCTAAGGGTACATTATTACATGCTCCGGATATGTATATGAAAAAAATGTCAGTGGGACCAAAGGCTAAAGGGAAAATTAATTTAGATGCTCCAATAGAAGAAAATTTAAAAGCCGTTGCTAAAGCCAATGATAAGCACATTTCAGAACTGAATGTGCTTATCCAAAATCGCGTAAGACATCAAGAATGCATAGACAGAATTCGCCGCAGCGGGGCAAGGGTTCATGTATTTCAGGAAGGGGATGTGATTTATAACGCATCTACCTGTATGCAAAACCTGGATGTAGATCTCTTCCTCGGAATTGGCGGTGCACCTGAAGGGGTTTTAGGAGCCGTAGCTGTGCGCTGCCTTGGCGGGGAAGTGCAAGCAAAGCTAATGCCTCAAAACGATAATGAGATATTAAGGTGTAAAGAAATGGGGATTAAGAATCCGGAATCTATATTACAGCATGACCAATTGGTTAATTCTGACGATTGTATTTTTTCAGCGACCGGGATTACGAATAACTTAATGATCGAAGGTATCAAAATAGAAAATTCTAATTATCATACCCATTCCGTTCTTATGAATGGGAGCGAAAAAAGTCTAAGCTACGTAAAAAGCGAGTATCCGGTAGTAAACCTTATCAATCAATAAAAGGAGGATCTATTTTGGATTTTTATTTAGATACAGCTGATCTTGAAGAAATTAAGCGACTTAACAAACTCGGAATTGTAGACGGTGTCACGACAAATCCATCGATTATCGCAAAAACTAACAGAGATTTTAAAGAGACGATTATAGAGATTTGTAGTATTGTAAATGGTCCTGTCAGTGCGGAAGTCACCGGACAAACGGTAGAAGATATGCTTAAAGAAGCGAGGGATATCGCAGAATGGGCACCCAACGTTGTAGTGAAAATCCCAATGACGGAAGAAGGTTTGGAAGTCGTAAATATTCTATCCGGAGAAGGAATTAAAACAAATGTCACACTCGTTTTTTCAGTAGCCCAGGGGCTCATGGCTGCCAAAGCTGGGGCCACCTATGTAAGCCCTTTCGTGGGGAGAGTGGACGATATTGGGGAAGATGGGATTGAGCTTATACAGAACCTTAGAACTGTTCTGAAAAATTATAACTTTGATACAAAAATTATCACGGCAAGTGTCAGATCCATTGGACATTTAGAAATGGCTGCGAAAGCCGGGGCGGATATTGCCACCATACCTGGTTCCCTCCTGCCTAAACTATGGAAGCATCCGTTGACGGATATCGGTATAGAGAAATTCTTGTCCGATTGGGAAAAAGTAGCTAAATAACCTAATAAACAGAGTACATTCTTTTGAATGATAATGAAGAAAGGGTGAGGAAAGATGACAGAAAAAACGAATGTGGCATCGATTGATCAACTTTCTATCAATACGATTCGTACATTGTCCATTGATTCTATTGAAAAAGCGAATTCAGGCCACCCGGGTTTACCAATGGGGGCAGCACCTATGGCTTATAAATTATGGACCGATTTTATGAACCAGAATCCAAAAAATCCTCAATGGTTTAATCGTGACCGTTTCGTATTGTCTGCGGGGCATGGGTCCATGCTTCTTTACAGTTTACTTCACTTATCCGGTTACGATGTGACGATCAATGATTTGAAGAATTTCCGACAGTGGGATTCCAGAACCCCGGGGCATCCTGAAGTTCATCATACAGATGGAGTGGAGACCACAACCGGTCCACTGGGTCAGGGGTTTGCCACAGCAGTAGGGATGGCGATGGCAGAAGCGCATTTAGAAGCCACATTTAACAAGGAAGACTTTAATGTAGTGGATCATAACACCTATGTCCTTGTTAGTGATGGTGATTTGATGGAAGGGGTCTCTCATGAGACGGCTTCATTGGCGGGGCATTTAAGGTTAGGGAAATTAATCGTCCTGTATGATTCTAATGACGTTTCACTGGACGGAGATTTAAATCAATCATTCTCTGAAAATGTTCAGGAACGCTTCCTCTCTTACGGGTGGCAGGTGCTGCGTGTAGAAGACGGCAATGATTTAGACAGTATAAAAGAAGCTATTAATGAAGGAAAACAAAATACGGAGAAGCCAACGTTCATTGAAGTCAAAACGACGATCGGCTACGGATCACCAAATAAATCAGGGTCAGCAGCTTCTCATGGAGCCCCGCTTGGTAAAGATGAAGTTCAATTAACCAAAGAGAAATATAAGTGGACTTATGAAGATTTTTATGTGCCCGAAGAGGTTTACCGGGATTTTCACAATAAAGTTATAAAGAACGGGGAGCAGGCAGAGACAGCTTGGAATCAATTAGTAGAGGAGTATAAAAAAGCCTATCCGCAGGAAGGGAAACAATTTCAAGCAGCTATGGATGGGCAATTGCCTGAGGATTGGGACAAACATCTGCCTGCTTATGAGCCAGGAAGTGATTCAATAGCCACACGTGCTACTTCTGGAGAAGTGCTTAATGCGCTGAATAAGACCGTTCCTAATATATTCGGAGGAAGTGGTGATTTAGGAGGTTCTAATAAAACAGTCCTTAACGATGCTGGAGATTTTTCAAGGGATGACTTTGCCGGTAAAAATATTTGGTTTGGAGTACGAGAATTTGCAATGGCTGCAGCTTTAAATGGGATGGCCTTACACGGGGGGTTAAAAGTATTTGGCGGTACGTTCTTCGTGTTTAGTGACTATCTGCGTCCTGCGGTCAGGTTATCGGCCATCATGAATCTACCAGTAACTTACGTGTGGACCCATGATTCTATTGCGGTAGGAGAAGACGGACCTACACATGAGCCTGTTGAACAACTTGCCTCTTACCGGGCTATGCCAGGTATATCTATCATACGTCCAGCTGACGGCAATGAAACACAAGCAGCTTGGAGATTGGCCATGGAATCAACGGACAGGCCTACTGCGCTAGTGCTAACCAGGCAGAAACTCCCGACACTTAAAAACACGAAAGAAAAAGCTTATGAAGGGGTGAAAAGAGGGGGCTATGTCATTAGTGACTCTGAAAAAGAGCTGCCTGATGCGCAAATTCTAGCCACAGGTTCTGAAGTACAATTAGCAGTTAAGGCACAGCACGAATTAAGTAAAAGAGATATCGACGTCCGGGTGGTTAGTATTCCTTCGTGGGATCGGTTCGATAAGCAAACGGAGGAATACCAAGATTCCGTAATCCTTCCAGATGTAAAAGCTCGTTTAGCTGTGGAGATGGCTTCCTCGTTAGGATGGGAGCGCTACGTAGGTGATAAAGGGAAAGTTCTTGGAATTAACAGGTTTGGTGCTTCAGGAGCAGGTGACACTCTTATTGAAAAGTACGGTTTTACTGTAGACAACGTTGTCAAACAAGTGGAGAGTTTATTAAAATAACCGCTGTCTCACAGACATGAAATGGAGATAGTTCCTAACCATTTCATGTCTTATCTTTATAACAAAAAAACACGGGTCTTCATTCTTTTTAAAATGAAAATCAAAAGTCTTATAAATTTTCATAATGATAGAATTGTTGACAATTTGAAAATAAATGATAGCATATAAACAAACTCACAAGAAAACGTTTACAATAATCCTGAATAAATGACAAATTTTTCTTATGAATAATTTTCGGAGTATACCGAAAATAATAAGTCTATTTAATTGATGAATCATGGAAAACTACAAAACATTAAAGTGGAAGGGGTTACTAAATTATGTCTAAGAATGCAGAAAAACTATCAATTGCAGGTTCAGGAATTATGGGTCACTCTATAGCCTTAACTGCTGCTTGGGCTGGAATTGATGTAACAGTATGGGGAACGGATAAGAAGGATTTAGAACGCGCTGAAAGTGGAGTAGAATCCAAACTGAATGTTTTGGTAGATTACGAACTTTTTGATGATCATAAAAAAGCGGAAATTCAAAATGCTATTACATTTACGGATTCCCTGGAAGATTGTATTTCAAATTCTACTTTTGTTATTGAAGCCATTCCAGAAAATCTGGAACTGAAACAAGATTTCTTTAAAAAGATGGATGAAGTATGTGAGGAAGACACGATTTTAGCCAGCAACACATCTGGACTTAGTGCTACAGAAATTGCTAAATATACTAAGAATCCTCAACGAACAGTTGTAACACATTTTTGGCTTCCTGCTCATTTAATGCCTTTAGTTGAAGTTGTACGGGGTGACCATACATCTGACAAGACTATTGATCGGGCATTTTCATTACTCGATCAGATGAATAAGAAACCAATTCTTGTTAAAAAAGATGTACTAGGTCAAGTGGGTAACCGCTTACAGTATGCGATATTTAGAGAAGCTCAATACCTTCTTGAAAACGACATTGCGTCAATGGAAGACATAGATGCTGCTATTCAGTACAGTCTTGGCCGTCGCTTCGGCGTTACTGGGCCGTTTATGACTA
Source organism: Halobacillus sp. B23F22_1 (assembly GCF_043497005.1). Classification (NCBI taxonomy): domain Bacteria; kingdom Bacillati; phylum Bacillota; class Bacilli; order Caryophanales; family Bacillaceae; genus Halobacillus; species Halobacillus sp. B23F22_1. Next base: position 748,054 of record NZ_JBIEKE010000003.1, on the reverse strand, counting down.
TGGATATGGGAGGGCTAGATACAAATTCATCCATCACCTCCTATCTTTTTGAAGATTTAAGCGATAAAAAAGATATATTCCCAACAATGAATAACTTAGTGAAAGAAGGTCGCTACGGACCGAAAACAGGTGAAGGTTTCTATGATTGGCCGGCTGAACATACCTCCAAAATGGAATACGAACGCGAAAAAGAATTAATTCGTTGGATTAAAGAAGACATGAGCAAAATGCAGAACATTCACGGCGCGTAGGCTAGTAGTATTTTACTGAATATGGGACTTGTATCTATCAATTTTCAAACTGAAGACCGAAGAACGATAGATAAAAAATTTCAGGCTTACTATAAAGTTCTATTAATCCCATATGAAACAGAGGAGGAATTAATTAGATATGGACTCTGCTTGGTTAATTGTTGCCGCTATACTATCTGTTGGATTGCTTTTACTTCTTGTTATGAGAGTAAAATTGCAAGCTTTTGTAGCACTTTTAATGGTGAGTGTACTTCTGGGACTTGGGGTTGGAATGACTCCAGGAGATATACTCGATACTTTTGGAAAAGGTATGGGAGATACTGTTGCATTTATTGCTATTGTTATTGGTTTAGGTGCCATGTTCGGCGAAATGCTCAGAGTCTCCGGAGGCGCTGAAAAGCTAGCTTTGACGATGCTCGATAAATTTGGAGAAAGAAAATCACCTTGGGCATTAGGGATTGCAGGATTAATTATCTCAGTTCCTGTATTTCTGGACGTAGCTCTTGTTATTCTAGTTCCAATTTTATACACTTTATCTAAAAAGTCAGGAAGATCACTTTTATACTATGGAATTCCGTTATTAGCCGGGCTTATTGTTACACACGGTATGGTTCCCCCTACACCTGGCCCTATTGCAGCCGCCTCTATACTGGAAGCTGATATAGGATGGGTTATTCTCTTTGGTTTAACAGCAGGGATACCTGCCATGATATTAGCGGGACCAATTTTCGGAAAGTTCATTGCGAAAAAAGTTCATATCCATGTTCCTGAAATGATGGAGGAACAAGCGGCAGCATTAGAAGAATATGAAGCGGACCCTAAAGATCAAAAAGAGTTGCCTTCTTTTAAGACAGTTTTATCGCTTATACTATTACCCTTAGTTTTAATCTTATTCAACACCGTGTCTCCATTTATATTTGAAGAAGGTTCAACTATTAACAGCACTCTTACCTTTATTGGTGATCCGTACATAGCCTTAACGATTACGACATTGCTGACTTTTTATATTTTAGGGACTAAAAGAGGCTATACTAGAGAGGAAATTCAGAAAATAACAACTAAATCACTGGAGCCTGCAGGGATTATTATTCTAATCACTGGAGCTGGGGGTGTATTCGGCGAAGTACTCGTGGCTTCTGGGATAGGAGATGTGTTAGCAAATTCAATGCAGCAAATTGACCTGCCAATTGTTGTATTCGCTTTCGTTACAGCGGCATTGTTAAGAATTTCTATTGGGTCAGTAACCGTGGCTATGGTTACTACTTCTAGTATTGTCGGTCCAATTGTAAGTACAATGTCCGTTAGTGAACCCTTCTTAGGGGTACTCGTAATCGCAGTTGCTTCAGGGTCCACTATAGCTTCCCACGTTAACGACTCTGGTTTTTGGATGGTTAACCGATATTTTGGAATGAGTGTAGGGGATACACTTAAATCTTGGACTGCGATGAGTACAATTGTTGCTCTGGTAGGGTTTAGCATAAGTTTATTATTAAGTTTCTTTGTTTAATATCAATATAATAATGAATATAACATCAAGGAGGAATAAACAATGGCAATTGATTTTGGATGTCAAGGATCGACGTGGGTACTGGATTATGACGTAGAAGCAGATATGATGGATCAAGTTATGGAAGACGTAAAAAACGGGGGGCTAAAAGGAGTGGATGTTCAGATTTCACTTCTAGGAAAATATAAAGAAGCTCCTGAACGTTTGAAAGAAGAACTTGACAAAAAAGGACTCCAGTTAGCAGCATTAACAATCCCTCATGCTTTTGTTGATGGAAAGCCCTCACAAAAAGAAAAAGAACTAGAAGATTATTATTTTGAATATTTAAAGCATTTCCCTGGGGCAATTATGAATGTTCCTTCAAGGGTGGAAAGCAGCCGCGATAACCTTTTACAAAGGCAGAAAGAGATTATAAAAGGAGCTAATGAGCTAGGGAAGCGTGCCCTTGAAGAACACGGTATCACCACTTCTATCCACCCTATTTCATATAAAACTTCATATTGGAGATTTAAAGAGGATTATGAAGTTTTATTCGAGGGACTAGACCCTAGATATATGGGATATACACCAGATGCGGGTCACATTCTCTTTGGGGATATGAATCCTGTAGAAATTTTCAAAGAAGCTCTTCCGTTAATTAAACATGTTCACTACAAAGATGCTAGCAAAAATAATGAATGGATGAAGATTGGTCAAGGAGATATCGATTTTGTTCAATGTACTGAAGTTCTTAAGAAGAATGATTACGATGGTTGGATTATTCTTGAAGAAGAAACTGGAGCTGAACAATCTAATACAAGTCAAGTGATAGCAGAACTTGGTGATTATGTTCAGAATAATCTAAAGTCAATTGTAAAGTAAATACATCAATATAACCTGAGATTAAATGGTGGAAATCTATTTTCATATATTCATATGAAAACAGATTCCTAATTATATAATAGTAGAAGGTTTCTTATAAGAAGGAGTGAGTATGTTGAAAAAATTGATTAACCATCCAAGCGATGTTGTGGAAGAAATGGTGGATGGCTACGTGAAAGCCCATCCTGAATATATTAAACGTATGGAGGAAAATGACCGAGCTTTAATAAGATCCCACCCCAAAGAGGATGGAAAAGTTGGTGTTCTAATTGGCGGAGGGTCAGGGCATGAACCTGCTTTCATGGGATACGTAGGGGAAGGTATGGCTGATGGCGTTGCTGTTGGTAATATTTTCGCTTCTCCTCCGCCTGCACCTATTTTGGAAGTTACAAAAGCTATTGACAAAGGAGCTGGAGTCGTTTACTTATACGGTAATTATGCCGGAGATGTCATGAACTTCGGTATGGCTGCAGAGATGGCGGAGATGGAAGATATTGAAATTGAAATGGTTGTTGCTTCAGATGATGTTGCTTCAGCTCCAAAGGAAGAAAAGGAAAAACGCCGGGGGATTGCTGGAGAATTATTTGTTTACAAAGTGGCTGGTGCCGCTTCTGATTACGGGTATAATTTGAAAGAGGTAGCTGATATAGCCCGGAAGACGAATGAAAACACTAGATCCATGGGTGTCGGCATGTCTCCATGCTCCTTACCTCAAACAGGTGAACCAAGCTTTGAACTTGGGGAGAATGAAATTGAATATGGATTAGGTCATCACGGAGAACCAGGGATCAAAAAGGCTCCCTTAGCACCAGCGAATGATATTGCAGATCAATTACTGGAAGAAATTTATAATGACATCACCATTAATGAGGGTGAAGAAGTAGCAGTACTTGTAAACGGACTGGGGTCTACTTCTCGAATGGAGTTATATACCATTTTCAGAAGAGTTGAACATTCGTTGAAAGAAAGAGGCATTCAAATTTACCGTTCTTATGTAGGTGATTATATTACGTCGCTGGAAATGGGTGGGTGCTCGATTACACTTACTAAGCTAGACGATGAGATGAAGAAAATGATAGATCACCCTGCCGACTGTCCGATGTTTGTACAAAAGTAAGGAGAATATAAAATGAGTGTAAACGCAAAAGAATTTATTCAATACTTTAAAAAAGTAGTAGAAGTGATGGAAAATGAAAAAGACTATCTTTGCGAATTGGATCGTAAACTAGGCGATGGAGACCATGGTGTGACGATGTCTATTGGATGGCAGGCTGTTAATAAAACGTTGAATGATGAATTAGCAGAGGAAAGCGACTGTGGTAAAATCAGCTCTTCAGTTGGTATGACCTTTCTAAATGCAGTCGGCTCCTCTGTAGGTCCGTTATATGCGACCGGATTTATGCGCGGCGGGAAGGCCATAAAGGGTAAGAAGGAACTTATAGATGAAGATCTTAAAGCCTATTGGATTGCATTTACTGATGGGGTGAGAGATAGGAGTCAGGCAAAAGTCGGTGATAAAACCATGATCGATACGCTTGCTCCCTTTGAAAAGGTGTTAAGTGATTCGCAAAGTAGTGATTTCCAGGCAGTATTTACGGAGGCATTGGAAGCAGGTGAAAAAGGGATGAAATCTACAGTTGATTTGGCTTCAAATATTGGCCGTTCCAGCCGCTTAGGTGAACGTTCTGTTGGAGTTCAAGATCCCGGGGCCACCTCTGTTTATTTTATTCTGTCTACTTTTGGTAATACCTATTAAAAAAAGTTCAGAGCGATGACTCTATCCTCCCTTTAAAATTAGCCAATTTTAAAGGGAGGATATTTATTTCCACTCGCCTCTGATAAACCTGTTGCAGCTTTACGTAAAGCGCAAGGATGATTTGTTTTATACTTCATCCATATAAAAATAAACAAACACGCTTGGTTACGTACCAAGTGTGTTTGTTTATGGAAGAACAAGTTTATTTATTTGGCTCTGTTAAAGTTCCGTGTTGATGTAAAAGTAATGTTCCCATTTGTGGAAGACTCAGTTTCGTGATATTGGTTATGCGTAATGTCCTCCGGGGGACGATCTCGCTTTCCTCGGGCATGTGCTGAGCCTCCTCAGGCTTCGCCTTCCCGATCATGTTTATCCTGCAGCAGTCTACATCGTCCCCCTTCGGCCCTAGCCGAAACCACTTAACACACTGGTTGCTTGGTGAGAAAAAAGCATAGGATAAAGCGTTTATTTTCATGCTAGCACGATGTGGAAAAGCTTGTCATAGAAGCATTTAGGACCTAATTAGAAGGAGAACCTTTTCTCTTCTAGAAGGGTTCGTTTTTCTTAATCATGTTGGGTTTGTGGGGAAATAGCGAGACTCCCATGGGAGAAGGAACTAGGTGAGATCCCGCAGGGAGTGAAACGAGCGAGGAAGCTCACCGTTCCCCCATAGGAAAGCGAGTTATTTCCCCACCAACCCTTCTCTCCATTCGAGTAACGGATCCCCATTTATCTCGAATTCGAGTCTCCGCCCTTATCTTTAACAAGTTTTTTAAATCAACATTAGACTTTAACGTAGCGGTTTAGTTAGAAGATGAACTAAATTTATTGAGAGTGTCGCTAATGGTTGAAAGTAAGGACACTACTTAAATCCTAAACCTACTCATTATCGGACGTTCTATGATTAGCCATTCTTTCAAAGAAGTTAAGTACATGAGAATGATCCATTTTGCCGTTTCCATTGGCGATTTCAGAACTGAAAATTTCTTTCACTAAATTTGTGACGGGAAGTGGTACACCTAGAGCATTTGCGGATGACTGGATATTCCCTAAATCTTTATAATTAGTTTCAATCCGTCCTCCTGGTTCGAAATTTCTTTCAATTATCATAGGCATTTTAGCATCCATAACTGCGCTCCCAGCTAACCCATCGCGAATGGCTTCAAAGAGTTTATTTAAATCCAGGCCAGCTTTACTAGCATAGACACTTGCTTCTGATAGTGCAGCTAAGTTGGCACTAACAATAATTTGGTTAGCAAGTTTAGCGGCTGAACCGGTTCCGCTTTCCCCTGTGTGCACAACCTTTTCCCCCATAGCTTCAAATAATGGAAGTACCCTATTAAAAATTACTTCTTCTCCCCCAGCCATAATTGCTAATCTACCTTCAATGGCCATAGGTTCTCCTCCACTTACAGGTGCGTCAATAAAGGAAAGATTATTCTTTTTTAATTCTTTTGCAAACTCCCTGGAATCTTCAGGAGAAACTGAACTCATGTCAATAATAGTATTCCCTGGTTTGCTTTTCTTCGCAACACCCTCTTCAGAAAATAACACTTGATAAACATGTTTTGCAGCTGGAAGCATGGTTATAATTACATCACTGTTTTCGGCTACTTCTTGATTTGATTTACATGGATGTCCTCCCATATTACTTAACTCATCAACTGCCTCCGTATTTAAATCAAATAAATAGGTTTGGAAGCCCTTATTAATTAAATGACTCGCCATGGGTTTTCCCATAATCCCTAAACCAATAAAACCAACTTTCATTCCTGATTCCCTCCAAATTGAAATTTGTCTTCATTTAATTTTATATTATTATCATTTAAATGTACATAGAATTATCGGTTATTTTCGATTGTTATCGTATTAGATTTAAAATCATTGTTCAAGATTTTCTCTCTATTTAATTTACGGTGTTTTCTACTAGGATATTGTCACGTATTCGAGGTGTAAAGCTATATATTTACGTGTTAGTAAATCTGTTTCAGGGCTTTTAAAGCGAAATAGACTAATAATTGACGCAAATTAGGTTAAAGGTTATAATTATTTGAAATGAAAGTAATTAAAAGCATTTAAAAGCAAACACTTGTAAAATGTAATGGAGGTATTAAATTTGAAAAAAGTAGTCAACGATCCTGAAAACGTTGTCCAGGAAATGATAGAAGGATTTATGTTTGCAAATAAGGGCAAATTTGAAAAACTTGAAAATGTAAACGGAATCATACTGAAAGAACAAAAGGATAAAGTAGCTATCGTTACAGGTGGTGGAAGTGGACATGAACCATTGTTTCTCGGTTTTGCAGGAGAGGGTTTAGCTGATGGAGTCGCAATTGGAAGCGTTTTCGCTGCCCCTAGTCCTAACACGGTTCAGGAAGTTTCAAAATCCGTCAGTTCAGGAAAAGGTGTGGTTTTCGTCTATGGTAATTATGAGGGAGACGTACTGAATTTTGATATGGCAGCAGAATTTTTAGAAATGGAAGGGATTGAAACTCGCACTGTAAAGATTACAGATGATGTAGCCTCCGCACCCTCCGAAAGAAAAGAAGACCGGAGAGGAATTGCAGGAGATGTTTTCGTTTTAAAAATCGCTGGAGCTGCAGCCGATAAAGGTCTCTCATTAGACGAAGTGTCTCGAGTTACGCAAAAAGCGAGTGATCAATTATTTTCTATGGGGGTCGCTTTATCACCGGGAACTAATCCGGATACAGGGGAACCAACGTTTACGCTTGCAGACGATGAAATCGAGTTAGGTATGGGGATCCATGGAGAACCGGGAATGGAGCGGACAAAACTAGTTTCTGCTGACGAATTAACCGAAAAGCTTATGGAGAAGTTGTTATTCGAAAGTAGTATAAAAGAAAATGATGAAGTTAGTGTGCTAATTAATGGGCTTGGCTCAACAACTCTGTTAGAACTATTTATTGTGAATCGTAAAGTTGCCCAAATTTTAAATGAAAGAAACATTAAAATTCACGACATGGATGCCAACAGTTATTGTACTACACAAGAAATGGGAGGCTTTTCTATTAGTCTATTAAAGTTAGACGATGAACTAAGGGAATTGCATGATGCACCAGCGCATTCACCTTATTACAAAAAATAATTTTTAAGTGGAGGTATGAAATTGAGGACTGAAGAGCAAACAAAAATATTAAATGTTACTCAGGTTAAAGATATGTTCTTGTACGTTGGAGAAAAAATAAGAGAAAACAAGTCATATTTAACGAAGATCGATAGCGCAATTGGTGACGGCGATCACGGCACAGGAATGTCTATTGGATTCAAAGCTGCCGCGGAAAATTTGAACAAAAAAGAATGTTCAACGATCAATGATGTATTTAAGACAATCGGTATGTCGATGGTTCAGTCCATGGGAGGAGCTTCTGGAGTAATATTTGGCACTATGTTCATGGGCGGGGTTAAAGACCTGGACGCTTACAAGGAAATGAATGCGGATACATTAGCTGAAATCTTCGAGAAATCATTAGAAGCGATTAAAGTAAGAGGCAAAGCTAGCCTGGGTGATAAAACTTTAATTGATGCTCTGGAGCCCGCCGTAGAAGCGCTGAAGGAAAGTGCTGGTAAATCCGGCCTTTTAGTAGATGCTTTAGAATATGCAGAATCTCAAGCAGAGAAAGGTGTGGAAGATACTAAGGAGTATGTTGCGAAATTTGGGCGAGCAAAATCATTAGGAGAACGAGCTGTTGGTTATCAGGATGCTGGTGCTACATCTGTCTTCATTATCTTTAAGTCAATGAAAGAATGGGTGAAGGATGAAACAAAAAATGAATAAAATTTGGATTGGAACCAACTGGAAAATGACAAAGAGTACAGAAGAGGGGTTAACCTATATAGAAAACCTGATCCCAATATCTGAACAACTCTCTTCGCGCATTGAGTTGTTTGTCATTCCTTCTTTCACTTCTTTAATCCCTTTGCAAGACTCCCTTGCTCAAACTCGAATCCATCTTGGAGCACAAAATATGCACTGGGAAAATGAGGGAGCGTACACAGGCGAAATTTCGCCTAAAATGCTTCAGGAAATAGGTATTGATATAGTAGAACTTGGTCATTCAGAACGTAGACAGTACTATAACGAAAATGATCAGGATATCAACAAAAAGGTACACGCAGCCTTAAATTCTGGATTTTCACCTCTGGTTTGTATAGGAGAGAATATTGAACAAAAGAATTTTGCTATTTCACGAGAAACGCTAGCTATGCAATTAAAAACTTGTTTAAAAGGTATATCCAAAGATCAAGCTGAGAAAGTGTTGGTAGCTTATGAACCTGTTTGGGCTATTGGAGAGAAAGGTGTTCCTGCTGATCCAGCCTATGTTTCATACATCCATCACTTTATCCGCGAAGTACTAGAAGAAATGTTTGAAGAAAGTAGTTTTAATATCCCTCTATTATTTGGAGGTAGTGTCAATCAAAGCAATTTTTTAGATTATATTCATAGCCCTCATGTAAATGGACTGTTTATTGGTAGAGCTGCATGGACCACTCAAAGCTTTGAGAATATCCTAACTGTGCTTAACGAACAAATAACACATAATTATTTATAATTACATTAATGTCTACCGGACTTTTTTTGTTTTCCTGATCTCTGGCAGTTTTTGTTCTAATATTGTTTTATGAGAAAGTATGTTATTACCTATCTCAGTATGGAGAGGAACTGCAGGAAGAATCGACTCGCTTTTTTACAAAAATCACCTAGTTTTGATGAGAACGATTATATATATAAAGGATTTCAATTTCTATTATTACTATTTTAATCAAAAAGGGTATGGGCGGCATGATATAGGAGTAAATCCTGCATTATTCCCGAGCTTTCTATGAAGTTGTTTAATGTATGAATAGTTAGTAAAAGTAAGACTACTTCCTAACCAAGGAGGTAGTCTTTTTTATTGGTTATTATATATTTTTGTTTCATAAATTTACTTTATAAGAAAATAATCACACTTAGCTTAATCAATTGAGCGGTTTTAATAAGGAATTAGTTAACAAAGGAGTGAAAAAATGAGCTTTTTTGTAAAAATCTTTATATCTTTAAAATCGATACTTCTCTGGTATGCGCTCACATTTGTCAATTAAACACTTTCACTTCAAATCCCTAATAATACACTCTGCGGCCATGCAATATTTAGTAAGTTGCTTAAAACTGTAATGAGAACTAATGCAATGCCGGTGGAGTAGAGAGCCTTAAAGAAAGTGAACTTAGATTCTATCAGTAAAAAGGAAATGAGGTAAATAGTGGAAGCAACAAACAACCCCACTAAAGAAATAGTGATGACGTATCCCACAATCCATCCTGTATATATAATGGGTTTAATAATTAATACTTTCGGATGAGAACCTTGGTCTTTTTGTTTCCTTATTTTTATAACTTCCTTTACTAGATAAATACCGGATACTATACTACCTGCGATAGAAACATATAAAGGGAAGAATTGGGCTAAACGGGAAAAAGTAAGTGCGGTAAAAGCGCCCCAGATGAAAACAATAAATATACAAAAAGTGAAAATCACATTTAGTGTTTGTTTATTCATTTTACACACCTTCCCTTTGTAAGTTGTTACTGATTTTTTTCATTATGGATCCTCCTGTAAGAAGGATGACAATTAATACACCGATCGTAATGACAATAGGATTGCTGAGCCATTCCCAGCCGTACCTTTCAATGGAGATCCAATAGTACCTTTCTGCTGATATGGCTAATACAAAGCCGATAAGTAATGGGGGTCTTGGCCAATCAAGAATTGTCATGATATATCCTAATAAACCGATGGCAATAAAGGCAATAATGTCCCCCCAGGCAAAATTACTTTGATATGCCCCAATTAACAAGAGGATGGTGAGGAAGGGAACAAGTTTCTCTCCGGGAATTAAGCTTAGTTTGGAAATCGGCTTGACTAAAGTCATACATAGAATAGCTCCAATTATGTTTGCAATAACAAGTGTCCAAACGATAGATAAGGTAAGAGGCAATTCGGTTGTCAACATTCTTGGTCCTGCTTCTAGTCCCATTAAAATTAGTCCACCAAGTAAGATTGCGGTTGTCCCACTGCCGGGAATGCCAAATAGCAGGGTTGGGATGAGAGATCCGCCTTCTTTCGCGTTGTTTGCACTTTCAGGAGCGATGACTCCGCGAATGTCTCCCTCGCCAAACTGGTTATTTCTTACCGTCTTTTTACCTGCTCCATAAGCAAGCCAGTCGACGACGCTTCCTCCCAAACCCGGAATGAAGCCGACCAGACTTCCTAAAACAGCGCTTCTCATGATTAAAAACTTGTTCTTAAGGGCATCACCCACTCCTTTTAAGACCCCGCCTTTTAAGCGGTTCGCTTCCGCAACACTCCCCTTATGGGTCAGCATAGTAATGAGAATTGGAAAGGCAAAGATAGCCAAAGCGACAACTGGCAGGGAAAGACCATTAGAAAGGTAAAGAAAATCAAAGGTATACCGGTACTCCGTAATAGCCGGAGCACTTCCAACAGATCCGATCATTAAACCCATTAAACCTGACAAGGCTCCTTTAGCAGGTGAATCTCCTGCTAAAAGGCCGGCCATACTCAGTCCAAGCATCGTTAACATAAATAAAACCGGTGAATTGAAACTAGTGATAAGCGGAGCAGCGATTGGAATTGCCAGATAGAGAGCAACGCCGCCTATAACTCCACCTATCATAGAACAAAATAAAGCAGCTCCCATAGCCCTGGATGCTTCGCCTTTCTTAGCTAAAGGAAATCCGTCCATTATGGTTGCCTGTGATCCGGAAGAGCCTGGGATTCCAAGCAATACAGAAGGAAAGGTATCTCCCGTATGAACAACGGCTACCATACCGATTAACAGGGCCATGCCGACAAACGGATCCATCCCAAATACAAACGGCAGTAAAAGTGACATGCCTACTGTCCCGCCTAAACCTGGAAGCAGGCCGACTACGATGCCCAGCCCGATCCCAAGGCACATGAATAAAATTCTTGATGGATCTAAAACAATGCTTAAGGCTTCCATTGCACTTTCAATCATAATATCCCCCCGCTATCTATAGTTTTCTGCCATCAACTCCGTGTTCATTTAAAAGAAATTCATAAACCCAATTGATTGTTTCCTCATTCATATTTTTCTCTAAGTTATCGATCCTATTTTCTAACTCTGCTTGGGAGTAAATTTCATAATCTTCTAGAATAACGGAAGACTCTTGATTGAATTTTTCATCTTTAACTAATCTGTTAGCTGCTTTCTTCAATTCTTCTTTTGCACTTTCAGGAGCACTCTCATGAACCCATATCACCTTTTGAAGAGTATAGGTAGCGTTTAGAAAATGTTTATAAGTTTCCCATGCTTGTCCCTTAGGTTCATCACCGTGAAGTTCTTTATAAACTTCTTTTACAGTTGGCAGCTCAGGGAATTGTGGATCCCTCACAACTTCACCGTTTTCATCAATTTGTCCTAAACTGTAGAGTGGAACAGCTTTTCCATCTTCTACCTTAGGCTCTATGTTCTGCTTATAGGCTGTCGTCGTTTGAAAATCAATATTACTTTCCCCTTGTTCAAAAGCTACTCTTGCTGGACCTCTTCCTTCGTAACCCAGTACTGCTTTAGTATCTATCTCTAGTACTTCAAAAGAGATTAAGGTCGTTAAATCTAAACCAGTGGGAGACATACCTGCATAAAAAAGCTTTTCTTTTACTTGGCCGAGATCAAAGCCATCTTTAATGTTTAAATCTGCAGAACCATAAACAACACCTCCCGTAGGAGCCCCAACCAGGGGAGTCAGTTCGTCAAAATTATACTGTACAGATGATTGGTCCAGTAAATAAGGAATATGAGTGGAAGCGCTTGTTGTTACTAGATTTGTCCCATCCTTATCATAAGAATTTACATATGCATTTGTTCCTGTAATACTTCCACCGCCAGGAACGTTCTCAACTTGAATACTTGGCTGGTTCTCAATATGACTGGACAGCGGCTTCGTCATAAATCTGGCAAATACATCGGTTCCTCCTCCTGAATCGTAGGGAACAACCATTGTTAGAAGATCTTCGTTATAACCTTGTTCATCTTCCCCGCTCGTTACAGTAGAACTAACATACGATAAGGGCTGGCAACCTGCTATAAAAAGGTTAAGAATCAGTAATAAAGTAAGCGCATACATTTTTCTCACTGCCTTATCCTCCTTCTTTTTTTGTGTTGTCATAAGGTTATAAAAATCAATGTCATAAGTAAAATAGGTAAATATTATCGTCATCTATAAAAATTTTTTATATTTTTACAGTCTGCTGCTTGATTAGGAAATCAATAAAAGCTTTTACAATATTAAGCTGGATAAAGTCTGTCCGGTACATTAACCACGTATCTCGCAAGACAGGCTCTCCATTTTTATAGGTTAATCCTTCTGTATACAGATCATCGGAAGGTCTTAAGCAGATTTCGGGCACAACAGAAAAACCTAAATCATTCTTTACCATCTCTTTACTCGTTTCCTGTCTATCCACTTCCATTGCAGTTAAAGGAGATTGAGAAAAATGATCATTCCACCATCTGCTGATCAGTCGTTTAAGTGAATTATCGGTTTTGTAATAAATAAAGGGAAGCTGAGGGAGTTCTTCTAGGGAAATTTCATTTTTAGATATAATATACAATTGCTCTTTCGTTAAAAGTAATTTTTCTCCTTCCCAATCATAATCTCCCCTTAGGATTCCTAAATGAATTTGAGATTGATTCAATAAGTTCATGATTTCGGTACTCCATCCAGTCTGTACCTTAAATTGAATATTGGGATAAGATATTGAGAATTTCTTCAACAATGCAGGTAGCTTATATTGGGCAAAATTACTTGAAACCCCGATCCTAAGAGTGCCTCTCACTTCATTACCAATGTTAAAGATTTCATCTTTTAACGTGAGATATTCCTTAATTCGATCCTTAGCATAATCTACGAGAAATTCGCCTTCAGACGTAAACTCAATTCCTTTTTTTGTACGGAAGAAAAGCTTGGTCTGAAAAGACTCTTCCAGCTGCTTTAATCGGTAACTGAGAGCAGGCTGAGTAATAAATAACTTTTCAGCTGCTTTTGTTAAGCTTTTTTCTTCGGCAATTGCATTTAAAATCTGCCAATCTTTTTGGTCCATGAGATAAAACTCCCTTACTTATAAAATATATTTATACACTTCGATATAGAATTTTGATTTTTCTTATAATTAGATCCATTGTACGCTATGGCTACCGTCTGGACAACATTCATTTTTCTATAAGGAGGGCATTTAAAGTGAATAAAGTACCTATTACTTTAATGCGTGGAGGAACCAGTAAAGGGGTATTTTTGCAAAAGAAAGATTTACCTGCAACTGACCAGGAAAGGGAAGAATTTCTGCTGGATATTATGGGCAGTCCAGATCCTAACCAAATAGATGGATTGGGTGGAGCTAATTCTCTTACTAGCAAGGTGGCTATTATTGATAAGAGCAGCAACTCTTCATATGACATTGAATATACTTTTGCTCAAGTAAGCTTATATGATCAATTGGTAGATTTTAAAGGGAATTGTGGGAATATCTCTTCAGCAGTCGGCCCTTATGCTATAGCTAAGGGACTCGTTTCCATAAAAGAACCTATTACGAAGGTAAGAATATTCAATACAAATACTAAAAAAATTATTACAGCTGAAGTAGAAGTGGAAAATGGTAGGGTAAAAACAGAGGGAGATTATTCGATACCTGGTGTGCCAGGGAGTGCTTCGCCTATATTCTTATCGTTTGAAAATCCTGAAGGGGCTGTAACAGGCAAAGTTCTTCCTACAGGCAGACCGGTAGATATACTATCTTGTTCTTTAGGTGAGGTCAGAGCATCTATAGTGGATATAGCTAATCCTCTGGTTTTTGTTCGCGCGCAGGATATAGGCCTTCGAGGAGATGAATTACCAGAGGAATACTCAAAAGAGCAGATAGACCTTTTAGAAGAATTACGCGCAGCAGCAGCAGAGGAGTGCGGGTTTGCATCCAAATCTGAAGCTACAAGACTTTCCCCGGCAACACCTAAATTAACAGTTGTTTCAAAGCCTTTTGATTATCAAGATACTGCGGGTGAATTTCACAGGGAAGAAGATTTTAACGTACTAGTGAGAATGATGTCTATGCAGCGCCCGCATAAAGCACTGGCTATTACTGGAGCGGTTTGTATCACAGCAGCCAGTAAGATTGAAGGAACTATTCTGTCTGAAATTATCGATAAGAACAGCAGCACCATTTCTATAGGTCACCCAGCGGGGGTTATGGAAACTATATATAATGAGTTTCCGTTGTCTATTAAAGTCGGTAGAACCGCTCGTCTCTTAATGGAAGGGACAGTATACACAAAAAGTAATTATGGCCAGTCTGTAATTTAAATACTCACGTATCAATTTGGTTGTACGAATAAACGTTGAAGTTAAAAGGAGATATTAATTTTTGTAAAAGACCAATAATTATATTAATACATGTTTGGTTTTACTTGATCTCTTACTATAGAATTGATGAGCCCCCTTGATTCTTATCGATAATGACGGCATTATCAAAGCAGTGTCCTCCTCAGAACATGCTTGTGATAATGCCTCTTTTTCTTAAACCCCGCAATTGATCAATCAACTCTTAATTAAAGGGATAACCTTCCTTTTTTAAACGAATAAATTCTCTTTTAAATTTGAAAAACACCGCCACATGTAAAATAAAGTTTTTACATGTGGCGGTGTTCTATTAAATCTCATAAGGACTTTGTATCTTCACCTGGTTCTTTTAGTTATATGGATTCCCTTAATTTTGCAGGGTCTCTTCACTGTCTATCCACTTTTGAGACCATTTTTCTAACTCTTTCATAAGAGGCCTCAATTCTTCACCTTTTTCTGTCAATGAATATTCAATACGAATCGGGGTTTCCGGGAACACTTCCCGTTTTACAATTGCTTCATTCTCTAAATGTTTTAATCGATCAGATAAGAGTCTCCCGCTAATTCCAATAGATGATTCAATGGTGCAAAAACGTTGTGGACCTGTATGCAGCTGGTAGATTACCAAGCCCGTCCAGCGCTGACTTAAAATGCTCATTGCTTTTTCAAATTTAGGACAGAGTTGAGATGTATTCATAATTACCACTCCTTATCATTTATTTTACCACAAGTAAACATAAAGTAACAAAATTACTATTTATAACTTATGTAATTGACATAATTTATTTACTTAGTTATACTTACTTACGAAAAGTAACTTAATATTAAATAATTAAAGCTTAAATAAAGTAGAGCAAAGGAGTGGTTAAGAATGAGTAGACAGGAAATAGGTGCTTTTATCCTGAGGGTAATATTAGGTGTTATATTTTTCGTTCATGGACTGGATAAATTCCAAGCAGGTATTGGAAATACTGTTGGATTCTTCGACAGCATTGGGATCCCTGGTTTTTTTGCTTATATTGTAGCAACAATTGAGCTTGTAGGTGGAATAGCAATGGTGATAGGATTTGGAACAAACATTGTTGCCTATTTATTTGCCATTATTCTATTGGGAGCTTTATTAACAGTTAAACTTTCTGCAGGTTTTCTCGGTGGATATGAATTCGATCTGGCTTTATTAGGCATGTCAATCCATATAGTACTTTCCAACAGCACGGGTCCCTCACTGGATAACTCAATTTTTTCAAAAAATCAGGATAAGTTATTAAAAGTTTCGTAAAAAAGAAAAGGTGAAGGTGAGGAATGAATGGGTATACTCAAAAAATATTTGGTCAAGAAAAAAGGAAAGTAATACGATGTCAAACGTTAAATTAGCCATTATCTTTGGGCTTTAGTTAAAGTAACTATAAGCTCGCAAAGCATGGGCAGCATAAATCGATTCAAATATCTGCAACTGGGTATTAGGCAATTATTAAATAGGGGAAATCGAGTGAGAGATAAGGAGGAATTTTAATGTCATTTCATGAAAAACCCGTAACGTTTGTAAAAGACGTGAATATTAAAGTGCAAAATTTAGAACGCTCTCTACAATATTATCAAGAGGTTATAGGATTGAAGATTTTAGAACAATCCGCAAAAAGTGCGGAGTTAACTGCTGATGGGAAAACTTGTATCCTATCAATAGAGCAGCCGGAAAATGCGAAACCTAAGCAGAGAGGGACGACCGGCTTATACCACTTTGCACTTCTTGTACCTCGTCGTTCAGATTTGGCTAACGTTGTAAATCATTTTATAGAAAAAGGAATTCGAATAGGATCTTCTGACCACCTCGTCAGTGAAGCTCTCTATTTAAACGATCCGGATGGGAATGGGATTGAAATTTATGTGGACCGTGACCCTTCAGAGTGGGAGTGGAAGAACAACGAAGTCGCCATGACCGTTGATCCGTTAGATTTCACAGACCTGCTCAAAACAGCGGATTCAGAAGAACCATGGGATGGCCTTCCTGAAGGTACAGTTATGGGGCATATCCACTTACATGTTTCACAATTAGAAAAAGCGGAGGAATTTTACACAAAAGGTCTTGGATTTGAAGTCGTTAACCGATTTGGCGATCAGGCGCTTTTTATTTCAACAGGTAACTATCATCACCATATTGGTTTAAATATGTGGGCTGGGGCTGGAGCTCCTGCACCTTCATTAGAGAGCAGTGGTCTAGAATCGTATACAATTATTTTACCTGATGAGGAATATCGAAAAAATGTGGTAACTCGACTGGAGAGGATTGGTGCATATGTCAAAGAGGAGGGTGGGGGTATTATTACTTCTGATCCTTCGGGAAATATTATTCATCTAGAAGTATGAGCGCTGAAAGAATGAGGGAGCACTGCACCCACTGTTTCGTAAAAAAAGCAGAGCTCAAAAAAACTGAATAAAAAGCGTAAAATAATCCGAACGATTCTATTGAAATCAGTTCGGATTATTTATATTGAATCAAATGTACACTATCGATCCGTCTAGTTAGGTTAGTTTAAGTTTCGTAAAACATCTGCCAAACAAACATTGCCCCATTTCAACTTACTGCTCTTTGGATCTGTCGTTGCCCTCAAAATATAAATACGCCACTAAGTTTTCAAAATCGTTATCAGAGGAACATTCAATTTGTAAATCAATAAAGGCCATTACGACTTCTTCATCATTAAACGGAAAATGGCTGTTATCTACGTTACTTAGGATCTCTCTATTGGATAGCCCCTTCTGACGTAACTTCTCAACGGCTTCCTGCATCGAAGATATTTCTCGCATGTGCATGCCTCCTATGATTGTTTAGTTTCTTACCATTAATTTTTTACGTAAGTTCTTAAAGTAACTAGGTTTACGGGGAATGGCAATGGAAAAAATCTTGAAAAAACCTTTGTATTTATTATTTACTACATGATTAAGCGATTTTCCTGCTTGGCTTAGTTTTTTTTTCATCAAATAAAAAAGCACCTCCAATAAGTCGTTAAGTTTGGATACGGCTCAAGGGCTGATTTTTTCCTTTGTCTCATTTAATTAAGTGTCTTCACCACAAATAAAGTTTAAATATTATAAAAAAAGCTGCCCAGACTTTTAAAATGTACCCTATAGAATAGACAATTTAAAAAAGCCTATTCTATAGGGTACAACTTTGTATAATGGGGCAAATTCAATTCGTCCGGAGATGGGAAAATGAGTAAAAAATTATTTAGCGATAAAGATATCCAAACACTCCAAGGCAGCTCTTACGTGAAATTTGTTTCCGGGAAAGGTACGTTGCTAAAGATAAATATGGTGTCTGTCCCCCTTCCTGCTAAGTGGGGGTCAGGTACTTTCACTTTTTAAGAGGAGTAGGTTATTCACAGAGCCTCACACCTGCAATATTAATCAAATCCCTTAAATATACACTAAAAGTACGGCAATTATTAATATGACAATGCTATTACAGTTTTCTCGTGTATAGTTAAAGCATAATACAGGAAGAGTGACTCGAACTTGAATATAGCCAAGGAGGAGATAGCATGCGAAAGATCATCTTATCGACAGAAAGCGGCGCTGACGTACCGGGGGATTTAGCTGAAAAGTACGATGTTCATGTCGTTCCTATGCACATCATTATGGATGGAAAAGATTATTTAGACGGTTCTTTGCCGGTCCAGGATATCTATGACTACTATGAACGTACAAAGAAAATACCCTCCACTACTGCGACAAATACTCATGAGTATCAAGAGTTTTTTGCAACGATAAGAGAGAACTTCCCAGATTGCATCATTATCCATATGGGTTATACATCAAAAGCGTCTTCTTCTTTTCAAAATGCTGTTATTGCTGCGGAAGAATTTGAAGACATTTTTCTCATTGATGCTTTGAACGTTACTGGAGGACTAGCTGCGATTGTATTGTATGCCGCTAAAGTTTTAGAAAACGAACCTGGCATTGAACCGGAACGTTTAGTTGAAAAAATAGAGGCAGTCGTGCCTAAAGCAAGGCTGACTTTCATCCCCGGCAGTCTGGAGTTTCTTAAAGCGGGAGGACGGGTAAGCAATATGGCTTCTCTGATTGGAACGCTGTTGAAAATAAAGCCATGCATAGAGTTGAAGGATGGAAAGCTGATGTCTACAAAGAAGTATCGCGGGAAAATGAGTGGAGCTATTGAAAAACTCATGAATGATTACTTGAATGAATACAACATCGATAGAGAACAGCTTTATTTTATCTACTCCATCGGACTCGACGAAAAAATCAAGCAGCGGATGGATGAGGTGGCCAAAGAGAACGGATTCCAAAACATAAGATGGATCCAGGCGGGCGGTATGATTTCGACTCATTCTGGGGCCGGGGGCTTCGGGGTAGCAGGGTTAGAGGAATAGTTTTAAATTTAGTGCTGCCCCATCCTGCTAGCACTAACGCAGTGGGGGCAGGCACTTTCAGTAAAGACACTAGTATTAGATTAATATCTATAAGCTATTCGTTGTTGCTTTAGTTCCTATGTTTCTGTTTAATAACAAATTAAAACTTTAGTTTCTCAAAATAATATAAATAAGATAAATGATATACATAGCCAGAAGGATGAAACCCTCTGTTTTTCCAATTTTATAATGGGTCCTTGAAAATAAGAATAATAACAAGCTCAAGGCAATCATGATCATCACATCGATAAATATTTTACCATTCACAGGTAAAGGAGAAATAAAAGCTGACGCCCCAAGCACAAATAAAATATTAAAAATATTGCTCCCCACCACATTCCCCAGTGCAATTCCACTTTCTTTCTTCAATGCAGCGGATATGGAGGTCACCAGTTCAGGGAGCGATGTACCAATTGCAATGATGGTTAACCCTACTAATGTATTACTCATCCCAAGATCATAGGCAATTGACGTTCCGCTATCTACCACTAGATCGCCGCCAAAAATAATAGCTACCAACCCTGCTAATGTTAAACCAGTGTTTTTCCCCCACTTTATGTTTGAAGGAATGGCGCCATCCATCGATTCTTTTCGACTTTTCATGCCGACTTCAATCACGTAGTACATAAAAATAGACAAAAACAATAAAAAGATAATGCCATCCCCGCGTGTTAGCAAGTTTTCACTTAATCTCTGTAATTTTGTATCACTGATAAGTACAAGTAGAGCTCCACTAGCAAGCAATACGAATGGGATTTCTTTTTTGGTGGTTTCACTTTCTACCATTAATGGATAAAGGAAGGCTGCAATACCTACCACTAAAGTAACATTAAAGATATTACTCCCCACTACATTCCCCAGTGAAACTTCAGCATTCCCTTGTAAGGCGGCAATGATGCTGACTGTTGCCTCAGGGGAGCTTGTCCCAATAGCTACAATCGTTAACCCTATCAAAATAGGCGGGACACGGAGAAGCCTGGCAATATTGGAAGAACCATCAACGAATAAATCCGCTCCTTTAATTAATAAACCGAAGCCGACCACTAATAAAATGTAAGCCATAGTTGATCTTCAAACTCCTTTTTAGTTTATAATCCATACCCTTTTTTCTGGCACTTGAAAAGCAGAGGGATACAGCTTTTTAATGTGATTGAAGCAGTATTAGGTTTGATTGGTTTGTTGAGCTCTTTAAAAGAACATTACTATGATATCAGCAAAATTTTCTTGTACGTAAAAAATCACTCATGTGTTGGTGAGACACTATTGTTCCCGCTTCACATATAAAAGAGCGCTTCAGTCATGAAGCGCTCTTTGGGTATGACTGCCGGTCTGGGATAATTTCTTCCGGACGTTTTCGTTTAAAGCATCCATCTCATCGATGAACTGTTCACTCGAAGCTATGATTCGCTCGGACGACTGTTCTGTCGTTTTCAGTGCCTCAAATACGTTATCGAAAGACTCTTGAAGAGCTTCCATACTGATTGCCGGATTCTCCATCATCTGTGTTGTCTCTTCCGCATTTTCCTTTAGATTCCTGGAGTTCGAGACTAGCATCTGCTCGGTCGCTTTATTGACACCGTTCACCGTATCGATCACTTTCCGCTGATTATTCAACGCAAGCTGAATCGAAGCGGAAACAGTAATAATATTTTTCGTCAGTGTCACCGCATTACGAATCGATTCCTTCAGCTTTTCATTGTTTTTCTTAATAATATCCACAGAAGAGATACTCTGATGCAGCACACTCTTCATCTGGGTCATGTTTCTCGTCCTCGTAATGATTTTCTCTTTTCCTTCCGTAAGCAGCGCCAGATCGTAGTCGCCTGCAGCTTCTTTTTCTTTCAAGAGCTCAAACAGCTTCTTCCCAAGATAGATTTGCTTGTCCAAATCATAAATACGCTTCTGGGCGTTTTCTTTGATAAGCTGCAATTCAACGCTGTCTTCCTCCAGGCGGTCTTTTCCCGCAAGCAGACTGCGAACTACTGTATCAATCTTTGAGTCGACCGTTTCATACTTCTTCATGTAACGGTCAATGGGCTGCTTTTTGCTAATTTTATAGAAGAACCTCTGAAGGCCGTTGCCTTCGGTGCGCTTCGGATCAAGGTCGGACACGATCGTCTCGAGTTCATTTAATGTTTCGGGGATCTCGTTATTGCCTTTGGTCATGAGGTCGTTTACCGGGCGCTTTAACGTTTCCATCGTCTCCCCGGCGACGCGCTGTTCCTTTTCTCCGAGGTCCCCGAGTTCTCTCATCACTTCTGAAAGGGAGTCGTCTCTGGAAGATTTGAACCTTTCCGCGTAGGCTTCGGCCTCTTCATTCAGACGATCGATATCTTCTTTTTCAATAAGAGTCATCGCTTCTCTCAGGTCCTGGTGGTTCATTTCAGCTTCTTTGTCTCTCAGGAAAGAATTTTTACTCATGTCCATATCTCCAATCTGAAGTTAGTTGGTTTCGATAAGAATATAACGGACGGCTGCTAAACATCTTTTTCCTTTTGGAGGAAGTAGCTTTCGTCATCCTTATTATACTTGGAAGCAATAATTCCCTTGCTTCTGGCAAAATTATGCGCATAACTTTCTTCTTCTTTATGTTCAAGGGTTTCGATGAACTTACGCAAATCGTATATCGTCTCCAACAATTCATCTTTCCGGTTTTTCATATTGACTTCTGACAGCCGCTGAAATGATTGGATAAATTTAGGGACGTCTTTGTTCTTCATCGTCTCAAGAGCGTATTGTTCTTCGATCTCGAGTTCTTCTATGCGTCTAAGTTGTTGCACTGTACGTTTTTTTAGAGATTTCCATTCCTTGTGAAGATCAGGGTGGTTTTCAAGAAATGGGAAGTTCCAGCCTTCGAGGATTGCTTCTTCTAGATAGTCCGAAGTGTTTTCCTCCCCTGACGTTTCCCTGCGCTTCACGTAGGAATTCACATACGCGTATAAAATTTTGGAAAAATCACGCAATGTGTCTCCAAGCCCTTTTCTCCTTGTAAACTCTTCCTTTAAAAACGTAGGGGAAAATGATGTTTCTTCTTTTCCCATTTCAAACCGGCCAAGCAGCATTTGCGGCGGCTTCCCGTACATCTCGATGGTAGCTTTGAACGTATTAGAAGTTGGAATAACTGCAGTGAAAAAGACACCCTTCCAAAATCCATCCAAAATATACCTCATGTTCATCTCTGCCAGTTCTTTTATATCCAGATCGAAGTGAACAGGGTGTTTCCCTTTAATGACCTGCTTCATGTCTCTCATCGTGTGAAAATCGATATAGCGCTGATATTCGGAGGTGTGCGGCATGAATGTTCTTTCCAAATTCTCAAGCGCAGAGTAGAGGTTTTCCATACTTCGTCAGCCCCTTTGGATTCCTTCCTTTTCCGTGACAAAAAGTATACATTTGTACTTCAAGAATACCACAAATCGGGGTTTGATATGAAGAAATGCCTATGGACTCTCCACCAGAATATAAAGAAATAGATAGTAGGGACGTTCACATGCTGTCTTTCGTTTTTAAGATAAATTTATGGAGGGTTACACATATATCATTTAGAAGAAGGGAATGAGAGGGTGCCAGGGTTACACATGTGGAGATTTGTCCAATATCACAGCGATAAAGCCTTCCGTACAAGTTTATCCCTTTAGCGTGGTGGGGGATGCAGTAAATGTATCAATCACTGAATTAGGCGGAATCTTTCGTATGGACATTAATAAAAAGCAGCCTGGGATTATGCTGATGGTACGCCTCATACAGCCCTTTTGTTTGCTTTGTCGGCAGAGCAGCTAGAAGACTTTGCTGAAATGACAGGTATCGAGTGTGTAACAATCGATGAAAATACGACTTTGAAATCCTTGAAAAAAATGCAGTGGAACACAGTAATATGGAGGTAAAGGCTGGCTGTACAAGCTGGCTTTTTCTTTTTAATTAAAGTATCTAAAACTAACTATAAGTTAATAATGTGTGGTATGCTAACTTATACGAATATGTTAGTGGACTTGGAGTGAAAAGCATGCAAACAAAGTACGGAACTGTGAAAAAAGCGATAAAATCTAAAATACTGGATGGAACATACGAACCACACCATAAAATCCAATCGGAAAGCGAAATGATGAAGCAATTCAATGTCAGCCGTCATACGGTCCGGCTGGCGATTGGAGAACTGGTCAGTGAGGGATGGTTATACAGGGAACAAGGAGCAGGAACTTTCTGTGCGGACCGGACGAGACGAGATGCTCAAAGCAACAGCCTGCCCAGAAAGAATATTGCCATTATAACTACGTACATTTCTGATTATATTTTCCCCTCCATTATCCGTGGGGCTGAAGCTTATTTAAGCGAGTCGGGGTATAATGTCAGTTTATTTAATACGAACAACAACCATGAGAAAGAAAGAGAATATCTGGAGAAGATTATTACGCAAGGTTTTGATGGAGCGATTATAGAACCAACCAAAAGTGCTTATTCAAATCCTAATATTAATTATTACCTTAACCTTGAAAGGCTCAATATCCCTTACTTAATGATTAATGCCTATTATGACGCTTTAGAACCGATTAGTGTGTTAGTTGATGATGAGAGAGGTGCCTTTTTACAGACAGAGCATTTAATTAAACAAGGACATAGGGATATCCTGGGATTTTTTAAGACGGATGATATGCAGGGAAACTTAAGAATGAAAGGTTACTTAAAAGCACACAGGATGCACAAAGTCCCTATTAACCCAAAACTGCTTAATACGTATCAAACAGATGAAAAAGAGACGAAGCCAGTTGAAGAACTAACCCAGCTTCTGACTCATATTGAAGCAAGGCCAACGGCAATTGTTTGTTATAATGATGAACTGGCAATCAGGCTGATCAACGTTCTAAGGGAAAAGAATATGAAAGTCCCTCAGGATATCTCGATTGTCGGATTTGATAATTCCTTTTTAACCGAACTTTCCGAAGTTAAGTTAACTTCCGTACAGCATCCAAAAGCAGAGCTTGGACAAACGGCAGCTAAACTAATTCTCGATATGATTAAGCAGCAGCATAACCATAAAGAATTGAAACAAGAGATTAAGAGTGTAAAGTACCCTACTGAATTAATTGTAAGAAGTTCCACACGTGAGGTTCCTGTAAAAGGAAGAGATTTGGAGAAAGCAAAGTAAAGCAATAAAGAAGGTTTGCCACTAAGAGCAAACCTTCTTTATTTAATTACATATAAGTTGTAGGGTACAGATGAAATATTTCAAATAATTTATGAAGTTTTAAATCATTATTGTGGAGGGACTTTAATGAGGATAACTCTTAAACTTATTATAAGATTTAAGTACATAAAGATATTTTCATCGTAATGTACGTATAAGATAAAACAATTAATATTCAAAATTTATTGACTGGTATGAATCTGAGTGATAAGATTTATTCAACTACTTATTGATCTTCATGAGCATCTCATAAAATGTATGCGCTATCATTAGGGGTGCTTAGATGGTAAAAGCGATAAAAATTAAGAGGGAGGGTAGATTGAGGCTGGTGGGTATAAAGTATATTGGAGTGAAAAAAATAGGGGGCTGATAGAATTGAAAAAAAGTTTACTGCTTTTTTTATTTGGCATAATGGCAATGCTCGTATTAGCTGCGTGTGGAGGCGGCGGAGGAGATGAGGGAGCTTCAGGTGATGCTGATGATGTGGAAGTTATAGGGGAAGATGTAGAAGATGCGACGGAATTAACTTTTTGGACGTTTGCGGGCCAACACGTTGACTTATTTAGAGATTCCGCCGAAAGATGGAATGAAGAAAATCCGGACAGACCTATTAAATTAGTGGCAGAAACGTATCCATACGACCAAATGCACAATAACTTGTTACTGAGTTTACAATCAGGCGAAGGAGCACCTGATATAGCTGATATTGAAATATCGAAATTTCCAAACTATATGCAAGGTGAGCCGCAGCTTGAGTCTATGAATGAATATGTTGAGCCTGTTCTTGAGGATTCCGTAAAAGAGCGATTTGAGATTTATGCCAAAGATGATACTTATTATGGCCTTCCTACTCATGTTGGTGCGACGGTGATGTATTACAATACAGAAATCATGGATGAAGCCGGGGTAGATATTGACTCCATTGAAACCTGGGATGATTTCGTAGAGGCAGGTAAAGAAGTGGTGGATAAAACGGACTCTGTAATGTGGAACGTAAATACAGGAGATTATATTGATTACTGGCCGATGATTTCCCAGCAGGACTCAGATTTTTTTGATGAAAATGGGGAAGTAACAATAGATAATGAAACAAATATAAATACTCTGCAGTTCATGCATGATGCTATTTATGAACACGAAATTGCCGAAATCACTCCTGGGGGAGAGCCGCACGCAGAAGAATTTTACGGTTATATGAATGATGGAAATGCAGCCTCCCTTCTTATGCCTGTTTGGTATATGGGTAGATTTATTGAAAATATGCCGGATTTGGAAGGCAAAATGGCCATTCGTCCTCTTCCAGCTTGGGAGGAAGGCGGAAAGCGCTCGGCTGGTATGGGCGGTACAGGAACTGTTGTGACAAACCACTCAGAGGAACCTGAGCTGGCCAAGGAATTTTTAGCTTTTACAAAACTATCAGAAGAGGGGAGTATAAATCTTTGGAAAGTTCTAGGATTTGATCCTCCGAGATGGGAAGTTTGGGAAAGCGAAGAGGTTCGAGAGGATAATCAGTATTATCAGTATTTTGGGGATGGTATTTTTGATACCCTCCTGGATATTCGCGATGATATAAACACATTGAACATTACTGAACACACACCAGATGTTCAAAATGAATTCTCAACTAACGTTTTTCAAAATGTCATCAGGGAACAAAACCAAACACCGGAAGAATCCCTGAAGGAAGCGGCCGACAAGATTAGAGACATGCAATAGGACGAAGAGAGAGCGAGTAATTAATACTTGCTCTCTTTTTTCTGAAATTTGTCTATTTTTAAAAAACAGTTGAAATTAAGTCAGGTTTTGACTATACTTGACACATATACTTATACGTACCAGTTAAGAATTCGAGCATGATGATATCGCATATGTTCGGATGTGATACGAACATCAATAGTAGATGAAGTAGTTGTTTTTTTGTATTTTGAAAACGCATACAAAAACAGAGGGGTGTATCTGGATGGCTGAACAGTTAAAGGCTAAGATGATCTTGGATAAAAGCTATGAAATTAGTAAAGTGGATGAACGGATATATGGTTCTTTCATTGAGCATTTAGGGAGGGCGGTTTATGGAGGGTTTTATGAACCAGGGCATCCTGAAGCAGATGAACAAGGATTTCGAAAGGATGTCATAGAGCTTGTGAAAGAATTGAACGTCCCTGTAGTCCGTTACCCTGGGGGGAATATGGTATCTGCTTACAACTGGGAGGATGGTGTAGGTCCGAAAGAAGAGCGACCACGACGCCTTGAATTGGCCTGGAGAACAATTGAAACAAATGAAGTGGGAACAAATGAATTTGTGGACTGGGCAAAGAAAGTGAATGCTGAAGTCATGATGGCAGTAAATTTAGGGACAAGAGGAATCGACGCTGCCAGAAACTTAATCGAATATACGAACCACACGAAAGGTACGTATTGGAGTGATTTACGTCGGTCGCATGGTTATGAACAACCCCACAATATTAAAACATGGTGTTTAGGGAACGAAATGGATGGGCCATGGCAGGTTGGTCAAAAAACGGCCGCCGAATATGGAAAGATAGCTAAAGAAACAGGAAAGGCAATGAAACTTGTCGACCCGGGCATTGAACTTGTAGCTTGCGGGAGCTCCCATGCAGGGATGCCTACATTCCCTGAGTATGACGCGACGACTCTGGATATCGCCTATGAGGAAGTAGATTATATTTCTTTGCATCAATATTACGGAAATAAGGCAAATGATCCGGCGAACTATTTAGCAAAGAATATGGAAATGGATCATTTTATTAATACCGTAACTTCCACTTGTGACTACATAAAGGCGAAGCATCGCAGCAAGAAAACCATGCATTTAAGTTTTGACGAATGGAACGTCTGGTATCACTCTAATGATCAGGATAAAGCAATTGAGCCATGGTCCATTGCTCCTCCCCAACTAGAAGACGTTTATAATTTTGAAGATGCTTTGCTGGTAGGCAGTATGCTGATCACGCTTCTAAAGCATGCGGACCGTGTGAAAATGGCCTGCATGGCTCAGCTTGTCAATGTTATTGCACCGATCATGACTGAGAATGACGGCCGATCGTGGAAACAGACAATTTTTTATCCCTACATGCACGCTTCACTCTATGGAAGAGGAATTTCACTTAAACCTGTTCTATCTTCGCCGAAATACGATAGTAAAGAGTTTACAGATGTTCCTTATATTGATAGTGCAGCTGTATATGATGAAGAATCTGAAGCAGTTACAATTTTCCTCGTTAATAAACATTTAAGCGAAGATATCCCACTCCAGGCGGATGTGAGAAGCTTCGAAGGATATTCAGTCGTGGAACACAGTGTACTTGAACATGAAGATCTAAAAGCTGTTAATACAGCTGGACATCAGGCGGTTCAGCCGCATAATCGCGGGGAAGCAGCCCTGACTGATGGAAAATTAGAAGCTGTATTAAAGAAGACGTCCTGGAATGTTATTCGTTTAAAGAAATAGGTTTTGGAACAACTGCTAACTAAATTCCCCCCTTCCTCGTCGGAGGGGGTAGGAGGGTATCAGGTGAATACGTTTTTAAATAGTAGTACGAAGTATCGGGAGAAGGAGCGAAAAGAGCCAAGCAAGTTAATGAAAATATTAAATTCTAAAAAAGTTGTTCCATATATTTTTGTCTCTCCCTTTTTACTATCATTCTTAGTATTAACACTATATCCAGCTATACATGGGATTATTATGAGTTTCCAAAGCGTATTACCAGGACAGGTTCAGTTTATAGGTCTTGAAAACTATCTTCGGATCCCTAACGCGACTTTCTATAAAGCTTTGGGCAATACCACGGTCTATGTCGTGTTTACTGTTCTCATCCTTACTATTGTTCCTATGATTCTAGCAGTCATGCTCAATTCAAAAATGGTTAGATTTAAAACGTTTTTTCGAGCATCGTTATTCATTCCAGCATTAACTTCTACCATTGTCGGGGGAATGATTTTTCGGTTAATGTTCGGTGAACAGGACAGTGCGATGGCTAACCAAGTCGTTAATTTGTTAGGTTTTGACTCGGTAAACTGGCGATACTCTGCCTGGTCTGGGATGCTGCTTATGGTTACTTTGTCATCCTGGCGCTGGATGGGGGTTAATATTTTATACTTTTTGGCCGCCTTGCAGACCGTACCTGAAGAACTTTATGAAGCTGCTGATATAGACGGTGCCACAAAGTTTCAGAAGTTTATATTTATAACGATCCCGCAGCTGAAACCTATCATCATCTTTGTTAGTACAATCACGATTATCAATGGATTTAGAATGTTTGAAGAAAGCTTTGTATTCTGGGAATCAGGCTCGCCGGGGAACATTGGATTAACTATGGTCGGTTACATTTATCAGCAGGGGATCCAGCAGAACGATATGGGATTTGGCGCTGCTGTCGGAGTTGTTCTCATGCTGATTATCTTTATTGTAAGTATCATTTATTTAATATTTACAGGAACGTTTAAGAAAGGGGATGCGTAATGAAAGCGAAAAAGAAAAACTCTTGGCTCTCATGGTTAGCAAATGTAAGTATTGCAATTGTTTCCTTTGTTGCCCTGTTTCCAATCATTAGTCTTGTGCTTTCTTCTTTCGTTCCTTCCTCTGAACTGATGAGAAAGGGTATCACTCTAGCTATCGATTGGAATCAAGTAAACTTGTCCAACTATGAATATATCTTTACACAGGCTGGAGATTATTGGAGCTGGTATGGAAACAGTTTAATTATTTCCGCTTTGACCATTGTATTATCTCTCTTTTTCTCATCAATGGTTGGATATGCTTTAGCATTATATGATTTTAAAGGAAGAAATTTCTTCTTTGTACTTGTTTTGTTTATCTTAATGGTCCCATTTGAGATATTAATGCTGCCTTTATATCAAATGATGATCAGCGCTCAATTGATTAATAGTTATTTAGCAGTCATCCTCCCTATGGTTGTAGCTCCAATTGCCGTCTTTTTCTTTAGACAGTACGCTATTGGTTTACCTAAAGAGCTGATGGATGCTGCGCGTATTGATGGAGCTACAGAGTATGGAATTTTCTTTAAAATAATGCTGCCTTTAATGGGCCCTTCAATGGCCGCAATGGCAATTTTACAGGGATTAGGGAGCTGGAATAACTTTTTGTGGCCGCTGCTTGTTCTGCGCTCCAATGATATGTTCACCTTACCCATTGGATTGGCTACTTTATTAACACCTTATGGAAATAACTATGATGTCCTGATAGCAGGCTCTGTCATGACTATTATCCCTATTATCATTTTGTTTATTTTTTTTCAGCGCTACTTTGTATCTGGTTTAACGATGGGCGGAGTAAAAGGCTGACCGCACCTGGGAGTTATAAGTTTTCCGCACCTTGCTTGACGCCGGAATAATACAAAGGGGGCACAAGATATGAACAGTGAAAAAATAGTTAAAAGCTTAGATGGCATCCTCTTCTGGATTACGAGATTAACATTATTAAACTTGCTTTGGTTTTATTACTCGATCAGAGGGTTGATTGTAGCGGGTGTTTTTCCTTCCACAGCTGCAGCACTTGGAGTCGCAAAAAAATGGATTCAAGGAGAAAGAGATCGGAGAATTGGTGAAGTGTTTAAGAGGTTATATAAAAGAGAGTTCATGGCAGCGAATAAATTGGGTTGGCTTTTAACATTTATAGGAGCCGTGCTGTATGTCAACTACCAATTAATTGTAAATGCACCGGGGCAATTATCTTTTATTGTTCCTTTCTCTTTTTATACCATTGTTTTCTTTTACAGTCTTGTAGTCTTATGGAGTTTCCCTATGCTGATTTCTTATCAAGCAAAAACGTTTCAATACGTAAAAAATTCAGTAGTCGTCGGCTTGACTAAACTTCATATCTCCGCCGCCGTTCTCGTATTTCTTTTCACAATTACGTACCACTCGTTAGGTCTTCCTGTTCTTCTTTTATTCTTCTATATAAGTGTGAGTGTGCTCGGTTGGATGTGGCTGACAATGAAAGTGTTTAGGCAAATTCCTGTAAAAGAAGAGAAAGAAGTATACGCTTCTTGAGTTTTTCTAGAACGATAAGAAAGGAAGGATTAAGCTTATGGAAAGCCAACTAATCATACAAGCAGATGTTACTGAAGGGACAATTAATAAGAATATCTATGGCCATTTCGCTGAACATTTAGGGCGGGGGATATATGAAGGAATCTGGGTCGGGGAAAATTCATCGATACCTAACACAGAGGGCATCAGAAATGATGTTATAGGAAGTCTTAATAAGTTAAATATTCCAGTTCTGCGCTGGCCCGGAGGATGCTTTGCAGATGAGTATCATTGGAAGGATGGGGTGGGTCCAAGAGAAGTACGAAAAAAAATGGTAAATACTCACTGGGGCGGAGTCGTTGAGAACAACCACTTCGGCACCCATGAGTTCTTACGTGTATGTGAATTATTAGGTGCAGAGCCGTATATTTGTGGAAACGTAGGGAGCGGTTCAGTTCAAGAAATGTCAGAATGGATAGAATATATGACCTTCAATGGTGAATCTCCAATGACGGCAAAGCGTCAGCAAAATGGACGGGAACAGGCATGGAAGCTCAAATATTTCGGAGTAGGTAATGAAAACTGGGGATGCGGCGGAAACATGCGTCCGGATTATTATGCTGACCTATACCGCCAGTACCAAACGTATGTCCGAGATTATGGGGGTAAAGGACTTTATAAAATTGCCGGCGGTGCACACGATGACGATTATAATTGGACTGAAGTTTTAATGAGAGAAGCAGCTTCTCTAATGGATGGATTAAGCCTGCATTATTACACTATTCCGGGAGATTTCCATAAAGGCAAGGGTTCGGCTGTAGACTTTAGTGATCAAGAGTGGCATCTTACGATGAAGAAGGCATTACATATTGAACAATTAATTATAAATCACGGAAAGATCATGGATCGATATGACCCCGAAAAGCGGGTCGGCATGATCATTGATGAATGGGGCACATGGTTCGATGTGGAGCCTGGTACAAATCCTGGGTTTCTTTTTCAGCAAAATACAATACGAGATGCACTGGTAGCCGGTGCCACACTCAATATCTTTAACAATCACTGCGATCGCGTTCAAATGGCTAATATTGCTCAGACCATCAATGTTCTTCAAGCTGTGATATTAACAGAAGGAACACACATGATAACCACACCCACGTATCACGTGTATGAAATGTACAAAGTTCATCAAGATGCTGAGAAGCTTGCTTTTCATCTGGATTCTCCGAAGATTGGAGAAAGCGGGATCGGTTATGATCAAGTCAGTGTATCGGCTTCTAAATCAGTGAATGGCAAGGTTCATATTAGTTATTGCAATCTTGATTACAAGGCAGGTATCCACCTCCTTACAGAAATAAGAGGAACCGTTCCATCTTCCGTTGAGGGAAGAATTCTTAAAACAAATAGCAGAAACGAAATGAATACATTTGAGCATCCCGATCACGTAGTCCCAAGAGAGTTTACAAACTTTGAACAGGAAGAAGATAAGATTTCTATCAATTTGCCGCCGATGTCTGTAGTTGTTATGTCTATGGATACTTAAACAATGGAGAGGTCTCTATGAAATTTTCAAAGGATATAAGGATATGATGAAGTTAGTTGAAGAAACACATTCCGTAGAAACTCCTTCAAGTAGATGTACTGAAGCATTTCAATTAAAAGAGCGTTGTACGGGCCTTTATTTGATTTGATCAACTGTAAGCAGAAAGAAATTGCCTATCCTGTTCACCCGTCATTTCTAGCGCAAATTAAAAAAGAAAAATGTGAGAGCTCTCCAGCAGTTCAAGAAGACCTTGGTGATGGGAAGGAGATCTATATCAAATATAATCAGAAGGAAGCTTTTTTACTGGATTTAGATGGAACAATTGGCGGGATTTTGAATTGATTGAAAGGGTTAAAGAAACCATTTTTCAAGGCAATGGATTGTACATAAATGTTACTCATTGATTCCTTAAAAGAAAATATTATTTACAAACGGATCGTGCAGGAGCTGCCAACCTTAAAACCCCACCATAAAATCTTAATTATAATAAAAGAAATAACGATAATTAAAAAAAGTTTGTTCGTTCGCTGTACAAACTAACAATTAATTGGTACAATTCTAAATACTGAAAGCGATTTCTTTTAGAAGGGGAGGAGGAAGAGTAGTTTGCTATCTACTCGTTCAACCATGAAAAACTTTAAAAGTATTTATATTGTATTAATTACGCTAGTTGCTACATTAGGTGGGCTTTTATTCGGGTACGATACGGCTGTTATTTCAGGTGCGGAAGGTTCTTTACAAAGGTATTTCTCTGCAGGGATGGATATAAGCTCTCTTACTCATGGATTAACAGTATCCAGTGCATTAATTGGTTGTATAATCGGCGGGTTATTATCGGGTTATTTTTCTACAAGAATTGGGCGTAAATATACGCTGATATTAGCAGCTTCTTTGTTTTTATTATCGGCTTTAGGCTCTGCTTATCCGGAATTTTTGTTTTTCACTGCCGGGGAACCTACATATGGGTTACTTGTAATATTTAATATTTATAGGATTATTGGTGGAATTGGGGTAGGTTTAGCGTCTGCTGTCTCCCCCATGTATATTGGAGAAATTGCTCCTTCTCATTTAAGGGGACGTTTAGTTTCCTTGAATCAGTTTGCGATTATTTTTGGAATGTTAGTCGTATACTTTGTTAATTGGGGAATTGCTAGGGGGCAGACTGTAACATGGATAGATGACATAGGATGGAGATATATGTTCGCTTCTGAAGCGATACCAGCATTCTTGTTTCTTGTTCTGTTATTTACAGTTCCAGAAACACCAAGGTACCTAGCATCTAAAAATAGGAACGAGGAAGCTCTAGCTATTCTTATGAAAATTTATGATAAAACGATGGCTAAAGCTACTCTATATGAAATAAACCAGTCTTTTGATTCGAAAAAAGGAAAATTATTCTCATTTGGAGTTACTGTCATTGCTGTAGGAATTCTTCTATCTGTCTTTCAGCAATTTGTAGGCATAAACGTTGCACTGTATTACGCTCCTCGTATATTTGAAAGTATGGGTGCAGCACGGGACGCTTCTATGTTCCAAACGATTATTATGGGGTTAGTTAATGTAATTTTTACGGTAATTGCCATTGCTACGGTTGATAAATTCGGCAGGAAACCTTTATTAATTATTGGTTCGATCGGGATGACTGTTGGAATGTTCGGTGTGGCTGGCATGGCTTACGCTAATGTAATAGGTATCGGTACACTCATCTTTATTATTATTTATACGGCTTCCTTCATGATGTCCTGGGGTCCGATTGTATGGGTGCTGATTTCGGAAATTTTCCCTAATAAAATTAGAGGACAAGCAGTTGCACTCGCTGTAGCAGCTCAGTGGGCAGCTAATTATTTTATCTCTTCAACGTATCCGATGATGATGGAATATAGTGGGGGGCTCACATATACTTTTTATGGAGTTATGAGCATTCTTTCCGCATTGTTTGTGTGGAAGTTTGTACCTGAAACAAAAGGTAAGTCGCTTGAACAACTGGAAATGAGATTAAAAAGAAATGCTAAGGAGGAGCACTTTAATAAATATTCCGTTAAATAATCAGTATGGGATGAAAAAAACGCGTGAAATCAGAGTTAAAATCTTGATTTTACGCGTTTCTTCGTTCAGGCTGGGAGTGTTTTATTGAATTTTAGTTAAAAACTTTTCATTCATAAAATGGGCCGCTCCTATGGAAGTCGAATACGGGGTTAAAGAAGAAAAGGTTACTTCTAACTTCTCTTTATGAAAATTAAGAGTATGGTGACTGATGGCCTTCCATACGGAGTCTTTTAACAAGTGTTCAGCAAGTGCGAGGCGATTGCCAATCACTACTTTTTGAGGATTAAAAGAGTTTACGATATTGCTGATTCCACAACCTAGATAATACCCTATTCTTTCAAATAGTTCCTCTACCTTAGAATTTTTTTCGGCTTCTTTTATGAGAAATTCTAAGGTTAATTTACTATCAATATCTAACAGACGTTCTGCTTCTAGAAGAATTGCTTTTTCTGATGCATACATTTCCCAGCATCCCTTGCTGCCGCAAGAACATTCTCTGCCGTCAATATCAATCATCATATGGCCGAATTCTCCAGAGAATCCTTCTTCTCCTCGATACACTTCACCATTAATAATTAATCCAACACCAATTCCAATTGCTGCACTTATATAGGTAATATTATTGACTAGAGGAGGAGTGAAGGAGTTTGATACTTTTTCTCCATAGGCTCCGGCATTAGCTTCATTTTCAATCGTTACAGGGACATTAAAAGTTTTCTGTAATTTCTCTTTCAAGTCTATGTTTTCCCATTCAAGGTTAGGTGCAAAAAGAATAGTTCCTTTATGATTGATTATACCCGGTACTCCTACACCAATCCCTACGACTCCATAGGGGGAAGCAGGGGAATCGTCTATTAATTTTTGAATGGTTTTTACGATATTCGGAAACATTTTATTAAAATCATATGCATGAATCGTTTGTTTTTGTTTTGCCACTATTTCGCCTTTAAGGTCTGTGAGTATTCCTAAAATATAATTAACGCCTACGTCTATGCCTATCGAATAACCCGCTTTTTCATTAAAAAGCAGCATAACAGGCCTTCTCCCACCGCTCGAAGTACCGGGTCCATATTCAATAATAATTTCTTCATTAATTAATTCAGCTGCTAAGGATGAAACAGTTCCTTTTGTCAAGCCGAGTTGCTTGGCTACAGTTGTACGTGATAAGGGAGCGTGATCAATAATTGTCTGTAATACTTGATATTTGTTTTGCGACTTAATGGTTTGCTGATACCCTGACATGAAAGAGTCCTCCAAACTATATCTAGAGCATTTTTGTTCGTTTAATTGTACCATAAACCTGTTTATTATTCGGATTGTTATATCTTATTGAAGTAAAAGAATCTCCCTTCTTAAGAGGGAGATTCTTTTATTTCGATGCCCACGGTTTCAAGCATTTTATTCATTCGTGATTATTAACTCGAGGCTTATATATAAAATAATCAAAGTCTGCATGCAAGTTTTGTCCTGATGTATCCTGGCACTGCATACCGACAAACGCTCCTGTGAAAAAGCCTCCGCCTTCTACATAATCATCGGATAGTTTATACGATTTAAACGTGAGAGGAATTCTGTTCCAGGTTTCCCCATCAAATGAGTAAGAATAACTGTAGGTTGAAGTTTCTACGTTCACTTGCAAATAGATGTATTCTACGTGAGCTGGAATAGAGAGCTTCTTACTTAGAGGCTGTTCAAACTGAAAATTATCACAAGTAGTGATATCTAGTATTCTACCTAAATGTTCATCCCAAGTGACTTGGAGAGCTGTCCAGTTTTTTGTATTGTAGTAGTTTACAATACCAGCTGACTGCTGGAAATTATTTGGTTCAAATTTCACTTTCGTTTCAGCCTGAAAATTGAAATCCTGCCATCTACGGGCTGCAAAACCTTGAGTGAATAAAGATGATAACGATTCGCGGCCATAAATTCTTAAGTGACCTGGATGATCTTTTAAAGAGATGACTTGATCTTCTAAAGGAACACGTAATGTTTGGAAATTAAGGCTAAGACGCGTTGAATCAAAATCATCTTTCAATGCCTTAGGTTCCCATCTGACTTCGGCCATCGCCGGCCCTTCAATCTCTAGAGATGGTTGATTTCCCCCCACTACATACGGCCAGTCATCTTTCCATTCTAAACGCTGGATGGCCGTTTCCCTTCCTAGAGGGCAGTACCCTCTGGGTTCCTGATTAGTGTTCGATTCTTTTGGTAAAGTTCGCCCGGTAAGGTGGACGAGAAACCACTCTTCTGTATGCGTTTTCACAATGGAAGCGTGACCAGCTTTTTGAAGCGGATTTTCTGGATGGTTCAAAGTTGAAATGAGTGGATTTTCCGGGTGTACTTCATAAGGACCGCGTAAATTTTTTGATCGAGCCAATGTTGCCTGATGTTCAAATTTAGTTCCCCCTTCTGCTGTAAGGAGATAATAGTGTCCTTCTATTTTATAAAGGTGGGGGGCTTCTGTTAGTTTAGCATTTGTCCCTTTGAAAATTATCTCTGGTTTCCCTACAAGTTTTTCGTCTTCAGCACTATATTCTTGTAGAACGATTCCGTAAAAGCTATGGTTACTTGGCCGGTGATCCCAGACCATGTTTACTAAGTATTTTTTACCGTCGTCATCATGAAATAAGGAAGGATCAAATCCAGAACTGTTCAAATAAATAGGGTCCGACCACGTGCCGTCAATGGTATCGGAGGTGACAAGGTAGTTGTGAGAGTCTTTCCACTGACCATCAACCACCTTTACATCAGTGTAAATAAGCCAGAATTGTCCATCTTGATAGGATAGTGCAGGAGCCCACACTCCTCCTGAATCAGGGTTTCCTTTCATGTCTAATTGACTAATCCGGTTTAACGGCCGGGAAACTAAGCGCCAGTTTTTAAGGTCTTTAGAATGATAAACGCCTACGCCCGGAAACCATTCAAATGTAGATACAGCAATATAATAATCTTCGCCGGCACGACAAATACTGGGGTCAGGGTTAAAGCCGGTAAGAATTGGGTTTTTAATAATTGTCATCTCTCATCACCTCAATAAATTATTTGTTTCATTTACCATCAGCTTTTGATAGTCTTGATTTCCTTTTAAAAATGACTCATAAGAAAAAGCGGTCATTCCTAATGCGGTAGAATAGGTGTTTAATTCTGAGAAGCTGACTTCTAAATTATTTCGTTGAAACCACAAGGCGCGGTTTGCAGTGGATTGGAGTAAGGGTTGTTCAATCCATTCTTTAGCTTCTGTTAATCGGTTCCCTATGATGACTCTTGTGGGATTAAAGGAGTTGATGATGTTTGTGATTCCTATACCTAAATAATGTCCAATTGAATGGAAAGTTTGGATCGCTTCTTTGTTTCCGGCTCGTGCTTTGGTAATCATATCTTTTAAAGTGTCCGTATTATTCTGCAAGAAGTCGGAGGATGGTACAAGAGCTTGCTCAGAAGCATAAACTTCCCAACAGCCTTTGTTTCCGCATCTGCAGTTTTTGCCGTTACCTTCGATAGTCATATGTCCGAATTCCCCTGAAAAACCATTGGCCCCCCGGTACAACTCCCCATTTAAAATGAGACCAACTCCAATACCGACACCGGCGCTGACATAGATTATATCTTTCTCCTGATTGTGACTGAAAGTTTTTTCCCCATAAGCTCCAGCATTGGCTTCATTTTCAATAAGGACAGGAAAATTATATTTCTCTTCTACAAGCTGTTTTAAATGAACATTCTGCCACCCTAAGTTGGGGGCGAGAAGTATTTTACCCTCTTTATTCACAGCTCCAGGTACGCCGATTCCGATTCCAACAATATGATATTTACTGTAGGGAGAGGAGGCAATTAGATTATCAATAACTTCATATAGCGTATTCATCATATGGTCTAAGGATAGATTTTGAAATCGAACAGAAACTTCCTCACAAATCGTACCCTGCAAATCAGTTCGGATACCTAGTATGTAGTTAACTCCTATATCAATGCCTATCGAATAACCTGCCTTTTGATTAAACAACAGCATGAGGGGTCTTCTTCCTCCATTTGATTTTCCAGGTCCTTTTTCGTAGATTAGTTCTTCATGTAAAAGTTCGGCAACTTGCGAGGAAACAGTCCCTTTGTTGAGACGAATCTTATTAGCAATTTCAGCTCTCGAAATGGGGCCGTAATTTAAAATTGTTTCTAATATGAGGGATTTATTTCCGTGCTTAATCGTGTTTTGGTTCCATCCACTGTTTTTAGTCATTCGAGGTCCTTCACTTTCAATTTTTTTAAAGTATAGCATATATAACTTTGTTTATCCACTAGACAAACAAAGTTTTGTTTGATAATCTTTTAGTACATCAAAAAACTTTAGAAAGGAGATTACATAACAAAGAAAGCGGTTACACCAAAACTTGTTTAGGAGGAATTATACATGGCTTACTTTAACGAGATTGAGAAGATTAAATTCGAGGGATCAGATTCTACAAATCCTTTTGCATTTAAATTTTATAACCCGGAAGAAATCGTCGGTGGAAAGACAATGGAAGAATACCTGCGCTTCGGGGTAGCTTACTGGCATACATTTACGGAGGATTTATCCGATCCGTTCGGTACAGGTACTGCTGTACGTCCTTGGAATCATTATGATGGTATGGACTTGGCCAAAGCCAGAGTGGAAGCGGCATTCGAGTTCTTTGAGAAGCTTGGTGTTCCCTATTTTTGTTTTCACGATGTGGATATCGCTCCGGAAGGGAATTCTCTTAGAGAATCTAATCAGAATTTAGATGAAATAGTCTCGATGATTAAAGATTACATGAAAGATAGTAAAACAAAACTGTTGTGGAACACGGTTAATAATTTCACACACCCTAGATTCGTTCATGGTGCAGCCTCTTCTAACAATGCAGATGTATTTGCCTACGCTGCTGCTAAAGTGAAAAAAGGGTTGGAAATAGGTAAGGAATTAGGATCGGAAAACTATGTATTCTGGGGTGGCCGCGAAGGCTATGAAACTCTTCTAAATACGGATATGGGGCTTGAACTAGATAACCTTGGAAGATTTTTCAAAATGGCGGTAAATTATGCTTCGGAAATCAATTTTGATGCTCAGTTCTTAATTGAACCAAAACCAAAAGAGCCAACATCACACCAATACGATTTCGATGTCGCTTCAGGATATGCATTTTTACAAAAGTATGATCTTGCCGATAAGTTCAAATTCAATATCGAAGCCAACCATGCTACGCTTGCGGGCCATACGTTTGAGCATGAACTGCATTACGCCCGTGTAAATGGATTGTTAGGTTCTGTGGATGCGAACCAGGGGCATCCTTTGTTGGGATGGGATACCGATGAATTTCCTACAGATCTTTATACAACAACACTTGCTATGTATGAAATCTTAAAAAATGGAGGCCTGGGCCGAGGCGGGTTGAACTTTGATGCGAAAGTACGCCGTGGATCATTTGCTCCAGAAGATTTGTTCCACGCCCATATTGCTGGAATGGACAGCTTTGCAGTCGGTTTAAAAGTGGCACATAATCTCCTTGAAGACAGAGCGTTAGAAAGTATCATTGAAGAAAGATACAGCAGTTTCAGCGAGGGCATTGGAAAAGAAATCATAGAAGGAAAAACTAATTTCCATAAGTTAGAAAACCATGCGCTCCAGCTGAATGATATTAAACAGCAGTCCGGCCAATTAGAGAGAATCAAATCTACACTTAATCAATATCTATTAAAAGCTTATGCTGGGAAATGATAGACATGAAATATGTAATCGGAGTTGATCTCGGAACGAGTGCTGTCAAACTATTACTCGTGGATGAATTAGGAAGTATACAGTACGAAGTCTCAAAATCTTACCCACTTATTCAAGAGAAAAATGGGTATAGTGAGCAGAATCCCGAAGAGTGGGTGAAAGAGACACTTTCCGGCTTAAAAGAACTAGTAAAGCAAGGTCCAGCTTTAGACAATGAGATTGAGGGTATCAGCTTTTCCGGTCAGATGCATGGACTCGTATTACTGGATGAAAAAAACAATCCGTTACGACATGCGATTTTATGGAATGACACGCGTACAACGGCACAATGTAATGAAATTTATGAAAAAGTTGGCGAACAACGACTGCTGGGCATTACGAAAAACCCTGCTCTTGAGGGGTTCACTCTCCCTAAGTTACTGTGGGTAAAGCAGAATGAACCTCATCTTTTCAAACAAGCAAAATCGTTCGTATTGCCAAAAGACTATGTAAGATATCGGTTAACCGGCGAGTTAGCGATGGAATATTCTGATGCAGCAGGTACGCTTTTGCTGGATATGAATGCAGGAGAATGGAGCCGAGAACTGTGCCAGATTCTAGATATCGACGCATCAATATGCCCGCCTTTAGTCGCTTCAACGGATCAAACGGGTACATTGCTTCAGGAAGCAGCTGACTTAAGTGGGCTATCTCCACATACTAAGGTTTTTGCGGGTGGCGCTGATAACGCATGTGGTGCCGTCGGTTCCGGTATATTAGAAGATGGAAAAACGTTATGCAGTGTAGGGACTTCAGGAGTCGTTCTATCCTATGAATCCAGTAATCATAAAGACTTTGGCGGCAGGGTGCATTATTTCAATCATGCAGCTCCAGAGGCGTATTATACAATGGGCGTCACGTTAGCAGCAGGCTATAGTTTAAATTGGTTCAAAGATGTTTTCGCAAGTAATGAATCATTTGAACAGTTTGCTTACGGTGTTGAAAATGTCCCGGCGGGGTCGAACGGGTTATTATTCACCCCTTATGTAGCCGGTGAAAGAACCCCTCACGCTGATGCCGGAATCCGTGGAAGTTTTATAGGTATGGACCGTATGCATAGTAGAATAGAATTCGTACACGCCGTAATGGAAGGAATTACTTTTTCATTAAATGAATCGATTGAGATCTTTCGTAACAACGGCAAGCAAATCGATACCATCATTTCCACCGGGGGAGGCGCAAAAAATGAATATTGGCTGCAAATGCAGGCTAATGTCTTTAATGCGAATATTGTTAAGTTATCGAGTGAGCAAGGACCTGGGATCGGAGCAGCAATGTTAGCGGCATATGGATGCGGCTGGTTTGCCTCTCTTCAAAGTTGTGCAGAAGCATTCATTAAGGTGGACCGAACATTTGAACCTGAGAAAGAAAAGGTAGAAGAATACATCCAATTGTTCAAAATTTACCAACAGGTATATACACAAACTGCGAGTCTAAACGAACAACTAGCGCATTATCGAAAATAGTGAGGGGCTGCCTTATATTAGGCAGCCTCTTCGGTGATGTGAAACAGATTTTAGAATTTACGTAAGTAGGGTTGAGCCGAAAACACTGCAGAAAAGCGCTCTTTGCTTTCTAATAAGATGAGGTTTGTGCCTGTGGAAAGCAGAGTATGTTGACGAAGCGATCGTGTATATTCGATTCAACATACAATAATCCGAACTGATTTCTATAAAATTGTTCGGATTCTATCATTAAGTAGAAGCTGAATTTATAAGTTTTTAGCTGTAATGCCTTCTCTCCGTTCTTCAAGACGTTAATGATTCGATCTACATCATAGACACTGCCACGCCATGTACTAAGTGAAATATAGTTTTATACTATAAAATGATTTAAAAATCTAAAAATTGACTTGCTATTCTAAAAACGATGGGTTAATATGACA
Source organism: Halobacillus sp. B23F22_1 (assembly GCF_043497005.1). Taxonomy (NCBI): domain Bacteria; kingdom Bacillati; phylum Bacillota; class Bacilli; order Caryophanales; family Bacillaceae; genus Halobacillus; species Halobacillus sp. B23F22_1. The sequence goes on along the minus strand of NZ_JBIEKE010000003.1, from coordinate 706,385 downwards.
TTAATTAGTTAATTCGATGAACGAACTTAGTTTTGGTTAGGGAGGTGAGTTAAGGAGGAGCACATATGAATAATATTTGCTTTTATTTTTACTTCACTGTGAAAGCGTTAACAAAAAAGGAGAGGTATCTATGTTAAAAAGAAAAATGTTTCTTACAGCCATCTTCGTGTTGATATTTGCAGCAGGCTGTCAGGGTGGTGGAAACAGTTCGACCAATGGGGAGTCTGGAGGTTCAGGTGATTCAGATACAATTACTCTTTGGCACATTGAAACAGGTGAATCAGAAAAAGCTTTACAAGATGCGGTAGAACGTTTTGAAGAGTCCCATGAAGGCGTCACCGTGGACGTCGTAAGACAAGAGAACGATCCATATAAAACTAAGTTAAGCGTAGCAATGGGCGGGGGCACTCCACCTGATGTGTTTCATTCATGGGGAGGGGGCTGGCTTGAAGAATTTGTGAATGCAGGGCAAGTTAAAGATATCTCTGAAGATATCGACCCTGATCAATTTTTACCTGCAGCGCTCACTCCAGCTACTTTTGAAGATAAAAATTATGGTGCACCTTTAGCAATGGACATCGTCCCGGTTTGGTACAATACCGAGATGTTTGAGGAGTACGGGCTGGAAGAGCCGGAAACTTATGAAGACTTACTTACAATTATTGAGACCCTTAAATCAAACGACATTACTCCTTTCTCTATTGCCAATCAATCGAAATGGCCGGGTTCTTTCTATTACATGTATTTAGCTGAAAGAATAGGAGGCCCTGAGCTATTTAACGAAGCATACAATCGTGAAGGGCGTGGGTTTGATGATGAAGCTTATGTAGAAGCAGGGGAAAAGCTGCAAGAACTTGTAGCCATGGATGCCTTCCCAGATGGGTTTAATGGCATGAACTTTGATACAGGACAATCACGCCAGCTTATATATGCAGAGCAGGCAGGCATGATCATTCAGGGGAACTGGATGCTTGGAACTACGAGAGATGATATGCCTGAATTTGAAGAAAAACTAGGGTTCTTCTTATTTCCTTCAATAGAAGGTGGCCAGGGATCAAATAAAGATATTGTAGGCGGGGTCAGCCCTGTTTTCTCCGTTTCTGAAAAAAGTGAAAACCCTGATCTTGCAACGGAACTTGTTAATGAACTGACTAGTAAAGAAACAGCCCAGCAGCTGGCCAACAAGGATGGAGCCATTTCAGCAGTCCAAGACGTTGAGTATGAAGATGAGTATGTTCAGGAAATCAGCGACGTTTTAGAAGGGGCAGAATATATGCAGACTTTCTACGATCAAACCCTTCCACCTGAATTAGCTGAAGTGCACTTAGATACTACGCAGGCACTTTTTGGAGAATCAATCACCCCTGAAGAAGCGGCAACTGAAGTGGAAGAAAAAGCAAAAGAAGTACTGGAATAATAAATTGAAAACTACATCAATGTATATTCATACTTTGGTGTAGTTTTCTTATCATAGCGAGGTGAAAAAGCTTGCGTAATCATGCTGATAAAATTAATGAAAACGAACAAGGAGAAATAAACGATAACGTTTATCATCCACCAAGGCCTGTACGTGTTGAAAAACCAAAGAAGTCAAAAAAACAGGAAGATCTCTGGGTGATTATTGGTTTTATGGCCCCTGCCCTGCTGATCTATGGAATATATGTTATTTACTCAATTGTGATGACTTTTTATTATAGTTTATTTGAATGGTCAGGAATAGATGACAACATGTTATTTACAGGTTTTCAGAATTACATCACCCTGTTCAGCGATGGGGTATTTTGGACTTCTTTACAAAATAACTTCTTGTTAGTCGCAGCTTCTTTATTGACTCAATTACCTTTAGGATTAATTATGGCTCTTCTTCTATTCAGTCCAATTTTAGGAATGAGGTTTTTTCGTTCTGTTTACTTTATGCCGTTCCTAATGTCCACTGTGGCCATTGGTATCCTGTTTATTTATATTTACGATGGAAATTTTGGCATTATTAATCAATTCCTTGGACAAATAGGGTTAGAATCCTGGCAGAGGGGCTGGCTTGGAAATGAAGAAACAGCAATTTGGGCTGTTATTGCCACAGTTTGCTGGCAGTTTGCTCCATTTTACATGATCTTATTTAGAGCGGCGATTGTAGGGATTCCTGAGGAATTATATGAAGCTGCTGAGATTGATGGGGCGAACCCCAGAAGGAAATTTATCAGTATTACGCTTCCTTTATTAATACCCACTATAGTTACTTCTTCCATCCTCTCGATCATCGGGGCTTTAAAGTATTTTGACTTGATTTATGTTATGACAGATGGCGGTCCGAATAATTCTACAGAGTTGATGGCGACATATATGTATGAACAGACTTTTACTAATTTTAATATGGGATATGGGAGCAGTATTTCATTTACAATGTTCGTTATTGCTCTAATCGTTACCATTATTATCATCACTTTAGAACAAAGAAGGAAAGGGGAGAATTAAATGATTAAAAAATTAAAACAACTGCCTCTTTATGTGGTGGCGATTCTACTGTTTTTGTTTACAGGTGTTCCTTTTTTCATAATGGTTAACACCTCTTTTAAAACTCAGTTTGAGTTTATGAATTCTCCCTGGTCCTTGCCCGAAAGTTTTTCATTTGAAAATTACAGACTTCTGTTTGAATCCGAATTTTTTCGTTTCTTTTTCAATAGCGTCGTCGTATCAGTGATTTCAGTAGTTGCTGTAATCATCCTGGCAGCTATGGCGAGCTATCCACTTGCGAGAATGCGTTTTAAGTTAAACAAACCGTTGTTTATTTTGTTTTTAGTAGGAATGATGATCCCCATTCATACGACATTGATACCCATCTTCTTATTAACAAGAAATCTAGGATTATATGATTCGATTTGGGCGCTCCCGGGACCATACATTGCGTTTGCTCTTCCCGTCTCAATTATAATTTTTACGCAGTTTCTTAAGGAACTGCCGAAAGAATTGGAGGAGTCAGCTAAAATGGATGGATGCGGGCAGTTTCGATTATTTTGGAAAATTCTATTCCCTCTACTAACACCTGCCGTTGCTACAGTAGCCATTTATAACTTTATACAAATTTGGAACGAATTCATTTTCGCGCTTGTGTTAACGAATTCGGAAGCAAACGCTACGCTGCCGCTGGGCTTAAGGGAATTTTATGGCCAGTTTTCTGTAAATGTGCCAGGAATTATGGCAGCCTTAACTCTTGCCAGTCTTCCGCTGCTATTAATTTACTTTATCGCCCAGGAGAAAATAGTTAAAGGGATCGCGGCAGGTTCAGTTAAAGGTTAAAACTCAAATAAAGGAGGAAAATAGTCTGTATGAATAGCATTGAGAATCCTGTGTTGCCCGGTTATCATCCAGATCCGTCCATTCTAAGAGTAGAGGATAATTATTATATAGCTGTTTCTACATTCGAATGGTTTCCAGGAGTACAAATCTATCAATCTAAGGATTTAAGAAACTGGGAACTGTTAGGATACCCGCTTACGGAAACCTCTCAACTAGATATGGTAGGAAACATTGATTCAGGCGGTGTTTGGGCACCTTGTTTAAGTTACTCAGAAGGTAAGTTTTATTTAATCTATACTGATGTGAAAAGTAGGAGAGGTGCGTTTAAGGACACACATAATTACCTCGTAACAGCCGAGGACATCAATGGACCATGGTCTGATCCTGTTTATTTAAACAGCAGTGGTTTTGATCCATCACTTTTCCATGAAGAAGATGGATCGAAGTGGCTGTTAAATATGATTTGGGATCACCGCAAAGGTACAAATTCTTTTGCAGGTATTGCACTGCAGGAGTTTTCGGTGAAAGATAATCAATTAGTAGGTCCCATCAAAAATATCTTTAAAGGGACAAAATTAGGATTGACTGAAGCTCCTCACATTTATAAACAGCGTGGTTACTATTACTTGGTTACTGCTGAAGGAGGTACAGGCTATAATCATGCCGTAACTATCGCCCGTTCCAGAAATCTGGCTGGTCCCTATGAAGTTGATCCAACTAATCCAATTCTTACATCGAATGATGATGATGAACTGCAAAAAGCTGGTCACGCCAGTCTTGTTGAAACGCAGGAGGGAGAATGGTACATGGCCCATTTATGCGGGCGACCTGTTAAAGAGAAAAAATGTGTCCTTGGAAGAGAAACGGCCCTGCAAAAATGTTACTGGACGGATGATGACTGGATACGTGTAGAAAATGGACCTAGTCCTCAAGTGAAAATTAAAGCTCCGGATTTAAAGCCGGCACCGGTGCCTGAACAAGGGGAGCAGGATGACTTCTCAACCACTTCATTGAAACACTATTGGAATTCTCTCCGAAGACCTTTTAGCGAGGAATGGATGTCTTTACATGAGAGGCCCGGCCACCTTCGTTTAAAGGGACAGGAATCAATGAGTTCTCTTCATAAACAAAGCATGGTCGCTAGACGCCTTGAAAGCATACATGTAGAACTGGAAACATGTTTGGACTTTCGGCCTGATAACTTTCAGCAGATGGCTGGTTTGATCATTTATTATGATACGACTGATTACGTTTATTTAAGAATAACCCATGATGAAAACAACGGGAGCGTTTTAGGAATCATTCAATCGAAACACGGACAGTACGATGAACTGCTAAAGCAGGACATATCACTCCCGATACAGAATTACTATTATTTAAGGGCCAGTATAGAAGAGGAGCGGCTCACGTTCTATTATTCACTGGACGGGGAGCAGTGGGAAACAGTGGTAAGTGAAATTGATTATACTCATTTATCGGATGATGATGCAGATTTAATTCGCTTCACCGGTACATTTGTTGGAATGACTGTGCAAGACTTAAGCGGGCAGCTCAAATACGCAGATTTCAAATATTTTTCCTATAAAAAACTTTAAATTCTAGAAAGGAGTTGTAAATTATCAAAAATGCTCTAATTTTTCAAGGTGGCTGGGTAGGCCATGAGCCAGAAAAAGTAGCCGACATTTTAGCAGGTATATTAAAAGAAGAGAATTTTATAGTGAACGTGACCGACACACTGGAAACGTTAGAAAAAGAAGACTTAACAGCTTATGATTTAATTGTTCCCAATTGGACGCAAGGGACAATAACTGACGAACAGTTAGAGCCCTTATTGAAAGCCGTGTCTGCTGGTACAGGGTTGGCCGGTTTACATGGCGGGCTAGGGGACTCGTTCAGAATGGCTACAGAATATCAGTTTATGGCAGGAGGCCAGTGGGTTGCTCATCCAGGTGATAATGATGTGACCTATACTGTAAAAATTAAAGATCAAGATCATCCGTTAACCAAAGGATTAGCAGATTTTCAAGTGAAATCAGAGCAATACTACATGCACGTTGACCCCGCAGTTTATGTACATGCTACTACCAGATTTCCGATAGCTGATGGTCCTCACCAGTCTAATGGGGAAGTGGATATGCCAGTAGTATGGAGTAAGAAATGGGGAAAAGGAAGGGTGTATTACTGTTCATTAGGACACGTGGCAGAAATTGTCCGTATGCCGGAGGTCGTTTCGCTAATGAGAAAAGGTTTTACTTGGGCAGCTAGAAAAGAAAATGAAAAGGGGGTAGGTTGAGCTGATGAATAAATTAAAAGCGGGCTTAGTTGGCTGTGGGAACATCAGTGATATTTACATAAAAAATTCAGCTTGCTTTAACACGTTTGATATTGTCGCATGTACCGATTTAAATATCGATTCGGCTCAACAAAAGGCTGCTCAATACAATATTCCTAAAGTATGCGGGAAAGACGCAATTATGAAGGACGAATCAATTGATCTCATCTTGAATTTGACCCCTCCTTCATCTCATGCTGAAGTAGCATTGGAAGCGTTACATGCGGGAAAGCATGTGTATGGTGAAAAACCTTTGGCGATTTCAAGAGAGGAGGCAGGGATCATTCTCGATACAGCGAAGAGCAAAGGATTGATGGTTGGTAACGCCCCCGATACTTTTTTAGGAGGAGGACTGCAAACCTGCCGAAAGTTAATTGATGACGGAATGATTGGAAAACCTGTATCAGCCACGGCCTTTATGATGATTCCCGGTCATGAAAACTGGCATCCAAGCCCAGAATTTTATTATCAAAAAGGAGGAGGACCGATGTTTGATATGGGCCCGTACTATTTAACAGCACTTGTAGCGTTAATGGGTCCAGTGGAGCGTGTGACAGGATCGACGAAGATAACTTATCCAGTGCGCACGATATCCAGTAAACCCAAATTCGGGCAAAAAATTAAAGTCGCTACCCCTACTCAAATCAATGGAGTTCTCGACTTTAAAAATGGGGCAGTGGCATCAATCATAACGAGCTTTGATACTTGGCACCATCGACTCCCCCATATTGAGATTTACGGAACTGAGGGAAGCCTCTCTGTACCTGATCCTAATGAATTCAGCGGACCTGTATATATGAGACGCTTCGATGAAAAGCAGTGGACTGAACAGCCTTTATCCCATGGTTTTACAAGTAATAAAAGGGGGATAGGAATAGCAGAATTTGCTCATGCAATTTTGAACGGGCGTCATCCTAGAGCAGACGGGGAACTAGCTTTTCATGTACTGGAAATAATGCAAGGCATTCACGAGGCCTCTGATCAGCAGCGGCATTATGAAATGTCTACCGTATGCGAACAGCCTGAAGCTTTTCCAGGAGGTATCGATGAAAAAAACTTTGAACAGCTGTTAACCGCTGCAAATTAAATGGAAAGGGTGGAGGAAAAGTGTCTGCAGAAGGAAAAAAAGAAATTAATATTGGAATGATTGGGTACCAATTTATGGGGAAAATGCACAGTCATGCTTATCGGGACTTGCCTTTCTTTTTTGACCCAGCTTTAAAACCTTCACTTAAAGCAATTTCAGGACGAGATGAAGAAGCGGTTAAACAGGCAGCGGAAATTATGGGGTGGGAAAGTTACGAAACAGACTGGCGGCGTTTAATTGACCGTAAAGATATTGATGTAATTGATATAGTAACCCCTAATCATACCCATGCTGAAATAGCGATTGCAGCTGCGGAAGCAGGAAAACACATTATTTCTGAAAAGCCGCTGGCGTTAACCGTGGAGGAAGCAGAGCAAATGTACGAAGCCGTGCAAAAGAATCAAGTCATTCATATGATCTGTCACAATTACCGTTTCGCTCCTGCTGTGCAATATGCTAAAAAGCTAATTAAAGAAGGAAAGTTAGGGAAGATCTATCATCTTCGGGCAAATTATCTTCAGGATTTCATAATGGACCCATCCTTTCCTCTTATCTGGCGCTTAAAGAAAGAGGTATCGGGATCAGGAACCTTAGGAGATATTGGAGCGCACAGTTTAGATTTAGCAAGGTTTTTAGTAGGGGAAATAACAGAAGTAAGCGGTATGATGGAAACGTTTATAAAAGAAAGACCTCTCCCGGACGCAGAAGAAGGACTGACAGCTCAATCTGAAAACAGCGAATATGGTGAAGTGACGGTCGATGATGCTGCCGCCTTTCTAGCTCGTTTTGAAAATGGAGCAATGGGCACCTTTGAAGCCACTCGTTTCGCAGGAGGCAACCGGAACAAAAACAAATTTGAAATTAACGGATCAAAAGGTTCTGTACGCTGGGATATGGAAAATATGAATAATTTAGATGTTTACTTTGCGGATTCACCACCTGGATTGCAAGGATTTCGCACAATTAACTGCACAGAAGAGGAACATCCTTATGCTGGAGCCTACTGGCCGCCGGGACACATTATTGGCTATGAACACACATTTATTAATTTAATGCATGCGTTTATGGAAGCGATATCTAAGAACGAAGTCCCGGTTCCAAATTTTTATGATGGAGTTATCAATCAAAGAGTGATGGAAGCAGTGGAACAATCTTCAATTCAAAAAAAGTGGAAAAATATATCTGTTTAATTTTAAGAGACACAATAGAAGGTGCCGAACTCATATATGAGGGTCCTCCCGTTCAAAATGATACAAATGGCTATTATTTAGAGCCGGCTATTTTTATTCATGGGAGCAGGGAGAGGCAGCAAAAGAATTTTTCACCACTATCAAAACTGTATTTTTAATAGGATAGACTATAAAATTACATTGAATAAAAGCTTTTACCTTAATTAAGGTAAAAGCTTTTATTCGATTTTACAATACATAAAGCAATTGTAACTAGTGGTGTCCCAAATAATGATCATATCTTGGTGTAGCTTACGTCAATTCTGTGGCTTTTCAGAATGAAAACACCTGCTTGTTGAGAATACTACGATAAAATGATCCTCCCGAAGTAAGGAGAAAAAACATGAAAGTATTAGGGATATTTATATTTCTTCTTTTTGTAGCCATTTCCTTTAATCTAGTTATAGATATTCTGTTAGGATTAACACTTTCTCAAGCAATGCATCGCCTGCTCAACCCTTTCTGGGTAATAGAGCCGGGAGAATATGTGATGCTTGCTTTTTTCCTATTCATCACGATAGGTCAACAAATTTTGTATATTAAAAAAAACAAGAACTAATTTTATATTCGAGTAGTGGTTAATTTTTAATAAGCTGTTTATGGTTTAGTCCTCATTCCAGTCCGACGGATAAAAGCTTCTACATTTACTTTGACCTCTGTCTCGGGAAAGATTTCCTCGTCCCACTCGTTTTTAATCTTTTTCCACAATTTTTTATCTGCAATATTTACTTTTTCATTAAAGCCAAAATAGTCACTTTGTTCTTCATTAGCCACGGTTATGGCAGCCAGGATTTCATTTTTAATTTCTTCATTGAGTTTTGTTTGTAACCTTTCAATAGCCGCATAATTTTCTAAATCTACGTTGCATTGGGCTTCCATAACATTTCCTTCAGCATGGACATTCACATGAATAATTGGTTTCTGGTTCTCCACGTTTACTTCAATGTTTGATTGAGCACGTACGACCTCAATGGAGATTGCTTTCTCTTTCTCTTTACAATCAAGGTTTGTAACGGTTCGATTTATTTTGTTTACTATCCAATTTACACCGCGGGCAGCATCTTTTTCGATCCATGTTGTAAGTTTTCCGCGTTTAATAAGAGCCATTCCTTCTATATTAACCCTTGCATTTGGGGAGATTTGCTGCATGTTTTCGGATTGATTGCCTTTTTCGATGTCTCCGATAATCTGAATACCCGGGATTACTAAATTACCTTCGTTTAATTGTTTTATAACCTCATGGGCGGTAATAGTGGTGTACTCTCCCCATTCTTTTTCAACAGATTTCAAGCTCTTAATGATACTTTCAGATGGAATACTTTCTAACGAAGTTGTGATTTTAAGAGCCTCTTCTGCTGTATTCCCAGAAATGATTAACACCGGAAAATGTGCTCGAAGTTCAGCATCTCGTTCGGTAACATCGAATAATTCATCAATTCCCTCTTTGGCCATCTCTTCACCGATGACCATTAACTGAAGGTGTGGCAGAAAAAGTGTTCCCGATTTTTTCCGCATTTTTTGTAATGCTTCACTTAATGTACTTCCAGTAGTGGAATAATTCCTAACTGGAGAAGATTGAACTTTTTCACCTTGTTGTCCCCCGGAGATCTGGGATGGATTTACTACTTGGACCGTAACACGATATCTGTCTTCCACATTATTCCCGCCTTTATCAATGCCAATGGCAGTAGTAATGCCAATATCTTTCAATTCATCGCTATCCCAGCACCCGGATAGAAAAAACAGGGTAACAAATGACATAAATAGAAACCATATTTTTAGCATCATAGACACCCCGCTTTGCTTCATTAGTCCTTTGAATCTCCCTCTTGAAGGGATAGGTCGTCCCCGGTCCTTTTTGTATTATTTTGACTGATCAAACGCGGCCGCTTTTTTAAGAATGGCTTTGGTAAACGCAGAATTGCATCTTTTTGATCAGCAAAGATAAAAGGAGCATAGGGTGTTAAATAAGGAATGCCAAATGATCGTAAGCTGGTTAAGTGAGCAACCAATACAATAGCTCCCAATCCAACGCCGTACAATCCAAATAAACTGGCGGAAATCATCATGCCAAATCGGAGTAAGCGTATGGAATCGGTCATAGAGGAATGGGAGATGGTAAAACTCGCAATGGCCGTGGCAGCTACTACAATAACCATAGAACTCGAAACAATCCCCGCCATGACCGCTGCTTCTCCTAAAACAATGGCGCCTACAATTGAAACCGCCTGTCCAACTTGACGCGGCATCCGAATTCCTGCTTCTCGTAATATTTCAAAAGTAATTTCCATTAATAAAGCTTCAAAAATAATTGGAAATGGAGTGGTTTGTCTCTGGGCGGCAATATTTATGAGTAACGGTGTTGGTATAAGTTCTGGATGAAAGGATACAAATGCAATGAAAAGGGAGGTACCAAACAAAGTGACGAAAAAAGAAACAATTCGTATACACCTTAAAAAACTAACGATGATCCAATTTAAATAATAATCTTCAGCGGATTGAAAAAATTGGTTCCATGTTGCAGGCACAATGAGAGGAAAGGGGGTTCCGTTTACAAAAATCGTTATGCGGCCCTCCATTAAGTTTCCTGCTACTACATCCGGTCGTTCTGTAACAAGAACTGTCGGAAAAGGCGTCATAACTTCATCAGAAATCCATTCTTCAACCGTATTGGAAGAAAGTAACTCGTCGACTTCAATTTTTTTCAGACGATTTTTTACCTCACGAATGAGCTTTTTATTTACAATTCCGTTCACATACATAATAGAAACTTCTGTTTGACTAATTCTGCCTATCTTCATTGTTTCCAACCATAGATTTGGGCTTTGTATTCTACTGCGAACCAATGCTGTATTAGTATCTAAAGACTCTGTAAAACTGTCTTTTGCTCCGCGAATGGTTACCTCTGTTGTAGGTTCTGAGACAGAACGCTCTTTTTTATCAGAGGAATCACAGCCAAGGGCATGGTCCCAGCCATCAACTAAAAGAATGGTTTGTCCAGCTAAAAGAGTGGAAAGAAGTTGATTCCACTCTTCAATTTCATCCACATTCGAAATCGGTAATAGGTTTTCTTTTATATAATTTCCGATTTGACTTGGGCTCCATGGGTTTGGATTACTTTCGGCATGCATTTCATTCATTAGTTTTTCTATAATGAATCTGCTTAAGGATTTTGTATCTGATAACCCCTTAATATAAATAGACGCAGCTTTTATTGCAAAGGGCCGGCCCATTGTAAATTCGCGTATCACAAGATCACTGCTGCTTCCGAAATCTTGTTTTATGTATTTGATGTTCTCATCAAGACTTGTATAAATACCGCGGTTTTTCACCGGCAATGTGGAGGTTTGTTCCTGCCCATTGTGCTTTTTTGTTTTCTTTCTTTTTATTAATCGATTCCAGGCACTTTTCATTGTTATACACTCCAGCTTTTATTTACATTACTAGGATTCCTTGTTTTTATTTTGTTCATACATCTGTCTTGGAAAAATAGTCAACGTTTAAAAGTACAAAATTAAGATAGAATGAGCAACTAGATAAGACTTTCAAACGTAGACTCAATAACCAAGCGTACGTATGTAATTATATATGGATAAAAGAGGGTTCCTTATACTATGGAAAAAGCAAAAATTAATGTCCTTCAACTATTTGCAATGATGTTTATATTTAACATGGGAACTGCATTAGTCGTAAGCTATGGAATTAGTGCCAAAAAAGATGCCTGGATTGCTATTCTATTAGGGATGAGCGGGGGGATAGTTTTATTTTTCATTTACTATTTTTTATTTCGTCAATACCCCAATCTGCCTCTTACCGGGTATGCGAGAAAGATATTTGGAAAACATCTTGGATGGGGGATTGGTCTATTATACGTTGTATTCCTTTTATACATTGCGGCTCGTGATTTACGAGACTTCGGTGATTTGTTAATTACCTCAACTATGCCAAGAACCCCACTATTGGCAGTGAATATCTTGATGGTGCTTGCCATTTGCTATGTTCTTTATCTGGGTATTGAAGTATTAGCGAGGACAACGGAAGTGTTTTTTTTTATTTTGCTCTTTATAGGAATTGCAGGGAGTTTTTTTGTTTATTTGACAGGGCGTGTCGATATTGATCATCTGCGTCCGGTTCTTGAGTATGGATGGAAACCAATATTAACAACCTCATTTCCTTTAATTACTAACTTTCCTTTTGGGGAAATGATTGTTTTCAGTATGCTGCTTCCTTATCTAAATCGGCCCAAATCAGCGAAAAATGTTTGGCTGACTGCGATAATTTTAAGCGGGCTTGTTTTAAGTTATACCACCAGTTTAAATATTGCTGTTCTTGGTCTTGAAGAAGTGGAGAAGTCTAATTTTCCTTTGTTAACAACCATAGGCAGAGTTAATATTTTGGAGTTTATTCAAAGACTTGATGCTTTTGTAGTTTTTACTCTTCTTATCAATACGTTTTTCAAAACATCTATTCTTTTTTATGGTGCCGTAATTGGAATGGTTGATTTATTCAATCTACAAAATCACCGACAAATTGTTTTTCCTGCCGGGGTTATTCTTCTCCTATTGTCAATGATTATCGCCTCTAATTTTGTAGAACATATAGAAGAAGGACAAAACACAGTGCAAAATGTAATTTATCCGTCATTGATGCTGTTCATCCCTCTGGCCATGTTACTTATTTCCTTTATTAAGAATGGTGTCAAGAAAAAGAAGTGATGTGCAAAAACGATAAAAATACAGACAGATTTTGAGGGAGCGATGGGTTAATTCTCATTCACATAAATAATCCGAACTGATTTCTTTAGAATCGTTCGGATTATTTTATGCTTTATTCAGTTTTGATCCGTCCTGCTCCTATAAAAGATTTACCTCGAGACAGAAAAACTTTTCTCTTCTGTCACTCCACCATGCTCCTCCTTGAACTCATCAAGAAGATCGCGCACTTCATCAGTTGATTTCGTGCTCATCAGCTGATTCCTTAACTCACTTGCTCCTCGGAATCCGCGTACATATATCTTAAAAAAGCGGAGAAGTGGTTTGAAAAGACGCGGCTCGAGTTCTTCTGAATATTTATCATGAAGATCGAGCTGCAGACGAAGAAGGTCGAGGAGTTCTTCGCTTGTATGCTCTTTCTTCTCTTTTTCAAAAGCAAACGGGTTATGGAAGATACCACGGCCGATCATTACGCCGTCCACGCCGTATTTTTCCACGAGTTCAAGTCCTTTTTGGCGGTCAGGAATATCCCCGTTAATTGTAAGAAGTGTATGAGGGGCCACTTCATCCCTCAGTTTCTTGATCTCGGGAATCAGCTCCCAGTGAGCAGGAACTTTGCTCATTTCTTTTTTTGTACGAAGGTGAATGGAAAGATTTACGATATCTTGTTCCAGTAGATGCTTCAGCCAGTCACGCCACTCATCTACTTCCGTATAACCGAGACGGGTCTTCACGCTGACGGGCAGTCCACCCGCTTTGGAGGCCTGGATGATTTCGGCTGCAACATCCGGACGGCGGATAAGCCCGCAGCCTTTTCCTTTTGTTGCGACATTAGGTGCAGGACACCCCATATTGATATCAAGGCCTCGATATCCCATTTCTGCAATACCGATACTCATTTGACGAAAGTATTCCGGCTTATCTCCCCATATGTGCGCAACGATCGGTTGTTCATCTTCCGTAAACGTAAGACGTCCCCGGAGGCTGTCTTTTCCTTGCGGATGGCAGTAGCTCTCCGTATTCGCAAATTCCGTAAAAAACACGTCAGGTCTTGCTGCTTCACTAACGACATGACGAAAAACGACGTCCGTTACTGCTTCCATAGGCGCCAGCACAAAAAATGGTCGCGGCAGCTCATGCCAAAAGTTATCTTTCATAATATATCTGAACCTTTCCTTAAGGAACGCTGTAGTTCCAAAATTTAAAAGTAAAATATGCCTGTTTCTTATCTATATCCAGTTAGGATAGATTTCAACCAGTATATACTTTAATGGTATTAACTGAAAAGTGCAAGGGGAATATGGAAGGTGGGCAGCGCATAAACAGTAGGAAATAAAGGAAATGTTAAAGATATGTCTACACTCATATTCACAAAAAATATAAACCTTTCCAATGACTGATGGTGTGAAAGTGTACTTTTGTGTCTTTCTGGGAAAAGGAAATAGAAGATTTGTTCTAAGGTAGTCTGCTTAAACCTTTGGAAAAGAAGACAAGCAACTGCTGAGGACCAGAAGGAGGGAAACACAAATGGCTGATCAATCAACAGAAAATCAAGAAACCCTTAAGAAAATTAAAGATTTGATTAAAGATGAGAAGGTAGCAATGTTGACCACTGTATCCCCGGAGGGCAGACTGCTGTCACGACCTATGCATACGCAAGAAGTAGAAATGGATAGGGAAGCGATCTGGTTCATTACAGAAAAGGATACAGAGAAATTTAGGGATATCAACCGTAATTCTGCCGTTAACCTGGCATACGCAGGCAAATCTTATGTATCGATCAGCGGAACTGCTGAATTTGTCCAAGATGAAGATAAGAAGAAAGAGTATTGGAACAAGATCCTTGGAAGACTGCTGAATATTTCCGCGGATGATTCGAATGTTGTACTCGTCAAAGTAACTCCTGAAATCGCTGAATACTGGGAGTCCGGTATAAGCGTCAAGACCGTTAAGGAATTTGTGAAAAAAATGACCAGCAGTAACTCACTAGAAGAAAACAATGATTTGAAAGATACAGTTCACTTTAATGAAGACAAGAAGTAACAGCTCGTCTGGTATATTTTGATCTGAACCATCCCCCGACTAATGGACACGCTAAAAAAGTGTCATTAGTCGGGGTTTTTCTGTTTCATGACCTCATATAGAGTGCTGCTATCACTTACCCCCGATATTTAAAGAATGTATACTATATTAAAAGATAGCCGGTGATACAAAATATTGGAAAAGATATTTTCAACTATAAGAATGAAATTTAAATGCGGAGGAATTACGATGTTCAAGCGTATAACCATAATAATTATCGTTGGATTCATTGCTCTTTTGGCGGCTTGCATATTTATTAACTTTTCGGATCGGGATGGAAATGAAAATCAAGCAGGTGAACAATCAAACAACTCTTCACAAGATAATGAAAATGAAGAGAGTGGGGAGTCCGAACCATCTTTGGACACTATATTCAGCTTGGCTAAACAAGGGGAAATTCCCGACAGCACTATTGTGGTCGGAGAAACGAGTGCTGAGGAGGTCAAGGAAAAATGGGGAGCACCGGAGAAGGACGAAAACACGGATGCTGGTCTTTTTTTGAAATATCCATCGCATGAAATCGATGTTGGCACTGAAGAGGGTATTGTAGCTGAGCTGCGTTCGTCACAGGAAACAATGACATCGTTCGATCTGGATGCGATTAAATCATATCAAAAGCCAGATGACACGCGATACTATCAAGACGAAGATTATGATCACATCATTCTTGTTTATGACCTTTCTGATGATTATGTTTTGAAATGGGTGATGCCGAAACCTGACGATGATGCGGATAACCCAAAGGTGGACCATATTTCATTATCTAAAAAAATAAGTGGAGGGGAGAATTCTGCTGATATAAGTACTGCCGATATGAGTCTTGATGAAAAGATCGGACAAATGATTTTCGGCGGGGTGGAAGGAACGGGAATGAACGCCGACACAAGGGAGATGATTAAGAATTATCACGTTGGGGGACTTATTTTATTTGGGCATAACATCGAAAGTGCAGCGCAAACTGTCAACTTTTTAAATGAGATGAAAACAACTAATGCTGAGAACCCTTACCCATTATTGCTGGGAGTCGATGAAGAAGGCGGCAGTGTAACACGCATGCCTGACGAGGTGAAAAGTCTGCCGACGAGCCGTTCGATTGGGGAATTGAACGATCCGGAAGTGGCCTTCCAAGCCGGCACTATTCTTGGTGAACAGATGCAGGCACTCGGGTTTAATTTGGACTTTGCGCCGGTTCTTGATGTGAACAGCAATCCAAATAATCCCGTTATCGGGGACCGTTCGTTTGGCGGCAGCCCAGAGATTGTCACCCCTCTAGGCATCCAGACAATGAAAGGGATTCAGAATAAGGGAGTTATTTCCGTTATTAAACATTTTCCTGGCCACGGGGATACCGGCGTCGATTCTCACTTGGAACTCCCGATGGTCAACAAAAGCTATGAGGAGTTAAGTGAACTGGAACTTGTGCCATTTAAGAAAGCTATTTCAGAGGGAGCCGACGTGAGCATGATCGCCCATATTCTGCTTCCCCAAATTGACAAAAAATCACCTGCCTCTATGTCGAAAGAGGTAATCACGGGTATGTTGCGGGACGACTATAATTTTGATGGTGTTATCATCACTGACGACTTGACGATGGGTGCCATTACCGAGCATTATAGTGTCGCTGATGCAGCTGTCCAGTCCGTGAAAGCGGGCGGAGATTTATTGCTTGTTGCTCATAATCCAGCTCTGGTTGTTACTGTTTTTGAAGAATTGAAAGCTGCTGTAGATAGTGGAGAAATAAGTGAGGAAAGAATTAACGAAAGTGTGGAACGAATCATACATTTGAAAGAAAAATACCAGCTATCTGATGATAAGACACCAGATCCTGATTTCCAACCAATAAATGAGAAAGTGGAAGAGATATTGGAGAAGGTGTCTTGACCCCTTGGTCAAGGCTGGGACAAAACTGAATAAAGCATATAATAATCCGAACGGTTTTATTGAAATCCGTTCGGGTTATTTATGGTAAATCGAATGGAGGCCGCTCCATCAAAATCATTCGCTTTCCTTCGGGAGCTTCGAATCGTGCTGTTCCCACAGGAGTCTTCGCATCTTGAGTACGCTGAAAATCAGCGTTTATACGCATATTCGTTTTTGTCTATGCCTTTATTCTAAGTCCTGGTACTACGCTGCATTTAGATGGTTAATATCACTTTAATATTCAAATGATTGTTTGGATATATATTGACATGTTTGTTATAGAAGCATACACTATAAACAAATAATCAAATCAATATTTGAATGAGGTGCGAATATGAGCGGTTCTTTGAAGAAAAATTCACCCGATACGTGTGATACATTTTGTTACGATGAGGAAATGGTTAATCGAGTACAGCCGGAAATCAAGAAAGTGGAAGGCGTGGAGTTGATCTTTAAAGCTTTATCGGATGCAACACGGATGAAAATTGCATATGCCTTAACGCTTGAGAAAGAACTTTGTGTATGCGATGTGGCAAATATTATTGGTTCAACCACGGCCACGGCTTCGCATCATTTAAGGCTGCTGCGTAACATGAGGTTAGCCAAATATCGTAAAGAAGGAAAACTTGTTTTTTATTCATTAGCTGATGAACATATGCATCAGTTAGTTTCAATAGCTTTATTACACTCAAGAGAGGCTTGATGGGAATAGATTGGAGGCACATCGATGAATCGCATAGAAAAAGAAATACAATCAAGTTGCTGCTCTAATCATGAAGAGGCAGCACGAGATGACACGGAAAAAACAAGTTCCTGCTGCTCTGAAGAAGGAGCGAAAGAACCTGCTGCTTCTTGCTGTAAAAGTGATGCAAATTCGAATGAAGAACCTACAGGAACCACTTCATCCTGTTGTAGTACGGGAGATAGTAGAAACGAACAAGCATCTCCATTGAATAATAAACCAGAAGGGCAAAAAACCTTTGAATACAAAATTAATGGAATGGATTGTCCTTCCTGTGCGGCCACCATTGAAAAAGGGCTGAAAAAGACTAAAGGAATTCAGTCGGTTCAAGTGAATTATGGTACCGGGAAAATGTCTGTAGGGGCCGATGGGCAGTCTGTATACGATGAAATTCCTAAGCAGGTTCGTAAATTAGGTTTTGAAGCTGAACCTTTGAATAAAAACAATACGATACAAACGTATAAAATTGAAGGAATGGATTGCGGCTCCTGTGCGGTGACGATTGAAAAGCATTTAAGTAAAAATCCGAATGTTCAAGAGGTTAAGGTGAATTTTTCTACAGGAAAAATGCAAGTGGATCATACGACGAATCAAAAAGAAATTATAAAAGAGGTTCAAAGAGCTGGTTTTGATGCTTCCGTAGATTCGATCAGTAACCGGGGAGAAAAACCCTCTGATAAAAAGAAAAAAGGAATCTCAACCACCACTATATCCGGGATCTTACTTGCCCTTGGTTTTATGGGTTCTTTTACAACCGTAACTCCTGAGTTAATAACGGCCTTATATGCGGCATCAATCCTTATCGGTGGATTTAAACCAGCGAAAAGCGCATTTTACGCCATTAAAAGTGGGTCCTTAGACATGAATGTGCTTATGGCCTCGGCAGCCATTGGCGCAGCCCTCATTGGTGAATGGTTTGAAGGGGCGACGGTCGTATGGCTTTTCGCATTAGGGAACACATTACAAAGTAGTTCGATTGAGCGTACTAGAGAATCCATTCGAAGTTTGATGAAGCTGACTCCTTCCGAAGCTACCGTTAAATCGGGGGATCAACTGATTCGGAAACCAGTCGAAGAAGTGGAAATCAATGATATTATTGTTATTAAACCTGGTGAGAAGATGCCGCTTGATGGAGAAATTTTATCAGGGGCATCAAGCATTAACCAGGCACCCATTACCGGAGAATCCTTGCCCGTAGATAAAAAGCAGGGAGATACGGTTTATGCAGGTACAGTGAATGAAAGTGGATCCTTAGAAGTTAAGGTAACGAGGTTAGTGGAAGATACAACCATTTCAAAAATCATTCATCTTGTTGAAGAAGCTCAAGGGAAAAGAGCCCCGACCCAGGCATTTGTGGATCGTTTTGCAAGTGTCTACACCCCTATTGTTTTTATCCTTGCTCTTCTTGTCATGGTCGTACCGCCCGTGTTTGGGTTCGGAACCTGGGGAGAGTGGCTCTATAAAGGCCTTGCATTATTAGTTGTTGCCTGCCCTTGTGCATTGGTCATTTCTACACCAGTGGCGATTGTGTCAGCCATTGGAAATGCAGCTAAAAATGGCGTCCTCATCAAAGGGGGAACTTTCTTGGAGAAGGCTGGAGCCATTCAAGCAATTGCTTTTGATAAGACAGGAACCCTTACAGAAGGTAAACCAAAAGTTGCCGAAGTTATCTCTCTTCAAAACAATACAGAAGAGTTAATTGGAATTGCCCGAACTATTGAGGAACATTCCACTCACCCCATTGCTCAAGCCATCACCTCTTATGCTGGCGAGCGAAACATTGGTGTCAGGAAAGGTGAAGGCTTCAAAGCCATAGCGGGTAAAGGTGCGCAAGCAACAATTAATGGTACGGAATACTTTGCAGGAAATCCTAAATTGTTTAAAGACATGGAAGTTCCTCTTCATGAAGTTGAAGAACGTATTGATCCATTGCAAAGAGACGGAAATACGCTTGTAGTCGTAGGTACTCGAAACGAGGTTTTAGGTCTCATCGCTGTTGCGGATACCATTCGTGACATTACGGTTCAATCCATTAAAAAGCTCAAGCTAGTTGGAATGGATGAAATGGTCATGTTGACAGGTGATAATGAAGGAACAGCGAAGAAAATTGCGGACGAAACAGGCGTCGACCGCTACTTTGCTGAGTTATTGCCAGAAGACAAAGTGACCGCTGTGAAGAAATTACAGAATGAAGGAAAGCGAGTGGCTATGGTGGGGGATGGAATTAATGATGCTCCAGCCCTTGCGACGGCTGATCTTGGAATTGCCATGGGGGGTGCGGGAACGGATACTGCCATGGAGACTGCTGATATTGTACTCATGGCCGATAATTTGGAAAAACTCCCGCATACGATTAGTTTGAGTCGTAGAGCTATAAACGTCATTAAGCAGAATGTTTGGTTTTCTCTGCTTACAAAACTGGCCGCGCTGCTCTTAATATTCCCAGGGTTTTTAACGTTATGGATGGCGGTTTTAAGTGACACCGGGGCAGCTCTTTTAGTCATACTAAATAGCATGAGATTGTTAAGGCAGAAATAATCAATACAGAAAGAAACCCCTCTTTTAAGAGGTGATTTCTATTCAGCTTGTGGAGAAACCTTTGTTTTTTCCGCAAGCTTTTTTTGCCGCCAGGAGCGAAAGCCCCTTCCCGAGCGCCCGAGCTTCCTCACGAAACCCACACTCGGCGATCTCGGCTCACTCGTTCTTCCGCAGGAGTGGAAGGGGTCCCGCTCCTTGTAATTTCTTCTAATACAGAAAAAAACTCTCCTTCGCCTGGCTCATCTTGGATAGTTCATGAACAATCTTCTTCGTGTTCTGGCAGGCAGCTGTCATCCACACTTGTGCGAAAATATTTTCCTATCCGGGCGAGCGACAATAAATTCCCCTTCGTTAGTGCAGGATAGATAAAAATTTAAGTGAAAATGCCAAAAATTAAAGCGGTCGAGAACTTTCTTGACAGTCTGGAAAGATGGGGTTGGATCATAAGTAAAACAGTGATGTCAAAAACCACCCATTCGTATAAACGCAGATCATTAGTGTAGTCAAAATACGCAGACTCCTGTGGGAGCAGCACGAGTCGAAGATCCTGCAGGAGGATTTTGACGGAGTGATGGTAAAATTCTTTCTTGGAGTTCATGGTGACATTTAATAGGTAATGTATACACAATAATTTACCAACTGAGGCAGCATCAATGAATAAAGTAATAGTAGAACTAGGTGACTTGCTAAACAAATCTAGTAATGAAGAATATATATAGGTATAAGGTTTTTAAGGATTAACGACGGGAGGAAAAAAGATGAATATTTTTGAGCGTAATATTTGGTCCTTATACTATGAGTTTTTAGAGACTTTCAAAGTTTTAAAATATAAAGGTTTTTCTATTCCCTACTTGTGCCATTTTCGTAGTCTTATTAGGAATAATAATAATGTTTACAATAACCTGTCATCCGAAGATTTCATAAAATCTTTAACTCATGAAGTAAAAGATAAAAAGTCTTTTCAAGAG
Organism: Halobacillus sp. B23F22_1; assembly: GCF_043497005.1. NCBI lineage: Bacteria > Bacillati > Bacillota > Bacilli > Caryophanales > Bacillaceae > Halobacillus > Halobacillus sp. B23F22_1. The sequence goes on along the minus strand of NZ_JBIEKE010000003.1, from coordinate 685,481 downwards.
CTCTTTAATGCGTATAAACGAACGCATGTGAATAAAAGTAAAAGCAAATTACCTAAAAAATCAAACCATCCTGAAAAAAAGGTTGTTTTGTATGATGCAGCGAAGTTGCTTCGATTTCCGAAATATACTATAAACCAATACTTCAAACCATCAGAAACCATTGCATTGTATGATTTCAAGCCGAAAAACAAAAAACGCAAAGTGATTAAAGGTATTCCAATAGAAGGAGTTCCTAAGCATTATTTAAATCAGTACAGGGCGAATGTAAATTCAAATATCCAAATATTAAAGAGGAAAGCAGCAGAAATTATTTCCACCTTCAGTAATCACCCGATGTTTAACCATAAAAAATTCAAGGCATATTTTGATAAGCAGATAGAGGGGATTGTTCATCGTATAGAGGAAGCTGGTAGATATTTCAGCAGAAACCCTGTTTCTTGTGTTGTTTTTTCTTCTACTCACTATTATCAGAGCCGAACAATCGCCATGGTAGCAGCAGAAGTAGGAATCCCAACCATCTGTATGCAGCATGGGATTATTGCTAATGAGATTGGATATATTCCTCAAATAGCAGACGTAGAGGCGGTATATGGTGACTTTGAAGCTGGGTGGTTTAAGCAATTAGGTGTCTCGAAAAAATCTATAGAAGTTATCGGCCACCCTAGATTCGATACCATTCATAAAAAGCCCGCTGTATCAAAAAGGGCGTTAGAGAAACAGTTAGGCTTAAAACCCGGTAAGAAAGTGATAGTAATGATAGTCAGGAACGATCAGCAAATTCAGAAATGGCGTAAATTTATTAAATCTCTAGGTAATAAGAAAGATTATAATATTGTGGTTAGAGATTATCCACGCTTAACCCCGCACCCGTTGACTATAAACTACCCTTATCTTTACCCATCAAAAGATATCCAATTATATGATTTGATTCATCACAGTGATTTAGTGGTTACTTATTTATCGACTGTAGGGCTGGAGGCTATGATAGCTGGAAAACCAGTATTTATCTTATCGACTCCTTTTCCAAATTACACTGGTTACTACGGTTCTCTGGGTGAATTGACGCAAACAGACCCTGTAAAATTCTCTAAATTAATCAATAAATATTTCACCGACCATAATATGAGAAAACTAGTAAATAAGAGAAGAAAGCGATTTTTAGCCCAAGCATATCCAGCTGTTAAACCTTCTGGTCAAAGACTCAAAAATTTAATTAACCGGTTTGCTAATGGGAAATAGGTGTTTAGTGCTGATAAGTATGAATTTATTGGAGGTCATAAATAGTAATGAATAATTTTGAACGTAATTACTGGTCATCATACTGTGATTTTATTGATAAGTTTGGCTCGTTAACGTATTTAGGTATTTCAATTCCTTTAGTCAGCCCCTATTATGTGCTTATTCATGAGAATGCTATTAATAAATTGAAGAGCAAATCTTTCAACAAATTTGTAAGCACAAATATAAAACAGGAGAAAGGTATTCAATCCCATTTTGACAAACGCCTTTCCCCTTATAAGAAGAAAATAAATAAGCAAAAAGGAAAAATAGTATTATACGATACCGCGCTAAGAATCCCTGACCATATGCTGAAGGAGAATTTTTCACCAACGGAAACTATGATCCTTTTACAAAACACCACTACAGATGAAAATGCTCATTCTCTCCCCGCTGTGCCTTTATTACAATTCTCAAATGTTGATACGAAAGTGATTGAAGCATTTCAGGAAAAAACAATTAAATGTTTAAATAAAGCAAAGTTTCATCCGATATATCGTGACGAAAAGTTTAGGAAGAGACTAATTAATCTTATTCCCAAAATTATGAGACAGATCTCTGCAGCTGTTAATTTTTTTGAGGTGACACCTGTCTCCTGCTTAGTATTGGGTACGACAAATAGTAGTGATACAAGAGTTCTGGCATTAGCAGCAGCTTTAAGAGGAATTCCGACGATCTGTTTGCAGCATGGAGTTCCAATGCTTGAATTTGGATATCTCCCTAAGGTGGCAACATACTTAGGCGTATATGGGAAGTATGATATAGAATGGTATGCTAAAAAAGGCATCCCCCTGACCAAGTTAAAAGTCATAGGGCATCCCAGGTTTGACGAACTTTCCAATAATAAATTAATGGATAAAAAGGCTTTTCATTCTCATTTTAAATTAGATCCAGAAAGAAAAACTGTACTTATGGTTATACATCACGAAGAAACAGAGATACCTCATGCAATTATTGCTCAGCTGAGGAAACAAGATAAAGTCAATATTATTGTCAAACCACGAAACGGTAAACAAAGTGCATCGGAAAAAACCGCTTTACTTCAGAAGGCCTTCCCTGATGTCCGTTTTGCAGAGGAGACTGATTTATACGATATACTTCATAATGTAGATTCAGTCGTAAGTTATGAATCAACGATCGTGTTAGAAGCTTTGTTAGCGGATAAACCAGTTTTTATCTGGAGGTTAAAAAGTTTGGTTCCAAGTTCTACGAATTATTATGGGCGGTTAAAAGACTATATCTGTAACGATCCTCGTACACTTGTCAAAAATTTAACAAAAACCTTAGAAGGTAAAGGGGATATGGATAAATGGGGAAAAAATAAAAAAATTTTCCTGGCTTATAAGTATTCCCCTCTAACTGGGAAGTCTATTAATAACTTGAAAGCTTTAATACACTCCCTTACAACTTAATAATTTTGCTTATTTGTCAAAAAGATGCCAAACAAAAAGAGACGAATTTATTTACAAGAAATCGTCTCTTTTTTGTTTTGGGTAATTTCAATAATTTCAATAATTTTCATATGAAAGAACCTGCCGGACTCAGCTAAAGCGAGAATGAAAAGGGGATAAGCATTTCTTGAAATTACTTTGACAGCATGAAAAACTCATGTTAGTGTTAAAAATGTTAAATAAATTCTTAACAAACTTTACTTACTTCAGAATTGGAGTTGATTAAAATGAACCTGAACCTCAAATTAAAACAATACATTAACGGTAAATGGGTGGACGCAAACTCAGAGAATACACGCGAAATTATTAATCCATTTAATCAGGAGATTATCGCCGTTGTTCCAGAAGGGGACGAAGCGGATACAAAAGAAGCCATTGCTGCAGCAAGAGAAGCATTTGATAACGGAGAATGGCCTACTACACCGGCCACTGAGCGCGGGGCTGTTGTAAGAAGAATTGCTGAATTAATTGAAAGAGACAAAGAAGAACTTGCTTATCTAGAGTCACTAGACACTGGTAAAACAGTAGAAGAAAGCTGTGGAGACATGGATGATATCGCTGGTGTGTTTCGTTATTATGCAGAGATTGCAGATAAAGATGGCGGCGAGCTCATTGATTCTCCCGTTCCAAACTCGATTAGTAAAGTGGTTCATGAACCTGTTGGGGTTTGTGGGCAGATTACTCCTTGGAATTATCCTTTACTCCAAGCGTCATGGAAATTGGCGCCAGCGCTTGCAACTGGAAACACGTTAATTATCAAGCCGAGTGAAATCACGCCGCTTACTCATATAAAAGTATTTGAACTGATGGAAGAAGCGGGCGTACCTGCTGGAGTTGCCAATTTAGTGCTTGGTGCGGGTGATAAAGTTGGCGCAGAGCTGTCTAGTAACACAGATGTAGACCTTATCTCTTTTACAGGCGGCATTGTGACAGGTAAGAAAATTATGCAGGCGGCCAGCTCAAATGTGAAGAAGCTTGCGCTTGAGCTTGGCGGGAAAAATCCGAACGTGATCTTTGCGGATGCTGATTTTGATATTGCGGTCGATCAAGCATTGAACGGTGTATTTTTCCACGCCGGCCAAATTTGTTCCGCTGGTACAAGACTGATTGTGGAAGAAAGCATTCACGATGATTTCGTAAACGCGCTTGTGGAGCGAGTGAAAAAATTCAAGCTTGGAAGCGGATTTGAAGAGGATACTCAAATGGGGCCGCTTATTTCAGCTGACCATCTTGAAAAAGTAGAAAAATATGTAGAAGCAGGGATTAAAGAGGGTGCGGTCTTAGCCGTTGGCGGCAAGCGTCCGGAAGATCCGGAATTGCAAAATGGCTTTTTCTATTTGCCTACGATTTTAACAGACTGCACAACAGACATGACCGTAGTTCAAGAGGAAGGTTTTGGACCGGTGATCACGGTTGAAAAATTTAGTGCTGAAGAAGAGGCAGTTAAGCTTGCGAATGACTCCATCTACGGACTGGCTGGCGGCGTATTCACAAACGATATTGCAAAAGCTGAACGCTGTGCGGCGAAGATGCGCATGGGTACCGTTTGGATTAATGAATTCAACCTGTACTTCCCACACGCCCCGTGGGGTGGATTTAAGCAGTCTGGTATTGGACGCGAACTAGGACGACTGGGCTTTGAAGAATATACAGAAACGAAGCATATTTTCCAAAACCTGAAGCCTGAAACGTTCAACTGGTTCTAAGCAGGCGGTCTATTTCTTTTCTATATAAAACGCGAATTGAATTTAAATAGAAGGGTTACGGCATGTTCCAACCCTTCTTTAACATCAAGGAGGAACTGAAATATGAGTGAATTTTACGATATTGTAATCATTGGCGGCGGTAGTGCGGGGTCTGTACTTGGCAACCGTCTAAGTGAAGATGGGAAAAAAAGTGTTCTTGTTTTAGAGGCAGGACGCAGTGACTATTCATGGGACCTGTTGATCCAAATGCCGGCAGCTCTTCCGTTCCCTGCAGGGAAAAGCCTCTACGACTGGAAATATGAATCTGACCCTGAGCCTTATATGAATGGACGTCGTATCAAGCATGCCCGAGGTAAAGTGCTTGGAGGTTCTAGTTCCATCAACGGTATGATTTATCAGCGCGGAAACCCAATGGACTATGAGCGCTGGGGCGCTGATTCAGGTATGGAATCATGGAATTGGGCTCACTGTCTTCCATATTTTAAACGTCTGGAAAATGCTTTAGCATCACCAGATGATGATCTTCGCGGCCATGACGGTCCAATTAAACTGGAACGCGGACCAGCTAAAAATCCTTTATTCCAGGCCTTCTTTAACGCAGGAGCTGAGGCCGGTTATTCACGAACACCTGATGTGAACGGCTTTCGTCAGGAAGGATTCGGACCTTTTGATAAGCATGTGTACAAAGGCCAGCGAATGTCGGCTTCACGCGCCTATTTGCACCCAGTAATGGACCGGGAGAATCTGACAGTGAAGACTCGTGCATTTGTTTCAAGCATTGACTTCGATGGTACCCGCGCGAAAGGGCTGACCTATCAGCGAAACGGAAAAACGCATCAAGTTGAAGCAGGTGAAGTCGTCCTTGCCGGTGGGGCTATTAACACACCGCAGCTGCTTCAATTGTCAGGTGTAGGAGACGCGAAACACCTTCGCTCTCTTGGGATCGAACCAGTTGTAGACCTTCCCGGTGTTGGAGAAAACCTTCAGGATCACCTTGAAGTTTACGTGCAGCACGCTTGTCCACTCCCTGTTTCCGAACAGCCGAACTTGAATAAAGCGCGTATGCCGTGGATCGGGTTGCAATGGATGCTTGGTCGCACAGGACCAGCAGCAACGAACCACTTCGAAGGTGGAGGTTTCGTTCGTTCGAATGAGGAAGTTGACTATCCAAACTTAATGTTCCACTTCCTTCCGGTAGCGGTGCGTTACGATGGACAGAAAGCACCGACGGATCACGGGTTCCAGGTACACATTGGACCTATGTATTCTGATGCCCGTGGATCATTGAAGATTCGTTCGAAGGATCCGAAAGAGCATCCGAGCATGGTCTATAACTACCTTTCTACGGAACAAGACAAACGTGAGTGGGTAGAAGCGATCAGAATTACTCGTGAAATTATGTCACAGCCTGCGATGAAAACGTACAACGCAGGGGAAATCTCACCTGGTCCTACCGTTCAAACCGACGAAGAAATCCTGGATTGGGTGAAAGAAGACGCTGAGACTGCGCTTCACCCGTCTTGTACAGCCAAAATGGGACCTGCTTCAGATCCAATGTCTGTCGTAGATCCTAATACAATGAAGGTTCACGGACTTGATAATGTACGCGTAGTTGACGCATCTGCCATGCCTTACGTGACTAACGGCAACATTCATGCCCCTGTATTAATGTTGGCGGAGAAAGCAGCCGACCTTATTCTAGGACGTAAACCATTAGATCCAATTGACGCTGAATTCTATCGTCATGGAGTACATCCAGCTGATGCGGGTACAGTAACTGAATAACATTAAGATGAAGAAGGTCTCTTTCTAAATGTATTTGCTTCTAAAGCATGCATTATTGATCGAGGGCCTTCTTTTTTTACTGAATACAAGCCTCTTTCTACAAACGCTTAAAGTATCTCTCATCATACCCCATGCGCTCAGATGCTTCTTTACCAGCTTCAATTACCTTTTTAGCTACATCCGGTATTTTATTATTTTTCAAGCGCTGAACAGGGCCAACCACGGTAATCGCGCTGACCACTTTTCCTTTATAATCCCGTATTGGTGCAGCAACGGATTTTGTCCCTTCTGTTAATTCCTCAGTACTGATTGCGTATCCTTTTTCACGTATCATATGCAGCTCCTGACGAAGTTGGTCAGGATCCGTAATGCTGTTCTCTGTATAGGAGACTAACCCTTTGTTAATGACTTCTTCCACTATGTGTTTCTCACTAAAAGCAAGCAGTACTTTACCTGAACTTGTACAGTAGGAGGGGTTTCTTCTCCCGACATGCGTTAAGATACGGACAGGGTGATGACATTCTTCTTTATGAATATAAATTGTATCAAGTCCATCCATGATCGCTACATGTGCCGTTTCCCCTGTATCATTAACCAGCTTAGATAGAACTGGTGCAGATTCTTTATGGATTTCCAGGTTGTTGGTAACAATTCCTCCAAGCGTAAGTACCGGTAATCCCAACCGGTAGGCGTTAGTTTTAGGGTCTTTAATAACAAATCCCTCACTAGCAAGGGTGGATAGCAATCGACTTACTGTACTTTTCGCCAGGCCTAAGGATTCGGCCAGTTCACTTACTTTTTTAGTCGGTTCAAATGTTGAAAAGCTTTTTAGGATAAGTAATGCGTTTCTGACTGAGGAAAGGGTTTGTGGCTGATTTTTCTTTTTTGGCATCATTTCACCTCTTTGAAATTTTTGTTCTGTATAAAGGAACTAATGAAAATGGTAGTTAATAGATATTATACGTTAATTATATGGTTTTGTGGCTGATTTCTAAATAGAGATTAATTTAATTTTTATTTTCTTTTATTTTGTTGCATATAGAGGAACGGCAACCTTTTTAAAAATTTTTAACGCCACTATAATGAAGATGTATTGAAAGGGGTTTCAGAAAATAAGAGTTATTTGCTGTTACAAGCTCGGAAACTATGTAAGATTTTCCGAAAAAATAAGGAGGATTTCTATATGCAAACAACTAAAACACAAGCTATTGATTGTGTCCATTACATCGATGGTGGCTACGTGAAGTCCAACAATGGAAAAGCGTTCAATAATGTCAATCCTGCAACGGAAGAAGTATTAGGGTCAGTTGCTGAAGGAGGAAAAGAAGAGGTTGATCAAGCGGTAAGAGCAGCTAGAAAGGCTCTTACAGGTGAATGGGGAAGCATGCCTTTGAGAACACGATCTAATATTATACGAAAAATTGGAGACTTGATCCTAGAGAGAAAAGAAGAACTGGCGGAGCTAGAATCCTTGGATACGGGTAAACCATTATGGCTATCAAATAAAGTGGATATTGATCGTGCAGCGAATAATTTCTATTTCTTTGCTGACTATATGACTTCGGTTGGCACCGAAGCTTATCAACAAGATGATATAGCTATTCATTATGCTGTCCGCCGTCCCGTGGGAGTGGTAGGTCTTATTAATCCATGGAATCTGCCTTTATTCCTTATGACCTGGAAGTTGGCACCTGCTCTGGCAGCGGGGAATACAGCTGTCATGAAACCGTCTGAAGTAACTCCAATGACGGCAACCGTGCTGGCTCAAATTTGTAAGGATGCCGGTGTGCCTGACGGGGTAGTCAATATGGTCCATGGTTTTGGAGAAACGGGAGCTGCTCTCTCTTCTCATGAGGACGTGGATGCAATTGCGTTTACTGGTGAAACGATTACTGGTTCTACGATTATGAAGGCTGCAGCCCCAACCTTAAAAAAGCTGTCTTTTGAACTTGGTGGTAAAAATCCGAATATAATCTTTGCAGATGCGGATATGGAGGATGTAATTGAAACTACAATTAAATCCAGCTTCATCAACCAGGGAGAAGTTTGTTTGTGCGGCTCGAGAATTTACGTTGAGCGTTCAGCATATGATGAGTTCCTTGACCGGTTTGCAGCGAGGACAAAAGAACTTAAAGTCGGCGATCCTTTTGATTCAAATACAAATGTTGGAGCTTTGGTAAGTGAAGAACACTATAACAAAGTGCTCAGCTATCTTGATATTGCCAGAGAGGAAGGCGGTACGTTCTTGACAGGCGGGAAAGCTGCGGAAGGACTTGATAGAGGGTTCTTCGTGGAGCCGACTATCATTACTGGGCTGGGAAGTGATTCAAGGTGTGTACGCGAAGAAATATTCGGTCCAGTTGTTACTATTGTTCCTTTCGATACCGAAGAGGAAGTGCTCAAACAAGTTAATGATACACACTATGGTCTAAGTGCCAGTCTGTGGACTGGAAATATTAAACGGGCTACTCGGTTTAGTGCACAAATCGAAGCTGGTATGGTGTGGGTAAACACGTGGTTTCTGCGCGATCTCCGCACCCCATTTGGGGGAATGAAACATAGCGGTATCGGACGTGAAGGAGGAGCTCACAGCTTTGATTTCTACTCTGAATTAACAAATATCACGTTGAAAATGTAGGGGGATATCAATGAAAACGGAATATTCAACAAAAAAGGAAACCTACGCAAGCCACTTAGCGGAAGCCTGGAGCACTGGAGAAGGGGTTCAGCCAATTACAGCTCTGGACCCTAAGCTCTCTATTGAGGAAGCGTATCAGGTTCAATTACACACAATTGAACAAAAGGTGGAAAAAGGGCAGAAAATCACAGGAAAGAAAATCGGATTGACCTCTAAGGCTATGCAGGATTCGCTAGGTGTCAGCGAACCAGACTATGGGCACCTGTTAGATCAGATGGAGTGTGAGAACAGGGGGGAGATTTCTTTCCAACAGGTCTTACAGCCAAGAGTAGAAGGAGAAGTCGCTTTTATCTTAAAAGATGATCTTTCCGGTCCTCATGTAACGACATTAGACGTATTAAAGGCGACGGATGCCGTTGTACCTGCACTCGAAATTGTAGACAGCCGTATTAAAGATTGGAACATTACGTTAGCTGATACAGTGGCTGATAACGCCTCCTCTGGAATGTACATCCTTGGTGGAAGACCTAAAAAAATTGAAGATGTAAACCTGAAGCAAATGGGGATGGCCCTCTACAAAAATAATGAACTACTAAATACAGGAGTAGGTGCAGCAGCTTTAGGAGACCCGGTTAAATGTGTGGCTTGGCTGGCCAATAAACTTGCGGGCTATGGGATTACTTTAAAAGCGGGTGAGATCATTCTATCCGGAGCGTTGTCTGCTGCTATGGCTGCTGAACCTGGAGATCATTTTTGCGCAAAATTTGCTGAGTTGGGAGAAGTACATGTTTCATTCACAGAGTAAAGGAGGGGTATAAATGGAAAAAAATCAAATCGTAGAGCTTGCTGAGTATGTGCACTATGCCGAAAAAGAAAAAAAAGAAATAACAAAAATTACGGCCGACTTATATCCGGATCTTTCTATTAGTGAGGCGTACCTCATCCAAGAAAAATTGATACGAAAAAAATCTGAAGAAGGCTGCAGAGTCATCGGACCAAAAATGGGAATAACAAGTGAGGCAAAAATGAAACAAATGGATGTGGATGATCCAATCTATGGATATGTTTTTGACAATATGGTTGTCGATGAGGGAGAATCAATTTCCATTTCTGATTATATTCATCCTAAAGTAGAGCCTGAGGTTGGATTCATTTTATCAAGAGACTTAGAAGGCCCTGATACGACTGCTCTTGATGTACTGCGCGCTACTGATTATGTGTTTCCAGCGATCGAAATTATAGACAGTCGATATGAGAATTTTAATTTTACGCTGCCCGACGTTATTGCGGATAATACTTCTGCAGCAGGTGCTGTGTTTGGGACCTATTTCAGAAAGCCTCAAGAGCTGGAGCTTGATGTGGTCGGTGTGACCTTATCCATCAATGGAGAAATTCAGTCATTGGGTGCCGGGGCTGCTGTTCTTGGGAATCCAGCAAATTCAGTCGCTAGACTTGCCAATATGTTAAGTAAAAAAGGTGAAAAAGTCCGGGCGGGACAACCAATATTAACCGGCGGAGTTACAGCAGCAGTTCGTCTATCGCCGGGTGATTATGTCCAGGCAGTCTACGGTGGATTAGGAGAGGTTTCATTCTTTGTTAGAGAATAATACGAATTCTTTGGAGGAGGTGAAGACTTGCCGATTATCAATGTACAAATAATGGAGGGAAGAGATCCCGATAAAATTAACACCTTAATGAAAAATGTTACTGACGCCGTCAGTGAGTCACTGGGAGCCCCCAAAGAAAATATACGTGTACTTGTTAATGAAGTACCAAAGACACATTGGTCTATTGGTGGGACAAGCGCTGAGAAACTAGGGAAATAGCAGCTTTTCCCTAATGAGGCAGGGACAAAACTGAATAAACATAAAATAATCCGAATGATTTTGTAGAAATCAGTTCGGATTATTTATGTTAAAGAGAAACCATCGCTCCGTCAATACGCTTCGCTTTCCGTGGGCACGGCCTCAGCTTCCTCTCACTAGGTACCAGGTACCGAAATTCACACTTGGCACTTAGCTGTTTTACAGATTTTCGGTACCTGGTACCTTTATGGACCCTCGCTGCAATAGAGTTGCTCCACTGTTACGATTTTACTACGCTAATCATCTGAGTTTATATAAATCTTCGTTTTTTGACATTACTGCGTTACTTATGTCTCACTCCTTTTTTTCTTTCTAATAGGCCCTGTCTTAATAGATTTCAGTATACTTATGGTTGATGACTGAGTAAATAATCTTTTTAGCTAAACTTTCTATTCGAGGATTGTTACGGTATTGGACATAGACCTGATTAGGGATATTATACACCTCATAGATTTCCCGGATTTCTACCTCTGTTTCATATCTTTTATCAATCCCTAGTTTAGGTATAATCCCGATCCCTATATCATTAGCCACTGCATTTAACAGCATTTCGTTATTATCAACGTCCATCCGGGTAATATTTTGTGCCCCCATGAGCTGCTTATCAATTAACTGCCATAATGACGAGTTTCTTCTATAACTTATTATAGTTTCCTCGTTTAAATCCTCAACATACAGTGACTCTTTATCACACAGTGGATGTTCCTTTGGCAGAACGCTTACTAAGTTATTGTCAAACAAATACTCTGAAATAATTTCTGGATTATTTGAGAGAGCGTGCCTGGTAAAGATTAAGTCGACCTCTCCTGCCATAGCTTTTTCATTTAAACTGACTGAGTCAAATCCTTCAATCACCTGGATGTCGATATTACCTATTGACTTAATTGTTTTTAGTAGTTCAACAATGAATGAGTGTGAATATCCAGGAGAGAACCCGACTTTTATGACCGGATCTTTCAACATGTTTGTAATTTCTTTTGCTTGATTAATATAAATCAAGATGTTGTTGGCATAGTCGATGAAAAGGTTACCTTCTTCGGTTAGAAAAATATCGTGGCCGATTCTTTTAAAAAGTTGACATTGTAATATTTCTTCTAAAGCTTTTATTCGTGAGGTAACAGTGGGTTGTGTAACATTGAGAACTGCGGCGGCTTTTGAATAACTTTTATATTTGGCTATGGTAAGAAATGTATGTAACTGACATTCATTCATCTAATTCCTCCTAAACTTAATCCGTAAGAAAGCGTTTTCAAATTTGGCGATATTGATGCATGAAGTGGATAAGAAGTAATGAGCTGATGTGAAACATGTAGTAAGAAGGAATAGAATCCCTGAAAATAAAGCTTTATACAAGACTACTCTGATTATATTTACACCAGATAGAGCTTGTCAACTTAATTTACAGAACATTTAGTTTTGTCGTAATAGTGTATTAATTTTTTTTAAGAAATCAGCTTAAAACGAATAAATATTCAATTGGTATCTAAATATTCTGACTACTATACTTGGAAGTAAGCAAAGAATATAGCATTTTAAAATAACGATACTAATCAGCAAGTATAAGGAGGGGTTACACAAAATATAGAAAGTTTTTAGAAAGTTAATTAGAGAAAGGAAGGGCTTTAGTTTGCAGGATATAAGATTGAGTGAATCATTAGAAGGTAAAGTTGCCATTGTTACTGGTTCTGCGCGGGGGATTGGCCGTGCGATAGCATTAAAGCTGGCTGATTCCGGTGCCAAAGTGTTAATCAGCGGAACCAGTAAAGAACGAACACAAAAAGCCTGCGAAGAAATGCAAGCGCTAACAAATTCTGAAATTAAATATTTTGCCGGAGATCTTTCTAAAGAAGAATCTGTTCAGGAAATGGTGAATTACACCATAGATAATTGGGGGAAGATTGACATTTTAGTAAATAACGCAGGCGGAGGTGTCATTCTTCCATTCCTCGAACAAACCCCTGATACCCTGAAGACAACGATTGATAGGAATCTATGGACGGCTGTTTGGTCTTGTTACAAGACCTTGCCTTATATGGTTGAGGCCGGTAAAGGAAGAATTATAAATATAGGGGCAGATTCAGTTAGAAATGGTTTATGGGAGCATGCAGCTTATAATGCAGCAAAAGGCGGAGTACACGCCATGACAACTGGTTTGGCGAGGGAATTCGCAGAAGGTGATATTACAGTGAACACTATAGCGCCTCCCGCGGTTGACTGTGAAGCTTTAGACAGGATAAGAGACAGAGATTCAGAATTGGTTGATAAGTATATTGATATTATTCCTAAGGGAAGAGCTGCAAGTGAAAAAGAGGTAGCAGATGCAGTTTGGTATTTATCGACTGATGGAGCAAGTTTCATTACAGGCCAGGTGATAAGTGTCAATGGTGGAAGTAATATGCTTTAGGTTATTTATCTTGAAGGGGTGAAAATAATGAAGGAAATAGTACGAGACAATACGGAAGAATGTGAGTTTCTTGTTCATCGAAGCGTATTTACTAACAAAGAAATATTAGCTAGAGAAAGAGCAGAAATCTTTAATAAATGTTGGTTGTTTATTGGTCATGACTCGGAAATTCCTGAAAAAGGAGATTATAAACGAAAAAAAGTCGGTGGCCGCAATTTGCTTCTTGCGCACAGCCAGGATGGTGAGATTAGAGCGTTATACAATACATGTCCGCACCGTGGAGCGCTTGTTTGCAGGGAGAACTCAGGGAATTCCCGAGTCTTTCGTTGTTTCTACCATGCCTGGAGCTTTACCAATGACGGGCAGCTAGCTGGCATGCCGGGAAAAGATGGTTTCCCGGATGATTTCAACTGTGACGGTACCAAAAATATGAAAGCGGTTAATAGACTGGAAAGCTACCGTGGATTTATGTTCGTTAACTTTGACGACCACGCCATTTCCCTGGATGAATACTTAGGGAATGCGAAGGAATATATTGATCTGGTGGCCGATCAATCCGAAGCTGGATTGGAAGCTCTGGGTGGAGTGCAGGAGTATAGTGTCAGAGCAAATTGGAAACTGCTCGCTGAGAATAGTGTGGACTTATATCACGGCATGCCTACTCATAAAACGTACTTTGATATAAAACAAGGCCAGGACCCTGACTTGAAAAAAGTGAAATTAGAAGGAAAAGGAGTAGACCTTGGAAATGGCCATGCTGTTATGGAATACGTAGCTCCCTGGGGAAGGCCTATAGCACAGTGGACGCCTATTTGGGATGAAGAACTGAAGCAGGATATGGAAAAAATTAAAGCGGGACTGGTGGAAAGATTTGGAGAGGATCGCGCAGACCGTATCGCTAATTACAATAGGAATATTGTGATTTTTCCTAACTTGGTCATCAATGACATTATGGCTATTACCGCTAGGACGTTTTATCCTACCTCCCCTGGATATATCGAAGTTTCAGGATACGCATTTGCTCCTAAAGGTGAAGATGAGGCTCACCGGATGGCAAGGAATGATAACTTTCTGGAATTCTTAGGACCGGGAGGATTCGCCACACCTGATGATAATGAAGCATTGGAGTTATGCCAGGAAGCTTACAACAATAACCAGGAAGTCCAGTGGAACGATATTTCCAAAGGGATGGTAAGAGGTGAAGGCAATTCATTGGCTACCGATGAAATTCAGATGAGGAGTTTCTGGAGACAGTATAAAGTCAGAATTGAAGAATCGTTGAATAAGGAGGCTGTGCAGTCATGACTGTAGCAACAGTTACGCGTCAAGATGTCATTGATTTTCTTTATTCGGAAGCCAGGTTATTGGACGAATGGAAATTAACAGAATGGGCAGATTTATTTACGGATGATGCGAGCTATAACATCCCGCCGATCGGGCATCCAGAAAGCGACGCAACAGAATATCTATTTTTTGCCCATGATAATCGTTCGAGACTCCAGGAAAGGGCGGAGAGGCTGCTAAAGAAAGAAGCACATGTCGAGTACCCGCACTCTACTACGCTTCGAAACTATCACAATATCATGATTGACGATTTGGAATCCGAAGTGATTAACGTGGAATGCAATTTTACAACGCACCGGACCAAACGAGAGGTAATGGATACTTTTATTGGAAGACACATTTATGAAATTGTTCAGGAGAATAATGAACTGGCAATTAAAAGCAAAAAGGTTATCCTGCATCTTGATAGTTTAAGGCCCCATGGGAAAATAAGTTTGATTCTATAGAAGAGATTTAAATGATAGGTGGTGAGTGACATGGGTAAGGAAAGCGACGTATTTGACATCACTATTGTAGGTGGAGGCCCGGTAGGTTTATTTACTGCTTTCTATGCCGGCATGCGTCAGGCAAAAGTGAAAATAATTGAAAGTTTACCTCAGCTGGGTGGACAGCTGTCTGCATTATACCCGGATAAACATGTTTATGATGTAGCCGGATTTCCTAAAGTGAAAGCTAATGATCTAGTTGATCAATTGAAAGAACAAATGAACCAGTTTGAGAATGAGGTCCACCTCGGTGAAGAAGTAAAAGAAGTTACGAAGGAAAATGACATTTTTACAATTAATACAAACGAACAAGTTCATTACTCAAAAACGATTATAATTACGGCTGGAAACGGTGCCTTCAAACCAAGGAACATGAATTTGGGAAATGAAGCACAATTCGCTGGTAAGAACCTTCATTATCGTATCGAAGATTTGAATTATTTTAAAAATAAGGATGTTGTCGTGTTTGGAGGCGGTGATTCTGCAGTGGATTGGGCTCTAATGTTAGAGAATATGGCTTCTTCTGTGAACATCGTTCATCGAAGAGACCGGTTTAGAGCTCACGAGCATAGCGTCAATCTACTGAAAGACTCATCCGTTAACATCTATACTCCATATACACCTGCTGAATTAGTAGGGGAGAAAAATATAGAAACGGTAAGGCTGAACCATGTTAAAAGTAAGGAAACTATAGATTTACAGGCAGATGAGTATCTGATCAATTACGGCTTTGTCTCTAATCTGGGCCCTATTAATGACTGGGGGCTGAATATAGAGAAAAAATGGATTCAAGTAAACTCAAGAGCTGAAACAAACATCCCGGGAATTTATGCTGTCGGAGATATATCAACTTACCCCGGAAAAGTTAAGTTAATGGCCACTGGTTTTGGAGAAGCACCAATCGCGGTGAGTAATGCAAAGGTTTACATCAATCCGGAAGAATCCTTAAACACGGCTCATAGTACTTCCATTATGAGTAGAACGGGTAATAAAAAGGAACAAGTCGTCACCCAATAAACGTAAGGCGCAGCAGTTAGTAAATTTTTTAAAAAAGGAACAATTAAATGAGGAGGATATCACCCATGTCTAAGTTGAAAGAAGAAATCAAAAGTAAAGATGCAGCTCAGGAGAAGCTGGAAATATATTTACGTACAGTTGCTCATATCGGACATGTAGAAATTAGTGTGACAAATTTTGAAAAAAGCCTTTGGTTTTTTACCGAAGTCATGGGACTTGTATTAACTGAGTCAGAGGGGGACCGTGCTTATTTAAGAGCATGGCAGGACTTTGACCACCACACCTTGGTTTTGAAAGCATCCAATACTTCAGAAGTCAACCGTATGGGGTGGCGTGTCAGCTCTAAGGAATCACTTGAATTATTTGAAAATCAGTTAAACGAAATGAATATTGATTATCAGTGGGTAGAGGGAGGACGTAAGAAAGCTCTGGGTGATGCGCTTCACTTCAAATCGCCATCTGGATTACCGATTGAATTATATTGGGAAAAAGAACTCTTCGTAACAGATGATCCTATGTTAAAGTCAAACCTCCCAAGTCATCCGAGTAAATATACAGGAAAAGGCGTCTCGCCCCGTCGATTTGATCATGTCAATCTCATGGTAAACGATGTTAAAAAAGAGCAACAGTGGTGGACTGATCTGTTAGGAATTCATCATCGTTACTATATTCAGAACAAAGAAGACGTCCGCCTGGGTTCCTGGTTAAGTCGAACAAATATTGCACATGAAATGGCACTAATGAGAAATTCCAACCAAGATGGAGCAGCATTCCACCACTTAGCCTATTATCTGGATTCTCCAGATGAACTTATTCGTGCGTCCAACCTTATGGCAGAAAACGATATTAAGATCGAATGGGGACCTGGTAAGCACGGGACAAGCGGGGCTCAGTTCATCTATGTGATCGAACCGTCAGGCCATCGTGTTGAGATCTGGACAGGTGGATTCCTCATTTTCTCACCTGATTGGGAACCGATTGAATGGTCTTCTGAGGTGGGACAGCTTGGTTTAGAAATGTGGGGAAGCACACCGCCGGAAACCTACCTCACATACGGAACTAAGATCGGAGAATAAATGGAAGAGAAATGAGTATTTCAGGTCTTCATTACTAAACTATGAATATTGGGAGAGTCCATTTGTGAAACAACACCTTAAAATTGATTTTCATACACATATTATTTCAGAAGAGTTTCTGGACCTAGCAGAGAAATATGGGGATGACCGCTGGGCGACCTTAGAGAAAACTTGTGACTGCGGCGCCAATATTATGATTAAGGGAAAGAAATTTAGGGAGATCACCAGTCAGGCCTGGGATGCAGAACGGCGCATGAAAGATATGGACGAGGAAGGCATTGATATTCAGGTATTATCTCCAATACCAGTTACGTTCAGCTATTGGGCAGACCCTGAAAAAGGATTAGAAATGGCAAGGTTTCAAAATGATTTTATTGCATCGACCACACAGGAATATCCAGAAAGGTTTATCGGTTTAGCTACAGTACCCTTACAGGAAGTTGATTTAGCG
Source organism: Halobacillus sp. B23F22_1 (assembly GCF_043497005.1). Lineage (NCBI taxonomy): Bacteria > Bacillati > Bacillota > Bacilli > Caryophanales > Bacillaceae > Halobacillus > Halobacillus sp. B23F22_1. The sequence goes on along the minus strand of NZ_JBIEKE010000003.1, from coordinate 667,981 downwards.
ATCCAGGAAATGGATCGGGCGGTCAATGAATTAGGGTTAAAAGGTATTCAAATAGGAAGTAATGTGAATGGCCTGAATTTAGATGATGAGTCATTGGAAAGATTCTTCCACGCGGCAGATGAACGCAATGTTCCATTATTTGTTCATCCATGGGAAACATTAGGCAGAGAACGAATGCCGCGACATAACTTCATGTATATGGTCGGAATGCCATCTGAAACAGCATTGGCTGCAGGAAGTATCATTATGAGTGGATTACTGGATAAATATCCGAACTTGAAATTATGTTTTGCTCACGGGGGTGGTTCATTGCCTTATTTATTACCAAGAATGGACAAAGGCTGGAAAGTATGGCCTCATATCAGAAAAACCGAGAAACCACCAAGCCACTACGCAAGGATGTTGTATTTTGATTCGCTCGTTTATGATGAACATAATTTACAATTTATGATCGATAGTTTTGGAGCAGATCAGGTTATTGCCGGTTCAGACTATCCTTTTTTACTTCGAGAAGCACCTTCTGGAGCCATTGTCGACCGGGTACCATCATTAAGTGAAGAAGAAAAAGAAAAAATTCACGGCTTGAACGCTCAGAAGTTTTTAAATTTGAACGACGAACAGTATGCTAAGACAGCCCGTAAAGAATTGGTGAGAAATGAGAAAAGGTGATTAAGACAGATTGTACTGATTCAACATAACTATACAGAGAAGGAGAGGATCATCTTGGCCTTTGTAATAACAGATTCGTGCCGTTATGAAAAAGCAGCAGAATGTGTTGGTATCTGTCCAGTCGATTGTATTCAGGAAGGGAAAGATCAATATTTTATTGATCCAAATGTTTGTATAGACTGCGGAGCCTGCGTGGCTGCCTGCCCGGTTGATGCAATCGTTGACGAGCATGATTTACCAGACGATCAAGAGGAACAATTGGAAAAGGCTGAAAACTTTTTCGGATAGAGAGATTAGAGTGTGCCGCTTAAGCAATTGAAAAAGTTGTTTATTACCTTAGGTTTAAGAGAATTTTTTATTTTGAATCTCAGATGTCGAAAGTCAATAAAAGAGAAGCTGTCCTATTAGTCTATTGCAGACTTATGGGACAGCCTTCATTTTTTTAATGGTTAACTTTCAATTCACGTCAGCTTAGCAATCTGGAAGAAGTAGAGAAGTAGTTAACTTACAAGATGTGCCTGACAGAGAGAAACATCAAATATAGGGAGAGATGAACATGTCCAATCAGACAATTAAATGTGCCATTATCGGATCAGGTAATATCGGCACCGACCTTATGTACAAATTACTTAGGAGTGATCAGCTTGAGCTTACTGCGATGATTGGTATCGACAGGGAATCAAAAGGGCTGGCGCTGGCTAAAGAGTATGGTGTAAAACCGATCTACAACGGAATTGACGGTTTGGCAGAGGAACCCGAATTGGCCGATATTGTCTATGAAGCTACTTCTGCTAAAGCGCATGCGTACAATGCTCCGGTTTTAAAAGACCTCGGAATGAAAGCTATTGATTTGACTCCGGCAGCAGTGGGGCCATTTTTAGTGCCTTCGGTAAATTTAAAGGAAAAAAATATAGTTGAACTGGATAATGTTAATATGGTTACGTGCGGCGGTCAAGCCACCATCCCTATTGTTAAAGCAATTTCTGACGTTGTAAAAGTGAATTATGCAGAAATTGTTGCTTCCATATCCAGCAAAAGTGCCGGTCCTGGCACGCGCCAGAACATCGATGAATTTACGGTGACGACGGCAAAAGCGTTGCGTGAAGTCGGAGGGGCAGATGAATCTAAGGCGATCATTACGTTGAATCCGGCAGAGCCGCCGATCTTAATGAGGAACACGATCCACGTTCAAACCGTAGAATCTGCGGAGACGAACCGAGAAGACATTTTAGCTTCTTTAGATGCTATTTTACAGACGGTGCAGGGGTATGTGAAAGGTTATCGTTTCAAGGCCGACCCGGTTATCAAAGAGGATGTGGTCACTGTCTCGGTAGAAGTAGAAGGGAATGGAGATTTTCTTCCTAAGTATGCGGGCAATCTCGATATCATTACTTCAGCGGCTATGAAGACTGGAGAAGTGATGGCAGCACATATGACGAAGGAGGAAACGGCACAATGAGCAACGATAGAAAAGTAGTTTTTAATGATGTGACCTTACGTGATGGGATGCATGCAATCTCGCACCAATATTCCACTGAACAAATTGCTGAACTGACAAGACTGATTGATGAGTCTGGAGTTGAAATCATAGAAGCCACCCATGGAGACGGATTAGGCGGAAGCTCAATCCAGTATGGTTTTTCAAAAGAATCTGAGGAAGACATTATTACGACAGCAGTAAAAAATACAAAGCGTGCCAAAATAGGGGTGCTGCTCCTTCCAGGAATCGGAACCATCGACCATTTGAAGCGGGCAAGAGAATGGGGAGCTTCAGTCGTGAGGGTTGCTACGCATTGCAGTGAAGCTGACGTTTCCGAACAACATATTAAAAAAGCCGTAGAAATGGAGATGGACACTGTAGGCTTCTTGATGATGTCCCATCGTTCTACTCCAGAAGATTTACTTGAGGAAGCTAAAAAAATGGAGTCTTATGGAGCAGGAACAATTTATGTAGTAGATTCCGCTGGAGCCTTGACGATGGATGATACCCGGAGAAGAATTGCTCTATTCAAAGAAAACTTAAGCACGGAGATTGGGTTCCATGCCCATAATAATCTATCATTAGGCGTCGCGAATTCAATTGCTGCCCTGGAAGAAGGAACGGACCGAATTGATACGAGCCTGGCTGGCATGGGTGCAGGAGCAGGAAACACCGCTACGGAACAGCTTGTTGCCGTCATGAATAAAATGAATATCCCTCATTCGGTAGATTTGTATAAGACAATGGATGCAGCTGAAAACGTCATGAAGCCTTTGATGAACCGTCCTGTCCAAATCGACCGCCTTAGCCTGACGCTGGGCTACACAGGGGTCTACTCCAGCTTTCTATTATTCGCAGAAAGAGCTGGGAAAGAGTATGACGTTGATCCACGTGATATCTTAACGAAAATAAGTGAAATGGGTGCTGTCGGCGGCCAGGAGGACTGGATTATCGGTGTGGCACAGGAGTTGGCAAAAGAAAAAGCATATGTGTAGAGGAAAGTCCAGGCTAGGAGCTAACATCTTGCCTGGACTTTTTTTGGTTTAAGTAAGGTATATAACTACTACCGAAATAAATGTTCTTCAATATTAATTACCTTCAGTGGTGAGTGTTGAAATAAGAGATGTTTTGGGAGGCTCCTGCATAATAATCAATAATCCCGAAAGACTTTCTTTTATGTAAAGATTTATTTTTTCCATTGACTCCTAACTAAATATATATCATAATAATTGATTAATATTAAAAATTTTCGATCAATTATAAAATGAAAGTAATGATAGGGAACTATTAGATAGGCCCTCAGGTGAAAGAGAGTAACATCCAGCGGCTGAAAGATGTTCCAACCTGCAATGCTGTTGAACCTGTCCCTTGAACTGTCAGGCTGCTTACTGGCCGGTTTTCCTGCGTTAAAGAGATAGGCTAAAGTGGATATTAGCGGAATCTAATATCAATGAAGGTGGTACCGCGGAGATAATGCTCTTCCGTCCTTTGTATAAGGATGGAAGGGCATTTTTTACCTAAAATTGGATGGTGAATGAAAAATGACCAAGAAACGGATCGTAGTCAAAATAGGCAGCAGCTCTTTAACTAATGCAAAGGGCGGACTAAGTACTGAAAAGCTGCGTGAGCATGTCGATGCGCTTGCACGTTTAAAGAAACTGGGGCATGAAGTTATATTAATATCATCCGGTGCCGTGGCAGCGGGTTTTACTGACATTGGCTATTCCTCACGTCCTGTCACGATTGCCAGGAAACAGGCAGCCGCAGCCGTAGGGCAGGGCCAATTATTAAGAGGGTATACAGAAGAGTTTAAAAGACATGGCGTGGTGGCAGCACAGTTATTATTAACGAGACAAAATTTCTTGTACAAAGCACAATATCAAAATGCTCATGCCACCTTATCTGAACTTTTAAAGCGTGATGTCACACCAATTATTAATGAAAATGATTCCGTGTCAGTTGATGAGTTAACCTTTGGCGATAATGATATGTTATCTGCGCTCGTCAGCGGTCTTGTGCATGCAGACTTATTAATGATCCTAACGGATATCAATGGGATATATGATCAAAATCCACGAACTCATCCAAATGCAAAAAAGTATAACAACCTTCATGAAATTGATGATGATTTATTAAATCGTGCTTCTGGAGCTGGTTCAAAAGTGGGTACGGGCGGGATGAAATCAAAAATAGAAGCAGCCCGTACAGCATTACGTTTAGGGGTGAAAGTGTTTATTGGTTCAGGGACCGGTGAGGATAAGCTTGTTGAGATTTTAGTTGGAAAAGGGGATGGGACTTATATCGGCGGCAGTTCACAGACCAGCATGAATCAATCTAAACAGTGGCTGGCACTGCATTCCATTCCTAGTGGAAAGATTGAGGTGGATCATGGCGCTGAAGCGGCTATCGTAAGAAATGGGAAAAGTCTCTTACCTGCTGGTGTAACAAATATTATCGGTAACTTTAGAGTGAATGATGTCGTTGAAGTTGTGAACTTAAAAGGGCAGCTAATAGGGAAGGGCAGCGTGAATTTTTCTTCTCATCAATTGTTAGAAATTAAGGGATTATCAAGCGCGGAGGCTATGATCAAAGCCAATAGTAATCAAAAGGTGGTAATTCATCGGGATTATTGGGTAAGTTCGAGCTAGAATGTGTATTTAATAAGAGATAAAATGACTATTCATGAAAGGGAGTAGTTATTTTTTTGAATAGAATATTTTTGATTTTTGTGAAAAATAAAGAAATTATAGTAAAAATGTGGTAGTATAAATTTGTATTCTGTAGTTTGTTCATGGTATCTTTGTCTGTTTATAAGCGTTTTATTAAATCAGAAAAGGTTGATGAAAAAGTGACAATGCAAGTAAAAGAAGCTTCAATTTTTGACCACACGGGAAACAAGATTATGACCGAAGACCGTGAGATAGCGATTATTGCAAAAATGGAAGATCCAAAAATCGCTATCCTTGGAAACGTGGTAAGTGAGGCAGAGTGCGAGGAGCTCATCCGTCTTTCGAAAGATCGTGTGAGCCGATCGAAAATCGGCGCAACCCACGAGGTGAGCGATATTCGGACGAGCAGCAGCACGTTCTTGGCGGAAGATAATGTCACGAACAGAATCGAAAATCGAATCGCTCAGATTATGAACGTACCCGTTGAACATGGAGAAGGACTTCATATTCTGAATTATAAACCAGGCCAGGAATATAAAGCCCATTACGATTATTTCAAATCAAAAGTCAGAGCAGTGAACAACCCAAGGATCAGCACGCTTGTTCTTTACTTAAACGATGTAGAAGAGGGAGGAGAAACCTACTTTCCTCATATGAATCTATCGGTCTCTCCTCATAGAGGGATGGGCGTCTATTTTGAATATTTTTATTCAGATCCTGTATTGAATGAACGAACATTCCACGGTGGATCTCCCGTTACGACTGGTGAGAAATGGGCGGCTACGATGTGGGTGCGGAGAAAACAGTATCGCTAAGCTAGAGTTCCTAACTAACTAGCATCACGTAATAGTAAAAGAGATCAATTCCACTTGTTTGGATGATCTCTTTTTTTATTTTTAATTCTTTAATAGATTCCCCTCACATCTCTTGCTTTCCTTTTCTTCCCATAGTAATCTTGAAGTTCATTGAAGGGAGTGGAGAGACCGTGACACGAATGGTCATCTTAGCCGAAAAACCCTCTCAGGCAAAAGCTTATGCAGAGGCTTTTACGATACAGGAAAAAACCAAAACCCATATACAATTAAAGCCGGATGAGACATTCCCGAATGGTGCCACGATCACGTGGGGAGTCGGTCATCTGGTTGAATTAAAAGAACCTCATGATTATAAACCAGAGTGGAAGAAGTGGAAGATTGAGCAGCTGCCGATTGTCCCTGATCGTTTTTTAGAAAAAGTATCGAAAGGGAAATGGGAGCAGTTTCAAGTGGTTAAGAAGCTGTTCCAGCAGGCAGACGTGCTCGTGAATGCAGCCGATGTTGACCGGGAAGGTTCGAATATCTTTTACAGCATTCTCCGTTTAACCGGGGTAAAGGGAAAGCCGATTCAGCGTTTGTGGATCAATTCTCTTGAGAAGGATGAAGTTCGTAAAGGATTTAAGAACTTACAATCCAACGAGAAGGACTTGCGTTTATTTGATGAAGCAAAAGCCCGCCAAATCAGCGATTGGATGGTGGGGATTAATGCGAGCCGCCTGTTTACCTTGCTCTTGCAGAAAAAAGGTTTTGCAAGTTATCTTTCGATTGGACGCGTCCAGTCTCCAACCGTGTATTTAATCTATCAACGGCACAAGGAAATCGAAAATTTTGTCTCCGAGCCTTTTTATCAGATTGAGGGACTTTTTCAAGCCGAAGCAGGTGCCTATAAAGGCCTGGCTGACATTAAGGAAAAGGATAAGGCCAAGGTGCAGGAGCTTATGGATAAGTACGGGCTTAGGGAAAAGGAAGACTTAACGGGAATCATCCAGAAAATTGATAAAAAGACGAAACATCAAAAGTCGCCAAAGCTCCATTCTCTGTCTACTCTTCAAAGCGTTGCGAACCGACGGTGGAAGTATACGCCGTCCCAGGTCTTAAAGACGATGCAGAAGCTTTATGAGAAACGGCTGGTTTCCTATCCGCGGACAGACTGTAATTTTATAACGGAAAGTGAATTCAGCTATGTAGTGAACAATGTGAATGCCTATCAGAAAGCGTTAAATGTCTCTTTTACACCTGTGTCCTTAAGACCAAATAAACGGTTTGTCAACTCAAGTAAAGTCCAGGAACACTATGCGATTATTCCGACGAAGTCCGTACCTACAGAGAAGAAGCTGAATGGACTAAGCCGTGAGGAACGCAATATTTATAACGAAGTACTGGCAACAACGCTTGCTATGTTCCACTCGGACTACGTATATGAAGAGACAGTGATTTTCACTCATGTTCACGAACTGCCTTTTAAATCGACGGGGAGAAGAGAAGTAAAGCAGGGATGGAAGGAGCTGTTTCCTAAGCGTTCGTCATCCAAACAGGAGAAGGAAGCTTTACTTCCAAATGCCCAGAAAGGGGAAGAGGTACGTGCGCGTCTCCATATTAAAGAAAGCATGACGCAGCCGCCGAAACCTTATACCGAAGGGCAGCTCATCAATATGATGAAAACATGCGGAAAGCTCGTTGAGGATGAAGAAGACGTGGAGATCCTTAAGGAAGTGGAAGGCCTGGGAACGGAAGCGACCCGCTCCAGTATTATTGAGACGATTAAGGCCCAGAAATATATTGAAGTGAAAAAGAACAACGTCTATGTGACAGATAAAGGAATTATGCTTTGTGAAGCGATTGAAGGAACGCTGTTATCCAGTCCTTCTCTTACAGCAAAGTGGGAGTCCTACTTGAAGAAAATTGGAAGCGGGGAAGGCTCAAAACAAGTATTTCTCAAGCAGACCGGTCAATTTATTGAAAAATTAATTCAAGAAACCCCCGACTCGATTCAGCAGGTGAACGTTCGAGAGGCAGGAGAGAAAAAGAAATGGAATGAGCCGATTGCGAAATGTCCTGCCTGTGCTTCCGGCTCGATCATGGATCGGTATAAATTTTATGCCTGCTCTAACTACAAAGAAGGATGTAAAGTGACGTTTCCTAAGAGGTTAGCAGGAAAAACGTTAACGAATCATATGATAAAAACGTTATGCGAGAAGAAGCGGACGAGGGTGCTCAAAGGATTTAAAGGAAAGAAAACGTTTAGTACCGCATTAACTCTGGATGAAAACTATAAAATTTTGTTTGATTTTAAAAAGAAAGCTTGAATTGTGATGCCGGATCCCGTTGCAGCGGGGATCCGGCATTAGTATTGAAAAACATGTTACGATACCCCTAAGAAAACATAGGAGGAACGAACAATGACAAAAAAGCTGTACTACATAGATCCATACCAAATGGAATTTGAATCAAAGGTAACAAAAATTGACCAAGATGACCATGGGTTTTATGTTGTGCTCGAAGAAACCGCATTTTATCCAACAGGCGGTGGACAGCCGTGCGATAAAGGAACGCTGAATGAAATAGAAGTCATTGATGTCGAAGAGGTAGAAGATGAGATACGGCATTACACAAAAGAAAAACTCCCGTCCGGGACAGGAACGGTGCTTGGGATAATCGATCAAGAGCGGCGGACCGATCATATGCAGCAACACTGCGGTCAGCACATGATTTCAGCGATTTTCCATGACCAGTTTGATATTCCGACGACGAGTTTCCATTTAGGAAAAGACACGTCCACGATTGACCTTGATACAGAACATTTATCAAATGATCTCTTACAAAACGCAGAGGGACAGGTGAACGAGGTCATCTGTGATAACGTTCCTGTTCAATCGAAATGGATGTCGGTTAAAGAGGCTGAGGAATATCCACTTCGCAAGTCGGTCGCCGTTGATGGGGAAGTACGGCTTGTAATTATTTCCGGCATTGATTACAACGGTTGCGGTGGAACACACCCGAACTTTACGGGGGAAGTGATGGCTGTTAAGATCCTCGGATGGACAAAAAACAAGAAACAAGTGCGTCTGGAGTTTGTCTGCGGCCAGCGGGTGCTGGATAAGCTCGGACAGAAGCATCAGGTCGTAACCGAAATGAAGCGGATCGTACCGAAACCTGAGCATCAGCTTGTAGAGGAAGTCGGAAGACTGAAGTGTCTTGATCGGCCGGTCTTTGAACAAACGGTGAATCACCTTATCTCCCTTTGAAGCTGAAATAATTTCACGCGCCTCATGCTGCAGCAGTTGTTCTTCAAGCTCAGCGATTTGCTTGTCTTTCTCCTTGCTCACCCTGATGATAGGAAAAATGATTGTGAAAGAAGCTCCTAATGCTTACCTTATTCTAATCAGTGAACAGCAATATCAGCTTCAGTTCGTGCTGGCACACGGAGATAGTATTGATCAAAACATGAATGAGATCGTCAAACAAATCCTTCCTCTTATTGAAGGAAAAGGCGGGGGCAAACCGGATTTCGTCCAGGGGGGCGGGAAAAAGACCATAGATGGGGAAGCTTTTGCTGAGGAAGTCAAAAACTTTTTATAAATGCAGTGCCTGGTTACCGGCGCAGTTTAACGAGACAACTGATAAACTGAAGGTGGAATTTCTTTAGAGAAGCACTTTGAGCTTCTTTACCAAGTAAGCTGAGGCCGGGCAGGCGGCAAGCATCCACAAATTTAACAGTTCTTTTAGATTCAGTAGTCTCAGTCTAACTCAGCAAGTCCAGGCAATTCTTATTAGGTAACGTTTCTTAAAACTTCCTTACATAGACGGGGTCAACTGTACTGGAAAGAGGGTATTTAACCCGGAATTTACGATTGATGGCATGAATGAGCTCATGCTTTGCTTCTTCTGAGGCAATTTCACCTTCTTTTATATCCTCATGGTTCATTCGCACGTCAAAGTCTATCTGGTGATGCTTGTAATGGATTTTTCCTGAAACAATCATATTTATCCTCCTTATGTTTCTTTTAACGCTGTAGATTTCCGTCAGAAAATTTGTACCCTGAGGGCCTTGAACTGAAACTCATTCTTGACGATTCATTTAACGTTTTGCTTAGAACTTTTTATATTAGGTTAGACTAACTTCGTGTTATGATTAAGGCCTTAAAGTTTTTTGGGAATAGGAGGTTTATCAATGGATAATAACGATCTATTAATTAGATTAAGATATGCCCTGGACATAAAAGATCAAGATATGGTTGAAATATTTAAACTTGGCGGCGTTGAATTAACAAAGGAAGAAGTGTTAAAAGTACTTACAAAATCAGATGACAATTATGAAGATGACTATGAAGATGAGCCATCTGAAAATGATGAGCATATCAGGTGTACAAATAGTATGTTCGAGTCTTTTTTAAATGGATTCATCACTTTCAAAAGAGGGCCGCAGGAACCGAAGCCCGGCCAGGCAAATAAGCCTGATCGGTCGATAAAAAATGCTTCAAGTGTCAATAACGTCATGCTGAAAAAGGTAAAAATCGCGCTGAAGTTAACGAGTGAAGATATTATTGAGATTTTAGATGAAGCAGGAGTCACGATAACAAAAGGAGAAGTAAGCGCGTTATTAAGAAAAGAAGGTCACAAGAATTATAAAGTATTCGGCGATCAATACGCGCGTAATTTCTTGAAAGGGTTAGCCATTAAATATAGAGGCTGAATGAAATCAGGTCAATTATAAGTAAGACAAGCAGTGCATTTCGAATGCTCCGCTTGTCTTTTTTTATCTCTGAAAAAGAGAACATAGGGTTATGAAAACCATAGTTTGAAAGGGTGTAAATCTATTCTTTCTTTAATTAATCGTAATAATTACTATTTACAAAGAGTAATCATTACGATATATTATTCGTAGATTAAAAGGAGGAGATCAATTGTTTAAGAATCTAACAGGTATACTTAGTTTATTTATCGTCATCATTTCACTGTCTGCCTGCAGTGGGGAAGAGACAGGTGGAAGTGGAAGCGAAGAAGAATCCCAGGAGGAAGAGTTAAAGGTATTCACAACGGTTTACCCCCTCCAGTTCTTTACTGAACAAATTGCCGGAGATGCAGCTTCGGTAGAGTCTATTCTGCCGCCGGGAACAGACCCGCATACTTACGAACCAACTACAAAGGAAATGATCGAATTCGCTGAAGCGGATGCTTTTATTTACAATGGTGCAGGTTTAGAACCTTATGCAGATAATATCTCTGAATCTATTGAGTCAGAAGATGTTCAAATTCTTGAGGCATCACAAGGAATTGACCTGGAAGCACATGCTCATAATCATGAAGACGAACATGACCATGAAGAAGGGGAGAGTCACGAAGATGACCATGCCCACGATGAAGATATTCATGAGGAGGAACAAGAAGGACATAACCACGGGGATGAGGACCCGCATGTCTGGCTTGATCCAGTTCGTTCTATTGAAATGGCAGAAAATATAAAAGATACCCTGGTTGAATTAAATCCTGAGCAGGAGGAGTCATTTAATGAAAACTTTGAAAAGCTGAAAGAAAATCTTCAGAACTTAGACGAAGATTTCCATACACAGATTGAAAGCTTACCTGGAAATGAGATTATTGTTTCTCATGAGGCCTACGGATACTGGGAGAAAAACTATGGGATTGAGCAGATCGCTGTTTCTGGATTAAGCCCTGAAAATGAACCTTCTCAAAAAGAAGTTCAGAATATTGTAGAAACCGCTGAAGCCCATGGGTTAAATTATGTGCTTTTTGAACAGAACATTACACCTAGAGTAGCAGACGTTGTTCGAAAGGAAATTGATGCTGAAACTTTGCGCATCCACAATTTATCAGTTTTAACAGAAGAAGATATTGAAAATAATGAAGATTACTTTACACTCATGGAGAGAAACTTAGAAGTCTTATCTACAGCATTATCTGAGCCCTCCTCTTCAGGAGAGTCCAGCGATGATCATGATCACAATCATGCTCATGATGAAGAAACAGAAAAGATTTATGAGGGGTATTTTGAAGACAGTCAAGTGGAGGAACGAGAACTATCTGACTGGGAAGGAGACTGGCAGTCCGTATATCCATATCACGAAGATGGAACTTTGGATGAGGTGTATGAACATAAAGCTGAGAATGAAGGAGACAAGACAGCTGAAGAATACAAGGAGTATTATGAAGCAGGGTATGTGACAGATGTTGACCGTATTGTCATAGATGGAGAAACGGTCACTTTCTATGAAAACGGAGAAGAGCGGTCTGGGGAATATGTCTCTGATGGTTATGAAATTCTGACGTACGATGCAGGTAATCGAGGAGTAAGATACATTTTCAAACTAAAGGAAGAAGCGGAAGGACTTCCGGAATATATTCAGTTTAGTGATCATAGTATCTACCCAACGAAAGCCGATCACTACCACCTTTATTGGGGTGATGATCGAGAAGAATTATTAGATGAAGTGACTCACTGGCCGACATACTATCCGTCAGATATGGATGGTCATGACATTGCTCATGAAATGATGGCACACTAGTTACAATTCAAGTTAACCTTAAAAAAGCAGGAGCCCGATCAATGGTGCTTCTGCTTTTTTGTACGTTAGAAAGGAAGAAAGCGTGGAGCAGGGTTTTAGATATAATCAGTCGTAGTTTATCTTTTGACTGAAAAGACCCATAGAACCTCAAGGCGTTCACCTTGTATGCTAGTAATAGTGGAGGGGATTACGTCCTCTCTATGATGGTAATACTTTCAATATTCATTAAAAACTATGGAGGCATGATTTGTATGAAGCGATTTTTATTTTCTATATTTTTGTTGAGTTCTTTTTTTCTATTCTTCACAAATACCGCCAAAGCAGAGGACCTTGATCCCGCCGCTGAATTTGCACTGGATTTGGTCGGTGAAAATGAGCAAGGGTATATTACGTCTGAGCTGGTCCAGCATGTGTATCAAGAATCAAAGTCAATTTCTCTCCCGCGGAGTGCTGCTGACCAATGGGTTGAGGGAGAAAACGTTGATAACCTTCAGGCTGGAGACGTCGTATTTTTTCAAGGGACATATTTAATGTCCGGGATTTACATAAACGACGGACGCTTTGTGATCGTTACGAGCGAGGGGGTCTCCGAAAGAAATTTGGAGACCAGTGAATATTGGTCGGACGCCTATCAAGGGGCCAAACGGTATTCGGAGGATCTTTCTCCCCCTTCCTCAAACAATGAGATTGTAGCGCAGGCAAAAGACTTACTTGGGACTCCTTACAAACGAAATGGGTCCAGCCCCGCCGAAGGGTTTAATACAGGCGGTTTCGTTTACTATGTCTTTAAAGAAGCAACCGGAAGCTGGCTTTCGAAACGTCCATCTTCACTACTTGAAGCCGGCATGGACGTTGAAAAAGACGAACTGGAGACAGGGGATCTTGTCTTTTTTGAAAATGACGAGCAGGAACCTATTTCAGGTATATATTCAGGGGATGACCAGTTTATCATCGCCACTTCATCTGGTGTCCAGGAAAGGGATTTGAGATATCACAGCTATTATGCCGATCGTTATATAGGTGCTTCTCGTTTTACTGAAGAAATCCTGGAAAAATCAAATCCCGACACGTATTCGGACCATGAAGACCCGGCCGTAAAAGAAGCGATGAATTATTTAGGTACTCCATATTTATTAACAGGCAGCACGTTGGAAGCTTTTGATTGTTCTTTTCTCGTACAAATGGTATTTCGGGATGCTATGGATATCTATTTGCCCCGTATTACTTATAAACAGTGGAAAGTAGGCGAAGATTTGAATATTGATGAATATGAGCTTGGCAACAATCAGTTTACTCCTGGAGATGTCTTGTTTTTCTCAGGAACATGGCAGGAAGGGATTTCACACTCAGCGATTTATCTTGGTAATGATTACATTGTACATGCTACCGGCGAGGAAGGGGAGACGACCATTTCTTATATGAGCGAGTATTGGCGTGATCACTATACCGGTGCTAAAAACTTCGATGATATTGCCATTCAATATGAAAATGAAGCAGTTTATGAAGCACGCCAGCTGGTAGGGACAAAGTATAATCAAGGAGGCGTATCGCCTGAAGAAGGGTTCGACACGGGCGGGTTCGTTCAATATGTGTATGACGTAGCTCTGCAGCACAAATTACCGAGGTATGGAAGTCAGCAATGGAAAGAGGGAACTAAAGTATCCAGAGAGGAGGCGGAGCCGGGTGACATTTTCTTTTTTCAAGGCTCTAGTATTATTCCGGCCATCTATGTTGGAAACAATCAAATGATAGTCGCGACTAAATCTTCTGGTATTTCAGTTATAGATTTAACCATTAGTGATTATTGGCCATCCCGTTACATCGGTGCAAGAACATATGATACGGAAAGTGATTAGAACACTGTGAAGGCACATCTTCACTTGTAGAAGATTTTCTTATGATGATTTATATAAGACAGGAGAGAATAACCCACCACCTCAATTGAAAATTTTTCAAGGGGCGGTGGGTTTAAAATAGTTATATTCAGTTATTGGATACGCGACAGGTAAGGTCAGTTCGTCCGGCGTTCGACAAGGTTAACACCTATTCCCATAGCCACTACTCCAATAAGAGTCATTAATACTAGAGGCTGTATAATTTCCTGCCAGTTGGCATCATATATAACAACGTTAATGATGGCATCCATAGCATGGGAAACAGGAAATAGGTCTCCGATAAACGTCAGCACAGGGTTGCTGAGCGTTCCCGGCATCATATAAGCCCCGCTGATTAATGGGATAATTGGAATAACTGATGGGTAAATAGCGTAAAACTGCTCTGGATTTTTAACTAACCCTGTAAATAATGTTGCGATACTCACCATGCTGAAGGTGAAGAACGCAATAATAATAATTAAAAGACCCAGTCGTTCACCGACGTCATAGTTTAATACATATTTGAAAATAAGGATGGCTGACATCGTTTGAACAAAACCGATAAAGCAAGCGTAAGTAATGTACGCGGTATACATGCCTGTTTTTGAAACAGGTGATAAAATCATCCGATCCCATAAACCATACACTTTATCCTTCATTATATTGTTAACTCGAAAGCCTATTAGAAACATGGCAACTAACAGAGTAAAAGCAAACATTAACTGGGTGCCCATATCATAATTAGAAAGTTCATCACCAGCAAGGGAGGCAGCATCCATTTCCATTGGTGGAACGTCCAGCTTTGTAGTAATTTCTGCTCTTAAATCCTCGGGGTTTTCCGACTGTTCAACTGCTGCGCTGATAAATGCTTCCTTTTCAAATACTTTTCTTACGTGTTGATCAACGTAGGGAACGGTCGGTATATTGGATGATTTAATCAGTTGGTAATCATTTTCAAACAGCCTGACAGCTAGATCTGAACGCCCTTGTTGTACGTCCTCTTTTGCTTCTTCCGGCGTAGTGGTAACGAAATGAAGGTTGTTTTCATCTCCTTCATTTAAGAGACGTTCCCACTTTTCTTCAATCGCCTGTGCATGATCTTCTTCACTAAAAATAGAGATGCTTTCAGGCGATTGAGTCCCCCCTGTAAAAATGAGTGTTACTCCAACACTAGCTGCAATAAAAATAATAATCAAAAGCGGGTTGCGGCGTTCTTTCGCCAATTGCGCCAAAAATACTGATATCATGAAATTTCCCCCCTTTTAGGGTACAACAATACACTTACTATAAAAGCAATCAGGGTGAGGCTGAGTAAAGAAAGAGCCGGCATCCAAAGAACGGATAGGTCCTCGAATTGGAACCATTCCATTAACACAGCCAGCGTCAAACCATTCGGCGTCCATTCACCGATTTCCTGAAGCCAGTTCGGCAATATATAGATGGGAATGAAGTTTCCTCCGATGGTGCCGCAAAACATAATAATAGCCATGAAAATACCGTTCGCTGTATCTGGATTTTTTAACCTTAAGGAAATCGATGTCAAAATAGAGGATAACCCTGCAATCGCAAAGGAATAGATCGACGCCATGAAGATTAATCCCATCCAAAAGGTTAACGATCTTCCAGAAAAAACACCCAATATTGCATGGGAGCCTATAAATATCAATACGATCTGCATCCAGGAAAGGATAAAGGTTGCAACTGTTTTACCAAATAAGAAGTGAAAAGCAGGCGTATTCGTTAGTGCAATTCGATTAAAGGTATGCTCTCGTTTTTCAATTCCGGTACGGGCTGCCACTGTACTAGCCATAAATAAAACAAACAATGCCCCCATAGATATCGTGAAATATTGGTCAATTGAAATGGTGAAGGAGGAATCGTCTGCCATCATTTCTGTTGCGCCTTCAGGACGCTGAATTTCAGAAGCATTTATTTCACTGTCTGACGTAGAAAGGGCATACTGCAGGTTCATCTGCTCCAGGAAACCTTGAATGACATCATAAACCATATCTACTTCAAAATCCGTCTTCTCGGCAATAAAACTTAATTCGGTTTTATTTTCTTCATCAAAATGAATGGACTTAAGAAATTGTGCTGTGTAATTTTCCGGAATGATGAGTCCGGCATCAAGATTACCACTTTCAATACCCTGCTCAGCTTCACTTCTTGACATGGTTTGAACAGTAAGCCAATGCTCTAATTCGGGACTCGTTAGATATTCCGTTATCAATTCTACAGGTGGTGCTTCTTGAGTGCTTCCTATCAATTCCGGTTTCATTTCATCTTGGATCTGTTCTGATTCAGTAACCGACTCTTCAAATTCTTCCATCGCTTCATCTTGATTATCTTCAATCACCAATCCTAATGACAGATCGAAATTCTCGCTTTGATCTTCATCAAACAGCCCGGACATTGAGACACTGAGAACCACAACTAATAAGAGCGGTAAGAGGATAACGGTTACTACTTCTTTGCGGTCACGCCAAAATAATAGTAAATCTTTGATTAAAAATGTCAGCATTCAGGCACCTCCTAATCTCTCAAAGTCCGGCCGGTTAAATGAAGAAAAACATCCTCAAGACTTGGATTCTCCATCTGGAAATTGAGGATCTGAATGTTTTGCTGGTCGGCGATTTTAACGAGAGAACTAATGATATTCGCTGACTTTTTGGCTATGATTTTAATGCCATCTCCTGTTTCTTCAACTTGCCTGACGACATCTAAGTCTTCTATTGCATTTATAAAATCCTCGTTCATCTGATTTAGCTGCACTTTCATTGTGTCTTCATTGGAAAGAATGCTTAATAGCTCTGAGTGACTTCCAGAAGCAATCACTTTTCCGTGATCCATAATGTAGACTCGGTTACAAAGTTGTTCAACTTCTTCCATATAATGACTGGTGTATAGAACGGTTGTTTGTCTTTTCTCATTTAATTGACGAATCATTTCCAAAATGTAATTACGGGACTGCGGATCAATCCCTACCGTTGGTTCATCGAGAATTAGAATTTTCGGGTGATGCAGCATGGCTGAGGCAATGTTAATCCGGCGTTTCATCCCGCCAGAGAACGTTTTAATCAGATCTTTCTGGCGGTCTTTAAGCCCTACAAGTTCCAGGGTTTCTTGGATGCGTGATTCCAATTGATCTTTTGGAACACGGTAAATGCGGCCGAAAAATTTTAAATTTTCATGTGCCGTAAGTTCTTGATATAAAGCAATTTCTTGCGGAACAACACCGAGCACTTTCCTCAAATTGCCCGGATCGCTGATCACGCTTTTTCCATCTAATTTAACGTCACCGGATGTAGGCTTCAATAAGGATGAAATCATCGATATTGTTGTTGATTTACCTGCTCCGTTTGGACCGAGTAAACCTACAGATTCTCCTTTATCTAAATACAGGTCTACATCTTCCACCACCGTTTTACCTTTGAAAGCTTTACTTAACTGTATAGTCTCAATCATGGCCGAACCTCCTGGCTTTTTTATTTTTAAAGCTGTGTTAACCGCTAATTTTGCATGAAAGTCTTATTAAAATAAATTGACTGTTACATAGAAACTCAATTTTGTAATGGTTGTGCAAGAGGGAAGCGGGATTTTTAGGTGTGGTACCGTAAAATTAATTAGTGTAATGGGGGAGGGAAACCTCGAGACTCCTGCGGGAAAGGATAGACTGGCAAGACCCCGGAGGGCTTTCAAAGCCCGAGGAGGCTTGCCGTCTTCCCCGCGGAAAGCGAGTGGTTTCCCATCCCCCATTCGTCTCGTATAAATAAGGAACCGTGTCTATTCATTATTTAATAAACGGGGACTGATATTAATCACGGTAGTCATTTATAATGTAAATGAAAAAAACTAGAGCCGCTACTGACTCTAGTCATTTCCTTTCTTAAAACCGTGACTTCCGTCATTTTTTTAGTTACACAAGGTGGTGGCGTATCGCATAGATGGCTAACTGCGTGCGGTCTCGTAACTCAAGCTTATCAAGAATGTGACTCGTATTATTTTTAATCGTTCCGACAGAGAGGCCGAGACGAGTAGAGATTTCTTGATTGTTCAGCCCTTCGCCTATATATTTCAAAATGGCTCTTTCCCGCGGTGTTAAGCTTTCATCTGGTTCCTTAGGAGAGGAATGTTGTTTTAACAATGCCGGCATAACTTTAGCTGCGACCTGATCTTCTATGGATAACCCGCCTGATAATGTACTCTTAATTGAGCGAATGAGAGATTCTGTATCCCCGTTCTTCAACAAATAGCCGTTAACACCGATTTTGAGGGAATCCATGACGTATTGGTCGTCGTCAAAGGTGGTCAGCATCAATATTTTTAAAGCTGGCCACCGTTCCCGCATAATTTTTGCTGTTTCAATTCCATCCATAACAGGCATGCGAATATCTAGAATGGCAAGATCAAATGCCTGTTGTTCGCAAAGGTTTATTGCAGATTTTCCTTCGTCTGCTTCGCCGGTTATTTTTATTTCTGGATCAGATTCAATCATCACTTTTAACCCTTGTCGGACCATAATTTGGTCTTCAGCTAAGAGTACCCGAATCATTAAGATCCCTCCCTCCTTTTAATTTCACCCAGCCTCGTAAAATAAAATGTTTATCATTACTCTGCACTTCTAAACCTCCCCCCAGCTTCTCCAATCGTTCGCGCATAGACATGAGCCCGTAATCTTCTTTGAAGGCTGGAGCTTGTTCCACGGGATTGATAATTTCAAATCTGAAAATACTCTTTCCGGGAGCATCAAATGTTATTTGTGCTTCTCTTGCATGGCTGTGTTTCATAATATTGGTTAGTCCCTCCTGGACAGCACGATATATGGCAAAGGATTGTTCACCAGTCAGCGGCGCTGCAAAAGCTCCATGATGAACAGAGAAATGTATACGGATGAAGCTTTCAATCTCCAGCTTGCGGATCAGCCGCATAACCCCGTGTAAGCCGCCGATCTCTTCCTGTTTAAATGTTTTTACCGCGCGGCGAGTTTCTTCCAGGCTTTCGTCAGCTATTTTTTTTAATCGATCCACTTGAGGGTGATTTTTTCTTTCGGATTGGATTCTGTAAGCCTCTAACTGCATGATGAGAGAAGTTAATTTATGTCCTACGGAATCATGAATTTCTTTACCGATCATCTGCCTTTCTTCCTGTCTGGCACTTGCTTCGTCCTGTGCTACCCGTCTTTTGAGCATGCGATTTTCACTGTGCAGCTGCTCATACTGAGAGGACAGCTTCTGATGTTGATTGGTTTTTATTTTATAATAAATGATTCCTGATACGACCAACACAACAAACAATCCTGTAAATAATACGGACATAATCGAAACTTTTTCGACTGCCAATAAAGTAATCACAGACAGTAGACTGAGGAGGGAAGGGACAATCAAATGTCTGCCTGGTAACCGCTCAGCTGCTTCGGCTATAAGAAGCATGTAGATGAATAATACTTGTAGATTAAAGGGATATGTGTCATTCGGGAAAAAAATGAATGTGACCAGGACAGCATTCAAACTAAATATAAAGGTTAAATTAATCGGTCTTTTGTTGAAAAGTGGGGTTAGAAAAAAGAAGGAAAAATAAACCGCAACTCCGGCTAACCGCCATAAATGCTGATCAATATCTTTAAATAAAGGGTAGGTTAGAGTCCCCCAAACCACTATGTGTAATGTTAACCATATTAAAAATGATTTCAATCATATCACCTTATTTCCATATATAGGATCCTCAGTGTCACCATTAATCTATCTCCTGATTAAGTAACAGCTTTATTATCTATAATTCGTATATTATCACATTCCATCCCACTGGAATTATTGAGTAAAAGTAAGAATCAGCTGTATTTAGCCATAAGTAACAAAAACAGCCGCCGTTTCGTTCAATGACGAAAAGGCAGCTGTTTCAATTAAGTCTTCTTATTCAATTGCAAAACCTTTAACTAACTTGTTTCATTTTCTTTTTTTGCCTTTTACTCATGACTTCTTCATTTGCAGATTTATAAAATGAGTACCCCATCAGAAGAACGATGACCGAGAATGGGAAGGCTGCAATAATTAATACGTTCTGCAATCCTTGAGTGCCTCCAAAATATACGATAATAGCTGCCATAGCGGACAATCCTACGCCCCATATAATCTTAACCGCGCCCGAAGGATTTAGGGAACCTTCTGTTGATAACATACCTAATACGAAAGTAGCTGAATCCGCGGATGTAATAAAGAATATAGCGATAACAAATAGCGTGACAAAGGACATCACAACACCAAGTGGATATTGTTCCAGCATGGCAAAGGTCGCTGTTTCCATAGAGTACTCGGAGATGGCTGCAATCCCTTGCTGTTCAAGGTCGAGAGCTGATACTCCAAATACCGCAAAAAAGATAAAACATACAATGGATGGAACAAATAAAACGCCAAGCATAAACTCTTTGATCGTGCGGCCGCGTGAGATTCTTGCAATGAAAATACCAACAAAAGGCGACCAGGAGATCCACCATGCCCAGTAGAAAATCGTCCAGCCGTCAATCCACGTACGGCCATCCTCATCCAATGGTGCAATTCGGAAACTCATATTGAAAAAGTTCGTAATATAGCTGCCAAGGGAGTCTGTGAACATATTTAGAATATACAACGTAGGGCCGACGATTAAGAGCATTAACATCAGCAGGAACCCGAGCAGCATATTTATGTTACTTAAATATTTAATTCCTTTGCTGACGCCTGACCATGCTGAGAAGATAAATAAAAGAGTGGAGACAATTAAGATGGTTAATTGCACGCCGTAATTTGTAGGGGTTTGAAATAGAAAGGCAAGTCCTTCATTAATTTGAGCGGAACCAAACCCAAGGGTTGCAGCCACCCCAACAACGGTAGCAACTACAGCTAATGTATCGATAATTTTCCCAGCCATTCCTTCCATCAGTTTTCTTCCGAATATAGGAGTGAGTGTGGCACTGATTAATCCTGGGTAACCTTTATGGAATTTAAAGTAGGCAAGGACTAATGCTACTAGGGCGTAAACTGCCCACGCATGAATCCCCCAGTGGAAAAAGGAAAACTGCAGAGATTCTTTAATGGCTTGACTACTGCCTTCCTCTGAAACCGGGCTGCTGATAAAAGCATGAGATATTGGTTCAGCCGTAGTCCAAAAGACGAGTCCCATTCCCATACCAGCGCTAAACAGCATCGCAAACCATGAAACTAAACTGAATTCTGGCTTCTCATCTTCTTTACCCAGCTTAATATGGTTAAAGCGAGAGAAAATTAAGTAGACGCAAAAAGCAAGCATAAGCATGATGATCAACAAATAATACCATCCAAACCTGGCCGAAATGAAAGCGGTTGCATTAGAGGTAGTTGATTTTAAGTGTTCAGGAGTCACAATTCCCCATAAAACCACAACCCCGCATACTGCAAGACCATACCAAAAAACATATGAAACATTTTTCACCTATATTCCCCCTCTAGAAAATTTTGTCGAAAAACCTTGTTTTTAGTAAAGAGATTAACAACATTGTTATATGTTACATACCATTCTTGTTCTTTGCAAATTGCTTTTTCCTGATGGAGCCCTTTGTTTGTCTCATATCAAACATGTTGAAGTCCGGCTGACGTCCTATTCCCAAAGGCTTTGCACAAAATTCTTATAAGGACTTCTCAAAAAATTTGAAAATAGAGCAAAACATGAACCCTTGATGCTCTCTAAATTGAGAACGGATGGAATGCCCATTAAATCATTTAAAAAATGAAAAAAGGTCACTGAGCGTTACTGAGCTTCACTGAGAAGAACTGAGGTCACTGAGTGGTACTCACTAGCTCTCAGTGGGTTTGGAGACTTTAGAGAAGACTGATAAGTTTTTCTTATGCGCAACAGTCAACAAGGAGGAATAAACTTTGCCTAAAAAAATCCCATTAGTCGATACAGATATTCATGAACGGGTCGAATATGAAGAACTTCTTGAGTATCTTGATGAACCGTTCAAACATTACATTCAAAATTGTCACTGGATTCAGGAGAAACACATGCCATACACACAGCCTTCCATTGCAGGGGTTGATCGTGCAGATGCCGTCATACCGGACGGCCGGCCGGCTGGATCCGATTTATCCTTCATGCAGGAACAACTGCTCGATGATGTCGGGCACGAATTCGGTATCTTAACAGGTGCGTTAGATCCCTCTCCATCCTCCATGCATGGATGGCATGAGATGGCAGCAGCTTTAGCGTCAGCCTATAATAATTGGCAGATTGATAAATGGCTCGATAAAGATGAGCGCTTATATGGATCAGTCCATGTAGCAGCCCAAGACCGTGACGAAGCTGTTAAAGAGATTGAAAGAGTAGGTGATCATCCAAAGATGGTGCAAGTTTTACTTCCCATTGATGACATCATGTGGGGGGACCCTTATTATCACCCTATCTTTGAAGCAGCTGAAAAGCACAGTCTGATGATTGGCATGCACCACAATGAACCTCCTGTTTATTATGGCAGATGGCCGAGGTATTTTATTGAGTGGCATACTTTGATACCGACAGCTCATATGAAACAGGTCACTAATATGATTTTCAACGGTGTGTTCGAGAAGTTTCCTAAACTCGGGTTGATGATGATTGAAGGAGGGTTCACGTTCATCCCGCACATGATGTGGAAGATGGATCAGCAATACAGAGATCTGCGTCATGAAGTCCCCTGGCTGAAAAGAAAGCCGAGTGACATTATGAAAGAGCATGTTCGCTTCTGTACCCAGCCATCCGAAGAATTGAATAAAAAAGATTTCATGTCACTTATTGAACAAATGGGAACAGAGGAAATGATTTGTTTCGCTACGGATTACCCGCACTGGGATTACGACTCCCCTCACCGGGCTTTACCGAATTTAGATGCAGGACTTAAAGAGAAAATTTATTCTGAAAACGCGAAAAACTTTTATCCTAAAATTCCAGATACAAGGGAGGGGTATGATGAAGGAACAAGTCGTGTGTCAAACAGCGGACATCAAGCCGGGTGAAATGATGGAATCCTTTTTCGGAAAACAGAACATCTTAATCTGCCGTACGCCAGATGGAGAGTTCTATGCCTTTATGAATCAGTGCAACCACCAGGGAGCTCCACTCCATAAAGGGATGATCTGTGGAGCCACTACAGATCAGAGTAAACCAGGAGAATACCATTACTGCCATAAGGGAGAGATCCTTCGCTGTCCATGGCATGGAAGAGAATTTGATATAAAAAATGAAGGAAGAATGCTGGCCAACCCTGACAAAAAGCTTCCAAACTTTAATGTGCGGGTTGAAAACGGAGACGTCATTATTTATAAATAAACAAAATCAATTTTAGAAGCAGGTGATCGATATGGATATAACACAATCTGAAAATATATCTGACGTCATAATAATTGGCGGAGGTCCGACTGGCTTATTTGCTGCTTTTTATGGAGGTATGAGAGAAATGTCAGTCAAAGTGGTCGATAGTTTACCGGAGCCAGGAGGCCAATTGATGGCCTTGTATCCAGAAAAATACATTTACGATGTGGCTGGAGCTCCGAAAATACAAGCCAAAGATCTCGTTCATCAATTAAAGGAACAAGCGTACCAGTTTGATCCTGAGATGTGCCTTGAAGAAAATGTACAACACGTAGAAAAGTTAGAGGAGCAGCTTTTTAAAATCACAACCACTAAAGCGGTCCATTATGCGAAAACCGTATTGATAACAAGTGGTGCGGGAGCCTTTCAACCCCGCCGGCTAAAACATGAGTCAGCCGATAAATATGAAGGGAAAAACCTTTTTTACTCCATTACGGACCTAGAGGCCCACAAAGGTCAAAGGGTGTGCATCTCAGGAGGAGGAGACTCAGCAGTTGATTGGGCACTTATGCTTTCAGGAATCGCAGAACAAACCACGCTCGTGCACCGTCGTAATCAATTTAGAGCACATGAACACAGCATTAATCAACTGAAAGAAACGAATGTACAAATAAAAACTCCGATGGCAATCGAACAACTGGTGGGAACTGAGGACCAAATTAAATCTGTCGTTTTAAAAGAAACGAAAGGGGAAAAATCAGAGAACCTTGAAATTGATTCTTTAATTGTCAACCATGGATTCCTATCTAGTCTTGGAGCGATTAAAGAGTGGGGACTTGATATTGAAAAGAATTCAATTGTAGTGAATCAGAAAATGGAGACAAATATTCCAGGCATATTCGCAGCGGGAGATATTACGACATATGACGGGAAAGTTAAGCTGATTGCTACAGGTTTTGGTGAAGCACCTACAGCGATTAGTCAAGCGAAGCACTATATTGACCCTGCGGCAAGGGTTCAGCCTCCTCACAGCACGAGAGTGTTAGGTGGAGAATAATCCCTTTGTAGTTTCAGGTCACTCGTACTCAAGAGGCTCTCCAAAGGTTCTATTAGACTTGTTTTTAACCTTTTTAAAGATCAGCCCTGTAACGTTTGGAGGAGGGGTTGCCATTATTCCTCACATCGAAAGCGAAATTGTTCATAAAAAAGGTTTAAAACTGAAGATGTACCTACAGTTATTGCGATCGCCCAATCTGCCCCAGGGTCCATTGCTGTTAATTCAGCGATCTATATCGGATACATGGTGCGAGGGCTTGGCGGGGCTCTGGCTGCGATGATCGGTATGCTGATTCCTTCAGCCCTGATCATTATCTTACTCATGTATCTTTTTTTAACTTATCAGGATTTATCCGTTGTACAGGACGCCTTTAAAGGAATCCGGCCAGCCATTATCGGACTTATTATATTTGCTGCCTTTAAAATTGGCAGTAGAGCAATTAGTGATCGCTTCACGCTGCTATTATTTTTATTGGCCATTGCTCTGCTTTTTAGTTATTCTATCTCTCCTGTTTTTCTGATGATCGGGGGAGCTTTAACGGGCTGTTTCTATCATGCTTTGCTAAAACTAAGGAGTTCATATTGATGCTCTTGCTTCATCTTTTTATCGAGTTCTTTATTATTGGATTATTTGGGTTTGGCGGGGGCTATGCGATGATTCCGCTAATGGAACAGGCTGTTTATAAACACAGGTGGCTCTCCCAAGAACAATTTACTGATATTATTGCCATTGCCGGATCAGCTCCTGGGCCGATTGCCACAAATTCAGCCTTAGTAATTGGTTACCAAACATCAGGAATTAAAGGAGCGATCGTCGCGGCAGGAGGTAATTTACTGCCCGCCTTACTCCTCATTCTGTTGCTCATCAAGTTCCTCTCACATCATTCTCAAACCCATTGGTTGAGTAGAAGTTTAAAAGGCATTCATCCAGTCATTACTGCCCTGATTCTTTATGCAGGCATTCGAATGGGCCTTCAGAATGGAATTTTTTCAACAACCGCAGATTTTACCCAATATATGATTATGGGGTTAGCGATGATTCTGCTATACAAAAAAGTGTCACCCGCTTGGGTAATCGGGCTTTCAGGAGTTCTAGGTGTTTTGATATACGGTTTTTAAAGGAGGAATAGAGGAATGATTAAGAAAAACATGTACATTAATGGTGAATGGGTGCCGGCTGTAAACGGACAGTCGAGAAACATCATTAATCCATTCAATCAAGAGATCATTGCGGAAGTTCCAGAGGGAAATGAAATAGATACACAGGCCGCAATCACTTCTGCCAAAGAAGCTTTTGAAAATGGAGAATGGAGACATACCCCGGCAGCCGAACGAGGGAAAATCGTATTAAAAGTTGCAGAATTAATCGATCGTGATCAGCAGGAACTGGCTGAACTTGAAACATTGGATTCGGGTAAAACATTGACAGAAAGCATAGATGATATGAGTGATATTGCAGAAGTGTTCCGTTATTACGGCGGATTGGCTGATAAGGATGGAGGAGAAGTCATTGAGGCTCCATTACCCGATTCCAAAAGTAAGGTTGTCCGCGAACCTGTCGGGGTCTGCGGTCAGATCACTCCATGGAACTACCCGCTGTTACAAGCTTCGTGGAAATTAGCCCCGGCGCTTGCAGCAGGTAACACGCTAGTAATCAAACCGAGTGAAATTACGCCGCTAACGACGATCAAAGTAGTAGAACTTATCGAAGAAGCAGGTGTCCCAAAGGGAGTAGCCAACCTGGTGTTAGGAGAAGGAGGCAAAACGGGCCGGCTGCTAGCAGAAAGTCATGATGTAGATCTGATCTCGTTCACCGGCGGAGTGGAGACCGGCCGTAAAATCATGACGGCTGCATCTGGAAACTTTAAGAAAATCGCCCTGGAGCTGGGGGGTAAAAATCCGAATATTGTATTCAGTGATGCTGATTTTGAGACGGCTGTGGACCAAGCAATGAATGCTGTTTTCTTTCATGCCGGCCAGGTTTGTTCAGCCGGAGCACGATTGCTCGTACAGGATACGATTCACGATGGATTCGTGAAAGCATTGGTTGAACGAACGAAGGAAATTAAGCTGGGAAATGGATTTGATGATGTTACGCAATCAGGACCGCTGATCTCAAAAGAACACCGTGAAAAAGTGGAGAGCTATGTAGAACTAGGGATTCAGGAAGGTGCTGCTCTTATGGTCGGTGGAAAACGTCCAGAATCCAAGGTGCTTGAGAACGGATTCTTCTTTGAGCCGACGATTTTTACAAATTGTACTTCTTCGATGAGAATTGTACAGGAAGAAACCTTTGGCCCGATCTTGACCATAGAAACGTTTAGTACCGAAGAACAAGCGGTAAGCTTAGCGAATGACTCTAAGTACGGATTAGCCGGAGCAGTATGGACAAATGATATAAGCAAGGCTGAGAGAGTGGCAGGGGAACTTCGGATGGGAACAGTATGGATAAATGATTTCCACCCTTATTTCGCGCAAGCTCCATGGGGAGGCTATAAGTCCTCCGGTATCGGTCGTGAGCTTGGCAAACAAGGATTAGAAGAATATACCGAAGTGAAACATGTGTATGAAAATACAAATCCGCAGCCTCTTCACTGGTTCACTTAGCTCGGAAGTTAAAGCTAGTAAGAGAATGAGTGCAGACAAGATTGATTTCTTCATTACTATAGTAGTGAATACCCCTGATAAAACTCTATTTTCATCAGGGGCACGTCTAGTCGCTCATTCCTTAATTAGGTTTAAACAACTTACTTATTTATTTTCTTTGCCAATCTCCGGCAGTACTGTCTTTGCTACTTTTTCATCTAACGCTTCATAATCATAATATTTAATAGTTTCATACAATTCTTCACGCGATTGCATATCATCAAGCTTTTCTTGCTGCGTATCGTTCTTTAAAATCTCTGTGAAAATTCGTTCATAGGCTTTAGCTGCCACACGGAGGGAAGTAACTGGATAAATGACCATGTTCATGCCAAAGGATTGAAAGTCTTCTCCTGTAAAATAGGGAGTCTTTCCGAACTCCGTCATGTTTGCCAGCAAGGGAGCATTGATAGCGGATGAAGCATGTCGAAAGTCTTCTTCACTTGTCAGGGCTTCTGGAAATATGGCATCGGCACCGGCTGTCTCATACTGATTAGCACGCTCGATGGCTTTTGTCATACCTTCGACTGACTTTGCGTCTGTCCGTGCTACGATGACAAGCGTTGGAGCAACTTCTTTAATTGTACGGATTTTCTGCATCATTTCTTCAGGTTCAATCAGTTTTTTTCCGTTTAAATGACCGCATTTTTTTGGCAGCAGCTGATCTTCAATCTGCACTGCAGCCACTCCTGCTTCCACCATTTCTTTCGCAGCACGTGCTACATTAATGACTCCGCCATATCCCGTATCAATATCGACGAGGAGAGGGAGGTCTGAAGCTCGGATCAATTCTTGTGCTCTTTCAGCCATTTCGTTGGAATAAATGAGACCGAGATCAGGGAGCGCCCGGCTGGCTGTATAGGCGGCTCCAGATAAATAGATAGCTTTAAAACCGACATCTTTTGCGATTTTAGCAGACATTCCATCGTGGGCGCCGGGGATTTTTAATAATTCTTCTTGTTCGATTAATCGTTTAAAGGCTTCTGCTCGTTCTGGCTGAGTTGATTTTTCTTCAACAATCCATGACATCTTTAGTCCTCCTTACATAGTTGAGTTATATTCGGAACTGCTCCATAAATTGATCAACAGGTGTGTTTCTTAATTCTTCATAATCCTCACATACATTTAGAATGCGATTGACTTGACGGAAGGGGAAGCGTGTCTTCAGGTTTTCCCGGAATTTATTTAAAAGCAGCGGCAGGCCTTCGTCACGGCGTCGTCGGTGACCAATTGGATATTCTATACTTACTTGTTCAGTGTGGGACCCGTCATTAAAGAATACTTGAACAGCGTTGGCTATCGACCGTTTATCAGGATCTAGATAATCTTTGCTGAATTGTTCGTTTTCTATGGTTTTCATTACGTTTCTCAAACGGTCGATTTCAGGGTTGCGGGCTACTTCATCTTCATAATGATCCGCATTTAACGTTCCATAAAGCAGGCCGATGGCAGTAATGTATTGTAAACAATGGTCACGGTCTGCCGGATTATAAAGCGGTCCTTCTTTATCAATGATTCTAATCGCCGATTCATGGGTCGTAATCGTTACTTGTTCAATGTCCTGGATTCTACCTTTAATTTGCTCATGCAATTCGATCGCTGCTTCAGCTGCAGTCTGTGCATGGAATTCAGCGGGGTATGATATTTTGAAAAGTATGTTCTCCATCACGTACGAGCCAAAAGGGCGGGCAAGGTTCAACTCTTTGCCGCCGAAAAGAACATCCTGGAATCCCCATTCAGGAGCAGATAAAGCTGTCTTATATCCCATTTCTCCCTTCATCGTCATCAAGGCCAGTCGTACCCCGCGGCTTGTGGCATCTCCGGCTGCCCACGATTTCCGAGATCCGGTGTTCGGTGCATGACGGTAAGTCCGCAGACTGGAGTTATCGATCCACGCTTGTGAAACGGCATTGGTCACGTCTTCTTTGCTTCCCCCTAACATAGCAGTTACAACAGCCGTGGTTGCAACTTTTACGTAGAGCACATGGTCCAGTCCCTCACGGTTGAGGCTGTTTTCCAGGGCCAGAATCCCTTGAATTTCATGGGCTTTAACGATATTTTCAAGAACCGAATCCATTTTCAGTGGTTTCTTTCCTTCAGCTATACGTCTGCGGCTGATATAATCAGAAATCGCTAAAATTCCGCCTAAGTTGTCAGAAGGGTGACCCCATTCTGCAGCCAGCCATGTATCATTGTAATCCAGCCAGCGGATCATACAGCCTATGTTAAAGGCTGCGTGGACGGGATCAAGTTCGTAAGACGTTCCTGGAACGCGTACGCCATTCGGTACGACTGTTCCCGGTACAATTGGTCCTAAGTGCTTCGTGCATTCGGGATAGCGCAGGGCTAAAAAACCACAACCTAACGTATCCATTAATACATATTGTGCCGTTTCTAAAGCTTCCTCGCTGTTTATTTCTCCATAAACAGCATATTCGGCGATACGCTCCAACACCTGGTCTGCTGTTTGGGGTGCAGCTGCTTTTACTTCTGACATCTTCATCTCCACCTTTCAAATCTATGTAATGAATATTGATGAAAACGGCCGGGCAAGCCCGGACGTTTTACTATTAAGGATGCAGGCCGCGCGGACCGGTATAGATAACCCTTGGTCTAAACAATTTGTTGTTGGAATACTGTTCAGCCACGTGGGCGCAGATCCCCAGGGTTCGTGCCGCAAAGAAGATCGGGGTGTACAAATCTATCGGGATGCCTAACAAATAGTAAACAGGCGCCGCATAATAATCTAAATTCGGATACAGACCTTTTTCTTCTTTCATCAGCTGTTCTCCTGCTTCACACATCCCAAAAAGATCATCGCGTTTTCGCTCGGCGGCAAGTTCACGTAGTGCTTCCTTCATCAGCGCCGCTCTTGGATCCATTTTCTTCATATAAACACGATGACCAAAACCCATCACTTTTTCTTTGTTTTTTATTTTTTCGTAGAGAAGACTGCGGAATCCATCTGTCGTTCTTCCTTCTAAGAGCATGTGCATGACGGCCTCATTTGCACCACCGTGAAGGTTTCCTTTCAAAGAAGCTACTGCCCCGGTTAGAGCTCCATAAATGTCAGCATTTGTGGAAGCAATCACGCGGGCTGTGAATGTTGAATTTGGCATTTCATGCTCACTGTACACCATTAAAGATTGATCAAAATATTTAGCTTCATCCGGGGTTGGTTCTTTTCCAGTAATCATATATAAGAAGTTAGCACTGTAAGGAAGTTCCAGTTTTGGTTCTACAATTGCTTCGTCGTGAAGAATGTGGTAGCTGTTAGCTGTAATGTTAGGGATTTTTGCCAGAAGGCGGAGAGCGGTTCGATTGATTTCATATTCTCTGCGTTCATCTAAATTCTTCTCATATCCTGAAAGCGCGGAAATTCCTGTTCGCAGGGCATCCATCGGGTGAGTTTCTTTTGGAAGCTTGCTGAACAAAGAGAAAAAACGATCCGGGAGTTTATATTCTGCTCTTAATTCCTGCTCAAGAGAGGAACGCTCTGATTTCTCCGGCAATTCACCGTCTAATAATAGATGAACGATATCAAGGTATTGTTTGTTTTGAGTAAGCTCAATCAGATCATATCCTCGAAGGACAATTTCTTCAGCATCAACATCTAAATAAGAAAGCTTTGTTTCTGTTGCAATTACCCCGTCTAAGCCGGGTTTATAGGCTGTTTGCTCTGGCATTAGAATCCTCCTAATTGCTCAAAATAGTAAACGCTTTCAAAAAGGGAAATATCAATCTTTTAATACCAACTGCTTACCTACTATTTCTTTATGGACAAACACATAGGCTTGCTCGAGATATTTAAGTTCTTGATGACCGTCGTCCTGTTGAATAAGCTCTTCTTTAATTTGTTCATAAACCGTCTCTAAGGTACGGGGAACAGAAGAAACCATGTAGTTCATAATACGTGATTTGAACTCATTTACGTAAAACTCAATGGAAGCGCTCAAAATATACACCTCTAGTCAAATAGAAATAAAGCCATTAAAAAAACAACTTCCAAGAGAAGTTGTTAAGTTGAGATCACAGTTATCCGGAGAAAGTATCATAAGGAGACATACCTTGCCATACTCTTTCCACTCGCACTTAACACCCCCTATCCTCGTAGGTATTGATGTTCGTTGAAACAGGCAGGTCTCCTGGCTTATGATCAACACTCCCTGGATCCTTCCCATCCTCGTTTTATAACGAGAACAGTGGCCTTCCAGTTCGCTCCCAAATACAGTTGCGGGACAGCATCGGATTATCACCGATTTCCCTTTTAAGCAGTTAAACACGAATAGCGCTTAGCCGCACCTTAATCAAAATCTTATTTAGTTTTGACTTTTTCAATATAACAAAAATTTTGAAAATAAACAAATATTTCTAAAGAGCGTTAAAATTGGTGCAAATCTCATCGTTCCTTTTAGCAAGTGTATATGAGAGGTTACAAATGGGTTGCATTAAAATTTTTTGAAATTTATTAATATTTTATATTTACACGGTCGATTATCATGTTGTATATTTATCATACAAATTATGATAGCGCTTTCTTTTTTTGAGCGTTAAGGAGGTAAGAAATTGTCCATATGGGATTTAGCCATTGATGTAGGATTGATTTCAGTTTTATTGTTAGTTGGGGTTATATTACGGGCAAAGCTTAAAATTGTACAAAAGTTATTTATTCCAGCTAGTATCATAGCGGGAGTGGCGGGGTTGACTTTGGGACCTAATGGATTTGATCTGCTCCCTTTTTCAAGTCTCGTGAGTAATTATCCAACCGTATTGATTGCTGTTATTTTTGGTGCGATTCCAATAGGAGCGGCTAAAGTAAATTGGAAGCAAACGTTTGGACGAGTAAGAAATATGTGGATATACTCGATGCTCCTGACCATGCTTATGTGGGGCGGGGGAGCGATGATTGCTTACATACTTTTAGCTAACCTTTGGGATATTCCGAGCGGGTTTGGGTTGATTCTTGGTGCTGGTTTTCTCGGTGGCCACGGAACGGCCGCAGCCGTAGGTGAAGCTTTTAGCGGGCTTGGATGGGAAGAAGCCACAGCTCTTGGTTATACTTCAGCTACCATTGGTTTGATTTGTGCTATTCTCGGTGGTCTGCTGCTAATTAAAATGAACGCACGGAATAATCAAACCAACTTCATTTCAGACTTTGAGGATTTACCAAATGAATTACGAACGGGGTTAGTTCCTGCTAATCTTCGTCAATCATCGGGTAGTGATACTGTTTCCAGCAATTCGGTGGACCCATTATTTTTCCACATTGCCTTACTTGCTGTTGTTGTAATGTTTAGTTACTTCTTACAGGAAGGAATACAAGCGATATTCCCGCAAGTCAGCATCCCGTTACTAAGCCTTTCATTCGTGGTCGGCTTACTGATTCAATTGTTCTTAAATACAACCAAAGCTAATGAATATGTGGACAAACGTGTAATTGACCGCATAAGTGGAACGGCAACAGACTTGATTGTTGCGTTTGGGATTACATCTATTAATCTAGCTGTGGTAGCAGCTTATGCCTGGCCTCTTATAGCTCTCTTTATTTTTGGAGTGATATGGGCCTACTGTATTTTCAGGTTTATTGCACCTCGTGTCTTCCACCGTCACTGGTTTGAAAATGCCATTTTTGGATGGGGATGGAGTACAGGAACCGTCGCCATGGGAATTGCCTTATTGAGAATCGTAGATCCCAAAACTAAAAGCAGTACCCTGGACGACTACGCTTTAGGATATATCGGCATGGTACCAGTCGAGATTTTAATTATTACTTTTGGTCCTATCATGATGATGGCCGGGACTGGTGGTTTATTCTCTCTCATTTTATTGGGAGCGAGTGCGGTGCTTATTATCATTGCCGCTAAGTCAGGCTGGCTGACTTCAATTCAGGAGACAAGAAATATTAGCAGAGATTCTAATGTTTCATAAAGAAAGGATGATCCTCTTTTATGAAAATAGAACGAAAAAAAGTGTCGATGCAGGTTTTTGATCGTATCAAAGAATACATCCATAAGGAGAATATGCAGCCTGGTGATCGGTTACCTACCGAAAAGCAGCTTTCCGAGATGTTTGGGGTCAGCCGTACTCCAGTCAGAGAAGCGTTAAGCGTACTCGAAGCAAGCGGATTAACCGTTTCGAAGCAAGGTGGAGGCAGTATTATACAGGCAGCTTCTTTAACTAATTTAATAGAAGAAATACAATTTGAATTCGTAGATTCGGAGGAAATATTAAACTTACTGGAAACAAGGATCATTCTAGAAACCGAAGCTGCTCGCCTGGCCGCTGAACGTGGCACGGCTGATGATAAGTTAATCATTAAGAAAAAACTGGAGGAGCTTCGCAGTTCACAGCATGATAATCGTGTGGGAGATAAAGAGGATATTGCCTTTCATAATGCTATTGCACAAGCTTCCCATAACCCGATTCTTGTTCACAGTGTCGAGAACCTTACTACTCTCTATGACAAAGCAATTCGTTTTTCCCTTAAGAAAAATATGGGAATTTCCGAAAAGCGGGCTCAAGTACTCAGTGAGCATGAACGCATTTATACAGCCATTCGATTGGGCAATGGAGAACAAGCCAGGGAGGAAATGTACCAACACTTAAGTAATGCATGTCAAAAATTCAAGCATTCATTTGACCAGGCATTGAATTCTTAATTTATAAAGGGAGAGAGAATGATGATCGAAAAATCCGTACAATTTTACAGTGAAGGCTACAAGTTACAGGGGACCATTTACTTGCCCGACAATTATGAGAGTAAAGGAAACCATCCGGGGATTATTGCTAATTCAGGATATCAAGGAGTAAATGAATTCTATCCAAAAATGTTTGCCCAGGCTTTGACGGAAAAAGGATATATTTGTTTCGGCTTTGATTATCGAGGATTCGCTGACAGCGAGGGGGACCCTGCTCGTGTCATCCTTGAGGAACAGGTGGCTGATATTCGGAATGCCTTGACCTTTTTGCGCGCTCAAAGTGAAGTTGATCATGAACGAATAGGCTTGATTGGATGGGGCATGGGGGGATCGAATGTTGTTCGTGCAGCAGAGAAAGAAGATGTGGCAGCAGTTGCCGCTCTGAATGGTTTTTATAATGGAGAGCGCTGGCTGAAAACTATCCATTCTTATGAAAATTGGCTTAAAGTTTTGGAAGTCGTATATGAAGATCGAATAAGACGTGTAACGACTGGAGAATCACAACCTGCAGATCCATTTTTACACTATCCTTTAGACCCTCCTACGCGCGAATACGTGCAAAAAGAGCTGGCTTCTAAGAAAGGGTTCGGGGGAGAGACTCGTATTCAATTCACAGATTCGATTCTTGAGTTGGATGCGGAGGCAGCGGCTGAAAACATGGAAGATACTTCGCTGTTTGTAGCCCACGGTAAAGATAATGTGCTCCATCCGGTCGAAGAATCTTTATCCCTGTACAATAGGGCTTCTTGTCCGAAGAAATATTATGAAATAAATGGGATGCATAACGATTTTATGTACAGTGATCATCCTGAGTTTACTGCATTAGTCGAAGAACTTCATCTGTTTTTTGAAGAGGCGTTAAGCTATGAATATTCCAAGTAAGGCTCAAAACACATATCATCCATTATTAAAGGGAGCTTATGAACTTCATGTTCATAGCTCTCCTAGTGCTTTTCCAAGGATCCAGACCGATTGGGAACTCGTAGAAGAAGCAAGGAAAGCAGGCATGAAGGGATTGGTAATAAAAGCGCATGAAGGAGTCAGTTATGATCGAGCCACCCTTATTCGCTCCCAAATGCCAGACATGAAAGTCTATGGAGGTTTAGTTTGTAATCTTTTTACAGGCGGATTGTCTTCTCATGCAGTAGATATGGCATTGCGTATGGGGGCAAAAATCATCTGGATGCCAACCATATCAGCGGAACAGCATGCCAAGTATTTTGCAGAATATCGTCAGGAACGATTTTTCAATAGTGAAAATCCTCTTGGCGATTCTGATTCTTGCTTAACGATTCTAAATGAAAGTAATGAAGTGAAGGATGAAGTCAAGAGAATTCTGTATTTAATTGCTTCTTACGATGCCGTTCTTGCAACAGGACACCTTTCTCCCCATGAAGTTGATCTTTTAGTAGAAGAAGCTTTAGACATCGGGGTGAGGCGGATATTGATTCAGCATGCTGACTTAGGCATTGCCCAAATTCCGATGGATTTACAGAAGAAACTGTCGTCTCAAGGATGCTATATTGAAAAATGTTATTTAGCTTGCGGGGAAGATTTTAATAATATTACAATTCGTCAAATGGCTGAATCTATTCAAACACTGGACTCAAAGTCTTGTATTCTCGTCACAGACTACGGACAGCCTCATAATCTCCCGCCTGTCCAGGGGCTGAGTGAATTTGTTACTGAGTTATTGAAAGAAGGAATAAGTGAAGACATGGTAAAAGAAATGATAGCAGCCAATCCTGAATCGCTATTATTTTAGTGTGCTGAAAAGGAGCGTAAAGTGTGAGTAATTGGATGGAAGATCTCAGAGAAGTAATACCAGGCCGTCAAATAATGACTGAAATAGCAGATCGATATAGTTATAGTTTTGATGCTTCTTTTGGTGAATATCTTCCTGACGCAGCTGTTCAAGCTAAAAATAAGCAGGAAGTCGTCCATATCGTGAAAGTTGCCAACCAATTCAATATCCCTATTTATCCTCGAGGGCAAGGAACGTGTTTAAGCGGGGGGCCTCTCCCAGTTCATGGCGGAATTGTACTGGACCTTTCACAATGGCCTGAAGAAATCGAACTGAATGCTGACGATTTGACCGTTAAAGTATCCCCTGGTGTGCTAACTGCTCGTATAAATGAAGAAGCAGAAAAGCACGGCCTCATGTATGCGCCTGATCCAAGCAGTGCCCATGTAGCTACCATAGGGGGAAATCTTGCTGAAAATTCAGGGGGGCCTCGGGGTCTGAAATATGGCGTGACGAAAGACTTCGTATTAGGACTGGAGCTTGTGACCCCTGAAGGAGAAGTGATACGGACAGGCGGACAAACCATTAAAAATGTGACAGGGTTTGACCTTACTAAGCTGATCGTAGGCTCAGAGGGAACGCTTGGCGTGATCACCGAAGCTACACTGAAGCTTATCCCTAAGCCTCCTGCAGTACAAACCGTTATGGTCGAGTTTGAAAATGTCAGAACGGCTGGAGAAGCGATATCACGTACGTTAACTTCCGGGATACTACCTTCAAAAATGGAGTTTATGGATAAAGCATGTATACAAGCTGTTGAAAATTTTCAACCATCTGGCCTGCCTGTTGATGCAGAAGCCATTGTAATCATTGAGTTAGATGGACACCCAGAAACGCTCAAGCTGGAAACAGTGCTGGTCGAAAACATTATGGATGAAATTGGTGCCTCAAATGTCAGTGTTCCTGCAACAAGCGAAGAAGCTGCCAAGATATGGCATGCGAGGAAACAGGTATCTCCTGCCATCGCTAAAATCAAGCCGACAAAGGTATCGGAGGATGCAACCGTACCGAGAAGTAAAATTCCTGATATGGTGGACCGTTTGAATGAAATTAAAGAAAAATATCAGGTGGAAGTAGTTGTGTTCGGTCACGCCGGGGATGGTAATTTACACCCTAACATTTTGTGTGATAAGCGGGATCAAGAAGAAATGATCCGCGTCGAAAAAGCAGTGGAAGAAATATTTCGGGCGGCTATCGACCTAGGGGGCACGCTATCAGGCGAGCATGGGATCGGCACGATGAAAGCTCCTTTTATGGAACAAGAACTAGGGGCTGTCGGTTTAGAGATGATGAAACGAATCAAGGATAGCTGGGATCCGAAACGAATAATGAACCCAGGCAAAATATTTCCGGAAAAAGGGCAAAAGCTGGTGTTGCGAAATGAGTAAGCTTCAAGCGCTGCAACAGAAAATCAACTATGACAAGACCTTTGATTGTGTGCAATGTGGTTATTGTCTGC
Organism: Halobacillus sp. B23F22_1; assembly: GCF_043497005.1. Lineage (NCBI taxonomy): Bacteria > Bacillati > Bacillota > Bacilli > Caryophanales > Bacillaceae > Halobacillus > Halobacillus sp. B23F22_1. Next base: position 630,993 of record NZ_JBIEKE010000003.1, on the reverse strand, counting down.
CTGCCTGCCCCACCTATGAAACGATGGAGAAGGAAACTCATTCTCCAAGGGGACGCATTAATCTAGTCAAGATGGTGGCGGAAGGAAAGGCATCTATTGATGATTTGCAAAAACCAATTGAAAAGTGTCTGGGGTGCATGGCGTGCACTACTGTTTGTCCTACTAATGTTCAGTATGGACAAATATTAGAAGGTGCTAAGGAAGTGATTGAAGACCACCAGGTAAAATCGGCCTCCCGAAAGAAAATGGAAGACTTTCTGTTCGGTTCCTTTTTTCCTTCTGCAAAATGGATGGACGCACTGGGGAACTTAACCTGGTTTTATCAAAAATCCGGCCTTCAAACCTTTGCCAATCTGCTGCGTTTAACAATGGCCGCTCCGCTTCATTTAGATAAATTTGAACAAGTAATCCCAAAGCAGCCTTCCCCTAAAGAGCGTGCCAAACGAACGAAGCGATATATACGGACAAGACCTGCACGAGCGAAAGTAGCTTTCTTTACAGGTTGCGTAATGGACAGTGTATTCTTTCAAACGAATCAGAATACCATCGAGTTACTTTTACGCTGGGGGTTTGAAGTTGTCCTCCCGGAAGAACAAACTTGTTGTGGGGCACTGCACGCGCATTCGGGGAAGGTCCATGACTCAATACACCTTGCCAAACGAAACATTGAGGCTTTTGAGGAAGAAGAAGTAGATTACATTATCAACAACGCCGGGGGCTGTGGTGCTCGTATGGTTGAGTATCACCACTTATTTGAAAAAGGGACATCCTGGCATCAGCGGGCTGAACAGTTTGTTTCCAAAATGAAAGATATATCGGAGGTTCTTGTAGAGGTTGATCATGTCTTTTTTAAAAAGTCAATTGATAAAACGGTAACCTATCAACCCTCATGTCATATGACTAATGTCCAAAAGGTAGTATCCCCGCCGCTTGAATTAATGAAGAAAGTTCCCGGACTTACGCTGAAAGAATTAGACCGTCCGGATTTCTGCTGCGGTTCAGCTGGAATCTACAATATTATCAATTATGAGGATTCTATGGATATATTAGATGTAAAAATGAGAGACGTGTGTAATGCAGGTTCAGAAACGGTGGTAACGACTAACCCCGGATGTCTATTGCAAATGAAGCTCGGGATAGAGCGAGAAGGAGTAAATCACACGATGGGTGCTGAGCATCTTGTGGATCTATTATTGGAAGCAGACCCTCAGCAAAAGTAAGGCTTTTTGAAAATCATATTTTGAGGTGGTAGGTTGAACTATAAAGCCCTATTTGTCGTTTTATTTCTTTTTTCATTCGTTTTGGCTCCCTTTCAGACAGAAGCCGTCACTGATAAACCTTCAGATAAAAGGGCCCATAAGCAAGAGAAAAAGTTGAGCGAACCGTTTAAAGCGGCTTCGATCCAATTTAATCCTGAATTAAAAAAGCCTGAGAAGAACATAAAAGAATTATACAAAGAAACCGAAAAAGCTTTTAAGAATGGGGCAAAGTTAGTGGTAGCTCCAGAAATGGCAACGACCGGGTATATGTTCGAAAGTCGTGAAGACATTGCTCCTTTTGTTGAACAGATCCCCGGTCCAACTACAGAAATATTCAGTGAGTGAGCCTCTGAATATAACAGTTACATCGTTTTTGGGATGCCTGAAGTAGATCCAGGTACCGATCTCTATTATAATTCATCTGTTCTGATCGGACCTGAAGGTTTAATAGGGAAGTATCGAAAAATGCATTTGTGGGAAACCGACGCTTACTGGGCTGCTCGCGGTGATTCAGAGGTGCCCGTCTACGATACAGAATTGGGAAAAGTGGCTATGAATATATGCATGGATTCCGCATACTATGAAACAGCCAGGATATCGGCCGTTAAAGGAGCGGATATATTAGCCTTTCCAACGAACTCGTCCGCCCAGACCATTTCCGCTTTGCCTGCAAGAGCTCAGCAAAATGGTTTATACGTTGTGAGCTCGAATCGTTCAAATACTGAAGAAGGATTTCATATGGCAGGGGGAAGTGCCATTTGGTCGCCCCACGGGGAAAAGTTAGCTGAGGCCCCTTATTCGCCTGATGAGGATAACGACATTGACGAAACAAAAGTTATTTATGACGAGGTAGACCCTGAACACTATCAAAATGAAAATAAAGAACTGCTAAAGGAAAGACGTCCTGAGTTATATAAAGAGCTAAGCCAATATATTCAACCATGGGACAGTAGAGCAACTACTGAATCTAAAAAAGTGAAGGCTATGGCTTTGCAGTACTCTCCAAAGCTGAGTGATAAAAAAACAAACCAAAAGAAAGTTTCTAAGCTTATAGAAGAAGAGGTTTCAACTTCTAAGGAAACGGATTTGATCGTACTCCCAGAGCTTTCTTTCACCGGACCAGTCACAGATAAAGGTATAAATTCCATTTATTCTTTATCAGAAAAGGATCAAGGAAACACTTATCAATTTATATCACAACTAGCAAAGAAGCATAATATCAACATCGTTTATGGAATGATAGAAAGAGAAAACGATCAATTGTACAATTCTGCAATATTAGTAAATGAAAACGGTGAAATAAAAGGCAAGTATCGAAAAACTCATCTTGACCGTAATGAAAAACGGTGGGCGACACCAGGTTCCAGTCTCCCTGTATTTGATATAGAGGGACTTGGGAAAGTTGGTTTGTTAATCGGTGATGACGTTCGGTTTCCTGAGGCATCTGGAGTATTGAGTGTCAAAAGAGCGGACATGATTGCAGTGCCCGTTTCTTGGAGTGGAGAATATAGCGGCAATATGGAAATCAATAAAAACATCTCCGAAAATCAATATCCGGCTCATTCAGTGGTTCTCTGGGATGCTGTGGCGATAGGCGCACAAGCCTATACAATTTTCGCTAATTTTGTTGGATCAGAGCATGAGTTTAAAGGAAGCAGCGGTCTTTATACGTTAGATCCGTTATACGGGTTGGACCAGCCTGTGATAGGGTCGTCTACCGATGAAGAAGTAGTACCTTTTGAATTTAATACGATACAAGCTGAACATTGGTTCAACCAGGAGAAATTGTTACAGTCAAGACACCCTGTCTATTATGACTCACTTATCAGAAAACAAAACATAAATTATAATTTACCTGAAGCCAAATAATGATACGCTAAGACATAAAATTTGATACCCTTCCAATTCGAAGAGACTAAATAATTTATGTGGATTCTGAACATAAGCCCTCTTAAGTCAATCAAACTTAAGAGGGCTTTATTGTTAGTACAAGTTATGAGTCTGTTTTTGAAAGATATTCAATCATGCTTGCTGGTATAATCAATGAGAAAGTTCTATCTAGGTTCCTTAAAAGCAATGGACACAAGATTTGTCCATTTTTTTAAACATAATTTCTTGTTTCAGTATTTTTAAAATTATTTTGTAAACCTTTTTTCTTTGGATGTATTGTTTTAAAAAGAGGGTATAGACGTGTTGCCAACAGGCTTGTGAAAATAGCAAGCGCTATGTCAATGCCTACGGTACTAAACAATCCTGCAGCCAGTACATGTGACAAATTAGTGGGTTCGCCGAGCCATAGGTTTAATGCCAGATAAAGATAAGGGACCCCTATTGCATAAATAACCCCTGTTCCAATTAAGTTGGCGGCAATAAAATGTTTACGAGCAGGCTGCTCGAAGCGTTCAATAATGAATCCGATGACATACGCACCTACTGTAAAGCCTATTAAATATCCAAATGTCGGCTGCAATACGTATACAAGTCCTCCACCTTGAGTAAAGACTGGAACTCCAGCTAAACCAACGAGAAGATAGACCAATTGACTTTGTAACCCTCGCCTGCTTCCTAATAATGACCCCGCTAAAAACACCACGATAATTTGCAGTGTAAAAGGAACAACGGGTAGCGGAACTTTAATGAAAGCGCCTATTGCAGTCATTGCGGCAAATACGGCAACTAATGTAAGTGATAGAGTTCTGGATTTTTGCAAGTTAGTTACTCCTTTCTTTAATATCCTTTCGGTAGCATCTTTTAATAGAATCCATACTTAAAATTCTCGCTATTCATAGAAATAAGCATAGAAGAAAGAGTTTAAATATGTCAACCTACAAAAAATAAAGTTAACATAAGTGACAAGACATATTCTGCGCCCAATCTTCCAGTTGCAAAATAATGATCAGCAATCCAACTTTGCTATTCAGTCTTGTTCCCTAATTTTGGAATACCACCGATATATTCTAGGAAATTCTGCCTTCTTGAAAAATTGAATGAAAAATGTAAACTTATAATTATATAGGTTAACATTTATTTTGAATGGAAAAACTTTTAATTCATGTATTTTCAATTGGAGGAGGGTAATTGAATCCATGTACGATAGTGACTTATACAGCATCAGAATGAGAGCTGCACTAGACGGACCCCATGAAGATGGGGGAAAGCATATATCAGGAGGGGAACACCTTTCTACAAAAGCTGAGATGCAAATAAAAGCACTCGAACTTATGGATAAGGCCTATGCCCATTCACGAGGTGAACCAACTTTTTTTCAACTGACAATTGATAAGGTGGACGAGGATGTACAAGCTATCAAGCCGTTACCTGTCTCTACCTTCCATTCGACGGACGCCGCACAAGGGAGAAGAATAGCGTGCTCTCTCCTTGCTGATCAAGGAATATCCGAAGAAGTCATCAAAAAAGCTATGAATCTATTAGAAAGCAGCAATGAAACCAGCGGAGCTCTGATTATCAATGCAAAAACTGGAGAGCGTCTTGATGATAGGAAGGAAAAGGGCATTCGCGTTTCCCGCCTGGAATGGAAACAAGAGAATTTTGAAAAATGGTGTAAGCAAAAAGGGTTGGCAGCAAATCAACGGATGAAGGAGGCCCTGACTCTGGCAACAAAGGTTTGTGCCCACCCATTAACCATAGCAGAGCTGTGCTGGAGTGATGATCCTGATTATATTACAGGGTATGTGGCTAGTGGTGCAAAAGGATATCAGAGAATTACAAAGCTCAAGAAGTATGGTGAAGAAACAGGTGGACGGTTGTTTTTTGTCAAGGGGGGCCAGCCGATTGATTCGTACATTCACTATTTACAGAAGATACCGGTATTAATAGAAACGGAGGAGAATTATGAACTTAGTTGATAAAAGTAAAAAGTACTTGTGGCTGCCGTTTACACAAATGAAAGATTATAATGAAAACCCACTAATTATTGAAAGCGGAAAAGGAATAAAAGTAAAGGATATCAATGGAAAAGAATATTACGATGCCTTTTCTTCCGTATGGTTAAACGTACATGGACATCGTAAGAAAGAGTTAGATGAAGCTATCCGCGAACAATTAGATCAAATTGCACATTCCACTTTACTTGGAATGACGAATGTTCCCGCTACAAAACTGGCAGAAAAATTAGTGAAAATTGCGCCTGATTCCTTAAGCAGAGTCTTTTATTCGGACAGTGGGGCAGAAGCCGTTGAAATTGCTGTGAAGATGGCCTATCAATATTGGCAGAATATTGGTGAAACGAACAAACAGAAATTCATTTCGATAAAGAATGGATATCACGGGGATACAATAGGTGCAGTCAGTGTTGGTGCCATTGACATTTTTCATAAGGTCTATGGTCCTTTAATGTTTGAAGGGTTTAAAACCACGGTTCCTAATGTGTATCGATATCCTGCAGAGGATCCTGAAAAATGCCGTGATGAAGCTCTTGACTCTCTTGAATCATTATTAAAGGAGCATCATCAGGAAATTGCGGGGTTAACCGTTGAATCGATGGTCCAGGGTGCCGGTGGGATGATTGTTATGCCAGATGGTTATTTAACCGGCGTTCGGGAGCTGTGCACTAAATATAATGTTCTTATGATTATTGATGAAGTAGCTACCGGATTCGGGCGTACCGGGAAGATGTTTGCCTGCGAACATGAAGGTATTGAACCTGATCTCATGGCAGCAGGGAAAGGAATTACTGGGGGTTACCTGCCTATTGCGATTACATATACAACTGAAGAAATTTATGAGGCATTTTATGATGACTACACCAATCTGAAGACTTTTTTTCATGGCCATTCCTATACCGGCAATCAGCTTGGCTGTGCAGCAGCATTGGCCAACCTGAATTTATTTGAGAAGGAGCATACCCCTCAACAGGTAGCTGAAAAGTCTGAGTATTTACATGAGTTATTTGAAGAAATGTTGGACCTTCCTCATATTGGAGACATCCGTCAGCTTGGGTTTATGTGCGGAATTGAGCTTGTATACGACAAAAAAACAAAAGAACCTTTTCCGTTTGAAAGAAGAGCAGCCTATAAAGCATCATTAAAGATGCGGGAATTAGGTCTCTTAACAAGACCTACCGGAGATGTAGTCGTCTTTATGCCGCCTCTAGCGAGTACTGATGAAGATTTAAGGGAAATGGTTCAGATTATGAGAGAAGCTATTGATAGTGTTACAACAAAGGAGGCGCTTCAGGTTGCTGCGACAAACTCCTGATTGGCTTGCACAGGAAGTAGAAACGATGAAGAACCAGGGACTATACAGACAGCTTCGAGCCATCTCTCCCTCTCAGACTTCAGGGAAATCTTACGTAGATGGAATGAAGAGTATAGTAGCTTCTTCTAACAATTACTTAGGTTTAGCAGAAGATCAAAGACTGACCGATGAAGCTGTGAAGATTATGAAAGAGTATGGGATTGGAAGCACAGGCTCGAGACTGACCACAGGTAATACAATCTGGCACGAGAAGTTGGAGCAACGTATTGCTGAATTTAAAAAGGAAGAAGCTGCACTCGTCTTCTCAAGTGGATATCTTGCTAATATTGGGGTGATTTCCAGCCTGGCGGGGGAAGGGGATGTGATCTTAAGCGATCAGCTAAATCACGCAAGTATTATTGATGGGTGCAGGCTCAGCAAGGCAAAGACAAGTATTTACCGTCATATAAATATGGAAGATTTAAGAGAAAAATTAATGCATAGTCAGCACTATAGACGGAGGTTTATCGTAACAGATGGGGTTTTCAGTATGGATGGGGACATTGCTCCACTGCGTGAGATTAAAACCTTAGCAGACATGTATAACGCTTATGTCATTGTAGATGATGCTCATGCCACAGGGGTTTTAGGTGAAAACGGCAGAGGGACAGGTGATCACTTTGACGTAGCTGTAGACGTAACGATAGGAACATTTAGTAAATCCATCGGTACCGAAGGAGGGTTTGTCGCTGGGTCAAGGTCGCTGATTGACTATTTAAGGAATCGGGCAAGATCATACATTTTTCAAACAGCCCTTCCGCCGAGCATAATGGAAGCAACCATTAAGGCTATTGATATTATCGAAAGCAGCCCTCAGCTTCAGGTTCATTTGCAACACTTAATTCGCTCCATTCGAAATGAATTCCTCGATTATGGCTTTGATGTTAGAGGGGAGCAAACTCCTATTTTACCTGTTGTTATTGGGGATTCTGAACAAGCAATGGCTTTTTCTAAAGAACTCGAAAAAAATGGAGTATTTGCTCCAGCCATTCGGCCTCCAAGTGTACCGCAAAGAGAAAGTCGGATTCGAATGACGGTCATGGCAACATATATAGAAGAAGATATTCAGCAAATCTGTAAGGCCTTTTATAAGGTTGGAAAACAACTCGAGGTGATTTAATTGGCTCAAGGAATTTTTGTTACAGGTACGGATACAGAAATCGGAAAAACGTTTGTAGCAGCGGGAATAGCGGCGGCGTTGTCAGAAAAAGGGGTGGATGTCGGTGTTTTTAAGCCGATGTTAAGCGGTGACAAACGAGAAGATCCAGAAAGTGACACGATGATCTTAAAATCCATGTCTGGTGATCCTTCCCGACCATCGGATATCACCCCCTTTCAGTTCGATGAACCATTAGCACCCTATCTAGCTGCTAAACGTCAAAATATTTCAGTTAAACAATCAGATGTGATAAATTCCTGGAATCATATCAAACATCGCCATTCCTTTACTATTGTGGAAGGAGCGGGCGGCATTGCAGTACCTTACGGAGAAGACTTTCTCGTCAGTGACATTATGAAGCATATAAATCTCCCGGTGCTTGTAGTAGCCCGCCCCGATTTAGGTACAGTTAACCACACTTTTCTGACGGTGGACTATGCGCGTAGATGCGGATTAAATGTGATCGGTGTGGTCATAAATGGGTTTAACTCCACAAAAGCAGAAGTGGCTGAACATACCAATCCTGAACTGATCGAGCAATTCTGCAAGATACCGGTGCTCGGAATCATTCCGCAAACTGAAAAAAAAGATAAAAAGACGCTCGTGGAGTTATTCCAATCTAAAATGGACCTATCACTTTTTATTTAGCAGAAGTCGTGTGTTTAACTCTCATCCTGGTGATTATATCAATCACAGCAGAGATGATTTATGTTTAATTTCTGTGTAGGCGAAAACACTTTAAAAATAGGCGTTCACACAACCATTATTTATCCTTAACCATACAATATGAATTAATTGGCTAGTGAAGGAGACCAGGTAAAATGAGTTGTGGAAAAGGAAAAGACTTTGACGCTTGTATTTGTGAAACTGTTCGAAAGATTGTCCGGGCTCAAGATGAAGTTGCTGATGGTTGTTGTTCAGGGTGCGAGGAATCAGTTAGAGATTTAGTTTCACCATCATCAAATGATAATGGTCCAGCTACTACCATTCCATTTGCTCTTTATTGTAAAGGGGATTGTAAGCCATTTATCGGAAGCGGGATTTTCAAGAATCCGCTAGGTGAATCAGGCATGAACGCTTTACGTTGTGTGAAAACTCCTATCTTCCGGGCGAAAAAATTTGTGGATAAAGAGGAATGCTGTGTTCAGTTAGAATTACTCCTTCCCGTTACGATGGGAGGGTCGACCCCTGGCCCAAGTGGAAAAGGGAATCAAATCTGCGATTACTTCCCGGGTAATAGTATAAGAAATCTACAAGCGACCGGGATTTGTATAACGGTAGATTTGGATTGCTTCTGTGGTATTGTCTGTCTGGACCCTGTCACCCCTCTGCCTGCTTTTGAATTCAATGTAAATGACGAGGACACAGGAGGAAAAAAGAAAAAAAAGTAATGGCTCAGTGTAGTTCAACAAAAAGAGAACCCTAAACAAAGCCCGCTATGTTTAGGGTTCTCTTCTATTAATTGTGCTGAGGTTCTTTTAGGTGATGGTATTGTTGAATGGTAGCCTGAGCTGTCGCAAGTCGTGCGGCGGGTACACGGAAAGGAGAGCAGCTTACATAATCGATACCTGCGTCATAGCAAAATTGGATCGATTTTTTTTCTCCGCCATGCTCTCCGCAAATTCCTGTTTTTAAGGCAGGTTTTGTTTCTCTGCCCAGTTTAACACCTGTTTCTACAAGTTTCCCTACACCTTCTTGATCTAACGAAACAAATGGATTTCGCTCGAGGACGTCATTTTCAACATAATGCTGTAGGAATTTTCCTTCTGCATCGTCACGACTGAATCCAAAGGTAGTTTGCGTTAAATCGTTGGTTCCAAATGAGAAAAAGTCGGCTTCCTGAGCAATTTGATCGGCTGTGAGTGCAGCACGCGGAGTTTCGACCATGGTCCCAACGAGGTAATCAAATTTTTGATTTTTTTCTCCCTGGATCTCGTTACCGGCATTGATGACCAGCCGGCGCATTTCTTTAAGCTCATGTATATGGCTCACCAAAGGAATCATGATCTCAGGTTTAACATTGATTCCTTTGTTCATAACGTTGGACATGGCATAAAAGATAGCTTTTGCCTGCATTTCGTATATTTCCGGGTGAATCATTCCCAGTCGGCAGCCACGATGACCTAACATGGGGTTGGATTCTTCTAATAACCGCACTTTTCGTAATAGATTCTGCTTTTCTTGTAGTTCATTTTCATTCGAATTAGTGATTTGCAGTCTGGTTACGTCCACGAGCAGCTCTTCTTTATCCGGAAGAAACTCATGGAGGGGCGGGTCTAATAACCGAATGGTAATCGGATGTCCCTGCATCGTTTCAAATATTTGCTCAAAATCCTGCTGCTGCATCGGCAGGAGCTGATCGAGAGCATCTTTACGTTCATGATGTGTTTCAGCCAGGATCATATTTTGAACCGTTGGGATCCTGGATGAGTCCATAAACATATGTTCAGTGCGGCAAAGTCCAATCCCTCCGGCTCCAAATTCTAAAGCTTTCGCAGCATCGGCGGGATTATCTGCATTTGCTCTTACTCCCATTTTAGTCTCTTCATCTGCCCAACGAAGCAGTAATCGAAATTCATCCGAAAGCTGGGGTTCAATCATTGGTATTTCCCCGAGGAATAATTCACCTGTGGTACCATCAATCGTAATTGTGTCTCCATGGTTCACGGTCGTAGAGCCGACGTTAAATTGTTTGCTTTCTATATTTATCTTCAAAGGCTCACAGCCGCATATGCACGCTTTCCCCATTCCTCTGGCCACTACAGCTGCATGGCTTGTCATCCCTCCGCGGCTTGTAACAGTCGCCTGGGCAGCTACGATCCCGTGAATGTCATCAGGCGTTGTTTCAGGGCGCACAAGTATAACTTTTTTCCCGCTTTTTGAAAGCTCTTCGGCTTCATCCGCATCAAAGACGACTTGACCTGTAGCTGCGCCAGGGGAAGCGGGCAGTCCTTTAGCGAACTGCGTTTTTTTATGGTCAGGATCAATACGGTGATGCAGCAGCTGGTTAAGCTGATCAGGATCTACGCGTAAAAGAGCCTCTCGCTTACTCATAATGTCTTCTCTTACTAATTCCACAGCGATTCGAATAGCAGCCTGGGCGGTGCGTTTACCATTTCGTGTTTGAAGAATAAATAGTTTTCCACTTTCAACGGTAAATTCAATGTCCTGCATATCCTTATAATGATTTTCTAACAGCTGGCACGTTTCAACCAATTGCTGATAGACGTGCGGCATGTCTTCTTGAAGAGAGGCGATCGGCTGTGGTGTTCGAATGCCTGCTACCACATCTTCTCCCTGGGCGTTAATGAGATATTCGCCATAAAGCTTAGACTCGCCGGTCGATGGGTTGCGGGTAAAAGCAACTCCTGTACCAGAGTCATTCCCCATGTTACCAAATACCATGCTTTGAATATTTACAGCAGTACCTAAGTGTCCAGGTATTTGGTGAAGACGCCGGTACAACACAGCTCTTTGATTATTCCAGGAGTCAAAAACGGCATTGATCGTAAGGAACAACTGCTCCTTAGGGTCTTCAGGAAAACTTCGTTTCGCTTCATGAAACACAATATCTTTGAATTCTTTAATTACTTGCTTCCATTCCTCGGCTGTTATTTCTGTATCGGAATGATATCCTTTTTCTTCGCGGATATGTTCTAACCGATGTTCGAAATGATAGTTGTCGACATCCAGAACTACATCACTGAACATTTGAATAAACCTGCGGTAGGAATCATAAGCAAACCTCGGGTTATTTGTGAGTTCTGCCATTCCTTTAACGGTTTCATCATTCATCCCCAGATTTAAAACGGTATCCATCATTCCAGGCATGGAATGGACCGCGCCCGACCGAACGGACACGAGAAGCGGATTAGCAGGATTACCTAACTGTTTTCCGGTTTTTGTTTCAAGCGCTTTAAGGGCTTCCAGTACTTGAAATTCAGCTTCCGGCGGAATAACCTGACCTGCCTCGTAATAGGAATTACAAGCTGTGGTAGTTATCGTGAAACCATAAGGAACAGGTAAACCGATACGCGTCATTTCGGCTAAATTGGCACCTTTCCCACCTAAAAGCTCCTTTTTCCCCCCGCCGGATTGATCAAACATGAAAACAAATTTTTTATCCATTATGCAAAACTCCCCCTTTTGTTATACATCGCTAATATGACCTCAGCCGTCTCTTCAATTGCCTTATTGGAGACATCAATGATGGGACAGCCGATTTTTTTCATAATTTGTTCAGCATTTTCTAGTTCTTCAAGAATCCTGTCTAGTGAGGCATAATTCGCTGGAGTTGTTAACCCCAGACTTTTTAAGCGTTCTTTTCGGATACTGTTTAATTTTTCTGGTGTAATGATTAATCCAACACACTTTTTTCTAGGAATCGTAAAAAGCTCTTGAGGAGGCGGGATCTCTGGGATGAGAGGTACATTAGCTACTTTGAATTTCTTATTGGCTAAATACATGGAAAGAGGGGTCTTTGATGTTCTGGATACTCCTACGATGACGATGTCTGCTTGTTTTAACCCACGCACTTCCTGGCCATCATCATACTTTACAGCAAATTCAATGGCTTCTACACGTTTAAAATAGTTCTCATCCAGCTTTCTCATTAGTCTAGGTTGGTGGTTGGGTTCGATATTAAACTTTTGAGTGAACGCCTCCATCAGGGGGTGCATTAAGTCAACCGCCATAATCCCCTCTTCTTCTGCTCTTTGATCAAGGTATTGCTTTAAAGTCGGAAGGACGATGGTATAAGCAATAATGGAGTGACTATACTTCGACACAGTAATGACATTGTTAATATCCTGTTTGTTCTCCACATAGGAAAAGTGCTTAATTTCAACATTCTGTCCAAGAAATTGACTCGTCACAGCTTTAACCATCATGTCAGCTGTTTCCCCGACTGAATCAGATACGACATATACTGTTTCTTTTTTAGACACTATTAATCTCCTGTTCTTTTAAGTAATAGAACCTACCGTATAAACCGGCAGTTATAAGGATAAGTTCATAAAATATTTCTAAAACCACCTTTCTTTAAGAATTTGCTCTGTTAAATTAATATGACATACTATTTGATAAAAATAAAGTCTAATGTGTCATACTTTTTATTTGAATAGTATAGTATCACTATTTTGAAATGGTTACAACAGAAAGTTTAAACATGCTTATGATATTCAATATTATTAAGGTGAGAGGAGCAAGGGAGTAAAGGGATGTTAGATGTGAAGTTTAATATTTTGAATAAGAGCTGCAGCCTATTTAGGCAGCAGCTCTTATCATTTACATCCACATGATTTGCGAGTAATTAAAGAGGGAGGCAATTCTATGTGTTTCATATATTCTGGGTTATTAATTTTACTTAGTAATGCATCAAATGCGGTTTTCCCAATAGTATCCGGAGGCAAGACAATATTTGTAACTGGAGGGTCAATAATAGGTGCAGAAGCAAAATCTCCAAAGCCTATTAGAGAGATATCTTCAGGAATCTTAAGGGAAAATTCCTTGATTTGTGAGATGGCTCCTATCGTCATTAGATCATTCTGTACAAAGAGGGCGGTAATATCTTTGTGGCGTTTAAGTAATGATTTTACTGCAGCAGCTCCTCCTGCGACAGTAGCATGACCTAGTTCCATGTAGCTTTCATTGAAAGGCAGATTATATTGCTTTAAAGCCTCTTTATATCCTTTTATGCGGTCATCCGTCGTTGAAACGTTGGCTACTCCGTAAATCATTCCAATTTTATTGTGCCCGTGCTTTAATAGGTGAATAGTGGCATCATAACCAGTTTGATAGTTATCGCCGGTTACTTTTGCAGTATTTCTGACTATGTCGTGATGACGGTTAACAAGGACAATAGGAAAATTATCATCAGTAAAACGATTTAAATACTCAATGTCATTGGATGTAGGGGACAAAATGATGCCATCTACCATCCTGGAATGAAGGAGGTTGATCGTTTCTTCTTCATAGGACTGATCTTCATTGGTATTAACTAATAAAATGTTGTAGCCCATTTCCCGGGCCCTTTCTTCAACTCCATAAACCATTTGTGTAATAAAGCTGTCAGGAAAACTGGACACCACCATCCCGGCTGTTTTTGTCTTTTTTTGTCTGAGGTTTTTCGCAGTAGAGTTAGGAATGTAATTGTACTTATGAATAATATTCATGATTTTTTTATATTTATCCTCTGTGATTTTCTTCGTTCCATTAATAACATGAGAAACTGTGGCCACAGAAACTTCTGCTTCATTAGCGATATCTTTCATAGTAACTTTCATTGTTTGAACCCTCCAAGTAAAACCATTTACTCCGATCTCTCTATACTTGATTTTATCCGATCCTTTAAGTTTATTCAAACATCTTTATATGATTAATAACCAGTTTAATAAGAAAGTAATAACAAAAGATTCTGTCATTTATCATTGACATAAAAACGCTTGCATAGTATTATTTTAACCAAGTTAGTAAAACGATTAACCAAAAGGAGGAATCACATGGAATTCACAGCATCTGTCTCACAGGAAACGGTTGATTTGATTAAGGAGAAGGCTAAACTTTCACGATTAGAAACGATTAGGTTAATTTCCCTTGCGAAAAGCGGGCATTATGGTTCTTCATTTTCCAGTTCAGAAATCTTCGCAACACTTTATTATCATGTTATGAACTATGATGCAGAAAGGCCTCAGTGGAAGAGCAGGGACCGTTTTGTAATGGGTAAAGGACATTCTGCTGTGGGAATGTATCCTATTCTGGCTGATGTCGGGTTTTTTCCTAAAGATGAGCTTGATACATACACCCAGCTTGGCAGCGCATTCGGTGATCACCCGGATATGAACAAAATAAAGGGGATTGATTTTAGTTCAGGATCGATTGGCCATGGTTTATCAGTAGGTGTCGGCATGTCATTAGGAGCGCGGGTAGATAATGAAAAGTACAGAACCTATATTCTGATGGGGGATGGCGAGCTTCAGGAAGGACAAGTGTGGGAAGCGGCAATGAGTGCTGCTAATTTCAAGTTAGGAAATCTGGTAGCTATTGTTGACAACAACAAAGTAACTGTAGATGGAAATACAGAAGAGCTGATGAACATTGATCCTATTAGGGAAAAGTGGGAAAGTTTCGGATGGAATGTAGTGGATGTAGATGGCCATGATGTAGAAGCATTAGTTGAGATTTTTGAAAATCTACCATCCATAGATTCAGAGAAACCTACTGCTATCATCTGCGATACAGTGGCGGGCAAAGGTGTGTCATTTATGGAACATGGGTACGAATGGCACGTTGCGAATCTAGGTGAAGATGATATCAAACGCGCGATTGATGAAATCGAAGGAGGTAAATAAAATGAGTACAACAGCTTTTCACAAAGATACTTGGGAATTGTATAAAAGTCTTGAAATGTCCAAACAGCTTACGGCCGGTGAGACACTTACCAGGTTGGGAAAAGATCATCCGGAAATCGTGGCAATGTCTTCAGATCTCAGTAAGCCTACACGTCTTTGGGACTTCGGCAAAAAGTTCCCAGAACGTTTTTTCAACTTTGGCTTAGCTGAAAAGAATATGGTAACAGTAGCAGCCGGTCTGGCATCAACCGGAAAAACACCTTTTGTCTCTACGTATGCGTCTTTTCTTGGAGTATTGGCTGCTGAAAACATAAGAACAGCCGTTGCTTACCCGAACTTGAACGTACGGTTGATCGGTACCCATACCGGGATCGCAATGGGATTCTATGGATCTTCTCACCATGCTACTGAAGATATTTCCATAACAAGAGCGATGGCCAATTTGACTGTCATTTCTCCAGCAGATGGAGTGGCGCTTTCAGAAATGGTAGAAGAATCTGTTAAAACTTACGAGGGGCCTATTTACTTCCGGGTAAGCCGCGGTCGCGAGGAACCTGTTTATGAACGTAAGGAAAATGAAGTGCAGAATAAAATTGGAAAGGCTAATTTATTAAAGGAAGGCAGCGATTTAACGATCATCGCGTGTGGGATTGAAGTTAATGAAGCGTTAAAGGCATCTGAACAGTTGGCTGACCAGGGTATCGGTACAAGGGTCATTGATATGCATACGATTAAACCGATGGATACAGAAGCAGTCATAAATGCCGCTAAAGAAACGGGCGCCATTTTGACTGTTGAAGAGCATAATATTCAAGGAGGACTCGGAAGTGCTGTAGCTGAAGTTCTTATGGAATCTGAGGTTAACTGTAAATTTAAGCGCCATGGATTCTATGATGAGTATTCTTTGATTGGAAAACCTTATTACCTATATAAACACTATAAGCTGGATGGAGAAGGCATCGCCTCAATAGCAACTGAATTCTTAGGGTGAGACCAATATAAATTTAAATGAAGTAGAAACAGGAAGAGGGGAGAACATGAATTTCGAGGGACGAGTACTACTTATAACGGGAGCGGGGTCAGAAAAAGGTATTGGAAGAGAGACTGCAAGGCAAGTAAGTAAAAGAGGGGCTGCAGTGGTCTTAGCGGATATTGATGAAGAAGGACTGGCTTCCGCTCAGAAGGAAATTAGTCAATTGAACAATGGAAAGACGATGACTGTGAAATTGGATGTAACAGATAAGAGAGCCAGCCAACAAGTAGTTGAAGATATTATTGACAAGTTTGGGCACATAGACATCCTTGTCAATAATGCGGGAATTTCCCGTCCCACAAGTGTAGTGGATATTGCTGAAGAGGAGTGGGACATGGTTTTTAATATCAATATGAAAGGTACTTTTTTCTTGACTCAGGCGGTTCTTCCATTCATGCAGGAAGCTAAGTATGGACGTATCATAAATTTAAGCTCTGTATCTGGCAAGCGAGGTGGAGGGATTTTTGGTGGTTCTCACTATTCTGCTGCTAAAGCTGCAGTGACGGGTTTCACCAAGGCTGTAGCAAGAGAGATGGCTCCGTTTGGTATCACATGCAATACTGTAGCACCAGGATTGATTGGAGGGACTAATATTACAGAAGGTAAGATGACTTCAGAAAAAGAAATATCTATAATAGAAGGAATTCCAGCTAGAAGAGTTGGTGTAGTTGAAGATGTTGCTTATTCTATTGCGTTCTTAGCTTCTGAAGGCGCAAGCTATATTACGGGAGAAGAGCTTGATATTAACGGCGGATCTCATATCGATTAATCTTTCTTACAAAGGCGGCCATTTCAGCCGGTGGCCGTGTTTGTGACATTTTTTCTCAGCGAAATGTAACCGCTGTCATAATGCTGGATATGCTTTGGGTTAAACCATTAACTTGAGGAGGGGAGCGGGTGAAATATTTACGAAATATATTGGTCATCGCAACCGCCGTATTAGGTCTCGGTTTGATTATTGTCTTTGTAGCTAATGGACAAGCAGTTAAGTCTAATGATCAAATAACATTAAGGTTTGGTCATGGTGCAGCAGAAACCAATGAAAGACATTTAGCAGTTGAATATTTCAAAGAGCTTGTCGAAGAAGAATCAGATGGGAAAATTAAAGTGCAAATATACCCGAACGAGCAACTTGGTTCAGAGGCCGAAATGATTGAGAGTGTGGCTTTGAATGATTTACAAATGGTTGCTGCAAGTGCCTACAGTCAGTATGATTCAAAAATCAGTATTATTGAATTGCCGTATTTGTTTGATTCCTATGAAGAGGCGTGGAATTTATTGGACGGTGAAGTCGGTGAAAAGATTGCTGAACCACTGTTAGAAGATAACCTTAGAATCTTAGCATATTTTGAGAATGGCTTTCGTCACACGACTTCAAACCAACCTATAGAGTCACCAGAGGATTTGAATGGTTTGAAAATCAGGACTCCTGAATTTCCTATCTCTTTAAGTACTTTTCAGGCCCTAGGAGCGAACCCAACTCCTATGGCTTTTGGAGAGTTATATATGTCTTTGCAGCAAGGGACCGTTGATGCACAAGAAAATCCTGTAGCAAATGTCTATGCCAGTAAGTTTCAGGAGGTTCAACAATATTTAAACTTCACAGGTCATCAATATATGGCACTGCCGGCAGCAATAAATGAAGAATTCTGGCAGTCTCTTTCCTCTGAAATGCAAGAAGTAGTTGAAACAAGCGGACGAAAGGCAGCACAGTATCATAGAGATCTAATAGTAGAGAATGAAGAGAAAATGATCAATGACCTTAAAGAAGACGGAATGAAAATGGTAGAACCTCAGAAAGAATTATTTAGAAAACAAACGGAAAGTGTTTATGAATCTTATGAAAGCCAATTCGGAAGCGATTTACTTGGTGAAGTTCTTCAGAAGGTACGAGAAGAATAAAAAATTTTGGGGGAATTAATTTTTATGAAATTAATATATTGGCTGGACAACAATTTAGAAAAGTATATTTTAGTTTTTCTTAGTTGTTTTACTGTAATTATTATCTTCACCCAAGTAGTTATGCGATATGTCTTTGATAATTCTCTGTCATGGTCGGAAGAAATAGCCAGGTACGCTTTTATATGGATGATTTACATCGGAGTAAGTTATGGAGTTAAAGAACAAAAGCATTTGAACGTAGATGCTTTTTCAATGTTGTTTGAGAAGAAGGGAAAAATAATACTCAGTATGATCTCCACTATATCTTTTTTTATCTTTTCACTAATTATTTCAATATATGGCTTTGATATAGTCGTAAAAATAACAAGAGAGTCTGCAGCATTACAAATACCTATGGAATGGGTATATGCTGCCCCTGCAGTGGGAATGGCACTTACCTCAATCAGGCTGATACAAAGATTAGTATTACAAATGAAGGAATTAAAAAGTTTAAAAGAAGAAAAAGGGTATGATCTGAGGGAGGGAGCTGTATGACTACATTTATATTGTTCGGAAGCTTTTTCTTCTTTTTGATACTAACTGTACCAATAGGGATTGCTTTAGGATTATCCGGTTTAATCACAGCACTATATTCTTCTAATATTTCCCTTACTTTCTTGTCCCAGGGTTTAGTCACTTCTACAGATAACTTCGCTTTAATGGCCGTTCCTTTCTTTATATTGGCAGGGGAGATTATGGGGAAAGGAGGAATTTCTAACCGTCTATTTAATTTAGCCAATGTATTTGTTGGGAGGTTTACCGGAGGATTTGCTATGGCAGCCGTATTGACCTGTATGTTCTTTGCAGCGATTTCCGGTTCTGGTCCTGCTACAGTAGCAGCAATCGGAGGTATAATGATTCCTGCTATGGTAGCTCATGGGTATGATAAAAAGTTCGCAACTTCCGTGATTGTTTCTGCTGGTTCCTTAGGGATTATCATCCCCCCGAGTATTCCGCTGGTTTTATATGGGGTTTCAGGAAATCAGTCGATTGGTGATCTCTTTATGGGAGGAATTATTCCGGGTGTTTTATTGGGTCTGACGATGATGATCTGGGTGTACTTCTATTCTAAAAAGAAAAATTACAAAGGGAGCCAGGAAAAATTCACCTTTCAAAAAACAGTGACTTCTCTAAACAAGGCCAAGTGGTCTCTTATGGTTCCAGTCATTATTCTTGGAGGTATTTACGGAGGGATTTTCACACCTACGGAGGCTGCAGTAATAGCCGTCGTTTACGCAGCATTTGTCAGTTTATTTTTACATAGAGAGCTTTCTTTTAAAGATTTGCCTTCAACTATTAAAAATGCGGCACTTAACTCCGTCATTATTTTAATTATAATTGGCACGGCCAATACGTTTGGAACATTTTTATCTATGGAACGTATTCCCCAAGCATTGGCGGATAGCTTCTTATCAATCTCTCAGAATTCCAATATCTTATTAATATTTATTGTACTCTTACTATTGTTGATCGGATGCTTCATTGATACTTCAGCAGCAGTGATCATTTTCACACCTATCCTCTTACCTATAGCAGGGAAGATTGGTATAGATCCTATTCATTTTGGTGTTCTAATGATTGTTACCTTGGCTATCGGATTTATCACTCCTCCACTAGGTGTTAATTTATTTGTAGGATCCGGAATATCCGGAATAGGGATGCCTGTATTAGCTAGGGCGGTAGTTCCGTTTTTCTTTGTAATGATTATCAGTCTGGTGATTATTATAGTTGTTCCTCAGCTGACATTGATGTTTTTATAAACTAATATTGCTTGACGAATTAAGAAGATTTATTAAAAAAGTGATATATAATTATTTTAAAGAACTTCACCCTAGTGAGGTTCTATATTTTTTATCGCTGCTATCGGTGAATTTGTCCAATCATTCGTTAATTCTATGAATATCCTAGTAGAAATGAGAGAGGAGGTTTTTATATGCGTAAACATTACCACAAGCAACAAATTGCTAATCGAGAGTTGGATATTGAACAAGTCCGTAAACAACAGCTTGAAAATGCGCGAGTAAAGATTGAAGAAACCCTTAGTCAAGCAAACGAAGCAGGAGATACAAGGTCTGCCAAGCAGCTTGAAGAATTAGTTTCTGCTCTTCAGCAGGCAGAACAAGCCAACTGTCCTGCTATTCTGCTTGATCAGTGTACGTTGGAGCTGCCAGCGAACTCTGTAATAGGTGTGAGCAACCCTCCGTTTATTATAAATGTTTTGAACGATCCTTTTTTCCTTGATTGCTGTATTACTCCAGTTCAAGTGTCAGCATCCACCCCATGTGGCGAAGTAGGGGGAGTAACAGTGAATGAAGTAAAAGCTGTAGGATACCTCAACTATTATTTTAATGTTGAATTCGATACGTTTTTTAATGATGGTGAGTCCAATTGTGCGGCAGTCAACAGATTACCGTTTTCATGTTCGGGCACGACGTGTGCAAATGAAGTGCTTTGTTATGCCTCGGTAAAGGAATCAGATCCATGTCCGGATTTTTGTAACTTTAACGTTCAGTCTTTTGCTATCTTTCTGGATGGTTCGATCGTAGATAACAAAGCTTCTTTGACTTACTTGATTGTACATCTGCTGCCTGAGTGTAACGGGGAAAATGGATAAGGTTTTGAAATCATAAATTTATTTTAATGTTAATTTTCCAACAAACCCTCCGGAAGTTAATAAGAAATAACGAAAAAACCCAGGAAAACTGAACGTTTTCCTGGGTTTTCTGTTGGGGTGCGGTCTTAAACAGAATGAGGAACACTGAAATTTTACAAATGTATTGACAAATTAACTACCTAAGTAGTAATGTTGTTTTTGAGTATTATACTACCTTTGTAGTAAGTAAGTGAGGGATGAGCATGGATGAAATTATAAGTACGTTAAAAGAGTTCGGAATGACAGAATATGAAGCAAAGATTTATATAACTCTATTAAGGCATCAACCATCAAACGGAAATACAATTGCAAAATTATCTGGAGTTCCGGCCCCGAAAGTATATGGTGCTTTACAAAAAATGAGAGAGCAGGGGTTAGTGTTTACAGTATCTGGAGGTGATAACGGAAAAAAAGTCCGCTACAGTCCTCTGCCTTATAAAGAATTATTGGAATCAAAAAAGGATACGTTTATGAATCACCTCGAATTTTTAGATCATTCACTTGAAGAGGTTTCTACCCGCAGTGACGTTGAATGGTCTGAATTATTTCTAATTGAGGGGTATTCATCTTCAATGGAAGTAGTGCAGACGGCCATTTCAGAATGTGAATCTTCAGTGATTATCAGCTGCTGGAAAAGAGAGTTTGATGTGTTGAAAGAACTACTTCTTAAAACTCATCAACGCGGCATAAAAGTCGTAACTTTAATTTTTGATGATGAGCAGAATGACGTTCCCTGGAATGCTTTTACCCATTATAAAGAAGGGGTAGCACTAGGGCGTCATAGGGGAGAGTTTTCGCTTGTAGTTGATAATAGAAAAGCAATTTTACTTCAGTCATTAGAAGATGCTCCGCATTCGGTCGTGTCAAGCCACCCAGTCATGGTATCGACGACTAGAAATTATATTAGACACGACATTTATGTAAATAGGATGATTAAGGACTTTGAAGAAACAATTACTGATCACTATGGCAATGATCTTAAAAATCTAATCAATGATTTTTAGTTTCAGGCAAGAATTCAAAAATTGCCAGTTAAGCATATGGTCAAAGTTAATAGTGTTTTGTAAGCGCTTAAATAAAATACAGGGAGGAAATTCAGAATGGAAAAACTAATAATAACAGTCGCTCCAACAGGGGCACAAACGACTAGAGAACATACGCCTCACGTACCTTTGTCGCCGAAAGAGATAGCAGATTCAATTTATGAATCTTGGAAAGCCGGAGCTGCGATTGGGCATGTACACGTAAGAGATGTAATGGGAGACAATACCATGGATTTGGAAGTTTACCAGGAAGTTATCGATCGTGTAAAAGAAAAATGTGACATTATTTTAAACTTAACAACAGCGGGGGGGTTGGAACCGACCGAGGAAGAACGCCTTCGTGTATGTGAATTGAACCCGGAAATGGCTACTTTTGATGCGGGTTCAATGAATTTTGGTACAGGCGTGTTCTATAATACCCCCTCCTTTTTAGACAAGCTTGCTTCTGAGACACAAAGACGTAATATCAAACCTGAAATTGAAGCTTTTGATGTCGGTATGATAGATAACGCTTTGCGTATTGCAAAAAAAGGACTATTGGATTCCCCCTATCATTTTCAATTCGTTCTAGGCGTCCCGGGAGGCATACCAGCAACACCTAAAAATTTAATGCATATGGTGGAGAGCATTCCAGAAGGATCTACGTGGTCAGCCATAGGTGTAAGCAAGCATCAGCTAACGATTAACACGATGAGTATTTTACTAGGGGGGCATGTACGCGTAGGGATGGAGGATAGTGTATATTTTCGTAAAGGCGAATTAGCCAGAACAAATGCTCAGTTTGTAACTCGTATCGTTGAATTAGCAAAGACGTTAGGGAGAGAAGTAGCCACACCGGATGAAGCGAGACAAATCTTACAACTGCAGTCGAATCAATTGAACAGAGTGGGAGGAAAAGTATGAGAATTGCAGTGCTGGGGTCAGGGTCTTTAGGAATAATTGTGGGTGCTTTAATAAAGCAGGGTGGTTACGATGTTGAATTAATTGATGTGAATCAAGAGAATGTGAACGCGTTAAATCAAGAAGGAGCAAAACTCACAGGTTTCCTGGATGTAACGATTCCTGTAACAGCAAAACACCCCAACGATTTTAATGATAAATATGATCTTGTTTTTCTACTTACGAAACAGGTTTACACAGCAGCTTCCTTAGAGTCTATTCTCCCATTTCTTCACCAGGATAGCATCGTTTGTACACTTCAAAACGGAGCTCCTGAGGAAAAGGTAGCTTCAATTGCAGGGAGCAGTCGGACCATAAGCGGTGCTGTCGGCTTTGGCGCTACTTGGTCTGGTCCGGGTGTTTCTAAGCTGACAACGAAATTCAACACGATGAAAAAATATGCATTTGATGTCGGCGAGCTTAATGGGGAAATTACGGAGCGTATTAAAGTAGTAAAAGCAGTGTTAGAATCGGTGGGCCACTGTGAAATCAGTACAAATATTCAGGGAGTGAGATGGTCAAAATTACTGATGAATGCTACATTTAGCGGCATGTCAGCGGCTCTTGGCTGTACATTTGGAGATGTATTAAAAGATTCTGAAGCCATGAGGGTTTTAGCTAATCTGGCTGATGAAACGATCAAGGTTGCTCATTCTCACCGCATTAAACTAGAACATATGCAAGGTAAAGATTTTGAGTTTTTGGAGCTGGAGCATCAGAATGAGATTCCTAATAAACTCGACTTTTACAATGAAGTCTGGGGTCCACATGCCCACCTTCAGGCAAGTATGCTGCAGGATTTGCAAAAAGGAAAGCCGACTGAAATTAACTATATAAATGGGCATGTAGTAAAAAAAGGGAGGGAGTCTAACGTACAGACCCCTTTCAATCAATTAGTGTGTAACTAGTGGAAGAAGCTGAATTGAAGAAGGAAGTGCCTGATTTTGAAGTTAACATAGTGGAGTTTCAAAAATTCTTAACTGAAAATGTAAGCGCATCCAATTGAAGTGAGTTAGCTTATAACCAAAAATGAAGGTGGGGTAATTTAGATGATTATTGCCTTATTGGTCTGGTTCGCTACTATTATTTTTTCGATGGTGTTCGGTACTTATTTATGTTCTAGGATTGAAAAGCATGGAGTGACACGCTGGGGCGCTACGGGGAGATTGTATCAATATAAGCAAAAAGGAGATGAGTGAGTAGTATGGTCTACTTAATCGTTCTTGGCTTTTATGTTGCTTTTGTTATATGGACCTCAATTAGAAGTTTGAGACATGCTGAATCTATGTCTGATTTTACTACCGGCGGTCACCGAATGGGTCTTTTAATAGGGATTGGCACAACTACAGCTACATGGGTCAGTGTTGCTTCTGTTATGGGAGTCCCGGGCTACCTTTACAGTAATGGCGTTTCAGCTATCATCGGCTGGGTAGCAGGCTGGTTTTTGGCCACGGCTCTCATGCCGGTAGTAGCTTACAAAGTCAGAAGACCAGAAACGCCGGCTCGTACCTTTCCTGAATACATACATCTAAGATTTGAACCTTTCAAAAAGGTTAGTCACTTAAGAACAATTGTCGGTGCTGTTATGTTTATTGGATACTTTTTATTTGTTCATCTACAGGTAGTCGGTTTTGGGATTGTTTTCTCCACGATTACTGGATTCGATTATCAGTATGCAATTTTCGCTTATTTAATTTTCCTGCTTTTCACTAGCATCGGAGGCTTCTGGTCAGTGGCAGCGACAGATACATTAAATACTACTTTAATCGTTATCGGTGTTATTTTAGGCGGAGGTTCTGTGTTGGCAGCAACTGGAGGCATCGGGAATATAATGGACACCATTTCTGTTACCACTCAACCCACTAATTTGGGTGGAAGTGAAATACCTGAAGGATCAATGATTTCGCCGGTTGGTACATTTGGTTTAGGGGCTTTACTTGCTATTTTTATGTCTAATGCAGTAGGTTCTATCGTTTCTCCTCATTGGGTTACGAGAATGCTGGCTCCTAGAAATGTTAAAGTCGCTATATTACAAGTTATGGGTTCACTTCTCGTATTAATTGTTATCTTTATCCCCTTAATTATTATGGGATTGGGTGCAAAGACATTGATCCCTAGTTTACCTGCAGATCAGACGACTGATTATATAATTCCATTAATTGTACAGGAGTATACCCCGCCATTAGTAGGAGCTTTAACATTAGTTGCATTATGTGCTGCTGCAGTATCATCAGCGAATTCAATGCTGTTACATTGTGCAACTTCCGTCTACTACGACGTTTACTTAAACGTTTTCCCGAATAAGAAAATCAATGAAAAGAAATTTAATATGAACCTTAGAATTGGGATGTTTGTTATAGCAATCATTGCGGTAGTCAGCGCAATTACCCCTCCTTGGTTCCTGGCAATGGGATTCACCTACGTTTATGGAGGGTTTGGAGCGGTGTTTTTTGCAGTAGTGATCCTGGGGCTGTATTGGAAGCGAATGAATAGAGCTGGAGCTTATGTATCGATGCTTGTTGGACTTTTCACGTATGTTATCGCTCAAATTTCCAATGCAACCAACCCTTTTTTAATTGCCTTGTCAGCTTCTTTAGTTGGAGTTTTCCTCGTAGTGTTTTTCACTAAGAAACCACCGGTGGAAGCTTACGAGCCTTATTTTAAAGCTGAAATAAGCCAATCAACAAAACAGACCATCCTCAATGTACAGAAAAATGAAACAGATCCAAATAACACTAGTGAAACACCAAAAATCACAAAAAAAGATGCATAAGCTATATTTCAAAAATCGACTGTCGAGGTGAAACGATGAAATTATCAAATAAGACAGCAATTATAACAGGCGGTTGTAAAGGGATAGGCTACGCTGCTGCAAAGAAATTTTTAAAAGAAGGTGCCCAAGTGGTTATCGTAGATTTAAATGAAGCAGATGTAGAAGGTGCTGTGTCCAGCTTAAGAAAGCAGGGAGGGCAGATAGAAGGTATTGCTGCAGACGTATCCGATAAATCATCAGTGGACGAAGCCATTCAATTTACAATTGATCATTTTAGTTCAATTGACATCGTCATTAATAATGCAGGGATCGTACAGGATGCTCAATTATTAAAAATGGAAGAAGAACAATGGGACAAAGTAATTGATGTTAATCTTAAGGGTGTGTTTCTAATCACACAGGCGGCTGCTTCGAGGATGAAGGAACAGCAGAGTGGTGTTATTCTAAATGCCTCTTCTGTCGTAGGCTTATATGGAAACTTTGGGCAGACAAATTATGTGGCATCGAAAGCGGGTGTAAATGGAATGACAAAAACATGGGCCAGGGAGCTTGGACGTTACAATATTCGTGTTAATTCCATAGCACCAGGCTTTGTACTGACTGATATGGTAAAAGAAATGCCGGATCATATAATAAATATGATGAAGGAAAAATCTTTGTTAAATGAGATCGGCAAACCAGAGGATATAGCAAATGCTTATGCTTTTCTAGCCTCTGAGGAAGCTCGGTTTGTGACAGGAGCTGTTCTAAGCGTAGACGGAGGGTTAGTTTCTTGAATTTTATAAAAAATTGAATGATGAGCAGGAGGGCAAGGAGAAGTTAATCTGAATTGTAACTTCTTTCTTAAGCACTTCTGCTCTTATTTTGAATTTTTATTTTCATGCTGCACTACGAAGTAACCATTTTCTGTATATAAAATTCAAACTATTTGAAAAAATTTATACCTTTTCCTTAGAATGAACACATTCATTAAAAGGAGGAGCGTGAGATATGTTGGTGAGGTATATGGTCGTGAGTATATTATGTACACTGGCATTTGTATTGGGAGGAGAAGAAATGGTTTCTGCAGATTCAATGGAAGATTGCTTTAACAAAGGAGTCACCTTGACTTCAGAGGAAGAACGGATTGAAGAGGGAGAGCCGATTCCTCAGAAAATAATGGAGAAAGCTGATTTTGCGCAGTTTGCCGATCAGTTCAAACGGAACCTTTGTGGCGCGGATAATATCCGCCAGGCTGAAAAATTTATCACGCTTGGAGGGGAACAGCTCTGGAATAAAGCCGTAGAGCATGCCCAGGGTGAGGTAGATTTCGGCGAGCTGGATCGTTATGATGACCGCCCTCTATATTGGACAAGACTACATATGACACGGGCACTAAAGCAATGGAAACCAGGCTTTGACATTTCCACTGAAAGAAGGGAGGAACTTCTGAAGAAGCTGGAGTATACATCACGGGGAATTACTTCAATTGATTTTCCAAACGGTAATGGAATAAAAAGGATTCTAGTCAGCGGATTTGATCCTTACCGTCTAGAAGAGGAATTTAGAAGAACGAACCCATCAGGGGCAGCAGCCCTACAGATGGATGGAAAAAAGGTTATGACGAAAGATGGGTTAGCCATCATTCAGGCAGCCAACTTCGCAGTACGATGGGAAGATTTTGAGGAAGGGATCGTGGAGGATACTTTTGGTCCATACGTAAAGGAAACGAAAGAGCAGGTTGACCTTATGATGACGATCAGTCAGGGAGGGCCCCGTGTGATGGCCATAGAGGGCTACGCTGGCCGCTGGCAGTCGGGCGTGGATAACCAGCTTGAGAATCGATCAAACGTTATCCCGACGACTAAAAAGTGGCCAATGCCTGAGGATCTTCCAGAATTTATTGAAACAACGCTCCCTTACGAAGAAATGGCAAGTGCCAAGACAGGGCCGTGGCCGGTTGAGAGAAATAACGAAGTGTGTGAATGGCAGGCCCCTGAATATGAAAGAGATGATTTTATCTGCCATGAAGGAGGACCGACGGAAGGAAGTAAAGCCCGTGCTGGGGGCGGGGGCAGCTACTTGTCGAATGAAAGTCAATACCGTTCGAATAGAGTAAGACTTGGAGTGGGTTCTTATGACATTCCTGGTGGTCATCTCCACGTAGCAGCACAAGAACATTACCCTGAGGATTCTCAGGTTTATATCACCGAAGATTTTATGAAATTCCGCAAGGCTACTGTTGATCAAACGGTTAACCTTGTTGAAGCAGCTGCGGGTGCTATTAGTCGAAAAAAATAAGTGGGACAGCCGGGTTCTTCTATAGAATCCGGCTATTTATGATTAAAATTGAATGATCACCACATGATTATTCTCCTTCTACTCATACTAGCAGTAGGAGGATGCCGGTATGAAAATTACACTATTAACTTTATTTTTACTCATTGCTCAGCCCGCTATTCAAGCAGGTGAGCTTTCCATAACAGATAAGGGGGAAGAAATTCTTCTCGTAAACCGAGAGGATTTTGACGCCGAGCTTCTTGGGCGTCCCTTTGTGAACCAGACTGAAATCCAGCAGCTTCTTGATCACCTGGATGAACAAATAAGTGAAGAACCTGTAAACGCAAAAATCGATCGGTCGGGTGAAATAATACCTGGGAAAGACGGTACCAAAGTTTATAAAAAGGAATTTATGGCTAGGTTTTATCAGTTTCTCTATGGGGCCGAAAAGGGTGAAATATCTGTGCCAAAGCTGGCTGTCCGTCCTAAGGTAGATAGTGAAATACTGGCCAACATCCGCACGCAGCAGATCGCTCATTATGTAAGTTATTTTAATTCGAATAATAAAGAACGATCTCATAATATCCGGCTGGCTGCAGAAGCTCTTGATAGTCATGTGGTGTTTCCGGGGGAGGTTTTTTCTTTTAATAAAGCTGTTGGTAAAAGAACAAAGGAAAAAGGATATAAAACTGCACCAGAAATTATAAAAGGAGAGGTAACCGAAGGAATTGGCGGTGGGATCTGTCAGCTTTCCTCTACGCTGTTTAACTCCGTTGATAAGGTGGGTGTAAAAATTTTGGAGCGCTTTTCTCATAGCAAACGGGTTCCTTATGTTCCAGAGGGACGTGACGCGACTGTCAGCTGGTATGGTCCTGATTTTACATTCAAAAACCAGTTTAATCAGCCGCTTTTAATTCGTTCAAGGGTGGATGGAGGACAAGTGAGTGTAACGATTTATTCTTCAGATGTTATTAATTTTGATCCGCAAAAGGTTGCTCATGATGAAACAGGGGGAGATGGGGAAATTAACCTAAGTAATGATATAGTAAACCGGGGTTTTTTGATCAATACAAAGGAATGCGGTCCCCTCTCTTTTTTAGTGTGCTATGATATTTTATAGCCAGGACTAGCAAAGGAGGAGCTCCGAACATGTTTACGTTACGAAACGCTATAGGGATGCGGTTAGAGGATATACAAGAGGAGAAAAAGCATCTGCGGGAAATGATTAAACAGCTGACCGATGAACAACATGAGCTCATCGCCCGCCTTGAGCGTATGGAAAGGAATGGGGAGGATCTTACGGAGACTGAGGAGGCTTTGAAAAGTGTAGAAGCTGACATCCCAGAAAATCTTTCCGTTGATAAAACCGAGGAGCCATTGAAAAATGAATATATCCTGCCGACTGATCCTATAGCCTTTTCAGCGGACCGTTCAAAAACTATGACGTATAAGGAACTTACGCATGTTTTAATAAACTATGCAAAAGAACATCATAACCAGGTCGACCACGAAGCCTTTGAGCAGTTTTTGATCGATCACTACAATTTTACACCAGCCAACTTTTCTCATATTATTTGGAGAGCACGGAAAATGGATCGGCGGTTAAGAAGCTTAATTAGTGGAAATAGGAAAATAACTATATTGGATAATGATAGTGATTAATCATTCAGCTTCTTTCAAGTGTTTGAGCTTGAAAGAGGCTGTTTTTTTGTTCTAAACGTTTTACCACCTGCCCAATGCTAAAAGTAGTCAGAAGTCTACAATCTTCATCGAAGGAATTAGGTTAAATATATAGAATTAAAAGTTAAACACAACATGGAGGTTGATGTATGAAAAAATATGTAGCCATACTTGGTCTAGCTGCTTTAATCGGCTGCTCCCAGGATACGAGTGCAAGTGATAATAATAAGGAAGAAAAACCTTCTCCACAGGATTTGGAAGATCAACTGAGAGAAGAAGCAATTCCGCTTGAATTTGCTTTTGTTAATGCTGGTGAGGTGGAAGGGGGAGAGAAGGTATCCATTCAAGGAACGATATCCGCAGAGGAGACTTCTGATCAAGGCACCGTCTATACGGTAACAACGAAAGAAGAGAGTGGGTATGGAACTTATACGGTAGAAAAAGAAGATGAAGATGCGGAGTACACCGTCCAGGATATTGTGGAAGTGTATGGAAAATACCGAGGAATGGACGATGCAGGAACACCGGTTATTGAAGGTAGAATTATTGAGGGGATTAAATAAATATGAACCAAATTCAACAGCTTGGAAAAAATTTAAATATTTTTTACATCGTAAGTGTAAACATTTCTTAACATGGGAGAGGAAAGGGTTGTAAGAAACGGCTCCCTTTCAGGGGCGAATGGTTTGCCTCCTCAGGCTATCCTTCCGGCGTCACGCCTTATTGTATTTCCCCTGGAAGTGTTGTCGTTTCCTACAACCCTTCTTCGAAATAGATCACTGAAATCTATTTACTCAAGCTGGGCCGTTATGCAAACAGGGCATTCACTCTACAGTGGTTTGAAGATCCCAATGTAATTCTGTCTCAGCATTTTCCACAACCTGATGAACCCAAACAGTTTAAGTTTGGGTGCACAGCTTGTAGAGAAACCTTAAAGAGTGTGAAATACCTGGCATTAGCGAGTGTAAAGAGTTTGAGGAAACGGCTCCCTTTCCGCGGGCGAATGGTGTGCCTCCTCGGGCTTTATCAGCCCTCCGGGGTCACACCTTATTCCCATTTCCCGCAGGAGTCTCGCCATTTCCTCAAACCCTTTTTCGAAATAAATCATGAACCTTCATTTACTCAAGCTGTGAAAGCAGTGTTTGCAAAAGGGTATTCACATTACGAAGGTTTCAAGATTCCATTTTGGTTAAAGGAACGGAAAAAGTACTGTGAACCTAAACAGTTTAAGTTTGGGTTCATTTTTTAGTCGAAGTACGAGAAGCCATAATTAGTAAAGCTGTTAATCATAAGAGCCATTTCTTTTGGTGACTTGTCCATGTCATTTTCCAGCCATTCTTTAATCACATGAATAGCCCCGCTGATCACGAAAGTGCTTAGGTACTTTGTTTCTTCTATCTTCCCATAATGATCAATCATCCATTTGTTCATCATAAAACGCTGGGTCAACTCCATCATACGCTTTTCAAAGGTTGGGGCTGATTCCTTGTTGAGCAGCGTTTGAAACATGAGTTTATTTTCAGTAACGTATTGCAGGATTTTCTCGGTCATCTGGATCGATTCTTCTTCAATCTCATAGCTGTAGCTATGCAAGTATTGATTCATATCTTCGGTGATTTCTTCTTCAATTCTGTTGAGTAAGTCATAATGGTCGGCAAAGTGGGTGTAAAACGTGGAACGGTTAATATCAGCAAGTTCGCACAGCTCTTTAACGGTAATGTCGGTGATTGGCTTTTTAGACAGCAGCGTAATCAAGCTTTCCTTTAGGACTTTTCTTGTGTATTTTTTTCGGCGGTCTAATTTTTCATTCATTTTTTAAGACTCCTTTTGTTACGATTCTGTGACAAATCAACACAAGTGAACAAAGTGTTGGGAAACTTACAGAAATTGCAAAACTGTTTGTTGAATATCCAACACAGTGTCAAATAAAATAGTAATTGGTATGAAAGGGATTTGCAAGAGGGGTGAAGTCTTATTAATTGGACAGCACGAGTCATTAAACA
This sequence comes from Halobacillus sp. B23F22_1, assembly GCF_043497005.1. Classification (NCBI taxonomy): domain Bacteria; kingdom Bacillati; phylum Bacillota; class Bacilli; order Caryophanales; family Bacillaceae; genus Halobacillus; species Halobacillus sp. B23F22_1. Next base: position 599,646 of record NZ_JBIEKE010000003.1, on the reverse strand, counting down.
TAAAAAAAGCATAGTGATTTTATTTATAATACTTACCTTAATCAGTACGGCTTTACAGTTTGCCGTATCGATTAACTACAATATGGCCGACTACCTCCCAGAAGAATCTCCATCTATTCAATCGATGGATTTGATGGAAGAGGAGTTTGAAGAACCGATTGAGAATGCGCGAGTGATGATACAGGATGTTTCGATTACGGAAGCACTGGCGTTTAAAGAAAAGTTGATATCGATCGACGGGGTGATTGGAGTCACGTGGCTCGATGATATGGTCGATTTAAAAGTACCACTGGAAACCGCCAATGAGGATACGGTGGAATCTTACTATTTGGAAGACTCCGCCTTGTTCTCCATCACCATTCATGAGGGCGAAGAGGTGGAAGCAGTCGATGAGATTTACGACCTCATCGGTGAGGATAATGCAGTATCCGGAGAAGCGGTCAATACAGCGACTTCTCAAAAAATGGCGGGGAGTGAGTCGTTTCATGCGGGCGCGTTATTAGTGCCGATTATCATATTAATCTTAGTTCTGTCGACCACATCGTGGATGGAACCTGTTTTCTTCTTAATTGCGATCGGAGTATCGGTGCTGATCAATTTAGGGACGAATATTTTCATTGGTGAAATATCCTTTGTCACACAGTCTGTCGCACCAATTCTACAGCTCGCTGTTTCGCTGGATTATGCGATTTTCCTGCTGCATAGTTTTTCAGATTACCGCAAGAAAGTCAGCGATCCTTCTGAAGCGATGCAGCTGGCGATGAAGCGGTCGTTTCCGGCGATTACTGCCAGCGCATCAACCACTTTTTTTGGATTCACTGCGTTAACGTTTATGGATTTTGGCATCGGAGCTGATTTAGGTCTAAACTTGTTAAAAGGTATTTTGCTGAGCTTTATTAGTGTAATGGTGTTCCTGCCTGCTTTGACGCTTATGTTTTACCACTGGATTGACCGTACGCAGCACCGTTCTCTCGTTCCTGATTTCAAGAATATTGGTAATCGTGTCATGAAGCTGAGAGTTCCGAGTCTGCTCATCGTTATGGTTATTATTGTTCCGGCCTTTTTAGCGCAGAGTAACACATCATTTATCTACGGAAACGGAGAAAATCCAGAGAATACGAGAGCAGGACAGGATGAAGCAGCGATTGAGGAACAATTCGGTCAAAATATGCCGATGGTCTTGCTCGTTCCAGAAGGCGATCGGGCCAAAGAAGAAGAGCTTGTATATAAATTAGAAGATGTAGAAGATGTCTCCAGCGTTATGTCATATGTCAATACGATCAGCACAGCTATACCTCCTGATTATTTAGAAGAGTCGATGACTGAGCCGTTCTATTCAGAGGACTATGCTCGAATTACGCTTTACACAGACACAAACGCAGAAGGGGATGCAGCCTTTTCACTCATTGAACAGGTTCAAGAGATTGCGGAGACCTATTATGATGATACTCATTTAGTCGGAGAGAGTGTAACGATGTACGATATGAAAAATATTGTTCAGGATGACAATACATTAGTGAACTGGCTGACAGTGATTACCGTAGCCATCGTCCTTTTGATCACTTTCCGCTCGCTATCGATTCCTGTCGTGCTTCTGCTGACTATTCAAGCATCAGTATGGGTCAATTTAGCAGTTCCGTACTTTACGGATACGCCGCTTGTCTATGTCGGCTACCTGCTGATCAGTACGATTCAACTTGCCGCAACCGTCGACTACGGCATACTATTTACGGAAAATTACTATCATTTAAGAAAAGATATGCCGGCTATTCCGGCCATTAAGAAAACGATTGATGAAAAGATTTTCGCTATTTTTATTTCGGCATCCATCTTATCCAGTGTCGGATTTATTCTGTGGATTACGTCGACCAATCCGATTGTATCTTCAATTGGATTACTGCTCGGCAGAGGAGCGCTGCTTGCATTTGTGATGGTCGTATTTCTGCTGCCCGCACTGCTCGTCATATTGGATAAGGTCATTGAAAAAACAACATGGAAAGTAAATTTTTATAAGGAGAAGTGATGGTAAATGAAACGAATTATCGTGCTGTGTATGGCAATTTTTCTCCTCATGCCTTCGTTTCTCATTTCAGCTGAGCAAAACGAAACGTCTAAGGATGAGGAGAAGAATGAAAAAGAAGGCAGTTACTCAAGTAAACATGAAGTCGTGTATTCCACATTGACTGCTGCTGGCAATCAGGAAGAAATGTACGTCGTCAATAACTTCAGTATTGAAGAGACCGGAAAGATCATTGACTATGGCGCGTATACAAACGTTCAGAACTTAACAAACGTTTCTGACATTAAACAAGAAGATGAACGTATACAAATGACAGCTGAGGAAGATGAGTTTTATTATCAAGGGGATCTCGAGGATAAGCCGCTGCCCTGGAATATTAATGTTACTTATCAGCTTGATGGGGAAAAGATGACGCCAGAAGATCTTTTAGGGAAAAACGGTGAACTGCAATTACAAATCAATACGGATAAAAATGAAAACGCCGAGTCGTTTTTCTATGAAAATTATCTTTTACAGATGACGGTTACACTCGATTCTGATCGGTACGATAATATTGAAGCACCTGATGGAACGGTAGCCAATGCCGGAAAAGATCGTCAGGTCACGTTTACGGCGATGCCAGATAAAGAAGGCAGCTTCAGCATTAACGCTGACGTGAAAGATTTAGAAATGGAAAGCATCGAAATAGCGGCTGTTCCGCCTTCAATGGCAATCGACGCGCCTGATACTGGAGCAATGACGGATGATATGAACTCATTATCAGCTGCTACTGCAGAAGTTCACCGTGGGGTCGGTAAACTGAAGAGTGGAATCGCAGAACTTAACAACGGTGCTGCCAGCTTAAATGATGGTTCTGCGCAGTACAACAACGGGGTTCAGGAGCTGAATGCCGGCTCAACCGAACTAGTTGAAGGCTCTGCTGCCATTCAAACCTCACTTCAAACAATGAGTGAGCAGGTAGGAAGTGACACGGAAGATATGAATGTAGAAGAATTGCAAGAGTTGGAGGATGGACTAAAACAGCTCTCAGGAGGACTTGAGGAAGCTGATAAGAGTCTTGCGAGCTTAAGAAACGAATTTGGAAATGCATATAAGTCACTAGATGAGGCGGTTGAATCGATTCCTGGGTATGATATCTCTGACGAAGACATTGAATCCCTTTATGAAAGCGGAGCAGATGAAGAAGTGATTGATCAGCTCGTCGAAACCTACCAGTCTGCCCAATCAACAAAGCAAACCTATGCGGATGGAAAAGAAGCTTTCGGTGCTGTAAGCTCTTCACTCGAGACAAATGCCGGCTCTTTAAGTGAAATGAGTGATCGACTACTCCAAGTGGCAGACCAAACTGAAGGCAGTCTTGAAGGTGTAGACTTTACGGCCTCCATTCAACAACTGCAACAGGGACTGAAGGAGCTCTCGTCCAACTACAATGAATTCCACTCGGGTCTGGTGGAGTATACAGACGGAGCATCTGAGTTAGCGAGCTCTTATCAGGAAATTCACGGTGGCATTGCCGGTTTGACAGATGGGATAGACGAATTGGAACAGGGAGCCAGTGAACTGCATGAGGGTACTGGGGAATTGGCAGCTTCGACGAGCGATATACCTGAACAGATGCAGAGCGAAATTGATCAAATGGTCGAAGAGTATGATAAATCAGATGTAGAGCCTGTCTCTTTCGTTTCCGAGGAAAATAAAAAGGTGGAATCTGTCCAATTTGTTATTAAGACAGAAAGCATTAAAAAAGTTGAAGAACAAACAGAGACCCCAGAAGAAGAAGAAGAGGAAAAAGGATTCTGGGACCGTCTGTTAAATTTATTTAGATAAGAGCAGCATTTTTTTCAATGAGAAAAGGAAAGAGACGCTATCCGCTGATCCGAAGGGCTAATAGTCCAAGGAGGCAAACGAAAGAACCTTTACTTTTGATCGTGTAAGGAATATTAAAAGAAGAAGTTTCTCTTCAAGCGGGAGGCTGGACATAAGTAAAGCAGTGATATCAAAAAAAGATCATTTGTATAAACGCAGATATTAACGAAGCATTTTGACGGAGCGATCCTTTGAATTCTCTTTAACATAAATAATCCGAACTGATTTCTACAAAATCATTCGGATTATTTTATGTTTTATTCAGTTTTGTCCCGTGGTCTTTTTTATGAACAGCCGGTTTTTGGAGAAAGTAATTAGGGAGGTGATTTGAATGATTTTCGGCAGTCATGTGTCCATAAGAGAGGGTTATTTAGGCGCTGCAAAAAAAGCAGAAGCACTGAACGCAGCTGCTTTTCAATATTTCCCAAAAAACCCAAGAAGCTTAAAAGTTAAATCTCACAACCTGGAAGATGCAGAGTTGTGTAAAAACTACTCTTTACAAAAAGGACTGGTTTCCGTTGCCCACACGCCATACCCGACCACGTTAACTCCCGCTGATGATGATAAAAGAAAGCAGGTTACCAACTCATTACTCAATGACTTGGCGATAGCTGATGCGTGCGGATCTCTTGGAGTGGTCGTCCATTTCGGTAAAGATATTTTTAAAGAAGATCAACTGGCCAGCTATCGATTAATGATAGATGTTCTAAATGAAGTACTCAGCCAGTGGCAGGGGAAATGCAGGATACTTATAGAAAACATGGCGGGGAAGCCAGGAGCAATGGGAACGACGCTTGAGGAGATGGTACAGCTTCGAAGATTATCAGGTTATCCAGAAAAAATTGGGTTCTGTTTAGATACGTGCCATGCGTTTGCCAGCGGGCTGTGGAGCGGCGACAACTGGAACGAGGTTGTTGGAAAGGGGGAGGAACTGGGTTTTTTTGAAGGTTTAGCCGTGATTCATTTAAATAACTCTAAGTATGAGACAGGTTCAGGGAAAGACCGGCATGCCAGCATTTTTGGTCATGGGTATATAAAAGAACACCAGTTTAATCAGCTAATGAATTCTTCTCATCTAGAAAATATTCCGTTTATTTTAGAAACGCCTAAAGAAATCGTTTCTCACCAAGATGAAATTCTCCAGTTGCAGAAAAGATGGGGCGGAAAATAAACAGGCTGGGACAATGCTGAAGCAATTATAAATAATCCGAACTGATTTCTACAAAATCAGTTCGGATTATGGCTTTATTTATGTCCCAGCCTCTTGCAGCATTTAATTTTTATTTACAGAGGCATCAAATATCGAATCAACCGCATCCTTTAACGTCTCATCAAACTTATTGTCTGACTGATCAGCTTTTAAATCAGCAGCCAGTGCACGGGAGAAGCTTGCGACAAGGCCATCGTTTTCTTTTAACTTCTGATTGGCTTCATCACGTGTGTACCCCCCGGACAGAGCAACGACGCGCACCACGCGTGGGTGATCCACGAGCTCTTTATAAGCATTAGCTTTTGATGGAATAGTAAGCTTCAGCATGACATGCTCATCCTCAGAAAGCGCGTTTAAATGTTTCAATATTTCTTCACGCAGCATTTCTTCGCATTGTCCTTTGTTCTCACTATTAATATCTACTTCAGGCTCAATGATAGGCACGAGGTCATAGTCGATGATTCGTTTACCAAATTCAAACTGCTGATCGACCACTTCTTTAATCCCGCTTTCATTCGGTTCATGAATGACTGACCGCATTTTAGTACCGAAAATATTTCGTTCGTTGGCTCGGCGCAGCTTATCATCCAAATCGTCAATCGGCTTCATAAGCTGGACGCCATTTTCCTGATCAGCCAGGCCTTTATCTACTTTAAGGAAAGGCACAATACCTTTTTCAGCAAGATAATCTGCCGTATACTGCCCTTCAATCTTACGGTCCATTGTTTGTTCAAATAGAATGGCCCCAATAATACGGCTGCCATCAAAAGAAGGAGACGTAATGATTCTCGTACGCATCTCGTGCACTAAATCAAACATTTCATCCTCACCTGAATAAGAATAAGCAGGTACCCCATAGGTTGCCAGAGCTTTAGGCGTACTGCCGCCGCTTTGATCGAGTGCGGCGATAAATCCTTGACCGTTTTTCATTTTATCGAACTGACGGTTATTCATAATTCCACTCCTTTTTATTAAATCATCCACCTATACTCTTCCCACTTTTCTACTAAATGTAACACATTAAATACTGTAATCAGCTGAAAGATGTTTCGATACTCTAAATAACGGATAATGTTTTATCAGGATCTAAAAAATCTTTACTATAAAAGGAGCATAAGGTCATGCGAAATTATATAAAGCATTACATTAACGGTGAATGGGTAGAATCTACGGGTTCAGAAACCGAAGAAGTCATCAATCCGGCTACGGAAGAAGTGATTGGAAAAATCAGCTTAGGTACGAAAGAAGATTTAGATAAAGCGGTGAAAGCAGCACGTGATGCTTTTCCTTCCTTTTCCCAAACGACAAAGGAAGAACGGGTGGAAATGCTCGAAAATATTGCTGAAGAATATGAGAATCGAAAAGATGAAATCATCGAGACTATCACGGACGAACTTGGGTCTCCGCTTGAAATCTCTGAAAATATTCACTTTATGATGGGATACAATCATTTTTCTCAAGCGGCCGAATCTCTGAAAGAATTCTCCTTTATTGAGGAGCATGGGGGTCATACGCGCATGAAGGAGTCAATCGGCGTAAGCGGTCTGATCACCCCATGGAACTTCCCGACCAATCAGACCTCTACAAAAATCGCGAGTGCGTTTGCGGCAGGAAGCCCTGTAGTCTTAAAGCCAGCGGAATTGACTCCGTTTGCTGCGGTTATTTTAACGGAAATCTTCGATAAAGTCGGCGTACCAAAAGGCGTGTTTAACCTCGTGAACGGATCAGGTTCAGTGATCGGAGACGGAATCAGCTCTCATCCGGATATTGATTTTGTATCATTTACCGGCTCTGGTGCTACAGGTGAGAAAATCATGAAAAATGCGTCAGAAACGATTAAGAAAGTGGCACTCGAACTTGGAGGTAAATCACCGCTCGTCGTTCTTGATGATGCAGATGTAAAAGACGCAGCAAAAGCAGCAGTTACCCACATTGCCACGAATTCCGGTCAAGTGTGCTCAGCAGCAACGCGCACATTAATTCCGTCCTCCATGAAGCAGGAATTTGAGGAGGAAATGAAAAAAGCACTCGATGAATTTCCTGTCGGCGATCCGCGTGAAGGAAATTACATCGGCCCGCTAGTTTCTAAAAAACAGTGGGATACTGTCCAGTCCTATATTGAAAAAGGAATTGAAGAAGGAGCAACGATGATCGCAGGAGGCACGGGAAAACCCGACGGCCTGGATAAAGGTTATTACACGAAACCAACAATCTTTACGGATGTGGATAATCAAATGGTGATTGCCCAGGAAGAAATTTTTGGTCCGGTGATGACGGTCATCACTTATGATTCAATTGAAGAAGCACTAGAGCTTGCAAACGAAACGATCTACGGTCTGGCTGGCTACGTGTACGGCAAAGATCCGGAGACCCTTCGAAAAGTGGCTTCCGGCATTCGGGCAGGGCGTGTAAAAGTCAATGATGCTGAAGCGGACTTTTCTTCCCCGTTTGGCGGCTTTAAACAGTCCGGGATCGGCAGAGAATGGGGCGATTATGGAATTGAAGAATATCTAGAAGTAAAAACCATCTTAGGTTATCCTTCATAAATGGGTAATGGCCTGTTCCTTATTGTTGAATGAGGGGCAGGTGCTTTTTTGAAACAGAAAACAAATGATTCTGACATTTGTGCCTGTTTTTCTGACATTTCGTTTGGTGATTCTGACATTTGCACTGCTTTTCCTGACATTTCACAGCTTTATTCTGACATTTGGGGAGTAAGCTCTCTTTCTAGACATGATTTATCATTCCGATTTACTATAAAGATAATATTTTACTTAGAAAGGATGAAGGAAATGAAAATTCTCGTAGTTGGAGCAAATGGTCAAATTGGAAAACATCTTGTTACGCTTATTCAGGATAGGGAAAACCTTGAAGCAAAAGCAATGATCCGTAAGCAGGAGCAAGCTTCTTTCTTTGAAGAGTTAGGAGCAGAAACCGCAGTCGTTGATCTTGAAGACGATATCGACACAATTGCCAAAGCTGCTGAAGGAGTCGATGCGATTGTGTTCACAGCAGGTTCAGGGCCTCATACAGGACCAGACAAAACCATTTTAATTGATTTGGACGGTGCTGTGAAAACCATTAAAGCGGCTGAAGCTGCTGGTGTGAAGCGGTTTGTCATGGTTAGTTCGTTTGACACAAGCCGTGAAGCCATTCAGGCAGCTCCTTCGTCCTTTGCACCATACGTTGCTGCCAAACATTATGCGGATGAGTGGCTGAAGGGAACGAATCTGAACTACACAATCGTCCACCCAGGCCGATTAACAAATGATCAAGGAACCGGACAGGTCGAGGCAGCCTACAAAGTAGAGAGAGGTGATATTCCTCGTGAAGACGTAGCTTCTGTACTTGCTGAAACTTTGGCGGATGAGTCCACGATCGGCAAAGAATTTCAGGTTGTAGGTGGAGAAGTTAAGATAAAGGAAGCTTTACAATCTCTAAGGTAGAACGCAAAACCAACAGCCATACGTATGTTTGGAAAAACTTTCATCGAGATGATAATCTTAAACTATGAATGGAAGGAGTGAGCGATGATGAGTACATTTATCCCGGAGATTACTTTAAACGACGGAATTACATTGCCAGCTATAGGGCTGGGCACATATAAACTGAACGGGAATGCAGGTGCGCAAGCGATTGACAGTGCGATCGATGCTGGATACCGGCTGATTGATACAGCTTATAATTATGAAAATGAAGGAACAGTAGGCGAAGCAATTCGCCGGAGTTCGGTATCAAGGAAAGAATTAACCATTACTTCTAAATTGCCGGGTCGTTACCAAACCTACGATAAGGCAGTTACGGCTATACAGGAATCATTATACCGCGGCAACCTTGATTATTATGATCTATATCTGATTCACTGGCCCAATCCTAAACAAGATCAATTTGTAGAAGCTTGGCAAGCTTTAATTGATGCCAAAAAATGGGGGCTTATCCGTTCAATTGGAGTGTGTAATTTTCTTCCAGAGCATTTAGAAAGGTTAGAAAAGGAAACAGGTACGAAGCCAAGCATGAACCAAATCGAATTACATCCATTTTTTAACCAGGAAGATCAAAGAATATGGCATGAGGAGCACAATATTAAAACCCAATCGTGGAGCCCGTTAGCGAGGGCGAGCGAAGTATTAAGAAATGAAACCCTTCAAGAGATAGCGGAACATCACAATAAGACGATATCTCAAATTATTTTACGCTGGCATCATCAATTAGGCGCAATCCCTATTCCTAAGTCTTCCTCTCCGCAGCGGCAGGTTGAGAATCTATCCATATTTGATTTCACTCTCAATGATACTGAGATGGGAAGGGTTGCAGAGTTAACTCGTCCAGATGGCCGCATAAACGATCAGGATCCGGCTGTTTATGAAGAATTTTAATGTTATACCTTAAGAGACAATTCATCTGTGCGGTGAATTGTCTTTTTCTTTGTGTAAAAGAATAACCGGAAAAGCAAGGGCCAAAGGAACACGATGAATCGCTTGCCGGTAATTTCCCCTTCCTTAGTCCCACAGTCTATGAATTCGTTAATGCATTTTTAGAAAAACATTTCGAATGCGAAATGAAGTTTACTAAATCCCTCTAAGGAATGGTACACTTTTAAAAAACACCCTCAACAGAGGAGAAATTTTATGAAAAATTCACGATTTAAATTGAGTACAATGATCATTTTCTATGTACTTTTAGTTGTCTTATTTTCTCTATTAATTACAGATCTGCTCATTACAGAGAGTACGAGTGATGAGATTCGCGACCAACTAGAGGAAAAGGCGCTGATTGTTTCCCGTTCAGTTGCAGAGTCGGAGATTGTACAGGAAGAATTGCAGAACCAATCCGATGACAGGGTGATTCAGGATTATGCCTCAAGGATACAAGAGGCTTCAGATGTCTTGTTTGTCGTAGTCATGAATATGGAGGGTATCCGCCGTTCCCATCCAGATCCGGAATTAATAGGTGAAAGCTTTGTCGGCGGCGATGAACAGCGTGTGTTAGATGGAGAGGAGTACATATCTATATCAGAAGGAACGCTGGGGCATTCTGTACGTGCATTTACTCCTATATACGGCACGGATGGCGAGCAAGTCGGGGCGGTGTCTATTGGTATTTCGCTCGATGCGGTGGAAGCGTCGCTGCAAAGAAGTCATCGCAACATTTTAATTGGGTCCTTTATCGGTGTCCTTGTCGGCATCATTGGAGCTTTTTTATTAGCCAGATATATAAAGAAGAGTTTGTTTGGATTAGAACCAGCTGCCATCGCAAGAATCCATGAAGAGCGTAACCGGATGCTTCATTCGGTAAGAGAAGGAATTGTTGCGGTAGATGCAGAGGCGAAGATTACGCTTGTTAACAAATCGGCAAGGGATATCTTTCAAAAAGCGGGCATACAGGTTAACGATCCCCAGGGTCTTCACATTAGTGATTACCTTCCTCATTCGATGCTGGAGAGAGTTTTACAGACTGGGGAGGCGGAGCTTGATGAGGAGCAGGTCATTAATGGTTCATCGATTATCGTGAACAGGGTGCCGTTAATTGTCAATGAAGAAGTGGTGGGGGCGATTTCAACGTTCCGTGATAAGACCGAGGTCAATCAGCTTGCTGAACAGCTGACGGGTGTTCGTTTGTACGCGGAGTCACTGCGCGCCCAGTCGCATGAATTTAAAAATAAGCTGCATGTCCTGCTTGGTTTGATTGAAATGCAGTCTTACAAAGATGTAAAATCTTACATTAAACAGCTTGTAGATCACCAAGTCCATGAAACAGATACGATCACGAGTAAGATAAAAGATCCTGCGCTTGCCGGATTTATGATTGGCAAATTAAGTTATGCCAGGGAACAGCAGATTCAACTATCGATAAACTGTGAAACAATTGTACCTGCTCCCAAGGATTCCAAATTAACTCATGAATTAGTGACAATAATAGGGAATTTATTGGATAATGCGATTGAAAGCTTAGCTTCAAGTGAAGAAAAAAAAATATCACTTTTATTGTCATATGTAGATGAATTACTGACCATCGAAATAACCGACACAGGGACAGGAATAAAGGAGAATAGACAAGAAGAAATTTTTGAAAAAGGAATGTCTTCTAAAGGAAATGATCGAGGATATGGCTTACACCTGGTCAAAACAAGTGTTGAAGACCAGGAAGGTTCGATAGAGCTTTATTCCAAGGTGAATGAAGGAACTACATTCACCGTTATCATCCCTTATGAATCGGAGGTGGAAGAGGAATGATTAGAGTACTTATTGTAGAAGATGACCCCATGGTGGCCGATTTAAATAAAAGATATGTAGAACAAATCAAAGGTTTTGAATTGGTAGGTTCTGCTGTAAACGTAGAAGAAGCCTATCAATGCTTAGAAGAGACAAAGGTAGATTTAGTATTATTAGATGTGTATATGCCAGGTAAGAGCGGATTTGAATTACTAAAGGAATTAAGAGAAAAAGACGAGCAGTTGGATGTGATTTTAATTACAGCCGCTTCAGAAAAAGAACAAATCCAACAATCTTTACGTCTTGGAGTCGTAGATTATCTCATTAAACCATTTGAATTTGAGCGGCTTAAGAATGCTTTGAAAAAGTATAAAGATAATCACTTTGTATTGCGGGATAAGCGTAAAGTAAGTCAGAATGAGCTTGATCAAATTTTCAGTAAGCAAGAAGGTCAAGAGAGTCATCGAATTCAAGTTCCTAAAGGATTAACAAAAACCACATTAGATCACATCATCGAGGTGATTCGTTTTAAAGAAGAAACTGCCTTTTCCACTGATGAAATCGCCCAGGAAACGAATATCTCCCGAGTATCTGTTCGTAAGTATTTAAAGTTTTTAAAAGAAATCGACTTCCTTGAGGAAACCCTTATCTATGGAGTAGGACGCCCGGTCTATCAATATCAAATAAAAGATACAAGAGACTTGAACTTCGAATTCTATCATTAAAAAGCGGTCTGTGTGGAATTTAATTTCCACACAGACCGCTTTTCTTCTAATTAGATATTTGCGCCTTCTATTCAATGAAATATTTTAAAGACATGTCTACCTGAACTCGTTCCACTAGATCCACGACGTACAACGTATAGATGGTATTTAGGAGGGGGTAAGTGAACTTCTTGACCAAGTTAGCTGAGGCCGTGCCCGCGGCAAGTATCTACCGACCAGCGATTCGTGAGATACAAGAAAGGATTTTTTTCAGTGGCCTGAGGGGTCTTTAGATCCTGGCTGCTTTTTTTAATTACAATAAGATTTTTACTTTCATATGATAGGCAAGTAAAGCGTTTGCTTATAAGATAGCACCTATAAATGAAAGCGATTTCTTTAGATGCTGGAGGTAAAGCAAATGAGCAGAGACGATCTAAGTACAGAAACATTAAATTTGCATCGTACGTTTAAAGGGAAAATCGAGGTGGCTAGTAAAATGCCAGTCGATACAGAAGAGGATTTAAGTTTGGTCTACACACCTGGAGTGGCTGATATATGTAGAGCGATAGCAGACAATCCGGATGAAGCCGATGAACTGACATCAAAAGGGAATATGGTTGCCGTTGTTACAGATGGAACGGCAGTACTGGGGTTAGGAGATATTGGACCAAAAGCAGCCATACCTGTTATGGAAGGTAAAAGTATGCTTTTTAAGAAATTTGCCGGAATTGATGCTTTTCCATTATGTCTGGATACGCAAAATACAGAAGAAATCATTTCTATTGTAAAAGCTCTGGCACCGACGTTCTCAGGCATAAACCTTGAAGACATTTCAGCTCCGCGTTGTTTTGAAATTGAAGAAAGATTAAAGAAAGAACTTGATATCCCTGTCTTTCACGATGATCAGCACGGTACAGCGATTGTCGTATTAGCCGCTTTAATAAACGCTTTAAAACTTGTGAAAAAATCAAAACGGAACACAAAAGTAGTTATTAACGGAGCCGGAGCAGCAGGAATTGCTATAGCAGATTTACTTTTATATGCCGGATTTACCGATGTGACTTTGGTCAGTCTAGAAGGTGTTGTTCGAAAAGGAGCTTCTTGGATGAATGAAAGACAAGCTTCGATGGCTGAAAAAACAAATTTGAACCGAGTGCAAGGCGGGTTGAATGAAGTAATTGTAGGAGCTGATATTTTTATAGGAGTATCAGCACCGGAAATCCTAAGTAAAGATCAGGTTCAGATGATGAATGCAGATCCCATCATTTTTGCCTTAGCCAATCCTGTTCCAGAAATTTACCCTGAAGACGCTTTGGAAGCAGGTGCCGTGGTCGTTGGAACGGGCCGATCAGATTATCCGAACCAGATCAATAATTTACTTGCTTTTCCCGGCATTTTTAAAGGAGCGCTTAATAAAAAAGTGAGAGACATCACAATTGATATGAAGGTAGCTGCAGCTGAAGGAATTGCGAAAGTTGTTTCGGATGATGAACTTTGCCCGGAGTATGTTATTCCGAGCGCACTTAACAAAACTGTAGCCCAAACAGTTGCCAATGCAGTCGAGGAATCTGTAAGTGAAAAAGTGGAGTGCTTAGTGTAACGCTAAGTACTCTGAATCTATAATCAAAGGAGAGATTTACATGTCCAGTTCAGCCGAAAGAGTACGTGCACAACAAACTGAAACGTCGAATGTTACATCTCTAAACTCCGAAAAGAAAGCGATTACAATATTTGGTCTTCCTCTCATATGGTTTTTTGCGATTACGGCTTTGACGTTAGTCAGTATGTATACAGGAAACTTACCAGGTGGGATGCTTGGCAGTCTGCTCGTTATGATGGTGCTTGGCGAGCTCTTTGGATGGATAGGCGATAAAACACCTATTCTCAAAACGTATTTAGGGGGCGGGGCGATTTTAGCCATCTTTGGTGCAGCATATATGGTGTATGCTGGTTTAATTCCTGATTCGACCGCTACGATGATCAACGACTTTATGAAGGATGGAGGTTTCTTAAACTTCTATATTGCTGCCTTAATTACAGGTAGTATTTTAGGGATGAACAAGCAGATTTTAATTAAAGTCGGTCTCAAGTATTTTTTACCGATTTTTGGTGCGGTGTTCGGAGCCATGCTTGTCGCTGGACTGTTTGGTGCTCTCGTCGGATTTTCTTTAACAGATGCTGTGCTTGTGATTACGATGCCGATCATGGGAGGAGGAATGGGAGCTGGAGCCGTTCCTATGAGCCAGATTTATAGTGAACTCATGGGTAATGATCCTAGTTACTATATTTCGATGCTTGTTCCAGCACTGGCTTTAGGAAATGTTTTTGCTATTATTCTAGCGAGTATGCTGAATATCCTTGGAAAAAAAGTACCGTCTTTAACGGGAAATGGTCAATTATTGAAGGGCTTCGAATATAAAGAAGAAAAATCATCTTTTGATATTCAAAAGATGGGAGTAGGATTAATGGCAGCAATCCTATTCTTTATGATCGGAACGTTAGTGGCCGGATTTATCCCGCTGCATGCTTACGCCTTAATGATCATTATTGTAGCCCTGGCGAAAATTGCAGACATCATTCCGAAAAATATCTTAGATGGAGCAAACCAATGGTATAAGTTTGTAGCTAAGAACTGGACACTTGCTCTCTTGTTCGGAATTGGAATTGCTTATACAGATTTAAATACAGTACTTGAAGCCTTAACACTTCAATATATCGTCACAGTGCTTGGTGTTGTAATAGGTGCTGTTATCGGGGCGGGTCTGCTAGGTAAACTTGTTGGATTCTATCCTATCGAATCTGCAATCACTGCAGGACTATGTATGGCTAACATGGGCGGTACGGGAGATGTAGCTGTTCTATCTTCATCGAGAAGAATGGAGCTTATGCCATTCGCTCAGATTTCCTCACGTTTAGGAGGAGCCATCATCTTGCTCTTGGCTGGCTTACTCATTCCATTATTCATGTAAATGGATAAAACTGAAAATAAGGGTCTGTCCTCAATGGGACAGACCCTTATTTTTCTTTCACTTCCTCTTTTGAAAATTCACGCCAGCCATGAATGAGTAGCTTGTCGACATAGTCTTGCAGTCTAATTTCCTGCACTTCAAGTGCAAGAGGGGACAGAGAAACCCAGCACTCTTCATTCGCATAATTGATGGTTACTTTTACAACTTCATAACCATTATGGAATTTAGAATGAAATCCGGGGTCATCGATGATATCACCTTGAACAGGGCGGAAGGTAGAAGCAACGGTTTTTGTCATGAGGGCCTGTTTTTGTTCATTTTCCGATGCAGCAAAAAGTATAAAATGTATTTTCATTTGATTCTCCTTTTTACGGTTATTTGAAAAAAGTTCACCAATGTTAATATTATTTACACGGGAATAAGGATTATTTTATTGAAAATAGGGGTATTTTGTACATGAAGTTTATAAACTCGAAAAAAGGTGGAGAGAAATGCTTCGGATATTTTATATAAAATCAGCCGTCGGACTTGCGTTAGTATCCATTATTATCCTGGCAGCCCTTCCGGTAGAAAATTTGGAAGCGGATAGAAATCACACCTCAAAAGAGCTTGCGATTGGGAGAAACGGCTTGGAGGAAACTCGTTCAAATACGCAATTAGCCAAAGGAGTTACTTATACAGAAATTTCAAGAGGTTATGTATCCGAACAAGCAGAATATAAGGTAGAAACTGGTTTTGTCGATACAAGGGATGCGGCGAAGGATCTTAGTGCTGAGTTAAAAGATAGCAGATATCAGGCAAAAATTGAAAAAGTACATAATCTAAAACGCAAATATACGGACGTGAAAGATAAAGAGATAGGTTATATTGTACAGATCGGAACTTTTAATCAGGAACAAGAAGCCGAGGAGTTGGCTGAACAGGCCACGGCTGCTGGTTTTGAAGATACTACGGTCACTTATTCAGAATTTGATGGGTCAAATAAAACGACTGGCCCTTGGCAGCTCAATGTCATTGAAATCGATCCTGATCAATTTGAAGGGGAAATAGCAAGCGTGCTCGCTAACGACAAAATTAAAGACCGTGAAACTGTGTCATCGATAGCCAGTCGGAATGAAGCGATTGCTGGAGTGAATGGTGGTTATTTTGTAGAGAGTACCAACGATGGAGTGCCGGGGGATCCTGCTGGCGGTTACATGATAGATGGCCGGTTAGCAAGCGAGGCGATCGGCGAAAGAACGAGTTTGCTTCTATCCAATAATGAAGCTGAGGTGGCAGAAATATCGACGCACGTAAGTATGGAAACAGAGGACGGATCCAAGGCTGTCATTGATGGGATCAATCGAAAGCCTGGCTTGATTAGAAGCTGTGGCGGATTGGGCGATGAGCCGGCTGGTAAGCCAATGCACGATGTTACCTGTACTGACTCATCAGAAATCATTCAGTTCAATAAGATATTTGGTGACACGACTCCTGTTGGCGAGGGATATGAAATGATCGTAAATGAAGCGGGTGAAGTTGTAGAAACCTATTCTAAACGAGGTCATCCGATTCCTGAAGAAGGTGTAGTCCTTTCTGCTACAGGGGAGCAAGCGGTGTGGCTGGAGCAATCTGTTTCTAACGGAGATGAGCTTATCCTTACAGAAGAGGTGGTCAAAAATGGAGAAACGATGACCGATTTATCCGGCTTAAATATTGTCGGAGGAGGGCCGCAGCTAGTAAATAACGGAAGTATCGATATTCAAGCAGAGGAAGAAGGGTTTCGCTGGAGCAAGGATTTTTATTATCGCTTTGCTGAAACACGTCACCCAAGATCATTAGCGGGAATTAAGGAAGATGGAAACATCCTGCTCGTTACAGCTGACGGTCGTAATCCAGATGAAAGCCTTGGTCTAACTTTCTATGAAAGTGCTCAAGTCCTCCAGTCACTTGGAGCTGTTGAAGGAATGAATCTCGATGGCGGTGGTTCGACTACGATGGTAGTGGAAGATGAACTCGTCAATCTACCATCTGATCCAGCGGGAGAGCGTCCGGTTTCTGATGGAATCTTTCTTTTAGAGTAATGCAAGGCGCTTTTATTATAGTAAAGATAAAGAGAATGGTAGATTTAACAGCGTGGAACTTTGAATGTTTAAAATGTCGATACAATAAAAAAGACAAGAGAAATTCGTTTCTCTTGTCTTTTTTATATGTTTATTAACCTGCTCGCTGACTGCTTTCTTTTTCATTTACAGTTTCATCTAGTTTTCTTATGCCGAAACTATTCGTATAAGGCGCGAGGAAACCGTAAAGGGCTGAGAAGACAATGCCTCCCAGATTGAAGATCGCCCAGGGCATGAACTCGAAGTTGCCTACACCGAGCGTAGTGGCCATGAAAACACCGGAAACAGTCCACGGCATGAGAGCTTCTGTAATTGTAACAGAGTCCTCCATGCTTCTTGACAGATTTGTTGGGTGAAGGTTGCGTTTCTTATATACATCCCCATATATGTCCTTGATAAGAAAGTAAGTGACAAGAGCATTTGATGTACAGTTGATCACCGTAAAGCCTGTGAGAAGAGAAGCGAAAATAACACTTCCGATGGATCTTAAATAGGTAATCACTTTTTCAAGGATCACGTTTAACGCTTGAGATACCTCTAACGCTGAAGCGAAGAAGAAGGCACAGAACACAAAAAATGTTGCATTGTACATGGAGTAAAGGCCTCCGCGGTTAAGAAGCTCTTGAATATCTTCGGAAATTAAGTCAGGTGCGACACCGAGCATTTCCGTGTTAAACCCTTCAACAGCCGAGGTGAATAAATTAGCTACAGTGGCATTTTGAAATAATAAGGCGACAATCATAGCTGTAACTGCTGAACAAAACAGTACAATTAATGGGTTCTTTTTCATTAGGGATCCGGAGATGACGATGACAGCTGGCAGCAGAACAATTGGATTTAAGTTGAAAAGTTCGCTGATACCATTGAGCATCTCGTCAATACTCGTGACTTGAGCCGGATTTGAATCAATTTGCAGTCCGACAAAATAAAAGACAATGACAGCAATTATGGAAGAGGGAATAGAGGTATACATCATGTGTTTAATATGTTCATATAAATTTGAACCCGCCGCAAGGGAGCTCATATTTGTTGTGTCAGACAAGGGGGAAAGCTTATCCCCGAAGTAAGCTCCCGATACGACGGCTCCTGCAGTAATTGCCATTGATAAATCCATCGTCTGAGCAATGCTCATCAGGGCAACCCCGATGGTTCCGGCTGCTCCCCAGGATGTTCCTGTACAGGTCGATACTATAGCTGTAACGATAAATGCTAGTACATATAAGTGAGAAGGGTTAATGATTTCCAGTCCATAAAATACAAAGAAAGGGATCGTGCCGGAAACCATCCACGTACCGATGAGCAGTCCGATACTGAATAAAATTAGTATGGCTGGCAGAGCAGTTTTAATTTTTTCCCCCATTACAGTTAGAATGGTTACCCATTTATGACCATAAAGAACTGCAAAGATAGCAAACAGAACACCAGCGAAAATGAGCATGAGCTCTGCTTGAAATTGCAGAACACCAATACCGACAATAAATATAAGAAGTGCAAGCGTAATTGGAACTAGAGCCATACCTACTGTTGGGCGTTTCACTTCATTTGTAGTCACTTGTCATTCTCTCCTTTGCTTAAGGTTTGACCAATTCAATGGCATGAAATCCTTTTTTTAAATCAGCAATTAATTCATCTGCATTTTCCAGCCCGATAGATAGACGGATTAGTCCAGGGTCGAGGCCCTGTTTTCTTAGATCTGAGGCATTATCGCGTTTAACTGGGGAAAATACAAGGCTCTCATAGCCCCCCCAGCTCACTCCAATTTTGAATGTGGATAAGTTATTAATAAAAGAAGCAACATGCTCAAACCCTCCTTCCTTTAATTCAAAGCTCAGCAATCCTGAGTATCCCGACATTTGGTTTTTTACTAAATCTTTCTCCTGCAGACTAGGGTGATGAATGACTTTAATTTCTTCTCTCGTTTGTAAAAAGTCAATCACCCGTGCTGCGCTGTCTTCATGCTGCTTCATTCGTAACGGCAGGGTGCGCAGTCCCTTAATAATTTGCGATGCGTCTTGAGGAGAGAGGACTGATCCGTTTAATAAATACCCGTATGTAAATATACGATCGATCAGCGTACTGCTTCCAATCACAGCACCGCCGACTACGTCACTGTGCCCGCCGATGTACTTCGTCAATGAATGAATCGAAAGGTCAAAACCGAGAGTGAGAGGCTTCTGAAAGATCGGGGTGGCCCACGTATTGTCAATAGCAGTATATATCCCATGTTTCATGGCCAGTGCAGTAATTTTCATCAGGTCTACAATCTTCATCACCATCGTGCCCGGACTCTCTACGTAAATCAATTTTGTGTTTGGTCGAATCGCACCCTCTACATCTTCTTCTGTATAGCTGTGTTCAATTCCAAAATTCTCAAGGTGATTTACTAATTGCTGGGTTGGTCCATAAATGCTGTTTACAAAGAGAACATGTTCTCCTTTTTGTAAAAGGGATAGAAAAACAGAGCTGATCGCTCCCATTCCTGAACCAAAACATTTACACTTTTCTCCACGTTCAAGCTTGGCTAATTTCTTTTCAAGAATTTCTGTTGTAGGATTGACGCCTCTTGTATAAACATAATTATTTTGTTCATCCGAGTGTGCTTGTGTAAACGCTTCAAAAGTATCGAACGCAAATAAACTTGTTTGATAAATGGGGGGAGAAACAGCCCCGTGGTGTCTGGAGGGAGTATCATAAAGCTGGGTACAAATTTGTTCATCCGTATATTTCAATGAAACATCGACCTTTCCAAAGTAGTTTTATTTATACTATCATACTTTCAACCTGTATGAAAGGTTAGATTTTTCAGAAAAAAGATAAAACCTTCAAATAGTACTGATTTTATTTATTGACTATCCAATAGTATAATATTTATATATAGGTCTTTCTGAGGTGATGATTTGAAGGCAATAAGAAAGAAACGGCTCTCCGAGATTGGAGCGAAAGAAATCAAAGAATATATAAAAAAAGAAAAGCTGCAAAGCGGTGATAAGCTGCCTTCTGTAGCAGAGCTGGTTGATATTCTGCAGATCGGCCGATCGTCCTTAAGGGAAGCGCTGCAGTTGTTGGAAACACAGGGGGCTATTGAAGTTTTAAATGGGAAAGGAACATTTATTAAAGATATTAAACCTTTTCACATTAAACTCGCTTTTGAAGTAGAGGACGAGAAGGATTTTTTACTCGAGGCTCTTGAAGTAAGGGAAGCATTAGAGGGTAAAGCTGTACAGCTTGCCGTTTATGCAGCAGACGAAGAAGACATTCAGTTAATGGATGAGCAGCTGAAGAAATACGTTCAATTTATTGGTGAGGGGAGAAGAAATGAGGCAAATTCGGCAGATGCAGGCTTTCACCGTGCAATCTATCGTGCGTCTAATAATCCTATGCTTGAAAGTATGATTGATTCCGTCTGGGAAACGTTTCATGAATTTTGGAATGTTCCATTTGGGAAAGATGATATCTTTGATCAAAGCTACCCTTACCATGAATCGCTTCTACAGGCGATCAGAGAACGTAATGAGGAAAAGGCAAAAGCAGCTTTTTTCAAAATTATAAAATCTGTGAGAGATTCAATTACGGAAATTAATGTTTCTTAACCCGATTATTTAAGTAGTAAAAGTGCACTGGCACCTTAATTTGAACCTGGGATATAAGTAAAGTAGTGATGTCAAAAAGGCCTCTTTAAAATGCTAATCAAGGGCATAGTATTTTGACGGAGCGATGGTGTACATTCGATCTAACATAAATCATCCGAACGGATTTCAATAGAAGCGTTCGGATGATTTTATGTTTTATTTACTTTTGTCCCAGCCTGAATCTTAACTTCCTGTCTTCGATTTGTCTTCCTCTACAGCTTTCAGATTTTTCTTATCTTCCGGTTTTTCATCCCCGTTCACAAGCTCGCTCGTTGCGTTTTTAAATTCTTTTAATGTGCTTCCAAATGCTCGTCCGATCTCCGGGAGTTTCGAGGGTCCGAAAATGATTAAAGCAATAACGAGGACGAGAATTAAACCTGGAATTCCAATATTAGTTAACATAGACTTCACCTCCTCATAAATTTTTATCCAATTGGCATGCCATGACGCTGAAAGGCAGCGGCTTCTAAATCGGACATCCCCTGTACTTCAGCGAAGGCCGACAGCTTGTCTGATACTTGCGGTGCATAAGGCTTTGGTGGAGCGGCGTGGCCCATTTGCCTTCTGCGCCCGGCATTTTTGCGGGCGAAAGGACCCCAGATGGCAAAAGTGATGCCTGGAGATTGAATATTGACAAAAAAGGTGTCTCCTTTTGTAGAGAACGTAGGTCCGGCCAATTCTGAATCGTTGATCTTATTTTCTGCAAAGACGTAGGTTTCTCCTTCAGGGGTCATCCCAATAATTCGGTCGACGCCATCACCATCCTCTGCGATCCAGAGGTCGCCCCAGGGGGTGATGCAAATGTTATCGGGCATCTCTAAGTCGTTTGCAGAACTAGATTCATAGAATAATTCCAGCGAATTTGTAGCAGGGATATAACGATAGACACGGCCAAGATCCTTACCACCAGCGGAGGTATCATCAAACCAGAAAACACCGCCATCAAAATAAGCACCTTCTAAACGACTGAACGCAATGCAACCTTTTTGGCCCGCTTCTAAGGTAGGCTTCTCCGGATCAACATCTTTCCAAACGACGCTGAATTGCTGTCCAGTGTAAAATTCACTTGTCTCATCTGAACTCATCTCTTCAATCGCAGCTGCTTGAAGTTTTCCGCCCTTTTGCAGGGCCCCGGCTTTCTGACTAAGGTCGTTAGGGATGAATCGATAGAGGTAACTTGGTCCCGCATCCTCAGTTAAGTAGACGATGCCTGTTGAAGGATCAATTGCCGTTGCTTCGTGAGAAAAAGCACCCATGTCACGGATTGGTGTTTTTGACAGCTTGTTTTCAGGGTCATTGGGATCGACTTCAAACACATAGCCGTGCCCCTCTTCTAGGGTCTCTTCACACGTTAACCATGTGCCCCATGGTGTAGCTCCTCCTGCACAATTACGAATCGTACCGGATGAGGAGACATATTCCTTTTGAATTTTACGATCGGGACCAACTACTAGAGTGGTTGTGCCGCCTGTATGTTCTTTGCGGTAAGGGTTCTTGCCGATCACAGGATACTTCGTGTTGCCGTCTAACTCATGGTTTCGTACGAGAATCGTAGAGTTGTTAGAGCCCGCAAAAGCTGCCATCCCATCAAACTTCTCAGGAATAGGACGACCATCAGATAGTGAACCCCCTTCTTCAGAAATGATCCGGTATTGGAATCCTTTTGGAAGGTCAAGAATGCCACCTGGATCCTTAACTAACGGACCGTACCCTCCCATTATTCCTTTTGATTGATTTGGTGAAGCAAGTGCTTTGCTTTCACTGAATGAAAAGAGCCCAGTCGTACTAAGAGCGAGGGCAGCAGTACTTACTCCTCCAGCCTTTAAAAAATCACGTCGGTTCATGTTATTTTTATTCATTATCGTTTCCTCCTTGAATCCCATGTTAAGCCACGGTTTTCTCCTTAGCGTACTTGGCGGCTGATTTCTTCCGATAAACAATCGTAGACAAGCTGATACTAATTTCGTATAAGATAAACAATGGTACTATTACAAGAACGTCAGATAAGAAATCAGGCGGCGTGATCAACACTGAGATGACCACCAATATAAAATAAGCAATTTTTCTGGCTTTCTTCAGTCGGATTGGATTTAAAATGCCGAGCCTTGTTAAAAACATGAGGACAAGAGGCATTTCAAACAACAATCCAAATGGAACGGTCAGATTCAATAAAAATCGAAAATACTTATCAGCAGTAAACATCATTTCGAACTGTCCGTCTGAAAGGGAGGTCAGAAACCCTAAGACGAGCGGGAATAATAGAAAATAACCAAAGGAAATGCCGAAAAGAAACAGAAAGAACAGCGCCGGAATGAACTGTAATGTGACTTTGCGCTCCTCTTGATTCAGGGCCGGCTTTACAAACAGCCAGACTTGAAATGCAGCGACAGGAATGGTTGCAGCAAGAGCGATGACAGCGGCAATCATAAGATAAACCCAAAGGATGTCACCCGGGCCTAGTACAGCAAGTTTCGCATCCAGATCTTTGATCAGCCAGTTGTAGATCGGTCGAACAAATACAAAACCACCAATGAGAAAAATCCCGAATGACAGCAGCGTTATGATTATTCTTTTCCGGAGTTCCTCTAAATGACCAAGGACCTGGAGGTTTTTATCTTCCATAGGCCTGCTCCTTTAATTCGGTTGTTTTTCGTTTTTCATCTGTTTGTTGTGAGCTCGGTCGTGCGCGTTATGACGATCTTCTTCTACTTCACTGGATGACGCTTTTCCTTGCGGTACAACGGTGGCTGAGACTTCTTTCAAGCCGGACTGGTCCTTTTCATAGACGAAGGAGGCACGAGTTGATACATCAGCACCAGGCTGAGATACAAATGGGAGTACACGGTAGTCCGTTTTCCAACTCGACGGTGTAACTTCACATCTCACATAGCCCCGATAGTCATTAAAAAATTGAATATGATCGTTCTGTGTTAAGATTCTGTCAGTATCAGCCCGCTTATCAGCTCCGTTTCCACCGGAAGTAATTGAGGTGCCGACAAATTCCGCTCCTAAAATACGAGACGTTAAGTCATCAAAGTCAGCCAGTAGGTTAGAGCCCCAATTCGCATGAACATCTCCAGTTAGTACAATCAAGTTATCCATGTCTTTTTCGTTTGCAAAGTCAATGATACGCTGCCGGGCAGGTATGTAGCCGTCCCAGCCATCCATACTATACAACGGTTCTTCCGGACTGGGACCGTAGTTTCTTTTCGCGAAAAAGATTTGCTGTGCAAGTACATTCCAATGAGACTGAGAATGATCAAGATGTTCGAGCAGCCATTGCTCCTGCTGTTCCCCAAGCAGCGTACGGGAGGGGTCAAGTGATTCATGCGTTTGTGGAGAGCTTTGATCATCATTGGCCTGATCCGACCGGTACTGTCGAGTATCAAGTACATAAAAATTAGCCAGGTTTCCATAGGAGAAATCACGGTACAGCTGCATATCAGCTCCCTCAGGCATGGACGATTGCCGTAGCGGCATATGTTCGTAATAAGCCTGATAAGCTGCGATTCGACGTTTTACAAATTCCTCCACCGATTGATCTTTTTCTGGAATATCATTGGCATAATTGTTTTCTACTTCATGGTCATCCCAGGTGACAACCCAAGGAAACGCTGCATGAGCGGATTGAAGGTCCTTATCGGTACGATACTGCGCATGACGATTACGGTAATCGTCCAATGATCTAATTTCGGGTCCTTTGTGCTTGCGGACGTTTCCTGTACTTGCCACATATTCATCCGGTCCGTACTCATAAATGTAGTCCCCCAGATGAAAGACTAGATCCAGATCTTCTTTGGCCATATGTTTATAAGCGGTATAGTAGCCATGTTCATATTGCTGACAGGAAGCAAATGCGAATGAAAGACTGCTCACAGATGCCCCTGAAGCCGGCAATGTTTTTGTTTTGCCAACAGGCGAGTAGTCCTGCCCGACTTTAAAACGGTAGAAGTAAGAAGTATTGGATTCCAGCCCATTCGCATCGACATGAACCGAATGAGCAAGCTCGGGACTTGCCATTTCTGTACCCCTCTGAACGGGCTGGCGAAAATTCTCATCCTTCGAAATTTCCCAGCGTACAGGAATGGTGCGATTCGGCATTCCTCCGCCGTGTAAAGGATCGAGGGCTAACCTGGTCCATAAAATGACACTGTCAGGTAGAGGATCACCAGAAGCTACTCCCAGGGTGAAGGGGTAGCTGTTAAAGCTTTCCTCCTCAGCATCGACACTGATTCCACCCATCGACTGAGCAATTACCATTCCCAATGAGAGCCCCGCGACTTTACCAGCTCCTTGAAGAAAACCACGTCGATCCAAATCTTTGTGCAATGTTTCCTCGTTTAAACGATGAATAAGGTCATTGATCGATTGTTCCTTAGCCATACATTTATACCCCTTTCCAGATTGCTAGGTTTGAACAACTGCTATTATAGGTGCCTACTTTTAATTAGATGTTAATTAATGTAAAGCTGTAAATGGTAAAGTGAACCATGTATCATAGGAAAATCGAAGGAATATTGTCTAATTATGGTATAAGTGATCATCAAGCATTGGGTTTAAAGAGTAATACGTAGTCTTTATTTCCTGAATCTATTTACGAGAATTTAATAATAAATAACAAAAAAGGATTGATCGGAAATGTTATCCGGATCAATCCTTTACAAGCAGAGACGGGAAAGATTAAAATATTTTCCCAAATACAACAAAAAAAGCCTGCCACCGGAGGGGGTGCCAGAGGAAGTTAAACAACTTAGGTGACCCAACCATGTAAGAATCATCCACGATCTTACATCGTTCAACTCTACTTCGAAGGATAATCCTTTAAGAATTCGTTTCCTTCTGTCATTGGTTAAGTCCAATTTTTATTCAATTTCTCTTCAGTTTTAATAAAACTTTTTCGTAAGAAATGGTACCTTGTAACTTATTTGACTACCTCTATAGGAAAGGAGAAACCATCCTATCAGGGTCATCGTCTTTAGAGTAAAACTCACTCTCTATACAATAGGTGGAGCATAGAGAGCTGTCGCGATGGCCTGAATACAGGGCTTTTCCCTTTCCCTCCACAGGTTTTGTGTTCCCTTTGATGACCATCCTGCTATTCGTTAAGAAACGAATTCACGATGGTTGAGCCACCTAAGTTGTTTGAATATTTCGCTTATTTATCTACAGCTAAATTATAACATGAACGATTGAAAAGGTATAGGGTTTTCACTAAAAAATGTTAACGCTTACATATTTGAATTTAAAGGAAGCGACAAAGTTCCTTAATAAGCTCTTGTGTCTGAAAAAATGGATACAAAAGGAAATGTAACGATTTATAATAGTGCAAAGGTGAAAGGAAAGGGGAAGAGGTAGTAATTGAAGTCGAAGTTGATCGGGATTCAAAATAAATGAACGCAGAATATGCACGTGTGACTGTCAGCAGTAAACCAAAAACAGACCAGATTCAGTTAGAAAAGGCAGGCATCAATATGACTGAAAGAGGTTACATCCCCGTTGATACAGAGTGCCGGACCCACCAACCCCCATATTTTCGCACTTGGAGATGTAACACCCCTTGACTCTTGGTGAGGCGGGAGGGCTCGTCAAGCTGATGATCTACCCGCAGGATTAAACTATTCTAAGGGCTGAATTGGCGGGTCAGGGAGCTCCATAATTGATTAACGAAATAGCCCTCAGTATCCAGAGCGGTTTGAGATTACAAGGTGAGCGAGTCCACCACCTATACCATAGCCACCCTGTTTTCATAGACTATAGAAAGACATATCTATGTCTTGAAAAAATAGGATAGATTCTTGAGGCAGTTGAAAAACTAAAGCTCCATGAAAGATAGAATTTAAAAAGCAGCCCTTCATAAGTTTAACGATTCTTTTCACATTAGCTGTGAAAATCGGTATCGCACATAGTATGGTTCCGTTAACTATTCTTTGTATCAAACTTATATCGTACTTTAACCAGACAACGTATAGATAGTTGTTAGGAGCAGATATTTATGGTGTTTAGATTCATCTCTATCGATGCCACGATGAGTGTTCGGGGTGACGCCTGGGGAAGAACGTGAGCCTCAGCTAACTTGATCAAGTGAACTTATTGACAAAGTTAGCTGAGGCCGGGCCCGCGGCAAGAATCCACCGATAAGTGAGGAGTGGGAATCAACAACAAATGGAACTTTTTCAGTGGCCTCAGATTCCTAGACTGTTTTTTCATTTTAACGGCTGCCTTTAAA
Source organism: Halobacillus sp. B23F22_1 (assembly GCF_043497005.1). NCBI lineage: Bacteria > Bacillati > Bacillota > Bacilli > Caryophanales > Bacillaceae > Halobacillus > Halobacillus sp. B23F22_1. Next base: position 572,708 of record NZ_JBIEKE010000003.1, on the reverse strand, counting down.
GGACCAGTCGGAAAACACGGAGGTCATGATTCATGACAAACTATGCTGAAGTTGTCTCCGTGCTGGATTTTCAGGGGAGCGATACTGAAAGAATACAAAAAGCTATTCAGTTTGCTTCATTAAATGAAAACCCCAGCACCGTTTATGTCCCTAAGGGTGATTATGTTATTACTTCTACTATTATTTTAAGAGAGGGCGTTCACCTCAGTTTTGCCTATGATGCTAGATTTGTTGTATATGGAAATGAAGACGTATTGCATATTGAAAGAAACGCTAGTATTACAGGAGCCTATATTGCTATCGATGATAGTACATTTAATAAAAATGTTCTCGTCTTTAATGGGAAAAATAACTACTATAATTCTTGGCACCGCTCAGTATTCAAGCATATTAACATTGTAAACTGGGCGGGCAATAACAAAGGAAAAGGGGTCTATATGTACGCTGGTGGAGTTGGCCATGAGATATCCTACTTACAATTTAATGATATTAAGCTGGTAGGTCTTCACACAGCTATGGAACTAAGGGCAGCTAAACCAGCTAGCGGGTACAGCTGGATTAATGCGAACAGCTTTAACAATATTACGATTGATGATTGTGTACGCGGCATTTGGATGATTTCCTCAAAAACCATTCCAAATGAAGTCAGCGGTAACAACTTCACCAACCTTCAAATTCAACTCTCATCTTCTTCTCAAAGTGCGATTCGTGTGTCAGGAGAATTCAATGCATTCGATGGAGTACTATGGGACGATCACTTAGTTCAAAACCCTTCCACTCTCCTGCACCTCACCGTTAACAGTCAAGCTACAGAGTTTCACATCCGCGGGAATTATAAAGTGCTGGATGATGGAACAAGAAACCATTATTAAACGTAAAAGAACGTCCCCGCAGATTATACCGGGGGCGTTCTATTTATTAAAGCAATGAGGCTGCCCCATCCACATATAACTCCGTGCCGGAAATATGCCGGGATCCATCTGAGCCGAGAAATACAATAAGATCAGCCACTTCCTCCGGGTGACCCGGACGGTTTTGTAAGGGTTGGTTGCCCTCAGGAAATTCAACGGGAATTTTAATTTTTTCCAGGTTATCTTGTTCTGGATGAGTGTTCTCTTCTATATTCGTTTCGATCGCTCCAGGGCAGATAACATTTACGCGTATATGATACTTTGCTAATTCAAGTGCGGCCATTTTACCAAAAGCCATTTGTCCGGCTTTTGAAGAGCTGTAGGCGGAGAATCCAAAGTTTGAGAAGGTACGGTTTCCGTTGACGGAGCTTGTAATAATAATGCTGCCTCCTTCTTTCTTCATATGCGGAATGGCGTGTTTTACCGTTAAGAACGTGCTCTTTAAATTGGTGTCGATTGTCTGCTGCCATTCGTCTACATCCATATCCTCAATCGGAGTAATTTTACCATTCACACCGGCATTGGCAAAGATGACATCCAACCTTCCAAAACGGTCGATGAGTTGTTTATAACAATGCTCAATCTCTTCTTCTTTTGAAACGTCCGTTTCTATAATAATAGCTTTACCACCAGCAGCCTCGATTTCTTCTTTAGTTTCCTTAGCGTCTTTTTCTTTAATATCAGCAAGGGCCACTCTGGCTCCTTCTTTCGCAAGCTGAACGGCGGATGCTCTTCCAATTCCTGAACCGCCGCCTGTAACCAGGGCAACTTTATTTTCCAATGTCTTGGCCATAGTAATTTCTCTCCTTTTTTAATTGGTTTATACCCTGGTTTGGGAAAATGTAACTTATGATATTAACCTTATTGTTGGAGGAAGAGCTATACCTAATAGAGAGAGGGGATGAAATCTATCATTTCTTTTTTTAAGAAATATATGTCAAAATATTTTGAATTTTGGATTGATTTTTGGGATTATATAAAGTAAGAACCATAAAAGGAGGGTCCATGTGTATGGAAAGTTATGCTGTCCTGCGAATGCCGAAAACGGTTAATTATGGTCGAGATGCTTTTGAAAGAGTAGGAGAAGAAGCTGCTGAAAGAGGGAAGAAAGCTTTAATCGTCACTGATAAAGTAATGAAGGAGCTAGGTTATGTTAGTGAAGGGCGTGATTACCTGACGAAAGCTGGAGTTGAAAGTTTTGTTTACGCAGGGGTAGCTTCAGAACCCACGGACATCTATGTCGCTGAAGCCTTGAAGAAGTTCCATCAGACAGGATGCGAGGTCATTATTTCCATTGGGGGCGGCAGCTGCATTGATACGGCAAAGTCTGTAGCTGTCCTGGCGAAGAACGGGGGAAACATTGGGGATTATATGGGAGGAAAGAAATTAGCTCATACTGCTCCAATCCCTCACATTGCTATTCCCACAACTGCGGGTACAGGTTCAGAAGCTACAGATGTAACTATAATTACAAACACCTCCAATGATGTGAAAATGATGATCAAGCAGCCTGCCTTTTTGCCGGAAGTGGCGATTGTAGATCCGTTATTAACTTTGTCGTCCCCAAAGCACGTTACGGCGGCCACAGGGATTGATGCACTCAGCCATGCCGTTGAAGCCTACATTTCACGTAAAGCTCACCCCATGACAGATATGATCGCGCTCTCAGCCATGAAGTTAATCGTCACTAATATTGAAACAGCATATGAATCTGGAGAAAACCTCGAAGCTAGAGAGGCCATGTCGCTCGGAGCTATGCAGGCAGGAATTGCCTTTTCTAACGCTTCCGTATGCCTTGTTCATGGGATGTCAAGGCCGATCGGCGCTTTATTCCACGTGCCGCATGGATATTCGAATGCAATGCTGCTTCCTGCAATTTTAGAATACAGTAAGGGATATGCAGTAGACAGACTAGCCGATCTCGGCAGGATTTTCTTAGACGATGAGGGAGACCTTACGGCTGAAGACGCCGCCGAATTAGCGGTGGATTCCGTTAAAAAGCTTTGCCTGAAGCTGGAGATCCCAAATCTATCTGGGTGGGGAATTAATAAACAAGAGTTTGAAAGCGTTATCAGTAAAATGGCAGTTGATGCACTGGCAAGCGGAAGTCCAGCAAACAACCCTCGTGTACCAGAACAGGATGAAATTGAAAAGCTTTATAAAGTGTGTTACAACTATGATTTTACGTCAACGAGCACAGTAAGCTAATAAGTTAATAGCAGCAGAGCGGATATCTCAAATAATAAGGGGGATGGCTCCACTAGGGTCAACTCTCTTTTTTGTATTTAACAAAGTTTCTATGTGGATCACTTTATACCCTGGACATTTGTACGATTGCTCTATTCAGAATGGCTATGAAAATATTTGGATTACGGGTTAAAAGGTGAATAAACGAGAAAAAGGCAGAATCACTTTAGGTGGTTCTGTCTTTTTTGTTTTATAAATTCATCAGAAATTTTAGTAGTAAAGCCTAGATTCGATCCAGAGTAATAAGGGGAATTGGATAATTGTTCATACATAAGATAATTTTTCAAAAAAGGAGAGGGAGCATAACATGCCAGCAAAATTTCTTGCTTATCCAGTATTCGCAGCGCTAATAGGTTTTACTATAGGAGGGTGTCAGGAACAAACGAGGGAAACAGGTGCCCCCGAAGAAGAAGAGCAGAACGACAGTGAAAGAAAGACGGATGAGTGGTCTTATGATGGGGAAACGGGCCCAGGGCAGTGGGGTGAGTTGGATGATGCCTATGCAGCATGTGCTGATGGAAAAGAACAATCGCCTGTGAATATAGAGTCCGCTCAAGTTGAGGAAAATGAGGGCAGTGGGGATTTGGAAATTAATTATCAATCCTCATCCTTTTCTTTAGCCAACAATGGTCATAGTATTCAGGCAAACGCGGTGGATCTAGAGAATCATCTCGTTATTGATGAAGAGGAATATGAACTTGCGCAATTCCATTTTCATCAACCTAGTGAACATTTGGTTAATAGTCAACGCTATGAAATGGAACTTCATCTTGTCCATGAAACGGAAAATGGAGATGCCGCTGTGTTAGGGATAATGATTGAAGAGGGGGAAGAAAATAGTACGCTATCGTATTTATGGGACCAATTGCCTCTCGAAGAAACGGAGGAAGATGTGACTATAGAGGAGCCGGTGGATCTGCAAGCACTTCTACCAGAGGATCAAACAAACTTCCAATATGAAGGCTCCCTAACTACACCACCTTGTACAGAAGAAGTGAAATGGATGGTTTTCGAAGAACCAATTGAGATGTCAGAAGAACAAATTCAGGAATTTAAAGAAATTTATCATAAGAACCATCGACCTGAGCAGCCATTAGAAGGTCGTGAAATTATAAAAAATTAAAATTAAAATAAGCCTTCCCTGTTGGAGAAGGCTTATTTTGGTGAGGTTTAAATCTTATTTTTACCAGTAATAACGGTAGAGAGGATGAAAGTGGTATGGAGGGCCTGCATAGGGTTGGTTTCCGAATGCCCGACCCTGCCCCTGGCCGCCTCCGAATCCAGGGAAGCCTGGCATGCCTCCTTGCCCGTTACCCTGCCCGGGAAATCCTGGCAGTCCACCCTGTCCATTGCCATTGCCCTGGCCTGGAAATCCGGGCAACATGCCGCCGCCATTACCGTTGCCATTCCCCTGGCCCGGGAATGGCAGGTCAGGCATGCCTCCTTGCCCGTTTTGACCATTACCGTTACCGTTACCGTTTCCGCCATTGGCTCCATTACCGTTACCGCCGTTTCCATCTTCCTCTTCCTGTGGCGCTCCGGGTTGTGCGGCTCCTTGTGGAATTGGAAAGCATACAACTGCAACCTCTTCATCATCTGAGGTAGTAATCGTGCCTTCCATCCCTCCTTCAAAATCGTATTGATCCTCTGGAATACATATATAGCCTTCCTGCTGACGGGAGTACTGATAAGGGTAATAAGGATTGTGATAATACATAAATCATTCGCCTCCTTGATATACACCATCATCCTATTCATTAATTTTATTTTGGGCACAAACATTCACAAATTAGTTGTTCCGCCTATTTGTAGATAAAAATAGGCGGATCAAAAACTGCTGATTTATAAAGTATGTTTTAGTTGAATTGTCTCGGGTATATACACACCAACACATTTACTTGGAGGGTGAGTATCTATGGCAGATCATAATGGCATGAGCGATAAAGTAAAAGGAAATGTTAATAAAGCAAAGGGAGAAGTTAAGGATCAAGTAGGAAATGCGAAAAATGATTCAAAAATGCAATCAAAAGGAAAAAAAGATCGTGCCAAAGGATCAACGCAAAAAGGAATTGGACAGGCCAAAGATAATCTTTAGTTGTACCAAATACTTTAAATGTTGGCTCGCTTAGAGTGTATTTACAGAGATAAAAAGTACGCATTTTGGTTATGTTTTTTAGCATATTGGAGCTGAGGGTCGGTTAATTGACCTTCAGCTTTTTTATGCTCTTGAAAACATCTTCTAATAAGGACTTGAGAAGAGTGAGTGTTGAGAGAGGTAGAAACAGCGACCTAACCCTGGCAGATAACGCCCTGACTCAGATGATTGAGGGTTCTGAGACAGGCCTCTTTTTGCCAAAGGAAGGCATGTTTACGCCCTGAATGAAAGACATTATAATGAAAGTATCAGAAATTTTAAAATTCGGTCGAGACCTGTAACATTTTCTGAAGAATCACTAGAACTTGCAAGAAAATACGTACACTAAATTTTTCGGAGAAGCGAGAGGCAGCTTCTCCGAAAAATGAGGGGACACCTTAAGGGAGAGATTGTTATGAGTGGTCTGTACAGGGTTTTAGTTGTGGATGATGAAATGCTGATCAGGCAGGGAGTAATTAATTATATTAATTGGGTGGAGGAAGGGTTTCAAATAGTCGGGGAGGCTTCTAATGGCAATGAGGCTCTGCAGCAGATTAAAGAGCTGCGTCCCCACCTGATTATTACGGATGTGGTAATGCCGGGAATGGATGGGATTGAGCTAGTCCGGGTCGTGAAGGAGAAACACCCTGAGATTGAAATTGTGGTATTAAGCAGCTTTGAGGATTTTGAATATGTAAGGTCAACGTTTCAGTGTGGGGTGGCGGATTATATTCTAAAACCGAAGCTAAATGGTGAAGAATTAATTAAAACGCTGCGGAAGGTGATGCCGGACTCGAGGCGGTCAGATAACGTTAAGCAAAACGTTCCTTCGATCGAGGAGGTATTACAAAAGAGTCTTGCTGGCTACTCGTTAACGGGTGGCGAAGAACGGTTGATTAAGGGATTTACTTTTAGTCACTACAGTTTGGTTACAGTTTGTGGTAGTCAAAACCTAGAGCATATAAGCAGGGAAATGTATGGAGACCGATCGGTCGATGCATTTTTTATCCCTTCGGATGTAAGCGATGCCATATTATTGGTTAATTTTGACTGGGATAAGCTGCAAACGGTAAAGCAGGGTATAACCGAGCTCGCTGAAACCGATAAACACTCAAGCTGGTTAATGAGTGTTCCTTTCTCATCCATTTATGAATTGAAGACGGTGTATGAGGATCATTTATTGAAAATGAAGGATTATCTATTTTATTTAACCGACGAGCAAGTGTTAATCTATGATGATCTGCCAAAGGTGCCGGAAGCAGATAAGCCATTCGATTTGGGAAGGTTTCTTGACCTTATTAAACAGAAAAAGTTTGAGGTGGCTATTATCTCCCTGAAGGACCATGTCGATGTTCTAATGCAAAATTACACAAAAGATATCTTTGAGTTTAAGTCTTGGCTTGAGAATATCCTCTTTAATGTAATTGTTCTATTAGGAAATATGAATTACGATGTTGACGGGCTTGAGACGAAGAAATATGAGTACTTTGCTGAGATCAATGAGGCAGCTTATGCAAAAGACGCGGTAGCGATTTTTCATACGTTCATAGAAGATGTAAAAAGAATTGTGCTCGTGGATGACAATAAGAACTGCCCGGCCGACATGAAGCGGCTGTTGCAATATATTGAAGATCACTATACGGAACCTCTCTCGCTCACGACCTTATCTGATACTTTTCACTTTAATCCTTCCTATCTATCTAGTTATTTCAGTACCCACCTTAAAGTTGGGTTCAGCGATTATTTAAATCAGGTGAGAATCGTCAAGGCGAAGTATATTCTGGAGACGAGCCAGGCGTCTGTCAGCATGGTCAGTGAAATGGTCGGTTATTCAGACCCGAGCTATTTCTGCAAGGTATTTAAACGGATGGAGGGGTCTTCTCCCGGTAATTACCGCAAGCAGACTCCAGCCATGAATTGAGGCTGGCCATGAAGAAACTGTTAAGCATTATTCATCATAACAATTTATTTATTAAAATGTTTCTTGTCATGGTTATAAGTATTATTTCTGTTTCTCTTCTGATTACTTTTAGTACGATCCGGATGTCGAATAACTTGTTTATGGAGACATTCAGCATTACGAATACGAAGGTGCTGAACCAGATTAAGCAGCAGTTCGAACAGTTCAGCTACTCAGTAGTTGTTACTTCAATGGACGTAGAGAATAACGCTACGATTAAGCGGATGTTAACGGAAGAGTATGTCAGTTCAGTAGATGCGTCTACTTCCTTTTACTCAATTAAAGAGCAGATGGAAAGGCTGTACTCCGACCGCCCGAATGAAGCGAATATGATCATCCTAGGAGAAAATGAACGTTTATTTAATATGAAATATATGAATTGGTCCGTCTCAGGAGATGACTTAATTGATCATCGAATCACGAAAAACACAAAAGAGAATCCTAATCAGATTCTATATCAATTTGTTGATGGTGGGGAGATTACGAATGGGAGCCCGATGGTAGTAGCGACAAAGGCACTTACAGAGAGATCTACCAATCACATTTATGGATATTTGTATATACCCATTCGTGAGCTGGATTTAAGAGGATTCTATGAAGACTACATGAGTAAAGGTAATAGTGTGATGCTGGTGAATGGCAGCGGGAAGATCATCTCAAGCGACGATGAGTCATTCATCGGTCAGGATTCTCCTGAACTGCTTAAGCTGGCTAAGGAAACGGAAGCACAAAGCCTTGAGTACCAGGAAGCCAATGTATTTGGGAAGGATCAGCTGCTTCTGACCTCAGCACTGCCTGCCCTTGATTTATATATTGTCAATCTTGTTGATCAGGAGCTTGTTATTAATAATCTTATCAACACTAAAGAGATTGCTTTAATTAGTACGATCATTGTTTTGCTGGCTTTAGTGGTTGTTTTTATAATATCAAGAAGGGTAACCAATTCGATTAGTCGACTGGTGAAGCAGATTTCCAATATGTCCAAATACGATTTTAGTAAACCAGTAGACGAGAGCGGTGGCTATGAAGCGAGAAAAATTGCTCATGCTTTTAACTACATGCTGAACGAATTACAGGAGCATGTCGATGTGTTAATGAAGTCGCAGAGGAAGCAGCGCAAATCAGAGCTTGAGGCTCTTCAGCATCAGATTAATCCCCATTTTCTTTATAATACGTTAACGTCGGTTAAGTTATTGGTGAAAGACGGTAAGAAAGAAGCGGCCTTTGAAACAATCGATGCTCTTATTCCATTGTTGCAAAATGCCCTCGGGAATGTTGATGAGACAATTACAGTGGAGCAGGAGGCAGCTAATATACAAAACTATGTGTTAATTAACCAAACTAGATATGGGGATCGGATTAAAGTGAATTCTCTCATTTCCCCTGATTGTTTACATTATCATTTGCCGAAGCTTGTGATTCAACCGTTTATAGAGAATGCTTTCTTCCATGCTTTTACTGAAAAAAAGAAGGGTTTCATTCAAATTCTCATTGCTCAGCGGAACGACAAGCTGGTTTGTGAAGTCATTGATACTGGAGACGGGATGAGACTGGATAAAATTGAGAGTAAAGGGAAGAGGCAGCTGTTCAGTGGAATAGGTGTACGTAATGTGCATGAGCGTATTCAGTTATTGTTTGGCGAGGATTACGGTGTTGAAATCTCAAGTGAATTGAAAAAGGGAACCAAAGTAAAAGTTATCTTACCTTTGTTAGAAGAAAAAGCTAAATATATTACCAATTCTAAAAATAGTACCAAAGAGCGTCTTTCGGACGGAGGAAACTTCTAAAAATAGTTAAATGAAATTCTAAAGATCGTTCTAACGGTCTTTTTTTTTCGGTGATATGCTTTAAATAAGCGTATTGGTAGCGCTTACAAAAAAGAAGGGGGTATTAGCAATGAAGGATTTTCGCTTTAAGAAGAGTTGGCTGTCAGCTTTAGTCTTACTTACATTTCTTGTATTGGCAGCATGTTCTTCAGATGAAGAGGGAGGAGCTTCAGGGGAAGGGAACGGAGAAGAGGACCCGGATACGATTACAGCCTGGGCCTGGGATCCGAACTTTAATATTGCGGCATTGGAAATTGCCAAAGAATATTACGATGGAGACGTAGAGCTTGAGGTTATTGAAAACGCACAGGACGATATCGTCTCAAAGCTGAACACTGGGCTTAGTTCGGGAACGATGAAAGGAATGCCGAACATTGTATTAATTGAAGATCAGCGGGCACAGAGTTTCCTCCAGTCTTATCCAGATGCTTTCTATCCAATTGATGATTACATTAATCCGGAAGATTTTGCTTCGTATAAGCTGGCACCGACCAGTCTTGATGATAAGCAGTATGGGTTACCTTTTGATACTGGGGTAACAGGATTATTCTTCCGCACCGATTATCTTGAAGAAGCGGGATATACAATGGAAGACTTAACGGATATTACGTGGGAAGAATATATCGAGATTGGAAAGGATGTAAAAGAAACTACAGGAAAAGATATGATTTCACTCGATCCGAATGATTTAGGTCTAATTCGTGTCATGATTCAAAGTGCGGGTGCCTGGTACATCGATGAAGAAGGCACAACCGTAAATATTGAAGACAACGAACCTTTAAGCAAAGCGTTTGAAAACTATAAAGCTATGATGGAAGCCGATTTTGTCAAAGCTAACTCAGATTGGAGCCAGTTTATCGCTTCTTTCAACAGCGGCGACGTAGCCACCGTACCAAGCGGAAACTGGATTGGAGCCAGCATTGAAGCTGAAGAATCTCAGGCTGGAGACTGGGCTGTTGCTCCGATTCCGAGGTTGGATATGGAAGGTGCGGTGAACGCATCCAACCAGGGAGGAAGTTCCTTCTACGTATTGAATGTTCCAGGAAAAGAAAAAGCAGCAGAATTTCTTGGTCAAACGTTCGGAGAAAATGAGGAGTTCTATCAGGATCTTGTAAATGATGTTGGGGCTCTTGGGACTTATACACCAGCTTCTGACGGAGAAGCCTATCAAACTGAAAATGAATTCTTTGGCGGACAATCTCTCATTTCCGATTTCTCTACGTGGGTGGAGGATATTCCGAGTGTCAACTACGGCATGCATACGTATTCGATTGAAGATATTTTAGCTGCCGAAATGCAGAACTATTTAAAAGGAAAAAGCTTGGATGATGCGTTAGCTGATGCGCAGGCACAGGCAGAAGCTCAGTTGAAATAGAAATTGTAAAAGCGGAATAGAGAATGAATTTTCCTAGTATAAGGGATTCTGCGAAAGCTGTCAGTACTTTCAAAGAATCCCTTCTTTCAAAGTTTGGTATGTCTTATTGCGTAAGGAGGAGTCGAAAAAAATGAGTAAAGTGTTAAACAGAGCAGGATCTCCGTACCTCGACCGCAACAAATCGTTCAGCCGCTGGTACAGGAAGAATTCTATTGGATGGTTTTTTATCCTGCTGGCTGTTGCAGGTATTACGTTGTTTTACTTTTATCCAATGGTGAGAGCCTTACTTCTCTCTTTTCAGTCTGGAATGGGAGCGAACCTTGAGTATGTTGGATTAAATAACTATATTCGATTATTTAGTGACCCGACTTTTATTGCTGCCTTGACGAATACATTTATTTACCTGCTTATCCAAGTTCCTATAATGATTCTTCTGGCCTTATTTTTTTCTGTACTTTTGAACGATGCGACTCTGAAATTTAAAGGTTTTTTCCGAACGGCTATCTTTTTACCATGTGTCACTTCATTGGTAGCATATGCGGTTATCTTTAAGTACCTGTTTGGGGTAGACGGCTTGATTAACCAATTTCTTATGAATTTGTCGATTATTTCACAGCCGCTTAATTGGCTGTCAGACCCTTTATTGGCAAAAATCACAATTATTGCAGCGATTACGTGGAGGTGGACGGGCTATAATATGATCTTCTACTTATCCGCCCTGCAAAATATCGATCGGTCCATGTATGAAGCCGCCAAGATTGATGGAGCGACTTCTTTTCAGCAGTTCTTCTACATTACGGTGCCGATGCTGAAGCCGATTATATTGTTTACTTCCATCATTTCCACGATCGGTACACTGCAGATCTTTGATGAAATTATGAATATTACGAATGGCGGACCAGGGAATGCGACGCTGTCGATTTCGATGTACATTTATAACCTTTCGTTTGAATATAGTCCTGATTTTGGCTACGCCGCTACTGTATCTTACGTCATTGTTATTTTAGTCGTTATATTATCGCTCATTCAGTTTAAAGTGGCAGGTGATGATAAGTGAGAAAATTAAAAAGAGTCGGAGTGTATACCTTTTTAAGTATTGCTTCACTGGTATCTATTTTTCCTTTCTTATGGATGCTCGTCAGTATGACCAACAAATCCGTCGATGTCACGCAGGGCCGGCTGCTGCCGGGGTCGCATTTGTTTGAAAATCTAACCGTTCTGTTTGATTCAGTTAATATGGTAACAGCATTGGTCAATTCAACTATTATTGCTGTAATTACTACCTTTTTAACTCTATTAATTGGGTCACTTGCCGGTTATGGATTCGAAATTTACCGTACACCCGGCAAAGATCGTATCTTTAATGTTCTTCTACTATCAATGATGATTCCATTCGCCGCTATTATGATTCCTCTCTATCGTATGTTTGGCGGCATATCTGGAACAATTCCGTTCTTAGGGATTGATACATTGGCTGCAGCCATTCTCCCAACGATTATTACAGCGTTTTTTATCTTTTTCTTCCGTCAGAATACGAAGATGTTTGCGAAAGAATTGGTGGAAGCGGGCAGGATTGACGGCTTAAGTGAACTGGGGATCTTTTTCCGCGTGTACCTGCCAACGATGAAGACGACGTATGCAGCTGCAGCTATTATTGCTTTCATGAACAGCTGGAATAACTACTTATGGCCGCTGGTCGTGCTGCAGTCTCCGGAAAATCAAACGATACCCTTATTAATCTCGAATCTTGGGGCTGGGTATTCGCCTGATTATGGAGTCATCATGACGGCTATTGTCATCGCGACACTCCCTACGGCGCTGGTGTTCTTTATCATGCAGAAACATTTCGTAGCGGGCATGATGGGATCGGTGAAAGGATAATTTTTAGGAGGTTGAAAACATGTCAGTAAATGATTGGGAGAATATTCAGGTATTGCAGCGAAATCGCAGGAAGGAGCGGGCTCACTTTATTCCTTTTGCGGACAAAGCAAGTGCTCTGACGTTCAAGAGGGAGAAGTCGCCCTCTTTTAAACTATTAAATGGATTATGGAAGTTTCAATACGCAGAAAATCCTAATCTTGCGCCGGAAAAGTTTTACAAAGAAGACTATGACACAGGGGATTGGGAGGAATTATATGTGCCATCTTCCTGGCAGATGCACGGCTATGGCAAGCCGGCTTATACGAATGTTATCTATCCATTTCCAGTCGATCCTCCGTTCGTTCCTACTCAAAATCCCACGGGGTCTTACGTGCGTGATTTCTGGGTGACAGAGGACTGGATGGCTCAGCAAGTAACCATACGATTTGAAGGGGTGGACAGTGCTTTTCACATCTGGGTGAATGGAGAGCGCGTCGGCTACAGCCAGGGAAGCCGAATTCCCTCTGAATTTGATCTTTCTCCCTTTTTAAAGGAAGGGAAAAACCGGCTGGCAGTCCAGGTGTACCAATGGTCGGACGGCTCTTACATTGAAGATCAGGATATGTGGTGGCTGAGTGGAATTTTTCGTGATGTTTACTTACTGGCTCTCCCTAAGGTGCATGTTGAGGATTACTTTGTAAAAACAAGTTTTGATGAGAACTATGAGCATGGCACGCTGCGTGTAGAGACTGTTATTGAAAACAGTAGTAATGATGATGTTTCTCACTATACCCTTAAGTATGATTTACAAGATGCGGACGGGCAGGATGTGATAAATGAACGCGAAACTGTTTCCATTACTGCCAACAGTACAAAAACAGTGGTCCGTAAGTTTTCCATTCAGAGTCCAGGTAAATGGTCAGCAGAAGATCCTTATTTGTATAAGCTGCTGCTTTCATTAAAAAAAGGGGAAGCAGCCGAAGTAATTCCAGTCAAAGTGGGGTTCCGTTCCATAGAGCTGAAGGATGGATCGTTCTTAGTAAACGGCAGGGCAATTAAGCTAAAGGGGGTCAATCGCCACGATCACCATCCTGACTTCGGTCGGGCTGTGCCACTGGAGTGGATGGAAGAAGACGTCAAGTTAATGAAGCAGCACAATATTAACGCTGTACGGACGGCCCATTATCCGAACGATCCGAGGTTTTATGACTTATGTAACCGGTACGGGTTGTACGTGATTGATGAAGCAGATTTAGAAACGCACGGGTTTGATGTAATCGGCAATTGGGACAAGCTCAGCGATGATCCTGAATGGGAAGAGGCTTATCTTGATCGTATGAAGCGGATGGTCGTAAGGGATAAAAATCACCCTTCCATCATCATGTGGTCGCTAGGGAATGAGTCCGGTTTTGGAAGAAACCATCAGGCGATGGCAGACTGGGCGAAGGATTATGACGATACGAGGCTCATTCATTATGAAGGAGAGTGTCGGGCAATCACGAGATCTGAAAGCACCTATGACCCCAAAAGGGACCCGGAAGCTTCAGATGTGTTTACGACGATGTACACCTCAGTTGAAGTTATGGATGCTTTAGGAGCAAGAGATGATTTAAGCAAGCCGCACATTTTGTGTGAATATGCGCATGCGATGGGGAACGGTCCAGGCGGGTTGAAAGAATATTGGGAGACGTTTTATAAATACGACCGGCTCCAAGGCGGCTTTGTCTGGGAGTGGCTCGATCATGGCATCCGCCGGGTGACTGAAGACGGGGAGGCTTACTTTGCGTACGGAGGGGACTTTGGGGAGGATGTACACGATTCGAACTTTGTCATCGACGGTCTTGTGATGGCTGACCATACCCCTTCTCCAGCGCTTAAAGAATACAAAAAAGTGATCGAACCTGTGCTCATAGAATCGGTGGATTTGGAAAAAGGGAAAGTAAAGATAACGAACCGTTATGACTTTGTTTCACTCGATCATCTGCATGCGGCCTGGACCGTTACTGCAGGAGAAGAAGTGATCGAGGGCGGCACTATCTTATGCGAAGGAATCGAAGCGAAATCGACTAATCAGGTGACTTTGCCTTATAACATTAACCAATATCATGGAGCGGCAGAAGACTATTGGTTAAATGTTGAATTTACACTTGCCCGTGACATGGCCTGGGCAGAAACTGGACATCAGGTGGCCTGGGCTCAGTACGAACTCCCTGTTCAAAAGGCAGAGTCTATAGAAATCGGTTCGGCCCGCCAGCCTTTATCAGTGGAAGAGTCAAAGCACGTGCTTACTGTTCAAGGTGAGGATTTTATTGTCCGCTTCAATAAAGTATTCGGAAGCTTGAGTGAATGGAAGCATCAAGGGATCGATTTAATTCAAACAGGTCCCGTCTTAAATCTATGGCGGGCCCCTATTGATAATGACCTGTGGGCTCAGGCTCACTGGAAGGATACCCCTTCCTTTTCAGATTGGAAGAAGCACGGTCTTCACACGATGCAGCATCGAATAAATTCCGTCAGTTACCACGAAAATGGAGACCATGAAACGGAAATTATAGTGTCTGCCCGCGTGGCTCCGCCTGTTTTAAACTGGGGGTTAAACGTGACTTATACGTATACAATTGATTCGAGCGGAAGGATCGGTATTGATGTAAAAGGCGAGCCTTCTGGTGAACTGCCGCAAACTTTTCCACGCCTTGGACTGAAACTGGAAGTGCCTTCAGTGCTGAATGAAGTGAAGTGGTATGGCTGTGGGCCTGGTGAGTCGTATATTGACAGTAAACAGGCGGCTCGATTTGGCGTCTGGGAGAAGAAGGCAGAAGAATTCTATACCCCTTACGTCTATCCTCAGGAAAACGGCAATCGGCACGACGTTCGTTGGGCTGAAGTAAAGAGCGGGAAGGGGATCGGAATTACCTTTGAGGCGAAGCCTTCGTTCAATTTTAACTGTCAGTACTATACAATCGAAAACCTGGAAAAAGCGCAGCATACCTATGATTTAGTCAAACAGGATTTTCTGACCATTTTAATTGATCACAAGCACCATGGTCTGGGCTCATCAAGCTGTGGGCCGGATGTGCTTGAGAAGCACCGGTTAAGCAGCGGAGCTTTTCAGTTTGGCATAGATATGAAGCCAGCCTTTCATTAATCCCTGCTAAAAAGACATAGATACTGCATCAAGACTACCTGCTCCTTATCCTGCCACGAGGACAGGTAGTTTTATTTTGATCAAGGAAGGAGGAGAACAGCCGGGCGTCTAGAGAAAGGGGAGTTACAAATTTAAAAGAAGGAGATTAAAGCAGATATGAGATTGAAAAAACTCAGTTTGGCCATCATGACGGTTATGTTCCTTTCGCTTGCTTCAACTGCTTCAGCTAATTCCTCTCCTGTAGAAATTAAAGGTGGAGATTTTACGATGGAGCCGGGTGAGTTTTCTGTGCTGCAGTTCAATGCGGAAGACGGTATAGAAATCGAGGATTATTCTTGGGAAGCAAGCAATCACCATGTCGTGGATTTAGATGCAGATACAGGAAGAATGGATGCTGTAGGCACGGGAGAAGCGACTATTACATTGAAGGCAGTGGACAAGAGTGGCGAAGAGCATCGGGTAAGCGGTGATGTGGTTGTTCAAGGAAGAGAAGCACCCCTCGTTGAGCCAATCCCCGAGCTTCAAAACAATAACAGACCTGACTTTATGATGGGAGCCGATGTATCTTCTTTACATCAAATGATGGAGGAGGAGAAAAGCTTTTATCATTTAGACGGTAAGGAAGCTCATTTGTTGGATGTGCTGGGAGAAAACGGGGTGAACTGGGTCCGGTTAAGAGTATGGAATGATCCATACGACGAATATGGAAATCCTTATGGAGGGGGAAATAGTAATTTAGATACGACCATTGAACTGGCCAAACAGGCAAAGGAAAGAGGAATGAAGCTGTTTGTAACTTTTCATTACAGTGACTTCTGGGCGCATCCCGGACAGCAGATCGTACCAAAGGAGTGGGCTGATTTACCGGGAGATGAGCTGGCGGAGGCGGTGGGGGATTTTACGACCGAATCCTTAGAGAGAATGAAAGAGGAAGGTGTTTATCCGAACATGGTTGGTATCGGGAATGAAACCAACAGCGATATTTTAGAACAGTCTTTTAATCTCACTTCAGACGGTGATATGAACCCGGCAGCCGTCAATATTTTTAAAGCGGGTACAGAAGCGGTCCGCAGCACGGATCCTCACGCCGATGATCCAAAAAACAAAGCATTAATTTCTTTTCATCTGGCGAATGGGAATAATTCATGGCTTTATAACAGCTTTGCTTCCGCCATGGGGAAGAACAATGTCGACTATGATGCGCTTGGTGCCTCCTACTATCCATCCTGGCACGGGAGTTATGATGAAGTGTTAAATAACTTAAATGATATCACGCAGTCTTATGGAAAGGATGCCTTTATTGCAGAAACCGCATATCCGTGGACCGTTAATGAAAATGCCGGGGATGATACTCCTCAGAATTTTAAGCACGGCGATATCAGCACCGTGGGCTTAGCTGCATCGGTCCAGGGACAAGCTACGGCTTTGCGGGAAGTCCTTAACGT
Organism: Halobacillus sp. B23F22_1; assembly: GCF_043497005.1. Lineage (NCBI taxonomy): Bacteria > Bacillati > Bacillota > Bacilli > Caryophanales > Bacillaceae > Halobacillus > Halobacillus sp. B23F22_1. The sequence goes on along the minus strand of NZ_JBIEKE010000003.1, from coordinate 555,805 downwards.
AGCAGCATCCATTAATGATGAAAAAGGACTCGGTGCCTTTTATTGGGAGCCTGCCTGGCTGCCTGGGAACACGACAGGATGGGCTACTCCTTATGGAACCGGATGGGAAGTAGCGGGCTTATTTGATATTAACGGTCATGCCCTTCCCTCTGTGGAGACGTTCAATCTGGTGAGGGGGAATCAAATAGAACCTGAGGATGCGGAGGAATATGCTTACGGCTGGGAAACGGAGGTCGTTATAGAAAAAGGACAGGATCTTGAGATGCCTGAAGAAATAAATGCCGTGAAAAACAACGGTATGATGGGGGAAGACAAGCGTACGATTGAGAAGCAGCCGGTGGAATGGAACGAAGAGGATAAAGCAGAGGTAGACGTTAATGTAGCTGGGGAATACATCGTGTTTGGCAGCGTCGCCGGTAGAGAGGAGAATGCCTTTGCCCATGTGATTATAAAAGAAGACGAATCTTCTTCCGCAACAGAACCTGCCTTTAGTGTGCCGGACGGCAGTGAGATAGATGTAGTAGACGGGGACGGCTACTCTTACTCAACAAGACATGTTGTTGAAGGAGGCAGCTATATCGAGCTCGATACGGATACCGCAAATGCCGGAATTTCCTTCACTCTGGACGGGGCAAGTCCAATTGATGGTTCAGGTTCCACGAAAGAATTGGCAGGTGCCCCATATATTAAGGGTTATGATTCTATTCGCACGTATGCCGGACCTATTCACATCTCTCAAAACATAAACATTCAGGCTGTTACTAAGAGGAGTGGATATGATTATGTTTCGGGGCAGTGGGGAACAGCAAGGACAATATTAGAAAACAGTCCAATCGCGAGCGCCAGCTACAAAGCGATCTACAACTACAGTGACGACTTATTGGCGAACGGCGGCTTTGAAAGTGGAGATCTCAGCGGCTGGAAATTAAAAAGCATGGCCACAAACGCTGCCGTCATGACAGCAGAAGAGGATGTGACGGAAGCTTATGCCGGGGATCACTACTTTAAATTCTCTATTAATAAAGGAGAAAGCCTGAACCTGAGGCAGAAAGCGAAAAAGCTTCCTAAAGGGGATTACAAGTTGTCTCTATACGCCAGAGGTGACAGGCAGAGATCGGATGAAACAGACATGAAGCTCTCTGCTTTTACTCAAGGTAAGAAATACAGAGGAACTGTAGAAACGATTCCGGTCCCTGAAGGTAAAATGATATGGAGGAAGTATTCTGTAGACGATATTCAAGTTAAAAACGGGAACCTGGAAATTAAATTTGATGCAGAAACAAACGGGTCATATACAGGCCGCATTGATCATGTGGTTTTAGAAAAACAGTAAGTGAACGTACCTGCGGGGCAAGGACGTGCAAAAGCGTTGTTTAGTGTAGAACAAGGAAGAAGACAGTCCGCCATTCCAGCGGCAGGCGGACTGTTCTTCATTTCATTCATTCTATAATGAAAAGAAAGAAAGGTGATTAGATGAAGGAAAAATACAATCCAGTCAGTGCAAAAATTCCAAAAATGCTTCATGGAGCAGATTATAATCCTGAGCAATGGGATCGATACCCTGGAATAGTGGAAGAAGATATCAGATTAATGACACAAGCGAAATGTAACGTAATGTCGGTTGGAATATTTTCCTGGGCCAAGCTTGAGCCTGAGGAAGGAGTATTTCATTTCGATTGGCTGGACCAAGTGCTTGACCAATTAGTCGAGAACGGAATTTACGTGTTTCTAGCCACCCCAAGCGGGGCACGGCCGGCATGGATGTCTGAAAAATATGAAGAAGTGCTTCGAGTCAGCGATAACCGGGTGAGAAATCTGCACGGGCTCAGGCACAATCATTGTTATACTTCTCCGGTGTACCGTGAAAAAGTCTCCCTCATGAACCGTAAACTCGCTGAAAAGTATTCTGAGCATCCGGCCGTCATTGGCTGGCACATTTCCAATGAATTCGGAGGAGAGTGTCATTGTGACTTTTGCCAGGAGGCCTTCCGTCACTGGCTGAAGGAAAAATATAAAACGCTTGATGAGTTAAATCATAGCTGGTGGACGATGTTCTGGAGTCATACATATACCTCGTGGGCTCAGATTGAATCCCCGGCTCCACACGGTGAAACGATGGTGCACGGTCTGAATCTGGACTGGAAGCGTTTTGTGACCGATCAGACGCTTGATTTCTATAAGCATGAGGTGAAACCTTTAAAAACCAAAAACCCGGACTTACCCGTAACCACCAATTTTATGGAAGCTTTTGAAGGATTAAATTATGCCAAATTTGCACAAGAACTCGACTTTGTCTGCTGGGATTCCTACCCTACGTGGCACGACCTGGAGGGAGATGTTCTACAGGCCGCCTGGGTGGGGATGAATCATGACATGTTCCGATCGATTAAAGACGGACAGCCGTTTTTATTAATGGAAAGCACACCAAGCCTGACAAACTGGCAGCCGATCAGCAAGCTGAAGCGACCGGGTATGCATTTGCTGGCTTCGATACAGGCGGTAGCCCATGGTTCAGATTCGGTTCAATACTTTCAGTGGCGAAAAAGCCGTGGATCGAGTGAGAAGTTCCATGGCGCTGTTGTGGATCACTCCGGAAGTGAGCATACCCGCGTGTTTAAGGATGTTACCAAGGTCGGTGAGACGCTGGATCAGCTGGATGATGTAGTCGGAACAAGGGTGGAAGCTGAAGTTGCTGTCATCTTTGACACCGAAAATCGATGGGCGGTGAAGGATGCTCAAGGACCGAGAAACGAAGGAGTGAATTATGAAAAAACGGTAGCCGCTCATTACGAGGCATTTTGGAAACAAGGAGTGGCTGTTGATGTTATCGATATGGACAAGGATTTCTCCGGCTATAAAATAGTGGTGGCACCAATGCTGTATATGGTCAGACCGGGAGTCGGTGAGAGGATTGAGGAGTTTGTGAAGCAGGGCGGGACATTTGTTGCGACGTATTGGTCAGGGATTGTTAATGAAAATGATTTAACTTTTCTCGGAGGCTTCCCTGGTCCACTCCGCACCACCCTCGGCATCTGGTCGGAAGAAATTGATGGGCTTTATGACGGCCAGACGAATGGAGTCACAATCGGCACAAATAACTTAGGACTCAGTGGCGAATATACGGCATATGAGTTGTGTGACTTAATTCATTTAGAAGGGGCTGAGACCTTAGCATTCTACAAGGATGACTTTTACGCCGGACGCCCTGCTCTTACAGTTAATCAAGTTGAGAAGGGGAAAGCTTACTATATCGCTTCCCGCAATAAACAGCCGTTTCATCATGACTTTTACGCGGCCCTTATTGAAGAAGCTGGGATTAGAAAAACGATACCAGGCACGCTGCCGGAAGGGGTATCGGCACAGCAGAGGACGGACGGAAAATACGACTATATTTTCCTGATGAACTTTGGGGATGCCGAAAAGAATTTAGAGATTCAAGGTAGTGGCTTCACTTATTTGATGGACGGGAAATCAGTGGAGGGGCAAGTAAACCTGTCTCCTTTTGGACTTTCAATTTTAAAAAGGGAAAAAGGTGGATTATGGTGCTGCAAGCTATAGACGGACAATTTTATTTAGATCAGGAACCCTTTCAAATTCTTTCCGGCGCCATGCATTATTTCCGCACGGTACCGGAACACTGGGAAGACAGGCTGCAGAAGCTTAAAGCGTTAGGATTAAATACGGTAGAGACTTATATCGCCTGGAATGTGCATGAACCGAAGAAAGGAGATTTTCATTTTTCCGGTCTGGCCGATATCGAGCAGTTCATCCAGCTGGCCCAGGAGCTGGGATTGTATGTCATCATCCGCCCTTCTCCTTATATTTGTGCAGAGTGGGAAATGGGCGGGCTGCCCTCCTGGCTGCTGAAGGATCATTCGGTCGTACTGCGCAGCAGTGACACTCGTTTCTTAACCCACGTAGAAGATTACTATGATGTCCTGCTTCCTAAGTTCCGCCCTTACCTCTTTCAAAAAGGCGGGCCTGTCATAGCGATGCAAATTGAAAATGAATACGGAGCTTACGGAGATGATCAAAGCTACCTTGATTTTTTCAAACAGCAGTATGAAAAACATGGAATCGATACGTTTCTTTTTACCTCAGATGGTCCTGAATTTATTACTCAAGGCTCCCTGCCCAACGTAACAACCACGTTAAACTTTGGATCTAAGGTGGAGGCTGCTTTTGAACAATTAGAAAAAATGAAGCCGGGTTCCCCTAAGATGGCAGCTGAATTCTGGATCGGCTGGTTTGACTATTGGACGGGGAAGCATCATACAAGAGAAGCAGAAGATGCAGCTGCTGTTTTTAAAGAGCTGATGGAGAAGAAGAGTTCGGTTAATTTTTATATGTTTCATGGAGGAACGAACTTCGGTTTCATGAATGGAGCAAATCATTACGATCTCTATTACCCTACGATTACAAGCTATGACTATGATAGTCTTCTGACGGAAAATGGAGACATTACAGAGAAGTACCGTGCAGTTAAACAAACCTTAAGCAACTATATAGACGTTCCTGAAGATTATATCAGTACAATTTCTTCAAAAAGTTACGGAACGGTCTCATTGCAGGAGTCTCTCAGTTTATTTGATACACTTGCTCAGATCAGCCGCCGCGTGGAGAATGTTACGCCCCTTCCTATGGAAGGGATTGATCAGTCGTATGGTTATACACTTTATCGTACGACAGTCAACAGGCAGGGTGATTTAAGCATGGGAATCGACGCGGTCCATGACCGGGCTTACGTTTATATTAATGGAAAATATGAGACTATTATTTATAAAAACGACTCAGAGCGGAAGGTGGTACTGACTTTTCCATACGAAAGCAATACGCTCGAAATCTTAGTAGAAAACATGGGCAGAGCGAATTATGGAGAACACCTTTCAGACAGAAAAGGGATTACACACAACATTTGGCTTGGGGAGCAGTACTTTTTTCATTGGGAAATGTTTGCGATTGAATTAGACATTCTTCCTGACAGCTATGAAGGAGATGGAGATGCAAGGTATCCGAAGTTTTTCAGGGGAACCTTCGATGCTGAAGGCTTACACGACACATTTATTGACAGTGCCGGCTTTACGAAAGGAAATGCGTTTATCAATGGATTTAATTTGGGAAGGTATTGGAACACAGCCGGTCCCCAGCAAAGACTTTATCTTCCCGGCCCTTTATTAAAAGAAAAGGGGAATGAATTGGTCATTCTGGAGTTAGAGCAGACTCGCACTCAAGAAGTTCAGCTGCTAAAGCATCATAAGTTGGACACAGAAAATGAGGCATCTCAAATTTAACAGTTATAAAAATAAAACAAAAAAGTCCTCTTACTGAGAGGCCCTTTTCGGCTTCTGTTGGCAGGAAACATGTCTCACAGATATGAGAGTTCATAAAAGTGAGGTCTTTCGAGTCCACAGAAAAAGGTTTATCTAATCTTAAAGAGCCTCACGATTCGCTTTTCGGTGGATTCTTGCCGCTGGCACGGCCTCAGATAACTTGGTCAAGGATATCACTTGACCAAGTACATCTTTGGCTCGCGCTGTTCCCGCAACGTACCGGACGTGGCCGGTTTTAATCGACCAGGCTTCACCCCCGCACATTCATCGTGACACCAACAGAGATCCATCTAAAACCCATTCGTATGTTCAAAAACCTTCTTCTAAACCCCAACTATATAAAACACAGCTCATGTGAAATGAATCGTTAAACTTATGAAGGAATAGAAGGTGCAAACCTCTTAATAGTTAGAAGAAAAGCGTCCTGTTTGAAACTTAATTTCCAAACAGGACGCTTTTAAAATTCTATCTTTCATCGACCTTTAGTTTTCGGTGAGCTCAGGTCTTCCCGTAGTATGCTAAGCTGATGAAAAAGGAGGAAGATTATGAAAACTCATAAAATTATTCTTGCGGGATGCGGAAATATGGCTCACACCTGGTTAGACTATGCTTTTCAACGTAATAACGCAGAGGTGGTAGGGGTCGTTGACCTAAATGTAAAAGCAGCAAGAGCATTAGCAGAGAGTCGCAGTCTTCAGGTTCCTGTCTTTACAGCTCTCTCTGATGCGCTTGAGCGGACAGATGCTACTGTCGTATTTGATGTAACTGTACCATCTGCTCATAAACAAGTTGTGACGACCGCACTTACAGGAGGCTGTGATGTATTTGGAGAGAAACCGATAGCTGAAAATTTTAATGATGCAAGTGAAGTAGTACAGACAGCAGAGAAAACGGGGAGGAGCTATTTTGTCATGCAAAATCGCAGGTACCAGAAAGAAATACGTGCTTTTAAACAGCTTTTAGACGATCAGGTGATCGGCCAAATTGGAGCTGTCCACGCTGATTTTTTCTTAGGACCCCATTTTGGAGGGTTTCGTGAAGCAATGAAAAGCCCGCTTATTATGGATATGGCCATACATACATTCGATCAAGCACGGTTTCTTACAGGAGCGGATGCGGTTTCTGTTTATTGTCATGAATACAATCCGCCTGGATCCTGGTATGAAGGTGATTCATCAGCTGTTTGTATTTTCGAAATGAGTGACGGTTCCGTATTTACGTACCGTGGTTCGTGGTCGTCTGCTGGTCATTCTACATCCTGGGAAGCGGACTGGCGTGTGACTGGGAGTAAGGGGTCAGTTCGTTGGAATGGCAGTGATGATCCGGCTTGTGAGGCCATTGATGAATCTCATCCTCGAGGTTTCATGGATTACGTAAAAGTGGTTGAACCGGAAACTACATGGTTTGGACGGGAAGGGCATTTTGGCTGTCTGGATGAAATGTTTGCTGCTCTGGAGGATGAGAGAGCAGCAGAAACGGATTGCCGAGATAACCTTAAAAGTATGGAAATGGTGTTTAAGGCAATGGAAAGTGCAACTTCCGAAAAGAAGATTATATTTTAATGCAGAGCAGCAAAGCCTCTCATTCGTTTATAACGACGTTTGAGCGGCTTTTTTATTTAAAGTAATCTTTGTAAAAACGCATTCATTATAAAAATTTTCAAAAAATTATTGTGTTCACTCTTAGGCTTTGATAGTATATTAAATAACATACAATGTTAGGAAATATGACATAAAGGAGATTAACTTAAATGGATGCAACTTTTTTGATGAACAACTTATGGATTATCGTGTGTACGGTTCTTGTTTTGCTGATGCAGGGTGGGTTTATTCTACTTGAGGCTGGATCGACGAGAATGAAGAACGCGGGACACATTGCAGGTAAGACGGTCTTTACTGTTGGTATTGTTTCTCTTGTGTTCTGGGCAGTAGGTTATGGAATTATTTATGGTGAAGGAAATGCAATTATTGGTTTTTCTAATTTCTTCTACGGAGATGCATCGACGATGGGGGAAGGGCTGGCTGGCTCTGTTGATTTCATGTTCCAGCTTGCATTCGCAGCGATTGCGATGACAATTGCGTTTGGCGGCTTTGCTGAACGTGCGAAGTTAATGGCTTATGTTATCTTTGCGGTTCTATTTTCGATTGTGATTTACCCAGTTATTGCACATTGGATCTGGGGCGCCGGCTGGTTAGCTGACCATGGAAAACAGGATTTCGCCGGATCTACAGTGGTCCATTTAACAGGCGCCATGGCGGCTTTAGCGGCGACAATGATTTTAAAGCCACGTATTGGGAAGTACAATAAAGATGGATCTTCCAACGAAATTGCGGGTCATAACCAGGTCTTTACGGCTTTAGGGGTATTGCTTTTATGGGTCGGCTGGTTTGGTTTTAACGCAGGAAGTACATTTGGTGTTGAAGATGCGTTCTTTGGTTATGTAGCGCTGAATACACAGCTTGCTGCAGGTGCCGGGGCTGTTGGTGCAATGCTGATGGTGTGGGCCGTCACTGGTAAAGCAGACGTGCCGACGACGTTAAATGGGGCGCTGGCTGGTCTTGTTGCGATTACAGCATCCTGTGCATTCGTTGAGCCATGGGCAGCTGTTCTTATTGGTTTAATTGGTGGAGCGTTCGTATTCTTCAGTATGAAATTCTTTGATAAGAAAAAAATTGATGATCCGATATTTGCCCTTTCTGTTCACGGTACGGTTGGTGTATGGGGAACGTTGTCTAATGGATTATTTGCTACTCCAGAATTAGCAGCAGTTGGTCGCCCGGGATTGTTTTACGGCGGCGGTTTTGAGCAGCTTGGTGTTCAGTTAATGGGAGTTGTGGCCTGCGGTCTTTATGCCTTTATCGTTTCCTGGATTATTTTAAAAGTGATGGAAAAAGCAATGGGAAGCCTGCGTGTTACGGAAGAAGAAGAAATTATGGGCCTTGATATTAGTGAGCACGGAGGGTATGGTTACCCAGAGAACTTTACTTCAAATACCAAATCTGGAGCGTAAATACGCTAAAGGAATGGTTTCTAATGTTTCAAACCTATGAACAAATTAAGCGATGGCGGCATGAAACAATGCCTTCCGTAGCGGATGATCATTTTCAATTAAATGCCTTTCATGATCAGCTGATGTATCAAACCGTCGGTATTGCTAAGGCAAAAGTAGAAAGTGAGCAGGGGACACTACCTGCTCCTTTTGCGTTTTTTTTGATGGGGAGTGCTGGACGGTTTGAACAATCGGTGTGGAGTGATCAGGATCATGGGATTGTTTTTGAGGGGGATGATCAGAATTACTTTTTAAAGCTTGGTGAAGAAATCAGCCACGGTCTGGCGATCGTTGGCTATGAGTTATGTGAAGGCAAAGTAATGGCTTCAAACTCGTTATGGTGTCAGTCGATGAATTCGTTTAAGAATCAAATTGCGGATTGGCTGGAGGAAGCTAACTGGCAGTCGCTGCGTAATTTTTCAATTCTTTGTGATTCTCGTGTCCTGGACGGGAATGAAGAGTTGCTGCTTCAGTTGAAACGGGAAGCTTTTACCTTGTTAGAGAATGAACCGCACTTGTATGCCCGGCTGATGGAAAACTTTGAGTTTATTAAAAAAGGTGTCGGCGTTTTCGGGCAGCTGCTTCCTGAACAACGGCAGGGAATGAAGGGTGAGATCCATCTAAAGGAAACAGCCTATTTTCCATATGTCAATGCGATACGCATCTTGGCTTTACGTAACGGATTGAGCACTGCGCCCACGTTAGAAAGGCTCGTATCGCTGGCCGATACGCATCCTTTTGTTAACGAATATGATCAGGATTTCCGTAAGCTGCTTGATTATCGCCTGCGCTTGAGAAAAGAAGCTGCGAATTACGACAAGGTTCACCTACTTCCCATTGCACAATTATCAAGACAGGATAAGCAGGAACTTAAATACTTGATAAAACGAGGGAATCAGCTTTTTTCTAAAGCGAAATCTATCCTTAAAGAAGAGGGAGCCTTATGAATCCATTTATCCAATTTGTGAAGGATTTATCGGATCGGCTTGGCAGTGGATTCTCTTCTTTAAATCAGAATGACCCTTCTAAAGTAGCTTACATGCGTAATCTGGAGCGGGAAATGAAGAACAGGGATGTACTCGATATCCCTTTTGACGAATTAAACGTAGTTGTCTTTGATTTAGAAACGACAGGTTTCTATCCGTATAAAGGAGATCAAATTTTATCCATAGGTGCGGTAAAGGTGCAGGGAACGAACATTCTTGAACAAGACCCTTTCTACTCCCTTGTATACAGCGATACGCCGCCATCCAAAGAAATTGAAAATTTAACCGGAATAACGCAGGAAATGCTTTTGGGTGCTGACTCTCTTCGCGATGTACTTAAAGATTTTTATTCCTTCATTAAAAGCGATGTATTGGTAGCTCACCATGCGAATCATGAAAAGCAATTCATGAATCATGCGACGTGGCTGGCGTTAAGGAAAAACTTTCAGCACCGGATTGTAGATACTATGTTTTTAACGAAAATAGCTCATCAGGACTTGATAAGTCTGGATGAATGCTGTGCGCATTACGATATCTCGATTGAACGGCGTCACCATGCGTTAGACGATGCTAAAGCGACTGCGAAGCTGTGGGTCGAAAGTATTCAGGAAATTAAGGAGCTGGACTTTACAACTTTACAAGAGGTCTATACGTATCTTGCTACTTCTGGATAAAGCAAGGTTCTACAAAAAATAATAATAAATGATTTCCCGGGAAATATTAATCTATTTTTCGACAATTGAGGCGGGGAGATAATTAAAGCAGTGATGTCAAAAAACGAACATTTGTATAAACGCAGATTATTAGCGAAGCATTTTGACGGAGCGATCGTTTGAATTCTCTTTAACATAAATAATCCGAACTGATTCTAAAGAATCAGTTCGGATTATTTTATGTTGTTCCGTGCTCTTTATCGTTAACTTGATTTCTTTAACACTAAATCTTGTTGTGTCGTATGGGACGTAGCTAAACTCACTATCCCCATCACTGCAAAAGCAGTTGCTGAACTGATGAACATCGCAATGAAAATGTTGCCGATCAGTTCCTGAGTTGTAAAGAGTACATATAAGGAGGCACCTGTAATAAGGGAGGCGATCGCGCCATAGTTATTTGCTTTATTCCAGAAGTACCCGAGCGTAATAGGAGCTATAATTCCTGAAATAATCGCAGAATAGCTAAACTGAATCAAGAAGGCCAGGGAGTCTGGACGTTCTAATGAGAGATAAAGTGACAGCAGGCCGACTCCGATAAGGGACCATTTCGCTACTTTCAATGATTGGTTTTCTAAGTCTTTGTCGCTTATCTTTTTCGATGCAAAGAAAGGGGCGACGACACGGTAAAGGTCATTTCCGATGCTTGTTGTAACTCCGAGGTACAAGCTGTCTGTACTTGATAAGATTGCTGATATAATACCAACGATCATTATAGCGGCAATAATGCTAGGGAATGCTTCTATGACATACATCGGAATCGCAGAATCTGCACTTTGCAAACTTGGGAATAGAACGCGAGCTGCGAGTCCACCCAACACCATTAACGTAGAAATGATACAAAGGACCAGTCCTGCTGAGAGCGTAAACGGTGCTAGATCTTCTTCATTTTCAAGGGAGAGTACTTTGTTCATCAGGTGTGGCATTAAGATGAAGCTGAACAGCATAAATTGGACGGCCATGATCGCTAACGCACTGTTATATGGGCCGCCGTTTGCAACAGCTGCAGTTAAGTTCGGATCGATTGCATGTAAGCGGTCAGTCAATACACCGAATACATTTAATCCGCCCCCGACAGTCCATAAGAAAGACACGACAATTAAGATAGAAGTAACTGCCATAAGAATACCTTGTATTCCGTCAGTGATCATTTGCGCGAAAGCACCGCCAAGACCGATATAAACAATTGTAATGGCAACGCCTATGATAATTCCCCAGAAATAAGGTATACCGATGACGGTCTCAAAAATAGTGGCTAGTCCGACATTTTGACCAACAATATAATACACGTTGAATAAAATTAATAATGATACCAGGACCTGCAGAGCTTTTGAGTTGTATCGCTTCCCAAGCCACTCGGGGAGGGTGGAGACACGACCGAACTTTTTCCCATATCGCCAGAAGGTTTTAGCGAAAAGCAGCAGTCCGACCCAGGAAACACCGAAACATCCAAGTGTGTACCAGAGGACGGCTGTTCCATACTCGTAAGCTAAACCTGGTACACCGATAAATAAGTTGGCGCTGGCATAGGATGTTGCAAAGCTTGCGCCGACAAGCCACGGACTTACTTTTCCGCGTGCAGTAGCAAACCCTGCCATGGATTGACTATGAGCGCGTCCTTTTTTACCCACCCACGTTACAGCGCCAAAGTACACGGCCAGTAAAACAATAACGGTCCATAATAAGACACTTGATTCCGTAAGCATTTTTTATTGGCCTCCTTTCTTTCCTGCATAAAAAGATTTCCATAAGAGCAGTCCGCCTGCCCAGAATAAAGCGATACATAAGAAATAGGTGAGTATCATGATGTTTCCTCCTCTTTTTGTTTGAAAAATGGCAGTGGATAGGGTCCGATGTCTTGAATGTCCATCTCCACTTCCATGTTGTGAGTTAAATCTTCCTCGTTTAGAAGCAGGTGGGTCAGCAAGGTAGGTCCTTCTGTCAGCTCTACGATTCCTACGACGTATGGGGTGCGTTCCTGCCATGCAGGGTGTCCTGCCCGGTGAACGACACTCCAAGTTTTCAACTTGCCGGATCCAGCTGCTTCTCTCCACGTGAGTGAATGGTGAAAGCAGTGGGGGCAGTGTTCTCGGGGATAGAAAACCCATTCCTTACATGAATCGCACTGTTGAAGAACTAGTTTACCTTCCTTAATGCCCTCCCAGAATGGCTGGCTCACTGGAGTAATGGTTGGTGCTGGCAGGGATATATTCGGCTGCTGGCTCATAATTCTCCTCCTAATACAAGTGCATTTGTTTCACTAAGGGTGGCTCCGTTTCCGGTAACGAGTGCATATTTGGCGCTTGGAATTTGTCGTACTTCAGCTTCGCCGCGCAGTTGGCGGACTGCTTCTACGACGTGTGACATTCCGCCTGCAAGGTCGGCTTGTCCGAATCCTAATTGCCCGCCGTGCGTATTTAAAGGATGATCACCGTCTGGACCGAATGTGTGGTTTCTGACAAATTCTCCGAATTGTCCTGGCTCACATAATCCTGCACTTTCGAGCTGAACAGCTACGACGCTCGTATAGCAGTCATATAAGGAGAAAAGGTCGATATCTTCAACGGTCTTTCCTGCCTGCTCGAGCGCTTTTGGAATACAGTAGGTGAATGGGAGTTTGTCAACCGCTGGAGCCTGACTGACGGCACGGTGAGTAATTTTTTCACCTGCACCTTTTAAAAGGACCGGTTTATGCTGATCAATACGTGCGGCTTTTTCTTCAGATGTAACAATAACAGCAGCACCGCCCGCTACGGGCATTACGATTTCTAAAAGGTGCAGCGGGTCTGAAATAAGCGGGGAAGCGAGAATATCTTCGACTTCTACTGGTTTGCCGTGAAAAATCGCTTCAGGATTTTGCTGAGCATTTTTTCTGGCCCAATAAGCGATACGTGCGAAGTCTTCCTGAGAGGACCCGTATTCCTCCATGTGCTGTCGTTTCAGGAGTGCGTAGGACGTATTGGCCCCCGATGCGCCGTATGGAACATCAAATTCGCGTATCGGGTTGCGATTCGGTGATCTTAACGTTTCACCTTTTTCATTCTTATTTGCAAGTACACAAACTACAGTTTCACACATACCGGCTTCAATAGCGGCGGCAGCCCGCCAAATCATTCCCGGGCCGGACGCCCCTCCGAGATCCACCGTATTGGACATCGTGGGATCGAGCCCTAAATACTCCGATACGGTAGCCGGGACGTGCTGTGGAGTCTCTCCGACCTGAGGGCCGACGAGGAGTCCGTCGATCTCGTGTTTAGAAATACCTGCATCTTGAATCGCCAGGCGTACCGATTCTGCAATTAAGCTCAAAGTTGTTTTTCCAGTTGAATAGCGTTCGGGCTTTAATTCACCGATGCCGATGATGGCTCCTTTAGGTCTACGAGTCATTACAAGTACTCCTTTTCTGTCAGTTGACGGAAAGACTGAAGGCTTGAAGGATTTCTTAAAGACGCTTCATTTTTGACAAAGTCTCCTAAAGCAGCTGTCTTAGCAGCTCCTTCCACTTTCTTTCCGTTGATGGTATGAGGGATTTCTTCTACTGGGTAAATGCGTTTCGGTACGTGTCGTGGAGATGCTTTGGAACGAATTTGCTGGCGAATGTTCTTCGCTAGTTCTTCGTTAAAATGCTCCGTCACGACACAAAGTACGATTTCCTCGTCATTATCTTTCGGTAATCCGAATACGACTGAGTCCTCAACTTCCTTAACATGTTCCACGACGCGGTATATTTCCGCAGTGCCGATCCGGACACCTCCTGGATTCAACGTCGTATCCGCGCGGCCATAAATGATAAAGGCTTCCTCTATTGTTTGTTCTGCTAAATCTCCGTGTGTCCAAACGCCAGGACGTTGTGAGAAATAGCTGTTACGATACCGTGCATCTCCGCCTTCTCCTAAAAATGTGATCGGCATACTCGGAAATGGCTGCGTACAAACTAAGTCCGCTTTTTCGTTATATACCGAAGCGCTTCGTTCATTAAAAACGTCTACAGCCATACCCAGTGCTTTACAGGTAATCTCTCCGCGTTTGACAGGAAGTACCGGTGATCCCATAACAAAGCAGCCAATGATTTCAGTTCCTCCTGAAATGGAAGCAAGGAAAAGGTCTTCTTTTATCGTTTCAAATACCCAGTCATACTGCTCGGGAGCGAGAGGGGCGCCGCAAGACAGAATGCTTTTTAAGGTAGTAAGCGAATGTGTGTTTTTTAATTGAACATCTGCTTTTGCCAGCGTTTCTAAATACTTAGGACTTGTACCAAAGTGAGTAACGCCTGTTTCATCTGCGATATCCCAAAGGTGAGGGAGGTTGTCTGATTGGACCGGTGATCCATCATATAAAAGTAAAGCGGCTTCGCTTGCCAATCCGGAAACTAACCATGGATACATCATCCACGCTGTATTGGTGTACCAGAATAAAACGTCCTCCTGCTGTACATCACAATGGAGTTGGTGTTCTTTCACATGCTGCAAAAGTGTCCCTCCGACAGAGTGAACAATCGCTTTAGGCAATCCCGTTGTTCCAGAGGTATAAAGGATATATAGTGGGTCGTTAAACGATGTTTGAGTAAAGACGGGTACTTCAGCATCATTGGCGCAGAGTTCTTCCCACGTTTGAGTTTTAATTCCTGGAAGATCGACTTCTCCGTTTAACGTAATCACAGCCGACAGGCCTTCGAGGTTTTCCGTTGTTTCTTGTATCTTTTCTTCAATGTCGAACGGCTTTTCTTTGTATTGGTAAGCAAGTGTGGCAAACAGCACTTTAGGTTTCACCTGCCCGACCCGGTCGATGATGCCTTTTGTTCCAAAGTCAGGGGAACAGGAAGTCCAAACCGCGCCTAAGGATGTTGTTGCGATCAAAGCTGCTAGTCCTTGAATATTGTTAATCGTGATGCCGGCCACGCAGTCGCCTTTTTTGACACCTAAATCTCTTAATCCCTGCTGGGCTTTAGCAACTTCTGTTTTCAATTCTTTTAACGTAATGCTGCGGTGTACACCTGTTTCGTCGGCTTCATACGCAGCTATGCGGTTAAGAGATCCCCTTAATAAATTCTCGGCAAAGTTTAAACGTGCATTAGGGAACCATTCGGCATCTGGCATGGAAAATGAAGGCACATACGCTTGATCCCCTTTGTCCCCAATGATTCCGGCATAATCCCACACGCTGGACCAGAAATCTCCCAAATGAGAAGTAGACCAGAGGTGGAGTCGTTCGTATGGAAAAAGCGGCTGATCAGCGAAATCAGCAAAAGCTTTGATGTGAGAGTTTTCGATTCTTTCCTTGGAAGGCTCCCATAATATATGGGAAGACTTTCGTGTGGTTGAAGTCGTCATGGGTGATTTTCCTTTCGTTTTATGATTGAGCTACTTCGATGAGGATTGCCATACCTTGCCCGCCCCCACCGCATAGGGAGGCGATGCCTTTTCCTCCGCCGCGTCTTTTTAGTTCATGAGCGAGAGTGAGTACAAGACGGAATCCAGTGCCGCCAAGCGGGTGGCCTAGAGCAATAGCACCGCCGTTAACATTCACGCGGCTGTAATCTATGGCGAGATCCCGGCAGCTGGCAATTACAACACTTGCAAATGCTTCATTGATTTCGTATAAATCGATATCGTCTGTCGATAAGTTATGTTTGTCTAAAAGTTTTCTGATGGCTTTTGCTGGTTTGGTTTGTAAGCTTGTATCCGGACCAGCCACCTCAGACCAGTCGATAATTTCGGCTAGCGGTGAATATCCAAGCTCCTCAGCCTTTTTTTCAGTTGTTACGATCCCAATGCTTGCTCCATCCGTCATTTGTGATGCATTTCCCGCTGTAATTGTTCCATCTTGAGAAAAAGCAGGGGATAGAGATGCAAGCTTTTCAGCTGTTGTATTGGCGCGGACACCTTCATCTTGATCCAATACATTGAATAGAGGGCTGATTTCATCGTTCAGCGACCCATTCTTTTGCGCTTCAGCAGCTCTCTGTTGAGAAAAAGCCGCGTAATCATCCTGCTCCTGACGATTGATATCAAAACTGCGGTTAATTTCATCGGTCAGGGCACCCATTGAAATATCCGTTAATGAGCACCATAATCCGTCATTGAGTAGTGTATCTTTAAGCTGAACATGCCCAATACTTGATGACATTCGCACGGGAGCAGTGTGAGGTGCATTCGTCATGGAATCGAAACCGCCCACAATGTATAGTTCACCTTCGTTCAGTTGTAAGCGCCGGGAAGCATCAGCAATCGTAGCGATTCCCCCCAGACAAACGTTATTTAGAGTAATCGCTGGAACAGCCGCATCGACTCCTGCTTTAAAAGCAGCCTGACGAGCAGGATTCTGTCCCTGGCCTGCCTGAATCACTTGAGCGAGCAGTACTCCGTCAGCCTGTTTAGCCTCTGGGTATTTTTTTAGTAAAGGAGTGAGTGCTTCTTTCCCTAAATCAGTTGCTGATAGTTTTCTTAACGCACCTTTCCACTTTCCAAAAGGGATGCGGGTTCCATCTAAAAGTACAGTTTTCATTTGATTTCTCTCCTTTTTATAGAAAAAGCTCTCTTCAAGGATAAGAAGAGAGCTTTATTCTCTTCTTATCTTCCAGGATTTCTCCTGCAGGAATTAGCACCTTTTCAAGCGTTGCCTGATGGTTGCCGGGCGTCAACGGGCCAGTCCCTCTGCCTCTCTGGATAAGAAAATCGTATTCAAATAAAAACCTCTCTATTTTTTAAAAATAGAGAGGTTCAAGAGATAAATTATTCTCTTATCTTCCCGAGCAATCGCTCAGTAGGATTTGGCACCGTGCTATATAAAATAGCGGTTGCCGGGCTTCGCAGGGCCAGTCCCTCCACCTCTCTGGATAAGAATACGTCGTTTATTAAGTTACCTGTGATAATATCAATTAATTTTATTAGTGTCAATGGAATTTCATGAAATATCCGAAAATTAATAGTGTGGCAACGTGAAGAGAAAAGGAATGCTATCAGTGGACAAGAGTAGTTTAAAAGCATGAAAATAAAAGTAAAAGCTAGAGGAAGGATCGATTCATAACATGAGCAGGGAATTTGTGGAGGTAACAAAAATAGAGGAAATTGGAGAAGGAAGGAGAGTCTGTTTAGATTTTATCGATATTTTATACTCATCAGACGGATTATACATTGGAAACACAGGGCATGGATATTTAAAAGTCTTGGCTGAAAACCGTGAATCTAAAGATTATCCCGCTCGACCTTTTCGCATCAATTGCGGCTCTTTTCATCAATACTTGTATCAATCCGGTAAAACCTATTATCTTCATGAGTTAACCCCGGGTGAGAAGCTGATACTTTCGGGTGAAGAAGAGCGGGAGGTTGCAATTGGGCGAGTGAAAATAGAGAAACGTCCATTTGTAAGAGTGGAGTGTAAAAGCAGCGATGGAACGATTTCAGCCACTTTGCAAAACTCCTCCAGTGTTTATTTACAAGAGGAAAGCGAAGGAGAAATCTCAATATTGGATGTAAAAGAGGGACAAAAAGTGATGGGATTACGAGACGAGCCAGGACGGCATTTAGGTCAGCGAATTGATGAAGAAATTGTGGAGAAATAGATGAAAGCACCTCTCCTTTCATGCTTTTTTGAATGGACTATGATTTAGGATGGATAATAGGAACAGAGCAGATGAGGTGATTATGATGAAGAAAACAAATGTAGATGAATATTTGCAAGAAGGAATATACGGGACCCGACAAACGAAACCAGGGGAACGTAAAAGGTACCTGGGCACTCTCCGAGAGCGTATCATTCTAATATTAATGAAAGGCCAGGTGATGCAAGAGGCCGGGATTGAAGAGTTGTCCCAGGAAATGAAGCGGCATAAGGATGCCAAGCTTCTGTTGAATGGAGAAGTAAGCTACCGTTTCCGCAAACCCTATAGACAATTGGCAGACCAACACTCTATTCATCACACCGAAGTGTCCAATCAGGAGTCAGATACAGATATCGGAGCTATCCTTTACGTGGATTATGCAATAGAAAAAGAAAACATCCACATGAAAAAGAAAAAAGAAGTTAAAGAAGTAGAAAATAAAAACAGTGGAGTTAAAGGGTTTCTGAAGTCACTGTTTAAAAGCTCTAATTGATAGAACAGTCGGCCGAGCTTTAGTAAGAAGTAGGTCTTAAGTATCAATAGGTGAAAAGTTGAAGTTTTTAATAGACCGAGGATGATAAATAAGGTAAAGTAAATACCAAATCATTTCCAAAATTTAATAGTGATGCACTAGGGGTGCCTTTTAATTAAAGGCTGAGATCAAAGTACAACTTTGGGACTCTTTGAACCTGAACTGGCTTCAATACCAGCGGAGGAAAGTGACCGAATGACTGACGTAATATAGAGTGATCTATATTCTACACGTTCTTCTATCTAAGCTATGCCACTTTCCTATCCTGGAAAGTGGCATTTTTTAAAGTCTAAATGGAAGGAGGGACGTAATGAGGCTTACTGCTGTAACGAATGGTCGATTGGAAAAAACTCACTTGAGAAAGGTGATGAAAGAAATGGCGCCGTTCGTTGATGCCATTTTAGTAAGAGAAATGCAAAAATCTCCTCAAGAATATCTGACGTTAATAAAAGAATTAATAGCTGAGGGGATACCAAGGGAGAAACTATGGATTCACAGTCGTGCAGATATCGCCTGTATGACGGGTGTTCATCAACTTCATCTCCCGGAAAAAGGTATCACGGTTAAGGAGGTGAAGGAATCTTACCCATTCTTAAAGGTAGGGCAGGCTGTTCATTCTTTATCGGCCGCGAAGCAAGCGGAGGAAGAGGGTGCAGATTATGTCATGTTCGGTCACATTTTTCCTACGGATAGTAAAAAAGGGAAAAGGGCGAGAGGATTGGAAGAATTGAAGGAGTTGACTTCTACTCTTCGTATCCCTGTCATCGCCATTGGAGGTATTACGGTTGAGAAAGTGAAGGATTTACATGCAGTACACGCGAAGGGGGCGGCTGTGATGTCAGGAATTATTAACGCATCTGCCCCTGCTGAAGCGGCTCGACAATACCAAAAGGAGGCTAAGACTTGAAGAATAACCACTGCGATGTGTTGATTATTGGCGGCGGTATTATCGGTCATTCGATTTCTTGTTATTTAAATAAAAGCGGCGTTCACGCAGCTGTAGTGGAGAAACAAGCGAGTGGAGGAAAAGCCACACAAGCTGCAGCAGGTATGCTTGGTGTTCATACGGAAAATGAAGGCGTCGGAAAGTATCATCAATTTTGTGAAAAGAGCAGGGATATGTACACGGGATTAGCTCAAGAATTAAGGGAGCTTACGTCTATTGATATCGGCCTTTCACACTTTGGAATGATGG
The DNA here is from genome assembly GCF_043497005.1 of Halobacillus sp. B23F22_1. Lineage (NCBI taxonomy): Bacteria > Bacillati > Bacillota > Bacilli > Caryophanales > Bacillaceae > Halobacillus > Halobacillus sp. B23F22_1. The sequence goes on along the minus strand of NZ_JBIEKE010000003.1, from coordinate 536,403 downwards.
AAATCGCTGTAAAAGATGAAGAGAAAGAAGCTTTACTTTTGAAAAAATCAACTTTTCGAAACTTGGAATGGCTGGAAACTCCAATAGATCGTATTCCTTCTCTTTCGGACAAAGCATCAGGCGCGCTATTTATGAAAGATGATGGCCATGTCGAGCCGCGTCAAGTTTGCGAGTCTTTTAAACGAGCGGCATTACTGTATGGCGGGGATTTGCTGGAGGATCGTACCGTCTTGCGTGTTAAAAATAATCAAGGAAGTTTCACTGTTCATCTAGATAGCTGTTCACTTACGGCCGAGCATGTTGTGGTCGCATCCGGAGCGGAAAGCGGCCAGTGGTTTGAAACGACAGGCCTGCCTAATCCTATCGTTCCGACAAAAGGTGAAAGTTTTTCGATAAAATTGCGAGAAAACTATTTTAACGAAGCTTTATTTTTCCGCGATTTTTACGTCGTTCCAAAGCCAGATGGACGCTGCATTATTGGGGCTACCTCGAAGCCTGACGACAAAACTACAAATACGTCAGTGGGCGGGCTATCCAGTCTCATGAACCTACTGTTTTCCCTATTCCCGGAGTGGAAGGAGGCAGCTTTTCAAGACTTCTGGTCTGGGATCCGGCCAGGTACAGAAGATGGGGTCCCGGTTATAGGAGAGCACCCTTTCATTTCGAATCTATACTTTGCAACGGGCCACTACCGAAATGGTATTCTTTTAGCTCCGGCTACGGGGCAGCTTATCGAAAAACAGATCACAAAGAAACCGATTGATCCCTCCATCCAAGAACTGTTTTCCCCAAGCCGCTTAGCTGAGAAAGGAGAGTGGACTTATGAATATTCAAGTTAATGGTCGTTCGATAGAGTTTCCAAAAAACGAGGCGACGATTGCTGAGCTGCTGGAAAGCTATCACATTCAAAAGAAGATTTCAGTCGTAGAGCATAACAAAGAAATAGTGAAGAAAACGGACTATGAACACACGAAACTAGCCGATGGTGACCATTTAGAAATCGTCCATTTTGTAGGAGGAGGATAAGTAATGTTAAAAATTGGAGAGCACACCTTTCAGTCACGCCTAATGCTAGGGACAGGTAAATATCCGAATTTCACCAGTCAAAAAGAAGCGGTCAATGTATCTGGAACTGAGATTTTAACGTTTGCCGTCAGACGGATGGATATTTTTGATTCCAAGGAACCGAATTTATTAGAAGAGCTTGATCTGGAAAAATATTCTCTGCTCCCAAATACAGCAGGAGCGAAAACGGCGGAGGAAGCGGTCAGAATTGCCCGTTTAGCCAAAGCTTCGGAACTATGCGATATGATTAAGGTCGAAGTGATTGGCTGTGATAAGACGCTGCTGCCGGATCCTTTTGAAACGATGAAAGCTTCGGTACAGCTTCTGGAAGAAGGGTTCACCGTCCTTACGTATACGTCCGATGATGTGGTGCTGGCGAGACGTTTAGAGGAGGAGGGTGTCCATGCCATTATGCCAGGAGCTTCTCCGATCGGTTCTGGTCAGGGAGTTGTAAACCCACTGAATCTTCAGTTTATCATTGAACAATCAAACATCCCTGTGATCGTAGATGCGGGAATCGGCGCGCCTAGTGATGCTTCCTATGCAATGGAACTTGGCGCTGATGGGATTTTATTAAATACAGCGGTTTCCGGTGCCGGGGATCCTGTAAGAATGGCCGAAGCAATGAAGCTGGCGATTGAGTCCGGACGCCTGGGCTATGAAGCGGGCAGAATTCCTAGAAAAACATACGCGTCCAAAAGCAGTCCGGAAAGCGGGATGATCGGTTGATGTCGGAACGTTATTCCCGCCAAGAACGTTTTGCTCCAATCGGTCGTGAGGGACAGGATCAGCTTTCTCAAAAGCACGTACTCATTGTTGGAGCCGGAGCCTTGGGAGGTGCAAATGCCGAAATGCTGGCGCGAGCCGGTGTTGGGAAAATCACAATTATCGACCGTGATTACATCGAGTGGAGCAACCTTGGCCGCCAGCAGCTTTATACAGAAGAAGATGCGGTATCTTTACGAACGAAAGCTTCAGCAGCTGAACAACGTTTGCGCGCGATCAACTCCGATATTGAAGTCTACGGGATGGCTCAGGAATTTGAAGAGGAAACAGCCGAGACGTTGGTTGAGGGAGTGGACTTTTTAATCGATGGTACTGATAATTTTCAGACGCGTTTCGTCATTAATGACGTTGCAGCAAAATTAAACGTGCCGTGGGTGTATGGCGGATGTTTGAAAAGCTATGGGATCGTTCTCCCTATATTTCCAGGGAAAACGCCCTGCTTGCACTGTCTTATCGATCACTTGCCGCAAGAAGGAGGCACATGCGATACCGTAGGAATTATTGGGCCGGCTGTCCAAATGACAGCCGCTTATCAAACAGCGGAATGCTTGAAGTTTCTTACTGGGCACGCGATGTCTAAAGAGATGATTTATGTTGATGTGTGGGGTCGTGAGTATTCTTCCATTAATGTTAGTAAGCTTATTGATAAAGAATGTTCTTCTTGTTCTAGTAAGGCCGTTTATCCTTATTTAAAGAAGGTGAAAGGTTTAAGGACAGCCATGCTCTGCGGAAGAAACACCGTTCAAGTTAGACCTTCCCAATTATCTATACTATCTCTATCGGAATTGAGCCGCCACTTAAAGCCTTTAACTGAAAGGGTTAAAGGAAATGGTGATTTGCTCATGTTTCATGTCGAGGACGTACGTTTTGTGGTGTTCAAAGACGGTAGAACATTGATTCATGGGACGGAGGATGTGCAGGAAGCGAAGAAGTTGTACCAGCGATATATCGGTGCATAAGATCGAGCTGGGGGGAGATTGAATAAATAATCCGGACGATTCTATCGAATCATTTCGGATTATTTATTCTTTAAGAAGGATGTACACCATCGCTCCCTCAAAGTACTTCGCTTTCTATAAACTCGGTCTCAGCTTCCCCGGAAAACAAATTACGATTTCCTGCCGGATCTTCGATTCCCCAGAATTAGGGGGAAATATTATAGAATACTTGTATTAATGTCCTTCTTTAGTATGGTCCATTAATTTCCAGCAAGTAATTGTGGAAAATTTCAGAAAATATATTGTAATCGCTTTCACTATTAGTTATAATTTTTATTGAAACGTTTCAATGAATTTATTTTAGTATCTATAAGGTAAGAGAAGAGGGAAGACTTGGCCACGTTAAAAGATGTTGCAAAGAAAGCAGAAGTGAGTGTTGCCACCGCCTCCTATGTCATGAATGGGAGTGAGTTGATAACTAAACCGACAAAGGATAAGGTGCTGGCGGCTGCTAAAGATCTTGGCTATCGTCCTAATGGAAATGCCAAAAATTTAAAGAAAAACAAGACAAACATTATAGGACTCTTCTTGAGTGGATTCACAGGTCCGTTTTTTAATGAACTGTTAGAAGGAATTCAAGATACGGTCATTAAGAGAGGATACGAAATGGTCGTATGCGCATCGGATCATAAGCATCGTTTGCTGCTGGAACGTTATGTGGACGGGGCTATTATTCTTAACTATCATATCGGCAACGAATTGTTGAACGGCCTGGCGAGTGACAAGTTTCCGATCGTAGTATTAGACCGCGAATTAGTAAACCCGCATGTGAAGCAGATGTTGTTACCGAATAAGCTTGGAATGGAAGATACGGTGAATCACTTAGTAGAAAAAGGGCATAAGCGTATTGGGTTTATCGCCGGTTCTAAAGAGTCCTTCGATGGAGAAAGCCGCTTAGAAGGGTTTAAAGAATCGCTCGCTGATCGAGGGTTGAAGTTTCAGGACTCCGATTTAATCCGAGCCGATTTTACAGAAATCAGCGCACTGCTTAGTATGAATAAGTTCCTCGAAGCAAACAAGGAGTTTCCAACGGCTTTTGTATCAGCTAACGATGAAATGGCAATGGGAGCAATTAAAGCTGTTCAGCAGATAGGATTAAAGGTGCCTGAAGATATTGCATTCGTCGGCTTTGATGACATTGATTTATCTCGATACATCCAGCCGGCTTTAACAACAGTACGCGTGGAAAAAAAACGGTGGGGGCAAATGGCAGCAGAAACCCTGTTCGATATGCTGGAAAAAAACCCTAAACTTAATGAACGGGAGATCCCCATTGAGTTTGTTCCACGTCAATCAAGCTAAGGGGGGATGAAAAAATTCAAGTAAAAGAAGAAAAGATTATGATTAATGGAAAAGAAACCGTACTTTTTGGTGCTGAGCTTCATTATTTTCGTATTCCTAAAGAAGATTGGGGAGCACGTATCCACCAGGTGAAGGATGCAGGTATTAATATGATCAGCACATATGTGCCGTGGGTGTTTCATGAATACGAGGAAGGATCCATAGATTTGACAGGAGTGACGAGGAGAGAGCGTGATTTTGAAGGCTTCTTACAGCTGGTGGCTGAAGAGGATATGTACTGTTTAGTCCGGCCTGGCCCTTATGTGATGGCAGAGATTGTTGATCACGGGGTGCCGCCCTGGTTAATTGACCATTATCCGGAAGTTCTGGCGCTAACGGAGAAGGGAGAGAGCCACCCGACGAGAGTTGTCAGCTACATGCACCCGACTTTTTTAGAGAAAGTGGAGAGCTGGTATCATTCTGTGTGTGCTGTAATTAAGCCTTTTCAAATCGCTTACGGCGGTCCTGTTATCATGTTTCAGCTTGATAATGAGGTTGGAATGTTTCACTGGGTGACCAATCAAGGTGATTATAATAACGTAACAAAGCAGCAATTTGAGCAATACTTAGAAGATAACGAAGTCAACAAAGAGGATTCAATCAAGCACATGAAAAAGCATACGGGAGAACGGCCGGCGGAAAAGTTGAAACACGAATACTACCTATTTATGCGTAAGCATTATCGCTTGTATCTCGAGCATTTAAAATCACTCGCTCAAATAGAAGGGATCTCGGTTCCTTTTATTATTAATATTCACGGCTTTCATACGATTGACTTTTTAAAAAGAGGAACACGTTATCCTGTTGGCATCGCGCAGCTGATGGAAGCGGCGAAAATGGATGACACGCTTGTCGCAGGAGATTACTACATTGGCAATATTGAATTCGATAACTATGTGGATATCGTCCTCGCCAATTCATTTACAAAAGCGATTCAATCCCCGGATCAGCCGCTGTTCTCAGCTGAATTCCAGGGAGGATCAGCGTCTGATAAGCCAAGGCTTCAGCCTAGTACATTCGACTTGACAACACGTCTCTGTTTTGCGAATGGAATGAATGCTGTGAACTACTACATGTTTGTCGGCGGTGAAAACTATGAAGATATTGGTTTGAACGGTAGAAGGCATGAGTGGCAGGCGCCATTGACTGCTTCTGGTGAAAAGAAACCACATTTTGATGTGATTCAGCATTTAGGACAGATGTATCGAACCTTTGAAAAGCCTCTTATGAATGCTAAACAGACGACCCAGACCTGCTTTGCATTTTACCCTGATTACTACGCCACAGAATATAGTAATCTTTTTTCTTCACCTTTAATTGAAACGTTTCAATTTGAGAGAGATTTAAATATCTATAATGGTGTTGCTAAAGGACTAAGAGTCAATCGAATCGTTTATGATAGCTTGAACATTCAAGATAACAGACGAATCAATGTGAATGAAGTACCGACCTTATGGATGTTTTCTATGAAATGGATGGACAAGCAGGTTCAGCAAAAGCTCATTAATTATCTGGAAGACGGGGGGCATCTTGTACTCTTTCCATCGATTCCAACAAATGATCTCAATGGCAAGGAATGTACCCTGCTTAAAGATTACATTGATGTTGGACTAAATGGACGCAGACAAGGTTTTGTAAAGGTTGGGGACATTGACAGTGTACAGACACAATATGTGGAAACCTTTGATGTCAAAGAAGGAGCGTTCGCCTGGACGGAAGATGAAAGAAAAGATGTGACGGCCTTTGAAAAAAGACTGGGTCAAGGGAAGTTGATCGTTTTTGGCGTCGGGTTGGAGCTTGATTTTAATTATAAATATGAAGTGATTCGCTATCTGGCTGAGCAAGCGGATGTATATAGTGAGTTTACTTTACAACAGGAATTAGACGTTTCCGTTCGAGAGATTAACGAAGATAGTTACTTTCTTTTTCTCCACAATTTTGATGAGTATGAGAAGGAGACTTCAGTTACTAGAAACGAACAGCGTTTGTTTGATGGTAGATCCATCACAGTGCCTGGAAAAAGCGGGCTGATGCTGCCGATTAACATTCCAATAGCAGATGAGATAACGATCTCTTACGCCACAGCAGAAATTTACTGCTTAGAAGAATCTATGGACGCATTATCTATGAAAGTAAAACTAAAACAGGGAGAAGAAGTGCTTTTTATTGAAACGTTTAAATGGAAACCTGTAGAAGCTCCAGGTATGAAAGTTGAAAAAGTATCGAACGAACAGTTTAAAGTGATATTCCTTCGCTCTTTAGAGCAAGAAATAAAGATAGACTTTGAGAATTGTAACAGTCCTGGATTCTAAAAATAATAGAAGAGGTGTATGTGATGAAAAAATGGTTGGCTGTAATTACGTTGTTTGCAATCTTTTCCCTTCTGGCTGCTTGTTCAGATAATTCCTCATCAGAGGAGGAAGAAGACTCCGGAAGTAATGAAAACAGTGATGGAGTAACAATTACCATTGCCAGCTGGGCTTTCGGTTCTGAAGGAGAAACAAACTTAAACCGAATGATGATTGATGCTTTTATGGAGGAGCATCCTGACATCAATGTTGAGATTGATGAATCGATCAGCGATCCATGGGAGGAATCACTGGCTTCTGCAGCAAGTGGAGGAGAGATGCCGGATGTATTTTCAATAGCTCACGTGCCCACGGGTATTGCCAATGACTGGATGATGGATGTCAGCGAATTTGTTGAAGAAGATGAGGAATATGATCTTCTGCCTGAAACGGTAAGAGAAGCAATCACTTACAGCGATAGTGTGTATTCGGTCCCTTCATCACAGAATATCCTGGGCTATTTCGTAAATGAAGATCTATACGAACAGGCTAATCTAGATGTTCCGAGTCTTGGGATGAGCATCGATGAATTCGAAACAGCTGTCAGCGATATTACAAACGTAAATCAGGGAGTGATCGGCTTAAACGAGGCGAATGCCATTCCTGAATGGTATCCGGCTTCTGCAAGTGATGAGATGGGCTGGTATACCTTTAATGATGGCTTCTCTCTAGATAGTAACGAGTTTATCAGCGGGATCGATCTGGCCAATAACATCAATACGAATGGATATGCATACGCAACGTTATCTGAAGATGAAATGGCTAACTTCAATGGCGAAGATGCAAATGAAGTGTGGATGAACAATGGAATTGGAATCCGCTGGGATGGCACGTGGGCGATTGGCGTATATGAGCAAAATGCAGACTTTGAATGGGACTTTGTCGGTATTCCTGGGGACCGAACGGTTATTACCCATGACTTCTACGGTCTTTCCAGTTCCACAGAGCACCCTGAAGAAGCATATGAACTGGCTAAATGGATGGGATTTGGGAAAGACGGCTATATGAAACGTATGGAACTTGCTGATGAAGAGGAAGATGTCAGCTTATCCGGCGTACCGTTAATTACTGATGAAGAGGTTTTGGATGCTTATTTTGAAAGAGTAGATGTTCCAGGTCTTGAGGAAGCCTATGAAAATATTGAAAATGCTGTGATAGAGCCGTTTAAAACGACTCCGGGATATGGGCAAGCCCGCTGGGAAGCGCCTACTGGCGTATCAGTTGGTGATGAGTCCAATGCCACAATGGGACAGCTGATCGATGCGAGTGTATCAGGTGAGGAGAATATTGAAAATTACGCGAGTCAAATTAATGATCTAGCAAATCAGAAATATGAAGAAGAGCTTGAAGCAATCGGAGAGTAAAGTTTGAAAAAGTTGAGGAGGTAACATCATGAAGTCTAAAGTGCTGTTATGGTCGCTAATAATCCTTTTTCTAATTCCTCAGCCGGCTGCTCAAGCAAATGGTGATGATGAAATAGATGTTGATGAGCAGATCGAAGAGCAGAGTTATCACCTCGAACTCAACGAATGGAAGGAACAAGGTCTGGACAGTCCTGCTGAATTTGAGCAGGCTGTTCCGCCTTCTTCATTTACAGAAAGTAATGATGGTGAGTTATTGTCTTCATCGGATAGCCAGGGTTATGGGGATCGCGTATTCTATTGGCGTAATCAAGAGTCATTAACAGTTGAAGTCGAGGTTAAAGAAGAAGGTTTATATGAAATTGGATTTGATTATTTACCTCAAGGTGATTTGATCATGCCAATAGAGGGTGCAATTCAGGTTAACGGTGAATATCCTTTTGCAGAAAGCAGACAAATAGAATTCCCGAGTAAATGGAAGAATGAATCTGAGAATTTTGAAAAGGATCGATCTGGGAACGAGATAATCCCAGAGCAAGAGCCGATTGAAGAATGGGCGTATGTGAAAGCAGAGGATTCTACATATATGTACAAGCGTCCGCTTCAATTCCACTTAGAAGAAGGAAAAAATACAATTACGCTGCAAAATTTAAGAGGGGAAATGCTGGTAGGAGATGTGCACGTTACCTCCCCGGCTCAAATCCCTGAATATGAAAGCTATGTAGATAATTATCCAGATGCAGAGCAGCAAGACGAGCTTAAGACGTTTGAAGCCGAACATCCTTCTGAGAAAAACAGTTCTTATATAAGGCCTTCTGCTACGGAAGACCCTTCTGTTCATCCGTATGATCGAAAAAATCTTCTGCTCAATACGTTAGGCGGCGATTCATGGAGTGAACCAGGGCAAACGGTCAGCTGGGAGGTCGAAGCTGAAGAAGCTGGATTTTACCAGTTAACCTTTAAAACGATGCAGGATAATGAGTCAGAATCTCCTGTGTATCGGAAGGTATTGATTAACGATCATGTTCCATTTGAAGAAGTGGAACAGTATCAGTTTGGTTTTAGTAAGGAATGGGTGAACGAGACGATAAGCAGCGATGAAGGAGAACCATATCTCTTTTATTTAAAGGAAGGGGCCAACAAAGTAAGTTTGAAGGCAGACCCGTCCCCTCACGCCAACGTGTTATTTACAATCGATGAAGTGATGCAGGAGATTGATGAGCTTTCATTGTCGATTCGAAAGCTGGTCGGCAATCAACAAGCATCCCGTGACTGGGATATTGAGGAATATATTCCGGGGATTGATGAACAGGTTCTTGCCTGGTCTGACAAGCTGAATGAAGAAGTAAAGTATTTGCTGGATTTAAATAATGGGGCAGAGTCTACTGAAATCGCATCTTTGAAAATCGCGATTGATAAATTAAAGAACCTAGCAGCAAAACCTGATGAAATCCCCAACCGACTTACGCAATTATCTACAGGTTCTAACTCAGCTGCACAGCTGCTAGGAGATATTTCAATGGATTTATCCGCTCAGCCGCTGTCACTTGACAGGTTCTATGTACACGGTGAATCGGATTTACCTGATGCGGAGGCCGGGTTTTTTACAAAAACGAAAGACTCTGTAGCTAACTTTTTTCAATCATTTACTCAAGATAACTTAGCTACAGCAGATGTGGAAGATGACACGATCGAAGTATGGGTGAATCGCCCGCGCCAATATGTGGAGCTGCTTCAGAATATGACCGATCAGAATTTTACTCCGGAAACAGGGATTAAAGTAAAGTACTCGCTTATGCCGGATGAGCAGAAGCTGGTCCTGGCCAGTGCAGCTGATACACAGCCTGATTTAGCACTTGGAATAAGCAATTGGGTTCCCTACGAGTTAGCGATTCGAGGATCAGCTGTTGATTTAAGAGAATTCGATGATTTCAGCGAAGTAGGACAGCAGTTTTCTCCAGGAGCTTTCTTACCGTTAGTGATCGAAGATGGCGTTTACGCACTGCCTGAAACTCAGGATTTCTTTGTACAGTTCTATCGCAAGGACATTATCGAAGAGCTGGATATTCCTGTTCCAGACACGTGGGATGAAGTGACTGGCATATTGCCGGAATTGCAAAGGTACGGCATGAACTATTATACACCGCTGGCTGAAGAGTCTGCATTTAAACCTTTTCAGACGACTTCACCTTTCATATATCAGTTTGGCGGCAGTCTCTATGAAGAAGACGGGATCGGGACAACGATTGATGAAGAACGAGCTTTGGAAGGCATTCAGTTTATGGCGGATTTAAGCACGATTTACAGCATGCCGCTTCAAGTTCCTAGATTTTATAACCACTTCAGGTATTCTACCCTGCCGATTGGTGTGGCGCCTTTTAGTACGTATGTTGAGCTTACTACAGCTGCCCCCGAGATCTCAGGTTGGTGGGATATTACCCCTCAGCCTGGAGTTGAACAGGAAGATGGCACAGTAGAAAGATGGGCGCCAGGCTCAGGTCAGGCTTCCATGATTTTTGATAAAAGCGGCAAAAAGGATGACTCGTGGGAGCTGTTGAAATGGTGGATGTCTTCAGAGACGCAGACTGAATTTGCAGTAACGCTGCAAACGTTATTCGGCCCTGAATACATGTGGAACACAGCGAACCTGGAGTCGTTTGAGCAGCTGCCTTTACCGGAAGAACATAAGGAAGTTGTGCTTGAGCAGTGGGAGTATATGAAGGAGGTTCCGAAAACCCCCTACTCCTATATGGTCGAACGTGAGATTAGTAACGTGTGGAATAAGGTTGTATTTGATGGAGAAAATGCCCGTGCCTCTGTCGATGACAGTGTCATTTTAATTAACCGTGAAATGCGGAGAAAGTTAGAAGAATTCGATTATATGGATAACGGAGAAGTAGTCAAACCTTATGAAATTCCCACGATTGAAAAGGTGGAAGGGTGGATGGAATCTAATGAATAACAGAGAACATTTAAGTACATCTATATTTCTCGCCCCCTATTTACTGTTGTTCTCTATGTTTATTATTATCCCGGTGGCCATTGCCGTAGGATTATCGTTTACCTATTTCAATACCATTGAATTCCCATCTTTCATCGGGCTGTCCAATTATGTCAATATCATCACCCAGGATAATACGTTTATGCAGTATGTCTTGCCAAATACGCTGATCTTTTCGTTAATCGTTGGACCTGGGGGCTATATCCTTGCCTTTTTACTAGCGTGGATGCTGGCTCAGATTTCAAAAGGTCCGCGCACGATTTTAGCTTTAATTCTATTCTCGCCATCCATGACTGCAGGAGTTGCTATGGGAGTCGTTTGGAAAATTATTTTCAGCGGGGATCAGACAGGTTATTTAAACAATCTATTAATCTCTATGGGATTTATAACCGAGCCCATTCAGTTTCTCCAGTCTCCACAATACTTAATGATCATTATGATTTTAGTAACCTTGTGGGGAAGTATGGGCGTAGGGTTTCTCGCCATGCTGTCCGGGGTGCTGAATATTGATAGAGAAATCTATGAAGCTGCTTATATTGACGGCATTCGTAACAGATTTCAAGAGATTATTTACATTACGATTCCTTCAATGAAGCCGCAAATGCTGTTTGGTGCCGTGATGGCCGTGGTGACCACGTTCCAGGCAGGCGCGATCGGGGTGGAGCTTTCCGGACAGAACCCCACGCCGCAAAACGCTGGGCAGCTCATTGTGAATCATTTAGAAGATTTCGGTTTCATTCGATATGAAATGGGCTATGCAGCTGCCCTGTCGGTTCTACTGCTGCTCTTCATTTACGGATTCTCACGCGTGGCTATGAAGCTATTTGCTGAAAAAGATTAACGACTTACTAACTTACCAGGGGGTGTGAACATGGCATCTTTTCACGGCACGAAAATCAATCCAGATAAGTTCCATAAAAGTCAATTGAAGTTCTATTTTTTCCTTATCCCGATGGCTTTGTTAATGCTCATTCCCATCGTATACATTTTTTCACACGCTTTTAAACCGATTGATGAGCTTTTTGCTTATCCGCCGCGTTTCTTTGTACAGAAACCGACGTTGCAAAACTTCTATGATTTAGTAGGAAATACCAACGCTACGGGTGTACCGATGACGAGATATCTTTTTAACAGTGTAGTCGTTACTGTCATCGTCGTTTTCTTAACCGTATTGATCAGCACGATGGCTGGGTATGTATTTTCAAAAAAGCAATTTAAATTTAAGAAAACGATCTTTGAAATTAATACATTGGCTTTAATGTTTGTTCCAGCTGCTGTGGTCATTCCGCGCTATTTGCTCATTGATGAGGTGGGGCTGCTTGATACATTTTTCGCCCACATCTTTCCGCTATTAGCGATGCCGGTCGGATTGTTTCTCGTTAAACAATTCATTGATCAAATCCCTGACGAATTAATAGAAGCGGCAAAAATTGATGGAGCTAATGATTTTGTAATCTTCTTTAAAATCATCGTTCCTCTAGTGAAACCCGCCATTGCGACAATTTCTATTCTTGCTTTCCAGGCGGTATGGAACAATGCAGAGACGTCTACTTTGTTTGTGGATGATGAAAACTTAAAGACATTTGCCTTTTTCATGTCTACGTTAGCCGCAGATACGGAAGGGAACTCTGTTGCAGGTCAAGGAATGGCAGCAGCAGCCTCATTGATAATGTTCGTGCCTAACTTGATCATTTTCATCTTTATGCAGAGCAAGGTAATGAATACAATGGCACACTCTGGAATTAAGTAACGATTAGGAGGAAGGGAAATGAGGGGATTTAATACTGCTGTCATCTGCATTTGGTTAACTATATTGTTTCCCGCACTTTCCTCTGCTTCGGTTTCTGTTCCTTACCAGACAGAAACATTAACAGCTGATGGAAATGTTATTGAAACACAAACGGCTTATTCACCAATAGGGTTATTTGCTAAAGAAACTGAGATCCTCAACCCTGAAGATATTTATATCGATCAGCAGGGTCACATTTATATTGCAGATTCAGGAACGTCAACTGTATCGAAGTTTGATGAACAAGGAAACATTTTAGAGGTATACGGGGAAGACGTGCTAAACCAGCCTTTAGGAGTTTACGCAGATGGGAATGGAGAAGTTTACGTAGCTGACTATGGCAGTGAAAAAGTTCTAAAATTCCAGGAAGATGGCGAACTTCTTGAAGAATTCGAAAGACCAGACTCTCCTTTGTTTGGAGCTAGCGCACCCTATAAACCGGAAAAGGTATCGGTAGACTCGCGTGGCAATATTTACATTATTGGTGAGAGTGCAACGAATGGAATTATTCAATTAAGTGAGGATGGAACTTTTCTAGGATATTATGGGGCAAATACGCTGGCCCCCTCCGTCGGTACATTTCTCAATGACATGATAATGACCCAGCGACAAAGGGCGAATCTTTTTATGAAAGAACCCCCGGCTCCAGGCAATCTAACTATAGATGAGCAGGGGCTGGTGTATACCATTACCTCTGGAACGACATGGGAAGCGATCCGTAAGTTAAATATTGAAGGGGGAAATATATTACCTCCTGCGATGACAGAAGAAACGGATTTAGTTGATGTTGCCGTAGGATCGATTGGTAATATTTATACGGTTGGTAATGACGGCATTATTTATGAATACGACAGCTCAGGCAATCAACTTTTTTCCTTTGGGGGGAAAACGAATGAAAGTAATCGTCTAGGGTTAACGATGCAGCCTTCAAGTATTGAAGTCGATGAAGTAGGAAGGCTTTACGTAACGGATCGAGAGCAGGGAAATATTCAAGTATATGAGCCGACAGAATTTACCACTGTACTCCATCAGGGACTGGCTCTTTTTGAAGAAGGCTATTACGTACAAAGCGAAGAATACTGGAACGAAATACTCCGGTTGAATTCTTCGTTCGGACTGGCCCATACAGCTAAAGGAGAAGCCCTTTATAAACAGCAGGAATATGATAAAGCATTAGAAGAATTTGAATTAGCCAATGATAAAGACGGCTATTCAAACGCTTTTTGGGAGATTCGTTATCGCTGGATGGAAAATCATTTAGCTGGCGCTTTTATGATCATTATCGCGTTCTTTGCTGTAAGATACACGGTTAAATTTACAGATAGAAAGAAGAATATTCTCCAGCCTGTGAGAGACGTTACGTCAAAAATCAAGCGTCGAAAGCTGATCAATGAGCTGCTCTTTTTAACCCGGTTTATTAAAAGGCCGATCGACAGTATCTATTATTTAAAAAATGGAGAACGCGCTTCGATTTTATCAGCAAGTATCCTGTATTTTATTCTCGTAGTTGAATACTTACTAAGGATTTACTGGACCGGTTTTCTTTTCACAGACCGTGTGTTAGAAAATGTAAACGTGTTCTTTGAAGCAGGAGCTGTGCTTATTCCTCTCTTCTTATTTATCGTCGTCAATTATTTAGTCAGTACAATTACAGACGGGGAAGGCAGGTTCAGGCACGTATACATCGGTACGATTTATTCATTAGCGCCGATTATACTATTTATCCTTCCGATTACACTGATTTCCAATATTCTTACCTTTAATGAAGCGTTTATTTATACGTTCTCTATACAGGTCGTTAGCGTTTGGTCAATCGTCATTTTATTTACGACAATCAAAGAGATTCATGATTACTCTTTCTGGGGAACGATACGGAACCTTCTCGTTACTTTGTTTGGCATGTTCCTTACGGTTCTCGTATTCTTTGTTCTTTATATATTATTCGATCAATTGTTTGACTTTGTCAGCTCAATTATTGAGGAGGTGATGTTACGTGTCTAAAAAGTGGAAGTGGGTCATCCTCGTAGTTGTATTATTGTTTCCTGTGCAGGCGATCGCAAATACGCTTTCTGACAACGACCCTGATACAGATGTAAAAGAAGAGGAAGAGATACGAGCGAATGAAATGCTGCGCTATCAATCCAATCAATATACCCAGCCCGAGAATGAAGAGGCTTCTGTAGAGGAGACGACGTTATCTGACATTTATGAACAGGTGGCCGAGAATGAACACCTGACTTTATATGTAGAGGAGGAATCGCTTGCCCTGCAAGTGAAGAATAAAAAGACTGGGTATATATGGAATTCCGGTCTTAACGAAGATAAAGAATACAACCTGAACGAGACGTGGTCTAACATGGCACATTCAGCTGTCACGATTGATTATGTTGATGGAGAAGATAAAACTTCTTCTGAAAGTATTCTTTCCAATGATTCAGAGGTTTCACTCACCAAGCAGGAAGATGGTTTTTCCGCTTCTATCGAATTTGAGGAAGCGGGTATCGGCATGCAGCTGAATGTTCATTTAGACGAAGACTCCATTGAGGTTCACGTCCCACAAAGCGAAATAGAAGAACAAGACAAGCAGCTAGCAACAATGCGCATCTATCCATTTTTAGGGGCCTCTGAAGGGACGGATATGGACGGCTATACTTTTATTCCTGATGGAAGTGGAGCACTTATGCGTTTTGATGAAAAGCAGCCATCCTCAACGGTCCCTTATCAAAGCGCGATCTATGGAGAGGATGAAGGATTTAAACGAAGTGCTTCAGCCGAAGAAGAGGTTAGCGTAAACGATGCTCAAAAGATTACGATGCCGGTCTATGGAATGACAAACGGAGTAGATGAAAATGGCTACGTCGCAGTGATTGACGAAGGCCGGACTTTTGCAGACCTTATCGCTTATCCATCCGGCATTGCTACCGATTTTCACTGGGTGACTGCTCAGTATAACTACCGGTATCAATATTACCAGCCGACCAGTCAGAATATGAGTGGCTACAACGTGTATCAAGACGAAATGAATGAGTTTGATGTAAAAGAACGCATCACTTTCCTTCACGAGGAGGATGCGAACTATGTAGGAATGGCGGAAACCTATCAACAATATCTGCTGGATCGCGGCATGCTTTCGACAGGGGACGATCAAGTCGATGTCCGTCTCGAATTTTTAGGTGGAGAAGCGAAAAGCGGGTTGTTGCGGGATTCCGTGCAGACGATGACAGTAGTGACAGATTTACCTGATTACGTGGAGCGTCTAAATCAGCAGGGAGTAGACAATCTACATGTGATTTATCGAGGATGGACTAAAGGAGGTTATACCGGAACTCTGCCGGAGAAGTTCCCTTTTGAGAATAAATTAGGAAGTGACAGTGATTTTGAAGAAGTAAATGATTACTTTGAAGAGAATGGAATTCCCTTATCCTATTACACCGATTACACCAAAGCTTTTGACGGAGCATCCGGTTTTTCAGGTCAGAAGGACGTCGCAAGGAAAGTTAACGCCGAGACAATTACAAGCCATGGGGAAGCGGAGAACTTTTATTCATTAAGCCCGTCGAAGTCGTTGGAAATGGCAAAAGAGGATCTTCATGAATATGAAGATCGGGGGATGTCTCACCTAGCAGTGGACTCAAGTGCTAATATGCTGTTCTCTGACTTTAACAGCGATTCCCTTCGTCCAAAGGTGATTGAGACCTATCAGGAAATGTTTGAAACGTTAGAGACAAGTGTCGATTCCCTTTCTTTATACCAGCCGAATGACTACTTGCTCGCAAAAACAGACCGCTACCTGGACAGCCCGATGTATTCGTCAAATTACAGCTTTGTAACGGATACTGTACCATTTCTGCAAATCGTTTTAAAAGGACATGTTCCTTATTACGCCTCCTTCTCGAACTTTCATAATAGCCCGGAGGACGAACTTCTTCGCATGATTGAATATGGTGCGTACCCGTCATTTTACTTAACGACAGAGGCTTCCCATCACTTAATGCATACAGCCTCAGAGGATCTATATACCTCACAATTCGATAACTGGGAAAGCGAGATAATTAAACAATATGAATCATTAAAGGAAAGTCTGGGGCAGGTTGAAGGAGAAACAATAACCGATCGCATCGTTCATGCCTCTGATTTAGTGGAGGTTGCTTATTCCAATGGAAAATCTATTTTAGTAAATTACAAGAACAAAGAAGTAACGATAGAAGGCAATGAAGTGGAAGCCAAAGGCTATAAGGTCATTGACCGGGGGAATCAATCATGAGACAGCTCTCATTAAAAAAGAAGAATAGTTTAATAGGTTTCACATTTTTATCTCCCTGGATTTTAGGGTTTCTGGTCTTTACGGCTTTTCCGTTGTTTTATTCCTTGTTCTTAAGCTTTCAAAAAGTGAAAATTACTCCTAATGGCATTCAGACAGAGTATATTAACTTGGAAAACTATATTTATGCTTTTACAGTTGATTCACAGTTTACGCAGGTTTTGCTTAGATTCTTACGTGAGCTTGTCATCTCTACGCCGATCATTATTGTATTTTCCCTTATTATTGCTTTGTTGTTAAACCAGCCGATTCGGATGAAAGGTTTCTTCCGAACAATTTTCTTTCTCCCCGTTATCATTGCCAGCGGTCCTGTGATCACTGATTTAATGGAGCAGGATGTTACTTCCATCCCTTCGATTGAAGAATATGCGATCTTTGCAGCTTTATTATCAAGTACAGAAGGGTTCCTAAATACCATTCTTCTGTATTTAATGGATAACTTGATTATCATTCTATGGTATTCAGGTGTTCAAATATTAATATTCTTAGCTGCTTTGCAGAAAATGGATCGGCAAATCTATGAAGCGGCTAAAATCGACGGGGCATCAAACTGGGAATGTTTCTGGAAGGTAACACTGCCTACACTGTATCCAATGATTATTGTAAATCTCATCTATACAGTTGTCACATATTCCATTTTTGCATTAAACCCAGTGGTTGATCATATTCAGGGCAACATGTTCGAAATCTCTACTGGATTTGGCTACGCTTCCGCCCTGTCCTGGTTATACTTTCTCATCATTGCGGTGGTATTAGCTGTAAGTGTAGGTCTCATGGCTGTAAGAGGAAACAAAAAGTACGGATAAAGGGAGGAGGGATTATGCTGAATACGAAACTTTCACATGTGCAAAAAAGAAAACTGGACTATTACTACACCAAAGCGAAAAGCTTTCTATTAGGAGTGCAGGGGAATAATGGTTTTTTGTTTAAGTTTTGTGTGTACGGGCTTTTAATTGTCATTGGATTTGTCTACCTATTCCCGATTATTTATATGAGTTCTTATAGTTTTAAGTCACTGGATGATCTATTAAACCCTCTAATCAGCTGGATACCATCTACAATATATATGGAAAATTACGAAGTAGCCTACCGCGTGCTGGACTTATTTCCTACGCTGGCAGAGACGTTATATGTAACCGTTATCCCTTCGCTTGCGCAGACAGCTGTAGCGGCTGTTATTGGCTATGGGTTTGCCAGGTTTGACTTTCCTTTAAAGAAACTCATGTTTGCGCTCGTGTTAATTACATTTATTATACCGCCGCAGGTTCTCTTAATTCCGCGGTATGTATTCTTTAATGAACTTGAACTGATTGGGAGTATTTTATCGTTTTTGCTGCCGGCTCTCTTTGGGCAAGGACTCAACAGTGCCATCTTTATCCTGATTTTTTATCAATTTTTCCGAATGATGCCTAAAGCTTTAGAGGAAGCGGCTCACTTAGACGGAGCGGGAAATTTCCGTATCTTTGTAACGATTGCTATTCCGATGGCAGTCCCTGCGATCATCATTTCATTTTTATTTTCGTTTGTATGGTATTGGAATGAAACAGCTCTCGCTAGTTTGTACTTTGGGAATGAATTGACTACGCTGCCGATTGAACTCGGGAAGTTCAACGCGACCTTTGATCAAATGTACACGGGCGATACTGAGACAAATAATATCAATGAAGGAATTAGTATGGCGGGAACGATGCTGTCCATTCTTCCTTTATTGATCGTGTATTTCTTTACGCAGCGCTGGTTTGTCGAAGGAGTGGATCGATCAGGAATTACGGGAGAATAACCCGTACTTCTGTTTGACCGCTCAAAAAAATATGGTTAATTGAAACGTTTCAACCGTTCGTAATTCAATATTGGAGGTATAAAAAGTGATGCTAACAAAGGATTCTACGATTAAACTGACCGCAGGGGATTATAGTTTTTCATTTTTAACAAGCGGGGATGTCTTAGAAGCTGGTTATCAATCGATCATGATTAACCAGTTAGTGGCCAACCCCGTTGATGGATCGATAAACAACCTATATTTACGTGTTTATCAAGATAATCATATCAATGCTTACCCGTTATTAGGCGTTCATTCCAGTAGTGAAGTGGCTTTTGGGGAAAAGCATGTAACGTGGAAAGGTTCAGTCGAAGCCATCAATTATGAAGTGACGTTCTACTTGACTGAGCAAGGCGTGTGGTTTTGGAATGTCGTTGCTGAGGGTGAGGGAGAAGAAATCGATGTGGTGTATGGTCAGGATCTCGGCATAGCGGAAATGGGTGCGCTGCGGAATAACGAAGCCTACATATCTCAATATATTGACCACCAGGTCTTTGAGCATGAGGAAAGAGGGTATGTCGTCTGCTCTCGTCAAAACCAACAACAGTCGGCTGGCTTTCCGTATTTGCAGCAGGGTTCATTGAATCGTACAGTTGGTTATTCTACTGATGGTTTTCAGTTCTTTGGCCGTTCGTATAAAGAAACAGATCAGCCGGCTGTATTATCTGATCCATACCTTGTTAATGAAGTTTATCAATATGAGTTTGCCTATACCGCTTTGCAGTCAGAAAAGGTAAAACTAACAGGGAAGCAGCAATTTACCTTTTATGGTTACTTCAAAAAGAATCATGAACAAGCGGTAACTGAATTAGCTTATGAAGAGCTTATAAACGAGGCTTGGGAAACAGTTAAAGCGAAGGATTATCAGACTGGAGAGACGATTGAGAAAGTTAAAAAAGCTCCGAATATTGGAGAACCGTTAAACGGTGAATTTATGTCGTTTGAGGAAATCAAGAAGCTTTACCCTAATCGCCATCAAGAAGAATGGAGCGGGAACACCCTGCTTTCGTTTTTTACAGACAGCCATGAGCATGTGGTTTTAAAGGAGAAAGAAAAGGTCGTTGAGCGGCCTCATGGTCATATTATCATGTCAGGAAAAAACGATCGTCTAAAGGAGAATACGATTACGTCGACTTCCTGGATGTATGGAATTTTTAACGCTCAGCTTGTTGTAGGAAATACCAACTTTAATAAGCTTATGACAAATGCCCGAAACCCTCTTAACGTATTGAAAACATCCGGTCAGCGCATCTATGTGGAAATCGACGGCTCCTATCAATTATTAACGATGCCTACCTTATATGAAATGGGATTCAACTATGCTCGCTGGTACTATAAAACAGGGAATGAAACGTTTGTGGTAACGAGTTATACAACAGTAGATACTCCAGAAGTTCGGCTGCACGTAGAAGCCACAAGTGGAGAGGAATACCGCTTCTTAGTAACGAATCAAATCGTCATGCATCCGAATGAATATGAAGTGCCTTTTCACATCAGCCAGGACGGCCAAGGGTTTACCATTACAGCAGATAAAGCATCTATGAACGCCGGTATTTACCCGAATTTAACTTACAAGGTTCATGTGGATGGCACAGATGTTCAATTAGCTGATGAACAAAAGCTTGCCACTAACGTAAAACCAGGTGCCGCCTCGCTTGTTGTCTGTGAGCTGGAGGCTTCGAGTGAATGGGGAATGACGATCCAGGGATTGCTTCATGGAGAAGAAATTGAGGCAGAGAATCGTACGATTGATGAAGAGATCGAGCGTTATCGATCGTATTATCAAAAGGTAATGAATGGATTTAAGCTTTCTGAAAAAGGGACCGTGACAGAAGAGTTAAATAAAGTGAATGCCCTCACCTGGTGGTACACCCACAATATGCTTGTTCACTTTTCTGTCCCTCACGGTCTTGAACAATACAGCGGGGCAGCGTGGGGCACGCGTGACGTCTGCCAGGGACCAATGGAATATTTCATGGCGACTCAAAATTATGAATCGGCTAAAGAAATTTTAAAAACGGTCTATACGCATCAATTTGAGGAAGACGGCAATTGGCCGCAATGGTTTATGTTTGATAAGTATTCTCATATCCAGGCTGGAGAGAGCCACGGCGACGTGGTCGTCTGGCCGTTGAAAGCATTAAGTGATTATTTAGTGGGAACGAAGGATTTTGAAATTTTGCAGGCAAAAGTACCTTATACGAAACGTGACACCGACTTTGCTCTTACAGAAGAAACGGCCACCATTTACGAACATGTAAAAAAAGAAATCAATTATATAAAAGAAAACTTTTTACATGATACGTTTTTATCCTCTTATGGAGATGGAGACTGGGATGATACCCTGCAACCAGCTAATGCTCAGTTGAAGCAGTATATGGTCAGCAGCTGGACGGTCGCTTTAACCTATCAAGTAGTGTCTGCCATGTCTGGTGTCCTGGAGACTTTTGATGAGCAGCATGCCGCTGAACTGGCAGATTTAGCTGCCGGCATTGAAAGAGATTATAAAAAATATATGCTGCAATCGGAGGTTCTGCCTGGTTTCGTTTATATGGAGCAGCCGGGGGAAGCAGAAATGATGCTTCATCCACAGGATACAAAAACAGGAATTGATTATCGTTTACTGCCGATGCAGCGCAGTATCATTAGTGAATTACTAACGGCTGAACAAGCCGAACAGCATTATCAAATCATTAAAGACAAATTGTATTGTCCTGATGGGGTTCGTTTGATGAATCGTCCGGCACATTACGACGGCGGAGTCAGCACCCATTTCAAACGAGCGGAGCAAGCATCAAACTTTGGCCGTGAAATTGGGCTGCAATATGTCCATGCTCATATTCGTTTCGTAGAAGCTATGGCCAAGCTTGGAAAAGAGGAGGAAGTATGGCAAGGACTGCAAATGATTAATCCAATTGGTATTCAGAATGTCGTTCCCAATGCAGAAATCAGGCAAAGTAATGCTTATTTCAGCAGCTCGGACGGAAAATTCAATACGAGATATGAGGCTGAAGAGAATTTTGGTCAATTGCGCAATGGTACCGTACCGGTAAAAGGCGGATGGCGTATCTATTCAAGCGGCCCCGGCATTTACATGAATCAGCTCATTTCCAATTGTTTAGGAATTCGTCAAGAAGCCGGCGATCTCGTCATTGATCCAGTGCTCACAGAAGATTTTGACGGTTTGACCTTTGATTTTCAAATCAATGATCAAGCGGTCACGTTTGTTTATTCCCTCGGGAGAGAAGAAAAGAAAGTGTTTATCAATCACCAGACGGTTGAAAATGCTGAAATTGTTAAAAACGCCTATCGCGAAGGCGGCTTTCGAATCAGCCAACAGGAAGTAGAACGACTGTGCAGCGCAGAAACGAATGTGATTGAAGTTTTTCTTCCTTAAGAGAGGGGATAGCGATCTAATGCTGCGAGAGTCTAATTTTTATAAAAAGGAGAGAGACTCCATTGATTGAAATTACTGATAAACAAATCGTCATCGATGGCAAACCGCAAATCATTATGTGTGGAGAAATTCATTATTACCGGCTTGATCGATCCGAATGGCAGGATCGCATCGATAAGCTGAAAGACGCTGGGTGTAATGCTGTGGCTTCTTATGTTCCCTGGCTTTGTCATGAAGAAGTGGAAGGGAAGATTGATTTAGAGGGAAACTCACGTCCTGAATTAGATTTGGCTGGATTCATCGATCTGTGCGCAGAAAATGATCTCTATTTTTTCCTGCGCCCCGGTCCTTTTATTATGGCGGAAATGAAAAATGAAGGCATTCCGTACTGGGTGATCGACAAGCATCCGGAAATCGTGCCGGTCACGTGGGACGGAAAACAAACGTTAGCAAAAACCCTGGATTATTCGGCACCTTCCTTTTTGAAAGAGACGAAAAAATGGTATGCGGCCGTTATGGGAATTGCAGCGCCGAGACTGCAGCCTAACGGAGGAAATATTATCGGCGTTCAGCTGGATAATGAAGTGGGGATGCTCTCCTGGGTCAGTAATTGTCCAGACTTAACCGACACTGTCATTGATGATTTCGTCGGTTGGATGCAAAAGCGCTATGACGAAGAGACGCTGAAGGATCGTTACCCATTTAATCTGGAAGGAAATTATTCTGCCATACGTTCTCCAGAAGACAACTATGCAGCCCAGCTGCACTTTGACCTTGGCTATTATATGAGGCACAGGTTCGCTGAGTATATTCATGCGTTAAGAAGCTATGCGGAAGAATTCGGTGTAAGGAATGTGCCGTTTATCGTTAACATTCACGGAACGGGTGGAGGACGAGGTTTTACTTATCCAATCGGAATCAGTCAACTGTATGAATCGTATACGCAAGATCAGGGCTATTTATCTGGATCAGATATTTATTTTGCTGACTTAAATATGGAGAGTTTCCAGGATCTCTATCTAATTAACGGTTTTATGGATGCTGTACACCGGCCGGAACAGCCGCTTACTTCTGTAGAATTTAACTGTGGGGATGGGAATTTCGGCAACAATTTCAGTGGCCGTCTTGACCCTTCTGCCGCTGATTTTAAAACTAGGATGTGCATCGCTCAAGGGAACCGGCTGATTAATTATTATTTATTAACGGGAGGGAGAAATTATCGATTGAGTGAACAGCGGGATGATGGCAATGACAGAATTGCCTCGACAGGAGAACGGCATGGGTTTGCCGCTCCGATCAGTCCGGAAGGAGAGTTGAATTATACGTATCCAAGGATGGCACGTTCAATACAAACTATCATGGCGGTTGCCGATAAGCTCGCTGTAATGGATGAGGAAAGAGATAATATGGCGTTTGCGTTTATTCCTGACTATTACATGACGGAAGCCAGTTACCCTGACAGTTCAAAAATGAAAGAGATCTATAGAAACTTAGAGGCTAATCGATCAACTGCAGCATGGGAAAATATGGCGCGTGCCATGCTGTTGGGAGGCTATAGGTATGGATCTGTTGATATTCAAAACAAGCAGATTGATCCCGTAGAAACTCCCGTTTTAGCTGTCCCTTCAGCTAGTTATATGGCGAAGGAGGTTCAGGGAAAGTTGGTCTCCTACTTAACCAATGGAGGCGGTGTGCTGTTGTACGGGGAAGTGCCATCCTATGATATGGAAGGAAATCCATGTCATCTTCTTGCTGATGCGCTTGAGGTTCGCTCCCCAGGTATGCGTCTGGCTGGTCCAGCTTATGATTTATCCGTCTATGCGGATGGGTGGGCACAAGATAGAGCTGAAATTCGCGTTCACAAAGCGCAGGTTTTTGAAATTAGCTCCCAGGCGGAAACGATTTTTCGTGTATATGGCACTGATGAAACGTGCGGATTTGATAAAAAAGTGGGTCGAGGAAGGGCGATCGTCATAGCAACCCCGTATACATGTGATCTTGATTTATTTACTAAAGCCTTAGAAAAGCTTGGCGCTAAGGCAGGCTTGAAAAACGATAGTAAGTATCACGGTGTCTTTATGACCTCTACTGCAAACGAACAGGGAGAAAGGTTTCTCCATCTCCTGAATTTAGATGGATTTGATAAAGAGATGCATGTCTACGAAAATGACGTAAAGCTTTTTGACGGACGGAAGCTTGAACTGCAAACGAAAGAAGGAATCATGCTTCCTATCAATCTAACGGTTGGAGAGGTGACGATCCATTATGCGACAGCAGAAATAAGAAACGTTCAATCAAACTCCATTCACTTTCGTCTGACTCAATCAGATGATGTTATTGCCTTAAAAACGGATCGCCAAGTTATTCCGAGTGAAGATTATACGGTCCAGCAGGAAGAAGATGTGACGTACGTATTCTCTAAGAAACATGCCAAAATAGATGATCAATTAACGGTCAACTTTCAATAAATACAAATGCGAAAGGAAGATAACTATGAAAATCCTTTACCTTGATATTGATTCCTTACGTCCCGATCACCTGGGGGCTTACGGCTACCATCGCAACACGTCTCCTAACATTGACAGCATCGCTGAAAAGGGAGTAAGGTTCACGAATTATTATGCTTCCGATGCGCCTTGTGCCCCGTCGAGAAATGCGCTGTTTAATTCGAGATTCGGTATTCATACGGGCTCGATTAACCATGGCGGACTGGATGCGGATGTGCGGCCGATTGGAGCAGATCGTCCTTTCAATCATCACCATAGTCCTTACCAGGCATGGGTGGAAGAGCTCCGTTTTAAAGGGCATCATACAGCGATGATCAGTCCGTTTCCAGGCCGTCATGCGAAGTGGAATGTGTTAGAAGGATTTCTCGAGATGCATGATACGGGTAAACATGCGGGGGAAACAGCCGGTGACGTATCAAAAGAAGCTTTACGCTGGATTAAAGGGAAGGGGACGGAAAAAGAAGACTGGTTCCTCTACTTGAATTTCTGGGATCCACACACACCTTATCGAACACCGGAAGAGTACGGCAACCCGTTTGAACATGATCCAGCCCCCGATTGGCTTACGGATGACATCATTGCGGAGCATCGAGAAAGCTTCGGGCCAATGAGTGCAAGAGAAATTCCAGCCAGACACCAAATGCCGAATCTTCCAGAAGAAATCGCTTCGGTTGACGATTTTAAACGCTGGATTGACGGCTATGATACGGCGATCCGACATGTGGATGACCATATTGGCAAGCTCCTTCAGGCACTAGAAGAAGAAGGGTTGCTGGAAGAAACGACTATTATCATATCAGCGGACCACGGGGAAAATCAAGGTGAATTGAACGTTTACGGTGATCACCAGACGGCAGATCATATTACAAGCCGCATTCCTCTGATCATGGCAGGTCCGGATTTTAAGCAGGGCCATGTAGATGACGATTTTCATTATCAACTTGACGTAGGACCTACATTAATCGATCTGATTGGAGGGGTGCAGCGTGAACGGTGGGACGGAACAAGTTTTCTTCCGGCCGTTACTAAAGGAGAAGAAGCCGGCCGTCCTTACCTTGTCGTCAGTCAGGCGGCATGGAGCTGCCAGCGAGGGGTTCGTTTTGACAATTGGATGTTCATTCGTACGTATCATGATGGATTAAAAGACTTCCCAGACCTCATGTTGTTTGATATAGAAAATGATCCTCACGAAACTAGAAATCTAGTTGATGAAAAACCAGAGATCGCTGGAAAAGGATTAAGGCTTTTAGACGAGTGGGTGGCAGAGCAAATGGCTGCCTCTGATTCCCCGACAGATCCTATGTGGAACGTCATTCAAGAAGGCGGCCCCTTCCATACAAGGGGTAATTACCACAGTTACGTAGAAAAGCTGCGTGAGGAAGGAAGAAATAAGGCAGCGGATCGATTGGAGCAGCGTCATCAAAAATTTCAAAAAATCTATAATCAAGACCAATAAGGGAGAAGTGACTTATGTCAAATCAGACCGAATTATATGCCGCGTTACCTGATCACGTGAAGAAGTTTTTTGATCGTCAGTATGAGAGTGCCTACCGTTTGCTTGATGCGTCCCGCCATCCTAAAACGGGATTATATGCCGACAGCTATAAAACGTTTGAGGAAAATCCAGAATCCAAATGCTCTATTGCGGCCACAGGTGTGGGATTAATCGGTCTTTGTGTAGCTGACATGGAAGGGTGGGATTCAGAGGCGGGAGAAAAAGCAATCCTTACACTAAACGCGGCTATGGGAAACATCGATGGATGCCGGCCGGCGCGGGATGAGAAGACAGGTTTTTTTGCTCATTTTGTCGATATGGAATCAGGAGAGAACCTGCAATCTGAAATTTCAACGATTGATACGTCTCTATTAGTTGCAGGTGCCCTGTTCGCCGGCCGGCATTTTAAAGAGACATTTCCTGAGATTGAAGAAATGGCCAATGATCTGCTTCAGGAGATTGACTGGAGTGTCGTCGTCGCTAATAAAGATGATGGGTCGATTTATATGGTCGTAAAAGATGGACAGGGTACGCTGCCGCTTCCTGCCTACAATGAATACGTGCTGGTCGCTCACCTGGCTTTAATAGGCCAGCCTGAAAATAAGGAAATTCAACACTTATGGCATAACAATTTTTCAGAAAAGAAAATGAAGGAATTACCTCAAGTAAACTATCGAAATCTTCCTGTATTAACAGATACCAATGGGAAACATGGCCAAGAATCCTTCTTATCTTCGTTCGTTCATCAGTTTCCCTTTTACCTTGTGCCTGAATATGCAGAAAGCCCGGTCTATCGTGAGTTTTATAAAAATGCCTGCCTCGCCGATCAATTAAAATGGAAAGAGCTTGAAGATGTTCCTTCGTATGTATGGGGATATGGTGCAGGTGCAAATGACGGACTGCATGGGGGGTACCATGCGGATCAAATCAATAATTCCCCGGGAGATATCGCATCTGCCTACATCGTAGCCGGATTCTTACCGGTCAATCCGTCGGGAATCTATGATTTATATGCTTTGTACCGCCTTCACCTTCCGTTTGATACGTACGAAAACCCGAATGATAAAGAGGATGAGAGGAAACTTCGCGCTGCTTACCGATTTGGTCTGCACCGCTACTCGTGGTGGCACTTGGAACAGCCCGAACGCTGGTATCCAACTAAGATTACGTTAATTGATTGGAGCTCTATGTTATATGGAATGACCGCATATAAACGAGGGATGGCCTTTTTTACCGACCGACTCAATCAATAAGATCGAAAAAGGATCAACTAGAACGTTAGTTGGTCCTTTATTCATAATGAAAGGATGGTTTGAAAATGGAGTTGAAATTCGGTACCTTCAATATAAGAGTGGATCTGCCTCAGGATGGAAAAGATTCATGGAAGCATAGAACCGATAAAGTACCTGAGTTGATCCTAAAACATCATCCGCACGTTATTGGTCTTCAAGAAGCCTTACTTCCGATGATCAAAGATGTAGAAACTGCGCTGCCGGAATATCAATGGATCGGGGAAGGAAGAAGAGGCGGCATGTCCGACGAATTTTGCCCGATTCTTTATAATTACCATAAATTGTTTCCTATGGAAAGCGGCCAGTTCTGGCTTTCTAAACAGCCGGATGAGCCCAACAGCATAAGCTGGGATAGTGATTTTCCGAGGATCTGTACATGGGCGCATTTTCAAGTTAAACATGAGTCTCGTCATGAATTTATTGTGTATAACACACATCTTGACCATATAAGTGAAGCGGCGAGAGAGAATGGTATTGCTCTTGTTTGGGATAGGATACAAAGTGATGCTGCTAAGAAAAATGTCCCGGCTATGTTAATGGGTGACTTAAACAGTCATCCTGATGAACAGCCCGTGCGTTTTTTACGAGGTGAAGCATCTCTTAACGGTTTAACGGCTAAACTTAAAGACTCGTTTACAGCGATTGATGGGTCGCCAGGACGAACGTTTCATCAATTTAAGGGTGGAATGGACGGAGAACCAATTGATTATATTTTTTTTACACAAGAGGTAAAGGTTTTAAAAACAGAGGTCGATCGACACACAGTGAATGGCCGGTATCCTTCTGATCATTATCCAGTGTTTACAACAATCGAACTCTAAAGGAGTTGAAAACAATGCGTGAAAAAGGGATAAACACCCCCTGCTGTCAAGCAAGCAGAGCTGATATTGAAAGTGGAGGAAAGAAGGATTCATCTCCCGAGCTTCAGTCTAAAGAGAAAACTGTTCAGTTTAAGGAGCGGATGGTTTACTTGCCTGGTGGAGATTTTTTAATGGGGACAGAAGATAAAGAAGGGTTTCCATTTGATGGAGAAGGTCCCGTTAGGAAAGTGAAAGTTGATCCTTTCTATATAGATGCCCATACGGTAAGTAATGCGGACTTCAAGCAATTTGTACAAGAAACAGGATATCAAACGGAGGCAGAGCAGTTTGGCTGGTCGTTTGTTTTTTATAAATTCATTTCTCCTGACGCTCCATTCAACGTTCAGCAGCTGCCGAATACACCGTGGTGGCTGGCCGTTGAAGGGGCCTATTGGTATCAGCCGGAAGGGCTGGGAACAACGATACACGACCGATTGGATCATCCCGTGATTCATGTTTCCTGGAATGACGCAGCTGCCTTTAGTAATTGGGCTGGGAAAAGGCTTCCCACTGAAGCAGAATGGGAGTATGCAGCCCGCGGTGGTCTTGAGCAAAAGAAATACCCGTGGGGAGATGAACTGACTCCCAACGGAGAGCATTACTGTAACATTTGGCAGGGCGATTTTCCGCGTGAAAACACAGAGGAAGATGGATTTTTGGGAACAGCTCCGGTTCAATCTTTTCCAACGAACGGGTTTGGACTGTATCACATGGCAGGAAACGTCTGGGAATGGTGCTCCGATTGGTTTACAAATACCCCTGAGGGAAACATAGATTTAAACCGGTTGAACAGCCAGTCTCCAAAAGTGATGAGAGGCGGATCTTACCTGTGCCACCACTCCTACTGCAATCGCTATCGCACAGCGGCGCGCAGCTCAAATACGATGGACAGTTCGACAGGGAACATGGGGTTCCGGTGCGTCGCAGATATAACTTAATTGTTGAGGATATATTTTTATTCAGCCTTCTTCAGTACCAGTTGTGGTAAAAGAAAGGCTGAATATTTTTGTGCCTGCAGATCTTTGTTTGATCTAACTACAAACCTTTAATCAGCATCCCATCCATTTCACGTACTTTATCATAAGATTCTACTAGGTGATCAGGCACCAGCGTTCGCCCATAATCCCAGGCGTTCCTCTCAATCTCCGCTTTAAGCTCTTCAATTTCTTCATCTTCCCCGTACATTAGTGTACGTAGGTCATGTTTGTGCTTCTTGAACGTTAAATAATAACCAATTTCATGATAAACAATGAGCTTAACGAAATTTTCTTCGGTTTCCTTCAATTTAATTTTTCCGATATATCCATTCACTTCTAAATAGTTAAACGTGATGGTATTCGTCGATACGTTATAGCTCATAGGGGCGGTTAAGTTATTGTTAAATTCATAGTTTATATCTAGATTGTGCTCTTGCAATGTATTTTTAATGATTTTTTCGATATGCCATATGTATAACATCTTCTAAATCACTATCCTTTCTAGCGTATATCATTCAATATAATGGAATTTAATAATAATTTAAACCTTCCTCCCTTATTTATAAGCTTAAATTTGAAAAGGATTAAACATTAGACTCCTTAAAAAGAGAGGCATATAATAGAAATATTCACTAGAGTCAGGAGTTTTATCAATGAAGAAAGGTTCGCTATTTGTCTATGCAGCCATTATAAACCTATACATTTTGTTGTTTTATGTAACACTTCAGGTGGAAAGTGACTTCTTACTTAACATTCTGTCTGTTTTCGGGATCTTATCCCTCGTTTTTTCTCTCTTTTATTTAACAGCAAACAAACGTATTTTACCGTTTTTCTTAATTGGATTTGCTTTTTTTATTTTACTTATGTCAGATTCATCTATGTCAGAAGGGATTTTGCAAGGCTTTCGCGAGATGACAAGCTTAATCGCGATCTTGCTTATTGTGCCGATTATCAGCTGGATGTTAGATGAAGAACCCTACATAGAAAAAATTATGTCGTTTGCGGGCGATTTATTAAATACTAGCCGGCGTTTTTATTTTGGAATCATGGTCATTACGCAGATATTATCATTTTTTCTTCTTTTTGGGTCGATTCAGACAGTGTATCAGTTTATTCAACAGCTTCTTGGGGATCGTAAAGGAGAAGCGTGGGAAAATTTTAAAGGCACGGCTCTGCTTCGTGCTTTTTCGCTTTGTACGCTGTGGGTTATTAGTATCCCAAGCTTCGTGTTTATTGTGGACTTTTTAGGTGCCTCTTTATGGCTTTCCATGCTTCAGGGAGGAGTGATCTCTCTGTTTGCCGTGATGCTTGCCGTTGCTTTTTCCTATTTCGAAGAAAAGCATTACAACATAGATATCACTTCAGCCTTGAAGGAAGAAATCAATCAAGCGATCGGAGCCCAAGAAAGAGGCAGGCTGAGCCGTGAAGTTATTGAATTTGCCAGTATGTTCATCCTCATTTTCGGGACGATTTTCTTCCTGCACGGCGTTTTTGGATTAGAGATTCTTGTCATCATCCCTCCCGCTATCTTAATTTACACGATTCTTTATTTTGTTCTAAAAGGCAGAGCCGTTCGTTTAAAGGAGAAAGTAGAGTTTTATTTTACAGATTATGCTCAAGGAAAAGCCCTGCAGTTCAGCATTCTATTATCCGTTGGGCTCGTGATTGCGGCGCTGAACCTTTCAGGATGGGGAAAAGTGATGATCGACGGTATTTTAGTTATGGAACAGTCCGTCCCCTTTATTAACATCTTAAGCATTTTACCTTTTATTCCAATGGTGTTGAGCTTCTTTGGCATTGGTCCTCTGCCGGTATTAGTGCTCGTTGGCGGTGTTTTGCAAAATGTGTCTTTACCTTACCCTCCAGAGCTTCTCGTATTGTCGATTACTTCAGGAAGTGTGATCTCAGCATTACTCTCTCCATTTATTCTACCGGCGATTGTGTTAAGCAGTGAAAATGGATTGAGCATTTTTAAAAATGGTTTTCAGTTCAATATTTTATATGCAGCGGCTTTTTATTTATTTGTTCAAGCGTATCTTCAGGTGGTTTCAATTGCTCTGTGAAGCGGTTGAATCACCTTTTACACACAATTTCCACATTTAATATAAAATTCACATAAAACCGTTACAAATACGTTCATGGCAGGGTTAGTGCTTTGTTTAAAAGGTGTTGTAAGGATTAACGAAGAGAATAGAGGTGTTTTACCCTGGAGAAACTGATGTTACAATGACAACCATCATGAATCGGAAAGGGGAATACACCTTGAATAAAAAGTGGTTATTAAGTTTAATCATGGCGGCTTTTGTTATGTTTTTGGCCGCGTGTAATAGTGATGAAGAATCAGCTGAAGGTGACAGTGAAGGTAAAGGAGAAGAAAAACAGCAGCAGGAAGAAGGAGAAGGTGAACAGCCTGAAATGCCTGAGCCTGATTTAGAAAACGTTCCTGATGTTGTAGCAGAAGTAAATGATGAAGAAATCAATAAAGAAGAGTTTGAATCTGCTTATGAAGGTTCATTCCAGCAAATGGCTATGCAATCTCAAATGTCCGGCCAGGAGCTTGACCAAGATCAGTTAAAGAAGCAGACAGCTGAAAGCTTAGTTGGACAAGAGCTTCTTACTCAAAAAGCAGAAGATGAAGGTTATGAAGCATCACAAGAAGATATAGATAAAACACTGGAAGAATTAGCTCAGCAAAACCAAATGGAGTCGAAAGATGAATTCTTGGCTGCTCTAGAAGAACAAGGTATGGGCGAAGATGAAGTCATGTCTCAAGTTGAAACCCAAGTGAAGGTTGACCAGCTTATTGCAAGTGAAGCTGGTGATACTGAGCCATCAGAAGAAGAACTAGAAGAAGCTTATGCACAAATGGAGGCCCAGCAAGAGCAGATGGGTGAAGAAGGCGGAGAAATGCCATCTTATGAAGATGCAAAACCAGACCTTGAGGAACAAGTAAAAACACAAAAAGAACAAGAAGCGACACAGAAGCTAGTTGAAAATCTTCGCGAAGATGCAGATGTAACTGTACACCTATAATATAATTGATAATCGAACCAGACCCGATAAAGGGTCTGGTTTTTTGTGCTTTTATAAGGTGTGAAACACGAACGTTGTGTAGTTAATTAGTATTAAAGTTCGGTTTTAGTGTTGCGCGTGTTGATAGGGTTTGCTATAGTAGCACAGTAATTATTTTAAATATCATAACTCGTATATCCTCGGTAATATGGTCTGAGTGTCTCTACCTGGTTCCCACTAAAAGAACTAGACTACGAGTTAAAGTAAAAGGCTGGCTGCTCTATTGGCTGTAGCTTTATTTACTTTAACTTCAAGTCTAGAAGAGGAACGGTGAATCGTTCCAACTTCTAGACTTTTTATATGGTCGGCGGGAGGAGGATCATGGTTTATAAAATTCTGGACTGACACCGGGGATGTCCCACAACAAGGAGGAAACAGAATGACGAAAAAGTACATCTTATTCGCTATTTTTACTATGCTGATATTATCCGTTTTTGCAGGGTGCAGCTCTTCTACTCAAGAAGACAGCGAAGCATCTACGAGTGAAAAGCAGCCGATTTTAGTACAAGGGCCAATGCCT
The DNA here is from genome assembly GCF_043497005.1 of Halobacillus sp. B23F22_1. NCBI lineage: Bacteria > Bacillati > Bacillota > Bacilli > Caryophanales > Bacillaceae > Halobacillus > Halobacillus sp. B23F22_1. The sequence continues at coordinate 503,454 of NZ_JBIEKE010000003.1, read as the reverse complement.
ATTGAAGCGGAAGAATTTGCCGAACGTTTAGATGATGTAGAAAAAGAAAAGTCCGGTAATTTTGTTTTTTACATAGGGACGGTGGATGATTATCCCGTCATTGTAGCAAAAACCGGAAAAGGTATGGAAAATACAGCGGCAGCAACGACGCTCGCAATTGAAAAATATGATCCGGTCGCAATTATTAATCAAGGAACATCTGGTGGTCATGACCCAGAACTAAACGTCTACGATATTGTGTTAGGCGAACGCGTGACGAATATAGGAGCGCTGAAAACAGGTGATCGAGATGAAGGAGAAGGCATTGAACCGACAAATTGGCTGCCTATGGATTTGATGGCTTCAGAGGGAAGTGCCGGTGAAGATCCTGATGCCGAGAACATCCGTTATTATGAGGGGGACCAAGACTTATTGAAAGCAGCTCAATCCGTGAAAGATACGCATGAGGAAGGTAAGGTCGTTGAGGGAACGATTGGTTCCGCTGACCTTTGGAACAACGAAGTGGACCGAATCAATTGGTTCCATGAGAATTATGGAACTTCGGTAGAAGAAATGGAAGGAGCGGCGGGTGCACAGATGGCTGATGCCTATGATGTACCTTACTTAGGGATTCGTATCCTATCGAACAATAAAACGAATAACGGAGAATACGATCCTGATACAGCACAGGCCAATCAAGAGTATGTCTATGAGGTCGTGCGAGAGTATATCTCAACGATGACAAAATAAACTTAAGGAGGATTAGCATGCGTTATACTACAATTGCCAAAACCATTTTTGGTTTATTGGCGGCCGCTTTGATTATTGCAGGCTGCGGAGAGTCATCTGAAGAAACTTCTGCAGAAAAAGAAGAAGAAAAAACAGGTGATACGATCGGTATTATTGGGCCAATGGAAGTGGAAATTGATATCTTACATTCCAATATGGAGGTGGAAGAAACAACAGAAAAAGGCGAACTTACTTTTTATGAGGGAGAACTGGAAGGTCAGAATATCGTCCTCGTTCAATCAGGAATTGGAAAAGTAAATGCTACTGTAGCAGCTCAAATGCTGATCAGTGAATTTGACGTAGATCAACTTATTAACTCAGGCGTTGCCGGCGGGATTCATCCAGATTTAGGTCTTGGAGATATCGTCATTTCTACTGAAACTGTACATCATGATATGGATGAAACGGCAAAAGGGTATGAACCCGGCCAAATTCCATACATGGATACGAGATTTTTTGAAGCTGATGAAGAACTGATTGAATTAGCTAGAGAAGGAACAAAAGACTTACCTGACTATGTAGATGTATTTGAAGGCCGCATTGCCACAGGAGATCAATTTATCGCCAGTGAAGAAAAAACAGAGTGGATTTACGACACATTTGACGCTTATGTTGTAGAAATGGAAGGAGCAGCTGTGGGACAAGTTGCCTATTTAAACGAAATCCCTTACGTTGTTATTCGCTCTGCTTCTGATGACGCAGGAGAAGAAGCATCTGATATTCAGGAGAACTTTGTTGAAGAAGCTGCTAAAAATTCCAGTGATGTAATTGAAGAGATGCTTAGGGATATGTAGAGGATTTTCCCTGTTAAGAGTATATAAAGGAGTCTTTCTTTTCTCATTTAATGGGAAAAGAAAGGCTTTTTTGTTTCTATTGTGTGTAAAAGATCAACTTGTTCATATTAGAATCACCCCTCAATCTTAATTGACATTGATAATCATTATCATTTAAGGTGTGAGTAATGAGAGGTGAAAGGTAATGAATATTATTTTGCTGTGTGCAAGTATGTCTGGGAATACAGAAGAAATGGCTGAAATCATTGAAGAGGAACTAAAGTCTAATGGACTCTCTGTTTCTTCATTCCAAATAGACGTTGATGATATAGAAGCAGAAGAATTACTTAAGTATGATGCGATTCTTTTTGGTACTTATACGTGGGGCGACGGGGACGTACCTTACGAACTAGAAGACTTTGTTGAAGATCTGAAAGAGGTCGATTTAGGTGGAAGAGAAGTCGGGCTTTTTGGATCTTGTGACTCCATGTACCCCGTTTATGGCGGAGCCGTAGATAAGTTTGAGAAACAATTTACTGACTGTGGAGCTACAGTTATAATACCATCGTAAAAAGTGGAACTGACCCCCAATGACGAAGACGTTCAAAGCTGTCGTGAATTCGTTGAATTATTTATGAAACAACTAAAGGCTGGGAAAAGGCTGTAAAAATAAGCCTCTCCTAAGTATTAGAACTCTTGAGAGGCTTATTACTAATTCATGCATTGTAAATCATCGTTCAATTTTTTTGATACATTTTTAAAGTAAAGGTAGAAGCAAATCCACATTATTGTATAAATGACTAGCGAGATGCCCATGAAAAGAAGAATACTCTGGCCGTCAAGAGGAATCCATCCTATACCTAACGCTAATATGAAGTAGAGAATCATTACTGTTCCAAAATGCAATACTGTCTGCACAGGGAGGCTGAGTGAGCGAATCTCAAAGTAAAGAGGACTCACGCTGAATAACCAGCCGCAAAAGATGGAACCGAAGGAATTTTTAATAAAAAGGTTCCCGTCAAGAACTTCCTGCTCACCGAAATAAACGACCCCATTCACCGTCATAACGGCTATAAATGCACCAAAAAAAATACCGATCATACTTCTGAATAAAAAAGTTTTCATTTTCTATCCCTCCTGTTCATTTTTAAAACTTCCTTAATTTTGCTTACGTAATGTCTTGAAGCATATTCTTTAGCACCTGATTTAAAAAATACTCCGAGCGTTCCGTTGAAAGAAGGTTCAAAATGGCTGATTTCATAGAGGTTTGCAACCACGGACTTTGATATTCTTATAAATTTACCGGAAGGAAGAGTCTGTTCCAACTCATACAGCTTTTCTCTTACTAGAAACATCCCTTTTGAAGTAGCTGCTATGACCGCCTCATTTTTCGTATAGAAGTAGTGGACTTCCTTAGGGTTTAACATATGCTGTTTCTCTCCTTCGCGCCCGACGATAAATTCAGCCTCTTTATGATTTAGATAATCCAGCATATTTTTTATCGAATCGTCTACTTCTTTGCAGTGGATCGTCACGCTTGTTTCTTCGTGTGAACGATCTACATCTAATTGGACCTTCATGTTTCAAATCCCTCCCCAACGCTTGCGTTTGTTATAAAATTAGTATAGTGCTTGGAGTAGAGATTTGTCATCTAGGTTTAAGTGAGACGTCATTCGTAGTGGGTAAAATGCTTTTACGTTTGTCCATCCTGTATTAGAACCCGGTCTAGTCAGATAATTCAGGACTAAAGGTGCTTATGTGGATAGTATAGAAATGAATTGACAGCCCCACATACATATCGTACGATACAGCCAAATAGAAAACGTTTACTTCGTTTATTAGAAAAGGGAGAAAGGTTATGAATCCAACCATTAAAGATGTAGCCAATTATGCCAATGTCTCAATTGCTACAGTATCGAGAATCTTAAATAGTACTTCTGCAGGGTATTCAGAAAAGACAAGAGAATTAGTAATGGAGGCTGTTGAACAACTGGGATATAAACCGAATGCTGTTGCTCGGGGATTAAAAAATACCAGGACCCAAACCATTGGGGTGCTTTTCCCGGACATTTCTGGAATGGTATCATCTGAGTTGCTGCATGGAATTGAAAAAGTGGCTCATAACATAGGACATAGTGTAATTGTTTGCAATACGGCCTCGCAAGGAAAGAAAACCCTCGATTATTTGAAGCTGTTGAGTGAAAAAAGAGTCGAGGGCATATTATTTGCCAGTGAAGAAATTAAGGATGAGTATTATGAAGCCATAAAAGGAATGAACATCCCCGCCGTATTGGTTTCTACAAAGTCTCACAAACATCCTCTTCCTTATGTGAAAGTCGATGATCGTGATGCTGCGTATACAGCGACATCTTATTTAATAGAAAAAGGACATAAGAATATTGGGATGATCAGCGGAATAAAACAAGACCCAATTGCCGGCTCTCCTCGTATTGAAGGTTTTCAAGCGGCGATGAGAGACCATCTAGGGAATAATGCACCTGTGGTGGTATCAGGACAAGGTTTTTCTTATGAACATGGGATGGAAATGTTTGAAAAATTGTTGAAAGCTGCACCTCAGACTACGGCAATCTTTGCAGCCAGCGATGAAATGGCTATTGGGGCAATGGCTTCAGCTTACCGCATGAATATAAAAGTGCCCGATGATATTTCGGTTGTTGGCTATGATAACCTGAAAATCTCTGAAATGGCCATCCCTCCGCTTACGACTCTTTCTCAGCCTTTAAGGGAGATGGGAGAAAAAGCAACAGAGTTATTGTATGATGCTTTAAATGATAAGAACTCCATACAAAGCAGTATAATCATGCCTCATCAGATTATTGAGCGTGACTCCGTAAAAGTTATGGCGTAAGCCTTCTTTTACGGTTTTTTTATGTTGGATAGAGTAAACGTTTACTTCATAAAGGGGAAATTGGTATCTATGGCCTGGATAGATAGTATCATCTTTGATAAGACAGATAAATAGAGGGTATATAAAATTATTATAATTTTCCAAAAAGTACTAGACTTCAATGGTGTAAGCGCTTATAATGACGTTAATTAAGTAAACGTTTACTTAAACCTGGAGAAAGAAAAAGTGATGTATTAAGAAGGTATCTGCTGCAATATCTCTTTGCCTTATGGTACTTCTTAAAAAATGATAAAAGGAGAGGTCAAATGATCACACGTCCACGAAAACGGAAATCTATGAATAAGAGATTAGTAAGTAAACGAGGAGTTTTTTGTGTTCTATCCACTTTTGCTCTATCGTCCTTACTGGCCGCGACTGTTTCTGCTCAAGACAGTGAATTTACTAGAGAGGGGTCAGGTCCCATGTATTTTTCAACTTACGAGCACCAGCATGACAAGAATACATACATGCCTGAAGACAGGTTTAAGGAAAATATTGATTGGATGGCAGAAAATTTTCAGCCTTATGGATATGACATGATCGCAACCGATGGATGGATTGAAGGAGCGACGTTATTAAATGAAAATGGTTATGTGGTAAGTCATAACGACAATTGGATGTCCCGTCCACTCAATATGGATGGTAGTGAGGAAGAAGCTGCAGGATTGTTAATCAATGGAGATTTTGAGTCAGGAGGAACAGAGGGGTGGACCATTAAAACGGATGCTTCCACGGGCGTAGATGCTAATGATGCCTATGAAGGGTTAAAACTATATGTCTATGACTCTGAACCTCATACAGCCAAAGTCTCACAAACAGTGGAGGGAATAGAAGATGGCAATTATACGGTTGAAGCTCGGGTAAAGTTTCCTAATGACGTGGGTAATTATTTGGATGGTACGAGTTCAGCAAATATGAAATTAACCGGTTATGAAGGTGTTGCTGACGGGGACACTGCACCTGAACAAGTCGTTGAATTAAATGATGGGTTAGCTAATGAATACGGGGAAGCGCGCTATGCACTTTTTGAACTTCAGGCCCAAGTAACCAACGGACAGTTGACAGTAGAATTTAATGTAGATGCAGCAGGAGAGCACAGCTCCTTCCAGTTGGATGACGTGAAATTATACAAGACTGGAGAAAAGCCTGAGGAGGATGAAAAGGAAGAGCAATTTCAGTATCCATCTGAGAAATATCCTGATGGCCATACTTGGAAATTCTGGGGTGACTATATTAACGAGCAGGGCATGGATTTTGGGATCTATTATAATCCGCTTTGGGTAAGTCCGGAAGTAGTAAAAAATCCAGATAAATATATAGTAAAAGGAACGGAGGATGATCCAGACGGCCCCACTTATGTCGCAGATTTAATTGATCAGGGTGACCCTGATGACCCCACTGATGGTGATCGCTTTAATGGCGGCCAGGGAAATGAACGCGCTTTATACTGGATAGATGTGGAACACCCAGATGCAGAAAAATATGTGAAAGGGTATATCGACTTTTTCAAAGAACAAGGCGCTGATTTCTTACGTGTTGACTTTATTTCCTGGTATGAAGATGGAATGGACCCGAACCTTGGAAAAGTAGGAGAGCCGCATGGCAGAGACAACTATGAAACTCATCTAAAATGGATGTCTGAAGCAGCCGAAGAAAATGATATGTTCTTAAGCTTAGTTATGCCTCACCTATATAATCATGGGGAACTTGAACAAAAATATGGAGACATGATTCGAATTAATGAAGATGCATTTGACGGAGGCTGGGACCATATTAGTGAAAGGCGTCAAGAATGGCAAGAAGGCTGGTCGCAGTGGGCAAACTCTTTCCAAGGCTTTACTGGTTTCTCTGATATCAGCGGACGCTCCAGCCTGATCTTAGACGGAGACTTTTTGAAGCTGAATACGTTTGAAGGGGATCGTTCGGAAAATGAGAAGAAAACTACTCTATCACTCTACACGCTAGCAGGATCTCCAATAGCGATTGCCGACCAGTATGACACTATTAAAGATAATTATAAGTACTATCAAAACACCGAATTGATTGAGTTTAATAAAATGGGACTAGCCGGGAAGCCCATCTTTGAAAATGCAGAACATTACGGGGAGTCTAATGATAATCGAGACAGCCAGCGCTGGGTAGGTCAGCTTCCAGACGGCTCATGGGCTGTCGGTTTGTTTAACCGTGAAGATGAGAGTCAGACTTTTAATTTTAATTTCAAAGAAGAACTTGGCATAGGGGAAGGTCAAATACGTGATGTTTGGACGCATGAAGACCTTGGACTCCAGTCTGATTATTCTGTAACGCTAGAGCCGCATGATAGTGTGTTCTTAAAAGTCATCCCATCCAAAGTGGATAAAGTCTTTGAAGCGGAAGCTGCTTCTTATACAAAAGGTATCGAATTTGCCAAGGAAACAGCCGGTCATGAAGGGTTTGGCTACTTGAGTGATATAGACGAGGAAAAAGAAAGTGTCACTTATGCGATCAGCGTTCCAGAAACAGGCGTCTATAACTTAGACTTGAAGTATGCTGCAGAAGAAGCAAGTGAAGCTTTAGTTAAGGTTCGAGAAGAGGAAAGCGGCGAAGTTATGGAAGAATTGCCTGTGGAACTAAAATCAACTGATGGCAAATGGAAAGAACAATTAACAGAGGTAGAACTACAAGAGGGAACAAACCTTGTGAAAGTGGACTATGCTTCTGGTAACTTTAATTTAGACTCCTTAACCCTAGGAGAGTCAGTTGATAAAAATTCATCAATCTTGAGAAATGGCAACTTTAGTCACGGATTTGACCATTGGAGCAGAAGCAATATGGTGAACACTTCGATTGAGGATGGAGGTTTGAAAATCAGTGGGAAAGAGGCGTTTTCCTCTGACATTTGGCAGTATGTGGTTCCAAAAACAGGAACATATACACTGACAGCAGACGTAAAACGAAATGGGGCGTTTGAGGATGCCTCCTTATATGTTGAAAACGGAGAAGATACTCGTACGGCTGATATTCCAGAAACAGAAGAAATGGCGGAAGTTTCGATTTCAAACGTCGAAATATCTGAAGGAGAGGTATTAAAAATTGGAAGTCTAATTAATGGGCAAGAAGGGGCTTCGTTAACTCTGGATAATATCCAGATTCATGCTGTAGAAGACCATAATCAGTACTTTGACATCGTCGACAAAAATAAAAACAAAGTGGAAATTACACGAAACAGCCAAGATGCTGAAGGCCTCTCAGCTTATCAGGTCAAATTAGAAGAGAAGGCCGACCCAAGAAAGGTTCATGCTGCAGGCCAAAAGTATAAACAAGTAGGAACTAAGAATGAACTACAAACAACGCAGGAAACTTATTATTATGATAAGGAAAATAGGACGGTCTGGGTGAATATCCCAAATGAAGAAAGTAAGAAAGTTCAAGTGAAGTATTGACTCGGGTTTTAAGAAAATAAGTAAAAGAAAAGCCTTCTCTTTCCGTATGGAAGAGAAGGCTTTTTGTACTTATTGCAGAAGCATGCCCCGTTACTCTCTTAATTATTAGTGTTACGATAAAAGGAACAGAAGAAAGAGGTGCTTATATTGAAAAAAATCAAATTAGGCTGCAGTGATTTAGAGGTGGGTGAAATCTCCTTAGGGTGCATGCGCATTAATGAACTCAATTTAAAGGATGCCGCTCATGTGATCGAAAATGCAATGGAACTCGGCGTTGACTTATTTGACCATGCTGATATTTACGGAAAAGGAAAGTCAGAGGAAGTGTTTGCCGAGGCCCTCCAAATCAATGATGACGTTCGTGAAAAAATGAAGCTGCAGACGAAATGCGGTATTCGTGAGGGATATTTTGATTTTTCAAAAGAACATATCCTCGAATCCGTTGAAGGAAGTCTGCGCCGTTTAAAAACTGATTATATTGACAGTTACCTGCTTCACCGTCCGGATGTCTTAATGGAACCTGAGGAAGTAGCGGAAGCTTTCACTACGTTAAAAGAAAGTGGAAAAGTTCGGTATTTTGGTGTAAGTAATCAGAATCCGATGCAGATGGAGCTGCTAAAAAAGTACTTAAAAGACGACTTAATTGTTAATCAGCTCCAGTTAAGTGTTGTACATACACCAATGATCGATGCCGGTTTTAATGTCAACATGATGAATGATGCTGCCGTGGTCCGCGACAGTAGTGTGATTGAATATTGCCGTTTGAACGATATTACGATTCAAGCATGGTCTCCGTTCCAGCACGTTATGATCGAAGGACCATTTGTAGGCAACGATGCATTTCCTGAAGTAAATGCCAAGCTGCAGGAACTCGCAGAGAAAAAAGGTGTGACGGATACAGCCATAGCTACAGCATGGATATTACGCCACCCAGCCAACATTCAGCCTGTCGTTGGAACAATGAACCCGCAGCGTCTTAAAGACATTGCCGAGACTTCACACATTGAGCTGACGCGTCAAGAATGGTATGAACTTTACCGCGCAGCAGGAAATGAGCTGCCTTAATCAAGATGACTTTCGTGTTAGGAGTTCACTGAAAAAGTCCTTTCTAATCTATAGGAACTGCCAAAGGTTGTTGTTGAATCCACGAATCGCTTGTCGGTGGATGCTTGCCGCGGGAAAAGCGATCGCTCATCATTGAAGCAACAGCGTCCAATTTAAGTAGAGTGCCTTTCTTTGAATTATAAAGAATAGTTGCTTTTTTTCTTGTACAAGAAGTACTCTACTTTCCAAAACAGCGAGAACTTCAACTCGGGGCTCTACGCAAGCTCATCAAGGTTGGATGGCGTTAATATGAAATCGTTAATAGTGGCTTAGAATCCCTATTTACCGCTAAAAATAATTATCATGGGCTCGCTCTTAATCTCGCTGCTGTTTTTTATGCTTCTACCCATTACTATAATACTCTCTAACCAAGAAGAATCCGATTGGTAATTTAAAAAAGAGGAATTCAAATCGGTGGTATCGAAATAGTGAGGAGAGAAGGAGGAGATCATCTATGAAATACATTCGTTTTCGTAAAGACAATGAAATCTATTATGGAGTTGTTAAAGGAAATTCAATCACCCAGCTGGATGGTGATTACATAAAAGGCGAAACACGCCCGCTTTCTACTGAATTTTCTTTAGATGAAGTCGAAGTACTCACACCCGTCGACCCCAGGCAGGTATTGTGCATTGGCTTAAACTATGAGGCACACGCAAAAGAGACGGGTAAACCGATCCCTGAGGAACCAATGATGTTTATGGCATCTCCGAGCGCAGTCGTGGCCCATGATAAGGAGATTGTACTGCCAAATCTTGAGCATCGTATCGATTATGAGGCAGAGCTTGTGATCGTCATTGGAAAAGAAGCGAAGGATGTGAAGAGAGAAGAAGCGTTATCTTATATCTTTGGTTACACAATTGGGAACGACGTCTCCAACCGCCATTTGCAAAAAAAAGATGGACAATTTACACGTGCGAAATCGTTCAGCACTTTTAAACCATTAGGACCCGTCATTGAGACAGAGCTTGAGCCGAACCAGTCGCCTATTAAACTCACATTGAATGGAGAAGTAAAGCAGGAGTCGAATACGAACGATTTAATTCACAACATTGAACAACTGCTTGTGAAAATTACAGAAGTAATGACGCTGCAGCCAGGGGATGTCATTTACACGGGCACGCCATCGGGAGTAGGACCGTTGTCGCCCGGAGATGTAGTGGAAGCTGAAGTTGGCGGTATTGGTGTACTGAGGAATAGAGTGAGAGAAAAATAGGTTCAGAGCAGGGACCCACAGCGACGACGTGGGTTCTTTTTTTATGAGAAAATACTTAAAGGAAGCTTTCAAAGTGGTGTGTCGATTCTTGTTTTGATAATCTATAAATAACGAAAACTACGAATCTACCAACTGGAAAGGAGGGGGAGCATGGCAAAAAAGTATAAAAAGAAAAAGCGTAAAAAAAAGTCTCTCTTTAAGCTGATTCTCCCTCCCCTGCTCGTATTAGGGTCGATTTTCGGGCTTATGTATATTGTGTCTTTCATAAGCGGCGTGACTGGAGATGGACTAACAATGAGCTTTTCCAATGTTCGTGGAGAACTATCGCCGCAGGTTTTACAATATGAAGAAGAAGTAACGAGGTATGCGGAAGAAGAAGGGATTGAGGAGCACGTAGATCTGATTCTCGCTTTAATGATGCAGGAGTCGGGCGGGAGAGGGCATGATCCGATGCAAGCCTCTGAATCTCTTTGTGGTTCTGTCGGATGTATAGAAGATCCTGAGAAGTCTATTGAGCAAGGAGTTTCTTATTTTGCGCAAACGTTAGAACGTGCTGATGGTGACGTAAAACTGGCTTTGCAGTCTTACAATTTTGGAGGCGGATTTATTGATTACGTGAATAATAATGGAGGAGAATACACGCAGGAGCTGGCCATCGACTTTTCAGCAAAGAAGTACGAAGAGCTCAAGCATACGGGAAAGTACAGCTGTGTTCGAGAGGAAGCCACTCAATATAATGCCTGCTATGGCGATATCTATTATGTCGACGCTGTATTAGGTTATTATGATTCAGTATAAGGATATTCCTTCATAAATGAACCCGCAGCAAGAAGGGCGGCGGGTTCATTTGTATGTTTTAATGATGCGGATCGACATAATCAGGATAGTCTGTAATAATACCATCGGCGCCAATTTCTAATAAAAATTGAGCAGATTCACGGTCTCTTACAGTCCAAGGGTGTGTTTCCATGTTAAAGTCATGGATACGACTGACCAGTTCTGCGTCCATCATGTTTTTACTAGGGTTCACATACTCCGCATAAGAAGCGAATTCTGTTAACTGTTGATCAGATATCCCGCTTGAGTTGTAGCTTATTAAGACACCAACTGGAACATTTGGAAGGATAGAATGAAAGGTCTGTACGGATTCATGGTCAAAAGATTGAACAATGATTTTGTCGTTGTTTGGTTTGTCCAGGTTGCGTTTCTCAAGTTCTTCAGCTATTTTTTCTTCGATACCAGGGTAGAGGGAAGGGGATTTGACTTCAATCAGGATGCCGGTTTTTCCTCGGTATTCATCCAGCACTTCCCCAAGTGTAGGAATTTTTTCTCCTTGAAACTCTTTACTAAAAGAACTCCCGGCATCAAGCTTTTGCAGTTCATCGTATGTAAATTCACCTACTTTTCCTGTGCCGTCGGTTGTTCGGTCTACTGTTGTATCGTGAATCACAACTAACTCTCCATCTTTACTCATTTGCACATCGAGTTCGAACATATCGGCTTTCATGTCGACGGCTTTCTCAAAAGCGGCCATTGTATTTTCTGGTGCGTACCCCGAGGCTCCCCGGTGTGCAATATTTAATACCTGCTTTGCATCCTTCACGCTGTTTTCGTCAGCAAGAACTTTTCCTTCAGTTCCGGCAAATGCCATCAAAAACACTCCCAACGTTAGTAAAATAGTAGTTAACTGTTTCATTTTCGTCACTCCCTTCCGTATTTACACTTTCTACTATAAGGGAGGAACATTATGGAAGTTTAAATAGGGTGTTTATCTTTTGTTGAGAAATATTACAAATTCAGGAACTTTAAGCCTATGAAACTTAACATTTTTTATGATAAAAAGACCCTATTGAATTTGGACATCAATAGGGCTTTCCTGATCTTATTCATGGATAGAATCATAGTGTTTGATTTTTATATTTTTAAAAGTGGCTTTGCCGCCTTCAGAAAAAAGAGTGATCCCTTCATCTTCGAGTGGGGGAAAGGCTTGGTTGGAATGGACTGCTTTTCCGTCATCAACAAACACTTCTACACTGGTTTTATCGACTAAAATCTTCAAATGGACTTCTTTTTGATTTTCGTCAAAAGGAGCCTGGCTTTCTATTAGTTCATGCTCTTCATCAGGCTGGGCTGTTGAGCTGCGATTGACGTAGGAGTGCTGATTTTCTGGTGAAATACCAACGTCAATGTGACGGGATCGATCTTCTGACTCACGAAGTCTTAAACCTGTATTTTTTAGGTCATCCCAAGAGATATCTGCCTCCAGCTGATAAGCTGTGCCCGTAGCTGCAAGTGTTTCTGATCCATCAACTTCTATCCTTTCAAATGAATCGACAGAGCTTGTTAATTGATCTAGTTCTTCTTTAGGCTGAGACGTCAGGTAATACTTTTCGTTGTCACTTTTCTTAAGTTCAATTTGACGTACAATGGAATCCAATCCGTTAAATCCTTCTGCCATCGTTGGCGTCTCGTCTGCGTACTTCCAATTATTCATCCATGCTAATGCATAGCGGTGATTAAGCTGATCGTCGCTTTTCCCATCTTCAAAAGTTACACCGCCATACCAATCAAACCCATAATCGAGCCATTCGGGTTCCTCCTGGTGGGGGAAGAATTCGTCACCGTTGAAATCACCGACCCAGTAAGCGTATGTGTTCGGCTTGTCGATGGCTTGGCCATTCGCACTAACGCCGAGTACCCACTTTACAGATCCATCATCCGCCCGCATCATATAGAGGTCTGGACATTCAATTAAGCCGATATCTTTGGTTTGAAACTCTCCGGTATAATTCCAATCTTTTAAATTATCCGATTCATAAAATCCGACCTTCGTTTCTTCTGCCATTAGCATCACCCATTTTTCACTTTGGTCATCCCAAATAATTTTTGGATCTCTAAAGGCTTCGGTTCCGGGGTTCTCTAAGACGGGTTCGTCACTATAAGAAGTAAAGTTCTGTCCGTCATCGGTACTGTACCATAGGTATTGCTCCTGATCGCCATCAGCGGAAGGCTGAGTAACGACAGCTACTACGGCATCTTCGCCAAAACCGGCCGTGTTGTTCGTATCAACGACGACAGATCCGGACCATGGATCACCATTTTTATTAGTGTATTTTGGGATGGCCACGCCTTCGTCTTCCCAGTGAACTAAATCCTCTGACGCTGCGTGTCTCCATTCCGTGCCATTTCCATTCGGATAGTCTCCGTTGTAAAGGTAATAGTAATGATACTCCCCGTTAAAATAAATCGGCCGCTGAGGATCGTTTTTCCAATGATCGGGTGAAGTGAAATGATAGTTGGCACGATAAGAATCATCACCAAACTCTGGCTGTTCCGGCTTTTTTTCTTCATCAGAGGGTGTGAGAAGGAGCACAACAGCTCCCGCTATTAAAAAAAGAGTAAGAAGTAAGAATACTGCACAAATTCTGGGTGTCTGGGTAAAAGCATTTTTCATTATGTTATTCACCGCTTTCGTTGCTGTTGCTGTACTAAAAAGAAAATGCCAATGGTCCATTGGCATTTTCCTTTTTTTATTCGTCTACTGTAATTTGACCTTGTTCAAGAATGCTATCTTCTACAACAGAAGATTTCTTGCCTTTCAAGTCTAATTTAAAGCTTGGAGAGAACGTTGACTTTTCATCTTCAAAATATCCTCTGTTTGTCATATAGCTTGTTATAACTACTTCGTCCGAATTCTCTTGAGGAATTGCATAGTGTGCGTAGTTCCACGTAACATCATATGGATCCAGGTCCTGGTGTAGGACAATTCCTGTTTTGTTCATTGGCTTAAATTCGCCGTCTAATGAGTTCGCTACATAACCAAGCATGTAGATATCTTCATCATCAATGCCGTCAATTGTCATCTTAGATCCACGGGCACTTGTGAATAAGTACCACTTGCCGTCTTTTTTGAAAATGTTCGGGCGTTCAATTTCATCCGTTACAGTGTTAGAAGCAATTAAAGGATCTTTTACTTCTTTTAATGTGTAATCATCATTAATCTCAATAATTCCGATGGCTCCGTTTGCAAGCTCAGCATAGTCTTTTTGAGGGCTTTCCAGTAGTTTGTCTTTTTCGTCCTGGAAATATTTGTTGCTCTTACTGTAGTACGCGCGGTTATACAGAGACTCTTCTCCAGAGTAACCGAATTCTGTTCCAGTATTCGCTTCGAACACAAGGTACTTACTGCCATCTTCCTCAATGTAGTGAGGGTCTCTTAACGTGTGGTTCTCGTTCCAATCAATATCACCATTACCGAAGGCTTGCTCTACGTTTTGGTAAACGGACCCGTCGCCGCCTTCAAAAATGGACTTATGGTCTTCTACGCCGTCTACATTTAACGTGCCGGCTTCTGGCTCAGATACGTTTACTTGAGCAGTTGTGAGGGTCTGCTTTCCATAAAGCTCTTTATCTACGTTAAATTCTGTACGGTTTGTATAGAATAAACGAACTTCGCCGTCAGAAGTAAAGGTAGCTGAACCCGACCATTCTTCTGATTGATCTTTTAAGTATTCATCGTCTGCTAAGTGTTTATCTTCGTCGTCAAATACACGTCCTGCGTTCTTCCAATCATCTATGGATTTGTCGTCTGCATCTTTATAGAACATGTAAATGAAGGTGTCATTTGGGTCTTCAGGGTCCCCGGCTAGTCCGAATAGAATGTGATAGCCGTTATATTCTGCTACAGTTCCGTCTGCGTTCTGAAGCGGCCATGTATCCCAAACGTCCATCATGATTTCGTTACCGTTCTCATCTGTTTTTGTAGCTGAAGGGATGTTTTCAATCGTTGATGCATCGAATTCAGGTACAGTAAAGTCTGAATCCCCGTGCTGATTAATCATATCGGATACATCGGAACGTGTGATATGCGAGATGCCATAGTCTTCGTTGTGGTCCTTGGAATCCTTTGGCGCCGCTTGTGCTAATAATCCGTCACCTCCTGCTAAAATCGCTGTGCTAAGCGTGACTATTGTTGCTTGTTTGGCCAGCCTTTTAAAATTCATATGCTTCCTCCTCTTGTTTTTTGGTGAAGTCTTTTTCGTCAGCCCCACCGTTCTACAATTAAAAGTATAGGGGAGTGGAGGGTGATTTGGGTATGGAGGATATTGATTAGAATTTCGTCTTGAATTGATATATAGGAGATTCGTTATATTTGAGGGGAGAGGGTAAGAGAAAAAAGTCCCAGGAAACGACTCATTGAGCCTCCTCCCAGGACTTTTGATACTCCTGCAGCAATTGATCATGGGTGATCTGATTTTTAATATAGAGCTGTGTTGCGGAACCGAATTCTTCTCTTATGCCTACAGGAAAATCAAACCAGTTTGAAGACATCGTATTTCCTTCTTCATAATACTGCATGGTTTGTTCAGCTAGCGGGCCTGAATCATCCGACTCGATATGCTTAAAGGCAGGAATAAACTTTAAGCGTTCCGTCATGTACGTTATTCCTTTTTCAGAAGAAACCATCCAGTTCAGAAATTTTTTCGCTTCTTTTTTCTTTTCGTCGGTCGTTTGTTTGTTGACGACCCAATAGCTGGGTGTATTAACGACTAAGGCTTCTTTATCAGGATCGTCATTTATAGGAATCGGGAGAATACCTATGCTCATATTGGGGGAGCGCTGATCAATCATCGGCTGTATCCAGTTCCCTTGTAGAATCATTGCAGCTTCTCCCGCTGCAAATGTATTTACTTCCATGCTGTAATCCGTGGAAAGCGGATCCTCACTTCCATACTCCAACGTGACATCGATCAATTGGAGGAGGTCCTTAAACTTCGGGTTGTTGGAAATCGTCTCTGTTCCTTCATTTAAGCCTTTTATAAATGCAGCAGGATCTTCTTGTTGGGCGAAAGCGATATTCATAAGGTGATCTCCCAGTTTCCATTCTTCATAATATCCGGTGGCAAATGGGGTAATCCCTGCTTGTTTCAATTTTTCTGAAGCGGCTTTTAATTCATTAAGCGTCGAAGGCAATGAATCAATGCTGGCTTCCTTAAACAAATCTTTGTTATAGATGAATCCGTATCCTTCTAAGTTCATCGGCATACCATAGACGCTGCCATCGAATGTCATAGGCGTCAGCGTTTCTTCATATGCATCGTCCACCCACGGTTGATCAGAAAGATCTTCTAAATAATCATTCCATACTCTGGCGCTCTCGTACCCGGGATTGGTAAAGATGTCAGGACCATTGCCAGCAGCCATTTGGGCTTTAAGATCAGAAAAATCATCCATTGCACCACCGACCGTATGGACCTCTATATTTATATTTGGATGTTCCCTTTCATAAGCCTGAACCAATTGCTCAAACGGCGAGGCAATTTCTACTTTCGGGTTTCGTACGTTTAATGTAATTTCCTTATCGTCTATTGTGGTTTCTTCTAACTCTGTTTTTGTCTTATTCTGGCATGCGGAAAGGGATAGACTCAGTGCTCCGATTAAACATATAGTTGCGATATCTTTTCTCATTCAGACACCTGTCCTTTGCGCGAATTATCTGCTGACAATCTGCTTCTGGTTCTCATTGCGGTATTCAAAAGGGGTTACGCCTACTTCCTTTTTAAACAGTTTGGAGAGGTACTTCTCATCCTGATAGCCAAGCATTAAAGAGATGGAATAGATGGTTTCTTCTGTTTCTTTTAACCAAATTTTCGCCTGGTTAATTCTTAGCTTCGTCATATATTTAGAAAGGGGCAAACCTGTTTCTTGTTTGAACTTCCTGGAAATATGCTCGCGACTGAAGAAGAACAAGTTCGATAGCTTTTCTAAGCTCAATTCTTCCATGTAAAATTCATCGACGTAGGTGACGATGTCCTTCAAGCGACGGGCCGCGTCGAGCTCATCAAGACGATGAATCGAACGGTAGTTGTGGTTGTCTAGGTCTGATTGAAGTTGCTGAAAAGAACTAGCGATTTTAGTTAAAGATGGTAAGGGCTCTCCGCTTACGAGACGAACAGGTAGATCAAATTGCTGACCCATCCATTCTTCCACCGTCAGCCATTCGTTCTTTATGGTAATAACGAGGCAGAGGTTACGGTCATTCTGAAGTGAAAACGCATTGCCCAGTTTTTGAGTCACAAGCTTGTCCGCCAGTAATTCTATATAAGGCTCAGCATGATGCATATGGTAAAAAGAGAGTAATGTCATTTCGTATTGGTCAGCTGCCGGGAGATAGGGGAGAATGTCGTTTGTTTCGTATGGTTCTCCCATGCAAGCGGCTGTCATTAATTGATTCACCCGCAGCTTTTTAACATCTTCGTCGATCGAATCATCTGAATAGAAGGATTGTTGATCATTCTTCCAGCTTTCCACAGCTTCGCCTAACGCCTTATTAAAGGGCTCCGGTTCAATCGGCTTCAACAGATAATCAAAACTGCTGCACTTAATCGCCTGGCGCATAAATGAATAATCGTTATACCCTGTGATGAAGATAACTTTTCCAGGGTAGGAAATGGAATCTAACCACTTAATGATTTCCATTCCGCTCATCCCCGGCATTTTAATATCCGTAAAAATGAGCTCCGGCTTTTCTTTTTCTATAATGGTTTGTGCCTCTTGTCCGTTACTTGCTTCAAAGAGTTCTGTAACGCCGTACTTATCCCATTGGCCCACGTAGCGTACGACGTCGCGTACATTCATTTCATCATCAACTATTAAAGCCTTCAAAATAATTCCTCCTTACGAGTGAGCAAATGTCTAATGAGCATGATCGGATTCTAAAGGAATGTAGATTTTTACGAGAAAACCTTGTCCATGATTCGTCCCCACTTCTATTCCGGCACTCGGGCCATAGTTAAGCACAAGCCGGTCGTGTATATTTTTCAAACCAATATGCTGAGTGGAATAAGCACCTTTGTAAGGGGCGGTATAAATATTATTTCTTAATGATTGAAGCTCCTCATCCGTTAAACCAGGTCCGTCATTTTCTGCGGCGAGCTGTAAAAATCCATCTTGTACTTTTCCACTAATGGTGAAGTGGGCCTCATAAAATCCTTCCTCATAACTGTGTTTAAAGAAGTTCTCAACGAGGGGCTGAAGAATCATGCTGGGTATGGGCTTGTCAAGGATTGTCTCGTTTAAATTTATGGAATAGTGCACGTTATTTCTAAAACGCTCCTTTTGTAGCATGAGGTAGGATTCTATATAGCTCACTTCATCCCGTACGAGCACCCATTCATTCGCCTGCATAGAATAGCGCATCATTTTCGATAAGGACGTGACGAGCTGATAAACGTTAGGAGCCTTAGATCTAAGAGCAACTGCACCAATCGATTGCAAGGCATTGAATAAGAAATGAGGATTCACCTGAGACTTTAAGGCTCGGAATTGGTTTTCCTTATTCTCTATTTCCAGTTTGTATTCACGGTCAATGTGTAAATTGATCCGCTCCATCATATCTTTCATATGTTTTTCTAAATAACCGATTTCGTCTTGTCGGCTGTCATCAAAGGGAACATCCACGTCCCCGCCTTCTATCGTGCTTACTTTTCGGGAAAGCCGTTTAATCGGGTGTGTAATTTTGTAAGCAATCACACTAATCATTACCACCCCTAATATCCCTACGCCTATCCCGACTAATATGCTGGTGTAAGCGGTTTGCCGTACGTCTTGAAACAAGGTTTCACTTGGCGTTATTTTCACTAATCTCCATTGATTGAGAGGACCAGATAATGTTCTCGATAAGATAATATCATCGCCTGTGCTCTCTTCGGCTGCGTTCATCTGCTGTTGTAAATCAGGGGGCACGGACTTACCAATTAATGCATGATCGTTGGCATGAATCACATTCTCATTTTCATCGACGAGTAATACGGTTTCTTCTTTTTCCTGAATCAGGTTGTTCGTTATTTGCCCATAGGCGTCTAATTCAACATCCGTGGTAAGAATACCAAGGAAATCGTTAGTAAGCACATCCACTATTTTGTGGTGGAAAGTCATGACCATCGTGTTGTCTGAAGCGGGAACGATTGCCACATTATTGTAATTCTCAATAGGGTGTGGCGGCTCTATCATATACTTTGCGTTTGAGTGATATAGCTGCTTTATCAAACCCTGCTCTAGAAAATCTGGTTGTGATTTCCGGGCACTCACCATCCCATTATATACAGTGAAAGATTCTTTACCTTGATCCATATAAACCCGTACTTGTCGAATTTCATTTCGCATCAGGTAATAATTCTCTAAGCTGTTTTCCAAATAAGCTGAATCGTCTTCTTCATTGTTAAAAATGCGAAATAATTCTGGATCGCGGTACAAGATATAGGGGAGGTTAACCATCTCATCGAAGTATTGTTCAAGTTCAATTGAGCTCTCTTGTATTTGCTGCCTGCTATTTTCAAGTTCATGCTGTTCTACACTATTTTTTGTATAAATGTAAATTAAAAACACTGATAAAAAATAGGGCAGAATGATGAATATAAACAGCATTAACAATAAGCGGCTTTGGATGCTTCTCATTTCAAGGCGTCCCTTTCACTAGAGGACCAAATGGTCATTCTACATTATAATTCTCTAAACTATAACAAATAGATCAGCACCGTCAATCATACCCATGCAGGCGGCCTATAGTTGTAGTAAACGAAGAGATTCCTATAATGCCACGATCAGCAAACGCTCACATAAAAAAGTAAACGCTTTACATAATGTAGAAAATGAAGCGAATTGACTATGAAAATGAATGAAAAAACACGCTCAAAGAGATGTCTGAGAAGAAGAGGATTCGTAAATGGACAGATCTCTTAAAAGTTAGAAGAAAAAGCGGTCTGGGGGGGGAAATTAATTTCCCCCCAGACCGCTTTTTAAAATTCTACCTATCTTGGACTTTTAGTTTTTCAGTGACCTCCATTTTGGAGCTTCTTTTTTTGAATGTGGGAGCTAGAAAGAAATTGGATCAGTGTTACTAAATGTTACTAAATATTCACTATATGTACGTTTACATCATAACGATTCATGTCCTCTTCAAAGTGGTCCGGCGCTTGGTTGTCTACAATACAAAAGTCGATTTCTGAAAGGTCAGCCACTTTAGCGAAGTTTACTTTACCGATTTTACTGTGGTCAGTCATAAGGATGGTATGCCTGGAGTTCGTAATCATCATTCGTTTAATGCGTGCTTCAGTAAGGTTAGGGGTGGTAATGATCCCTTCTTTTAGGTCTAAGCCATTTGTACCAATAAATGCTTTGTCAATGCGAATCATATTAAGAGATTGTTCAGCAAAAGGGCCCACCAGCGCTGATGTCTCCCTCCGTACATTTCCGCCTAGCAGCATTACATCTAAACCCTGGATATCTGCTAACTCCTGCATGATAATGATAGAGTTTGTTACGATTGAAAGGTTGGAAAAAGATTTTAGTTCTTTTACAAGTTCGTACGTGGTAGTGCCTGAATCTAAAAGAATGGCATCACCTGGGTTAATGAACTCAACGGCTTTTTTAGCAATGGCTTGCTTTTCTGTAATATAATCTTTTTTTCTATCTCCTATCGATGCCTCAAAACTTACAGGCTGAAGGAGAATGGCCCCGCCGTGTGTTCTTTTTATGCTATCCGTTTCTTCAAGCTCTTTAAGGTCCCTTCGAATGGTAGAGTCTGAAACATTAAATTGCTGGCTTAAGTCATGGACAGAAGCCCTTGACATATGACGCAAATATTCAAGAATCTGCGCTTTTCGTTCTTCCATAAACATGATCAACAGTCCCCTTTCGTAAACGCTTTCTTCCTCTTATTATAGACCAATCTCGAAATCAAAAGAAAATAAATGATTAAACAAGGAAGGTTCTGACCGTTTTCATTTATGCAGAGTGGTTTGTTAGTGATTAAAAGTAATCATAAGTAGTCATAATTACCAGGTGTAATGAGAGAGATAATGGTAAATGCAATATAAAAATGTTGGTTTATAAGTATTTTTAACTGTTTTTGTAATTTTTAGAAAACTTGTTGACAATTTTTGTATACGCATATATGATCATTAGTAAGCAAAAACAATCATAAACAATCTTGGAACTTTTTACGCATAAGAGAAAAGATCTCCTTTTAAAGCAGTTTACATCATATGCGTAATGGGAGCGGAAAGGAGGAAAACATCACTCATTTATGTAAGCGCATTCAATGATTACTGCAAATTAACTAATGGAGGGGAAATTAAAAAATGAAAAAGAATCTGAGCGTAATTTTGGTGGGGATCTTACTGCTTTTTATGGCTGCATGTAGTACTAATGAAACTTCTGGGGAGCAAAATGAAAGCGCTGCCAATGAGGGGTCTGAGCAAAAAGATCTGAAAATCGGCTTAACGCTCAATAATTTGGCAAACCCATTTTTTGTGTCAATGAGTGAAGCTGCGGAAGAATATGCGGATGAGTTGGGAGCTGAAATCGTCGTTCAGGCAGCCGATGCTGATTTGGCAAAGCAAACATCTCAAATAGAAGATTTTATAACACAGGGTGTAGATCTTATTCTTCTAAATGCTGTTGATTCTGAAGGAATTGCAGGGGCAGTAGCACAAGCAGACGCTGCGGGAATTCCTGTTGTTTCAGTTGACGTTGGTGCTGACGGAGGGATAGAAGGTACCGTTACATCTGATAACTATCAGGCGGGCGTGCTGGCAGCTGAATATATGATTGAGGATCTAGGTGGGGAAGGAAACGTTGTCGTCATTGACGGCCCTCCTGTTACAGCTGTAAAGGATCGAATAGCTGGATTTGAAGATACAATTGAAGGTTCTGATATTGAAGTTATTGCTAAGCAAAATGGGGAGGGAAATCGTGAAAAAGGACTACAGGTGATGGAAAGTATTTTACAAGCAAATGAGCCGGGAACGATCGATGCTGTTTTTGCTAATAATGACCCTGTGGCCATTGGTGCAGAGATTGCCCAGCATCAAGCTGATCGTCAGGGTGAATTTTATATTGTCGGTGTCGATGGATCTCCAGACGTGGTTGAAGCGATGAATAAAGAAGGCAGTTCGATTGCGGGAACCTCAGCCCAGCATCCAGACGAAATGATCAAAGAAGCCATGGATGTTGGGATTCAGGTGTTAGACGGTGAATCAGTAGAAGAAGTAATCAAAATTCCAGTAGATTTAGTGACACAAGACAACTTAGATTCCTATGAAGGCTGGTAAAGAATTGTCGGCCCTTGTACAGCAAGGGTCGTTATTTCAATCTGAGTAAGGAGTGAAAAATCTATGGTTACACAGGAAAAAGTAAAGACGAAAACGGAGGTCACTACTCCCATTTTAAGAATGGAAGGGATCAATAAAACTTTTTCAGGCACAACGGTTTTAAAAAATGTCAATATCGATCTTTATCCTGGTGAAGTCCACGCCTTAATGGGGGAAAATGGGGCCGGGAAATCGACGTTAATGAAAATTTTGTCTGGTGTCTACGTTCCTGATCAAGAAAGTGGCGCCATCACATATAAACATCAGCAAGTTATATGGAAAGATCCGTTAACTGCTAGAAAGATGGGTGTTGGAGTGATTCACCAGGAACTAAACCTCTCACCCAATCTTACGATTAGTGAAAATATTTTAATGGGGACGAAATACCCTCGAAACAAATTAGGGATGGTGCGCTGGGAAGAAGTACATAAACGGGCTGAGGAAGTTTTATCTTCCATGGGCTCAGATTTGCAGCCAGAAACCCTTGTCTCCACGTTGAGTGTAGCCCAGCAGCAGATGGTGGAAATAGCAAGAGCCCTCTCTTACAAAGCAGAAGTGCTTATTATGGATGAACCGACAGCCTCTTTAACGGATAAAGAAATTGACACTTTATTTGAGATTATTAAGGATTTAAGAAAACAAGGTGTTGCGATCGTCTATATTTCCCACCGAATGGAAGAAATCTTTAAGATTTCAGACCGCTATACGGTACTGCGCGATGGAGAATGGATTCAGAGTGGACCTATCCATGAAACAAACCCTGATCATTTAGTCAGTTTAATGGTTGGCCGTGATTTGAAAGATCTTTTTCAAAGGTCGAAAAGTAACTATATAAAAGAAGAGGGTAGAGACCAGCCAGCCCTAGAGGTGAAGAAATTAAGTGATGCGACTTTCGTAAAGGATCTGTCGTTTCAAATCTATCCTGGGGAGATTGTCGGTTTTGCGGGCCTGGTCGGCGCAGGACGTACGGAACTTGTCCGTTCGATTTTCGGTACTTCCCACTTACAACAAGGTGAAGTGTGGGTAGAAGGAAAGAAAGTTCAAATTAAATCTCCGATCGATGCGATTAAGCATGGAATTGCCCTTGTGCCGGAAAGCCGTAAAGAACAAGGTTTATTCCTTGATATGTCCGTAAAAGAGAATATTTTGCTGGCGGAATTAAAAAAACATAAAAAGAAGATGAAGATTAATTGGAACTCCTTAAATCGTACAGCTGCTGAATATATTGAAAGCTTGAATATAAAAACTGCATCACCCGATCAGCCGATCTCTGGTTTAAGTGGCGGGAATCAGCAAAAAGCGGTTATTGCCAGGTGGCTTTCTACAAATCCGAAAGTCCTGCTGCTCGATGAACCTACACGAGGCGTTGATATTGGAGCTAAGACAGAAATTCATAAAATCATCTCTGAACTTGCAGATGAAGGGCTTGCGGTTTTAATGATCTCCTCTGAACTACCTGAAGTGATCGGAGTAAGTGACCGGATTTTTGTCATGCATGAAGGACGGATCACGGGCCAGCTTCACAAACAAGAAGCCACTCAAGAACGAATTATGTATTACGCAACGGGAGGAAACTAAAGATGAAATCAACTCTGTCGTCCAATCAGCAGCCAACTGTTCAACCTGGATTTAAGTTTGGACACCATGCTTCGACACTGTGGAACCAGCTTGGAATGATTATCATTCTTCTCCTTCTCTGCATTGTCATGAGCGTTATGGCACCAAACTTTTTAGATTCTGCTAACCTTACCAATATTTTAAAACAAGTTTCTGTAACTGCGATATTAGCCGCAGGTATGACGATCGTTATTTTAACAGGGGGTATCGATTTATCCGTAGGATCGATCGTGGCTCTGTCGGGTGTTGTTTCGGTAATGGCTTCACAAACAGGAATGAACCCGGTTTTCGCCATGCTTCTAGGTATTGGAGCAGGCTATCTAGTCGGATTTATCAATGGAATATTTACAGCCAAGATAGGGCTTCCCGCTTTTATTGTCACGTTAGCGAGCATGACTTATGTGAGAGGTCTGGCTTATGTCACGAGTGGAGGGTACCCGGTTGTCTTAGAATCGAATACGTTTCGTTTTATAGGATCAGGTTCTATTCTATCGATTCCTACTCCTATTTACTTGATGATTCTCGTATACTTCGTCATGTTTCTTGTTCTAAAGTACACGATGTTTGGACGCCATATTTATGCCATTGGCGGTAATGAAGAAGCAGCTCGACTAACAGGAATTAAAGTGAAGAAAACGTTGGTAAATGTATATTCCATCAGTGGTTTACTCGCTGGTTTAGGAGGCGTTGTTCTCGCCGGACGTCTTTACTCAGGTCAACCGACAGCTGGGAACATGTATGAACTTGACGCGATTGCAGCAGTTATCTTAGGGGGCTCTAAACTAACAGGCGGGGTCGGTAAAATTCAAGGGACAATTATAGGAGTGCTTATTATGGGCGTAATCACTAACGGCTTAACCCTAATGGATGTCAGCTATTACTGGCAGCTTGTTGTGAAAGGCGGCGTCATTCTCTCAGCTGTGTTAATCGACCGGATTCGTTCCTAAAAAATGATAGAAAAGAGGGATTACCATTTGGATGAAGGCTGGATGGAAGCGAGGGTTTCTATTGTTGCTCTGTTTATTCGTTGGGGGGCTGCCGTCCACAGTGCTGGCGGATGAATCAGGATATTATGAAGAGGCGTATCGTAATCAGTTTCATTTTTCTCCAGAAGCAAATTGGATGAATGACCCGAATGGAATGGTTTACTACGAAGGGGAATATCATTTGTTTTACCAATACCACCCTTATGGCACGACGTGGGGGCCGATGCACTGGGGACATGCTGTAAGTGAAGATCTCGTAACTTGGGAGCATTTGCCGATCGCCTTATCACCTGATGAACTTGGCGATATTTTCTCCGGAAGCGCGGTGATTGACTGGGACAATACGGCAGGATTTGGGGAAGAGGCGATGGTCGCTATTTTTACCCATGCGGGTCCAGAAGGTCAAGTTCAAAGTCTAGCTTATAGTCTTGATAAAGGAAGGACATGGGAAAAGTATGAAGGAAATCCGGTCATGCCAAATCCTCCAATCGCGGATTGGCGTGATCCCAAAGTCTTCTGGCATGAAGATTCCAGCCAGTGGGTAATGTCACTTGCGGCAAAAGATAAAATTATGTTTTACACCTCTCCTGATTTAAAAGAGTGGGAGTTTGCTAGTGAGTTCGGCCACGATGGCGGCATTCAATCTAACAGCCTTGATCAAATATCCTATGCTATGTCTGAACACACAGGGGGGTCTTTTACGTATGAAGGGGACATAACCCTTAACGAAAAAAATGGCAGACAAGGATCCGGCGGTTTAGTCTTTCGCTCAGATAAGGAGGGAGACAATGGGTACACTGCTAGCGTTGATGCAAAAAATAACAGGGTAACGTTAAGTAAAATCTTAGACGGTGAGCCGGAAGAACTGGCTCGTGAATCGATGGCGCTGGAAACCACTTCAACTTATCACGTAAAAGCAGTCGTCAATGGAAACACAATTAAAATTTTCATCGATGACCAGCTTGTGATCGAGGAAAAAGACACATCATTTGAGTATGGATTTTATGGTTTATCATCATCAGACTCAACCGCGGCTTTTCGAAATGTCGAATTTGAAAATACATCCAACTTTTTGACCAATTTGTCCAGCTGGAAAGCGGTCAGCGGCACGTGGGAAGATTCTTTAGAGGGGAAAACAGGGGCTTCCACAGAGGATGCCTTCTCGATAAGTGATCAAACCGCCGAAAACTTTTTATATGAAGCAGATATTAAAGTTTCAGGAGACGAAGGAGAAGGTGGAGCCGGCTCTCTCGTTTTCAGAGCCGATCAACAAGCCAAAAACGGTTACTTTGCCAATGTTGATGCGTTACACGATGTTGTGAAGTTAATGAAGATAGAGGATGGAAATATTACCGTGTTAGCTGAAAAACCAATGAGTCTGGACACTGATCAAACGTACCAGTTAAAAGTCGACGCGTTTGACGAAAATATTAAAGTGTATGTTGATGATGAGCTTATGCACGATATCAACGACGATAGCTTTACAAATGGACATCTCGGGTTAAATGTTTGGAATTCCAGTACCCTGTTCCAGAATGTGAATAAGGGGGAAAATATTAGAACGTCTGAGAAGGAAATTGTGAATCATGATTTTGAAACAGGAGATCTGACGGGGTGGCAGTCTGTGAAAGGAAATGCTTTTACAGATGATCATGTCAGTGATTCGGCAAGTTATTGGGGTGGACCTTTTGATCCGCAAGGGACGTACCATTTATGGGGGTTTTCCGACCTTCATGATGGAGATAACGCTACGGGTGAATTACGTTCTTCTTACTTTGAACTAGGTGGATCGGGAGAAATTAACTTCCTCCTGGGCGGTGGAAATGATCGCAGCAATCGCTACGTTTCCTTAGTCAGAGCCTCGGATGATGAGGAATTAATCCGTCAGGCCAACGCTAAGTTTGAGGATGATGAAACCTATAAACGATATGTGTGGGATGCTTCTGATTATGTAGGAGAAGTTCTTTATATTAAAGCAGTAGATCAGGCTACTGGCAGCTGGGGGCATATCAACCTCGATGATTTTAACGTTTACCATGAAGGCCCTATGCCAGAAGAGGTTGATCAGGTGGCTGAAGAACCTGAAAAAGGTGCCATTAAACAAAGCGGGGTAATTGAAGATTGGACGCCGGTGTCGGGGGATTGGATCAATTCGACACACGGCAGCAATGGAGGAATTTGGGAGTGCCCTACATTAGTTGAATTACCTATTGATGGCGACCCCAACAATACGAAGTGGGTGCTGCAGGTGAGTATCAATGACGGAGGCCCGGCTGGTGGGTCTGGTATGCAATACTTTGTCGGTGATTTTGATGGAAAGTCGTTTACCAATGAGAATCCGTCCGACGAAGTACTATGGAGCGATTACGGAGCTGACTATTATGCGGGAGTCGATTGGAGTGGAATAGAAGGTGAAAACGGTGAAAAATATTGGCTTGGCTGGATGAGCAACTGGCAGTATGCCAATGAGACGCCAACTTCAAGCTGGAGAAGCTCGATGACTTTGCCGCGTACAATGGAACTTTCACAAACAGAAGAGGGAACGCGTTTAAAACAAACGCCGGTTTCTTTAAATAGTATTCGAGACAATAGTCAAAAAACTTCCTATACGAATGAAGTCATTTCCAGTGACAGCAGCCTGCTTGCTGATTTCTCAGGAGATACGTATGAAATGGTCGCTGAATTTGATGTTTCTCAAACAAATGCTTCAGAATTTGGCTTTAAAGTCCGTAAGGGGGAGGGGGAAGAATACACTACGGTCGGATACGATTTAGCAGCTGAACAATTATTTGTCGATCGTACAAACTCCGATGATTTTGATTATGGCAGTAACGTTGTAGATTTGCATCAGGGTTCTTTATCCGTTTCAGACGGCAAAATGAAAATGCACGTATTTGTTGACCGCTCAGCCGTTGAAGTGTTTGGTGCGAATGGAGAGACGGTCATCACCGATCAAATTTTTCCAGATCCATCAAGTAAAGGGTTGGAGATTTATAGTGTGGATGGAGACGCCTCGTTGACCTCCCTGGAGATTTACCCTTTAAAGAGTATTTGGAAAGATAAGAATCGGTTTAAAACAAACTTAACCGGCTGGAAGCCTGTTTCAGGGAAATGGGCAGAGACGATGGAAGGGAAACAAGGGCAAGGCAGTGGGGACGCTTTTACACTATCGAATGAGGAAGGCGGCGATTTTCGATATGAAGCTGACATTAAAGTGATAGATTCCGATACTGATAATTTAGCAGGTGCAGGCGCCTTAGTTTTCCGTTCTGATTCAACTGCTGAGAACGGGTATGCCGTCAACGTTGATGTGAAAAATAATGCGGTTAAACTAATAAAATTTGTAGAAGGAAAGGGCAGCGATTTGATTGTGTACAATGATGCTGATGAGCTAAATCTAAAAGCTAATCAAGAGTATCACTTGGAAGTTGTGACCAAAGGAGAGGAGATTAAAGCTTATTTAGACAATAAGCTAGTCATTGATACAAAAGATGCTGCTTTTGAAGAGGGCTACTATGGATTGAATGTATGGGATTCAACGGTCACGTTTAACAAAGTGAAAGTGAAACCTTATAAAGGTAAGAAAAGTGCAAGTGATGGAAGGGGAAGGCAGCGAAGTTCGAATTAGGTTTGTAGTAATGAAGACTGTGATCTCAGGATTTTTATGAAGGTATGAAGCAGATATTGTAGACTCTAGAGTGTTGGAAGGTGATAAAGTTACAATTATGGGAACTTCAATAGGGTTAATGACTGAATCTACAATAGGGGGGGCGAGATAACGATTCCGGCTATATACATTGATAAGATCGATCAATAAAAAAGGCTCATTGAAACATTAGACCAGCACTTCAAAAAGTGCTGGTCTAATGGGTTTGTTATGAACCCATCTTTCTATATTCTTCAGCAATCGGCAGTTCTTTTACTTGAGTAAACGAACTTATGATGATCACAAGCATAACGTTACAGATTAACCCTAAAATCCCTGCGTCGATATCAAGCGGTCTCGTTTCAGCGACCAGCTGGAAATAATAGTTGACGAGAGTTCCTGCAATGAGCCCGGTGATGACGGCAGGTGCTGTAACTCGTTTAGAGTACAAGGCTGCATAAACTCCGGGAGCGAATTGAACGATAGAACCATATGCACCAAGCAGCAAGGCGATCAAACCTTGGCCGCCGAAGACGGTAATGAAATAGGCGAGTCCGCCAATAATGAAAACTCCGATTCTCATAATGAGAAGAGTAGCTTTCGATGATAAGTCTTTTTTTACATTACGGACGAAACCGTCGGTTAATTCGAGGGAAGCACTGTGCGTGATGGCGTCGGCTGTGGACATTGCAGCGGCTAAAGCGCCGGCACCTACTAGACCATAGACCCAACCAGGCAGACTAAGTACGGTTGTAATTAAAAACGGAAGAATCTCATCAGGTGAACCGATTTGTGACGAATCAATCACGTTTACAGCTGAAAAACCTACAAACAATAATGGAATTAAGAAAAGGGCGAATATGGGATAAACGAGTACCGTTTTCTTAATCGTTCGGGCATTTGTGGCGTACGACTTTGAGAAAAGATGGGGCCACATGAGGAATCCGATGGTAGACACTAATATCGTTGTCGTATAAGCCATAGGTGACATCGTGGAGCCTTCAACGCCGATTTCTAGAAAACCTGGATTGGATTCGGTTAAGTTTGAGAACATCTCAGTAATGCTGCCATGGAGCTGGTTGACAATAGTTAAACCCACAGTCCATGAGATGACGATCATTAGAATACCTTGAAATACATCAGACCAGGCTGCGGCACGTAAACCACCTGTAGCGACATAAACAACAACGATGCCATAAGACAATAGAGCACCAAGCCAGAATGGAATGCGACCTTCCGTCATGATATTGAATATGTACGCCATTCCTTTCATTTGTGTAGCCAGGTACTGAATTGAAGCCAGCAGGGTAATGATACCGATGAGCATAGCAAGAATACGGCTTGTATACCGTTTTTGCAGGAAACCAGAAACAGTATAGATATTGTGTTTGCGGCCGATTTTTCCAATCTTCGGGCCGATGATATACCAGGGCAGAATGGCGAAAGCCGTATATGTAATGATATAAAGGGCAGGAGCTCCTCTCGAAAACGCCCATCCTGGGGCTCCTAAGAATGAGAAGGCACTAAAGACAGCACCGCCCATTAAGAACCACATTACGAACAATCCTAAATTACCGCCAGCCACTGTAAATTCTTCCAGTGAGCTTTTATCTTGTTTGCGTCCTGCCAGTACCCCGATAAGAAGGGCAACAAATAGATAGCCAATCATCATTATCATTGCAATTTGCCATTGTCCCATTTAGTTCACTTCCTCTTCATCTTTGTCTGGGTCGATGCGGTACAAAAATAAAACGATGATAAAGGTAATAATAATCCAGAAAATCACCCAAAAAATGGAGAAGGGTAACCCGAAAACAAAGGGGGTCGCTCTGTTTCCTAATGAAAATAGAGGGTAGACCATGAGTAAAAAGGGGACAAGTAAGGATAAACTGTAGATTTTCACAAATTTTTGTTTCGTCATTGCATATCCTCCTTTTGCTTGTGATAGGCGATTTCACCGTTGAGTATCGTCATATCAACGCCAACCTTTAAAAGATCTTCTGTCTGGCAATCTAAAATGGCGTGATCCAGCACGACGAGGTCAGCTAGTTTTCCAGCTTCAATCGTGCCTTTCTGATCTTCTTCAAAGCTTGCGTATGCTCCAGCCCAAGTATACGCCCGTATGGCTTCCTCTATAGAAATGGATTGCTCTAGACCTAGAGGTGCTCCGTTTTTGCTTCGTCGATTAACAGCAGCGTGTATTCCGATCAGTGGGTTTGTGCTGGTGATCGGACTGTCTGAACCAATAGCAAAAGGGATCTGCTCCTCTGCGAAACTTTTTAACGGAAACATATGATGGACTCTCTGACCGTAATCCTTCACATAGCCATCGCCGAATTCATATAAGAAAGCGGGGTTCGGGATTGGGATAGCTCGGGCGGCTTTGACTTTTTGTAATAGATCATTCGGTGTAATTCCTGAATGTTCAATTCGGTGGCGGTGATTGTCCATTGGATATATTGTAAGAGTGTGCTCGATCGTATGTAGCAGCATTTCGACGGCTTGATCTCCCATGGCGTGAGCCGTGATTTGCCAGCCTTGTTGATGAGCTGGACTTAAGCTGTCGTTTAAAGATTGTTGGTCTAAATACAACACACCTGAATCTTCTGCGTTACTTGTATAAGGTTCTCTCGTTTTGCATGTGGGACCGCTGCTGCTGCCGTCAATAAAAACTTTGGCGGGACCTATTTTAAAATGTTCATCCCCGAGGCCTGTGATCATCCCGCTTTGTATCCCTTTATCGACCATAAAGGGGGATTCATGTAATGAACCATATAAGGCATAGACGCGCTGTTTTACTCTCTTCTCGTTTACTGCTTTTTGGAGGTAGCGGATGTGTTTCGTTCCATAGCCCCCAGCATCGTGAACACTCGTGATTCCTAGTTTAAGAAAATCGGCAGAAGCGATTTCCAGTCCTTTCATTACTTCTTCTTCTGAGTAGTCAGCCAGCTGGAATGCTTCCATATGTGCAGCTTCTAGCAACAGTCCTGTCAATTCACCATCTTGTTTGTTGTATGTGCCTCCTTGAGGATTGGGTGCAGCATGGGTGATGCCAGCCAGCTCAAGCGCTTTACTGTTGACACAGGAAATATGGCCGCATGTCCTTACGACAATGATCGGATGGGAGGTGGATACTGCGTCTAAGTCCCATTTCGTTACATGTCTTTCTTCTATTAAATGGTTTTGGTTATAGCCCCAGCCTTTAATCCACTCCCCTTCTGGTGTTTGAACTGCAATGTCCTTTAATTTTTGCTGAAGTTCTAAGATACTATCTACAGTTTTGCAGTTTACCCCGAGTTGATTAGTTCCGTACAATTCAAGGTGGGCATGGGCGTCTATGAATCCAGGGAGAAGACTTCGACCTTCTAAATCGATAATTTCCGTCTTGTCGCTTGTCAGTTTCAAAACTTCATGATTTGGACCAACGTGGACAATGTATTGATCTTTAACCGCTACAGCTTCATGCACGCTGTATTTTTCATCTGAGGTGAAGACTTGTCCGTTTACAAAAGCTTTCGTAGCTGTCATCATTCTCCCTCCATTCATGACTGTGCAATCTTAACGGCTGTTTGATAGAGTAATTCAACGCCTTTTTGAATATCTTCCATTTCAGCAAATTCTAATGGATTGTGGCTGATTCCTTTTTCACACCGGACGAAAATCATGCCATAGTCACTAATGTAGGACATAAACAGCGCATCGTGAAAAGGGCCGCTCATTAAAGTAGGAGATTGATATCCTAGTTTCTCATCTTCTTCTCGCATGATGTCCTTGATCCAATCTGCACAATAACGAGGGTTACTGCGCGTATCCTCGCTTAACGAGTAGGTGAGGTTTAGTTCAGTACAAGTTTTTTTAATGATTTCATAAAGTCTTATTTCCAAACGGTTTCTTGCTTCCATGTCTATATCCCGCAGATCAATCGTGAATTCTACTTTTTCAGGAATAATGTTTCTTGAATTCGGGAAGTTTTGCAGGCTGCCGACGGTGCCTACCGTGTTAGACGTCCCTTCATTTTTAACTAATTCGTTAAATTCTCGGATTATGGTTGAGGCTCCAACAAGTGCATCTTGTCTTAGATTCATAGGAACAGAGCCGGCATGACCAGCAAACCCTTCAAGGGTAACGGTTAACCAAAGGGGACCGGAAATGGCAGACACAATACCTACAGGTTTTTCTTGAGACTCAAGGACAGGACCCTGCTCTATATGAAGTTCAAGGAAGGCTTCAATATCGCCTTGTTGGTAGACTGGACTTTGTGTCATATCAGGGGTGACACCAAACTCTTTAAGCGCTTCTAATCGGCTTACTCCATTTTTATCTTGGCGCTCCAATTCTCCTTCTTCTAATTGACCAATCAAGGCACGAACTCCGAACACGCCTTTGTTGAATCGAGCCCCCTCTTCATCAGAAAAACAAACGACTTCAATCGTTTGATTAGGAGTGATGCCTTTATCTTTTAAACTATGTATAACCTCTATAGCTCCAAGCGCTCCCGCAGTTCCATCAAAGCGGCCGCCATAGGGCTGTGAATCGATATGAGATCCGAGCATAAGGATTGGTTTTTCTTTATCTTTTCCATCTATTCTTCCGATTAAATTACCGAAACAGTCAATCCGAGTTTCTAACCCGGCCTTCTCCATCCATTGTTTGACAAGATTAACGGCTTGCCGGTCTTCTTTTGAGTGAGCAAGCCGCCTCACTCCTGTTTCACCAATTTTTCCGATTCCAGCCAATGTGTAAATATGTTCTTCCAACCTGCTTCCGTTAATATCCATTGCCATCACCTCGTGTCCAGTTTTTTACACTATATCAACTCGGTGGGAGTCTTACAATTGACATAATGTCACAAGATATTAGATTATTCTGTATATTTAGTCTATTGCCACGAGAGATATGGGAAAATATTCATAGGCTAAGAGAACTTATTTAGATTAGCACCACTTTCCGTATTTTGAAAAGAGTAAAAACTATTTATAAACACTAAAAATATTTTTATGTCATCCGGTTGACATATGCAAATCACAGGAGTACAATTTATGAAAAGAAATCGCTTTCAATTAGGAGGAGGAGAAATGAAGTATTTTGTGTTAGCCGCTGCACTGACAGGGGCGTTAAGTCTTACAGCTTGTAATGATCAAGAGACAAGCAGTACTCAGGGGGAAGAAACAATCAGCATGTGGGTGCAAACCTCAAAAGAAAGTCCTGAAGGGGAAGTCATGTATGACACAGTACAACAGTTTAATGAGGAATATGAAGGAACCTATGAAGCCAACATAGAGTTTATTCCTCGAAGCGGAGGCGGAGGAGGTTATGAAGATAAGGTAAATGCTGCTGTTTCAACTGAAACGTTACCTGACGTATTAACACTGGATGGACCAAACACTGCCGCTTACGCTGAGGCAGATATCATCGCTCCAATTGGTGAATACCTTTCCGATAAAGATGATTTTCTGCCGAGTATTATCGATCAGGGAACGTATGAAGACGAGCTTTACGCTATTGGCTACTCGGAGTCGGGTGTAGGGATTTTTTACAATAAAGATATGTTTGAAAAAGCTGGTATTGATTTAGATTCATTACCTACAGTAGAGGAGCCATGGGACTGGAATCAATTTATGGAGTTATCAGAAACATTGACCGAAACCTTTGATACTCCAGCCATAGACATGGGGCTGGACGATAAAAGTGAATGGTTAATGTACGCCTTTTCTCCGTTCTTATGGTCTCAAGGCGGTCAGGTGGTTTCAGAAGACGGGGAGCAAGCCACTGGGGTTTTTAATAATGAAGATGGGTTAAAAGCCATGACCTTTATTCAAGAAATGCAGAACAAAAATTATACCACCATTTCTCCTTCTGAAAATGGATTTGAAACGGGCAAATACCCAATGATGATGAGCGGATCCTGGTCGATTCAGATGCTGGAAACTAGTTATCAAGATATCGATTACGATATTATGCCTTATCCAGTTTCCCCAGATACTAACGAACTTGTGTCCCCTACAGGAAGCTGGCAGTATGCCATGTCAACCAGTGCGGAAAATGAAGAAGCGGCAGGGACGTTAATTGATTTTCTTACCACCACTGAGGCACTAGTTGATATTAGTTTAGGAAACACGGTTCTTCCCGCACGTTATTCTGCCGCCGAAGAGCTGGAGGACCAAGTAACCCCGCAAATGAACAAATTGATTGAACAAAATACGGCTTCTGGACAGCCAAGACCTGTTATTCCAGCTTATCCGCAAGTCACACGAGCTTTTCAACAAACGGTTACTGGACTGTCATTTTACGAAGATACGGATGAACTGCAGCAGCTGCTTGATGAAAAAGCCCAAGAAATGCAGACAGCCATAGATAGGAGGAATTAAGGAATGGAGTACTCTGATAAGTTTACTAAACGGTCAAAACGAAAAGCTTTTAGTTTAGAATCCATAAGTTTTCATATCCAACCGTTTTATTTCCTGCTGCCAGCCTTAATATTGCTAGGTGTTTTCTTATTCTTACCTGCCTTATTGACGATTTATTATGCCTTTACGGATTATTATCTTCTTACGCCGGATCAACGGGAATTTGTTGGGTTTAGTAACTTCACTCAGCTCTTTAGTGATCCTGTGTTTATGAAAAGCCTGCAAAACATTTCTATTTTTGTTGTTTGCATTATTATTGTACAGGTAGGGGCCGCTTTAGGGTTAGCTTTATTAATTAACAACAACAAAAAAAGTAATATTTTTCTCAAAGTAGCTTTCTTTTCTCCAGTTGTTATGTCTTTAGTTGTGATCTCAGTATTATGGCTCTATTTATTAAACCCTTCTGATGGATTGATCAATTCTATGTTTCAAGGTATAGGGATCGATGCTCAGCCGTTTTTAACCAGTCCAAATCAGGCAATATTTGCGATTGTGTTTGTATCCGCATGGCAGGGAGCAGGGTATCAAATGTTGATTTTCTTAGCCGGCTTACAAAATATTTCTAGAGAAGTATATGAAGCGGCAAAAATAGATGGAGCTACGAAGTGGAAGAGCTTCCTGCACATTACCCTGCCTTTATTAAGACCTACCACCACTTTAATAGTGTTCACAACATTAATTGCAGCCTTTAAATTAATCATTCAGCCGATGATTATGACTCAGGGTGGACCACTGAACTCGACAATGACGCCGATATTTTATATCTATCAAACTGGTTTTACGGATCGATTGGTTGGATACTCCAGCGCAATGACGGTCGTATTTGGTGCTTTAATTGCAGTGGTGACATTTATTCAGAGAAAACTAGCAAAGGAGGATATTTAAATGCAAAAAATAACAAAAGTAGTTAAATATATATTGTTAGCCCTTTTAGCTTTTGTGTTTGTATTTCCTCTATTATGGATGATTTCTTCCTCGTTAAAAACGGAGGAAAGCATTTATCAAGATTTAGACAGCATTAAAGCTTTATTACCTTCTTTTCACTTATCGGAGTGGATGGCTTCTTACTCCGAGTTATTTGAACGATTTGATATATTTAATTACTTGTTCAATAGTGTTTTATATGCTGGGATCGTTACAGTGGGATCAATTGTCATCAATGGTATGGCAGGGTATGCCTTCGCAAAATTCAGGTTTTTTGGAAAAAACCTGTTGTTTAGTCTCCTGCTGGCGTTGTTAATCGTCCCTGTTGAAACTATTATAATCACTCAATTTACTATCATTCACAATCTGGGACTGGTCAACAGCCGCCTAGCTGTCGTGATCCCTATGATAGCGAACGCTTTCTTCATTTATTTGTTCAGGAATTTCTTTATCGCTGTGCCGGATTCGGTGATTGAGTCGGCCAAGATTGAAGGAGCCAGCAATTGGTCAATTTTCTGGAAAATTATGATGCCAATGTCTAAACCGGCCATTGCAACTGTAGGCACACTTTCCTTTATCGCCAGCTGGAATGACTACATCTGGCCGTTGATGATCTTAACCGATGGGGAGAAATTCCCGCTGCAGGTTGCAATTACGAATATCAATTCGACAGAGCCTGTCTTTACGAATCAGATTATGGCAATCTTAACGATCTCAACGATTCCGCTTATTATCGTCTATATGGTAGCTCAAAAATATTTACTTCAAGGGCTTGGCACTTCAGGAACAGGCAATAAGTAAGTTATTTAATTTGAATTTGTATGACAACCGGATAACATATTTTGGAGGGGAAAACTATGAAATTAACGAATGAAACCCATGAACAAGAAGTTCAGCAAGCGACTCAGGAGGTGGAGATGAGAAAGAAGAAAATCGTGGATGCCAGCTATCGATTAAATTATCACTTTATGGCTCCATCTGGGTGGATTAATGATCCTAATGGCCTGATTCAGCATAAAGGAGTCTATCATTTATTCTACCAGCACAACCCTTATGGGGTGAACTGGGGACCGATGCACTGGGGTCATGCTGTAAGTAAAGATTTAATTCACTGGGAGCATCAACCTGTCGCCCTGGCGCCTTCAGAGGAATATGATTTTGAAGAAGGAAACGATGATATTGGCTGCTTTTCAGGTAGTGCTGTTTCTAAAGGTGATGAGCTTTATTTAATTTATACAGGGCATGTAGGAGGAAAATCCCCAAAAGAAGTTCAGGCTGCAGCTTCTTCTATCGATGGTATTCATTTTTATAAGCACAATCAAAACCCTGTCATTGACAAGCCTCCCGAGGATTTATCACAGGATTTTCGCGACCCTAAAGTGTGGAGGTATGACGGGGAATGGTATATGGTTGTAGGTTCAAGTGTGAATGGAAAAGGAGCTATTCCTTTATATAAATCCGAGGATTTAATAGATTGGACATATGAAGGAGAAGCCTTAGAAGCAGATGAGAATCAGGGGGATATGTGGGAATGCCCGGATCTATTCCCTATCAAGGATAAACATGCACTGATCGTCTCGCCTATGAATATGGCCGATGGAAAAAACATCATTATGGTTGGTGAGATGAATTATAACAATGGTAAATTCACCCCTGAATCAGTAAAAGAAATTGATGACGGGAATGAT
Source organism: Halobacillus sp. B23F22_1 (assembly GCF_043497005.1). Lineage (NCBI taxonomy): Bacteria > Bacillati > Bacillota > Bacilli > Caryophanales > Bacillaceae > Halobacillus > Halobacillus sp. B23F22_1. The sequence goes on along the minus strand of NZ_JBIEKE010000003.1, from coordinate 465,843 downwards.
TTTTATGCTGCCCAGACGTTTGAAGATGAACAAGGCAGACGAATTCTAATCGCCTGGATGGATACGTGGCAGACAGACTTCCCTACTAAAACGGAAGGCTGGGCAGGGGCTATGACAATTCCGAGGCAGGTCGTACTGGATGGTAACAGCCAAGTGAAGTTATTACCTGCTCCCGAACTTCAAAGTTTACGAGAAAACAATCAGTACAATGAAAATATCCACCTATCACCAAATGAAGTGGTAGATGTTACTAGAAATGACTTAGATCACAGCTATGAAATGTTAATAGATTTTGATTTGAAAAAAGCTGAGCCTTATGGAAAGCTAGGGATAGAGTTGAGAGTTTCTGATAATAGAAAAGAAAAAGTTTTGGTGTACTACGATTTAAAAACAAAAGAATTAGTCGTAGACACTACTCTAGCCGGGGGAGATACCCATTCTAGTTTAAATAAAACTAAGATTAATGTAAAAGATCAACTTTCAATCCGGTTATTTATGGATACATGCTCATTAGAGGTACTAACAGCAGATGGAGAAGCGTGGATAACAAATCGCATTTATTCTGATTTGAAAAACAAGGGTACTCGACTATTTACAGAAGGAACGGGAGTTATTGTAGAAAAAATGGAGACGTGGTCGTTAAAAAAAGTAATAGAATAAAAAGAAGGGAAAGGTTGAATTGTGAAGCCTTTCCCTTCTTTATGTTTTTTAAATAGAACCACCTTCATAAAAAGAAACATTGTGCCTGATTTCTTCCTGTGCAATCGGTTTTGTGCCTTCGATTTGCTGTTGCAGAAGAGACACGGCTGATTCAGCGATGGTTTGAATTGGCTGACGAATTGTTGTTAGTTTGGGGTGGATGGTACGAATCGTTTCTGTACCATCATATCCGATAATTTTTAGTTGTTCTGGAATCGATACCTTTCTATTTTCTGCTTCCCGCATAACCGCCAGAGCTAAGATATCATCACTGGCAAAGACTCCGTCCATATCCGGCTGTTCATCAAAAATCTTTTTAATAATTCGTTTGTGCTGCTCGATATCGACTACCCCTGGAATTTCGTAGGTGGTATGAGGCAAATTGCGCTCAGTCATAACATCCTCATAGGCTTTCCTGCGCAAATTAGCAGGTGTTTCAAGGTCATAAGGACCGTTTAAATGAATGATTCGCTGGGAGCCAGCCTCTAAAAGTTTTTCCACAGCAAGTTTCCCGCCTTTGTAATTATCTGAACCTACGACGGGAATATCCATAGATAAATAATGATCAATGGCTACGGTTGGTAAGTTATGCTGTTCATAATCAAGTAGGCCGCGGTTATAAGTCCCCACGATTACACCATCTACTTGATTTCTTCTGAGCATATCCCAATACTGCTTTTCTTTTTCAATGTTGTTTACGCTGTTGCATAGAAGTACTTTAAGTCCTTTTTGCGAACAGTAATTTTCTATTTCTGCTGCTAGTTCACCGAAAAATGGATTTTTAGTCGTCGGCACGATTAACCCAATAATATTCGTTTTCTTATTATACAAAGACCTTGCTAAATCGTTTGGAATATAATTAATTTCTTCCATCGCATTATATACTTTCTTCTTCATCTCTTCGCTTATATAACCACGGTTATTTAAAACACGTGACACAGTGGTAGGGGACACCCCGGCCGCTTTAGCCACGTCTTGAATTTTGGGTTTCATATCATATGAATCTCCTTTATTGATTAATAGGGGTATGAAAACTCTTTCATCACTTATGAGAATGATTATACCTTAAAGGAAATCACATATAAATAAAGAGGTTTTAAGCCGATAACGTTATACTGGAAGCGGATATTTGCAGAAAGCTCTCATGTAATGATGGACCGGAATTTTCAGCTGTAAAAAAGATTTATGCACTTGAAACAGCAGCTCTTCCAAAACAATGGAGAACTATGAATCTTTATGATTTCTAATTGAGAGCTGTGGCTAATGGTCTATAACTAAACGTTTTTAATATTTGTTCACTTACAATTTAACGTAAGCCGTGGGTTCGAACGTTTACCTTATGAAAAACAGGAAATTCCTCACTTCGGGAATTTCCTGTTTTTCATTTATATTCTTTTTTCTACAAACCGTTTCATGCGATCCATGGCTTCGTCGAGCTGTTTCAGAGAAGTCGCGTAGGAACAGCGTATGTATCCTTCGCCGCTTTCTCCAAATACTTCCCCTGGTACAACAGCTACCTGTTCTTCTTGAAGCAATTGCTCAGCAAATTCTGCCGAAGATAATCCAGTTGCTTTAATGGAAGGGAAGGCGTAAAAAGCCCCGCCGGGATTTGGGCATTCCAGTCCTATTTCATTTAAGCTGCTCACGATAAAGTTCCTTCTTTGCTTATAACTTTCAATCATTTCCTGAACGCTGGGCTTGCCATTTTTCATCGCTTCTAACGCTGCATGCTGAGCCATAGTCGGTGCACACATCATCGTGTACTGGTGAATTTTTACCATGGCTGAGATGATTTCCGAGGGTCCTGATGCATAGCCCAGACGCCAGCCTGTCATGGCAAAAGCTTTTGAAAAACCGCTGATCAAAATTGTGCGTTCTTTCATGTCAGGAATAGCGGCAAAGCTTGTGTAGGCTTCGTCATAGGTCAATTCAGCATAAATCTCATCTGACAATACAAGCAGATCATGCTTCTTAATTACTTCGGCAAGCTGCTCTAATTCCTGACGAGATAAAAACGTACCTGTCGGGTTATTCGGGTTACACAGCATGATCGCTTTTGTTCGTGGAGTAATCGCTTCTTCGATTTGTTCTGGTTTTAATTTAAACTCATTTTCAGGTTTGGTTTGAATGGTAATCGGTGTTCCGCCAGCTAAACTGACAGTTGGGACATAAGCTACAAAGCCTGGTTCCACCACAATGACTTCATCGCCGGGCTCGACAACTGTCCGCAAAGCAAGGTCAATCGCCTGACTCGCTCCTACCGTAACAATAACTTGATCATTTGGATCATAGGAGAGCTGAAAACTGTTGTGCAGGTAATTGCTGATCTCCTCGCGTAACTCCAGCATCCCCGCATTTTCCGTATAAGACGTGTATCCTTGTTCAAGCGCATGAAAACTTTGTTCGATGAAATTCCAAGGTGTGACAAAGTCAGGTTCGCCTACCCCAAGCGATATAACATCTTCCATCTGAGCCGCTAAATCAAAAAAACGGCGAATGCCAGAAGGCTTTAGGTCAGCTACTTGTCTTGAAATATAAGATGTCTTATTCATGGTGATACCACTATTCTTTTATCATCATCATCGTCATCGTGCAAAATGATACCGTCATGCTTATAGCGTTTTAATACAAAATGAGTCGTCGTCGATAAAACAGAATCCAGAGTAGAAAGTTTTTCAGAAATAAAATTCCCGATTTCAGTCATCGTCTGCCCTTTTACTGATACGGACAAATCGTAAGCTCCCGACATCAGATAAACGGCTTTGACTTCAGGAAAACGGTAAATACGTTCAGCTACTTTATCAAAACCAACTCCGCGGGCCGGCGTCACTTTTACATCAACCATAGCGGTAACCTCTTCACCGTCTAACACTTTAGCCCAGTCAATCAGCGTGGAGTAACCGAGAATGGCTTTCTTTTCTTCAAGATGGTTCAGCAGTTCGCGAACCTCATCTATACTTTTTCCCATTAGCTTTGCAATTTTATCAACTTCTAAATTAGCGTTTTTCTCGATTAGCCTTAACAGTTCGATTTCGTTTTCCTTCACTTTAAGCACCTTCTTTTTAAGTTGTACTATGCTCCATTCTACTAGCTTTCAGAAAGAACTAAAACCCTATTTACAGTAGTTCTCCCATCCAATCTGTTTATGAATGCTATTTCATACTAAAATAAAGAAATAGTAGAAAAATTTGTTAGGAGGTGAAAGGCATTAAATTATTTAAACCTATGAATGAGAGTGAATCTGATCATTGGAAAAAGGGTGCAGTTATTGGTTTTTATGCTTATTTGGTAGTGTTATTTATAAACATCACGTATGAGCTATTTGCTGACAGTTATATCTTCTCTATGTCTTTCGTATTTTGGATAGGATTAATTGCAGCATTCAGCAGTGAGTGGGTCTTTAACTTCAGAAAGAAAAAAGCTCACCCTTTATAACGCCATCTCTTTTCTTTCTTGAATAGGCCGATGTCTTACGTTATTTACATAAACACTAAATAAAGCAAACCCTAGTATCACCGTTACGCCTAGCAACGAATGGTAGGAAGTATGGATTCTAGGATCGAAAAACTGAAAGGCAAAAGTGAAGATAGGTATAAATGACAAGGACATCATGACAAAAAATGTTTCAGAATATTGAATCCCGACTTGCAGAAAGTACAATGGAAGGACAACACCGATAATGGAAACGACTAAAACCCATGCCCAATTAGATGGCAATTGTTCCAGCAGTCCACCTTGCTTTATAGAGATGATGAGCGACACTACGATAATGGCATAAAAACGATGAGCTAAAATCATAGAAGTGCTCCATTGGGCTTCGCTCAGCCTTTTCGAGTAAATGGCTGCTAAAGCTGCAAAAAATCCACACAAGGCAGCGGAGGCAAGCCCGGCTGCAGCAAAGGGGATAGAAGAAAAAGCTACGCCCGAGTTCCCTTGCAGCGTTGCAAAGATAAGAAACAAACTCCCAATAAACGTACCTAACCCTGTAATGACATCCACTTTATTTAATAATTTCCGGTGAAAAATTCTAGCGATAAGTAACGATGAAATCGGAGCTACCCCGATTTCAATGGCTCCAACGATGGCAGGTTCTATGTATTTTAAGGCAAAATAGAAACTCATAAATACTCCAGCCGTGCTGAGATTAATGCCAATCATGTCTTTAACATTGGCAGTCTCGTTATGCGACCTCATTGAAGCGTTACTTAACTGAATCGCATGAAAAAATAAAGCAGTAATGAAGAAACTAATAAAGGTAAAAGTGAAGGGACTTATATTTTGTACTTGATTTGAATAATAAACATTGCTGCCAGCTGTCAATATCGCTGAAATGATTAAAAATAAGGTTCCAATAGATGCATAGTTTCTAATCATTAATGCCTCCTTCACGTAAGTTTCCCTTAAAATGAATATTTTTACAATTTTAAGTACAGCTATTCTATCTGTCAATAGATTTTTGAAGTAAACCGGGTATATTGAAACTTTTGGGCTTAAAAATCGTATTTGAATAAGAAGCAGTTGGCAAATTTTCAAAAAGGAGTTTTTATTATCCCTAACAAAAATAACAACAAACCGTTTAATGATGGAATGGATCACTTGTCTAAAATCGAAGGATATCCTAGGAAGGACCGTTTCAACCAAAACTTCCGGCTCAATTGCCTTTTGAAGTAGAGGACTATAATTATACATCAGGGCCGAGGAGCTAAAAGGATACCTTACTAAATGTTGAATTCGTTGGGGAAGGTCGTGTGGAGGTCGAATTGATGACGATTAAAAGGGATATTAATTAGGATAACGATGTAGACCCAGAACAGGTTGAGGTAGGTGACACTCAAGGGGAATATGGTGAAAGTAAAGACGAATCTTCTAAGCGATTAGTGTGGAAAGAGGATGATATCAGCTATGAGTTGAAGTATTTCATGGAAGGGTCTGAGAAGAACATAACGAAAGACGAGTTGATTCAGCAGAATCTTTTCAATGATTTAGTTAAAAGCGGATGTAATTCCGGGCTCTGCACCAATTGCCTTACTTGTAAGGGGGGATAAAATGTATAAGTTCTGTTTGCGAATTCTTACCCTTTTGTTCTTGGTGATGGGGGCTGGGTGCAGAGAATCGAGTTCTACTGAACCTTATATATTAAGTAATGAAAAGATGGATATTCCACAAACCTCCCATTCTAAAACTACGGAAGCCTACCAGTTAAACTATAGAAGTGATGGATTAGAAGTGTCAGGTTTTGTTGTAAAACCTAAAGAATTTAAAGAGGATCTCCCCTTACTTATTTTTAATAGAGGAGGAAATCAAGAGTATTCAAAAATTGATGAAAGGACGTTATCCGGCTATCTATCTTATTGGGCTAATAAGGGATACGTCGTGGTCGCCTCTCAATACAGAGGGAATGATGGAGGAGAGGGAAAGGAAGAGTTCGGAGGCGCCGATCTTAACGATGTGTTAAACCTGAGTCATGTAGCAGAAGAGCTTGAAGATGTAGATATTGATAATAAAGTGATGCTCGGGACTTCACGTGGAGGAATGATGACTTATTTAGCCATTAAGGAAGAGATGGATATTCATGCAGCCGCTGTTGTGAGTGGAATCTCGGACCTTTTTCTTTTTCACGAAGAAAGTGAAGCAACTATGAAAAGAGGACTGGCTGAATGGGTTGGTGATCCTGACACTCAAAAAGAAGAATACGAAAAGCGTTCAGCTAGTTACTGGTCTGAAAAGCTAAATTCACCTCTATTCATTCTGCATGGAGATGAAGACGAAAAAGTATCTGTAGAGCATTCCAGGAAGCTTGCTGAGCAACTAGAGCCCAGGAGCGAGGATTTCAAATATAAGGAATACGAAGGCGGAGGTCATGGGTTAACGAATTATGTCGAAGAATACACGGAAGAGGTGGACGATTGGTTTAAACGTTATATCAATTAGTATTGTGGCAGCCTCGTTTGAGTGAGTAACTATCACGTGTTCCAGGGTAGGGAGAGTAGTATGAAAACTTTTTCATTACTTGTGCTCGTTCTGATTTCAGGAATTTTACTGCCTCAACCAAGCTTTGCTACATCGTGGGCCTATTCTTTCGTGGTGTGGGATGGATATATATATGTGGTCAGTGAGGAGTATGTCGATGAGGTAGACAGGGAGATTGGTCACGTGACTGCCTATTCGGATATGGAACAATACCATGGGAATTTCTCTAATGCTTATAGAGAAGGCACGAAGTATTTTTCCATTGAAGGGGTTCGTAAAGAGGAAGCTATCGCTGTCCAAGAAGAGGACGGCAGGTTCATTAAAGCTGATCGGGAGAGCGAGTACTTACGGTGAAAATGATTACTGGGATGGAGATTCGGCGTTTGCTAGTTTGATGATCACGGTTTTGGAACTGTTACTTATCATTTTTGTTATTCGTTATTTTGTTAAAAGGAGAAACCAATCATCTTCACCAGGGAAATGAGGAGAAGCTAATGAATAATGATCTAAGAGAACAATTAAAAGAAATGGAGAAGAGACATTTAAACCTGGAGGTACGCCGATCGACTGAGGAACTTGCTCAAATACTGGCGGAAGATTTTTGGGAAATAGGAAGTTCAGGATATGAGATCACTAGAGATGAGTGTCTTAAAGATGGAGTTGTTTTATCGGAAATGGTTTTATATCAATATAAGATACAGCCATTAGCTTATGATGTAGTCTTAGCTACTTATTTTATAGAGGACAAAACTAGAAATAGGAATACACGGCGCAGTTCAATTTGGAAATTTGTCGATGAGAGGTGGCAATTATATTTTCACCAGGGTACGATCACTGGTCAGAAAGTTGAAGATTTAAAAGGATAAAAAATAGACGGAAGAAATCATTGATAGAATATAAAGAAAAGAGCTGATAAAACAGCTCTTTATTATTTTTTCTTTATTGGAATCCATATTTCACTTTTAAACGCTTGGGAGGAAAGGTCCTTATGCTCATTCCACAAAATTTCCGGTCCGTCGATTTGTTCATAGTTCGATGAAGGAAACCATTCCGAATAAATACGTCCCCATACGTTTTGCAAGGCATCGGGGAAAGGTCCCACAGCTTCAAATACTCCCCATGTGGAAGCGGGAACTTCCAGCTGGGATAGATCGTTAGGGCACTCTTTCGTTGTTGCGACTCCAATATAGTGGTCCAGCTCTCCTTTTTCCTCCATTCTTTCTTCTGAGAAATTAGTGGAGGCACTAATAATGCCTTTTGGGTCAATCGTCGAAAGTTCTTTTAGTTGACGTATTGTCTCTTGATCTAAACTTTTCCACATTTTGTTGATCTCTGGATGTACTCCTTTAAATATGATAGGGACTCTTTTCTTAATCCCTGCAATACGAAATGCTTCTTTTTCTACAATGCGATAGTTCATTTCACTTCCTCCTTTAATCGATAGCTGAAATGTCATAGGAGGATAAGATTTCAGGGAATGCCCCTTGCTTTTCGCCTCTGATGGCGTGATTCCGTGCATTTTTTGAAAAGCACGTGCAAATGAGTCGGGTGATTGATATCCATATTTAATTGCCGCGTCAATGACTTTTACGTCACTTGTATTAAGTTCAAATGCGGCCAGGGTGAGCCTTCTGCGCCGAATATACTCCGAGAGTGAGATGCCGGCCAGAAAAGAAAACATTCGTTTAAAGTGAAACTCGGAACAAAATGCCCGTTTGGCCGCTTCTTTTCCGTCAATTTCACACGTAAGATTATCTTCAATATAGTTAAGGGCGTCATTCATGTCCTTAAGTCTATCCATTTCTATGACCTCCTTCTTTTATAGAGTATCAGGGTGGGATGATGGGCATCCGACATTTTGTGTTTAGTTAAGTGGGAATTGTTTATTACATAGTCGTTCGTGTTTAAGTAAAATGAAACGTGAGTAAATGTACAAAAGGGTTGACAGGAGGCTTCAATGAAAGATTTTAAAATTTATTTTATCGGTTTTGCAGCACTCTTTCTATGGTTGTTGGTTATGGACTACTTTAGGTCTGGGTCCTTAATATGGATAGAAAATGCTATTCAATCTTTATTTATTGTTTTTTGGATGATGTTCTTCCAATGGGGATGGAAGAGCAAGGATTATAGAAAAAGTAAACCAACTAAAGAACATCACACTCCTAAAAGAGAATCCTCACTTTACAAGTGAATTAGTGGTTCTGCATAGATAGAAGAAGCTCGTCCAATAAATATGTCTTTAGAAACTAAACGATATGAAAAGAGGAAAAAATATGTCTAAATTAAAACGTAATCCAATTACATCTATTTTACAAGAGTATCCTATTCTCATTCTCGACGGTGCGTTAGCTACGGAAATTGAGTCCCATGGGTATGATTTAAACGATCCTCTTTGGTCGGCTCGGATTTTACTTGATGATCCTGAAGTGATCCGTCAGGTGCATTATGATTATTTCAAGGCTGGGGCAGACTGTGCAATTACCTCCAGCTATCAGGCTACAATTGATGGATTTGCAAAACGAGGCATAGAAGAGAAAGAAGCACTGGAATTAATGAAAAAAACGGTGACATTGGCGAAGCAGGCAAGAGATGATTTCTGGATGGAAGAAAAAAGTATAGTCCGTCCGAAACCAATCATTGCTGGTTCTATAGGACCTTACGGCGCCTATCTTGCTGACGGTTCTGAATATAGAGGGAACTACGATGTGACGGACGAATATTTAACAGAATTTCATCGTCCAAGAATGCAGGCGTTAGTAGAAGCGGGAGCAGATGTGCTGGCTCTTGAGACGATTCCAACTTTTCAGGAATCGAAAGTACTGGCTTCGCTATTAAAAGAATTTCCGGATACGTATGCTTGGATTTCCTTTACGTTAAAAGATGGAGAAACGATAAGTGACGGAACGAAGCTGAAGGAGTGCGTGAAGGAATTAAGAGATAATGAACAAGTGACCTCGCTCGGCGTCAATTGTTCTCCGATCCCCGACGCTGCTGAAGCCCTTGGTGTGGTCCGCAAGATGACGGATAAGCCAATCATTATCTATCCTAATTCAGGAGAAACTTATAATGCTGAAACCAATACGTGGCACGGTGAGGAATCCTGTACTCCGTTTGATGTTCAATCAAGTGTTTGGTATGAGGCGGGTGCACGCATTATCGGAGGCTGCTGCCGCACGTCGCCTCAACACATAGAGTCCATCACTAAACGGTGGAGATAAACTACTTCTTTTTTCATGAGGGGTGAATTTTACTTATGATTTGCTGGAGTGCAGCCCTGGCCTCAGGGAAATTAAAGATCGGATAAACATGAATCATATGTTGGGCTTCATGGTAATCAATTTCTTTTCCTTGCTCTTTTGCTTTCTTAACAAACTTTCTTGCGTCAGGGGCTAAAATATCATGACTGCCCATGAAGATGGAGATCTCCCCGAGCCCTGTCACATCTCCATTGATCGGACTTAATAAATAAAAGGAGCGGTCTGCATCGCCCGCATACATTTTACCTACTTCAATCACGCCCGTTCTACTAAGGAACGGGTCATGCTTTTCAATGGCTTCAACTTCTGGGTTTGATAAGTGCAAGTCCAGCCAAGGGGAAATGAGAATAATTTTTCCTGGTTGAGGGGCTTGTTTTTTATGTAAAAGCTGAGCAAGAGCCAATGCCATTCCTCCACCTGCAGAATCACCCATGAATATGAGATTTGAAGTGTCTTCAACTTTGTTTACCACCTTCTCGTATAACGCATAAACAAAGTCAAATGTTTGTTGATACGTATGCTCAGGTGCCAATGGATACAGGGGAATGGTGATGGTACATTTTAATTTGTCTGCCAGTCGACCTAAAAATTTCCAATGCTGTCTCGTGATCTTATGTACATAGCCTCCGCCATGGATATAGAAAATGTGTAGATCATTCTTCGGCTTGGACGGTTTCATTTCATAATAATAGTGTCCATTCATTTCCACTTTCTTTATAGAGAAACTCTCTCGGAGTTTTTGAGGCGGTTCATGATTTAATAAACGCCTTGTTGCAATACCTTCTTTCAGCATTTCTCCTGATTTTCTCCAAAATATTTTCTTTCCTGCAAGTTTGAGTATGATCTTAAATTGTTTGCTGCGAATACTTTCCATTTTAATTCTCTCCTTCCCTATAAAGAGAGGCTGTACTACGCTTGCCTTTACTATTTATATGTTACTCTTTATGTCTATAGGAATATTATTTTAAACATTTTCTAATAAAAGTGAAAGGAGCAAGCCCGATGAATTTTTCTGTAAACGAAGCCGTGGAAATACTTGAAAGAACGCCTCTCGTGTTAAACAATTATCTTTTGGGATTATCAACAGGTTGGCTGGAATGCAACGAAGGCGACGATACGTGGAATGCTGATGAGGTAGTAGGACATCTTATTGAAGCTGAGAGAAACAACTGGATGCCAAGGCTTGAAGTTATGCTGCAAGAAGGTGATCAAAACTCGTTTCCCCCTTTTGATCGGTTTGCCCACTTAAAGAGTTCATCTGAAACTTCAATCGAACAAAAGTTAATAGAATTTAAGAGGGTTCGAACACAAAACGTTACTAAACTTAGAGAACTTGTGGATCCTGATGTCGATCTTGACGTGAAGGCCTTACATCCTGTTTTCGGAGAAGTGCGCGTGAGAGAGCTGCTTTCTACGTGGGTGGTTCATGATTTAACTCATATCGCTCAAATCAATCGTGTCATGGCTGAGAGGTACAGAGAGGATGTTGGTCCGTGGAAACAATATTTAGGTATTTTAAAAGAAACAGGAAGAAGATAGTTTTTTAATATACAGAAGTTATTACCGCGGAGATAATAGTTACATCCCCCGGAAAATAGATGAAGATATAGAACGCGTGAAAGAAATAATAGTGTTCATTTAAGCTCAGCTTTCTTTAACAGGAGAGTTGAGTATTATTTTTCATAAGTCTTGAAAATTTTGGAGTTCAACGATAGGATGAGATAATCTGGTAAATTGTTAAATCAACCGTACATGCATTAGACGAACTCAAGCTGAAGTTTTGCGATCTTCCGTTTCGCCTATGGATAGGAGAATTATTATCGTACGTAGTAAAAATGCTTTCAATCATATATACATATTTTATTCGTTTGTTTTCTTGTTAAATGTTATCTACGTGTTCTGGTCTCATTCCGTTCTTTATTCTATAATCGGCGTGCTCGGAATGGTTATGATCATCATTAATTTCCCAAGAGCTGCCCGTGTTTTTAAGATTCTGGGCATCATTCTTTTAGCTGCCGGGACGTTCTTTTTTTTCTCTAGTGATGCGTCGGTAAAAGAAATACCTGCTTTCTTTGCTGGAAATATTGGACTGCTTTTTCTTATATCTATGCTCCCATGGATGAATAGTGTGGTGAAGGCTGGGCGATACAACAAATTACTGCAATCATTGCTTGGAGGGAACGTAAAAGGAATGGGGTCTTTTTACGTGCGCAGTGAAGTAACGATGGTTTCACTGGCTGCATTTTTAAATTTATCTTCAGCTACTATTTCTCAAGAGTTGTTAAAGCAGCAATTAGAAACAGTGAAAACCAAAGTAAAAAATAATTTTATTGCAATGTCTACTCTTAGGGGCTACTCCCTTGCCTTGCTGTGGAGTCCGTTAGAAATTTTGTTAGCCACTTCTATATTTATTACAGGGGCGAATTATTTGGTCGTCCTGCCGTGGATGGTTATGATTGCACTGCTCGGTTTTGCTTTAGATGCAAGCATTGGAAAATTACTATTTCGTAAACATAGAGTAAAAAGGCAATCAAGTGCACAAAAGAATTTGGGTGCAAATAAAAAGAAATTGACACAATTTATTTCAGCGCTGGCCATGTTCTTAATAGTTGTTGTATTCCTGGCTAACGTGGTTCAGTTTGACTTCTTATTTGCTGTAACGATTGCGATTCTTCCGTTTGCTTTTACGTGGGCAGTTTTAATGAAGCGGAAAAGAAGTTTTATTCAAATTGGATGGCCGACATGGAAAAAGCATACGAATCATTTAAATAATTTTATCGTTTTGTTATTAGCTTTGTCTTTTTTAACAGAAACGTTAAATGCATCTCCTTATCTAGGGTATTTACAGGAACCAATTGTTGCATTGGAAGGGAGTCCTCTATTAATTATGCTCTTCATTCAAGCGGCTTTTCTTGGAATGACGCTGCTGGGTGTACATCCTTTAGCCACTATGGGCATCTTTGGCGGTGTAAGTGAGCTGCTTATGGGAGCGCTGCCTGAAGTAACATTAACTATATTGTTAGCGAGCTGTGCAATTGCTACCGTTCCTTCGGCGCCATATGGATTGATTGTGACGATTACGTCCGTAGGGTTAAGGATGAATCCATATGAGATCGTGCTAAAGAATCTGCCGTACAGCTTATTGCTTGGATTTTTAGGAGTAATGGTATCTTTACTGACGCTTGTGATCTATTAATAATGAAGAGAATAGGAGAGAGGGATAGATAATTGATAAAGAAAATCATAATAGGAGCGGCTTTATTAATCATTGCAGGGTTAGCACTATTTGGTCCGTATTCTCTTATTCGCGAATTTAATGAAGAAGCCGCTTTAAAAGACTTTATTTCTTCTGACAACACATTTAAAGGCTTAGAAGTAACCAATATCGATTATAGAGGATCGGAAACTTATTTCATCCAGACTCAAAAAGAAGGGAAGATGACAAATTTTATCCTGATGAGACACCATACGTCAGTCATGAATGGACATTGGAAGGTTTTTTTAAACAAAAATCAATCGAAGAACATTTTTAACATCGTTTGAAACCTTAATAGGACGGGATAAAACTGAATAAAGCCTAAAAAATCCGAACGATTATTGAAATCAGTTCGGATTTTTAATGCTATAGCTATTTCGTATCATCGCACCGTCAAATTACTGGCCTTCCGAGGGCGCGACCACAGTAATTGAGAGTGGAATAGATGATTTTAAGTCTATTTAACGTATTTGTCGAAAAGTTTTTGTTATTTAAATATAATAAAATCTTAAAAAACATGTTTACCTGAGGTTCTTTTCGGACATAGTCACCTGAATGGTATTATTTTTAGTTAAATAATAACAAAAAATATAGGAGGAGGGCTTGAATGAATAAAAAGAATTTGATTGATTATAAGATATTTGTTCCATCTCTATTAATCATTATTGCGATTAGCATTCCATTCGCTTTATATGAATCACAATCATTAGAGCTCCTTAACTCCATCTTTGATTATATTGTCGAAGTGTTCAGTTGGGGATATCTATGGTATGGGTTAATTCTTGTAGCTGCCGGACTATTTCTATCTTTTTCTAAATACGGTCAGGTGGTATTGGGTGATCCAAAGGAAAAACCACGTTTTAATTTATTTGAATACGCGTCCATTCTTGTAGCTATGGGTGTAGGATCAACGATCATGCGGACTGGAATGCTTGAGTGGACCAATGTCGCGAATGATCCGCCGACTGGCGTAGAAGCAGGATCTGCTGAAGCTCTATTATGGGGAAATGCCTACAGTATGTTTTTGTGGGGTTTTCAGGTTTTTGCGATTTTCGTAATGATCGCCCCAGCCATGGGTTATATTTTACATGTGCGAAAAAGACCGTTAATGAGGATTTCGGAAGCCTCCCGTGTTATTTTTGGGGATAAATTTACCGATGGTATCGGCGGCAAAATACTGGATATTATTTTTCTTATTAGTATATTGGCCGGGGCAGCTGTCACATTAGGACTCGGGGCTCCAATTATTACACACAATTTATCCGCCCTCTTTAACATTGAAGTGACATTCACCCTGACATTAATTGTTACGATTATCTGGGTATTCATGTTTTCAATCAGCGCCTACCTGGGGGTTGAGAAAGGGATTAAACGATTAAGTACCTTTAATATGTATTTGGCTGGTATCTTTGCATTGTTTATATTACTGGCTGGACCGGGCGTTTTTATTCTCGATTATTTTACAGAAAGTGTCTCTTTCTTACTAACAAATTACCTTGATATTTCCTTGAATACAGAAGCTGTTACCCCGGCTGAAACAACGCATATTCAAAGTAATACGGTGTTCTGGTTTGCTTACAGCGCAACGTGGGCAATGCTTCACAGTGTATTTGCCGCTAAAATTTCAAGAGGAAGAACCATAAAAGAAATGATTCTGACGTACTTTCTAGCTCCTACTTTAATTTCTTGGATGGCTACAGGAGTACTTGGTGGTTTAGGTGTGCATCGCTATCTACTGGAAGATATGGCCTTATTAGATTTCGTGCAGAACGAGGAGCCGATGGCAGCTATTCCTGAGATTTTATCGACTCTTCCACTTGGCGGAATGGCAGTCGTTATCTTTATGGTCGTAGCATTGATTTTCCTGACGACTACTCTTGATTCTACGACATATACTGTAGCTGCTTATACAAGCACACGAGATATGAGTAAATTTGAACCGCCGAAAACGCTTCGTATTATCATTGCTGCTATTATTACAGGACTTGCTCTTGTACTGATGCGTATTGGGGGATTGGCCCCATTAGAGGTGATCTCTGGTCTGATGGGAATCCCCGTTATATTTATACAGTTTCTTCTCATCTACGCCGCGAAACGGATGATCGATGAAGATAAGGCTTGGAGATATAACGTTAGAAAAGAATCTGATTAATAAATGAAACTACTCGGCCGGCAGAAATGTCGGCGGGTGGTTTTTATTTTTTATTTACTTACTTGGCACAGCTTCAGGGGAATAAACTTCTGTATCTTTATAGTTACCTGGTTTAAGCAGTGGTGAGAGAAAGAGGACCGGATCTATTATTAGTAAATTCATCTTTTTAAAATAATAGATAAAGTAAAGGAGAGCGTATTTTTCGTTCAATGACCACATATCCTACTAGTAATAGAATGAAGCGTAGGGAGATGAAGAGAGATGGGGTTCACTTATGGGAAAATGGAACTGTTCCAGGATCTTCAAAAAGTCTTTGCGAAGCATAACGTTCAGTCAATTACCGTATACGAACCGGGAACATTATTTTTTGTAGAAGCGGATGGATCACTGACAATAAGAGCGAAAGCTACGATCGCTGCGTTTGATGCAAAGCCGGGGAATAAGCCTTCTTCAAAATTTAAATTAATTCATGGAGGAAACAAGAAAGAAAGATAACAACATAGAGCTATTGCTGAAATTCTCTGAGAAAATGTAACGAGAGAAATAGAATAGGCACATAAAAGCTGCTTTTTAGGAACCTTCTAAAAGGCAGCTTTTTATGTGGGCGTATGCAGGGTATAGGTACATAACCATGAATAGAGGAGGAAGATCTTTGAGACAATCAGCTTCGCTTTGGAGAGATCATGAACTAGAATCGCTCCCAGGGTTAACAGAAGATGTGGAAACCAATGTAACCGTCATAGGAAGTGGGATTACCGGCATTACCACAGCTTATTTATTAGTGAAAGAAGGCTATAAAGTAGTGCTTCTGGAGGCAGGTAGAGTAATGGAAGGCACAACTGGCTATACAACAGCTAAAATCACTTCGCAGCATGGATTAATCTATGACAAGCTCTTTCGCACAATAGGAGAAGCTCAAGCAAGACACTATTATCAAGCCAATGAAGATGGGTTACAACTTATTAATGAAATTATAAAAATGCACGAGATTGAGTGTGATTTTTCAGAGCAGGATGCCTATATCTATGGAGTTACTGAAAGAGCAAAGCGAGACATTTATAAAGAAGCTGAAGCTTATGAAAAAATTGGTATAAAAGGAGGACTTGCTCAAGAAGTAGAATTACCGTTTGAGGTAACCGCAGCGATTACAATAAAAGACCAGGCTCAGTTTCATCCTGTGAAATACTTGGCGTCTATGCTTCACTTTCTTAAAGAGAAGAATACACCTATTTATGAAAATACCAGAGCTGTCGATGTAGAAAAAGGAACACGTCCTCGCGTCATAACCATAGATGGTCACTTTGTAACTTCAGACCATATTGTCATGGCTACTCATTTTCCTTTTACTGATTTTGATGGGTTGTATTTTTCGCGTCTGCATGTGGAACGCTCCTATTCGATAGCGGCTCGTGCAGAGGATCCTGTCCCTGATGGTATGTATTTAAATGTGGAGGAACCGAAAAGGTCGTTACGTCATTTTGTGAATGAACAAGGTGAAAAGCTCCTGCTTGCAGGAGGAGAAGGCCACCCCAGCGGTCAAAAGGAAAAAACTGAGTTATGTTATGAGAGATTACATGACTATGCGAGAGAGTATTTTCAGGGAAACGAGGTTACTCATCGTTGGTCCTCTCAAGATTTAACGACGTTAGATCATATTCCCTATATAGGACCGATTACGAAGAATAACCCAAACATTCACGTCGCTACTGGATTCGCTAAATGGGGGATGACAAATGGAACGATCGCTGCCAAAGTGATCACGGATTTAATTCGTGAAAAAGCGAGTCCTTATGCGGAACTGTTTTCTCCATCACGGGATTTAAGCATCCAGCACGTCAAAAGCTTTACAAAGGAAAATACAGACGCAGCAAAAGAATTCATTAAAGGAAAATTAGATAGGAGAAATAGGAAGCCAGAAGATCTTGCTCCGGGTGAAGGATCTGTTGTGCGTTTGAAAGGAAAAAGAGCAGGGGCGTATAAAGATGAAGCAGGAAATTTAAGCGTGGTCGATACGACCTGTACACATATGGGTTGTGAATTGAACTGGAATAATGGAGAAAGGTCATGGGATTGCCCATGTCACGGCTCTAGATTTACAACGGATGGGGAAGTTATTGAAGGACCAGCGACAAAGCCATTGAAAAAGTTATTGGAATAAAAAAATATGGGGAAAGGTTTTTTTAAAAGTAACGCATTACTATATTAAAATAATAGTCCGAATGTTTTATTTCCTAAAAAAGGGTTTAGAACTAGTGAAAAAAGAGAACGTATGAAAGTGTAATACAAATTAAAGGAGGATACATTGAAATGGCTAATAACAATCAAGGAAAGATGAGCAGAGAAGAAGCAGGTCGTAAGGGTGGAGAAAAAACAAGCAACAAATACAGCCAGGAGCATTTTGAAGAAATTGGTCAAAAAGGCGGAGACACAACCAGCCAGGAATATAGTCAAGACCACTTTGAAAACATAGGCCAAAAAGGTGGAAAAACGACTAGCCAGGAATATAGTCAAAAACACTTCGAGGACATTGGTCAAAAGGGTGGAGAGAAGACAAGTCAAGAATACGACCAAAAACACTTTGAAAATATCGGCCAAAAAGGTGGAGAAACCACTAGTGAGAAATACGGAGAAAAACATTATGAGAAGATCGGAAAAAAAGGCGGCCGTAATTCTTAGTAATGGTATAAAACCAAAACCAATCATTACGACCTCAACACTTTTTGAAAATGTAAGAAATTGATTACTGGCATAAACAATTTCTTAATCCAAATTATAACGGAGGGATTTAATCATGGCAAACAAACAATACAAAACTGGTGAAAAAGCACCAGAGAGCGGTAAATATAAAGTGGATCAACTTGTAAATGGTAAAAAGAGTGAAGATCACGCTGAAATCAACCTAAATGAAGGTGACCAATTTCCGCCTTCCACTACGGAAAGTGAAGCAGCATATTGGGTGAAATCCTCATAAACGTAAAACCTCTCTTGATTTAAAATCAAGAGAGGTTTTTTGTATTATAAACTTTAAATCAGTAATATCCATAAGTTTACAAAATCGCCAATAAACAATCTCTGTTTTTTCCATAAATTGAAATGGGCACGAATACAAACCATATATTCACAAAAGATAGGAGGAATAAGGAGTTGATATTAATTGAAACATGCTCAATACTTAGGTGCTAAAATAATCGGATTCGCGGCTTTACTGTTTCTTTTTTTAGGAGTAGGGTATGGATTGTCGTTTGGCAGTGTTTTTTTAGTCGCATTGGTACTCAGTATAATCTCTTATTTTATTGGAGATTTACTGATTTTGCGGAGGGCAAATAACTTGATGGCTACACTTTCTGATTTTGTACTAGCTTTAGTCGTCATTTATTTTATGGTGGCTGGTTTGACATTGACAGTAGGTGATGAATTATTTACTGCTGCTTTACTTTCAGCGGTAGCCGTTGCGGTGTTTGAATATATTTTTCATAAATATGTGGCGACTAGCGGGCTTTACGAAACGAAGGGTAAAAAAGAGAGAAAATTAAACCTAAGTACGGAAGCGTCAGAAGAACTGTTTCCTTACGATGAGAAAGATAGAAAATAAAGCGCGTTCCGACTGGAACAAAACTGAATAAATCATAAATTCATCCGAACGATTCTATTGAAATCAGTTCGGATGATTTATGTTAAAGAGAAATTACACATCGAATTTTTGTTTTTTGAACTGCCGGCTATACAGATTGTTCAACCTCTTCTTTTTTTAAAAATCTCTTTGTATTCCAAATGTACTTCCTTTGTTAGTATAAAAGTAAGAAACCAAAGGGAAGGGAGTAGATGGAATGGGGAAAAATAATGAAGTGACTGCCATGCTGAAAATTGACTATCCTATTATCCAAGCCGGTATGGCAGGAGGGATAACCACTCCGGAACTCGTAGCTGCTGTCTCGAATGCCGGAGGGTTTGGTACATTGGGAGCAGGTTATATGAACATTGAAGATTTGGAGAAAAGTCTTACAGCCATTAAGCAGCAGACCAGAGGGTCTTTTGGTGTAAATATTTTTATCCCGGAGTACCCCGATATCATCGAAGAAGAGATTGAAAAAACCAATCATTTACTGGAACCGATTCGTAAGGGCCTCTACCTGGATGAAAAACCGAAGCCCCAGCTTTCTCATTCTCTTTTCGATCATCAATTGGAAGTTGCACTGAAACACCAAGTACCAGCATGCAGCTTTACATTCGGCATCCCCTCAAAGGAAGTCATTCGTGATTTAAAAAAAGAAGGCATCTTCGTTATCGGTACGGCAACTACAGTCGAAGAAGCTCTAATGAATGAAGAACGAGGAATGGATATGGTCGTTGCTCAAGGAAGTGAAGCAGGCGGGCATAGAGGGACATTCTATAATACGTATGATTCAGCCATGATTGGAACGATGTCTTTAATTCCTCAAGTTGTTGATCACCTCCGTATTCCTTCCATTGCTGCAGGAGGTATTATGGACGGCAGAGGAGTTAAAGCAGCATTTGCTTTAGGGGCGCAGGGTGTTCAGCTTGGTACAGCGTTTGTCACTTGTGTTGAGAGCGGCGCCAAACTACAGCATAAAGAAGCAATCTTGAAAACACCTGAACACGATACCGTTATTACTAAAGCATTTAGTGGAAAGCCGGCACGCGGAATTAAGAATCAATTTACAAATGAAATGAGAGACCATGAAGAGAATCTGCCTGGATATCCTTTGCAAAACAGCTTAACGAAAGACATACGTAAAGAAGCCGCTAAACAAAATAAGCCTCAGTACATGTCGCTTTGGTCTGGCCAAAGTCCCCGTTTGAGCCAGAGTATATCAGCTGGCGAGCTAATTGAAAAAATTGCAGCGGAAGCAAGCCTTGAGGATTAAAACTCTTAAATTTAAGGCATTCAACTTTTCGTTAATTGATAAAAAAGGAGAGAGACCAGATGGAAAGAGTAACTCCGTTTTTAATGTTTCAAGGAAACGCCGAAGAAGCTATCCATTTTTATACCACGCTAATTGAAGGATCGGAAGTTGTAATGATTAATCGATACGGTCCGAACGAAGTAGGGGAAGAGGGCAGTGTGAAGCAAGCTGTATTTTCATTAAAAGGACAGGAATTTATGTGTATCGATAGTAACGTTCAGCATGAATTTACGTTCACCCCTTCTTTTTCTATATATTTAACGTGCGACGCTGAAAAGGAGATCACTCATTTGTTTAGCAGCTTATTGGAGGGTGGGAAAGAACTTATGCCTTTAGCGGATTATTCGTTCAGCAAAAAGTTTGGCTGGGTGGTCGATCAATTTGGAGTCTCCTGGCAGCTTAATCTTCCGTGATTTTTAGAGCTTTTCCCTATAAACGAAGGGAAGGGCTCTTTTTAGAGAATGAAAATAGAAGGTGTGTAGTTAGAGTCTTTTCTAAGAAGCTTGTACATATAGTGAAGGAGAATGTAAAGAGTTATCTTTTACTTTTCTCTTCAGGAGGCTTCAAATGGAATGGACTCTGCTGGTTATGATGCTGTGTGCTCTTACGACATGTGCAGGAGCACTCCCCATCTTTTTTATCCATGGAATTTCCCATCGACGAATGGATAGTATTCTTGCTTATACAGCTGGCATTATGGTGGCTGCCTCCACGTATGGGTTAATCCCTGCATCACTCAAGCTGACAAATCTCTTTGTGCTTTGTTTTGGTGTGCTGGCTGGTGCATTGCTTCTTAATCTTTTAGAATATTTTATCCCTCATGTTGATATTGAGCATAATCGA
Organism: Halobacillus sp. B23F22_1; assembly: GCF_043497005.1. Taxonomy (NCBI): domain Bacteria; kingdom Bacillati; phylum Bacillota; class Bacilli; order Caryophanales; family Bacillaceae; genus Halobacillus; species Halobacillus sp. B23F22_1. Next base: position 444,741 of record NZ_JBIEKE010000003.1, on the reverse strand, counting down.
AAGGGTGTCCTCGTTCCTTCGCAATCCATGATGATGGTCGCCGCTATGACACTGCATAATATACCAGAAGGGTTATCTGTAGGGGCCAGTCTGGCGAGTGAAGTGGAAAACCTGGGACTCGTAGTTGCCCTCTCGATGGGACTTCAAAATGCCCCGGAAGGCTTTCTTGTTGCATTATTTCTGGTCCACCAAAACGTACGTAGAGGAACTGCTGTATTATTAGCTGGAATTACGGGCATCATTGAATTTATCTCAAGTCTGATTGGGTTTAGTTTAGTGCACGTTGCTTTATTTCTAGTTCCTTATGGACTGGCTTTTGCTGCTGGAGCGATGCTGTTTATCGTTTACAAAGAACTTATCCCTGAAACTCATGGACACGGGTATGAACGGTGGGCGACATTTTCTTTTTTGCTCGGACTGCTTAGTATGATTGGATTAGTCGAATGGTTTCGGTGAAGAGTAAAAAGAGAATGCAGTTTTATCACTTCTAATTAAGTTATCTATGGCATCCACCAATACGTTTCTTTTTTAAAATCATATAATAACCTACCTTGATATAAAGGAGGTTAACATATGAAAGATCGAAAAAGCATAGAAGAAATTCATGATTATTGGGTAAACAGTAGTTTTCCTGAAAAGTATGCTAGTAAAATAGAGCGCAGTGAGTTCTTAACTGAGTATATAAAGAAATATATATCAAAAAGAGGATATATTCTTGAGATTGGCTGTAACGTAGGGCGGAACTTAAATCACCTTTATGAAAATGGGTATAAGCGGCTTGCAGGTATTGAAATTAGTGAAGAAGCGGTGGAAGCTCTTAAGCAAACCTATCCAAAACTAGGAGAACATGCTGAGATTCTTCAGAGGCCCATTGAAGATGTAGTTAAGGAAGTTCATACGAATTCTTTTCACTTAGTATTTTCTATGGCAGTTCTTGAGCATATTCATCCAGATAGTGAATGGGTTTTTGAAGAGCTTGCCAGAATATCAAGAGCGTTTATTATTACTGTAGAAGCCGAAGAGGCAGAGAACTGGCGCTTGTTCCCGCGTAACTATAGGGAGATTTTTGAACAGTATGGATTTAAACAGATTGAAGAAAGGGAATGCTCAGAAGCAGGTTTGAAAAATTACACCCTGCGCGTGTTTAAGAAAACAGGTAAATAAGCATCATTACTAAGGCACTCTTTTAGGGAGGGCAGACTGTCGGGATAAAGCTCGACAGTCTTTAATTTTTTCTGGAACTTTCATTTTCACCGTATTCATTTGTCACACTATAGCTAAGGACTTTCTAAGGCGGTGAAGGCTCCTGCTACTCGACCGGTTAAAACGGGCGATCCAAGACCCGCAGTGTATGTTTTCACGAAGAGGATCGGACCTTCGTCCGCAGAAAGCGAGTGCACCGGCACACAAAACACTTGCAGAAAAAGTTCCCTCCTTATAGGGGGGGCGCTGAAAAACTGTAGGTCTTTAAAAAGTATAAATTTAATAAAGGTCCGTGTGGAATTTATGCTGGCTTAAATTCATGGACAACTGACGGACTAACATGAAATTCCCCACTTTTATGTATTATTTTCATTGTACACAAAAGAGAGACTCTCTTTTATAAATCGAAGAAAATCACTCTTTTTCGTTTTACCTCTGTTGATTCCACGATGAGCGTTCGGTGGTGACGCCTGGTCGATTAAAACCGGCCACGTCCTGTGCGTCGCGCGAACAGCGCTAGCCGAAGATCCACTTGGTCAAGTGATCTTCTTGACCAAGTCAGCTGAGGCCGTGCCCGCGGCAGGCATCCACCGATATTGCATGAGAATCAACAACAAACGTTAACAGCTCTTTAAGATTAGAAAGGACTTTTTCAGCGGCCTCCACTTATAAAGGGTTTTTCTTTTATGGAAAAAGCATTTATACTAATGACAAACAAACCGCAAAGGGGAGAGGCGCATATCGAGTTAAATCCACAGGTGTATGCAGGTATAGAAAGTGAAGGAAAACTGAATGTCCTTTTTGCGCTTATAGACCACACAATTGCAGAAGTGGAGCATGGAGAAGACAAATATTTTGATGAAGAACAAGATAAGGCAGATGTTAAAACCTATTATAAGGGTATTAAGGTTGGTCATTTGGATGATTTGAGAAAGATTAGGAGCCTGGTGCAAGAAACTCACAAGAATCAAATCATTTATGATCCCATTATTTACGTCTACCCATGGGTGGATCTATATCCGGATTTTCAACTTAAGAATATTTATTCTGGAAAAAAACGGGGCTTTAAGGAAGTTATGAAAGAGGATCTTCAAACCTCTTTGCAGCGTACATCAGAGTTAGAGGCTTCAGACCAAGATGTGTGGTCGATCATGCGAAAACATAAATTCAATTGTGAACATGTCGTCCCTCAATCTTGGTTTGAAGGAAAAGAACCGATGCGCGGGGATCTTCATCATTTGTTTACGTGTGATCCACTATGTAATTCCATTCGGAGCAATTACCCTTACTATGATTTTAAAGATTACCCAGAGGGTCAGGTAGAAGCCAATCGGATTGAAGATCAGTGCGGAAAAGCGGAGGATGAAAGGTTTGAACCCGAATACGGAAAAGGGATTGTGTCGAGGGCCATGCTATATTTTTTCCTAAGATATCCAGATATAATAGAGTCCACCTATAAAAAAAGAGTGGATATTGAGCTATTGCTGAAATGGCATGATCAAGAGCCGCCGGGAATCTATGAGTACCACCGTAACCAAGCAATTTATGACATACAAAAAAACCGCAATCCCTTTATTGATTATCCAAAGGAAATGAGTCGGTTGATTAAACAGAATACCTCATTCCTTTGTTAAGTCTGCTGGTTCCAGTGGACTTTTTTTGTACTTTGGAAAATACATTGATGATTAAGGTATTCAGCCAAAAGACAAAACCTTGTTTTTCAGGGGGGTTATGGCTGGATGATTGGTGTTATAGAAGCAATAGGGCATGATCCAGTCTGTCGAAAAAGCTAAGATGTATTTTATATAAGTATGGAGAAAGGAACAGGAAAAAGCGCCGCTTTCCGCGGGGCAAGACGGAAAGTCTCCTAGGTCTGCGACCTCCGGGGCTTCTCCTGTCTGCTCGTCCCGCAGGAGTCGGCACTTTTTCCGTTCCTTTGACTAGAATGGAATCTTGAAACCTTCGTAATGTGAATACCTTTTTGCAAACGCTGCTTTCATAAGGGCACAGGTTGAATAAATGATTTTGCCAGTGATCTATTCCTCAAACCCTTTACACTCGCTAATGCCAGGAATTTTACACTCTTTAAGGTTTCTCTACAAGCTGAAGACGCATTTTAAATAAATGCGTCTCAGCTAGATAAGTGTGGCGTATGACTTGTCTAACAGTTTGTCTTTACTCTTAAATACAAGGCTGGCGGCCTTGTAACGACTGGACCTATGTGACATATTTTTTTGCATTTGTTTTTCTTTTTATCCTTGTGTTTTTTCTTCTTATCTTTATGCTTTTTCTTTTTTCTTTTACTCTTTTCTCTAATATATATAACTGGAATCCTTTCTAATTGGGTACAACACTTACTCATGGTTTAATTCACCCCCAACTGTATCTACTACGCTATATTATATGAGTGTAGATTATATATAGTTAATGAATATGAATAGAATCCATAAATAAAATCTTACGAACTAATTACTACGTTTAAAGGCGAATCTGCATCGGGACAATTTCGTACAAAGGATCCTGCTTCTCACTGTCAAGCTTCCCTGCTTGTTTCCCCCTATGAAATGCAGTATGACCGATTTCTTCACTAGAACTTCTTGAAAATATAAATAGTGACTTTTTACTGAGGTTTTTCTACCTTATTTATTAAAAAAGAAGTATAATAGACTTATAAATGATCGAATTTTCAGTTTTATTGTTCCGCTCACTTCCAAACTCTTATACATATGCTAGTTTCTTTAGCATACTAAAAAAGAGGTGAGTGTGATGAAAACAAAATGGCTGTTGATTAGTGTCAGTTTTTTTCTCTTTCTTGCTTCCTTCCTAACCCTCCCCCCTCAAGCAGAAGCTGCGAGTTCCCAGTTTGTCACGAAAGGAAATACCTCGAGTAAAGTCGTAGCCCTGACCTTTGATGATGGTGCTGATGGAACAAATGTTGAAACCATTCTTCAAACACTGTCCACTTATAACGTGAAAGCTACTTTCTTCCTCACTGGTGCAGGTACCAATCATCACCCTCAAAAAATTAAACAGATCGCTTCAAAGGGTCATGAGATTGGAAACCACTCGAATACTCATCCTGATTTTACAAAACTGACGGCTGCTCAAATGAAAGACGAACTTGATCGAACAGAAACCATCATTAAAAGCACGACGGGGCGGTCCTCAAAGCCTATTTTTCGAGCGCCGTTTGGCTCGGTTAATTCCACAGTCCTTACTGAAGTTGGAAACGCGGGATATACGCACACCATTCACTGGAACATAGATACGGTCGACTGGAAAGGAAATTCAGCAGCTGACGTTAGAAGCAGAGTATTGAATAATATAGTACCTGGCTCCATTATTTTAATGCATACAGGAGCAGGGGCTTCGGGAACCCCGGAGGCTTTGCCAGGCATCATTACAAGCTTAAAAGCTCAAGGATACCAATTTGTAATGGTTTCTGACTTAATAAGCGGCAAACCTTCCGCTTCATCAAGAACGTATATTGTGAAAGCAGGGGATACTCTTTATAGTATTGCACTTAGATACAATACGTCGGTATCCAAACTTGTCTCTGACAATCAACTCTCGAATGCCAATGTGATTCGTATCGGTCAAGCCCTTAAAATTTCTGGCCAAACACCCGCATCACCTCCAAAGATTTACACCGTAAAAGCTGGAGATACCCTTTACAATATCGCACGATCAAATCAAACGACCGTAACCGAGCTGGTTTCTATCAATCAATTACAAAATCCGAGCCTCATCCGTATCGGTCAAGTTCTAGTACTGCCCGGTCCCCCTGTGACGACCTATGTAGTAAAAGCTGGAGATACGCTTTATAGCATAGCCCTGCGTTATGGCACGACTGTACAGAAGTTCGCAACAGCTAATAATCTCTCAAACCCAAGCTTAATAAGAGTTGGTCAGCAATTGACGATACCAAATGGTTAATAATATATTCGGCATACTTTTGGATCAGACTCACTTCTCTTACAACAACGTTGTAAGAGATATTTTTTCTGCTTTCGATTTTTCACTGAAAATACTTTACAATATAAGTAAGCGATCTTAATAAAAAGGTGTAATACCTTACGAGCTGTTCTTTTAATGAAGAAGAAACATTACTCATTCAATCAGGCAAACCTGTTGCCGTTTTTCCTTCCCACAAGGATGCTCCTAAAAGTACTGATTGCAAACTTAAATTTAGTGCCGGCTTGGGCGAATTGGGATCACTTTCCCGAGTTAGATCAAAAAGGGTTAATGATGTATGGTCAAATGACGGCTGGAAGCTGGATTTATATCGGCTCACGCTGCGACTCCTGGTGGGATGTATACCTATGAATTGTTTGATGCTGTTGAAATGGCAGGCGAACATGAAAAGGTGAAGGCGATGGATATCGTATGTCTGGACCCGCGTAAAGATGTAGGGGACATGGCAGTAAAAAGCGCTGTCCACATTATGCTGTCATTTTTGACGGGTTATTGCAGGAGGCACGAAACTGAATAAAAAATAGCCTGGATTCTTTAGTAAAGGACCCAGGCTTCATCTATTAGTTGGTTTCATCTGTTAATTTTACGAGAACGTGTGCAATATGCTTGCGTTCGTCTTCATTGGCAACATTCCAAAGTTCGTTCAGCACTTTCTCTTCGCGATTTTTAGGTTCTTCATTTTTAGCTAAATAGTCACCAACACGTTTAGCACCTTTCGTTAAACCTTCTTCACCAAGACCCAGTTTCTCGCCTTTTTGAACTTGGTCGCCTAAATAGTCTTTAAACGTTTGGAAGTTTTGCATAATATCCTCTTTTTTATCTTCACTCATTTTAGCTGCTGCTTGCTTAGGATCTTTCTCTGCCATGAGTAACACTCCTTTTATATATTATGATCTTCTAGTTCCACTTTCAGGCAAGTATTAAACAATAAAATTATATTGAGATAGTTAATATTGGATTAAGTCACACAATTAGCAGATGATTTATTATTAATGTATAAAGGAAATAGTGCTGGGACACGGTTCTAACGGCATTTGACTTTCCACTTGGAAAGCGTTTACAATTTAATTAGAAACGACTGGATAGGTGAAGCTGATGACTCAAAAAATTCCGATAGGAAAACTAGCGATGCTTGTTGCTTCTTTAACACTGGATGAGTTAGAACCTTTTACAGAACAGTTAAAGGACGTTGATTATTGCAGTGGAAAGTCAGGTTCCATGAACATGCAGAAAGTCATTTCAGCTGTTGAAACTTCTGCGAAAAGAAATCATATAATATCAGACGAACTTTATCGCGAAACGCATGCGCTTTATCATGCAATTTTAGAAGCATTAGAAGGAGTTATGCGCGGGCAGATGGCTGCTGGAGAAATGATGAGGACAGTGGGGCTGAGCTTTGCTGTTGTCCGTGGCTCTCCTTATGAAAAGTTTGATGAAGGAGAATGGCTGGCCGTAGCTTTCTATGGAACGATTGGCGCGCCGGTAAAAGGGCTCGAGCATGAGACATTCGGGCTCGGAATTAATCATATAGGGTAATAAAAGGGCTGCCTATAGTCATTAGTTATGAGGAGGCGGCAATGGTATTTCGCATGCCATTGTCGTCTTCTTTTTTATTGAGAAAGGAGAAATGGCGATGATTGAATTAAACGGTTCCTCGCTAACACTAGAACAATTGAAATCTATTATATATAAAGATGAACTGATTGAAATAGATACGGACAGCATGGAAAGGGTGAGAAAAAGCAGAGAAGTTGTAGAAGGGATCGTAGCTCGCGGAGAAACCGTCTATGGCATTACTACCGGGTTCGGGAAGTTCAGTGACGTTCTTATTCACAATCAAGATGTTGACACCTTACAGCTGCATCTCATACGGTCACACGCATGCGGTCTTGGTGATCCTTTTCCTGAGCCAGTAAGTAAAGCTATGGTAGTTTTACGATTGAATGCCTTACTTAAAGGTTTCTCAGGTGTACGTCTCTGCATCGTTGAGCGGCTGAGAGACTTAGCTAATGAAGGGATTATTCCCGTCATACCAAGCCAAGGGTCATTAGGAGCTTCAGGGGACTTAGCCCCCCTTTCCCACCTCGCCTTAGTGCTTATCGGAGAAGGGAAGGTGCATTATAAAGGGCAGGTTAAAACGACAAGGCAGGTGTATGATCAGCTTGGTTACACTGCTCTTACACTAAAAGCAAAAGAAGGGCTTGCGCTTATTAATGGTACTCAAGCAATGACAGCCATGGGTGTTATTAATTATATCGAAGCGGAAAAGATACTTTGCCAAAGTGACTGGGTTGCAGCTATGACGCTAGAATCGTTAGAAGGTATCATTGACGCTTTTCACCCAGAAATCCACAAAGTACGCGGTTATCAGGAGCAGATGGAAGTAGCTGAGAGAATACGAATTCTAACATCAGATAGCAAACTGACGACTCACCAGGGGGAGAAGCGAGTCCAGGATGCCTATTCACTGCGGTGCATTCCTCAGGTTCACGGAGCTTCACGACAAAGTGCTGCGTATGTCAAAGAAAAACTTGAGATCGAAATGAATGCAGCCACCGATAATCCGCTTATTCTAGAGGATGGAAATGTTGTTCTCTCAGGAGGCAATTTTCACGGACAGCCAATTGCTTTAGCAATGGACTTGTTAAAAATAGCCGTAGCTGAAATGGCTAACATTTCCGAGCGGCGGATTGAAAGACTCGTCAACCCTCAACTCAACAGTCTGCCGGCATTTCTAAGTGCCAATCCAGGGCTGCAGTCGGGTGCAATGATTATGCAGTACGCAGCGGCTTCTCTCGTATCGGAAAATAAAACCCTTGCTCATCCAGCAAGCGTTGACTCCATCCCTTCCTCAGCTAATCAGGAGGATCACGTCAGCATGGGGACCACTGGAGCCCGGCACGCTTACCAGATCATTTTGAATGCACAAAAAGTGCTGGCTATTGAGCTTATTTGTGCCATGCAGGCGCTGGAATACCGAGGAAAAGCTTCAGCTTCTTCTGCTGCAAAAAAGCTATTAGCAAAAGGCAGGGAAGTGGTACCTAGTATTACAGAGGATCGAATATTCTCAAAAGATATTGAAGCACTTTCTTCATGGCTGACGCTTGAGTCGTTTGATTGGAGCTTAAAACGAATAGGAGAACAAGCCGAGTATAAAGCTTAAATGGCTTTATACTTTTTTGCTTTGCCAAGTGATCAGTTGCTTTATCTTTTAGGAGGTAATGTAACCGATCACTTGTGAAAATTAAGAAAATTTGGAATAATCATTAGTAGTACAAGGTTGAAATATTGATTCTTAAACAATTATACTACAAACATAATTGGGCCTATAAAATGCAAAAAATATTTATAAGGAGGATTTATAATGGAATTTACTTTTCATTCTTCGTATACTTTAAAAGATTTCATTACGGAAAATAAACACTTATTTGAAATAACATTATTATCAGAAGCAGTAAACGTAAAAGATAAAATAGAAGAAATTCTGCAAATCGGTAATATCGATCTCGTAACTAATGCGAATCAACTCGTTGTTTACATTATAGATGGAAAAGATGAAGAACTTAAAAAGTTTGCGAAGCAAGAGGGGATTGCGTGGGCTACGCATTCCATAGCATTATCATTTAAACTGGAGTGGGTACAGGCCATTCGAAGAACATTTTGGAACTTTATTGAAAGGTATTATGAACGAATAAATAAAGTCAAAATGGAAGAATTTTTTCAATTGGAGCAAGAAATTAATAATCGAGTAGATGAATTCTTAAATACTTTCTTCTTAAGTTACTCTACATATAAAGATTCATTAATTAAGTCTCAAAGAGAATTGGTAGAGAATTTATCGGTGCCTATTATCCCTATAACCCCATTAATTTGTATATTGCCTTTAATTGGTTCTATAGATTCATTTCGAGCAGGGATTATTAATGAGAAGGTGCTGGCAGAGGTTGCAGATTTAAGGATTCAAACGTTGATTATGGATTTATCCGGGATTGCAAAAATGGAAAGCGAAATTATTGTAGAGTTAATGAAAATTATTGACGGCACATCCATGATGGGGTGTGAAACTGTAATTACAGGTATAAGAAAGGAAATTGTAAGTGAGATGACGAAATCAGGAATCACTTTTAACAAAAAAACGAAAACCTTAGGAACGCTGCAACAAGCATTAAATGAATACTTTGTACACGGGAAAAATTGAGAGTTGAAGGTATAGATCGAATAAAATGAAAAGAGGTCGGGCAATAAGTAAAGTATCCGGCTCAGAGAAGTATAAATGGATCATAGCTTAGACAAAAAAGTGAAGCCTCCTGGGGCAGCAGCGCGAGTTAAAGATTCTGGAGGAAAGAGAAGAAATTTGAGGGATCAATGTTTTAAATCTATTTTACATAAATAATCCGAACAGATTACACACAATCGTTCGGATTATTTATGCTTAATGCAGCTTGTTTTTAATTCGTACTTTCCGTTAAAAGTTCTTAGAAAGTGATACCTTGAGAACAAGAACTAAAAAAGTCAACAGGTTAACATTTTTTGTTTTTCTAATGGTTATCCCTCCCAGTGAACTTTGATTAATTTTAATGTAGCATTTTAAATACACCTTTTATAGTGTTATGTAAGAAAATATGACACGAAAATTTTGCTGCCTTGATAGAGATTAGGGGATTCGTCCGCTAAAGGGTGGTATGAGGTCACTGAAAAAGTCCTGTCTAATCTTAAAGAGCCTCACGAATCGATTTTCGGGAGAAGCTTGTCACGGGCACGGCCTCAGCTGACTTGGTCAAGAAGATCACTTGACCAAGTGGATCTTCGGCTCGCGCTGTTCCCGCGATGCACTGGCCTGGACGCTTTTTTAATTCTATCTTTCATCGACCTTTAGTTTTTCAGCGGTCTCGATGGTCTGGGCTCCTGAAGGCGAGAAAAAAGCTTATAGAAAAACTTAGGTTTTTCTACAAGCGGAGGAGCCTGGCTTCCAGGATACTTATTAAAACCGAGGTTTTCTAAAGCCACACGTAAATATTCGCTGTATCCTCATGTAATGCAGCATCTTACGAGCATGCCTGCCTTCTCTCGTATAAGGATTTTGTAATTCTTCTAATCGTCTAATAAATGCTTGATCGCATAAACAATAATCTCGATAAGTTAAATAACATTTGTCATGGGACTTGCAGGCCGCATCGACTGCATTTATCGGTCTTCCAGGTCCGCTGCACCCAGGCCCACACCAGTTGTAGCCCGGAAAGAGGCAAAACGGGGAACGTCTTCTGTGGTTAGCATAATTGTGCATGTTATCCTCTTCTTTCCATAGTTGCATGAGGTTTTAACCCCTCTTTTATATCATATGGCATTGAAATAGTTTTGCTTAGTGTAATAACTATAGAGGAGAAAGATAACGAGTATTCTGCACCGAGATGTTCTGAGACTGAATGCTGAGAATAAGGATGGAGAAAAGAAATCTGTAATTGACACTGATTTTTTCCTCTGGGTATGGTCAGAAGAGAAGTACGGTTATGAATTGAGCCTGCTTTCTAAAAAAGGACTACTGAAAATTAAAAATGAATTTATGTCATTTATTCGGAATCTATTGACAATTCATCGATTTCAGCATAACATATTTATCATTCATGACTTTACATTAATTGCATATGAGTTTTCTTATTTTGAGAGGTGGAGGGACTGGCCCTTTGAAACCTCGGCAACGGGTCTATGTTGAATATAATAGATACTGTGCCAATTCCAGCAGAGGCAAGAAGCGTCTGAAAGATAAGAAGAATGGTGATTACAATCAAACCCTCTCTTCTTATCTTTTAAGAAGCGGGGGTTTTTTGCTAATGTTTAAGAGGAGGAAGTCGTTTAAACATTTTTTTATATTTAAATCCGAGTAAACAGCTATGATTACAATGCGAAATGGAGTGAGGTGGAAATGTTGCAGTTAAAGGAAAAGAACAGTCCTTTTAATCAGGAGCAAGCAGATCAATTGAATCGGCTGCTTCCTACCTTAACGGAAAATCAAAGAATTTGGTTGAGTGGATATTTGGCTGTACCGCTAAGTGGTACAGATGCAGCTGTGCAAGATTTTCCGCAAGCATCTGAAACGAATGATGCAGCAGTGGCAAGTCAAACAAGAGAAATAACGATTTTGTATGGTTCTCATACGGGAAACTGTCAGTCGCTTGCTGAAGACTTTTCACAAAAGCTAGAACAGAAAAATTTTAACGTGACCGTATCTTCGATGGACGATTTTAAGCCGAAAGCATTGAAGAAGGTAGAAGATTTATTGATATTGACGAGTACTCATGGAGATGGAGATCCTCCTGATAACGCACTATCTTTATATGATTTCCTCCATAGTAAAAGAGCACCGAAGCTAGAAGGTGTGCGATTCTCTGTCCTTTCACTAGGAGACAGCTCGTATGAGTTTTTCTGTCAAACAGGTAAGGAATTTGATCACCGTCTGGAAGAATTAGGTGCTGAACGATTAGCTGCCCGAGTCGATTGCGATTTAGACTTTGAAGAGCCGGCTGAAGAGTGGTTTCAAGCGGCCGTAGCAGAACTTGATTCAGGGCAGGGATCCGGTGGTTCGGTAGCGGAAGAGGTGCCAGCTGATGCATTAGCAGATACGCCCGCTGTCTACTCGAGAACAAATCCGTTCCATGCGGAAATTTTGGAAAATATTAATCTTAATGGCCGCGGCTCCAACAAAGAAACACGTCACCTTGAGCTTGATCTTGAGGGTTCAGGTTTACAGTATAAACCAGGAGACAGCTTAGGCATCTTTCCACAAAATGATCCCGTGCTTGTTGAGCAATTGATCCAGGCGATGGGATGGAATCCAGAAGAAACAGTGACGATCAATAAGCAAGGAGAAATTCGTTCTGTCCGTGAAGCCCTCACGACACATTTTGAGATTACGAGCTTAACAAAGCCTTTGTTAGAAAAAGCTGCATCTCTTTCTTCTAATGAAACTCTAAAGGAGCTTATAAATCCAGAGAATTCCCAAGATTTAAAAGGCTATATAGAAGGACGCGATCTAATTGATCTTGTGCAAGATTTTGCTCCGTGGGAGGGGTCGGTTCATGATTTTATCACGATTCTTCGTAAAATTCCTGTCCGTCTTTATTCCATCGCAAGCAGTTCCGAGGCCAATCCAGAGGAAGTTCATTTAACGATTGGGGCTGTGAGATACGATGCTCATGGACGTCCGCGTACGGGAGTTTGCTCCGTGCAATGTGCAGAGCGATCCGAACCAGGAGATACTCTGCCGGTCTTTATACAACGAAATCAAAATTTTAAGCTTCCTGAAAATCCAGAAACCCCTATTGTGATGATTGGAGCCGGTACAGGGGTGGCACCGTATCGTGCTTTTCTAGAAGAGAGGGAAGAGACGGAAGCGGACGGGGAATCATGGCTTTTCTTTGGCGATCAGCATTTTGTTAGTGATTTCCTCTATCAAACGGAATGGCAGCAATGGTTAAAGGAAGGCATACTGACGAAAATGGATGTTGCTTTTTCTAGAGATACGGAGGAAAAAGTATACGTGCAGCACCGCATGCTTGAACACAGCAAAGAATTATATGAATGGCTGCAGAACGGAGCACATGTCTATGTATGTGGGGATGAGCAGTATATGGCAAAAGACGTTCAAGATACTCTGCTGACAATTCTGAAACAAGAAGGCCAAATGTCTGATGAACAAGCTGACCAATACTTGGCTGATATGCGTAAAGCCAAACGTTATCAACGTGATGTGTATTAAGAGGAAAGGGGAAAAAAGCATGACGAACAATAGATTTCCTGAACAGCACGGTCCACCTAGCGAAATGGAAAAAATAAAAGAGGAGAGTGATTACTTAAGAGGGTCACTTGTAGAAAGCTTTGCAGAACGGCTCAGCGCTGGTATTCCAGATGAGCAGACTAAACTTTTAAAGTTTCATGGAAGTTATATGCAGGACGATCGGGATGTACGAAATGAACGAAAACAGCAGAAATTGGAGCCGAATTATCAGTTTATGATCCGTGTACGCTTAGCAGGCGGGGTGGCCACACCTGAGCAATGGTTAACGATGGATGACCTTGCGAATACACACGGAAATGGCACACTTAAATTAACGACAAGGCAGACATTCCAGCTGCACGGAATTTTAAAATGGAATATGAAAAAGACCATTCAGGCGATGAATAGTTCTTTAATGGATACCATTGCTGCCTGTGGGGATGTAAACCGAAATGTAATGTGTAATGCCAATCCGTACCAATCCGACATTCATGCCGAAGTGTACGACTGGTCCAGGCAAATTAGTGATCATTTACTTCCAAAAACGAGAGCCTACCATGAAATTTGGTTAGATGAGGAAAAAGTACTCGACAGTCGAGAAGAAGAAACGGAAACGATTTACGGCCCGCTTTATTTACCGAGAAAGTTTAAGATTGGCGTTGCTGTTCCACCCTCTAATGATGTAGACATCTTCTCTCAGGATCTTGGTTTTATTGCAATTTTAGAGGATGGCAAACTGCAAGGTTTCAACATCGCTGTTGGCGGCGGTATGGGTATGACGCACGGGGATACAAATACATATCCTCAGCTGTCGCGAGTGGTTGGTTTTTGTAAACCAGAGCAATCCTTAGATGTGGCAGAGAAAATTCTTACCATTCAGCGCGATTACGGAAACCGTTCAGAGAGGAAGAATGCCCGCTTTAAATATACGGTCGACCGCAAAGGACTAGACTGGATGAGAGACGAACTCAATGCACGTCTAGGATGGGAAATTGAAGAGGAGCGACCGTACACATTTGATCATAACGGAGACCGTTACGGATGGGTGAAAGGGGATAACAAGTGGCATCTCACGCTGTTCATTCAAAATGGACGCGTTAAAGACTCTGACGAGTATCCTCTAATGACGGGCTTACGAGAAACTGCAAAAGTACACAAAGGAGATTTCAGACTTACACCAAACCAGAACTTGATTATCTCAAATGTTGCTGAAGAAGATAAGGATCAAATAGAAGAACTCGTCAGTCATTATGGATTAATCGATGGGAAGCACAACTCTGCATTAAGGAGAAATTCTATGGCGTGTGTTGCTTTTCCAACGTGTGGATTAGCTATGGCTGAGGCAGAACGATATCTACCTACTTTAATTGATAAGGTGGAAAATATCCTCGATGAAGCCGGACTTCGCGACGAAGAAATTGTCATACGCATGTCCGGGTGTCCGAATGGCTGCTCTCGTCCTGCCTTAGGTGAAATAGGCTTTATAGGCAAGGCACCTGGTAAATATAATATGTATTTAGGAGCAGGATTTAGAGGGGATCGACTCAACAAATTGTATCGGGAAAACATTGGAGAAGAAGAAATTTTGCAGGAACTGAATCCTATCCTTCATAATTATGCTAAAGAACGAACAGAGAATGAGCACTTCGGTGATTATGTTATAAGAGCTGGTTACGTTAATGCTGTTCATTCAGGAGTGGAATTTCACAGCTAGATAGCAGCCTCAGGTATGTACATACCTGAGGCTTTTTAACGTTAAAGTGGATTCATAACGGTTTATTTGCTGCATATAATGAGAGCAATGTTCATTTAGGGAAAAAGGGGGAGCTGATGTCATACTTAATTTTATCTACTTATGGAGAGTCAGGATCGAGAAATTCAGGAGATGATTTAATTTGTAAAAGCTTAATCTTGCTTTTGCAACGGGTGAAGGGAAAAAACATAGATCTTGATGTGTTTAGTTTAGTGGATGACGACGTGGCACTAGTTAATATGCAAAGATATAAAGCCGTTCTTGTTCCTGCCATGCGCCCTACCGTTCAAGGAAGTAAAATAGCCCCTCAAAACTGTCTGCTAGGAAATGAAAAAGAGTGTTCTCCATCTAGCAAGGATGAGCTAGGTGGAGGACAGTCTTTTTCTGTCTTAAAGAAATTCCAAGGAGCGAGGTCCATTCCACTCCTGGCGGCAAGAAAAAAAGATTGCGGAAAACAGGGGATTCTCCACAAGCTGAAGCTTCATAAGAGCAGCTGCTTTATGGAGAGATGGGCAGTTTATGTTTTTTTCTCACAGTTCCAATTGTTAACATTAGTATAATGAGACAATAGAGTGAAAACCAGTAAAAGGTCCAGCTTGTGGTTACAAAACCAGTGAAGTCCATCACGGTTTTGTGAAGGTGATTGCTCAAGGCCCATACAAGTATTCCAATAGGGATTATATATACTTTATATGTAGTAGATTTTGAAAGGTGTTTTAATCCTAACATCCCGACAAGAAAACAGGCCGTAATTTTAACAAACAAACCAAGAAGCCAGGCAACAGCGAGTAAGAATTCTATTCTCTCAAACACGGTGAAAAATTCGATATCTCTCAGTACAGAAAACGTAGGATAGGTTTCCCGTGCCACTAAATAAGCCCCTTCATCTCCGATAATTAGGAAGACGGTTACGGCTAATGTCATTCCCCCTATCGCAATTCCAGATAAAAAGACAAGCCTCAGCTTTTCCTTCTTTTCAACAAATTGAAAAAATGCTGATAGTAATAAAATTTCAATAAAGGGGAAGCCGAGTATGACGTAGGCTCCGTGAAAAACATCTAACGGAGGCGTATGAAAAAATGGCTTGAGTTCAAAAATGCTGAATTCCCTAAGGATAAGAAGGAGAGACCCAACAGTAAATAATGCAACAAAGGGAAATAGCAATTCATTTAATAGAAAAATAATTTTGACCCCTAGGCTCACAGTATAAGCGACGACAACGAGAGTGAGAATTTGATAAATCCAGGGGTGGGAGTAAGGGACCACGCTTGATACCATAAAGTTACTTAAGTTTCGTAACACCATCGCTGCGAGATGCAGAGCGTAAAAAATGATAAGTAAATTCACCACGGAACCTATCCACTTTCCTGCTATGTGATCCATTAGTTCAAAGAGTGATGGGTACTTATACTTTTTAAACATATACAAATAGAGGACCATCAATATTAAACCTATCCCTAACGCAAGCAGCATAGATACCCATCCATCCTGATTCGCCGCAACGACAGTAATAGCCGGCGCCATTAAAATGGAACTGAATATGAGAAAATTAATAACGATGGCTATAAATTGGTAGCTTGATAATTGAGTATTCATGATGGACCTCCGAATAAACCGTAGTAAACAGGCTCATAGATTGCTTTTAACCAGGAAGTGACAGGGAAAATAGGGAGGTCATATAAATACCCGATTGCATAGCCAGCAGAAAATAACCAAACGATAAAAATAACGGCTTTTTCTCTAAGCGTTCGTTTACTTTTCCTCATTATTATCCACCCTTGCCCCAGGAGATTCTAAATAGAGATCGACGTTTGTGGTGGTTTCCATCTGAGCATATAGGTCCTCCCAGTCATCTTTGGCCTTTTCCCATTGTTTCGGCTGGTTTTTAAATAAATCATTTTTAATGCCGAAATAGTCGAGGTTGAAATCTTGTGCATTCTCCACAGAGGTTTGTAAATCATCTTCTAAGTTTGTATTTACAATGTCCTGAAGCTCTGTTACACCTTGATCCGTTGATAGATCGATGTTGCAAGTCATACCCTGAAGGTTAAAGTGCCCCTTCATTTGAAGCGTGTAAGTCAGCTGGTCTTCTTCGATTTTGGGTTTTGCTTTAACATCCATTTCTTTTAAAAGAAAGCCGATTGTACCTTTACTGTCACTGCAGGGAACAGTGTAGTTTTTAACTGTTTCTGATTCTCCCTTGATCATTGCCCAGGCCACCGAATCTTTATAGGAGAGCCAATCTACTAAATAATCTTCATCAAATAAAGCTAATCCAGTTAAACGTAAAGCATTCTTATTTCCCTCAATTTCATTTAACGATTCCGTATTTGTAGAATCTGTTTCTTTAGTGACTCTTTCAACGCCCGTGATAACAGCGTCACGATCATCTCCGTACCTCCATCTTATGAAGTCCTCTAATTCAATTCCATCTTTTAAACTAACCGTACTTCCTGGGATCTCCACCAGTCTTTTGATGTTTTGAACTGATGAATTATCTAAAGGAGGAAACGTATTTAAAATATCAGAGGCTGTCGTTTCCTTAGCGATAAAAAGCATGTAGCTGTCTCTAATTTCATAATGCCGCGAGAGAAAATCGCTAATTCCAGCCAATCCATTTTCTCTTGCGAAGTCCTCTCCTACAACGAGCGAAGAAATATGGGGGAAAAATAATTTTCTGGGAAGTAAGTCATTTGCATTAAATACAGCTGCTACAACATCTTCACCTTCACTTTCAAAAGTATAGGAGGTGGCCTGGCTGGCACCTCCGCCACCTGCTTCACCGCCTGCTTGAGCTTGAGGGTTAGTTGCCTGGAATGTAACTTTTACATTTTGCTCCTCTCCTTGATCGATGCCTATTCCAGTTAGTATAAGCAGTTCGTTCAGTTCCTGTTTGCCGCTGCACCCTCCTATTAAGATTAAGGCAAACATAAATAAGGCATAAAAGCTCTTCATAGGTTAAGCCTCCTGCTTCCATCTTTTTTTGCGTTTGGTCCACCACAACGGAAACCGCAATACGGTATCCTTCTGTTTCTTCAATGAAAAAGGAGCAAAAGGTGCCATATAAGGCTGTCCGAGTGACTTCAATGAAACAAGGTGTACACATAAGATTAAAGTGAAGATCAGTATGCCAAAAATCCCCGCTGTAGCTGCAAAGACCATAAGTACAAACCGCATAATTCGTCCCGTTCCGGCGATGGAGTAATAAGGATTCGCAAAGCTGGAAATTGCTGTTAGAGATACCACGATAACAATGGCAGGAGAGACGAGCCCGGCAGATACCGCAGCTTCTCCAATAACGATGGCTCCTACAATAGAAACGGCGGGACCGATCGGACGGGGCATTCGTATGCCCGCCTCTCGTAAAATTTCAAAGACAGTTTCCATAATTAAAGCTTCGACGAGAGCTGGAAAAGGGAGGCCTTCCCGCTGAGCCGCTAAACTAATTAACAAGTCTGTGGGAATTAATTCCTGGTGAAAAGTCGTCAGAGCTACATATGTAGCAGGTAAAGCAAAGGCAATCCAAAACGCGATAAAACGAATCACACGCAGGAAAGTAGATAGATCAAAACGATTGTAATAATCTTCAGCTGTTTGGAAGTAAGAAATAAAGGTAGCCGGACCGATTAAAGCAAACGGGCTGCCTTCCATCATGATTGCTAATTTACCTTCTGTAAGCGCAGCGCTCACAACATCCGGCCTTTCCGTATCAATTAAAGTGGGAAAGGGAGAATAGCCTTTATCCTCAATCAGCTCTTCCAGCATTCCGCTTTCAAATATTTCGTTAGTTTTAGCATCCGTAATACGGCTGCACGCCACATTTAGGGCGGACTCGTTCACCAGTCCTTCTATATAAATGACCATAACCATCGTTTGCGTTATTTCACCTACTATGAATGATTTAAATCGCAAACGAGGATTTGTAATTCGTCTGCGGATCAGCGTGGAATTAACGGCAAGTGCCTCGACAAATCCTTCTCTCGGTCCTCGAACCATCGTTTGAGAGCTTGGTTCTTCAATAGATCTTGTTTCCCAATGTTGATCTGATATTAAAAAAGCTTCAGTGCCCTTTTTTATAAAAAGAACCGTACTTCCGCGTAGTAATGCAGTGAGCAGGACAGTAAAATCAGAAGTGGTATTCAATTTTTTCGGGACTTGAATGTGCTGTGAAAAATCTTTTATGACGCTTTCTTTTGAAGAATCATTCTCTTTAAACCAATTCATCAAGGAAGGAATGACGGTTCTCTCGATATCTTCTGTACTAATAAGGCCATCAATATAGCACAAAGCAAAAGCACTGTGTTTAAATTCATATACTTTATAAACTAAGTCGAACGGCTCTCCAAGACACTGCTTAATTTGCTCAATATTTTTCCCGACGTCTTCTTTGATTGTCAAAGTCGTATCAATTTTGGTAGTAGGGGAGACGTTCTTCGATTTTTTCCGCCACATAATTAAGCTCCTCGCTACTTTTTTAACCATCCTTTCCTATATGGAGAGATTTATACGTTTATGGGTAGGAGGGAAACTATGAACTAATTTGAAAAAGCTGGTTCGCCTGTTAATGCAGTTTATTGGATGAGAGTAGCAGTTGCTTGAGCAGTATTATGTGAAAGTCGTTTAGTACTCGCGAGAAAGGGGTAAGTTAATGTCTCAGGAGGAACTATCATGAAAAAAACATTAGTATATACAGCGACCTTTATTGTCATCATTATGATTGGCGTAGGTTTGGTCAGCTGGAACCAAAACAAAAATGCTACATCGGATGAAACGGAAAAAATGATCGCTCTCGGCGATTCTTTAACATATGGAATCGGAGATGAGTCAGGCCATGGTTATGTAGAAAACTTGGAAAACCTATTAAAAGAGAACAAAGATGCTGATATAAAGGTAGAAAACTATGGGATTCCAGATCAGCAGACAGATGGCTTACTGAAGCAAGTTAATCAAACAGATGTGAAAAGTGATTTAGGGAATGCTGATTATTTCATTTTATTTATTGGGACAAATGATTTAATTGAAAGTAATGGAGGCGATTTAGCTGAAATTAATGAGGGGAAGATTGAAGCAGGAAAGTCGGATTATGAACAAAACTTAGAAAAGATTTTAGGGATCATCCGAGAGGAGAATGAAGACGCTCCGATTTTATTCCTTGGTCTTTATAATCCCTATCCTGATTCTAAAGAGATTGAAGAGGAAGTGGTTGAATGGAATGATAAAAGCCAAAGCATAGTTAATAATTTTGAAAGAATTAAATTTATTTCTACGAATGATCTCTTTAAAGAAAAATCGACCGAGTATTTCAGCGATGCTCTGCATCCGAATAAAAAAGGGTATGATTTAATTACAGAAAAAATTGTAGAAGAATATGACTTTTAATAAAGAAGCCGCATTCCTATAAACAGAGGAATGCGGCTTTATTCATTATCGATTTAATGAGATTTTTGCTTTTCGCTGCTGAAAATCAGTATTTTGATAATACGTATTTTTCACTAATAAGTTTGGTCCTAAACACTTAGCTGCTGGACAATGGCAATTTAACGCTTCAGCTGTGGTTGTATTCATCCATTTTGTAAAAGCATCAGGGAGAGGTGTATCTTGAATTTTACCTAAAGAAGGTTCATCCCCGAAATCAGTCACAATGATTTCTCCGGAAAAAATGTTTATGTTTAATCTTGAACGTCCATCCGGGTCATTACGTACGGTTACATTCTCAGCTTCATCTAGACGTTTTAGCATATCTAAATCTGCTTGTGTAGAGTTGCAAGGATAAAAGGGAAGAGTGCCAAACAACATCCATACGTTAGGGGCACGGTGGTTCAGCAGACGATTAATGCCGTCACGCATTTCTTCTAAACTCAACGTTTCAAGATTACTAGCAAAATCAACAGGGTACATCGGATGGATCTCATGTCTGGCACAACCCATTTCAAGTACGTGCTCGTGAATTTTTTCTAAGTGGGGGAAGGTGCGCTTATTCAGCATCGTTTCTGCGGAAACCATTACACCTGCTTTTGAAAGCGCCTGACTGTTTTCTACCAGTCGGTCAAAGTACTTCGCGCGGTTTTCAAAGGAAGGCTTACGATCCATTAGTGCAAAACCTGTTTCGGCAAATTCATCAACAGTGCCCCAGTTATGTGAGATATGTAAGACATCTAAATAGGGTATAATTTCTTCATAGCGTGCGTAGGGCAGCGTAAGATTTGAATTAATTTGAGTACGTACTCCGCGTTCGTGTGCGTATTTTAGCAGAGGAACAACATACTGCTTGACTGATTTCTTTGAAAGCATAGGTTCTCCGCCTGTAATACTAAGTGTGCGCAGATGTTTAATTTCATCTAATCGCTGCGTTAAAAGCTCTATTGGTAAAGCATCCGGATCTTTATCTTGCAGCGTATAGCCAACGGCACAGTGAGCGCAGCGCATGTTACACAAATAAGTAGTCGTAAATTCAATATTTGACAACGTCATTTCGCCATGTTCTTCTACGTCCATATAAGCTTCCCATGGGTCATAGGAAGGGGATAGTACTTTTAATTGCGTGGTATCCATGATGAAAAAACTTCCTTTCTAACTATTACGTACTTTCATTGTAGCACGTTGAACAAAGATGAAGGTAAGAATCAAAAGGCTGAGGTTTAATATCTTGAAACCGAGATAAATTAAAGGTAAAATAATATTAAAAGAAAAGGTCACGATATTCCCAATTGGAGGGTTCACTTATGAATGAGTTAAAAGGGCTTCATCATGTTACTGCGATTACGAGCAGTGCTGAGAAGAATTATGAATTTTTTACGTACGTTTTAGGAATGCGTCTCGTTAAAAAAACTGTAAACCAAGATGATATTCAAACGTATCATTTGTTTTTCGCAGATGATAAAGGAAGTGCAGGGACGGATATGACGTTCTTTGATTTCCCAGGTATTCCAAAAGGGTCTCACGGTACAAATGAAATTGCTAAAACTTCCTTTAGAGTTCCTAATGATCAAGCGTTAGACTATTGGATGACGCGATTTAATCGTTATGACGTTAAGCACAAAGGAATACAAGAACGATTCGGTAAAAAAGTGCTTCCATTTGTTGATTTTGATGATCAGTCCTATGAACTTGTATCAGATGAACACGATGAAGGTGTGGCTGCGGGTACACCGTGGCAGAAAGGACCAGTTCCTTTAGAATATGCAATTACAGGATTAGGGCCGATATACGTTCGTGTGGAGAAATTTGATTATTTTAAAGAGATGCTTGAAAAGGTACTTTTATTTAAGGAAATTGACGAGGAAGGAGCCTTCCACCTTTTTGAAGTAGGTGAAGGGGGCAATGGCGCACAGGTTGTGGTAGAGTATAACCCTGTTTTACCACAGGCAAGACAGGGGTACGGAACCGTTCACCATGCAGCTTTTCGAGTCGAAGACCGTAATGCTTTAGATGAGTGGATTGACCGTATGCCACGCTTTGGATTTAGAACCTCTGGCTATGTAAACCGTCATTACTTTGAATCGCTGTATGTAAATGTTGCTCCGCAAATCTTATTTGAATTTGCTACTGATGGGCCAGGTTTTATGGAAGATGAACCTTATGAAACCCTGGGGGAAAATTTATCACTGCCGCCGATGCTTGAGCCGAAACGTGAACAGATTGAAGAGGCGGTCCGCCCCATAGACACAGTTAGAAGTACGAAAGATTTTAAAAAAGAGTAAAGCAGCTTTTTTACTCTAGACGAAATGAAGGAACCGTGTGATCACAGGTTAACATTTGCATAAGGGTACCAGGTACCGAAAAGCTGTAAAAGAGCGAAGTGCCAAGTGTGAATTTCGGTACCTGGTACCCAGTGACGATGTAATAAATAATCCGAACCGATTCTATTGAATCGTTCGGATTAATTTATGTTTTATTCATTTTTTTCCAGTCTCATCTTTATATCATTATTTTCCGAAATAATCGATTGTACCTTGAGTAATGGCATCAGCAACTTGAGATTGATAGCTTTCAGTTTGAACGGTCGCTGTTTCTTCAGAGTTGGAAAGGAAGCCTAATTCGAGTAAAACGGCTGGTGCTTTGTTATCTTTAACAACACGGAAATCCTGGTTGAAAACCCCATCATTTTGACGGTCCGTATGGCTGGCAAGCTGGTTTTGTAAAGCTCTTGCCCAAGGAAGGTCCTTGCCGCTGTCATAATAGTAGCTGCTGATCCCTTTGGCACTAGCGTAAGCACTGGAATTATAGTGAAGACTTATGAAAGCATCTGTATCGTAAGAATTACTAATGGAGACTCTTTCATCTAACGTCAAATATTGATCACCTGACCTGGTCATCGTAACCTTAGCTCCAGCCTGACTTAACTCGTCGTATGTATGCTTCGCTGTACTTAGGTTAACATTTTTTTCATAAGAATTGTCTACACCGATAGCTCCAGGATCAGATCCTCCGTGACCGGGGTCAAGAGTAATATGTATGCCTTCTAAGGGAGAGTTAGAAGCTACTAAGAAATCTGAAGAAACCCAGCCTGTGTAGCCGTTATACTCAATTCTAGACCAATTTGAGACTTCCTCGTAGACCGTAACACTGGCCCCATCTTCTAAAGCACCGATAATGTCAGAGTTAATATCTGGTGTACTTCTAACGTGTAAAGAAGTAGCGTCCACCTGGTAATCCTTCGTTTCCGCGCTGGCAGTAGTTGGAATTATACTCAAAATGACTAGCGAGCCTGCCACCACCATGAGCGCCATCAATAATTTGTTTTTTTCTTGAAATGGTAATGCAAAAATAAAGTCTCACCTCTCTTATAAAATATTAATAAAGTCTAGCATTCTATGATTCAGTTTCATACCATCATACCAATGCTGGAGAGGATTTCAATGTTTTCTACAATAAACGAAACGATATGCTAACAAAATAGGATATTTTTGGTATTTCATCATAGATTAATAAAAGCATTAAGGACTTTTATCGGAGTGAAAATAGATGGAATTCTTATGTGATATAGTCTTTTAACTTGACTCTTTCTTGTGAAATTCATATAGTAGATTCAACAAGGGGAGTAGCGACCGCTTTATGCGGCTTTTGAATCGTCAATACGGTATACTAAATACTTGGTTCAAAAGGCTATCAACGGTGAGTAGTACGCGAGACCTTGGTACACATTCTGTACCAGGGTCTCTTTTTTATGCTCTGGTCTGAAAGGAGAAGCTTCATGATCTATGCTATTTTTTTACTGGCAGCTGCTGTTGTTGTTTTAGCAGCGATTAAGCTGAACAAATTTGGGGATATCATTAGTCAAAAGTCTGTGTTAAGTGGTGCGGCAGTGGGAACTTTTTTAATTGCCGGGGCTACATCATTACCGGAGCTTACAACTAGTTTAACAGCGGTTTACATTGATAACCCTGATATCGCAGTTGGAAATATGATTGGAAGCAACGTTTATAATCTATTAATTCTAGCAGTTGTAGATATGATTTATCGCAGACGTCGCCTCTTTCAGCGTGTGGGGTATAGAGAGCATCTTCCTTCTGCGGTTGTAGGTTTACTTTTTATGCTGATCATTATAGCAGCCCTTCTTATTCCGGGTTCCATTGCCTGGTTAGGTATTGGTATTGAAATGTTTATAATGGTTGGTGTTTATTTCGTAGTTGTGAAATTTCTTTCGAATGAAGGGGAAGAAAGTGCGGCGGATGTAGAAGTACCAGTGGAGGATTATAGTTTGCGTCAGGCAGTTGTTCGTTTTATTTTGCTCGGCTTAGTTGTATTTGGGGCAGGGAGTATTCTTTCTATTTCTGGTGATCAACTTGCTCAGGTGTCAGGGATGGATTCCAGCTTTGTCGGCAGCTTTCTAATCGCTGCTTCTACTTCACTGCCTGAATTGGTTACTGTGCTTGCGGCTTTTAAAGTAGCTAATTATGGTATGGCCATAGGATCAATCTTAGGAAGCAATATGTATAATATGCAGCTCCTAGTAGTCACGGACGTACTTTACCGGGACGGAGCCATTTTAGAAGCATCAGGAAGTTCCCATATTTTTATGGCGCTTCTCGTCGTATTTATGACGATTATGTTCATTTATTTACTGCTGAGACCGAGGATTTCAAACTCTTGGCGTTATGCGGCCCCTTCGTTTGTCATCAGCGTTGTATATCTCGTCGTTTCATTTATGTTGTTTTAAGGAAGAGACTGGACCATATAAGGGTACCAGGTACCCGGCGCGCGCCCTTTGAAAGGGAATGTTTTCCTAAAACGCTTTATTTTTGATCATGCAAACAATGTTTACACTTTCGAGCTAAAAGAGAAAGCGATGGTTTCTTAACAAGATGGAAAAAGGGATGCTGGAATTGATGCCTCTTCAATAGGCATTCCTGATTAAGGAAACGAATACGTTATAAAAAGTATGAAGGAAGGTGGAATGGCGGTGAGTACAGTTCGTCCCCCCAGAAAGGTTATGTATGTCCCAATTGAAATAAAAGCAAGAGAGCTGAATGCAAAACTGCTTTTTTCCTACTATGCCGCCCTTGAAAATTACCGTGTGATTATAGGGGAACAGCGAATTGTAGAACAAGCCTCGAACGTGATGCCGCCTGGTATTTTCTTTTCAAAAGGCTATTCTCAGCGTTATCGGCGCCGGGTATTAACTAACGCTAAAAAAGCCGGTCACGCAATTGTGGAACTGGACGAAGAGGGCTTCATCTTTCATGACCCTGCGATATATTTAACGGAACGTATGAACGAGGCAATGCTTCCGTTGGTTGAGCAGATATATTGCTGGGGGCCTCATCAAAGAGAAGTTATTGTGAACGCGTATCCTGCCTGTGATGCTCGGTGTTTTATTGTAGGTAATTCTAGGTTTGATCTTTTAAAGAAAAAATACCGTCCGTTATTTAAAGAAAAAGCCTCGTTATTAAAAAAGCAGTATGGAGATTTCATATTAGTAAACACACGTTTTGCCTTATACAACCATTTTAGAGGAAAAAAACAGCCTGATAAAGATAGCGGTGTTGAATATATTAAAAAGCTTTACGACGCTTTTCTGGATATGGTGAAAACGTTAAGTAAACGAAATCTTTCATTAAATATTGTCGTTAGACCCCACCCTTCTGAAAATGCACAATCCTATCGCAAAGAATTTTCTTCATTTACTAATGTATATGTACGCTGCGATGGGCAGGCTTCCGACTGGATTGCAGCTTCGCGAGTCGTTATTCATAACGGTTGTACGACTGCCATCGAAGCTTCATTATTAGATACTCCTGTGATTTCTTATCTTCCTTTTCAAGATGATAGATATGATGTAGCACTCCCGAATAAAGCAGGGGTCGTGCTGACTTCACTCGATGAAGTGTTATATTGTATGGACCATAAGGTGAAACGAAGCCGAACACGATTCTTAACTCCTTTTTATCATAAAGACCTATGGGCACATGAAATCATTTTATCACATGTGAATCAGCTGAAGCTTAAGGAAGCGCCGTATAAGCAGATAAACATTCCAAATGTGCGGAGTAAACATATAAAACATCGTTTTCCTTCCTTAAAAGCGCAAGAAATTAGGGATTTTATGACAAAACTCCACCATATTGAGGGTGGGGGGGACCGTGTCACTATTCGCCCATTAGCCCAAAATCTATTTGAATTATCATTGGATAAGGGGGAGAAAGGTTGAATCGTTATACGATCAATTACTGGTCTCTATATTTTGATTTCATCGAAACGTTTTCTATAAATGCTTCGGACACTTACCCAATCGCTTTACTTAGTCATTTTTATGAACATATAAAGAGCATCCCTTTGTTACATGATGAAGTAAAGAAAGAATCATTTAAGAAACACTTGAAGTTTGAATTACGGAAAGAAGAGGAAATACAGCTCAGATTCAACCAACTTCTCCCTAAAACTCCACCTATTTCTAAAGAGGTCTCCAAAGGGAAAACGGCTTTGCATGATCAACTGCTTCGTTTTCCATCTTCCATCATTCACAGGAATTTCAATAAACAAGATACGGTCCTCATTAAAAATAAATCAAGTCACAAAAAAACAAACACAGGGATCTCTATTCTCCATTTACATGAGGTAGAAGATGCAGCAGTAATAGTTGAAAGGTATAAAAAAGCGTGGAATAAAGTTTTATATTCTTTTGCTAATCATCCTGTATTCGGGAACGACCAGTTTAGAAAGAGACTTATCAAAGAATTGCCTCGATTATTAAATGCTTATTTAGGGGCGGAAAATATCGTGGGATCGAATCATTTTCGAATTTTGATTACAGGGACAACCAACACATGCGAAAGCAGGGCTCTAACGATAAACGCACGAATGGAAGGGATACCAACTGTATGTATGCAGCATGGAATCATTGGGCTGGAGTTTGGCTATTTACCAAAAGTAGCTAATATTCAAGCCGTCTACGGTCAATATGAAAAGGAGTGGTATGAGCGCATAGGAATAGACTCTGAAGAAGTGATAATTATAGGCCATCCACGATTTGATGAAATTAAAAAGAAAAGAAAAGCTCCTCTTCGTAAAATTACCTTGCGGGCCGGGCAAAAGACTGTTTTATTTATTCATCATCATGAAGAAGTTAGTACACCGCGTGCTATTATAAATGAACTGGCTTTTCAAAAAAACATTCAACTTATAATCAAATCGAGAGGAAATCTAAAAGAAATGAAAGCTCTCAAAAAAATGCACCCACACATTCAATTAGCAGCCGGAGAACCTTTGTATGACTTGATTGAGGCGGCAGATGCTGTAGTAAGCTACCCATCTACTGTAGCTTTAGAAGCACTGCTTGCAGGTAAGCCTGTTTTTATATGGACAATAGGCGGAGGAGCGGCTCCCGCCTATTTTAACAGACTCAAAGAATTTATCCATACTCATCCAAAATCATTGGTTAAGCAGCTGATTCTTTATCTGAAGGATGAGAGCGCTGGTAAAAAACTTCTAAAAAAGAAAAATGAATTTCTCGCTTATCACTACCCGTTAGCGGGTCAATACAAAAGCTCTACAGAAGAGCTGCTTAAATTGATCCGAGCAAACACAGGATACTAGCGTATCCAAAACTCTTAACCCTCCTGCGATAACAGTTCGAGACGTAGATCCTGCTGTTGCTTTTCAAGGCAACTGAGGCTGAGTGGAAATTGTTAGCGGAGTAATGGTGAAATCCTTTCTTGAACATAAAACAACCGAACTGATTTCAATAGAATCGTTCGGATGATTTTATCCTTTCATTCAGCTTGGGTCCTGATTATTTGTTGAGTTTAATCCATGGATCAGTGAATCAATTACTTCTTTTCTACTGAACTCTTCAGGGGGAATCTGACCGCTTCGTAGCATTTCCCGTACTTTTGTGCCTGATAGATGGATATGTTCTGATAAGTGGTGGGGACACGTTTTTTTCGTTGTTACCTGCTTACATGTTTGACAATAGAAGGCATGCTCAAAAAACAACGGCTGAATCCCTAATTCTTCTTTCGTGAAGTTAGAAAAAATATGCTGGGCATCATATGTTCCATAGTAATCCCCGACACCTGCGTGATCTCGACCGATAATAATGTGGGTACAGCCGTAATTTTTTCTTATAATGGCGTGGAAGACGGCCTCTCTGGGACCTGCATAACGCATGGCGCACGGAAAAACACTTAAATGCACGCGCTCTTTTGGATAGTAATGGTCCAATAATGCTTTGTAGCTTTGCATACGTATGGGGGCAGGGATGTCATCTGACTTCGTCTCTCCTACTAACGGGTGAAGCAATAACCCATCGACCATCTCCAGTGCGCATTTCTGTAAATATTCATGAGCACGGTGCACCGGATTTCTCGTTTGAAAAGCTACTACCGTATTCCAGCCTTTTTCAGTAAACGTTTTTCTTAACTCAAAGGGGGACTGGTAATAACTTGGGAAATCCGGGTGGGGTTCTGGAATTTTAACGAGAGTAATAGGACCCGCTACGTAAACACCGGGTCTGGAATAGAGCTTCTTTACACCGGGATGATTTAAATCATTTGTGCGAAAGACTTGAGTAGCCTCAAGTTTTTTTGTTGGACGGTACTTCTCTGTAATTTGTAACACACCATAGGTTTTTCCTTGGTAGTCAAGTCTTACTAAACTCCCTGTTTTCAAGTGAGCAGCTGTTCCTTCGGTAACAGGAAGTGTAATTGGAAGGCTCCATATAAGACCGTCTGCCAATTTCATGTTCATTAATACTGCTTTGTAATCTGCGCTGCCAAGAAAGCCTGTAAGCGGACTGTAAGCTCCTGTTGCAATCATCGTTAAATCTGATAAAGCCATAGCATCTATATCTATTGTCTCTTTAAGAAAACTATAATCATAATTCAGGTCCACTTTATTGATGAGCGTTCCTCCGTGGGGTTGGCCTATGGACAATGTTCTGCCTCCTTCTTAAATTTTTTTTAATAAAAAGTGTGTCAGCTGATCCACTGACTTTTCAATCGACTGACTTGTCGTATCAATAATGACTTCGGGAGAATCGGGCTCCTCATATGGTTGAGATATTCCGGTAAAGTTCTTGATTTCACCTGCCCTTGCTTTTTGATAAAGTCCTTTGGGGTCTCTCTTTTCACATTCTTCCAGCGTGCATTTTACATATACTTCAATAAATTCTTCTTCCTCAAACCTGTGCCTTGCTGCTTCCCGATCCTCTTTATAGGGGGAAATAGCAGCTACGAAAATAACGACCCCTGCGTCAACAAACAGCTTCCCGATTTCTGAAATCCTCCGAATGTTTTCTTTTCGATCTTCTTCTTTAAAACCTAAATTTTGATTAATCCCATGACGCAAGTTATCTCCGTCTAATAAATAAGTGTTTATGCCTTTATTGAAAAGACGTTGCTCAGAAAGGTTGGCAATTGTCGATTTACCTGAACCCGAAAGGCCTGTCAACCACACAATTAAACTCTTATGGTTATTGTTTTTTTGACGTTCTTGTTTAGTAAGTGACGTTTCATGCCATGTGATATTGTTATCCACCACTTTCACCCCCATATTAATAATGCGAGTCCTACTGTACATAGAGCACACAATAGACTCAGACCAAAACCAACTCTGCTAAAATCTTTAAACTGATACCCCCCAGCATCATAGACGATCATATTCGTTTGATAACCTATAGGTGTTATGAAACTGCAGGATGCTGATATAGCTATAACTAACGCGAACATTTTCGGTTCTATTTCAATTTGCTCGGCCATCGTCTGGCCCACTGGAAACATCATCACCGCTGCTGCAATGTTATGAGAGATTTCCGTTAGGAGCATTGTGGCTAGATACAAGAGGAATGTAATACCGGCTAAACCGATGAATGGATAGATCTGCATCATCGCAGTAGTAAAAAGTTCAGTTAATCCTGAATTCTCCATTGCTTTACCTATGCCCATGGCAGAAGCCATAAGAATTACAACGCTCCAGTTTACAGCCTCTTTAGCCTCTGAAGCACGAATCGACTTAGTAACGAGTAAAAGAATAACTCCTGCCAAAGCAGCCTTTACAATCGATAAAAAATGAAACGTAACAGAAAAAATCATTGCTGTTAAAACTAGTAATACAATCCATGTATGCCTGCTTGAACGTACTTTTTTGAGAGAGGGGGCATGAGTTAGTCGTTGAGGTGGAACGAGACTTGGCAATAAATGATGTCCGATTCCAGCCATATATAGAATACCTAATAAAGTAAGAGGGATTCCGATGAAAGCAAACTCAAAAATAGAAAACCCCTTGTCTCCATGATCGATCAGCATCCCATGGACGACCAGATTTGTAGATGAGCCATATAAAGTGATTGATCCTCCTAATATCGCTGCATATGATAATGGGATGAGAAGCTTTGAGGCGGCAATTTCATGCTTTTCGGCCCACTCCCGCAGTGTAGGAGTCAACATAGCCACAATTGGTGTATTATTCATGATGCCTGATAGAAGAGAAACAGGCGCCATAATTTTAATTACCAACGTTGATATCTTGTCGTTTGATTTTAAAAATTGCTGGAGGAAGCGCAGCAGCATCCCGCTTTTAAAAACACTGTAGCCGATAATGAAGAGAAGTGCGATGGTAATGACGCTAGTGCTTGCAAATCCCATAAATGCCTCTTCTACTGTAATAATCCCTGTTAATAGAAAGATAGACATCGTCACAAACAGCGCTAGGTCCGGTGTGGACCATTGCTTGATTAATACGATAAACATCCCTGTTAAAACGAGGGTTACAAACAAGATCTCCATCTAGCATTCATCACCCTCTTTCTATTCAATTATGAATACTATATGCGGAAGATCAGGTAATGTTAGAAAAATGGTTGATTGTATCAGGTCTAAGTTGCTCTACTCCCCACACGTTTAAATGAAATCAAACTATAATATCGTAGCGGATCATCATTGCACAAATAGAAAGGAGAAAATGGAGTGATTCATTTTAATAAAGAAGACCTCGAATTAAATGAACTTATCTGTTTTTTGCACATTCCTAAAACAGGCGGAAAGACGATGTGGAAAATTTTAGATGGGAAAAATGAAGAAATACTCGTGTGGCACGGGAAGCATTTTAAAAAATTGAAGAAACCGACTGACTATTTTACAATGCTTCGCGATCCTGTAGATCGAGTGATTTCTACTTATTATTACATTAAAAGTTACGAGCGCGATCCATTGCATAAACAAGTTAAGAATATGACCTTCGAGAACTTTCTTTCGTATATGAAGGATGAAGGGGTAGGGGACAAACAATACCACAAAACTGATTTGCGGAGTATCCGTTACCGCACCGTTAATTTAGCTACGCGCTATCTATCTGGAGGAGATCCGAATAACATAAAGAAGGCGAGACGTAACTTAAACGAATACTTTTCAGAGGTAGGGTTTACAGAGCGGTTCAGTGAATCTCTATTTTTTTTAGCACAACACTTTGAGTGGAAGGACACGTTGAAAGTAGAAAGGGTGAACAAGACGCAAAATCGACCCAAGTCTCATGAAGTAGACCCTGCAATAATTAAGCAGATTAAGAAATTAAACCATTATGATATCGTCTTATATAATTATGCTCTAAAGAAGTTTGAAAAGAGAATCGCTGCCTTAAGTGATCAGCAGAAACAAGCGCTGGAGGAATGGAAGAAAAATTTTGAAGGGTAGGAGAGATCCCTGCCCTTTTGTCTATCCGCAGTTGCGGCATTTTTTCATACATAAGCTGAAAACCATACCATTCTTGTCAGGATGCATATTATAGAGTAGGAATGAGATCTTGTTTGAGCTATTTTCCATCCTATTTCAAAAAAATGATAGACAAATAAAGTAGAGTTTCCATGTGATTTAAGGATAGTTTTGAAAGGAAAGAAGGAGCTAACGTGTACTTCAAAGATAAGAGAATTTTAGTTATTGGAGGGACGGGAACTATAGGTAAAAGTATCGTCCGTTATGTGTTACATGAAAAACCGGCAGAAGTAATTATTTTCAGCCGTGATGAATTTAAGCAATTTCAAATGCAAAACGAATGGGACCATGAGAAAAGGATTAGCTTTATCTTAGGGGATGTACGTAATTATGAGCGGCTGGCTAAGGCGATGGAAGGGGTAGATTATGTTTTTCACTTAGCTGCGATGAAGCATGTTTCTTCTTGTGAAGCCAATCCGCACGAAGCAATATTAACGAATGTTAAGGGGACTTATCATGTCATTAATGCTGCATTAGCTAATGATGTGGAAAAAGTAGTATTTACAAGTTCGGATAAGGCCATCTCTCCGACGAACACTTATGGAGCGACAAAGCTGATCGGTGAACGACTAATGACGGCTGCTGAATTTAAAAAAGGGAAAGCAAAAACTACTTTTGCAAGTGTACGGTTTGGAAATGTAATGGGATCAAGGGGATCAGTTATTCCTTTATTTAAAAATCAAATCTGTCAACAGAAAAGAGTAACGGTCACAGATCGTAAAATGACACGATTTATGATGACTCTTTCCCAAGCTACTGAATTAACGATTAAAGCTTTAAAAGAAGCGAAAGGTGGAGAGGTTTTTATATTAAAAATGCCTGTGATTTTGTTGGGGGACCTCATTTCTTTAGTCGTTGAAGAAACGTGCAGTAAACAACAAATCAACACCGAGGATGTAATTATTCAAGAGATTGGTTTACGACCTGGAGAAAAAATGTATGAAGAACTGATGACATTTGATGAGTCACTCACGGCTTGGGAGTTGGCGGATATGTATGTTCTCCCTGGAAAAGAAGTGACCCAGTATTCAAATGCACAGAAAGCGAAGCAGCAAACGTACAGCTCTGCCGATCAGCCGCAGGTTTCCAGCGAAAAGCTGAAGCAGCTACTACACAAAGAAAAGCTTTTGTAAATCTTGGTTAAGTATATCCAGGCCAATGACTCGTTAGAGAAAGGAGGGAATTAATTGAATACGTATGAACGTAACTACTGGTCTCTTTATTTAGATTTTCTTGACCAATTTGAAGGAGTGACTTATAAAGGTTACTCTCTGCCTTATCTCTGTCACTATCGTAGCTTAATTAAAAAAGCTGGAGTAATGAATAGGATGGAAGAGAACTCCTTTACCCAACTGCTAAAAAACAAAGCAGAGAGCAACGTAGACATTCAATCCCGGTTCAATCAGTACATTCACAAGCACACGAGCCAAAAGCGCTCAAGTAATAAGAACGGCAAAGTCATTATTCATGATGTATATAACCTTATTCGTTTTCCAAATCCAATTCTTAACAAGTATTTCTCTCCTTCAAAAACATTGATGATAAAGGAAAGAAAAATACTGCCGAAAGACAAAGGATATCTAAAAAAAGAGAAAGCGGGGAAAATTCCAGTTCAATATTTTGACGAATACACCAACTCCGATCCTTCAGTTGAACAATCAATTTCAAAAGTGAGGAGAGAAGTTAAAAGGATCTGTAAGACCCAGGCTTCTCACCCTTTGTACAGTGACCAAAAGTTTCAAAAAGTTCTTTTGATGCAGCTTGGCAAAATTATTCATCGGATTGAACAGGCTATGATGCTGTTTCAAACAGAAACGGTATCCTGTGTTATTGTCCCATCCACCCATTATCCTGAAAGTCGTACTCTCACTATTGTAGCAGCAAAACAAGGAATCCCAACGATCTGTATGCAGCACGGCATTATATCTAGTGAATTTGGATATTTACCTAAAATTGCTGCAGTGGATGCGGTGTATGGAGAGTTTGAAAAAGTATGGTATAAGCAAAAAGGGATAGAAGACAGCGCAGTAAAGATCATAGGTCATCCGAGGTTTGATCAAATTTATTTAAACACCCCTGTGAAAAGGGAAGAGTTTGAGAAACAGCTTGGGTTGGATTCTAATAAAAAAACAGTACTTGTAGTCGTAAGGGGAAATAAAGATCTACCACGTTGGAAGCTGCTTATCAATTCCTTAGTGAAGAAAGGTTCATTTAATATTCTTATTAAGGATTTTCCAAGTATACAGCCGCATCAGCTGACAAAAGAGATAGTTGAAGCGCTCCCGGCTCAAAATTTTGATCTCTATGATATTCTTCCCAATGTGGATGCGGTAGTAGTCTATTCATCGACTGTCGGTTTAGAAGCTATGCTTGCGGAAAAGCCGGTGTTTATTCTTAGTGAAGAGTTTCCAGGACACACAGGATATTATTATGGTTTAGGAGGGTTAGTACACTCAAATCCTTCTTCATTAGCCGATATTGTCCACCGCTATTTTTCCAGGAAAGATATGCAGAAGTATGAAAAAGCGGTAAGAGAAAAATTTTTATCTACCGCTTATGCAACCAATCAATTGTCCGGTAAAAGACTAGTGAATTTAATCAAACAGCTAACGAAATAGTAGTTGGAGAGAAGGGGTAAACTCTTTTTAAAACATCCGAACTGATTTTCCGGAAATCATTCGGATGTTTTTGTGCTTTAATCAGTTTTGTTACACATTTGATTTAGTAAGTTTCGGACAAGCCGTTAAATTTTCAGCGTTGGGACTATGATAATCGTCTTATTCATGACCTATCTTTTTTAGTGGTTGTTTTAATGAATATTCTCTCCTTTATTTTAATAGGATGTGTCTGAAGGGGTGAATGGGGGAGATGATGATTTGAATGTACTTGTAACGGGTGGTGCAGGTTTTATTGGCAGATGGGTTGTTAAAAAACTGCTCGATGACGGTCATAACGTATGGGTTCTTGATGACTTATCAAATGGAAGAATCGAGAACGTTGATGATTTTCTAAGCCGAAAGAATTTCAGGGAATTTATTCAGGGAGATATAAAAGATACGTCTTTATTAAAGGATTTATTCTTAAAGAAATTTGATTGTTGTTATCACTTGGGAGCAAGCATCAATGTTCAGGACAGTATCGATGACCCTAAGACTACGTTTGATAACGATACAATTGGTACGTTCAACGTCCTTGAAGAATGCAAGAATCATAATGTCAAAATTGTATTTATGAGTACGTGTATGGTGTATGACCGCGCTGCGAATGCTGGAGGTATCAAAGAGACGGATGCCATTAAACCGGCTTCACCTTATGCTGGAGCGAAAATAGCAGCTGAAAACATGGTGCTTTCTTATTTCTTTGCTTATGGATTACCAGCCGTCGTTGTTCGACCATTTAATACGTATGGTCCATTTCAAAAAACGGGAGGAGAAGGCGGAGTAGTTGCCATCTTTATTAAAAACAAGCTGGAAGGTAAAGTGCTGCAAATTTATGGAGACGGCACTCAAACTCGTGACTTGTTGTACGTGGAAGATTGTGCACACTTTGTAGTAGAATCCGGGTATTCTGACAGGGCTAATGGTGAAATCCTTAACGCAGGGATAGGACGTGATATTCCGATTAATGATTTAGCGAGTTTAATCGTTAAGGATGTAACTAAAATTCAGCATGTGAAGCATATTCATCCGCAGAGCGAAATTCAAAAATTACTTTGTAATTATGACAAAGCATCCAAACTACTGGGCTGGAAGCCGATCTTCAGTTTAGAGGATGGGATTAAACGCACGGAAGAGTGGATTAAATCTACCAATTTGATTTAATGAGGGATTTATCATGGCCAAAAAGCTAGCGATTCAAGGAGGAAAACCGGTTCGGGAGACCTATCTTCCTTATGGGAGACAATTCATTGACGACGATGATGTGAAAAAAGTCGTGCAGGTATTAAAAAGTGATTTTCTTACTACGGGTCCGGAAATCTATAAGTTTGAGCAGAAAGTAAGTGATTATGTCGGCGCTAATTACTGTGTAGCTTTTGCCAATGGGACAGCAGCTCTGCATGCCGCTTGTGCTGCAGCCGGCGTTAAGAAGAATGATGAAGTAATTACAACTCCAATGACTTTTGTAGCAAGTGCTAACTGCGCGATATATTTAGACGCAATGCCTGTATTTGCAGATATTGACCCGAACACATACAACGTCTCTCCCGCTTCGATTCAATCCATGATTACGGAAAAAACGAAAGCAATTATTCCTGTCGATTTCACAGGTCAACCTGCTGCTTATGATGATATTCTTTCTATCGCTAAAGCTCGTGGTATTCCAGTAATTGAAGACGCAGCACATGCTCTGGGCGCTCGTTATAAGGGCAGAGACGTAGGTTCTCTTAGCGATATGACGATGTTCAGCTTCCACCCCGTTAAGCATGTAACAACAGGAGAAGGCGGCGTTATTACGACTAACCGCAAGGACTACTATGAGAAACTGATTAACTTTCGTAACCACGGCATGACTCGCGAGTCCAGTGTATTCAAGGAGACTTCTCATGGTCCCTGGTATTATGAAATGCAAAGCTTAGGATTTAACTATCGAATGACAGATCTGCAAGCAGCCTTAGGTCACAGCCAGCTTGATAAACTTGATTTGTTTATCGCAAAAAGAAAAAAGTATGCAGACATGTACACAAAAGCCTTTTTGGATGTTGATGAAGTAATCACTCCCAAATTAAAAACGGGGTGTGATTCAAGTTGGCATCTCTATATACTGCGGCTTAAATTAGAGCGGCTGTCTGGATCTCGTAAGGAAGTTTTCGAAGCGCTGCAAAAAGAAAATATCGGGGTTAACGTCCACTATATCCCTGTATATTGGCATCCTTATTATCGTCAATTAGGCTATGAAAAAGGACTTTGTCCAATGGCAGAAGAAGTTTATGAAGAAATCATTACGCTTCCACTATTTCCTGCCATGACAAAAACAGATGTTAAAGATGTGATAAAAGCAGTGAAGAAAGTAATATCTTATTATACGAGGTGATTCAATGAAAGTGGCAGCCATAATTCAGGCGCGTATGGGATCGACACGGCTGCCTGGAAAAGTATTAAAGCAAGTGTTGGGGAAACCGTTATTGGGCTTTCAAATAGAGCGGATGCAGCGATCAAAAAAAATTGATGAACTCATTCTTGCCACCACTACTGAACCAGCTGATGATGCCCTTTGGTCATTTGCTAATGAACATTCAATCTCTGCCTTTCGTGGTTCCGAGAAAGATGTTCTCGGACGTTACTATGAAGCAGCATCCTACCATAAGGCTGACGTTGTTATTCGATTAACTTCAGACTGTCCTTTGATTGACCCTGTAGTCATAGATGAAGTGATCGACGCTTATTTTCATCAACAAGGAGCTTGTCGTTATGTTTCAAATACGCTGGCACGAACGTATCCTAGAGGAATGGATACTGAAGTTTTTTCATATCGGGCATTAAAACGTTGTCATGATAATGCTCGCTCGGAATCAGAACGGGAACACGTGACTTCATATATCCATCATCATAAAGATGAATTTTCGATCTATAATGTAAAACTTGAGCAGGATGAGAGTCATCATCGCTGGACGGTGGACACAGCGGAAGACTATCAATTGATTAAACGCATATTAGAACACTTCTATCCTGGTCATCCGAATTTTACTTTAAGAGATGCACTAGATTTCGTGAAACAGTATCCGGAGCTCTCGCTTATAAATGCTCATATTGATCAAAAAAAATCGTGAGAGTGTGATGAGCTGATGGAAGTCGTAATTCGTACAGATGCTTCTGTGAAAATAGGCACTGGACATGTCATGAGGTGTTTAACACTAGCTCAACAGCTGAGCGAGAATGGCGCACATGTTTCATTTATCAGCCGACTTCTAAAAGGGAATTTAATCGAGTTTATTAAAGACAAAGGATTTGTAGTTTTTCCGCTATCAGCTCCCCACGATTCCCACTTTAAAAAAGACAGTGATATTCCTTATTCAGATTGGCTTGAAGTAAATTGGAAGACGGATTACAACCACACGGCCGCTGTATTTAAAAATCATCTCCATCATGCTGACTGGCTGATCGTCGACCATTACGCTTTAGGGGAGAAGTGGGAAAAGCGGATGAAGAACCATGTGAAAAAGGTAGGCGTTATAGATGATCTCGCTGATCGAAAGCATGACTGCGACTTGATTATGGATCAAAATATCTTTCGAAACTTTGAAAAACGCTACGACCATTTAGTGCCGAAACAAGCAGCTAAACTATTAGGTCCAAAGTATATGCTTATCCGGAAAGAGTTTGAAAAAGCTAGAGAACAATTGAAACATCATAAAGGAACAATTCAGCGAATTCTTGTATCTTTCGGGGGGACAGATCCGACAAATGAGACCCTGAAAACAATGAGAGCGATAAAAGCCTTAAATAGAGAAGATTTAACCGTTGATGTAGTGGTAGGGGAAAACAATCAAGACAAGCAGGAGATTAAAGAAGTATGTAAGGAAATTACAAATTTTTATTTTCACTGCCAAATTGATTACATGGCAGAGTTAATGTTGAAAGCTGATCTTGCTATTGGGGCTGGGGGAAGCTCCACTTGG
This sequence comes from Halobacillus sp. B23F22_1, assembly GCF_043497005.1. NCBI lineage: Bacteria > Bacillati > Bacillota > Bacilli > Caryophanales > Bacillaceae > Halobacillus > Halobacillus sp. B23F22_1. The sequence goes on along the minus strand of NZ_JBIEKE010000003.1, from coordinate 406,219 downwards.
GAACGTTGTTATTTAGGTGTGCCTGCTATTACGATTGAAACCGCAAAAAACCAAAGAGAAATATTATCATACTTGGAAGAAAAAGAAGCTGTATTCAATTTAGGAGAAAGTGATAACGTTTCTGCACAACGACTGATGCAAACTTTAAGAGAATTATTGCAGAACCATTATCAAGTAAAAAGAATAGCTGAAGCAGCACGTGAAGTGGCGCAAGGGATAGAGATAGGATCGGCTGCTCGTCATTTGTTGGGGGGATCTCCAGTCTTCGATCTTCGTAATTTTGAGCTGAAGGATTTAGAGGAGAGAGAATTAGAGACGGTGTTAAAGTGGAGAAATTCAGATGTCGTTCGTTCCGCTATGTATACCGATCACAAAATAACGTTGGAAGAACATAGAAAATGGTTTGAAGGGGTAAAAAGGGATGCGTCGACAATCATTAAGCTCCTTTATTATAAAAAAGCACCAATAGGTCTCGTTAATTTCTCAAAAATAGACCGGAGCAATAGTAAGTGTTTTTGGGGATTTTATATCGGGGAAGAATCAGCACCTAAAGGATCAGGAACGGTATTGGGACTGCTTGCCTTGGAATTTATTTTTGAACATGAAGGTATGCATAAAGTTTGTGCAGAGGTACTGGTATCAAACCAAAGAAGCATGCAATTTCATAAGAAACTAGGGTTTAGAGAAGAAGGAAGGTTTATTAAACATACATTGAAGAATGGTCAATATATGGATGTTATACCCATGGCTCACTTTAAGGACATATGGCCGGAAGCCAAAAAAACACTTATCCACTCAAAAGGGGGGAGAATCGATGGATCCCATCCTTCTTCAAAATAGAATGATTGGTTTAACCGCACCTCCTTTTGTGATTGCAGAAATGTCTGGTAATCACAATCAATCATTAGAGAGAGCTTTAGAAATCGTAGAAGCAGCAGCTAAAGCAGGAGCTCACGCTTTAAAGATTCAAACTTATACGGCTGATACGATGACTTTAAACCTCACACAGGATGAGTTTGTCATTGGAAGTAAAGGCTTATGGAAGGGGCATTCACTCTACGAACTTTATAAGAAAGCCTATACCCCTTGGGAGTGGCATGAACCGATCTTTAAACGTTGCAGTGAATTGGGAATGATCGGTTTTAGCACTCCTTTTGATGAGACAGCGGTTGATTTTCTCGAGAAGCTTCATGTCCCTTGCTACAAAATTGCTTCTTTTGAAAATACAGATATCCCTTTGATAAAAAAAGCAGCTAAAACGGGAAAGCCTATAATTATTTCTACGGGATTGGCTACGGCAGCTGAAATTGATGAAACGGTTAGAACAGCCCAAGAGGCAGGGTGCCGCGAATTGATTTTATTAAAATGCACGAGTACTTATCCTGCATCACCGGAAAACACGAACGTAAAAACAATTCCACATATGAAGGATCTTTTTCAATGCCAAGTAGGATTATCTGATCACACATTGGGGTCAGGTGCTGCGGTAGCCAGTGTCGCATTAGGGGCTACCGTAATCGAAAAGCATTTTACTCTATCACGTAAAGACGGCGGAGTGGACGCTTCATTTTCTATGGAGCCTGACGAATTTAAATTGTTAGTAGAAGAGACTAAAAGAGCATGGCAGGCTTTGGGTGCTATAAAATATGGACCGACAAACAGTGAAGCAGCATCCAAGAAATACCGCCGCTCTTTGTATGTAGTGAAAGAAATGAAAAAAGGAGAAGTCTTTACAAGGGCAAACGTTAAAGCGATACGCCCGGGGTATGGACTCCCTTCTAAGTATTACGATATTATTTTAGGGAAAAAAGCAGCTCTTCCAATTAAAGCAGGAACAGCTGTAACTTGGGACTTATTTTGAAGAAATAAGAAAAGAGAAAGCATCTTGTGCTTCCTCTTTTTCTTATACTTTTATTCGCCGTTGCCGTTACCGTTGTTAGGGAACACCACTGGGCATTGTGGTGGTCTAACTGGAGACGGGCAAGGAGTAGGCAGGATGTCTCTTGGCTCGCAGAATTCAGTTACTAGCTCTACTGTTACTGGGAAAGTAGATTGAATGCTTTGACATAGGTTAACAGTGATTGAAGCATCAAAAGTTGGATCTGTATCTGTATCACCAGGGTCACAGTCGAATGTACATACGAAACAGTCAGTGTCTGTGTATGTTACATCAATTTCTGTACCTGCTGGAGCGCAGAGAACAACTTGTTCGCAGCGGGAGAATTCTAGTTCAACTTCTTCTTCTCCGTTTACAGTTGTTGGAATAGTCAGGGTAACCGTAAAGTTTTTACGGATAGAAACGAGTTGTAAAGTTGTTTCTACACCGTCGATGATGAACATACGGTCCTCACGGGACAAAATGTCTACATCGTCAGGAGTAACTGTACAAGTTACAGTTGCAGGATCAAAATCATCACAGTCCAATCCTTCTGGTAAATCTTCATCGACAATATTAATATCGAAAGAAGCTTCATTTACCACCCAATCATAAACCTTATCTACATTGACACAAAGAAGTTCTTGACCACCACTTAAATTTTTTGCTTGCATCTAATAAGCACCTCCGGATTATAAGATATGTTACATTCGTAGCATATGTTTAGACTTGCAGGATGGTATAGTGATAGCGCATAGATTTTTAAATTTATTCAAAAAAATCGAACGGGCGTTGCTCATAATCTGCTAGATATTTTCTCCAGCGGCAAACGCAAGGCCGGCCAAGGTAAAGCAAAGTGGAGAACGGGAGCTTCTCCCCCTGATAATTCCGGCAGGGGAGAGGCTTTCCACGCAGTTTCTGTCCCACTCGTTTTTAATATGATAATACCTCTCTGGCAAATGTCTTTACTCGAAACAGCCCAAAACGTATAACTTTCCACCAAATTAACGGCCCAACATTACTTTAGCGGAAAAGCCTTGCAACTGCCTCGAAATTTAACCGCTGAATCACCTCTTCTATTACTATGTAAGTAAACATGTCTTTGCTCATAAATAAATTGAAATATTTATAGTGGAACTTTCCATCGTGCCGAAAGCTGTCTATAAGTCAGAAAGAGTTAATTTCACAGGGACTATCCTGCCCGCCTGTCCCAGCAAGCCATCTCCTCATTACAGAAGAACAAGGTTCTCTTCCATACTTAATTTTAGTATTGATCACAAAAAAAGCTCCTCCATATAGGAAGAGCTTTTCCAGTCTTAGTTTTCTTCTGTAATCTCACCACATGCGATACGATCTCCTGCGTCACCAGCTGGTTGTGATTCGTTGTCATCAGCTTCCCCATGTATTACTAATGCGGTGCCGTCTTCATCTAGTAAAGAATGGTCTTCTCCGGAAGTGAGAGTTACTTCTTCCGCTGTAACCTCCTGCTCAACAGAACCATCTTCTTCTACTTCAAGGTTTGGAAGGTCGCCGGCATGAGGCCCGTCCTCAGATTCAGTTCCGTGACTTACATTTGTTGGGTTAAAGTGATCACCCGCCGATTTGAAATCAGGGCCTTCACATAAGCCGCTTTCATGAATGTGGAACCCTCGTTCACCTTCAGGTAATTTAGAAGCTTCAAGATGAATAAGTACCCCACTGTCCTGCTCAATTAATTCTGCTTCTCCGATATTTTCACCTTCTCCGTCCATCATAGACACAGTTACCATCTCGGATTCCCCATCTTCTTCAGATTCGTCCGTCTCATCACTGTTAGCTTCTTGTTCGGTAGATGTTTGGTCATCGCCAGTATCCGGAGCATCTGTCTGTTCATCATCTTCTCCACATGCAGCAATAACAAACAATAATGACATTACAGCCATTAAGTAAATCCATTTTTTCATACGGGTGGACCTCCTTTTAAAGTGAGTTCTATAGAGGGTTTTTACGTTAAAAGCTGAAGATAAACAAAAAATAGGGAAATTCATCCTATACTCCTAATTAACGGTGATATGGTAAAGAATTTCTTATGCTTATGTACTACGTTTTGTTGCATAAAAGAAAAGATTATTAGTAGAATAGGAACGAACGTTCGTGTGAAAGGGGGGGTGATATATGGAAAAATGGATAAAAAGAAGTGCAATAAGGGAAGAGAAACTGGAGATTTTTTTACTTATCTGCTCAAGGGGAAGTATCTCAAAGGGTAATTCAAGTATTACGAGTAAAAGCTGACTGCATTACTGCGTTTTGTTATTCTGAAAACCAAGTAAGAACATTTAACAAAGCGAATATTTTATCAGCATTTCCCCGAGCTCATAAAAAATTAAAAGGTGTTTCATAAAAAACCACCGAGATATTAAACCTCGGTGGATGTGTCAAAAAAATACTTTATTAATTACTTAGCGATAAACATTTGAGTCCAGTAGTTTCCGTCCTCAGCATGTCCTACACCAATATGAGTAAACGATGAGTTCATAATGTTCTCACGGTGGCCTTCACTGTTCATCCAGCCTTGTACAACTTCTTCAGGAGAAGTTTGTCCCATGGCAATGTTCTCGCCTGCAGTTGTATAGTCAATTCCATATGCATTCATCATATCAAACGGTGACCCGTGTGTTGGGCTGTCATGCGAGAAGTAGTTGTTTTGCTGCATGTCTAGTGATTTGTCTTTAGCTACGCCGCTAAGTTCTACATCTAGTTCAAGCGGTTCTAGTCCTTGCTTAGCACGCTCTTCGTTCGTTAAATCTACTACTTGTTGTTCAAATTCAGATACTTCTGAGCTTGCTTCCTCTTGTTCTGTAGTTTCTTCTTGAGAAGCTTGTTCTTCAGCAGGCTGTTCAGCTGGTGCTGCTTGCTCTTGTGGAGCTTCAGCTGATTCTTCAGGTGCTTCTTCAGGTGCTTCTTCAGCTTGTTCAGCAGGCTGCTCTTCAGGTGTTTCCTGCTTTGGCTGCTCTTCGGCAGACGCTTCAGACTGCTCTTGAGAAGGCTGTTCAACTTGGAACTGCTCTAGAAGAGACTGAATGTCCACTTGTTGAAGGTTATTTGCTTTTAGTGCGTCTTCATTTTCATTAGCCCATTGAAGAACACTTTCTATATTAATGTTTTGTTGATTTACTTTTACCTCACTATCTCCTGTAGAAGCTAGAGAAGTAGCTGGAGCTGCCAATAATGAAAGGGCAAGTGCTCCGGAAACAATAAGTGATTTCACTTTCATGTTTGTATTCCTCCTTGAAAAGTTTTGTTTTTTCAACAACTTCATCCTATCATCTGTTTTATGTAATATTTATGGTTAAAACTAGAAAAAAACGGCCGAGCCGATTAATAAATTATGCCAAGAGAGTATACTAGAAAAATAGAGTGCTTCATTATTGGCATGATAATGATTCCCAAAATTTTCATTTGGAACAATCTTTATATCCAATTGGAATATCTAAGGTTACACTGATAACAATTGGTAAAACATATCTATTGACAGGTTCTAAAGGAAGGTTTCATTATTACGTTTGTTACGCCTATGTTACAATTGCAAGAGTTTTGACCAAAACAGATAGTAATCGAGTAAATGTGATCGTATTTCCCAGGAAATACTTATAATTTAGTGCTAATTTGCTCCACAAACAGTAACACACATTTTTTGTCGTACGACTTTGGATATAGTATAGTTAGAGGTAAGAGTGAGTTTTCAGAAAATAGTGTCATAGAAGCGAGGGATTTAACTAAATGAGTCATCAAACGTTCCTATACCATCCCAAAATTTCAGAAGTCTTAAGAAACATTAATAAAGTAATGATCGGAAAGGATGAAGAAGCTTTACTGAGCGTGGTAGCATTATTAGCCAAGGGGCATGTGCTTTTAGAGGATGTGCCCGGTGTAGGGAAGACAATGCTTGTAAGAACATTAGCTAAATCAATGGATTGCGACTTTAAACGAATTCAATTTACCCCCGACTTACTGCCTTCTGATGTAACTGGAGTTTCTATATATAATCCAAAAACGCTGGAATTTGAATTTAGACCAGGACCTATTCTCGGAAATATTGTGCTGGCCGATGAAATAAACCGTACTTCACCGAAAACCCAATCCTCATTATTAGAAGGAATGGAAGAGACTAATATTACAGTAGATGGTGAAGCTGTACCTCTTCAACGTCCATTTTTTGTTATGGCTACTCAGAATCCAATCGAGTATGAAGGGACCTATCCCCTCCCCGAAGCGCAGCTGGATCGTTTCCTATTAAAGTTAAAGATGGGCTATCCAACTCAAAAGCAGGAAATGGAGATGCTGGCTCGCACCTCTGGCAGTCATCCTATTCATGACGTAGAAGCTGTTATTACCCGGGAAGAGTTGATTGAATTGCAGCACCAAGTTGAAGAAGTATATGTTGATTCTACTGTTCATCATTATATAGTGGACTTAGTAACAGGAACTAGAAATCATGAAGGGGTATACCTCGGTGTGAGCCCTCGAGGCTCAATTGCATTAATGAAAGCAGCCAAAGCTTATGCTTTTATTAAAGATCGTGATTACGTTCTCCCTGATGACGTTAAATTCCTTGCGGCGAACGTTTTATCCCACCGTATTATTTTAACGTCTGAAACGAAGTTTGAGGGGACCACTGCTGAAGATATTGTTTCAAACATCTTATCGGACATTGCTGTACCTGTACAGAGGAATGTGAGTGAATGAGACAAACCTTTCATTTCACAGCAAGGATAATTATCGTCTCTGTTCTGTTTCTTGTGCTTTTTTCCTACGCCATGTTCCAAGGAGGTTTTGTAAGCTGGTTTTTGTTTTACAGCTTCCTGCCTTTTCTTATTTATATGACCGCTCTAACCTTTTACCGTCTTGATAAATGGGAAGTTGTTCGGCACCTTTCAAAACGGGTCGCCACTGCTGGGGAAACAGTACAAGTAGAGGTTAAAATAAATCGTAGATTCCCGTTTCCTATATATTATTGTGTAGTCGAAGAGTACTTCCCTGAGTCTTTAATGAGTGAGGACTATCACCTTGAAAAATATCGCTATATGGATAAGGGGATACTAAATGAAGAAAGACGACATGTGAAAAAAATATCCTTTCCTTGGTTTAAGAGACACATGAGTTATCAATATGAACTGCAGGGAGTGCCAAGAGGAGAGCACCATTTGAGTGCCTTACGAGTAAAAACAGGGGACTTCTTCGGTTTTATAAAAAAAGAGTACGTTTATAACTTAGATCATCAATTTCTTGTTTTCCCTTACCAAAGGCCGGTTAGACTTACTGAAAAGGCGTATAGCTTTGAACAAGGAGCGAGTCCTTCCTTTAAATTAAATGAGAAAAATACAACGATCGTTTCTGGAGTCCGAGAATATGTTCCAGGTGATCGGTTTTCCTGGATTGACTGGAAAAACACAGCGAAAAGTAATCAGATGATGACAAAGGAATTTGAACAAGAAAAAAGTGTGGACATCCTCCTGGTTTTAAATGCTGTGCATTGTGAGAAGGCCAGTCCGTTAAGCTTTGAAGGAGCAGTAGAATTTAGTGCATCTCTTTTAAAAGAGATGCATAAAAATTCGTCCCAGCTTGCCTTTATGACGCTCGGAGATGGGAAAAGATATTTTCCTTTCCAACAGGACTACAAACATAAAGAAAAGATAAATCATCACCTTGCAAAAATAAAAGCGATTAGACGAACCTCTTTTGCCAAACAATTGGAAAGAGAGCGTTCTCAATTTCCTTCAGGCATAGTTGTATTAATTGTTAGTCATCAGTTGAATCCGCTGGTGCTGGAAAGTCTGACCCGAATTGCTCAAAAAAGCAAACGTGTTGTGTTTTTTTACGTAAAACCCCAAAAGCAGCTCGATTTCCAAGACCGTAAATTAATAAAAAAATTGAGCAATAATCGCATAGTTGTAAATGTAATCACGGAAGAAGAATTAACTCAACGAGAATTTGAGGTGAATACATAATGAACCTCACGGCAAAGCACCAACGATTCTATCAAGTAGCGATTTATATTTGCGGATTTCTTCTATTTATGGAATGGCTTCGACCGTTGGAAATTATTGCGGATTTTAACAATGTCAGCGTCTTTTTTATCTATGCCGCTTTTTGTTTTTTTATTTCATTTCTTCAAGTAAACTGGGTCATTTCTGTTCCATTAAAATTAATAGGGCTTATTTTTATTATTGATGGTCTTTATATGGGAGAGAGGATTTTCAGCAGTAATTGGTTTACGGTTATTTATGACCAAATTATGTACAATGTTCAAGTCATTCAAGGACAGCAATGGTGGCAAATGACCCCGATGTTTAGAAGTCTTTTGTTTTTGGTCTTACTTTGGTTGATGAGCTACCTCTTATTCTATTGGTTTATTGTAGCTAAACGAATGTTTATCTTCGTCCTTTTAACCATCGTTTATGTAACAGTCGTCGATACATTCACGATCTATGACGGTAAGTGGGCGATTATCCGTACGTTTACATTGTCGATGATCTCTCTTGGATTGTCTCATTTTTATAAAGAAATGGAAAAGGAAGAAATTTCATTTAAAGAGATGTCTACCTCATATATCTGGGCTTTACCTCTTATTGGTATAATAATCTTATCGACTTTAATTGGTTATTCTTCACCTAAGTTAACCCCTCAGTGGCCGGACCCAGTTCCGTACCTTACGAGTGCCAACCCTGGAGCAGGTTCAGGAACGGGAGGAGAAGGACCTGTTCAAAAGGTCGGATATGGTGAAAATGATTCGAGGCTGGGTGGAGGTTTTATCCAGGACGACACCCGGGTCTTTCAAGCTTCAGCTAATGATGAACAATATTGGCGTATTGAATCAAAAGATACTTACACTGGAAAAGGATGGGAAGATACACTGGACGGTGAGACAAGTACAGTGCCTGCTGAAAACTTAGAATTTGAAACATTTACAGGTGAAGTAGAAACGGAAGAACGCATTTCCTTCTTAAACTTTACGGGAGAAGCAAACTTTAATAAACTCGTGTATCCCTATGGAGCGCGTTCACTGGATCAATTTCCAAATAATACTTCCTTGGAGCTTCATACTAACACGGGAGAAATAGACACCATTCGAGATGGAAGCATGACACAGGTGGAGGATTATATCGTCGAGTACGATATGCCTTCTTTTGAGTACAATGAACTTCGTGAAGCAGAGGGCGAGGATCCTCAGGAGATCCGTGAACAATATACGCAGCTTCCTGACAGCCTGCCGAGTCGTGTAGAAAATCTAGCCGGCCAAATTGTAGAAGAAGACGATAACCGCTACGATAAAGCTAAAGCAGTGGAAGCTTATTTTGCCGCCAATGACTTTGAATATTCCACTGAAGATGTAGAGGTCCCAGAAGAGAACGAAGACTATGTGGACCAGTTTTTATTCGATACAAAGCTCGGGTATTGTGATAACTTTTCCACTTCTATGGTTGTCCTCCTGCGTTCACAGGATATCCCAGCCCGCTGGGTGAAAGGGTTTACCGGTGGTGAACTTACAGATGATTCTCAATCTGTTCAAGGGGAAGAGCTCAATGTTTATGAAGTAACGAGCGGGAACGCTCATTCATGGGTAGAAGTATATTTTCCGGAAATTGGATGGGTTCCCTTTGAACCTACGCAAGGGTTCTCAAACAATACAGACTTTTACTTAGAAGTAGAAAGTGACGATGAAAGTGACACAACAACAGGTGATGAAAGTGATGATAATTCTGCCTCAGATGAAAATGATCCATCAAATCCGAATCAGAATGCGGAAGAAGACGCAGCCGGTGAAGACGATACAGATGCAGCAGGAGTAAGCAATAATAACGGACAGCTGCCCCTATGGATAACAGCGGGTACCCTGGTCGGGTTAGGTGTTATTCTTTACTTTACAAGGTTCCGGCTAATGGCTGCTTATTTCAAACGTAAACTGATTAAAAATCAAGACTGGAACACATTTGAAAAAGCCTATATCTTCCTGTTGAAAGTACTTGGGAATAGCGACTTGAAACGTGAGAAGAATCAGACGCTTCGCGACTATGCGAACAAGATCGACGCACGTTATCAAACGAATGACATGCGCCAGCTTACCACTTACTATGAACGTCTTTTATATCGAAACGAAAGTGATCAAGAGCAAATGACTAAGGTCACAGAATTATGGGAAAATTTAATTAAAAAGACATTGTCTTGATTCCCGTCGTTGCGGTTGATAGAATGAATGAAATTAATCATCAACCTTCATATATCCTCGGTAATATGGACCGAAAGTCTCTACCGGAGCACCGTAAATGCTCTGACTATGAAGGCAGGGATCGTGTATTGTCTTTTACATGAACTTCTGCCTTCACCGTGTTAAAACGGGAGCAGAAGTTCATTTTTTATTTCAAGCCGATCGATCGAAAGTGAAGTAAATAAAGGAGATGAAACCCAAATGGAACAAGTGCAAGGCATGATCCTCGTACTAGACTTTGGCAGTCAATACAACCAATTGATTACACGACGTATCCGCGAATTTGGCGTTTACAGTGAGCTTCGTTCTCACAAAATTACATTAGAAGAAATTAAAGAGTTAAACCCAAGCGGTATTATTTTATCCGGAGGACCTAACAGTGTGTACGGTGAAAACAGCTTCCGCTGTGATGAAGACCTATTCGAATTAGGCATTCCTGTGCTTGGGATTTGTTATGGCATGCAGCTTATGACCCATCACTTTAATGGAAAAGTGGAACGAGCTCATCAACGTGAATATGGCAAAGCAGACATTGCAATATCCGAAGATCCTGTACTTTTCCGTAAAACGCCAAAGGCACAAACCGTATGGATGAGCCATAGTGATAAAGTTATTGAAGCACCTCCCGGTTTCACAGTAGACGCGACAAGTCCTTCTTGTCCTGTTGCCGCTATTGGAAACAATGATAAACAAATGTATGGGGTGCAATTCCACCCGGAAGTCCGTCATTCTGAATATGGGAACGATATTTTACGAAGCTTCGTATTTGACGTATGTGAAGCCACGGATGATTGGACCATGGAACATATCGTCGAAATGGAAGTTGAAAAAATTCGTGAAGAAGTAGGCAATCGTAAAGTACTATGTGCGTTAAGCGGCGGAGTAGATTCTTCTGTAGTAGCTGCTTTAATTCATAAGGCTATCGGTGATCAATTAACGTGTATTTTTGTAGATCATGGTCTGCTGCGTAAAAACGAAGCCGACGATGTAATGCGCACGCTTGGTGATGGTTTTAATATGAATATAATTAAAGTTGATGCGAAGGAACGTTTTCTCAGCAAGCTGGAAGGAGTTTCTGATCCTGAGAAAAAACGTAAAATTATCGGGAACGAATTCATTTATGTGTTTGATGATGAGGCGGACAGACTGCGAGATATTGATTATTTAGCTCAAGGCACGCTTTACACAGACATTATAGAAAGCGGTACGGATACTGCTCAAACGATTAAGTCTCACCATAACGTAGGCGGACTTCCTGAAGACATGGAATTCCAATTAATTGAACCGCTGAATACACTGTTTAAAGATGAAGTGCGTGCATTAGGGACAGAATTGGGCGTACCTGATCATATTGTGTGGCGTCAGCCGTTCCCTGGGCCTGGCCTTGCCATTCGGATTTTAGGAGCTGTTTCAGAAGAAAAACTTGAAATTGTTCGTGAATCCGATGCCATATTAAGAGATGAAATCAAAAAAGCCGGTCTTGACCGTGACATTTGGCAATATTTTACTGTTCTTCCTGATATACGTTCCGTAGGGGTTATGGGAGATGAGCGCACGTATGACCATACTATTGGAATACGAGCGGTGACTTCCATTGACGGCATGACATCAGACTGGGCACGCATCCCCTGGGATGTGTTAGAACGTATTTCTACCCGTATTGTTAACGAAGTAAGTCACGTCAACCGAGTCGTGTATGATGTAACGAGTAAGCCGCCAGCAACGATTGAATGGGAATAACGAATGTTGTAGTGGAAATAGCAATTTAATGTTCGGTTTTTAGGTTGACGAATCTTGTCGACCTTAGTAAGATGTTAAAAGAGAAAAGTGAATAAGCTGTCGTATAATTTTGGGGATATGGCCCATGAGTTTCTACCGGACTACCGTAAATGGTCTGACTACGTCAGGAATAACCACACGTATACTTACGTGCGGTTCATTTCTTTAGTAGATTCGTGTAGAGCACTCTCGGCCGTATAAAGCTGAGGGTGTTTTTATTACTCCACAGCCGACTTCCCCTAAACTTCGCGATATTTCACATATAAAGGGGAGGAAAAAGACATGAAAAAGTTTTTTGGTTTTCAGGAACACGGTACGAATTACCGTACTGAATTTCTGGCAGGGATGACAACCTTTCTTGCGATGGCTTATATTTTGTTTGTGAACCCATCTACACTTGCACTGACAGGAATAGAAGAACTGCCTGAAGGTGTTACACGTATGGACGAGGGAGCGGTGTTTACCGCTACAGCTATAGCAGCTGCTGTCGGTACGTTAATTATGGGGGTATTCGCGAGATATCCTATAGCTCTTGCACCAGGTATGGGGTTAAATGCTTTCTTCGCTTACACCGTAGTTTTAGGTTACGGCATTCCTTGGGAAACTGCTTTATCCGGCGTTTTAGCATCTGGACTTATTTTTATTCTTTTAACGTTAACAGGATTGCGCCAAAAGATTATTAACGCAATTCCAGCTAACCTGAAGCTTGCTGTAGGGGCGGGTATCGGACTTTTTATAGCATTTATCGGTTTTCAAAATGCAGGAATCGTTCAAGGGAATGAAGATACGCTTGTAACACTAGGTGATTTAACTCAGTCTACCACGATGCTTGCCATCTTTGGTATCGTCGTCTCCGTAATGTTCCTGGCCCTTGGCATTAAAGGCGGAATTTTTTACGGAATGATTTTAACAGCAATTGCCGGGATTGTGACAGGTCTTATCGCGCCTCCGGCTGGACTAGGCGATATTGTTGGACCCGCACCAAGCCTGGAACCGACCTTTGGCGCAGCTTTGACTCACTTTGGTGAAATCTTCACCATAGAAATGCTCGTTGTTATACTAACATTCTTATTTGTCGACTTTTTCGATACAGCCGGAACATTAGTCGCAGTTGCTACTCAAGCAGGTTACATGAAAGAGAATAAATTGCCTCGTGCAGGTCGTGCTCTATTCTCGGATTCAGCTGCTACTGTAGCCGGAGCTGTTGCAGGAACATCAACAACGACCTCCTATATTGAATCAACAGCAGGTGTTGGAGCTGGAGGGAGAACAGGTTTCGCCTCTGTTGTAACTGCAGGATTCTTCCTGTTAGCTTTATTCTTTTCACCACTGCTTTCTGTCGTTACTGCAGAAGTGACTGCTCCAGCCTTAATTATTGTGGGCGTGCTCATGGCATCCACCTTAAAGAATATTGACTGGGACCAATTCGAAATCGCCGTCCCTGCTTTCTTTACCATTGCATCCATGCCGCTAACGTACAGTATCGCGACAGGTATTGCGATTGGATTTATCTTTTATCCGATCACTCTACTTTTAAAAGGAAGAGGAAAAGAAATTCACCCGATTATGTATGGCTTATTTATCATTTTCATTCTATACTTTATCTTCTTAGCTTAAACGCTACGCAGCACAGAGGGTGGGCCCTCGAGTAGAGGGCCGGCCTCATTCATCTTCAAGGTGGCGGATCTTAACGGGTTTTTGACGCGTCGAGTCAGAAATAAATCGGTGTAATTGAATAATTAATAGTCCATGCTTATACGTTGCTTCCATCTTATCGCTGCGGACTGGGAAGGGAAGGTCAATGGATCGTTCGAATGCTCCTGTTGCAATCTCGGATTTTAACTGATGCCCTCCTGTATGGTGGATATCTATGGTACCCCTTAAGGTAAGCGTAGCATGGTCAACGAGAACATCTACATTCTTCGGATGATTCATACCTGGAATATTAACGATACAGAGAAGTTCGTTATCATATTGATATACGTTCATTTGGGGAATTGAAGGTTTCATAAAGCCTTCGAAATCACCCCAAAAGTCTTGCCCGAAAAAGCGGTCGAAGTTCTTCTTCCAATCTTCGAATTGTCTCATGATCCAGCACAACCTCCATTCGACAAAAGTTTTGAAAATATCTTATTGTGTCACTAGGATATGATGGTATATAGTGTATGCAGATTGATCGTTTGGGTGAATGTCCCGAGGCGCACCGTAAACGTGAGCATCTAAATGAATGTGCTTTTTCACGTGGCGGTGGAGGGGCATAGGAGGAATACCCATGCTGGATAATACACTCGTTATGATTGCGATCATCCTTATCGTCAATATTGTCTACGTCTCGTTTTTTACCCTGCGGATGATTTTTACGTTAAAGGGAAAACGCTATTTTGCAGCTTTTATTAGTACATTTGAGATTCTGATTTATATTATCGGTTTAGGGTTAGTACTGGATAATCTTAATAAGATTGAGAATGTAATTGCATACGCCGTCGGTTATGGGATCGGTGTAATTGTTGGAATGAAGATTGAAGAGAAGCTGGCCATTGGTTATACGACAGTTAACGTTATCTCGTCGGATCCTGACATTGAGTTCACTAAAATGCTTCGTGATAAAGGTTATGGCGTGACAAGCTGGTATGCCTATGGTATGGAAGGCGATCGTTTAGCTATGCAGATTCTTACGCCTCGTAAATATGAACTTTTACTCTATGAAACGATCAAATTGATTGACCCGAAAGCATTTATTATTGCTTATGAACCAAAACAAATCCATGGCGGGTTCTGGGTGAAGCAAGTGAAGAAGGGAAGGATTCGTAATGCCCAAGAAGAACACCAAGAAGCGCTATGAGGTATATAAAAATGAAACGATTGATCAATGTTTGGAACGAATCAAGAATGATGGATACACTCCTATTCGTCGTTCTGAAGAGCCTGTGTTTCAAGAAACTACAGAAAATGGGGAAAAAACCTATGAACCTGTAGACAGAACCATAGTTTTTCATGCCGTTAAACTATAAACACGAACAATTTTTATTTATTTTATTTTAAATGTTCGTTATTTGCGTTGACAGAATGAATTAGATATTGCTATGATGAAATCAGAATTGCATATTGGACCTCATATAAGTCGGGAATATGGCCCGAACGTTTCTACCTGGACACCGTAAATGTCCGGACTATGAGGGGAGACCAAGCAGTTGATTCATTCTGGATACACGTGTGCCTGTTTATCTCCTCTCATACGAGGGGGATGAGCAGGCTTTTTTAATGGATTATTCTAAGAAAAAGAGGGATCGCATGGCTCAAATTGGCGTTATTATGGGAAGCATTTCCGATTGGGAAACAATGAAGGAAACGTGCAATGTATTAGAAGAATTACAAATTGACTATGAAAAAGAAATCATATCGGCTCATCGTACACCAGAAGACATGTTTGAGTACGCGGAAAGAGCCAGAAGTAAAGGTCTTAAGGTCATTATAGCCGGCGCTGGAGGAGCTGCTCACCTGCCAGGCATGGTGGCAGCGAAAACGACCCTGCCTGTGATTGGAGTTCCTGTTCAATCGAAAGCATTAAGTGGAGTAGATTCCCTTTACTCCATTGCACAGATGCCTGGAGGTGTTCCTGTAGCAACAGTTGCTATAGGAACAGCAGGCGCAAAGAACGCTGGTCTATTAGCCGCTGAAATGATTGGAGCATTTAACGAAGAGGTGGCTGCACGGCTCAATGATTATCGTCAAGAGATGAAAAATAAAGTCGAAAAAATGAGAGGTGAACTACGTGACCAATAAAGTGATTCGCCCAGGAGACACAATTGGCATTCTCGGCGGTGGACAGCTTGGTCGTATGATGGCAGTTTCCGCGAAGCATATGGGGTACCGTATTGCCGTACTTGATCCAACGGAAGATTGTCCGTGTGCGCAAGTTGCAGATCTTCATATACAAGCTAAATACGATGATTTGGAAGCAGCTGAAAAGCTGAGTGAAGCAAGTGATGTGATCACTTATGAATTTGAAAACGTAGATTTAGAAGTGGCTAAGCGGTTTGAAGAAGCGGACAAGCTTCCTCAAGGGGCTTACTCATTGGAAGTGACGCAAAATCGGACAAAAGAAAAATCGATTGCTGTTGAAGCGGACCTTCCAGTCGCAGACTATGCGATTGTGCAGACAGTCGATCAGCTGCATGAGGCTTTAGAATCGATAGGTTTTCCAGCTGTTGTTAAAACAATCAGCGGAGGATACGACGGAAAAGGTCAGTTGAAGTTTGAATACGAAGAAGATCTGACTAAAGCTAAAAGTTTTATGAAAGACGGAGGGCAGTACATCGTTGAAAAATGGCTGGCTTTTGATCTTGAAATTTCCCAAGTGTTTACAAGAGGAATGGATGGAAATATCACCTTCTTTCCTATTGGAGAAAATGTGCATCGTCATCAAATCCTGCATGAAACAAGGGTGCCTGCCACTGTTTCTTCTCAAGTAGAAACGAAGGTCCAGGAAGCTGTCACTCGTTTAGCGGAAAAGATAAACATTGTTGGCACGTTTGCCGTGGAAATGTTCGTAAAAGATGAAAGTATATACATTAATGAAATGGCGCCTAGACCACATAATTCAGGCCACTATACTATTGAAGCTTGTAATGTTTCACAGTTCGAGCAGCATGTACGGGCGATTTGCGGACTTCCGCTCCTGCATGTATATAGTTTTCCGGCTGCCGTCATGGTTAACGTGCTAGGAAAACATCGAGATATATTGCTAAGTAAACTAGAAGATTATCAAGGACTGCACCTTCATGATTACGGGAAGAGAGATTCACGGTCGACCCGGAAAATGGGACACTTAACCATCATTGGAGATCGTTTAGAGGAAATTGATGAAATCATCGCAAACAATAACATTCACATGTGGTAACTAACAAGGAGGAAGACAATGATAGAACGATATACTAGACCTGAGATGGGTGCAATTTGGACAGAGGAAAACCGATATAATGCCTGGCTGGAAGTAGAATTACTGGCGTGTGAAGCGTGGAGCGAGCTGGGAGTGATACCTAAGGAAGATGTAGAAAAGCTCCGTGAGAAAGCATCGTTTGAGATTGAACGCATTTATGAGATCGAAGCAGAAACACGTCATGATGTCGTAGCATTTACACGTGCGGTTTCTGAAACGGTCGGTGAAGAGCGCAAATGGGTGCACTACGGATTAACCTCTACTGACGTTGTTGATACGGCCCTTTCTTACCAGTTAAAGCAAGCAAACGACATCATTCGTAAAGATCTAGTGAACTTCATCGACATATTAGCTGATAAAGCACTCGAGCATAAACATACTGTAATGATGGGACGTACACACGGCGTTCACGCAGAACCGACAACATTTGGTTTAAAACTGGCTCTCTACTATGAAGAAATGAAACGTAACCTTGAACGACTGGATCTAGCTATCAAGCACATTGAAGTTGGTAAACTATCAGGCGCAGTAGGAACGTATGCCAATATTGATCCTTTTGTTGAACAATATGTTTGTGAAAAGCTTGGTTTAGAAGCAGCACCTGTTTCTACTCAGACGCTCCAGCGTGATCGTCATGCTCACTACGTTTCAACACTGGCATTGATTGCCACATCTATTGAAAAAGTAGCTGTGGAAATCCGGGGTCTGCAAAAGACAGAAACACGTGAAGTTGAAGAGTTTTTTGCGAAGGGCCAAAAAGGGTCTTCTGCCATGCCGCATAAGAGAAATCCAATTGGTTCAGAGAACATGACTGGAATGGCTCGCGTGCTTCGTGGAGAGATGTTGACAGCGTTTGAAAATGTGCCTCTCTGGCATGAGCGTGATATTTCTCATTCTTCCGCTGAACGTGTAATTCTGCCAGATGCAACTATTACTCTAAACTACATGCTGAATCGTTTCGGGAATATCGTTAAAAATCTGACTGTCTTTCCAGAACGCATGCAAGAAAATATGGAAAAGACTTACGGATTAATCTTCTCTCAACGTGTCCTGCTTACGTTAATTGATGAAGGGTTTGTACGTGAAGAAGCTTATGATCTTGTTCAGCCAAAAGCTATGGAAGCGTGGGAACAAGGAATCCCATTCCGTGAACTTATTGAAGCAGATGATCGTATTACTTCAACATTGTCCAAAGAACAAATAGAAGCTTGTTTTGACTATAAGCACCACTTAAAACAAGTCGATCGAATTTTTGATCGAATCGGACTGTAATTAAGCCTAAATTCAATTGTGAGGTGAATTTCCAATGAAAGGTTCTCTTTTATATGAAGGAAAAGCGAAGAAGGTATATCACGTAACCGATGAGGCGGAAAAACTAATTTTGTCTTATAAAAATGATGCCACAGCATTCAACGGAAAAAAGAAGGATGAGTTTGAGGGAAAAGGCCGCCTCAATAATTTAATCACCTCAAGAATTTTTGAGTATCTCCAACAGCAGCAGCTGCCGTCTCATTTTATAAAAGCTCTTAATGATACCGAGCAGCTCGTTGCGAAAACCACAATTATTCCTTTAGAAGTCGTTGTAAGAAATATTGCGGCAGGGAGCATTACAAGAAGGCTTGGTATTGTAGAGAAATCTGCTTTTAATCCACCATTAGTTGAGCTTTTCTACAAAAAAGATGAGCTGGACGATCCAATCCTTAATGACCAGCATGCTCTCTATCTAACTAATGTCAACGACAAAGAATTAGAGTTTATTAAACAAAAAGCGCTACAAGTGAACGAGCATTTAAAAGACTTATTTAATCAAGCGGGGTTAGACCTCGTTGATTTTAAACTAGAATTCGGTCGTCTAGAAGATGGCACGATTGTGCTTGCTGATGAGATATCTCCTGATACGTGCCGTCTGTGGGATAAAGAAACCGGCGAGAAAATGGACAAGGACGTATTTCGGGAAAGCTTAGGCGATCTTATCACTGTGTATGAAAATATTTTGCAACGACTGGAGGAGAACACATGCGCAAAGTAAAAATTTACATCACTCTTAAAGAAGGCGTACTCGATCCACAAGGAAAGGCTGTCCAAAACTCCCTGCATTCATTGGAATACAATAATGTCTCTGATGTAAGAGTTGGGAAGTATATGGAAGTCATGCTTGAGGAATCAAAGGATGTTGAAGAACAAGTAGACAAAATGTGTGACGAACTGCTTGCCAACCCAGTAATTGAAGATTATTCCTACACGATCGAGGAGGTCGTTTAAGTGAAATTTGCTGTTGTTGTATTTCCAGGATCGAATTGTGATCGCGACATGCATTTCGCCATAACTGAAGCACTCGGCCAAAATGCGGACCTCGTTTGGTACCAGGAAGCTGATCTATCAAGTTATGACGCGATTCTTTTACCAGGAGGGTTCTCCTATGGTGATTACTTGCGTTCAGGTGCTATTGCTTCTACTTCGACTGTGATCGAACAGATTCGTGAAGCAGCTGAGGCAGGTAAACCTATTCTTGGCGTTTGTAATGGATTTCAAGTCCTGCTTGAAATGGGGCTGCTTCCAGGAGCAATGCTGCCTAACAAACATTTGAAATTTATGTGCCACTACGAAACATTGAGCGTTGAAAATGCTGAAACCATGTTTACTCATCATTATGATGAACAGGAAGAAATTGAGATTCCTATCGCTCACGGAGACGGCAACTATTATTGTGATGAGGCAACGTACAAGCAGCTTCAAAACAACAAACAAATTGCATTCTCTTATAAAAATAATCCGAACGGCTCTGTAGAAGATATTGCCGGTATAACGAACGAGCAAGGAAATGTACTGGGTATGATGCCGCACCCTGAACGTGCAGTTGATGCACTAGTTGGCACTACAGACGGGCTTCGTCTATTCCAGTCCATTCTTACGCATTGGAGGGATAAGCATGCCATCAAAGCTTGAGATCAGTCCTGAACAGATTAAACAACAGCAATTATATAAAGAGATGGGTGTCACAGACGAAGAATTTGAATCAATTACGAATATCCTTGGGCGCCTGCCAAATTACACAGAGACGGGACTCTTTTCCGTTATGTGGTCTGAGCACTGCAGCTATAAAAATTCTAAGCCACTGCTTCGAAAATTCCCGACTGAAGGGGAGCACGTACTCCAAGGACCAGGAGAAGGCGCCGGTATTATTGATATTGGGGATGACCAGGCCGTGGTATTTAAAGTAGAAAGTCACAATCACCCCTCAGCAGTAGAACCTTACCAAGGGGCAGCCACTGGGGTTGGAGGCATCTTACGTGATGTCTTTTCCATGGGAGCGCGTCCGATTGCATTATTAAATTCCCTGCGTTTTGGCTCATTGAAGCATCCTAGAGTTAAATATCTTTTTGAAGAAGTCGTGCACGGGATTGCAGGCTATGGAAACTGTGTAGGTGTACCGACTGTTGGCGGCGAGGTTCAGTTTGATGATGCCTACAATGGCAACCCGCTTGTTAATGCTATGTGTGTCGGTTTAATCAATCATAAGGACATTCAAAAGGGGATTGCGGCAGGTGTTGGTAACACGGTCATGTATGTCGGTGCAAAAACAGGACGAGATGGTATTCATGGCGCCACTTTTGCTTCCGAGGAATTGACGGAAGAGTCCCAGGAAAAACGTCCTTCAGTTCAAGTTGGAGACCCATTTATGGAAAAGCTTCTCATTGAAGCCTGCTTAGAAGTGATTCACCATGACGCCCTTGTCGGAATTCAAGACATGGGAGCGGCTGGACTGACGTCTTCAGCCAGTGAAATGGCAAGTAAAGCAGGTACAGGGATGGTCATGAACCTGGACTTAGTTCCTCAGCGTGAGTTAAATATGACTCCTTACGAAATGATGCTGTCTGAGTCGCAAGAGCGTATGCTTCTGGTAGTAGAAAAAGGCCGTGAAAATGAAATCGCGAAAGTCTTTGAAAAGTATGATCTTGAAGCCGTTTCAGTAGGAGAGGTTATAGAAGATCAGCGTTTCCGTCTTACCCATCAAGGTGAAACAGTTGCCGATGTGCCAGTTGATTCCTTAGCGGAAGACGCGCCGGTTTATCATAAACCATCCAGCGTACCTGCTTATTATAAAGAATATCAAGAGATGGACCGTTATGTACCCTTAGTAGAAAGCTATTCAGCAACATTAAAAGAATTACTGCAGCAGCCAACCATTGCGAGTAAGGAATGGGTATACGATCAATACGATTCCATGGTGCAGACAAATACAGTTGTAACCCCGGGATCTGATGCAGCTGTTTTACGCGTACGCGGCACGAATAAAGCCCTTGCCATGACTACGGATTGCAACTCTCGCTATATTTATCTTGATCCCGAAGTCGGGGGACAAATTGCGGTTGCTGAAGCAGCACGAAACATTGTCTGCTCGGGAGGCCGTCCGCTTGGGATTACAGACGGATTAAACTTCGGCTCCCCGGAAAACCCGGAAATCTTCTGGCAGATGGAAAAGAGTGTAGAAGGCATGAGTGAAGCATGTCGCCATTTAAACACTCCCGTCATTAGCGGAAACGTTTCTTTATACAATGAATCATTTGGAGGTAAGGCCATCTATCCTACTCCAGTGGTGGGGATGGTCGGACTTGTAGAAGATACAAACCACATTACTCAATCTCATATGAAGGATAGCGGAGATTTGATTTATCTTATAGGTGATACGTTACCTGAATTCGGCGGCAGTGAGCTGCAAGGTTTACACGAAGGTCGTCATTTTGGTCAAGCACCTGCTTTAGATTTACAAGTAGAAACAAAGCGGCAGCAGCAGCTTTTACAAGCGATTCAACAAGGTATCATCGAGTCCGCTCATGATGTAGCTGAAGGCGGACTAGCCGTCGCCCTTGCTGAAAGTTTATTCGACGCAGGACTTGGGTGTGACGTGACTATTAATAATAAAGATCTAACAACAGCCTTGTTTTCAGAAACTCAGTCCCGGTTTTTAGTATCTGTTCATCCGGAAAATCAAAAGGCATTTGAACAACTAGTAGAAGATGTAATTCTTCTTGGAGAAGCCACAGGGGATGGGGTGTACCGCATCCGTTCTCAACAGGAAACCGTCGTGGAAGAGCAAACAAAAGAATTAAAACAACTTTGGAAAGGAGCTATTCCATGCTTGGTGAAATCAAAGGTCTAAATGAAGAGTGCGGTATATTTGGCGTTTTTAATCATCCGGAATCAGCGCAGCTAACCTATTACGGACTTCACGCCCTTCAGCATCGCGGACAAGAAGGTGCAGGGATTGTTACAAGTGACGGTGATCATATGAAGGTGGCGAAAGGTCATGGTTTAATTTCAGAAGTTTTTCCTCAAGATCGATTAGATGATTTAGAGGGAAATGCTTCAATTGGTCATGTTCGTTATGCGACAGCTGGTGATGGCAGCTATGAAAACATTCAACCGCTTATGTTCCGTTCTCAAACGGGCGGACTAGCGTTAGCCCATAATGGAAATTTAGTGAATGCGCAGGCGTTAAAAAGCCAGCTGGAAGCCCAGGGATCAATCTTGCAAACGACATCAGATACAGAAGTGGTGGCCCATCTAATTAAAAGAGCAGGTCACTTGCCGATGGATCAAGCAATCAGTCAGGCTCTTTCTATGATTAAAGGCGCCTACGCTTTTCTCATGATGACTGAAGAGAAAATGTACGTAGCCAATGATCCTCGTGGCCTCCGACCAATCAGCATCGGTTATTTAGGTGACGCCTGGTGTGTCTCTTCAGAAACGTGCGCATTTGATGTGATCGGTGCGACGTACGAGCGTGAAGTGATGCCGGGAGAACTTTTAATTATTGATAAAAACGGAATTGAATCCCAACGTTTCTCAGCACCGATTCAACGTACGTTGTGCTCGATGGAATATGTGTATTTTTCCCGACCGGATAGTAACCTTGATGGGAAAAATGTGCATGCCTCTAGAAAACGAATGGGCAAAACACTTGCAGCTGAAGCGCCAGTAGAAGCTGATGTAGTAACTGGTGTTCCGGATTCCAGTATCTCAGCAGCCATTGGCTACGCAGAAGCATCGGGTATTCCTTATGAACTAGGATTAATCAAAAACCGGTATGTCGGCCGTACATTTATCCAGCCCTCTCAAGAACTGCGTGAACAAGGCGTGAAAATGAAGCTTTCTGCTGTTCGAGGAATCGTCGAAGGGAAAAGAGTCGTTATGGTCGATGACTCAATTGTACGGGGCACCACAAGTAGACGCATCGTGAAAATGTTAAAAGAAGCAGGTGCTAAAGAGGTACACGTTCGAATAGCCTCCCCGCCGATTCAAAATCCATGCTATTACGGCATCGATACGTCTACCAGTGGCGAATTAATTGCAGCAAACAATACAGTCGAAGAAATCGAAGAACAAATTGGTGCCGACAGTCTATCCTATTTAACTGTAGAAGGATTAAACGATGCCATTTATCAAGGTGAAGAATCATTAAATCACGGCGGCTGTGCAGCATGTTTCACAGGAAACTATCCAACCGAAATTTACCCAAATACTGTTCCGCCATACGAGAAGGCGTAAGCAGAAGGAGGAACTTCGATGAGCCAATCATACAAAAAAGCCGGTGTAGATGTAGAAGCAGGCTATCAAGCAGTTGACCTTATGAAGAAGCATGTAGATAGGACGATGCGTCCAGAAGTAATAGGCGGCTTGGGCTCATTTGCCGGTCTATTTGATATTAGTTCCATGTCCTACAACCATCCTGTACTCGTAACGGGTACAGATGGGGTAGGCACCAAATTAAAGCTGGCTTTTGAAATGGATCAACACGATACAATCGGCGTCGATGTTGTAGCGATGTGTGTGAACGATATCGTTGCTCAAGGGGCTGATCCTCTGCTATTTCTCGATTACATCGCGTGTGGAAAAAATGAACCAGAAAAAATCGAACAAATCGTTAAAGGAATTGCCGACGGCTGTGAACAATCCCATTGCGCACTCGTGGGCGGGGAGACAGCTGAAATGCCGGGTATGTACGATGAGGACGAATATGATTTAGCTGGATTCGTCGTAGGGATGGCAGATAAAGACCGATTGATTACAGGAGAGCAGATTCAGCCTGGAGATGCACTCATTGGATTGCCGTCCAGCGGCGTTCATTCGAATGGTTTCTCACTTGTCCGCCGTATCATTGACGACCAGAAGCTGGATCTGTCTGCCGTTTACCCCGGCTTTACTAAACCACTGGGCGAGGAACTGCTGACTCCAACAAAAATTTACACGAAAGCTGTTCAATCCCTTAAACAAACGGTTACCGTTAAAGGCCTGGCTCACGTAACAGGTGGTGGTTTTTACGAAAACATCCCGAGAACACTGCCAGAAGGCCTTGGCGCACGACTTGATCACGATAGCTGGAATGTACCTGCTATCTTTGATCTATTACAAGAAAAGGGGAACTTACCTATTGATGACATGTTAGGGGTCTTTAATATGGGTGTCGGTATGGTAGCCGTTGTAGCAGAGGAAGACATTCAATCAACGATTAAGACCTTACAAGACGAGGGTGAAGACGCCGTATTGATCGGTTACGTCACAGCACAAGAAGGAATTCATTGGTCATGAGTAACAAAATCGCCATTTTTGCTTCAGGAACAGGTACGAACTTTGACGCGATCATGGATGCCATCGACGAAGGTACGCTCGACGCTGAAGTCAGCCTGCTCGTGTCTGATAAAATAAACGCCGGCGTCATTGAAAAAGCCCAAAAACGGCACGTCGACACCGTCGTATACAACCCTAAATCATATACGGACAAAGCAGCTTATGAATCCGCTCTGCTTGCAGACTGTCAGGCAAGAGACGTAGAATGGATCATTCTAGCGGGATACATGCGCCTCATCGGCCCTACATTATTAGAAGCCTATTCAAAGCGCATAGTAAACATTCACCCGTCCCTCCTGCCCGCATTTCCTGGCAAGGATGCGATTGGACAAGCCTTAGATAAAAAGGTGAAAGTGACGGGCGTCACCGTGCACTTCGTCGATGATGGAATGGACACCGGCCCGATTATTGCGCAAGATGCGCTATCCATTACTGAGGAAGACACAAAGGATGAGGTCCGGCGAAAGATCCAGGCCGTGGAGCATGAGCTTTATCCTCGTGTTATCCAATCCCTACTCACCAAGGAGGAAGCAAAATGAAACGTGCATTACTTAGTGTATCTAACAAACAAGGACTCAGCGAATTCGCTAAACAACTAATCGATCTAGACTATGAATTAGTTTCAACAGGCGGGACTAAACGTGCCATTGAAGAAGCCGGACTTCCTGTGCTTTCGATCTCTGAAATTACCGAGTTTCCTGAAATTATGGATGGAAGAGTGAAAACCCTGCATCCATCTGTTCACGGCGGTTTATTGGCAAAACGAAACAGTGAAGCCCATATGAGCCAGCTGGACGAACTAAATATTGAAACAATCGACCTTGTCGCAGTCAACCTTTATCCTTTTAAAGAAACCATTACAAAGCCTGACGTAACGGAAGAAGATGCGATTGAAAACATAGATATCGGCGGTCCAACAATGCTTCGGTCCGCAGCGAAAAGCTTTGCCGATGTAGCTGTCGTAGTTGATCCCGAGGATTATGAACAGGTGATCAGCAGTCTTCAGGCAGATGGTCTTTCTTTTGAAACGCGTAAAAATCTCGCAGCAAAAGTGTTCCGTCATACGGCAAACTATGATGCTATGATTGCGGAATATTTCTCCGAAGTAACAGAAGAACCTTATCCTGAATCATACACCGTTACTTATGAGAAAGTCCAAAGCTTACGCTATGGAGAGAACCCGCACCAGACGGCTTCTTTCTACAAAAAAGCGAATTACAAAGGAGCTTCTTTAGCCAATGCAGAGCAGCTAAATGGCAAAGAGCTATCTTATAACAATATTCAAGATGCAAATGCAGCGCTGGACGTCGTACTTGAATTTACAGAACCGGCAGCCGTAGCTGTAAAACATATGAATCCATGCGGAGTGGGAACTGGCGCAAATTTGTTTGAGGCGTTTGGAAAAGCGTATGAAGGAGATCCTGTCTCTATTTTCGGAGGAATTGTAGCCTTAAACCGTGAAGTAGACGGGGACACAGCAGCGAAACTTAAAGAAATCTTCTTAGAGATTGTCCTTGCTCCTTCCTTTAGTCAGGAAGCACTAGACATACTTACTCAGAAGAAAAACTTACGTTTATTAAAAGTTGATATGAAGAAACCAGAAACGCAAACTCATAAACTTACTTCAGTGAGCGGCGGGCTGCTCGTTCAAGATACTGATGAAGGATCACTTGAAGATGTTGAATTAGAAGTGGCAACAGAACGCCAGCCTTCAGAACAAGAATTGAAGGATCTTGAGCTGGGCTGGAAAGTCGTTAAACACGTAAAATCCAATGCGATTGTTGTAGCAAAATCAGATCAAACCTTAGGTGTAGGCGCCGGCCAAATGAATCGTGTAGGAGCGGCTCAAATTGCTCTTGAACAAGCAGGGGACAAGGCCCGCGGAGCCATTATGGCTTCAGATGCATTTTTCCCAATGCCGGATACCGTTGAAACAGCTGCTGAAGCAGGCGTAAAAGCGATCATTCAGCCGGGCGGATCAAAGCGTGACCAGGATTCTATTGATGCCTGTAATAAACACGGGATCACAATGGTCTTTACAAAAATGCGTCATTTCAAACACTAATAAGAGGAGGCTGCCAAAATGAAGATTTTAGTCATTGGACGTGGTGGACGTGAGCATAGTCTCGTTCAGAAATTCGCTGAGAGCCCCCAGGTCTCGAAGGTATTTGCGGCTCCGGGGAATGCAGGAATGGAAGAAGAAGCAGAATGTGTTCCTATTTCAGAATCTGAAGGAGATCAGCTGATCACATTTGCTAAAGAAAATAAGGTGGATGTTACGTTCGTAGGGCCTGAAAACCCTTTGCTGGACGGACTTGTAGATCAATTTCAAGAAGCTGGTCTACTTGTGTTTGGTCCATCAAAAGCAGCAGCTCTTATCGAAGGAAGCAAGCATTTTGCCAAGCAGATTATGAAAAAATACAACATCCCTACCGCAGATTATGAGGCATTCACAGATGCGGAAGAAGCTAAGGATTATATCAAGCAAAAAGGTGCTCCTATTGTCGTGAAAGCCGACGGATTAGCAGCTGGTAAGGGTGTGGTGGTAGCAGAAACCATCGTTCAAGCAGTAGAAGCCGTAAATGAAATGCTGTTAGATGGCAGGTTCGGAGATGCGAGCCGGGAAATCGTAGTCGAAGAATTTTTGCAAGGAGAAGAATTTTCTCTAATGGCTTTTGTAAACGGTGAAGACGTTTATCCAATGGTAACGGCCAAGGACCACAAACGCGCCTTTGAAGGCGATCAAGGACCGAATACTGGTGGAATGGGAGCTTTTGCCCCGGCGCAGGACTTACCTGACGGAGCCTATGATTTCGCTGTAGATAACATTCTTCAGCAGGCCGCTTCTGCTCTAGTAGAAGAAGGACGTTCATTTACAGGTATTTTATACGCCGGTCTGATTCAAACACCTCAAGGTCCTAAAGTCATTGAGTTTAACGCTCGATTTGGCGATCCGGAAACTCAGGTTGTCCTGCCCCTGTTAGAAAATGATCTCGTGCAAGTAGTTCTTGACGTTCTGGATCACAAAGATCCTCAGCTTGCTTGGAAAAACCAGGCATGTGCAGGAGTGGTCGTGGCTTCAGCAGGATACCCGGGCAGTTACCAAAAAGGGGTTCAGCTGCCTGCATGGTCCAAAGAAAATGGACTATTCGTTGTGCACGCCGGTACGAAGAAAGCGGAAAAAGCTTACGTTTCCGACGGAGGAAGGGTGCTGTTATTTGGTAAAACAGCAGATGATTTAGCGGCAGCCTTGATCGACGTGAACGATGCGCTGCGCGTTTTTGACGAAACGGATGACTTCTTTTATCGAAATGATATTGGACAATCAGCTATTGTTTCGTCTAATCCAAACGTAGAGTAATGCAGCTACGGTCCCTATAACCAGAGATATAACAAAGCCAACATCGGTTAAATATTCCATAAAATTCATTTTGTCGACATCCTTTACTAATGAGGACGGGTAATCCCGTCCTTTTTTATTTGAATTTTTCTATTGGCAAGGAAATTATGAGAACGAAGATATGATTTCATGTTTTCATACAGCGCTTTCATATTTACTGCTGCGTGTTTTCTTATGCTTAGCGAAGGGAATCCAACCTGTGTTACGATAGAAAAAATGAATCGGGAGGCAGCTCCATGAATGAACAACGCTTTCGCTGGCGCAACCGACAACTTCGCGAACATACATCGGTTAAATATTCCATAAAATTCATTTTGTCGACATCCTTTACTAATGAGGACGGGTAACCCCGTCCTTTTTTATTTGAATTTTTCTATTGGCAGGGAAAGTATGAGAACGAAGATTTGATTTCATGTTTTCATACAGCGCTTTCATATTTACTGCTGCGTGTTTTCTTATGCTTAGCGAAGGGAATCCAACCTGTGTTACGATAGAAAAAATGAATCGGGAGGCAGCTCCATGAATGAACAACGCTTTCGCTGGCGCAACCGACAACTTCGCGAACATACAGCTGTTGTAGATGGAAAGCTAGCACCAACAAAATTAATAAAAAATACAACATACTTAAACGTTTACCTTAAACAATGGATACAGGGGCACATTTGGATATATAATGACCGCATCATTTACTGCGGCCCAGAGCTTCCTCCGCTCACTGAAGGAACCGAATGGATTGATGGAAGTGATTCCTATATCGTGCCTGGTTATATAGAACCGCACGCGCATCCATTTCAGTTATATAATCCCCGTAGTTTGGCTGAATATGCAGCACAGACGGGGACAACTACATTAATTAATGACAACTTGATGTGGCTGTTTTTAACCGATCAAGAAAAAGCTTTCTCACTCCTTGAAGAATTTATGAATGTTCCCGCTTCTATGTACTGGTGGGCTCGTCTTGATTCACAATCGACGATTCCCGATGAAGAACAAGAAGAATTTGAGGAGCAGGTACTTCCGTGGCTGCACCATGATGCGGTCATTCAAGGAGGAGAACTGACGGCCTGGCCGGAAGTCCTTTACGGTGGGGATGATCAAATGCTTCACTGGATGCAGGAAACAAAACGTTCACGAAAACCGATAGAAGGACATTTGCCGGGGGCTTCATGGAAAACGTTAGTAAAAATGAAACTGCTCGGATTGGATTCAGAACACGAATCCATGACAGCTGATGAAGTTATTAATCGCCTATCCTTTGGGTATCAAACAGGTTTACGATACTCTTCTATTCGACCCGATTTACCTGAAATCTTAAAAGGATTAAAGGCGAAAGGGCTTCAGTCGTTTGACCGAATGATGTTTACAACGGACGGATCAACGCCTGGATTTTATCGTGAAGGATTGATCAATCCTTGTATAAAAATAGCACTTGAAGCTGGAGTAAATGATGTGGACGCTTATATGATGGGTTCTTATCAGGCTGCCCGTCATTTTGGAATTGAAGATCGCCTGGGAAGTATAGCTCCAGGAAGAGTAGCCCACCTTAACTTTTTATCGGATCCTAAAGATCCTAATCCTCATGCGGTACTTGCTAAAGGGGAGTGGGTGAGGCGTGAAAATCAACCCGTTACAAGTAAAGCTGAGTTCCCATGGAAACAACATGGATTAGAACCTCTTGATTTATCCTGGGATTTAACAGAAGACGACCTGCAGTTCTCTATGCCTGTAGGAATGGAAATGGAGAATGAAGTTATAATGAAGCCATTTGCCATTGACGTTGATGCGTCTGTGGAACGCTTACCTGCAGATCATAACGAAGCATTTTTAACGCTGCTGGACCGTGATGGGGAGTGGAGAGTAAATACACTTCTTAAAGGATTTACCGATTCGCTCGGCGCATTAGTGAGCTCTTACTCCAATACAGGAGACTTAATTTTAATAGGAAAATCACGGCCTGATATGAAGCTTGCGTTCAAACGTCTAAAAGAAATAGGCGGAGGTATTGTACTTGTAGATAACGGAAAAGTAGTATTTGAACTGCCGTTGTCTCTCTCAGGGGTCATGGCGGATCTAGAAATGGCGGAACTTATAAAAAAAGAAGAAGAGCTGAAAGAAAGATTAAAGACTTATGGCTATACATTCGGAGACCCAGTCTACACCTTGCTCTTTTTGTCATCTATGCACCTGCCCTTTATTAGAATCACTCCTGTCGGAATTATGGATGTGAAAAAGAATGAGGTTCTTTATCCAGCCATCATGCGTTAAGATATAGAGAGTATATAAAACGTATAAGGGGTAATATGGTAATGAGAAAGCATGTATGGTTGGGCTTGATTTTATTGTTTAGTATATTAGCGGCCTGCAGCAGCGACAATTCGAAATCAAAAGTAACCGATGATGATCAATCAGAAGAATTAGCCGATCAAGGTGTTTATCCTCTTACGGGAGAACAAACGGATGAACGCGTAGACAAGCGTGTGATTGCCGTAATGGTTAATAATCATACGGCGGCCCGTCCCCAATCAGGGATAAGTAAAGCAGACATCGTTTATGAATTTCTTGCAGAAGGACAGATCACGAGACTGTTAGCTTTGTATCAGAGCGATTTACCAGAGAACATAGGTCCGGTAAGAAGTGCAAGATCTTATTTTTACGAAATTGCAGCAGGTTTTGATGCTTTGTATACGTATCACGGGGCTGCAAATTTTATAAATAAAGATATTGAGGAAAGCGGCATTGATTATGCCGACGGCGCTAAGTATGATAATGATAGAGAGCTTTTCAAACGAACCACCGACAGGCAGCCGCCGCACAACTCCTACTTGCTTACCAGCGGTTTGGAACAGCTTCTACAGAGCAAAGGTTATGCAACTGAAATGGCGATCGATCCACTGCCTTTTAGTAATGAAAATCGTGATGAAGGCAGTCAGGTGAGTGAAGTAACTATTACTTATGGGCCAAATGAAACGGTTACCTATACGTATGACTTAGAAAAAGAACAATACTTACGAGCGAGCGATGGAGAAGCTAGTGTAGATAAGGAAACGAACGAACAAGTTGCCCTTGAAAACGTATTGATTATTCACACTTCCCATGAGGTGGTCGATGACGACGGCCGTCGTGATATTGACCTCACTTCAGGCGGAAAAGGATACCTCTTGCAAAATGGGGAGCAAATTGATGTAGAATGGAAGAATAAAGATGGGCGGATATTGCCTTATCAAGATGGTGAACTTGTTCCATTTAAACAAGGTCAAACTTGGGTGAACGTTGTTCCTGAAGAGCCAGGGATGGTATCTGTTAACGAATAGGGAGGGAAAGCAAGTGCAAATTGATAAACTAAGAGGGAAGACATTGGATCAACTTTTTGAAGCCATCTTGTCCCTTAAAAACGTAGAAGAATGTTATGAGTTTTTCGATGACTTAGCAACAATGAACGAAGTCCAATCACTTGCCCAGCGCCTTGAAGTTGCTCGAATGCTGCGCGAAGGGTTTACGTATCATAAAATCGAAACGGAAACAGGAGCCTCTACGGCTACAATTTCCCGAGTGAAACGCTGCTTGAACTATGGAAATGACGCCTACACGTTAGCATTAGATCGTGTGCAGGAAAAGAAAATTGAATAAAGCGGAAAAAGCCGTCCTGGTCGTTGGGGCGGCTTTTTGATGGTGATTTGAAAGATATCAGGGAATGTTGGGCTGCAGGAGGGGGCGCTGGTTGGTATCGTAACGTTCCAACTGATACTACTCGCAAAACTTCTAAAACCCTCTCGTAAATCAATTATTAATGACCGTAAGTCTTCATAAAAAATCCCTCTTATCGATTCATGTAAGAAGTAAAAGTTTGCTATAATATATGAATGGATAAACGTTTATCGTAATTGAACGGGCACTAAATATCTTGAGGTTCTCCGCTGAGTCAGAAGATGAAAGGCCGACACAAGATTCACTTATGGAGGAATACATTCTGTGTGTAATATAAAAGAATGGAGTCACGTTTTTAAGCTCGATCCAAATAAAACAATAGATGATAGAGACTTATCCGTTCTTTGTGAATCAGGCACGGATGCGATCATTATCGGAGGAACAGATGGCGTAACTTTCGACAATGTATTTGATTTGTCAGAAAGAGTCCAGCGCTACAAAGTTCCATGTCTGCTTGAGGTTTCAACTATGGAATCCATCATGCCTGGGTTTGATGGATATTTAATTCCGAGTGTATTAAACAGTAAGGATAAGAAGTTTATCACCGGTATTCAGCATGAAGCTATTAAGGAATATCAGGATTGGATTCCGTGGAATCATATGCTGGTAGAAGGCTATTGTGTATTGAACGAACAAGCGAAAGTATTCAAAGCGGCTGAATGTGAGCTGCCGTCATATGATGATGTTATTGCATATGCAGTTATGGCAGAGCAAATGTTTCATTTTCCGATTTTTTACTTAGAATATAGTGGAGCCTTTGGGAATGCTGAATTAGTAAAGGAAGTTCGTAATCATGTAAGCCACACTACCCTTTTTTACGGGGGAGGTATTGAGTCTTACGAACAGGCGGTTACGATGAAACGCCATGCAGATGTTATCGTCGTAGGGAATGTTATATATAAGGACGTGCAAGCAGCTCTTCGAACGGTTAAGGCTTGCAAGCAATAATGAGTAAAAGGAAGGTGTCCACATGACACAAGCAATCCACCCTCTAGTGAAAGGGTTGAATGAACAACAGAGAAATGCGGTCACCCATACCGAAGGACCGCTTCTTATAATGGCCGGGGCGGGAAGTGGAAAAACAAGAGTACTTACTCATCGAATCGCATATTTACTAGATGAAAGAGAAGTATCTCCACGGAACGTTTTAGCAATTACATTTACGAACAAAGCAGCACGCGAAATGAAAGAGCGAGTTGAGTCATTAGTGGGAGCAGAAGCCGAAAAGATATGGATGTCTACGTTCCACTCTATGTGTGTGCGTATTCTTAGACGTGACATCGACCGAATCGGCTACGATCGTAACTTTTCTATTTTAGATTCAAGTGATCAGCAGTCCGTGATCAAACAAGTACTGAAAGAATTGAATCTCGATCCAAAAAAATGGGATCCCCGCGCGATGATCGGGGCGATCAGCAACGCTAAGAACGAACTTATTACACCGGAGCAGTATGAACGTGAGACAAACAGTTTGCATGAAGAGCAAATTGCTCAGATTTATAAAGGATATCAAAAAAAGCTGCGCAAGAATCAATCGCTGGATTTCGACGATTTGATTATGCAGACGTTAACGCTCTTTGACCGGCTGCCAGAAGTCTTAGAGTATTACCAGCGCCGCTTTCAATATATTCACGTGGACGAGTATCAAGATACGAACCATGCCCAGTATCAGCTTGTTAAGCATCTAGCCAGCCGTTACCAAAATCTTTGTGTAGTAGGTGATTCTGACCAATCTATTTACCGTTGGAGAGGGGCAGATATTACAAACATCCTATCCTTTGAGAAGGACTATCCGAACGCAAAAACGATCTTGCTGGAGCAAAATTACCGCTCCACAGAACTCATCTTAAATGCTGCCAATAAAGTAATCGCCAATAATAGTGGACGAAAAGCTAAAAACCTATGGACTGATAATAGCGGTGGTACGAAAATTCAATACAAAGAAGCGGGGACAGAGAGAGAAGAAGCTTTTTTTGTCACCGACCAGATTGAAGATCTTGTACGCAGCGGAAGTTTTCAGTATAAAGACGTAGCGATTTTATATCGGACAAATGCCCAATCTCGTACGATTGAAGAAACATTCGTAAAGTCCGGTGTTCCTTACCAAATGGTTGGAGGTACGAAGTTCTACGATCGAAAAGAGATTAAAGACTTACTTGCTTACTTAAGGCTGATTGCCAATCCAAACGATGATTTAAGCTTTCAGCGTGTCATAAATGAACCGAAACGAGGCGTAGGAAAAACAAGCCTGGATAAACTACAAGCATATGCAGCTGCTCAGGATATCTCGCTTTATGAAGCAGCGGCAGAAATCGATTTTGTCGGGGTAAGTGCCAAAGCGGCTAAGTCTGTCATGAATTTTTATCAAATGATCCGTAACTGGACCCAGCAGCAGGAATTTCTTTCTGCGACAGATATGGTCAACGAAGTTATTGAAATCACAGGTTACGAAGAAATGCTGAAAAACGAAAAAAGTTTAGAAGCGCAGAGCCGGTTAGAAAACATTGAAGAGTTCAAGTCTGTTACCAAAAATTTTGAAGATACGGCAGAAGATAAAACATTAATTGCATTTTTAACGGACTTGGCGTTAATTGCCGATATCGATTCAATGAATGACGATCCATCTAGTGACGACACGGTCACTTTAATGACCTTGCATTCAGCAAAAGGTTTAGAGTTTCCAGTAGTGTTTCTAATAGGGATGGAAGAGAATGTATTCCCGCACACCCGTTCGTTAATGGATGATGATGAAATGGAAGAGGAAAGGCGTCTGGCTTATGTAGGAATTACAAGAGCTGAGCGTAACCTGTATTTAACGCATGCAAAAATGCGTACGTTGTACGGGCGTACGAATATGAATCCGGTCAGCCGCTTTATCCATGAGATTCCCCAGGATTTATTAGAAGGTAAAGAAGAGAAAGAACCGCTGCCATTTTTCAGCCAAAAGCGTGAGCCCGGGACAGCAGCATCTGCACAACCCGCTCCGAAAAAACGGGCAGCTAAAAAAGAAAAAACGACGTCAGGCGGGGAGAAAGTTTCCTGGCAGCCTGGGGATAAAGCTTCTCATAAAAAATGGGGAGAAGGAACGGTAGTTAAAGTGCAAGGTGAAGGCGAAGACATGGAACTGGACATCGCTTTTCCAGCGCCGACAGGTATCAAACGATTAATTGCCAGATTTGCCCCGATTACGAAAGTGTAAGGACGTGAGCAGGATATGAACCGACAGGAAGCACAGCAGCGACTAGATGCGTTACGAAATGAAATTCATCAGTACAATTATGAATATCATACACTCGACGCCCCTAGTGTATCGGACTATGAATACGATAAAAAAATGCGTGAACTGATTGATTTAGAATCTGAGTTTCCTGATCTAGTAACAGCAGATTCTCCATCCCAGCGTGTTGGAGCGGAGCCTCTAAGTGCTTTTCAAAAAGTACGTCATAATGTAGCGATGCTCAGCCTGGGCAACTCGTTTGATGAGCAGGAACTGCGTGACTTTGACCGGCGTGTAAGAGAAGGTACAGGAGAAGAAGTCACCTATGTTTGTGAGCTGAAAATTGATGGACTTGCCGTTTCTTTAACCTATGAAGATGGTGTCCTTGTTCGTGGTGCTACGAGAGGGGATGGAACCGTCGGAGAAGACATCACCGTGAATTTACGTACAATTCGTACCATTCCACTGCGTCTTCACTCACCAGAAACAGTAGAAGTGCGCGGAGAAGCTTTTATGCCGAAGAACTCTTTTTTGAAAATGAACGAAGCTCGTGAAGAAAAAGGGGAAGAGCCGTTCGCGAATCCACGAAATGCAGCAGCAGGTTCGTTGAGACAGCTTGATCCTAAAGTCGCTGCTAAACGTAATCTGGATATTTTTCTATATGGTGTCGGCGAATGGCAAGGAGAATCCTCCCAATCACATAGTGAGCGTTTAGAACGGATGAAAGAACTAGGCTTAAAAACAAATCCGGAATGGAAGAAATGTAAATCTATTGATGAAGTCATTGATTATGTACATGGCTGGGTTGAACGACGACCGGACTTAGATTATGAGATTGACGGGATCGTTATAAAAGTGGATCGCCTCGATCAACAGGAAGCACTCGGCTTTACAGCGAAAAGTCCGCGCTGGGCTACAGCATATAAATTTCCTGCTGAAGAAGCTGTTACGACATTAAAAGATATCGAGTTAAGCGTGGGGCGCACAGGCGTTGTTACGCCAACGGCGATATTAGACCCGGTGAAAGTGGCTGGAACGACTGTTCAGCGAGCTTCTCTGCACAACGAGGATTTAATCCGAGAACGCGATATCCGTATCGGGGACACCGTAGTGATTAAAAAAGCAGGAGATATCATTCCTGAAGTCGTCCGAGTACTTGTGGACCAACGAAGTGGAGAAGAAGAGCCTTACGCGATGCCAGAACACTGTCCTGAGTGTGAGAGTAAACTGGTTAGGCTGGAAGAAGAAGTCGCCCTGCGATGTATTAATCCTAACTGTCAGGCTCAGCTGCGTGAAGGATTAATTCATTTCGTATCGCGTAACGCTATGGATATTGATGGTCTTGGAGAGAAAGTAATTGCCCAGCTTTTCCAGGAAAATTTAATTGCTACAATTGCCGATTTGTACAAACTTAAACGAGAAGAACTGCTGCAACTTGAACGAATGGGTGAGAAGTCTGTTGAAAACTTATTAAATGCCATCGAAGCTTCAAAGGCCAATTCTTTAGAAAAGCTGTTGTTTGGACTCGGTATTCGATACGTAGGCACGAAAGCTGCTCAAACATTAGCGCAGGAATTTGAAACGATGGAGGCACTAAGCCAAACTGATGCAGAAAATTTAATGCTCGTACCAGAGATTGGAGAAAAAATGGCCGACTCCATCGCCCGCTATTTTTCAAAGCCGCAAGTTCTTGACCTTATAGATGATTTAAAACAATTAGGAATTAACATGGAATATAAAGGGCCGAAGAAAAACGAAGGACCAGAAGATTCTCCTTTTAAAGGGAAAACCATTGTCCTTACAGGAAAAATGGAAAACTTCACACGCTCAGAAGCGAAAAATATCGTCCAGGAACTTGGCGGAAAAGTCACCGGTAGTATAAGTAAAAATACAGATTTACTTATTGCCGGGGAAGACGCAGGTTCAAAATACGATAAAGCAGAAAAGCTTGGGGTAGAGATATGGAACGAGGAAGAATTTGCGAATGCTTTAACATAATGGGGAGTGGAATGAATGAGGAAGCTGCACGCCGTTTGGTTAGTTATGATCCTTATTGTCAGCGCGTGTACACCCGTATACGATAATACAGATGAGGTTGTTCGCGAAACGACGGACGAAGATAGTGATGAAAAAGCGATCATCCCAAACTACGACTTATCAGATGATACGTACCGGATGATTTTAACAGAAGGCGAGTCGAAAATTTCGGCTGCCCGTGGAGTGACGACCAACCAAATGGGAAACCGACTTGATATAGCAGAATTTGAAGGCGGATTACAGCGCCATTCTAAAGAATACTTCAGCGCGGAAGATTATTATTTTCAGCCGGGTCAATTTTTGGATAAAGACACGTTATTAAGATGGCTGGGAAGATACGAGGAGCCGGAAGATCCTGATGAACCTTATAAAACAGGAAATGTAGAAGGTCTTAATCCAGAATTAGATGAAGACTCTGCCTCAGAAGAAGATTTCCGGGAGAACCCTCGCTATATTTCCAATATAGTGGAGCAAGACTACTTAATTCGACAAGAAGATGATGTCGTAGAAGTGGCAGGACTAACCATTGGAATATCCATGCGTTCGATTTATGACTTTCAAGCTGAAGGTCGCGAGTATTCAGAAAATATTTCAACGAGTGAATCTTTGGCGCGAGGACAGGAATATGCGGATAAGATCCTAGAAAGGTTACGGGAACGAGAAGAACTGCAGGACGTACCTGTTATGTTTGCTATTTATGAAGAAGAGGAAGATAATGCTGAATCACCAGGTAACTTTTTAAGTAAAGGATATGCTGAAGGATCTGACAATTCGGTAGGTGACTGGGCAGATATTGATGAAGAATATGTGCTGTTCCCATCGGATGAAGCAGAGGAAGATCATTTTGATGATGCTGAAATGTTTTCTGATTTTCGATCTGAGGTTTCAGATTACTTCCCGAACTTTGTCGGAATGATAGCAAATGGGTTTTACGTCGATGACGAACTTCATGAAGTGAAAATAGACATCCCTATACAGTTTGACTCGCATACAGAAGTTACAGGATTTACTCAATATGTATACAGTCTTGTGATGGAAATGTTTGAAGATCATTATTCTATACAAGTGAAAATTAACAGTATGGATCAGCAGGAAAGTTTAATAGTAAAAAAACCGGGACAAGAAGAACCTTTCGTCCATATTTATGAATAGTTCAAGAAGGCCATGATGAATTAAACTTCGTCATGGCGCTTTTTATACCTTTGCTTTAAATTGAAAAAATTTGAAGAAACTTTTAACATACGATAAAATGTTTTGTGGAAGCGCTTAATATAATAACTTTCTAAAAATAAAGCGTCTAACCCTACAATATGAGGAGGCGGTTTTACATGGTAGTGCCTTACAAACATGAACCATTTACTGACTTTAGTGTGGAGGAAAATCGTAAAGCTCTAGAAGATGCAATTAAGCAGGTCGAAGGAGACTTAGGAAAGGAATATCCTTTAATTATTGGTGGAGAACGGATCATGACGGATGACAAAATAAAAGTAGTCAATCCGGCTAATAAAAAAGAAGTGATTGGATACGTAGCAAAAGCCAATCAAGATTTAGCTGAAAAAGCCCACCAGATCGCAGACGATACTTTTAATTGGTGGCGCAAGACAAAAGCACAGTTTCGTGCCGACATTTTGTTCCGTGCAGCAGCCATTGTCCGCCGCCGTAAGCATGAGTTTACCGCTCACCTTGTAAAAGAGGGAGGAAAACCATGGAAGGAAGCGGATGCAGATACAGCTGAAGCAATTGATTTCTTAGAGTACTATGGTCGTCAAATGCTTGAAATTGATAAAGGTGTTGAGATTAACTCACGCCCAATAGAGAATAATCGCTTCCATTACATACCACTGGGCGTCGGCGTGGTTATTTCTCCGTGGAATTTCTTATTCGCTATTATGTGCGGAACAACAGTGGCTTCTATGGTTTCAG
This sequence comes from Halobacillus sp. B23F22_1, assembly GCF_043497005.1. Classification (NCBI taxonomy): domain Bacteria; kingdom Bacillati; phylum Bacillota; class Bacilli; order Caryophanales; family Bacillaceae; genus Halobacillus; species Halobacillus sp. B23F22_1. The sequence continues at coordinate 367,469 of NZ_JBIEKE010000003.1, read as the reverse complement.
GAAATACGGTTCTCCTTAAACCAGCCAGTACGACTCCAATCATTGCGTATAAAATGATGGAAGTATTAGAGGAAGCAGGTCTTCCAGCTGGAGTGATTAACTATATTCCAGGAAGTGGAAAAGAAGTAGGCGACTACCTTGTCGATCATCCTCGTACTCGTTTCGTCAGCTTCACTGGTTCTAGAGAAGTAGGGACCCGTATTTTTGAACGTGCGTCTAAAGTTCACCCTGGACAGAAATGGCTGAAACGTACGATTATCGAGATGGGTGGAAAAGATACCATCGTCGTGGACAAAGATTCTGATTTAGAATTAGCGGCAGATGCCATTACTTATTCTGCATTTGGTTTTTCAGGTCAGAAATGCTCTGCCTGCTCACGCGTAGTAGCTCATGAAGATATTTATGATGAGCTTCTCGATAAAGTAGCGTCTAAAACAAAAGAGAATGTTTCGTATGGTGATCCAACGGCACACGACACATATATGGGGCCGGTTATTGATCAGGCAGCTTATGATAAAATTTTGAACTACATTGAAATTGGTAAACAGGAAGGTAAACTTGTTACAGGTGGAAAAGGGAATGATAGTAAAGGGTGGTTTATTGAGCCGACTGTTTTTGCTGATCTAGCTCCAGATGCTCGCATTATGCAAGAAGAAATCTTCGGTCCTGTGGTCGGTTTTACGAAAGCGAAGACTTTTGACGAAGCTATTGATATTGCAAACAATACGGAGTACGGCTTAACAGGTGCTGTCATTACAAACAATCGTCAGAATCAAGAAAAAGCACGTGAAGATTTCCATGTTGGAAACTTATACTTTAACCGTGGCTGTACAGCAGCCATTGTAGGCTATCATCCTTTCGGAGGCTTTAATATGTCAGGAACCGATTCAAAAGCAGGAGGACCTGATTATTTAGTTCATCATATGCAAGGAAAAACCACATCTGAAATGCTATAATTAACGATGAATAGAGCTGCCTTTATGGCAGCTCTATTTTTATGTTAAGATTAGGACTTGTGATTTTATATTTTTTGTTGATAATATCCTAAAATTTGAAGATAACTATACATAAGAAATAGAAAGCCTTTCTTTCGATTTAGGAAAAAAGCCCCTTTACAGAATGAAAATACCAAGTGAATGAAATTTTTATTTATAAAATTTTATGAATAGATATCATATATATTGTGAAATTTTATGTATATAATCTAAAAATTTGTATAATTATACAACAAAAAGTCGATATTATAATTTTTGCAATGTTCTAACTATTATATTATGATATGGTTGTACCTGTGTTTGGCTTTTTTCACTTCTGTGCCTGATTTGCAGGCATTCTGAATTATTTTACAATTGCATAGAAGTGTATAATTCAAAAATTGGAGGTGACATCGTGTTTGAACTAGCAACCGCTGCAGGACAATATTCACTTTCAGGCGCATCATGGTTTTGGCTGTTTGTACCAATGCCAATTTTAATTATTCTATCATTAATTACACTATTTACCGGAAGGAGCGAATAATAAAACATGGGTTCAGCAACTTTAATTACGTTTATAGTCTATCTCATAGGTATGTTGTTGATTGGTTTTGCCTCATACCGTATAACAAGCGATTTATCTGATTATGTATTAGGTGGTCGTCGATTAACTCCAGGAGTAGCCGCACTTAGTGCCGGAGCATCAGACATGAGCGGCTGGTTATTACTAGGCTTACCAGGTGCTATTTATGCTTCAGGTTTAGCAGAAGCGTGGATCGGTATTGGTTTAGCTATTGGTGCTTACTTAAACTGGCAGTTTGTAGCTCGCCGTCTTCGTGTGTTTACCGAAGTCTTCAAAGATGCGATAACTGTTCCAGACTATTTAGAGAACCGTTTCCACGATCACTCTCATATCTTACGTGTCATTTCTGCATTAGTTATTTTAGTATTCTTTACTTTTTACACGTCGTCCGGACTAGTAGCCGGAGCTACACTTTTTGAAGCTTCATTTAATTTATCTTATACACAAGCTCTATGGATTGGTGCAATTGTAACTATTTCTTATACTTTCCTTGGCGGATTCTTAGCCGTTAGCTGGACGGACTTCGTACAAGGTATTCTAATGTTTATAGCTTTAATTGCCGTTCCAATCGTGGCAGCCCAGGAGTTGGGCGGGTTTAGTGAAGCGATCAATGCCGTTGGTCAAATTGAACCAGGACATCTGCAGATGGTGCAAGGTGTCGGAGCATTAGCCATTATTTCTTCTCTGGCATGGGGGCTTGGTTACTTTGGTCAGCCTCATATCGTCGTTCGTTTTATGGCTTTACGTTCACCTAACGATGTGCCTAAAGCACGCTTAATCGGGATTGGGTGGATGGTCATCGGTCTTTACGGTGCCATTTTCACAGGTTTATTCGGACTAGCTTACATGGCAACAAATGAAGTAGATGGGTTAGGTAACTTTGGTGCTTCACTCGTAAATGAAGGCGGCGTTCAGATGCTTGATAACCCTGAAACGATCTTCATTGCATTCTCTCAAATTTTGTTCCACCCTATTATTGCAGGTATTCTGTTAGCTGCGATTCTATCTGCTATTATGAGTACAATTGACTCTCAATTGCTCGTATCATCATCCGCTTTGGCAGAAGACTTTTACAAAGCGATTTTCCGTAAAAACGCTTCTGACCGTGAGCTTGTATGGGTTGGACGTATCGCTGTAGCAGGTATCGCACTTATCGCACTCCTGCTTGCTGGAAACCCGGATAGTACAGTACTCGAGCTTGTTTCTTATGCTTGGGCAGGATTTGGTGCAGCTTTCGGACCGATCATTATTCTGTCTCTGTTCTGGAAAAACATTACACGTAATGGCGCTCTGGCAGGTATTATCGTGGGAGCTATTACCGTTATCCTTTGGGCTAACTTAAGCGGCGGTATCTTCGACCTTTATGAACTGCTGCCAGGCTTTATCCTAAGTGGTATTGCTGCGATCTTAGTAAGTTTAGCAGGTACACCACCGAAAGAAGTTATTGCAGAATTTGAAGAAGCAGTTCGTAAATAATAGATCAGAAAGAGATCTCCAGCGGGTAGCTGGAGATCTTTTTTGTTATGATAAGAAAGCTATTACCGGTACCTGGTACCAAAAAAGGAGGAAAGCCATGATTGTAAAAAAACGAAGGAAGCCGGACCAGATGCTGGCACTGGAGGCACTGGAGAGAAGAACGAGCCTTAGACGTGATGATATCGAAAAAGACCTGACCCTTGTCAGCGCTGGGTTCCGTGGAGAAGAATCCCTGGATTATCACCTCCAGCTACTACCTCCTCATTATCAAATCCTACACGATGTAAGACTTCCTATTGATCATCAGTTTATCCAGTTGGACCCTCTGCTGCAAGTAAGAAGGCAGAAGAATTATTTGCGGAAATGGCTCAACGCTTACCGATACCCCGACCTCCCCATTGAAACCCTCATCGTCATAAGTAAACCCTCTACTATTATTCATACTTCCAACCCCTCCGTCATCCACAGCGCCTACCTTCCTTTTATAATAAATGAGCTGGATAGTAAGTATGCGCAGCGAGTGCTAGGGCAAAATGAGTTACTACGTATGGGTGAAGAGCTGAAACAGGCTCACGTACCACGCAAAATTGATGTGCTTCAAAATTATAAAATAAAGAAAGAAGAACTGCGGGTGGGCGTGCACTGCCCAAGCTGCAGAGCTCTGCCTATGAACAGGGGTTATGGGAAATGGAAGTGTTCGATTTGTGGATTGGATTCGGTGGATGCTCACATAGAGAGTTTGCGTGATTATCGGCTGCTGGTGGAGGAGAGTATCACAAATCGAGAGTTGCGCTGGTTCTTACAAATTGACTCTGAAAGTATAGCAAGGAGCATTATCTAATCGTTGAATCCAGTGGGAAAAACGAAAGGAAGGAGATACAGGCTGGACTTTTTGTAAATGTCAGAATTAATTCATATAATGTCAGTAAAAACGCTAATAATGTCAGAAAAACCGGCCCAAATGTCAGGAAAAACCCCCTGAATGAAGTTTCGCTTTTCCGCAGGTTAACAGTCCGTATTTCCCCTAAACCTATTGGCGGGAAAAGTTATACATGTATAGGGGAAACGGCCTCTAAACGCCCGATAAGTTCAAGTAACATTCATGGCAAAGTCGTCCATGAATGAACTTGAACTATATGTTATGATAGGAAGGGTGTATAGCTGTACGTTGCGTATGAAAATAGATTTTTGGTATGATCATATATTATGTGAGATCGAATGGAGGTAATGACATGTCCCGAATTAGTAAAGAAGAAGTGAAACACGTGGCACACCTGGCCCGTCTTTCCATTAAGGAAGAAGAAGCTGATCTTTTCACAAAGCAGCTTGACGATATCATTACGTACGCTGAGCAATTGAATGAACTGGATACTGAAGGTGTTGAGCCGACGACCCACGTTCTTGATTTGCAGAATGTCATGCGTAAAGATGAACCGAAGAAATGGATTGAAAAAGAAGATGCATTAAAAAATGCACCAGATCATCAGGATGGACAATATAAAGTCCCATCCATTTTGGAATAGGGAGGGTATTTCATGTCTTTGTTTGAACATTCTTTACGTGAGTTGAAAGATAAGCTACATAGTAAAGAAATTACTGTAACGGATTTAGTCAATGAATCGTACAATCGAATTGAGGAAGTGGACGATCAAGTCAAAGCCTTCCTTACATTAAATAAACAAGCTGCCCTAAAACAAGCAGCTGAACTAGATGAAACACGCGGCGATGATGCTGCGAAGCTTTTTGGTCTGCCAATCGGTGTAAAAGATAACATCGTTACTAAAGGTTTGCGCACCACAGCGGCCAGCCAGTTCCTTGATAACTTCGAGGACCCGCTTTACGATGCGACCGTCGTGAACAAGCTGAACGAAGCGAAGTCTGTGACTATTGGTAAGCTGAACATGGACGAGTTTGCCATGGGTTCTTCCAATGAAAACTCAAGCTATTATGCGACACGCAATCCATGGAATAGAGACTACGTTCCCGGTGGATCCAGCGGTGGATCAGCTGCTGCAGTAGCTGCCGGCGAAGTACCGTTTTCTCTTGGTTCTGATACAGGCGGGTCCATCCGTCAGCCAGCGGCATTCTGTGGCGTAGTGGGCTTGAAACCTACTTACGGCCGTGTTTCCCGTTTTGGGTTGATCGCATTTGCGTCTTCCTTAGACCAAATCGGGCCGATTACCCGCTCTGTTGAAGACAACGCGTACCTGCTTGAAACAATCGCAGGTTATGACAACATGGATTCCACATCTGCGAACGTAGAAGTGCCAAGTTATACAGACGCTCTTACAGGTGATGTAAAAGGGTTGAAAATTGCCGTGCCGAAAGAGTATCTCGGCGAAGGTGTAGCACCAGAAGTGAAAGAGGCTGTTCAAGCCGCACTTAAAAAGTATGAAGAACTAGGAGCGACCTGGGAAGAAGTATCCCTGCCTCACTCCAAATACGCGGTAGCGACGTACTACCTGATCTCTTCCTCAGAAGCCTCTGCCAACCTGGCCCGCTTTGACGGCGTACGGTACGGTAAGCGTACAGAGAATGCGGAAACGATGCTGGATATGTTCAAGCGTTCCCGTTCTGAAGGCTTTGGAAACGAAGTGAAGCGGCGTATTATGCTTGGAACTTTTGCGCTTAGCTCTGGTTACTACGATGCCTATTACAAAAAAGCACAGCAAGTTCGTACATTAATTAAGAACGACTTCGAAAAAGTTCTTGAAGACTATGACGTAATTGTAGGACCAACAACGCCTACCCCGGCGTTTAAAGTCGGAGAGATTATCGATGATCCACTAACGATGTATGCGAACGATATTTTAACCATACCAGTCAACTTAGCTGGTGTGCCGGGAATCTCTGTTCCTTGCGGCTTCTCATCTGATGGACTGCCAATCGGCCTGCAAATTATCGGCCGACACTTTGATGAGAGCAGCGTTTATCGTGCTGCTCATGCTTATGAACAGGCGACAGACTTCCATAAACAACGTCCGTCCCTTGGAGGTGCGCGCTAATGAATTTTGAAACAGTGATTGGACTTGAAGTCCACGTAGAATTAAAAACAGCATCTAAAATTTTCAGCCCTTCTCCAAACATGTTTGGAGATTCACCGAATACAAACGTTAACCCGATCGACCTCGGCTACCCGGGAGTACTTCCTGTTCTCAACGAAGAAGCCGTAAATTACGCGATGAAGGCTTCTATGGCGTTGAATTGTGAGATCGCAACGGATACGAAGTTCGACCGTAAGAACTATTTCTATCCAGACAACCCGAAGGCATATCAAATTTCCCAGTTTGATAAACCAATCGGAGAAAATGGCTACATCGATATTGAAGTCGATGGGGTGAAAAAGCGGATCGGCATTACCCGCCTGCACATGGAGGAGGATGCTGGAAAGCTGACACACAGTGATGATGGCTATTCTCTTGTGGACTATAACCGTCAAGGAACGCCGCTGGTAGAAATTGTGTCCGAGCCAGACATTCGTTCACCGAAAGAAGCATATGCTTATTTAGAAGCGCTGAAAAATATCATTCAATATACAGGCGTTTCGGATTGTAAGATGGAAGAAGGATCACTGCGTTGTGACGCGAACCTTTCCATCCGTCCAATCGGTCAGGAAGAATTTGGGACAAAGACCGAACTTAAAAACTTAAACTCCTTTTCTTTTGTTCAAAAAGGATTAGAGTTTGAAGAAAAGCGTCAGGAAAAAGTCCTTCTATCCGGTGGAGAGATTCTTCAGGAAACACGCCGTTATGATGAGCAGACTAAGGAAACAATCTTAATGCGTGTGAAAGAGGGATCAGACGATTACCGTTACTTCCCAGAACCGGATTTAGTTCCTCTTCACATCGATGAAGCGTGGAAAGATCGGATCTTCAGCCAGATCCCTGAACTTCCCGATGCTCGTAAGAAACGTTACATTGAAGAATTAAAGCTTCCGGCTTATGACGCGATGGTGTTAACGAACAACAAAGAAATGTCCGATTTCTTCGAAGAAACGATTGAAGCAGGCGGAGACGTAAAGCAGGCGTCAAACTGGTTAATGGGTGAAGTATCGGCTTATATGAACAAGCACGATAAAGAGTTCAGCGACCTTGCCTTAACCCCTGCAGGTTTGGCGAAGCTGACGAAACTGATTGAAGATGGCACCATTTCTTCTAAGATCGCGAAGAAGGTCTTCGGAGACCTTGTGGAAAAAGGCGGCGATCCAGAGAAGATCGTAAAAGACAAAGGCCTTGTGCAGATTTCTGACGAAGGCCAGCTGCGTGAAATTATCACAGGAATCCTTGATAACAACCAGCAGTCGATTGAAGATTATAAAAATGGAAAAGATAAGGCTATTGGCTTCTTAGTCGGCCAGGTGATGAAGCAGACAAAAGGCCAGGCCAACCCGCCAATGGTTAACAAAATTCTTTTAGAAGAAATAGATAAGCGTTAAATTTTAAGCGGCAAGGGTGCGGCCCTTTCCGACCACAATGAGAGCACGCACTCATCGTGCGTGCTTTTATACGTGGAGTACAAAAATGTTTGCAAATGACGGAAAAAGAGCTATGATGTTATTTGGAGCATGATGGATGAGGGGGTCATACTATGCAGCGTGCCCGTATTATTTATAATCCGACCTCTGGAAGAGAGATTATAAGGAAAGTTCTTCCCGATATTTTGCAGCGCTTTGAACAAGCTGGCTATGAGACATCAGCTCATGCCACAACTTGTGCAGGCGACGCGACAGAAGCGGCGCAAATTGCCGTGGAGCGTAAATTTGATGTCGTAGTAGCTGCAGGCGGAGATGGAACAATTAATGAAGTCATTAATGGAATAGCAGAGCAGGAATTCAGACCGAAGCTCGGTATTATTCCCGTCGGAACAACAAATGATTTTGCGCGCGCTCTTTGCGTGCCGAGAAATATTCATAAAGCAGTAGATGTTATTTTAGAAGATTATTCGACGCCTTTAGATATTGGGCGCGTAAATGATCATTATTTTATGAACATAGCCGGCGGCGGTAAAATTACCGAAATTTCTTATGAAGTGCCAAGCAAGCTGAAAACGATGATTGGGCAGCTCGCCTATTATCTAAAAGGCATTGAAATGCTTCCTTCTTTAAGGCCGACGTATGTTGAAATGGAGTATGATGGACGGGTATTTGAAGGTGAGGTCATGCTGTTTCTCGTGTCCAATACGAATTCTGTAGGCGGACTGGAAAGGCTGGCACCCGGAGCGAAAATGGATGACGGTGTTTTTGATCTCATGATCATTGAAAAAATGAACATTGCCGAATTCGTTCGTTTAGCTACTCTGGCCATCCAAGGAAACCATTTGAACCATCCAAAATTTATTCATACGACAGCGAGCCGTGTGAAGGTTCATACTGAGGAAAAAATGCAGTTAAACATTGATGGAGAGTTTGGCGGGTTACTCCCTGGAGAGTTCGTCAACTTATACCGCCATATGGAATTTTTCGTTCCTGAGGATAAATTTTCATCAAATCCAGAAGATAATTGGTAATCGTAAACGCTGCCGTTCTAATGACGGTAGCGTTTTTGTTATAATAGAAACTACCCAGCTACGAAATGAAAAGGACGGATACTGAATGGCAAAACCAAAGCCGCCTGTACAAAAAAATCAAACGCTCGAATTAATATTTGAAGATTTAACCCATGAAGGAAATGGCGTTGGCAAAGTGGATGGTTATCCTTTGTTCGTACCATACGGCCTGCCTGGAGAGAAGGCGCAGGTCAAAGTGGTGAAAGTGAAAAAGAATTTCGGCTTCGGTAAACTGCTGGAAGTGGAAGAGTCAAGCGACGAACGAGTCGAGCCGCCGTGTGACGTTTATTATCAGTGCGGCGGATGTCAGCTTCAGCACATGAGTTACAGCATGCAGCTTGAAATGAAGTACAATCAAGTGAAAAATGCGATGAAGAAAGTCGCACACCTGGATCACGTTCCCGTTCATAAAACGATCGGGATGGCCGACCCATGGCGCTACCGTAACAAAGTCCAAATTCCCGTCGGGCAAAAAGAAGACGGACAGCTGATGACGGGATTTTATCAAAAGCGGAGCCACAACATTATTGATATGGATACATGTTTAATTCAAGACGAAATGAACGACCGTATGGTAGAGACGGTCCGCCGCATCGCAAGCCGCCTTGGAATCGATGCGTATGATGAAGAAAACCATCGCGGCGTACTGCGTCATATTATGGTGCGCACCGGGCAAACGACGAAAGATATTATGGTCGTACTCGTTACTCGTACTAAAAAACTACCTCATCACGAGAAGCTCATCGATGAAATTCGTGACGCTTTTCCAAATGTGAAGTCGATCGTTCATAACATAAATAGCGGTCGCACCAATGTCATTTTAGGAAAAGAAACAAAAGTCCTGTGGGGTGATGAATACATTTACGACACCATCGGCGACGTGAAGTTTATGATCTCGCCAAAGTCTTTTTATCAGGTCAATCCGACCCAGACGAAAAAACTTTACGATCAGGCTCTTGAATACGCAGATTTGCGCGGAGGAGAAACCGTCATCGACGCTTACTGCGGCATTGGCACGATTTCGTTGTTCTTAGCGCAAAAAGCGAAGAAAGTGTACGGTGTAGAAATTGTTCCTGAAGCCGTAACGGATGCAAAGAAAAATGCCCGTTTAAATAAAATGGACAATGCCGATTTTTACGTCGGACAAGCAGAAGAAATCATGCCATGGTGGCGCAGCCAGGGCCTTCAGCCGGATGTGATCGTTGTGGATCCGCCAAGAAAAGGGTGCGATGAGGAACTGTTGAAGGCGATGCTGGATATGGGACCGGAGCGGATCGTGTATGTGTCCTGTAATCCGTCGACTCTCGCACGTGACCTGCGTGTACTAGAAGATGGGGGATATGAGACGAAAGAAGTTCAGCCTGTTGATATGTTTCCGCAGACGAGTCATGTGGAGTGTGTGACTTGGCTGGAAAGAAAATAGCGAATTACAAAACTTTTTTAATTCTCCATCCCAACATAAAAAAGCACCTTACCCGATACCTCAGAAGCGGACAATCCGCTTCAATCAAGCATCCAGGTAAGGTGTTTTTAGTTATTATGCCTGGTGAGACACTCTCAAATCACTCTTTTGTTTAAGATCAAAACGATCAGCGTTCATCACTTTAACCCATGCATTTACAAAGTCACGCACGAATTTCTCCTGATTGTCATCCTGTGCATATACTTCAGCAAGAGCACGCAGGACAGAGTTTGAACCGAATACGAGGTCTACACGTGTAGCTGTACGAACGAGTTCGCCTGTTTGACGGTCACGTCCTTCGTATAGGTTGTAGTCGGACGGCTTCCATTCAATGCCCATGTCAAGCAGGTTGACGAAGAAGTCATTCGTAAGTTCGCCGGTACGGTCGGTGAATACGCCGTGATCAGTGCCTTTATAGTTGGTTCCAAGCACTCGCATCCCGCCGATCAGTGCAGTCATTTCCGGAGCAGAAAGGCCAAGCAGCTGAGCTTTGTCTACTAATAATTCCTCTGGGCTTAGTGTATAGGCTTTCTTCTCGTAATTTCGGAACCCATCTGCCATCGGCTCTAATACTTCAAAGCTCTCAACATCTGTCTCTTCTTGACTTGCATCGCCGCGTCCTGGAGCGAATGGAACGGTGATATTAACACCTGCATCTTTGGCAGCTTTTTCTACAGCTGCGCTTCCGCCAAGAACAATTAAATCAGCGATGCTGACTTTCTTATCAAGCTGGCTTTGGATGTCTTCATAAACAGAAAGTACTTTTTCAAGCTTTTCAGGTTCGTTGACTTCCCAGTTCTTTTGAGGAGCCAGGCGAATGCGTGCGCCATTCGCTCCACCACGCATGTCGGAGCCGCGGTACGTGCTTGCAGAAGCCCATGCTGTAGTAACGAGCTCGCTTACAGACAATCCTGTATTAAGAATCTTCGCTTTCAGCTCTGAGATTTCAGCATCTGACAATTCATAGTCAACTTCCGGGATTGGATCCTGCCAGATAAGGTCTTCTTCTGGAACTTCTGGACCGAGGTATCTTGATTTAGGACCCATGTCACGGTGAAGCAGCTTAAACCATGCACGCGCGAATGCATCTGCGAATTCATCCGGGTTTTCGTGATAGCGACGTGAAATTTTTTCATAATCTGGGTCCATACGTAAAGCCATATCGGCTGTTGTCATAAACGTAGGAACGCGGACAGAAGGATCTTCTGCATCTGGTGCAAGGTCTTCTTCTTTAGGGTTTACCGGAGCCCACTGATTGGCGCCTGCCGCGCTCTTTGTAAGTTCCCATTCGTAGCCAAATAACAAATCATAGTACCCGTTATCCCATACGGTCGGATTCGCTGTCCAAGCTCCGTCTACACCGCTCGTAATGGTGTCACGGCCTTTACCACTTCCGTGGGTGCTGTTCCAGCCTAAGCCTTGTTCTTCGATATCAGCAGCTTCTGGTGCCGCGCCGACCTTTTCAGGATCACCGGCCCCGTGAGCTTTACCGAAGGTGTGACCGCCGGCAATCAACGCCACTGTTTCTTCATCGTTCATTCCCATGCGGCCAAATGTTTCGCGGATATCACGCGCACTTGCCAGTGGATCAGGGTTACCGTTTGGACCTTCAGGGTTTACATAGATTAGACCCATCTGTACGGCAGCGAGCGGACTTTCCAGCTCGCGGTCACCTGAGTAACGGTTGTCCTCAAGCCACTCTTTTTCTGTTCCCCAATAGACATCTTCTTCAGGATGCCAGACGTCTTCGCGTCCTCCGGCAAAACCAAAAGTTTTTAAGCCCATGGATTCAAGTGCTACATTTCCTGTTAGTACAAGCAAGTCAGCCCAGGAAATCTTGTTTCCGTACTTTTGCTTAATCGGCCACAACAGACGACGTGCTTTATCAAGGTTCGCGTTATCCGGCCAGCTGTTTAGTGGTGCGAAACGCTGTGTACCAGTTGCTCCGCCTCCGCGGCCATCGCCTGTACGATAAGTCCCGGCTGCGTGCCAGGACATTCGGATAAAGAGCGGGCCGTAGTGTCCATAGTCTGCCGGCCACCAGTCCTGACTCGTCGTCATTAAGTCATGAAGGTCCTGCTTCAGTTCGTAATAGTCCAGCTTTTTAAATTCTTCTTCATAATTAAAGTCTTCACCCATTGGGTTCGTTTTCTTATCATGCTGATGTAAAATATGCAGATTCAGTTGGTTAGGCCACCAGTCTTTATTGGTTGTACCAACTTTCGAAGTGGTGATTGCATTTTCTTCCTCTGTTTTTCCGTGTGATACAGGGCACTTTCCAGCTTGGCTTTCATGCATTTCATTCTTGTCCATGTTTCATTCCCCTTTCTTTATGTGAAAAATAAAATAATAATCGATCTCAGATTATAATTATAATAAATAAGCAATTAAATTGAAAGCAAGATACTCAGTTTCTTGAAATTATTTTCAATTAGGCAGTAGAGAAAATGATAGATTTGCATGAACTTCTAAGAGGTATGAAAGTTGTTGTGGCAGAAATGATGGGTGTCTATCTATTAGTTTAACAAAAATACTGAATTTATAGTATATTTTATCGGTTTTAAAGAATGGTTTCCAAATTGCTGGAGGATGAAGGGTTGCTGATAAATTGGTGAAGGAGAGAGTTTTTATAATCTAAAATATACTAGTTTTATTTTTTGGATTAAAACGGTGAGGGTGAGGATGGCGGGGAAGAAATGTTCCTAGGAAAGCGAAGTATTTTACGGAGCGAGATAGAAATTCGCTTTAACATAAATAATCCGAACTGATTTTTAGAGAATCGTTCGGATTATTTTAGGATTTATTCAGTTTTGGTCCAGCCTGTTCTGGTTCCTCAAAAATCATTCACCGAACGCTTCAGGCAGCATCTTAAATCCATCAATTTCAGCGTCTTCTTCAATTTCAATCATAATGCAGCGTTTCCCTTTATAATTAACTTGTCTTACATATTCCAGATCCTGCGGGCTGATGGAGATGTTAGCAATCTTTGTATTAATTTTAATAGATTTTGATTTGTACTTCGGCACGATGCTGCTTGCTTTCAGCTCATACCCTTCGTCATCGGTCACTCGTTGGAAAGCAGTTTTAATTTTTTCTGACTCTACTTGCTCGCCGCTTTGTGTCAGCACACGTTCGACGTCCTTATAATCCAGCTTTGGTGCCTCCTCTTCTTCATTTTCCTCAACAACACGGTTAATTTCTCCATAGACGGTGGCGAGGGTGGAGGGATTAAGCTGATCTCCTACGACATCCTTAATGACTTCCTCGAAAACAGCTTTGTCTTCCTTTGCCGTCATGATCTCTTCGCCGTTTAGTACCTCTTCGATAAAACGATAATCAGGTTCGTTGGCTTTCCCTGCCGCATATAACACATGATTTACGTCTGAAGCTCCATCGGTAATGGTAGGAAAAAGAAAACCACTCATCGGGTTTTTTAAATCAATGATTGGATCCACTTCAATCTTGTATTTAAATTCTTTTTCCACATAGTCGAACTGGATTTCTTTTTTGGGCTCTTCCGTTTTATTGATGCTGCAAAGAATAAAGGGATTGGAGTAAACAGCATCCCGTTCACTTTCCTCTGTTTCATCGTTGCGGCTTTTCATAGGTTTTAAGTATTCCGCACGAATGAACGTGATGACGACATCCTTTTCGTATGGGTGGTCGTTAATCATTTTCTCAGTCATGTGCAGCATTTGTTCCTTCCAATCCTCGACTTCGCTGCTTAATAACCCTTTATGTAAAATAAATTGACTGCTGTTCTCAGCATCGCGCTGAAATTTCAGTTCAAATAATTTTTCATCCAGCTGGCCGGACAGTACTTTTTTAAAGTTATTCATGAACAGTTCCTGTTGATCGGTATCCAGCATCTCGAACGGCTGGCTCTGGTGGTGATAAATGTCCGTCGTTTCCTTCATGATATATACGTTAAAGATGTCGGTGATCTTCAATAAGTCGTTCTCCACTTTAAGCTGCCTGCGTATGCCGGCTATGTCTTTTTTATCCATTCATTGTCCACTCCTAAATTTTCCTCGTTGTTCTCTCCATGAGAGGTGTTTCTATTTTATCATATGGATAAATAAATCATATTCACGACTGTATAAGAGGGATTCGTTTACACTTTGAAACTTCTAATATGGTAAGGTAGGAAGTGAATTCAGTGTAGTGAGGTAATTTTAATATGAAGAATGTAAAAAAAGTACTCCTTCTTATTTCCGGCTGGGTGTCCTTAGCCATTGGTATTCTTGGCATCGTACTGCCGTTAATTCCAACCACGCCTTTATTGCTTTTGGCTGCGGCATGCTTTTTCCGCAGTTCGGACCGCATGTATTGGTGGCTGCTTGAGAATAAATATTTTGGTCACTATATTAAAAATTATCGCAAACACCGTGGCATTCCTCTTAAAGCGAAGATTGTCGGCGTTACGGTTTTATGGGTTTCCATTCTTTATTCAGCGTTGTTTGTCGTTCCTTTATTTTTTGTTAAGATTCTTTTAATTGGTCTTGCCTCCTACTTTACTTGGTTTATTTTATCCTTGAACACCATTCGGTAAGAGGATCGTTTGAGGAGCAGCCCAAATGGCTGCTCTTTTTGTACAGAAAAGAAACCATAAGGAATTTATCATATAGAAAAACGCAAGAGTGGCCACCTCTCACTCTTACGTTATTTTCTGTTTTTCGATAGTTAGCAGAAAAGCGTCCCGTATGGAAATTAAATCCCACACAGGACGTTTTTTAATTCTATCTTTCATCGACTTTTATTTTTTCAGTGGTCTCTTAATTCCTTACGGGGATCATACCTTATTTGTTTCTCCAGTGGTTTCAAGCACCATTTTGATTAAAGGATTTTTCCTATTCCTTTTTACCGCCCCAAAAAGGAGGACCTACGATATGATCATAGATTATATACATTTAAACTTTTTTACAGCTTGAGGGACGCCAATTGGGAGTCCCTGTTTTTTATCAATCATCTGAATTATAATCTTCAATTTGTTTTTGAATTCTGCGATGGCGTTTCCGTTCTTCTTCGCGTCTGGCTTCTTTGTAGTCTTCCCGTATCGATTTCAATAGCGAGACACAGGAAATGAACAAGACAATGGAAAATGGTAGTGCTCCAATAAGCGAGGCGGTCTGCAGCCCTTCTAGTCCAGCACTTAAGATTAAGATGATAGCTAGTGAAGCAATCAACGTACCCCAAACGATTTTTACGACAACTGAAGGGTTCGTATCTCCATTTGAACTCATCATTCCTAATACAAATGTAGCGGAGTCAGCGGACGTTACTAAAAATGTGAACAAAAGACAAATAGAAAGGACAGATAAAATCGTTCCTAAAGGCAGGTTCTCCAGCATGCTGAAGAGGGCGGTCGCTTCATTTTCTGCCACTGCGCCTGCTATGTCTGTACCATGGAAGAGGTCTAAGTTAATGGCTGTGCCTCCAAATATCCCAATCCAGATAAGCCCAATAAAAGGAGGTGCAACCATAACACCAAGTACAAATTCTCTTACCGTTCGTCCTTTTGAAATACGAGCTACAAACATTCCGACAAATGGCGCCCATGCAATCGTCCATGCCCAGTAATAAACCGGCCAGTCCTGCACCCATGTACTGCCTGTATATTGATCAAGTCTTAAGCTTGCCTGGAAGAAGTTTTGAAGATAATCACCGATCCCCATCGTGATGGTATCGAGAATAAATCCTGTAGGACCAATGAATAACACGGCAACCATTAAAAATAGAGCGATGCCTAAGTTGGCATTACTTAAGTATTTAATTCCTCGGTCAAGACCAGAGAGAGTGGAAAGCATAAAGAAAACAAACATCACAACGACGATGGAAAGCTGAGTAACTCCGCCTCCTGGAGCATTAAACACGCTTCCGAGCCCGCTGTTAATTTGAAGTACACTTAACCCTAACGTTGTAGCTACACCCATAACTGTCGCGATAATCGCAATAATATCAATTGTGTTTCGAAGCGGTTTTTTACCAGTGTTTCCAATGACGGAGTTCATCGTATCACTAATTAAGCTTCGCTCATCTTGTCTGTAGATAAAGTAGGAAAGAGCAAGGCCGACAAACGTAAAAGAAGCCCATTGGTGAATCCCATTGTTAAAGAAGGCATTCCACATCGCTTCTCTAGCAGCTTCTGGAGTTCCTGCTTCAAGTCCACTGTCAAAAGGAGGAGGGCTTCCGAAGTGAGTCATTGGTTCAGCGACTCCCCAGAAAACGATACTTACACCAAATCCACAGCTGAACAACATAGCGATCCAGGTGAATAACGGATATTTTGGCTTAATATCATCTCCGCCGAGACGAATTTTCCCATATTTACTAAAAGCTAAGTAAAAGTTAAAAAGAATTAAAAATAACACAAACACTAAGTAAAACCATCCGAAGGTGTTCGCGATAAAACCATAAATGTTTTCTGCTTGTGAAGCAAGGGCATCTGGAGCAATCCCTCCCCATAAAGCGAACAAAAAGATAATGGTGAAGGAAATCCAAAAAACCCTATTCATGAATTTCCACTTTTTCTTTGTCTTATCCATGACAAGTCTCCTTTAATAAGTAAAAGTTTAAATAAGATTTTATCAGGTGCAGCAATGATCTTTACCGTTATGTATTTAGAGTTACCAGCTCCAATCTTTAAATAGTATTATGCTAGTACTCATACCCTATTTTAGGAAAGTTCATGTCAAAAGTAAAAAAATCATTTGAGGAAAAGTTGTCAATTTTAAAATAAAATGATAAACACTTTCCTTTATTATTGTGTATAAGATAGGCAATTGTTACTCTCGATTAGACAGTATTGATTTGGTTCGATAGACTTAGAGTTACATTTGTTACAGGTAATAAGGGAAGGAGTTTGAGTTTGTTTCAAAAATTAATTATTTTAATCGAACGTATCGGCAAAAGGAAAATTTGGTACTTATTCATCAAATGGGGAAGGTTGGTTCTACTTCATTAACAAAATCGTTGAAATCATACGATTTTCTACCTCTTCACATCCATAGTTTTTATTCGCCGATTTCTTATAAAATGTACAAGAACTATGACGCCATCAAATATTATCGTTCTCCTTTACATAGGTTGAAGTATTTTTTAACTAAGCAGATTGTTTTGAAATTGTTAAAAAGCAGGAAAAAACTAAAAATCATTTCAATTGTGAGAGAGCCGGTTTCAAGAAATTTGTCCATGTATTTTCAAGCTTTTCACGTTCCATTAATGGATATTAATCGGTCGACAGATAACCGGCAGGAATCAAATACAAATCTTCAAGCGTTTAGAACTGATTTTTTTAATAAGTTTAATCATCGCTACGGTGTAAGTTGGTTTGATGATGAATTTAAAAAAACGTGGGACATTGATATCTATGGATATCCTTTCCATAAAGAGGAAGGGTATACAGTGATTGAAAAAGGTAATCTAGAGATTCTTTTGTTGAAGATGGAAAAGTTGAACGAATTAGAAGAAGTAATCAGAGACTTTTTAGAGATGGAAGAGTTTACACTACTCAATGAAAACATGGGAGATAAGAAGTGGTATCAATCAGTTTATAGAGAGTTTAAACAGAACGTTGAACCAGGTGAAGAATATTTAGAAGATCTCTATCGTTCCAGGTATATGGACCATTTTTATACAAAGGAAGAGACAGAATTGTTTAAAGCAAAGTATAGAAATGAAACTCCTTCTTCTAAGGTGACATTAACGCAGGGGGATTCCTCCTCCACATAATTTGAGTACAATATTGGAGATTATTATGAAAAAAGCAGTCGTCATACTAATGGTACTTACCATTGTTTCTAAGTTTGTTGGATTTTTTAGAGATGTTATTCTCGCTTATTTTTACGGAGCGTCAGGTATTAGTGACGCGTATTTAATTTCTATGACAATTCCAGTTGTGATCTTTGGCGTTATTGCGAAAGGGATCTCTACAGGCTATATACCGATGTACAGCCGTATCGAAGAAGAGAGTGGACAGCCGCAGGCCATCCGTTATACGAATAATTTAATGAACGTTCTTTTAGTGTTCTGTTCATTAATTGTAGCAGCGGGTTTATTTTTTACAGAGCCCATAGTGAAAGTGTTTGCCAGCGGATTTGAAGGGGAAACACTGCAAACCGCTGTTGGATTCACACGAGTAACAATTGTCGGGATTTACTTTACAATTCTCATCCGCATTTTAAGTGCGTACCTTAACTATAAGAAATATTTTGCTGTACCTAATTTGTTAGGTATCCCAATGAGCATCATCGTCATTTTGTCCATCATGATCAGTTATCAATTGAATGTGGTTGAATTGCTGTCGTTTGGATATGTTGCAGCACTGTTGGTTCAGTTTCTCATCTTGCTGTTTTTCTCTTATAAAAAAGGATATCAGTATAAGCCCACTTTTGATATGAAAGATGAACATATTAGAAAGATGCTTGTGCTGGCTGTGCCTGTTATTTTAGGATCGATGGTACATCAAATTAATCGTCTGGTAGACCGGACATTAGCCTCGCAAATTTCAACAGGGGGAATATCAGCGTTAAATTATGCTACTACATTAAACGGATTTGTCCATGGTGTATTTGTTACTTCTATTGGTACCGTTATGTATCCGATGATTTCCAAGATGGCGTCCAGAAATAATATAGAAGGGTTGAAACATTCCCTTTATCAATCAATTGCTGGAATATCAATCTTAATCGTGCCCGCGACGGTGGGTTCCATGTTATTCGCCGAACCAATTGTCCGAATGTTATTTGATCGAGGAGCTTTTGATGATCAAGCGGTTACCATGACATCGACGGCATTTTTCTTTTACTCTATTGGGATGTTAGGAACTGGTCTGCGTGTTATATTATCAAAAGCTTTCTTTTCTTTGCAGGACACACGGACCCCAATGATTAATGCAGCCATTGCCATGGCCTTAAATATTGTGCTGAACATTATATTATCACGATATTTAGGTCTTGGAGGATTAGCTTTAGCTACAAGTATTTCGGCCATATTTTGTACGATACTGCTTTTCTATAATTTAAGAGAGAAATTAGGTTCTCTGAACTTCAGGAGAATGAGTGTCTCCTTCCTAAAGATAATGGCCGCTTCTATTACGATGGGAATTTTGGCAAAAGTAATATATCACTCTTTACTATCTGTTGTTAATTTTCAATTGTCATTAATAATTACGATTACTGCTGCCGGACTTCTATACTTTTTATTTGTCTATCTATTAAAGATTGAAGGGGTAGAGGAAATGACAACAGGAATTAGACGAAAACTTAAAATTTAATTTGCTTAACGACAGAGCCCCATTTCTTGATGAAGAGGAAATGGGGTTTTTTATTCTTCTATAAAGTAAAGGCAGTTGCCTTGGAAATAGAGGTATCAAAGAATAATAAATTTTAGTTTGAATTTAACGTTAACTTTTCTAACATAAAATCAGAGTGTCAAACTATTGGATAACCGTATGTCTAGAGGAGGTTGGGTATAAATTCCTCTGTATATTTCACTAAATGTTAAGTTTCTTAACATAAAAGGTTACATATAAAAGATGTATATGATATATTTAATTTAAATATTCAAACATTTCGTTCAAATCATAAGTTTAAACCACGAGTGTTTATACATATGTTGGAGGTTTAACGATGAAAAAGCAAAGGCTTGTCATTATAGGTAACGGCATGGCGGGGATAAGATGCGTGGAAAATATCCTAAGAAATAATTCAGAGGTTTTTGAAATCTCGATGTTTGGAAGTGAACCTCATAAGAGTTACAGCAGGCTGATGCTTTCATCTGTCTTACAAGGAGAGACATCTTTATATGATATTATGATCCGCCCGCACAACTGGTATAAGGACAATAACATACAGCTTTTCACGGGAGAAACCGTGAAATATATTGATAAGGCCAGCAAGACGCTCAAGACGGACCAAAATCGTGAAGTCGCCTACGATAAGTTAATAGTAGCGACTGGCTCTTCTCCTTTCATGTTACCTATACCGGGGGCAGATAAAGAAGGGGTTCTTTCTTTTAGAACAATAGAAGATTGTGAAAGATTAATAAATATAGCAGATAAATACAAGAAAGCCGTTGTGATTGGAGGGGGATTGCTGGGATTAGAGGCAGCCAGAGGGTTATTGAATCTTGGCATGGAAACCGAAGTTGTCCATATATCGAACCATATTATGGGGAGACAGTTAGATGAACAAGCTTCATTGATGCTTCAGGAAAAGTTAGAGGCTCAAGGTATGAAGTTTTTGTTGGATAAAGAGGCAGAAGAGATCTTCGGAAACGAGCGGGTAGAAGGAATCCGGTTTAAGGATGGAGCTATCGTAAGCGCGGATTTAGTCATCATGGCTGTCGGCATTAAACCTAACATTCAATTGGCTGAAGTAAGCGGTATTGAAACAGAAAAAGGGATCATAGTTAATGATCTGCTGCAAACAAGCGTCTCTGATATATATGCAGTAGGAGAGTGTGCTGAGCATGACGGAGTGGTTTATGGACTGGTTCAGCCTCTGTATGAACAAGGGGAAGTGTTAGCCAATCATTTATGTCAGCAGCAAACCGATGGTTACAAAGGTTCTTTGCTCTATACCCAGCTGAAAATTTCAGGAGTGGATGTATTTTCAGCAGGGCAGATTGATTCAAGATCGGGAAGGAAAGCTATTCATTACCATAATGAAGTGGAATCCGTGTATAAGAAAGTAGTGTTTGACGGAAATAAGGCAGTAGGTGCTGTCATGTTCGGAGACACAAGGGCGGGCTCATTCGTATTAGACGCGATTGTTAAGAAAAAAGTACTTTCTTCTCAAGATAAGGTGAAATTGTTAGAACACCCGGATCCTAAAGATTCTGCAGTTGCCTCGTATCCGCTTGATAAGCAAATCTGCACCTGCAATAGCGTGAGTAAAGGCGCCATTATCCAAGCCGTTCAGCAGAAAAGCTTAACGACAGCTGAACAGGTAAAAGAATGTACGAAAGCTTCCAGCTCGTGCGGAGGTTGCAAACCCTTGGTTTCTGAGCTGTTAACTTACATTCAAAGCGAAGATTTTGATCAAGAGGTTACGAGTGAATCATCCATTTGTCTCTGTACCACCTTAACGGAAGATGAACTTGTCGAACAAATGCAAATTCAAGAGTTAACAAATTCGAAGGAAGTAATGAAACAGTTAGGATGGAATAACTCCAGTGGATGTGCAACATGCCAGCTGGCAATAGACTACTATCTAGGGATGATCCATCCTGAATACAAAGGTGAATATAAAGAATTACGTGGTGAGGAAGAAAACAAGGCTGTAGTCCAGCGTGATGGTGACTACGCTGTCGTTCCTCAACTGTATGGCGGGGAAATGACGGTTCGTCAATTAAAGAAAATTACGAATGCGGCAGAGCGGTATTCGATTTCACAAGTTGCCATAGGTAACGATCAAAGAATTCACTTGCTTGGTTTAAAACAAGAAGATTTACCTCACTTTTGCGGAGAATTGGACTTACCTCTTTCCTATTCTTACGGAAATCGACTAGAACCCATTCGAACCGATATTGGAAATCACGAATGCCAATGTGACAAACAAGAGGCTTTGCATCTGGCTCAACTCCTGGAGAAGAAAACAGAGCTGCTGCAAACCCCTTACCGCATGAAAGTTGGAATTTCTTCCTGTGTTCATAATGGAGCGCGGGCGACTACGAAGGATCTTGGAGCTATTCGAATAGGTGGTAAATGGGAGATTTATATTGGTGGGAACAGCGGAAGAAGAGCTCGAAGCGGTCAATTGCTATGTGTAGTTGAACATGAGGCACAAGTGGAAAGAATGATGCTTGGTTGTCTTCAATATTACAGAAAATCAGCTCGCTATTTAGAAAGAACGTGGCACTGGATGGAACGTTTGAGTCTCGTTCATATAAGAGAAGCCCTGTTTGATCAGGATCTTTGTGATGACTTGTTACAAAGCTTAGACGCAGACATTGCTCAACGAGATTGCTTTGTTCCAATATAATCGTTTCATTCTATTATGTGAAAAAGGGTGAGTTGGCTTGACTGAATTAATGTTGAAATATTTTCGTAGTAAACAGCAGGAGGTTCAATCAGAGGAAGTCTATGAATCTCAATGCCCGTTTTGCAGTATGCAGTGCAAGATGCAGTTAATCAAACAAAAAGTGGTATCTCGCACGACCTGCAAGACGGTAGGAGTGGACAACCCCACAACGCAAGGGCGGTTATGTGTGAAAGGAATGAATGCCCATCAGCATGCTCATCACAGGGATCGTATCATGACGCCTTTAGTAAAAAAAGAAGATCAGTTTGTTCCAATTTCGTGGGATGAGGCAATGGAGATAATCCGTACTAAATTCTCGAATATACAACAAGAGGACGGGAAGGATGCATTATCTGTTTACGGCAGTGCTTCCTTAACAAATGAAGAAGCATATTTACTAGGTAAATTAGCGAGAGTCGGATTAAAAACGAAGCACATCGATTACAACGGACGGCTTTGTATGGCATCTGCTGCAACAGGAGCAAATCAAAGCTTTGGGGTAGATCGCGGATTTACCAACTCATTACAAGAAGTGCCGTATACGAGGTGCATCATCCTGGCAGGAACGAATATTGCAGAATGTCAGCCTACGATTATGCCGTATTTTGAGGAAGCGAAAGAAAATGGAGCCTATATTATAGCCATTGATCCAAGGGAAACAGCGACCACAGATATAGCCGATTTACATTTGCAAAACAAGCCTGGAACCGACGTCACCCTAGCTGCTGCCCTTTTAAAAATTATAGTAGAAGAGGGGTTAATAGATAAAAAGTTTCTTGAGGATCGCGTTAACGGTTTTGATACAGTGGCTCAGCAATTGGAAACGGTGGATGTAGATGAGTGTGCTGATCGAACGGGAATTCCTAAAACCCAATTGTACCAGGCTGCTCTCACTTTTGGGCAGGAAGAATCCGGTATGGTTTTTACGGCTCGAGGAATTGAGCAGCAGACGGATGGAACGATGGCGGTTCGCGGGTTTATTAATCTATTGCTGGCCACAGGTAAAATAGGAAAGCCGTATTCAGGTTATGGGGCCATTACAGGGCAAGGGAATGGACAAGGTGCGAGAGAACATGGGCAGAAAGCGGACCAGCTCCCTGGTTACCGATCTATTGAAAACATCGACGACCGCTCCTACATCTCCCAAGTATGGGGGATAGAGGAAGAAGAACTTCCGGGCAAAGGCGTCTCAGCTTATGAAATGTTTGAAGAAATAGATCGAGGAAGTATTACATCGATGTTGATTATGTGTTCAAACCCTGTGGTCTCTAATCCTAATGCTCATTTTGTTAAACAGTCTCTTGAAAAACTCAAGTTTCTCGTAACGGTTGATCTATTCCTTTCAGAAACAGCTCAGTTAGCTGATTTGGTGCTGCCTGCTTCTTCTTATTTAGAAGATCAGGGTACTATGACGAATGTGGAAGGAAGAGTCACATTGAGAGAAGCCAGTCACCCGCTGCCTGGAGAAGTAAAACACGACTGGCAGATTATGAGTGAGATTGCAAAAGTGATGGGGGAAGGAGATAAATTCTCTTATCAATCATCTGAAGATATTTTCGAAGAACTGCGAGCAGCAACTCGAGGAGGGAGAGCAGATTACTATGGGATTACTTATGAAAAGATAAGACAGGAGCAAGGGATATTATGGCCGTGTCCGACGTTAACCAGTAACGGAACAGAGCGGTTGTTTGAAGAAAAGTTTGCGCATTCAGACGGAAAAGCTCTGATGTCTCAATTAGAAACTCAATCAGCCAAGAGAAAAGTACAATTGAGTGCTCAATTTCCGCTTTACTTAACAACGGGTCGGGTGATGTCACATTATTTAACAGGAGAGCAAACGAGGAAAAGCCCTTCATTAGCTGCGAGAGAGATTGAATCGTATATGGAGATCCATCCGGATACGGGGGAGCATTATCATGTAAAGGATGG
The DNA here is from genome assembly GCF_043497005.1 of Halobacillus sp. B23F22_1. Taxonomy (NCBI): domain Bacteria; kingdom Bacillati; phylum Bacillota; class Bacilli; order Caryophanales; family Bacillaceae; genus Halobacillus; species Halobacillus sp. B23F22_1. The sequence goes on along the minus strand of NZ_JBIEKE010000003.1, from coordinate 343,478 downwards.
AATGCTCGTTACAATAACATCACCGTATGGAAGTATTGTCGTTCGCAGCAAATGGTCTACTCATATACGGAAGGATACCATATTTGTTCCTTTTCACTGGGGTGGAGAGCAGAATGTGAATCGACTGGTAGCCGATGAACTCGATCCGTTATGCCGAATGCCAGGGTTTAAAGTTACGGCTGTTCATGTTGAGCCGGCTGTAAATAGAGAGGAAATTTTATTAGAAAATAGTGGAGCTCTCTATCAAAAGAAGTAGAATTTATCCGTTTCTGGAATAAATAATAGATGGGACACCAGGGCTGTAAAAATTAATTTGGAGGGATTTGCGACATGGAAAAACAAAAGATCGTGCTGGTTGGTAATGGTATGGCAGGTATTCGAGCGGTAGAGGAAATTTTGAAATTATCTCCTGATCAGTTTGATATCACAGTGTTTGGCAGTGAACCTTATCCGAACTACGACCGCATTCAATTGTCTAAAGTACTTCAAGGAGATACGGAAATAGCGGATATTACGTTAAATACGTGGGAGTGGTATGAGGAGAACAATATCCTTTTATACCCAGGAGAAACCGTGACGACAATTGACACAGAAAAGCAAATCGTCTCAACCGATAAAGAACGCCAGGTTCCTTACGATAAATTAATTATGGCTACAGGGTCAGTACCATTTATGCTGCCGCTGCCGGGAGCTGATAAAGAAGGGGTTACTGCCTTTCGTGATATTAAAGACTGTGAACAAATGATTAAATCTTCGCAGAAATACAAAAAAGCAGTAGTAATCGGTGGCGGGTTGCTGGGATTAGAAGCGGCACGCGGATTACTGAACCTTGGAATGGAAGTAGATGTTGTTCATCTCGCAGATTTTCTAATGGAAAGACAGTTAGATCGTGCGGCCGGTAAGATGCTGCAAAAAGAATTAGAAGATCAAGGGATGAATTTCCTTTTAGAAAAGCAATCCTCTGAAATCATAGGCGGGGATCGGGTAGAGGGCTTAAGATTTAATGATGGAGAAGAAGTTGAAGCTGATTTAATTGTAATGGCTGTAGGGATCAAACCGAATGTTAGTTTGGCAAAAGAAAGCGGCCTTCCTGTGAACCGGGGGATCGTGGTGGATGATCATTTAGAAACGGAAATCCCTAATGTCTTCGCGGTTGGTGAATGTGCAGAGCATAAAGAGATGGTTTATGGACTGGTTGCACCTCTTTATCAACAAGGAAAGGAAATGGCCAAACGAATTTGTGGAGTAGATGGAGAAGGATATCATGGATCTGTTTTATCCACTCAGCTGAAAGTATCCGGAGTGGATGTATTCTCTACAGGTAAAATTAATGAAGATGAAGAAACGAAATCAGTGAAAGTGTTCGATGACTGGCGCGGCATTTATCAAAAAGTGCTCGTGGATAATGGGAAAATCACTGGGGCTGTGCTTTTTGGAGATACAAAAGATGGCAATCGATTATTAACCTTAATTAATAAGGGAGCTTCTATTGAAGAGTATCTGGATCAAGATAAAAAGGAAGAGACTGGAATCGATCTCATAGCCTCAATGGATGCAGAGGAAATTGTGTGCGGCTGTAATGGTGTAACGAAAGGTTCTATTGTAGAAGCGATTGGAGAGCAAGGATTAACGACGGTGGAACAAGTTAAAGGATGCACTAACGCTTCCCGGTCGTGCGGGGGTTGTAAACCGCTTGTTTCAGACTTGCTAGAGTACACGTTAGGTGATGAATACGATCAAAATCAAAAAGAGTCTATATGTGCGTGTACATCATTATCTAAAGACGAAGTCATTGAGGAAATTAAAGCTAAAGGGTTAACACATATTCGAGAAGTGATGAATGTTTTAGGATGGAGCACAGAAGGAGGTTGTTCCAAGTGTAAGCCAGCTTTGAATTATTATCTCGGTATGCTGAACCCGACAGAATACAAAGACGAAAAAGAGGCCCGTTACGTCAACGAGAGACTACATGCCAATATCCAAAACGATGGTACGTATTCGGTAGTACCGCGTATGTACGGCGGGGTAACGAATGCAGAAGATTTACGGAAAATTGCTGATGTGGCTGAAAAGTATGAAGTGAAGCTCATTAAAGTGACAGGAGGCCAGCGGTTGGATCTATTAGGCGTGCAAAAAGAAGATCTTCCAAGTATCTGGGAGGAGCTTGATATGCCGTCTGGTTCCGCTTACGCCAAAGGTCTGCGTACAGTAAAAACGTGTGTTGGAGCAGACTTCTGCCGATTTGGAACTCAGGATTCTATTGGATTAGGGGTACTGATGGAGAAAAAATTTGAAGGGTTGAATACGCCGCACAAAGTGAAAATGAGTGTCTCAGCTTGTCCGCGAAATTGCGCTGAAGGTTCTGTGAAAGACGTAGGAGTTGTTGGATTAGATGGAGAATTTGAAATTTATGTGGGTGGTAATGGAGGAACCCATATGAGGCAGGCGGAGCTTCTTTCTAAAGTGAAAACAGAAGAAGAAGTACTAGATACAACTGCTGCTTTCTTACAGTACTATCGTGAGAATGCCAACTATTTAGAACGGACCTCTGCCTGGGTAGAACGAGTAGGCCTTGCACACGTACAAGAGGTGCTTTCCAATAAGAAAACTTTTATCGAGTTAAACCAGCGCATGAATGAAGCACTGTCTGTTGTTCAAGCACAAGATCCATGGAAAGAAGCCATTGAAGACGAAACGCTACTGAGAGATCTTTATAAAAATGTGAAAGTAGCTGCAGGTTCAAACTAATCACTGAGGAGGAACGAAAATGGAACAAGTATTGAATAAGGTTTTTGTCGCAAAGGTGAATGAACTTCCGGATCAATTAGGAAGAACGATTGAAGCGGGCGGTTTAGAACTAGCTATTTTTAAATTAGCAAGTGGTGACATAAGAGTGATTGAGAATCGTTGTCCTCACAAAGGAGGGGTTCTTGCCGAAGGAATAGTGAGCGGGGAGCATGTATTTTGTCCAATGCATGATTGGAAGATTAGTGTCGTAGATGGAAATGTTCAGGATCCAGATACAGGTTGTGTGAAAACATTCGATGTGAAAGTGGAGAACGAGAACGTTTACGTTTATATACCAGAAAAATAAAGCCTTGAGGAGGGCGACTATGTCAAAAGTCTATTTAGTTGGTGCAGGCCCGGGAGATCCTGATCTAATTACTATGAAGGCACTAAAGTGTATTCAGCAAGCGGATGTGATATTGTACGATCGGCTGGTAAATGAACAATTGTTAGAGCATGCAAAACCTGGCGTCCATTTCGTTTTCTGTGGGAAGCATCCCAAATTTCATATTTTAAAACAAGAAACCATTAATCATTTATTAGTGAAATATGCCAAGCAGGGAAAAACGGTTACTCGTTTAAAGGGAGGCGACCCATTTGTCTTTGGAAGAGGAGCAGAAGAAGCGGAGGCTTTAGCTAAGCAGGGGATTTCGTGCGAAGTAGTTCCTGGCATAACGTCGGGAATTGCGGCTCCTGCTTATGCAGACATTCCTGTTACTAATCGCGAATTGGGGAGTTCTTTCGCTGTTATTACAGGTCATCGCTGTAAAGGAAAGGATAAAGAAATCGATTGGAAAAGTCTATCTGAAAACATAGATACGCTGGCTATTTATATGGGGGTAAGCAACCTCCCGTATATATGCGACCAATTGTTAAGTAACGAAAAAAAATCAGATACCCCAGTAGCGATCATCCAGCAGGGGACGACTGAACACCAACGTGTCGTAACGGGAACGCTGTCCACTATCATACAGTCCGTGGAAGAATCGGGCATCCAAAATCCTGCCATGATTGTGGTTGGAGAGGTTGTGCGGTTTCGCGACCGTCTTCACCAGCTGCTCGCTGCCAATCAAACACCTTTACCATCTCGAGCGCTGGAAGCCTGAAAAAGGAGAGATACTATGCAAGCCGTACTCTATGTGGGTCACGGAAGCCGCGTGAAAGAAGCGGCTGAAGAAGCAGCTTCTTTTATAAAACAAACGATGGAAGAAATAGATGGTTTTATTCAGGAATACTGCTTCCTTGAACTATCACCTCCTACGATTATGCAAGGAGTAAAGCGTTGTGTAGAGAGAGGTGCCACTCGAATTGCCGTAATACCTGTTCTTTTATTGGCCGCAGGGCATGCGAAAACAGATATTCCTAAGGATTTAGAGAAGGTGCGTCAATCTTATCCTAGTGTCACTTTTACGTACGGACGTCCTTTAGGAGTTCATCCGATGATGGTTGATGTAATCGTCCACAAAATTAGAGAAAAAAAGCCGCTGACAGGTGATATGAACATTTTACTTGTCGGAAGAGGCAGCAGTGATCCAGATACCTTGAAAGATGTGCAAGTTATTACTCAATTAATAAAATCAAGGCTGGATGTCCAATCGGTTGATTACTGTTTCTTAGCAGCTGCTCAACCTCGTTTTCACCAAAAAATTGCAGATACAGCCTTGGCCGGAAAGAAAAATGTTATCATTCTTCCTTATTTATTATTTACAGGAATCTTAATGAAGGAAGTAAAAAGCGCTGTAGCTCAGCTTCCTTTACAAAAAGATCAAAACTTTGTCATATGTGACTATTTAAACGGCCATCCTCATTTAAATCAGTTACTGAAAGAAAGGGTATTAGAAGCTGTTCAAGAAAAAGTAAGTTTTTGAAAAAGAATTAATCGTTTAGTCCAATACTTGGGAAGACTTTCGGAGAAGCAGTTCGGTTCCTCCCTTATAGTATAGAGAAAAGGAGTCACTTTCCACGGGGTATAACGGAAAGTCTTCTCTGTGACTATTTATAATAATTGTTACACGGAACCACCGTATAATCGGTGCCCTGCTGAATTTTCTAATTCCATAAGGGCACGGCTTGTCCTTTTTTGTATTCTTTTATCGAAAAAGGGTTTTAGGAAACGGCGAGACTCCTGAGGAGAGACGAATAAGGTGTGACCCCGGAAGGCATAAGCCTGAGGAGGCACACCATTCGCCCGGGGAAAGCGAGTCGTTTCCTAAAACTCTTTACTCTGCCTAACGCAAGAAATCTTTACATTCTTAAGAAAAAATCCTTCTATAAAAAAGTCCAAGCATTATTATGAAGCTTGGACTTTTTTATAGAAAATAACGATTAAGAATTTAATATGTTTACAGGAAGATGTTGGGGGAATCCTTTAATTACAACTTGTAATCAAAGGAGGGCCCTAACGTGGTAAATCAATATTCCTATTTATCCCGCAATTTGTGGTCAGGCTTTTTATTTGGCATTGGAATCGTCGCTTTTTTAGATGAAACACTCTTTCACCAATTATTACACTGGCACCATTTCTATGACCAATCGACCACGAATGTGGGTCTCGTTTCCGATGGGTTTTTCCACGCATTCAGCTGGTTTGCGACTATCGCAGGCCTGTTTCTGTTTGCTGATTTGCGGAGAAGAAAGGCACTATGGATGAAGAGATGGTGGGGAGGGATCTTTCTTGGGGCAGGTGCTTTCCAATTATACGATGGAATCATTCAACATAAATTAATGCGGATTCACCAGATTCGATATGTAGATCATGTGATCATTTACGATATTGTCTGGAATGTGATTGCGCTTTTTATGATTATTGCTGGTGTAGTCCTGCTTTTGCAGACACGTCGCAAAGCAAAAGTGGAGGCTGAGGTATGAGACATCATCACGGCGGTTCATCCATAGCTGGAGGGGAATTTCTTTTTACTCAAATCCTTCTATCCTTACCCTTTATCGTTGGACTCGCTGTGTATGGAACAGCACTCTATATTTCAAAGAAGAAAGAGAGAGAATGGCCGCTTTTCCGGTCAATTCTATGGACGATTGGGAGTGTGCTTGGCCTGGTCTCAGTCAGCGGTCCCCTTGCTCAAAGGGCTCTTACAGACTTTACAGCCCATATGACGGGTCACTTGCTTTTAGGCATGCTGGCGCCATTACTAATGGTATTAGCTGCCCCTATGACTCTGGCTTTAAGAGCACTGCCTGTGCAAGAGGCAAAGTGGATGACAAAGTTATTAAGGACTTGGCCGGTACGTATCGTAACTGATCCTCTGGCAGCATCCTTGCTGAATGTTGGAGGCTTGTGGCTGTTGTACACAACGGATGCGTATGCGCTTATGCACCAAAGTTTATGGCTGCATATTTTCATCCATTTACACGTGTTTATTGCAGGATATTTATTTACTGTATCTATGATTTATATTGATCCTGTCGCTCACAGAAGAAGCTATTTGTATCGAGCGGTTGTGTTGATAACAGCTTTAGCTGGTCACGGCATATTGTCCAAATATATCTACGGCAACCCTCCTGAAGGTGTACCGGCAGAGCAGGCTGAGGCTGGAGGAATGCTCATGTATTATGGTGGAGATGCTATTGACCTCGTCATCATTTTTATCTTATGTCTGCATTGGTACCGAACGGCTCGTCCTCGACCGTTAAAAGAAAAAACGAACTACCAGACAATTTAAAGCCTTGATTAATGAAAAAGACATGCCTCTAAATAACTATATATTCCCATGACGTAGTGTGGTAAATTTGACGATATATTTGAATTTTCATTTTTTTTTGACAGAAATGGAGGACTACAGATGCAGAATTATTCTCATTTAAAAAATTATTGGCAGCGTCTTTGGCATATGCATGAAGAAGCAAAGAATTTGATGAAGTTTACAGTAACGGGAAGTTCTGATAACCTCCCTGGTCAAAATAGGGACGTAAAGCATGAAGAGGATAACCATTCAAACGGTTCCGGCCCTCCTTTTGATACACGTCAGAAGATCGGACTGTTTTTAGGTCCTGTTTTGTTTGCGCTTACATTGCTGTTTTTTGAAGCAGAAGGTCTTTCGCAAAGCGCAGTTGCTATCCTGGCCAGTACATTATGGATAGCTACATGGTGGATTACGGAAGCGATGCCGATTCCTGCGACATCATTGCTCCCGCTCATTTTATTTCCGCTTACAGGCGGCCTGAATGGGGGAGATACAGCATCTTCTTATGGTGATAACACTATCTTTTTATTTATGGGAGGATTTTTAATTGCCTTATCCATGCAGAAATGGTATTTACATAAGCGCATTGCGCTAGTCATAATCTCGTGGATAGGGACTAGTACAGAACGTATTGTACTAGGTTTCATGGTGGCTACAGGTTTTTTATCAATGTGGATTTCAAATACAGCGACTGCCATGATGATGGTTCCGATTGGTCTAGCCGTTATTTATCAATCTTCTGAACAGTTGAAAAAACAAGGAGAAGGAACCGTCGATCATTCATCGTTTAATTTTGGTAAAGTTACGATGCTCGGGATTGCTTATAGTGCTTCAATTGGAGGATTAGCCACTTTAATAGGAACACCTCCTAATACAATTTTCCGGGGCGTTGTGGAAAATCAGTATGGTATAGAAATTTCTTTCGCCGGCTGGATGGCCTTTGGTGTACCGCTGACGATTATATTTATGGCCATCGCCTGGATTTATTTAGTGAAAATGGCCTACCCAATGAAAATAAAAGAATTGCCCGGCGGAAAAGAAGTTATTTCTAAAGAACGCAAAGCTTTAGGAGCGATGTCTTCAGAAGAGAAAGTCGTCATGACAGTTTTTACTCTAACAGCAGTCGCATGGATATTACGTTCTTTTGTATTAGAAAATATAAATGAAAATATCGATGATACGATTATTGCCATGATGGCCGCTCTTATTTTATTTCTTATTCCATCAAAAAATAAAAAAGGCGACTTCATTTTGGACTGGGACACGGCCAAAGGACTGCCCTGGGGGATTCTTCTTTTGTTTGGTGCTGGACTGGCGATTGCTTCTGGATTTGAAGCGTCAGGCTTAGCGGAATGGATAGGAACCCAGCTTACGATTTTAGAAGGAGTTAATTTCATTTTGATTCTGGCTATTGTAACAGCGCTCGTTATCTTCTTAACTGAAATTACTTCTAATACGGCAACGGCAACGATGATGTTCCCTATAATGGCTTCATTAGCCGCTGCTATTAATGTCCACCCCTACAGTCTTATGATTGGAGCTGGCGTTGCAGCGAGTTGCGCCTTTATGCTTCCTGTTGCCACTCCTCCAAACGCCGTTGTTTTTGGATCCGGCTATCTGAGGATCCCTGATATGGCAAAAGCGGGTATCTTTCTAAACGTGTTCGCAGTTATCCTTGTTACGATTGCCATTTACTTTTACTTGCCGCTCGTCTGGGGCATTGATTTAACCTCTTTCCCAGAACAGTTTAGAAATTAAAGGATGATGATCGTGAAGGATTTTGGTGGGAAAAAAGAAAAACCTTATACACCTAAAGAACCAGCATTTTGGCGGGTAACAATCGCCTTAATGCTGGCTTCTTTGTTGGTGTTTTCCACGCTTTATGTATTCCAGCCGCTGCTTCCTGTATTCGTCGATGAATTTCAAGTTACAGCCACGCAGTCAAGCTTCCTTGTGTCTTCGGCGGTCATATCTATGGTGGCTGGATTATTTATTTTAGGTTTTTTGGCAGATCGGTATGGGCGTTTGCTGCTTATGCACGTTTCTTTAGGGATGACAGTTTTACTGTTATTTGCCATGCCTTTTACTCCTTCTTTTGAAGCTTTGGTAGGACTGCGTCTGCTTCAGGGTTTTTTCCTTGCAGGTGTACCAGCTGCGGCTATGGGATATCTAGGAGAAGAGGTTTCTCCTCAGCACCTTGGCCTGGCTGTAACATTGTATATTTCAAGTAATGCTCTTGGAGGGATGGGGGGCCGGGTAGCAGCGGGCTACCTGACGGATATTTTAGACTGGAACACTACTTTGCTCATCATGTCTGGGTTTGGAATAGTGGCAGCCACATTGTTTATTTTGCTGCTTCCTAAAGAGAGATTTTACGTAAAACAGAAAACGCCGTTACGCAAGGATTTGCAGGGCATGCTTGTCCATTTAAAAGATACACATATGCTCGTCCTCTTTCTCATGGGACTATTACTTCAAATCGTTTTCACTGCAGTTTGGACTTATTTGCCGTTCTATCTGCAGGCTGATCCGTTTAACTGGCCGCTAAAATGGATTTCATTTACGTACTTTGCCTATGGCTTTGGCGTGCTGGCCCCGCCTTTAGCTGGGAGGTTATCTATGAAAATTGGTTTGCCAAAGGTAATGATCGCCGGATTGTTTGTCTTACTTGCTGGTGTGTGGATGACAACTCTCCCTATGCCCCCCGTCATCTTAATAGGACTTGCGGTGATTTGTATGGGTTTCTTCGTTGCTCACTCCATGGCAGCTGCTTTAGTTAGTAAGACAGCATCACATCATCGAAGCGGGGCTTCAGGGTTTTATTTAATCAGCTATTATATCGGAGTCGCCATAGGAAGTACGGCAATCGGGGCGTTATGGGAACAGTTTATGTGGTGGGGAATTACAGCGACAAGTCTAGTTTTAATACTTGTGTTTGCCTGTATTCCTATGTATAAAAAAATGGCGTAATCTCTGTCTGTCATTTCGGACATTTTCTGTATGCTCGTCCTGCAGGAGATGTCACTTTTTCTGTTCCTTTTTATATAATGAGATGTACAAAACCATCTTTTTTTACAAGCTGAGAGAGCGTTTTTGGTTTCTCAAAAATTTTTTTAAATTTTTTAAAACCGACTAAAACACTAGGAATAAAAGGGTTTTGGGCGTTGAAGGGCGTTAAATCGCCAAAAAACCCCTTTGACAGCTTCAAATTCATCCTGTATATTTCCATTTAATCACATAAAAATATTTTTCTTATCCAGAGAGGTGGAGGGACTGGCCCGACGAATCCTCGGCAACAGACTTAAAAAGTACTGTGCTAACTCCAGCAGGCATCACCGCTTGATAGATAAGAAGAGACCGAGATCGGTATTCTCATCCTCTTCTTATTAGATGAATAAGAAGAGGATTTTCTTATATGACTGACTAGAGACAGTAGATCAGTAAAATCGGGCGAAGGAATTTTCTCTTTATAGGAGGGCTACACATTGACTCATGAACAGATAACTTATGAAACGTTTATCAACGATCCTTTTACTGATTTTCAACCACATGATCAGACGAAAGGTGCATTAACGATATTAGAATGGGCGTACAACTCTTATGATGACATTGTTTACGCATGCAGCTTTGGTGCGGAAGGAATTGTCTTGATTGATTTAATCTCAAGAGTGAAGAAAGACGCTCACATTGTATTTCTAGATACAGATGTTCACTTCCAAGAAACGTATGAGCTGATTGACCGCATAAAAGCACGTTTCCCTGACCTGCAGATCACAATGAAAAAACCGAAGCTGACGCTGCAGGAACAAGCTGATAAGCACGGGGATCAGCTGTGGAATTCAAATCCTGATCATTGCTGCTATATTCGAAAAATTAAACCGTTAGAAGAAGCATTGAGTGGAGCGACAGCCTGGGTTTCCGGCTTAAGACGCGAGCAATCACTCAGTCGTAGTAAAACGGACTTCGTTAATAAAGACGAACGTTTTCGTTCCGTAAAAGTATGTCCTCTGATTCACTGGACATGGGAAGATGTCTGGAACCATATTAAAGAAAACAATCTTCCTTACAACGATCTGCACGATCAAGGATATGCAAGCATAGGGTGCATGCCATGTACAACACCATCCGATGATCCTCATGATCGCTCAGGAAGGTGGGAAGGCTTTGGAAAAACCGAGTGTGGCTTACACACGGTTTCAAGTCAGGATAATCAATCATGACGCTCGTCATTTTGAGTCTCATCATTGCTTATTTTTACGCCTTTAATGTTGGGGCGAGCGGATCGGCCGCTACAATGGGGATTGCTTATGGAGCTCGAGTGATTAACAAAAAATGGATTGCACTGCTGTTAAGCGGAATTGGCTGCCTGTTTGGAGCATTGTGGGGCGGAGAAGTGGTAGAGACGATTGGTAAAGGTCTCATTCCTGAAAGCCTGCTGACGGTTGAAGCTGCAGTAATCATTCTATTCGTTTCAGCGCTTACGCTGTTTGTAACGAACTTATTAGGAATCCCGCTTTCCACAAGTGAAGTGACAGTCGGTTCGATTGTAGGAGTAAGCATTTCTCTTCAACAGCTTTATTTAAGTAAATTAGTCGATATTATATTGTTTTGGGTTTTTGTTCCTTTGGCAGCCTTTCTGCTTACTTTCCTTTTTGGACTGCTGAAAGAGCGTTTTAAACCGAAGAAGTTGAAATCGAAAAAGCTGACGGTCGCTCTTTCTGTTTTGCTCATTATTACAGGATTTCTGGAGGCGATTGCTGCTGGGATGAATAATGTGGCTAGTGCAGTCGGTCCTCTTGTCGGAGCAGATGTATTAAATAAAGGAACAGGTTTACTGACAGGCGGCCTGTTTATGGCTCTTGGAGCTTTATTATTAGGCAGCAGAGTTTTAGAAACAAACGGAAAGCGGATCTCTCATTTGTCGCTCTCAGACGGAGTCGTTATCTCCGGGACCTCTGGCTTTCTTGTCATTGGAGCCTCGTTGTTAGGGATTCCAATTCCAATGACTCAAGTAACGACCTCAGGCATTGTGGGTGCAGGAGCCACGAAAGACTGGCGCGGAATTTGGAGAAATAAAGTGATTCACAGGATTGCTAAAGTATGGGTCACATCTCCATTAATCTCGCTTGTGATGGCCTTTTGTTTAACAGAAATTTTTCTTATGTCCAAAGTATCCACGGTCATTATTATATCCAGCGGAATTTTTGCTACATTAGTACTTACGAATTTTGGAAGGTCAACGTTAGTAAAAAAAGCACGGCAACCACTTAAGGAGGAATTTTAATATGACGAGTCAACCGCATGGCGGAGTTTTAGTCAACCGAATCGTAGATGCAGAAACGTTTTCACCTGAGAGAACTGCACACGATATTGAATTAGATGACATTGCGATCAGTGATTTAGAGCTTATCGCCAATGGAGCTTACAGCCCGCTGGAAGGATTTCTTAGCGAGAAGGATTACCTTTCTGTAGTTCGTGACATGAGGCTGGCTAATGGGATCCCCTGGAGCATCCCAATAACATTGCCCGTTGATGAACGAAAAGCAGTAGAACTGCAAGCAGGCAGCTGGGCAAGTCTTTCTAAGAACGGTGAGGTTTATGGCTGGATAGAAGTGGAAGAAATCTATTCATCTCAAAAAGATACAGAAGCTGCAAAAGTTTATCAAACAACAGAGTTAGAGCATCCTGGCGTAAAGAAACTATTTGATCGCCCTGACTATTATGTCGGCGGCCCAATTCATTTAGTGAAACGACCGCCTCGTAAACATTCGGAAGTCTACTATTTAGACCCGGAAGAAACCCGAAAGGAATTTGAAGAACTTGGGTGGAAAAAAGTTGTAGGCTTTCAAACTCGTAATCCTGTTCACCGTGCTCATGAACACATTCAAAAGACAGCGCTGGAAACCGTAGACGGCTTATTTTTAAATCCGCTGGTAGGGGAAACGAAAAGCGATGATGTGCCAAGTGATGTAAGATTGAAAAGCTATCACGTTTTACTTGATAACTATTATCCAAAAGACCGAGTGTTTCTTGCTGTGTTTAACGCCGCTATGCGGTACGCTGGTCCGAGAGAAGCCATTTTTCACGCCACTGTCCGCAAAAACTTCGGCTGCACTCACTTTATCGTTGGAAGAGACCATGCAGGGGTAGGCGATTATTACGGTACGTACGATGCTCAGAAAATCTTCTCCCATTTTACGGAAGACGAGCTGGGGATCACGCCGTTGTTTTTCGAGCATAGCTTTTACTGCCACACATGCAAAGCCATGGTTTCTAGTAAAACATGCCCGCACGACAAGAGTCAGCATGTCATCCTGTCAGGAACCAAAGTAAGAGAAATGCTGCGCAGCGGAGAGAAGCCGCCGGAAACGTTCAGCCGTCCAGAAGTAGCAGGAATTCTCATTGAAGGATTACAAAAGGTAACGCAATAAAGAAGGGAAGAATTAGCATGAGTTCAAATATTACATGGCACGATACGTCTATCACAAAAGAATATTATCGTAATAAAAACAAACATTCCAGCGGTGTAATCTGGTTAACAGGACTATCAGGATCCGGGAAATCGACCATTGCAAATATTGTGAATCAGAAACTTTTTGAAAAAGGACTGCAAACTTATGTACTAGATGGCGATAACGTACGGCACGGGCTGAACAAGGATTTAGGATTTGGGGATCAGGATCGTGAAGAGAATATCCGACGCGTGGGAGAAGTTGCGAAACTTTTTGCCGACAGCGGAACGATTGTACTCGCCTCCTTTATTTCTCCTTTCCGATCGGACCGAGATAAGATTCGCGCTAGCTTAACAGAAGGAGAGTTTGTTGAAGTCTACGTGGATTGTCCTTTACAAGAGTGTGAAAAGCGCGATCCTAAAGGCATCTACAAAAAAGTAAGAAATGGAGAAATTCCATCTTTTACAGGAATCGATTCTCCTTATGAAGCGCCGCAGTCTAGTGAACTTGTGATTCATACAGAGCAAGAATCAGCAGAGGAATCCGCTGAGAAAATCATCCAATTTCTCCAAGAGAGAAACTGGATTTAGCAGCTCATCAACATGGGGGGATAACAATGACGAAAGTCTATTTAGTAGGAGCGGGACCTGGAGACCCGGAATTAATAACCGTTAAAGGAATGAAGGCAATTGAAAGGGCTGACGTCATCCTTTATGATCGACTCGTTAATGAAGAGCTGCTGGAATATGCTTCAAAGGGAGCTAAGCTGATTTTCTGCGGGAAGCAGCCAGACCAGCACACGTTGCGTCAAGAAAATATTAATGATCTTCTCTGGCAATATGCTAAGAAAAATAAAGTCGTAACACGTTTGAAAGGAGGAGATCCCTTCATCTTTGGCCGTGGAGGAGAAGAAGCGGCTGTCTTAAGTGAAAAAGGAATTGATTTTGAAATCATACCTGGGATTACTTCGGGATCAGCAGCCCCTGCTTACGCTGGTATTCCTCTGACTCATCGTGAGCTAAGTTCTTCTGTTACTTTTGTATCTGGAGTAAATCCACAAGAAGACGTTGTTGACTACTGGACGAATTTAGCCCGCCATAAAGGTACGCTATGCATTTATATGGGAGTAAAAAAGTTCCCTCATACGTGTGAACAGCTCATCACTCATGGGATGGACCCGGACATGCCTGTCGCTATTATTCACTGGGGCACTACTCAAGAGCAGAAGACCGTGACGGGAACGTTAGCCTCCATTCATACAAAATTACATGAAGTATCGAATCCATCAATGATAGTAATAGGTGAAGTAGTGAGACTGCGTGAGAGCTTACAGTGGTTTGAGAAAGAACCACAGCCTATCATTTCATCAGTTATATAAGAAGAGGGAGAATTGGTATGCAAGGAGTACTTTATATTAGTCATGGCACCAGATATGATAAAGGAAAACAGGAAGCGATTGAATTTTTAACCGACATTCAACCCTCTGTAGATGCCCCTTTACAGCAAATTTGCTTTCTTGAAATTAGTGAGCCTGATGTTCAAGAAGGTGTGCGTAAATTGATAGATGCAGGAGCGACTTCTATTTCAGTCGTTCCTATTTTACTTTTAACCGCAGGACATGCTTTAAAAGACATTCCAATGGCACTGAAGAAAGTTAAAGAAATCTATCCGTGGCTTGAATTAACTTATGGCGAGCCCCTGGGTGTGCAGGAGAGAATCATAGATGTGGCGGTTGACCGCATAGAAGAAGCAGATTCATCACTAACAGACGATACGACGATTTTATTCGTTGGAAGAGGAAGCTACGACCCAGCTACGAAGCGTGATATCGAATCCATTGCGCAATCGATAGAAGATCGTCTACACGTTCGTGTAAAAACAGCTTATTTAGCTGCCATAGAACCTAAGTTTAATGATATCATTGAAGAATGGTCCCTTAATTCACGAGTGGTGGTCGTTCCTTACCTATGGTTTGATGGTCTGCTTATTCAATCGATGGAGAAAAAAGTAACCAACCTGCAAAAAGAGGGAGTGAGAGCTTCACTCTGTCGTCCGTTAGGTGACCACCCCAATATGAAACAAGCCTTAATTGAACGGGTGCATGAATCCTTTCATTTCCCATTTGTTATCGTTGAGGCGAAAGACTGACTTCTATGGAGGCATGCAGATGACAAAGCTTACTGGAAGAACAATCGCAATAGCCGCTGATCGACAAGCTGAATCCATTGAGGAACTTATACGCAAGCAAGGCGGCACGCCAATGACTCAATCGCTCCAAGGGCAAAAAGTACTGAATGAAAAAGAAGCGGAAGAAGATGTAGTCAAGCTCATTAAATCCAAATTCAACTACGTTATATTAACAACGGGAATAGGAGCAAGAGCACTGGAAGAAGCGGCTGGAAGGCTTGGTTGTCAAGAAGAGTACATCCAAGCTTTACAAGAAACAAAACTTGCTATACGTGGTAGTAAAACGGTGAAGTGGTTAAAGGAAAAAGGCCTGGAGCCGAGTATTGTCTCTGACGATGGAACAATGAATGAATTAGTGCAAGAACTCGACCAGGTTAATCTAGAAGGCAGCTCGTTTTTTCTTCAGCAATACAATAAGAATGAACCGGCGATTCTAAATAAATTGAATACCCTGCCTATTGAACTCTATCAGTCACTGCCCTATCATTACATCGAACCCGAGCAAGAAACAGTAAAACAATTACAGCAACTTATCATTGAACAAAAGGTAGATGCAGTTGTTTTCACAAGCAAAACGCAAGTACAAAATCTATTTTGTACGTTAAGTGAGAAGCTGAGTACTGCTTTTAATCAAGAGGTGACTGCTGTTGCCGTAGGAAGTGTCACAGCAGATGAGCTTCGCAGTTATGGGATAACTCAGGTGCTTGAGCCGGATAAGCCCAAAATGGGAGCAATGATTATCGCTTTAAGCCATTACTACCAACAGCATGCATAGAATGAAAGCCCATTCCCAGTTATAAGGGGGATGGGCTTATTTTTGGGATCGTATATACTGAAGCATGTCTTTTTGCTTGTGTTGATCAAAAAAGTCTTCCTCTACGAGTTGACGGAGTATTTTTCCTCTTTTAATCATGGAAAGGGAGGACTGTTTTAATTGCTCGCGGGCTTCAAAAAGAAAGTTTACATACTTTTCATAGCTTTGGTCGTATTGTTCTTCTAAGTCTTTTTTTATTCGGGCGGCTAATATAGGGCTTGCGCCACATGTGGATACACTTATGGATAACCTGCCGCGCTGAAAATGGCTCGGGAATTGAACGTTTCCATCTGCTGCCTGTTCCACTGTATTCATCAGTGCGTTTTTAGGAGCTGCCTCTATCACTTGTTGATTAACGAGGGAGTCATTTGTGGCGGCAATGATTAGAAAAGAATCTTTAACATCATCGGGGGAGAAACGCTTTTTCTTCCAGTGAATTTGCTCGTTTTCAGAAAGGGATCTCAGGCCGGAAGTGACTTCAGGACTGATTACCTTAATAAGTGCACCGCCGCTTAACAAATTGTAAATCCTTCGCTCCGCAATTTTTCCCCCGCCAACAACTGTTACACGTTGCCCCGCTACATCAACCATTAATGGGATCCCACTCACTTCAGATCATCCTTTTTTCTTTCAGTGTACCAGAAAAGGTACCAGGTACACAGAAAAGTAAAATCGGTACCAGGTACACACTTTGTATCATAGTGTACCTGGTACCGGTTTTGTATTAATGCACATTAAAGTAACGTGCTTCTGGGTGGGCGAAGACAATGGCTGTGACGGAGGCTTCTGGTTCCATCATGCATTCTTCCGTTAGTTCTACGCCGATTTGTTCTGGTCTAATTAGTTTAAATAATTTTCTCTGGTCCTCTAATTCGGGACAAGCAGGATAACCAAAGGAGTACCGCTGACCCTGGTATTTTGCTGAAAAACGCTCCTGCATTGTAAAGTCCGTAGCATCTGGGAATCCCCATTTATCTCTCATCAGCTGGTGAATATGCTCTGCTAATCCTTCAGCTGTTTCCAGGGCGAGAGCCTGCAGGGCATGACTCTTCAAGTATTCCCCGTCTTCTTTGAGTTTAACGGCTTGATTACGGATTCCTTTTCCCGCCGTTACTGAGAAGAAACCGACGTAATCCATTTCTCCACTGCTCACTGGACGCAAATAATCTGCCAGGCAAAGATGCGGGGCACGATTTTGTCTCGGGAACGTAAATCGTTCAATGATCGTTTTCTGATCGTTTGGATCATAGATAATCACATCATCGCCATCAGATTGAGCCGGGAAGAATTGGTAGAGAGCTGAAGGTTGAATCGTACCTTCTTTTTGAGCTTTCTCAATCAATTCGTCCACCACTTCTTTTAAGTGCAACGCCTTTTCGTTTTTCTCCTCTAATAGTTTAGAGAATTTACCTTTTAAGCCTAAATGGTGGCTAATTAACATTTGCATATTAATGTAAGGCTCGATGTGAGCGACGGAATAATTCTTCAAAAGGTGCTGTTTGAAATCGTGAGGCTGAAAAACAGGTACCGTTTTAGAAACGGTGGAAACAGGTTTTTCTGCTACGGCTGTAGAGGCCGGCTGTTTAGCTGCTTGCTCTGCACCTCTAGCAATCGCCTGCTCTTGTTTTTCCTGCTGTTCGCGGATCAAAAGCTCACGATCTTCTTTTTGGCTTAGTCGGTTTGATAGGGAAAGTCCATCCATAGCATCTTTTGCATAAAATACAGTGCCTTCATATTGGGGAGCAATTTTAGTATTTGTGAACTTTCTTGAAAGTGCTGCCCCCCCAACTAGAATCGGAATATCGATTTGCTGCTGTTTTAAATCTTGAGCAGTCAGTACCATTTGCTGGGCTGATTTGACGAGCAGACCTGAGAGACCGACAAAGTCCGGTCCTTCATTTTTTATTTGTTCAATCAATTCGGTAGAAGTGACTTTAATACCCAGGTCTACGACTTCAAAGCCATTGTTGCTCAAAATGATATCGACGAGGTTCTTCCCGATATCATGGACATCTCCTTTAACAGTAGCAAGAAGGATTTTCCCTTTTTTATTGGACGTATCATCTTTTTCCATGTGTGGTTCAAGGTAGGCGACAGAAGTCTTCATTACTTCAGCACTTTGTAATACCTCCGCTACGATTAATTGGTTATCATTAAATAATCGTCCGACTTCAGCCATACCATCCATTAAGGGACCGTTAATGATTTTTAATGGTGTTTCATACGTTTCTAGAGCTAGGTCCAGGTCTGGGACAAGTCCTTCTTTTGTTCCTTCCACAACGTAATGAGCGAGTCTTTCAGGCAAGCTCATCGTAGCTGTAGGCACTTTAACTTCTTTTTTCTTCCCACGATAAAAAGCTGTAAATTTCGCCAGCGTAGCATCTGTCGTTTGAAATAGAAGCTCGTTGGCCTGGTCGATTTCTTCTTGTGCAATAGACCCGAAACGCTCTAGCTTTTCAGTATTAACGATCGCATAGTCGAGCCCGGCTTTTGTACAATGGTAAAGGTATACGGCATTTAACACTTCTCGTCCAACGGGAGGAAGACCGAATGAAACGTTGCTGACGCCTAGAACAGTTTGACAGTTTGGCAGTTGTTCTTTAATTAACCGGATTCCTTCGATCGTTGCCTCGGCAGAGCCTATATATTGCTCATCTCCTGTACCGACAGGGAAGACGAGAGGATCAAAAATAATGTCTGATTCACTTAATCCGTATTCTTCAACTAAAATATCGCGGGAACGAATGGCAATTTCAAGTTTCCGCTCAGCTGTAACGGCCATACCTACTTCATCAATCGTACCTACAACAACCGCGGCACCATACTGCTTAACTAACGGAAGAATCTCTTTAAAACGATCTTCGCCGTCTTCTAAGTTAATCGAGTTAATGATCACTTTTCCTTGTGAGTAGGTAAGGGCTTTTTCAATCACATCCGTATCGGTGGAATCGATAATTAGCGGCACTTTCACCTTGTTAATCACTTGTTTCATAAAGGCTTCCATATCCCGTACTTCATCACGATCTGGATCAGCTAAACAAATATCAATAACTTGCGCACCTTTTTTTACTTGCGCACGAGCGATTTCTGATGCTTCTTCAAACTTTTCTTCCGCAATCAGACGTTTAAACTTACGCGAACCAATTACATTTGTTCGCTCTCCAATTAAAATAGGACGATCATTTTTATCCTCATAAATAAAAGGTTCAATACCTGAAACGGCATGAGGGTGACTTTTGGGAGCTTCTCTAGGTTCATAATCTTTTATAGCGTCTACCAGTGCTCTTATGTGATCAGGCGTCGTTCCGCAGCAGCCGCCGACAACGTTCAGCCACCCTTTCTCAGCGAAGCCGGCAATTTTTTCTGCAAGGGATTCTGGTGTTTCATGGTAGTTTCCTTCTTCATCAGGCAGCCCGGCATTAGGGTAACAGCTGACAGAGGTTGTGGCCAAATCGGATAGAGAACGAATATGGTCTCTCATAAATTCCGGACCGGTTGCACAGTTTAGTCCTACTACAGCAGGTTTCATATGTTCAAGGGACAAGTAAAAGGCTTCAATCGTCTGGCCGGCAAGTGTAGTTCCCATAGGCTCAATGGTGCCAGAAACCATAAGAGGTATTTCCTTCCCAAATTTTTTAAAAGCTTTAGATATCCCCAGATAAGCTGCTTTCACATTCAGCATATCCTGAGAAGTTTCAAGTAAAAGAAGGTCAACGCCGCCTTTTAAGAGTCCGCGAGCCTGTTCCTCGTAAGCATTCGTTAAATGTTCAAAAGTTGTCCCGCCTGTAACCGAAAGGGTTTTTGTCGTTGGCCCCATGGCACCGGCTACAAATCGAGGTCGATCCTCAGTTGAATGCTTTTCAGCTGCTTTTTTAGCGAGTTGTGCTGCTTTTATATTGATTTCTTCAGCTAAGTGACCCAGTTCATATTCATCGAGTACCAAGTCGGTGGCACCAAATGTATTGGTTTCAATAATATCCGCTCCAGCTTTAAGGTACTCATCGTGGATCCACTCAATAACTTTAGGCGATGTAATATTTAAATATTCATTACATCCATCGTATAATTCTCCGCCAAAATCTTCAGGGGAAAGGTCGGCATCCTGGAGCATTGTCCCCATGGCTCCGTCTAAAACTAAGATCCTATTTGATAGATGCTGATGAAATGGTGTTGTTTCCATTTAAAACCGTCCTTTCTGAACGCTGCTGATTCACTTCTTTAATATAGTTAGTTAATTCTACCGTTATTTCATAGCGTAGAAATGGTGTAATTAAATAGATACCATTGAACAGCTCGGCTGCTGTATCAATTAGTGACTTAGCGATAGCAATTCCTTCTGCCTGCGCAAGAGCAGGGTCATGGCTGACACTCTCCATACGCTTTCTAATTTCATCAGAAAGTGTGATGCCAGGTACTTCATTATGCAGAAATTCAGCATTTCGTGAACTTGTAAGCGGCATAATACCGATGTAAATGGGTGCCGATATGTGCTTTGTTGCTTCGTAAACTTCTCTAATTTGTTCCCCGCTGTAAACGGGTTGGCTAATAAAGTAGTCAGCTCCGTATTTAATTTTTTTCTCAAGGCGTCCGACGGCACGGTTGAGGTTTCGGACGTTGGGATTGAAGGCAGCAGCAACTGAAAAATTTGTATTCATGCCAAGCGATTTTCCGGAAAAGGAAATGCCTTGATTTAATTGTTTAATATATTGAATCAAATCAAATGATGACAGATCATATACAGACGTAGCTCCAGGGAAATCACCAATTTTCGTAGGGTCCCCGGTAATGGCTAAAACCTCTGTGATCCCCAGCGTATGCAGTCCCATCAAATGGGATTGAAGTCCAATTAAGTTACGATCTCTACATGCGATATGCACAAGAGGGTTGATATCATATTTCTGCTTAATAATGGAGGCAATGGCAGAATTGCTGATCCTTGGTGAGGCGAGCGAGTTATCAGCAAGTGTAACAGAGTCAACACCAGCGTCTCTTAATGCTTGCGCTCCCCTCATATATTTATCCGTATTCAATTTTTTCGGGGGATCAAGTTCTACAATTATTGATGACCGCTCGGCTGCTATTTCATGGAGGTGTGGGTTCGTATCCTCAATTTCCCTAGGTGTTTCAACCTCAGCTTTAGCAGGTGAGACCACCTTATTCTGAATTGGTTTTTTTCCTTTTACTTCTTCTGCAATAGCAGCAATATGCTCAGGAGTTGTTCCGCAGCATCCTCCGATTAAACGTGCTCCTTCTTCATAAAGAGAGCGTGCACTCGTTTTAAAATAATCTGCATCTGTTTTATAAACAAGCCGGCCATCCTGATAAGCAGGTAAACTGGCATTAGGGTAAGCAGATAGAACAGCTTTTTTTGGCAGAGGCACGCCTTCTAATGCTTGGGTCATATGATAGGGGCCGAGACGGCAGTTGATTCCAACCACATCTGCTCCAATATTTTCTAATGTAGTTAAGGCTTCGTTTAGAGAAGTTCCATCCTGAAGAACGCCAGGTTCATGCATAGAAACTTGAGCAATAATAGGAAGCTTCGTTTCTTTTCTCGCAATTTGTAAAACGGTTTGGAGCTCTTCAAAGTCGTAAAAGGTTTCGAGTAAAAGACCATCTACACCTTCAAATAACATACAGTATAACTGTTCTCGAAAGCTGCGTTTAATTTCTTCAAGCGAGACCGCCTGCTTACTAATTGCTCGAGTTCCTCCGATTGTACCAACGACATAATTGTTCTCAGCAGCAGCTTGTTTCGCAATTTTGATGGCAGCTGTATTAATTTCCTTAACTTTATCTTCAAGTCCGTAACGGGAGAGTTTAACGTAATTCGCACCGTATGTATTGGTTTGAATGATCTCAGCACCGGCTTCTACGTAGGCTTTATGAACATTTAATACCTCGTCAGGGTGGCTGCGGTTTAAATCTTCAAAACATTGATCAATGCCGTAAGAATAGAGAAGGGTTCCTAAAGCTCCATCTCCTACAAGAGTTTGTGTTTGAAGAGCATCTCTCAAATTCATACATTTCCTCCTTAGTGGTACCGAGTACCGTGATAAATAAAAAAAGCCTTCTTATAAGAAGAAGACTTTAATTCGTAATTAATCCTTCTTCTTATCTTCCAAGTTTTTTAATAACTTGCTGGAGTTAGCACCATACTGTGGAACAGTGGTTGCTGAGGCTTCATCGGGCCAGTCCCTTCACCTCTCGAGATAAGAAAGCATATGAAATTTTCCTGGATAAAACATTGTTGCGACTTACATTACACTAAATAATGTTAGTAATCAAGCGAATATTCGTAATTTTTCATTTTTATTCTATTATACTTGAAAAATATTACATTGATGTATGCATATAACAAATTATTAGATCTAAATACATACTTTCACTTCGACATAGTTTGACATTTGTAATTATAATGGAGTGAATTTTCTCAATATTAAAACATGTAAGCGGATTTCTGATATACTATTCAAAAGCCTGATGTAAAGCCATTTTCAACCAATTTAAAAACAATTCATTTAATTTACTTTCCTCTATTGAATTTTTATGCATTAAAATGTATCATTAAAAACCGCAAACCCGAAATAAGTCATATGTACCAATAATATATACAAAATTCATTCATTGATGGGGGAATTACACTATGGAAATAGAGAAGAAGGAAATGCAAGTAGCATCAGGGTACACAGCAGGCCAGCTTATGAAGTTTTTAATACCTTCTATTATCGGGGTATTGCTGTTTCTCGTCCCTGTTTCAGTTGACGGCACAGTCACCATCGGGTTAGGAATTTTAGCAGACGGCCTTCAAGGAGCGATTTCTGAATATATTCCTTTGTTTATGACCATTGTGCTTTGGGTGTCTGTAGTGGGGGCTTTTGTTATAAAAGTTATCAGTCACCCCGGCATTAGAAATCATAAATTTTTATCGAGCTTGTTTGATATTGGAGTATTTTGGATTGTACTTCGTGCTTTAGGGGCTGTTTTTGCTACGATGACCCTTATGGGAATAGGACCTGAAGTCATTTCTTCTGAGTTAACAGGACAAGTTGTTCTTTTTGATTTAATACCTGTCTTAATGGTTTGGTTCTTATTTGCCAGTCTATTTATGCCGCTCCTTCTTGAGTTTGGCCTTATGGATTTTATAGGCTCTGTTGTTCGTAAGGTAATGCAGCCTTTATTTAAACTTCCGGGGCGTTCTTCTGTGGACGCTCTGGCCTCTTGGATGGGTAGTGGAACGGTAGGCGTATTGCTGACCACTCAACAATATGAAGGAGGCTACTATTCAAAGCGAGAAGCTGCTGTAGTAGCGACTAACTTTTCTATTGCTTCCATTGCCTTTAGTTTAGTGATCGCACGGTTCATTGGTATTGATCACATGTTCGTTCAGTTTTATTTTACAGTAGCTGTTTGCGGAGTAGTTGCTGCGGTTATTTGTCCACGTATTCCTCCGCTTTCAAGAAAGAAGCACACGTACTATGAACCAGTTGGAAAACAAATTGATGAAGCTGTACCTGCTGGCGTATCCAGTTTTCGCTGGGGAGTCGATCAGGCTGTAAAAAAAGCAGACCAAGTGAAAAGTGCAAAAGATGTTATCAGCCGTGGGGTGTTTAATGTAGCTGATATATGGCTTGGTTTAATTCCACTCGTTATGGCGCTCGGAACGATAGCTTTAATAATTGCCGAATTTACACCAATTTTCACGTTTTTATCTTATCCATTTATTCCTTTACTGACGTTACTGCAAATCCCGGAAGCTGCTGAAGCTGCTCCGGCGATGATCGTAGGTTTTGCTGATATGTTTCTTCCGGCTGTCGTTGGTTCAGGTATTGAATCTGAACTTACTCGATTCATTATCGGCGTAATGTCTCTTACACAACTGGTGTACATGTCAGAGATCGGGATCTTACTTATTAAATCTAAAATCCCGCTAAACCTATTGGAACTGTTCGTAATTTTCTTGCAGCGTACGATTGTTACACTGCCGGTAGCAGCACTTATGGCTCATCTATTATTCTTTTAAATCTAATGTTACGATAAATAGAAATTGTTGTAGGAGGATTTGGTTATGGGAAACGATTGGAGTCACCTGGTAGATAACATGTCAAATCGTTTAGCACCAAGTATGGCAAAGGATCATCCGAATTTGCCGGTCGTTAAAGAAGAAGGCTGCTATTATTTTGGCGTGGATGGGAAAAAATATTTAGATTTTACTTCGGGCATTGCTACTACAAATGTCGGGCATCGCCATCCGAAAGTTGTAGAAGCGATCAAACAAGGAGCAGACGAACTTGGGCATGGGCCTTCTGGGGTTATTATATATGAATCAATATTGAAGCTGGCTGATCGTCTAGCTGAAGTCATGCCTGGTAACCTAGATTGTTTCTTTTTTGGAAACAGTGGGGCTGAGGCAATTGAAGGGGCCATAAAATTAGCGAAACATGTAACTCAGCGGCCTTATATTGTTTCATTTATCGGTGGGTTTCACGGCAGGTCTATGGGAGCTTTAAGTGTGACAAGCTCCAAAAGTAAGTATCGAAAATTTCTTCAGCCTTCAGGATCTTACCAAGTTCCATATGCACAAGCAGATGATTGTCCGGCTGGACTAGACCCTGAACGGTATGTAGTTGACCAACTGGAGAAAGATTTCGAACGGTTATTTGCTCATCAAGTGACACCAGATGAAGTGGCGGCTGTATTAGTTGAACCTGTTCTTGGCGAAGGAGGATATATTGTCCCTCCAAAAGCATGGCTTCAAAAAGTAAGAGAACTATGTGACCAACACGGTTTATTACTTATTTTCGATGAAGTACAGACAGGATTCGGTCGAACAGGTGAGTGGTTTGCCTCTCAAACGTTTGATGTCACTCCGGACATTATGGCCATTGCCAAAGGAATTGCCAACGGCATGCCGCTAAGTGCGACTGTTGCTTCGAATGAGCTGATGAAGCAGTGGCCGCTAGGAAGCCATGCTACTACATTTGGGGGCAACCCCATTGCCTGTTCAGCTGCTAATGCCGTATTAGATGTTATAGAAGAAGAAAATTTACTCGAAAATACGAGAAATGTAGGGTCGTATGCAGCAGAAAAGCTTAATGAAATCAAAGCAAGGCATTCCGTAATCGGACGTGTCCGTGCAGTGGGGCTGATGATTGGAATCGAAATTATTGATCCTCAAACAGGCTCACCTAATAGTGAAGGTTTATTCAGGGTGTTAGATACTGCTCTGGAAAATGGAGTTCTATTTTACTTTGGAGGGAATCAAACGGAAATCATCCGCATGATTCCGCCATTAACCGTAACAAAAGAGCAGATTGATGAAGGACTTCGCATGTTTGATGAAGCCTTAACGGCTTATGAGAAAGAAGTTGGAGTTCATAACTGACTGAAACGAGTCTGTTCATATAAAGGATAGGCTAAGCTTGTAGAGAAACTACTTGTTTTTCTACAAGCTTTTTCTTGCCTTCAGGAGCCCAGACCATTGTGGCCACTGAAAAAAAGTAGAACTTTAAAAAGCGGACTGTGTGGAATTTAACTCCCTCACAGTCCGCTTTACTTAGGCTCTTTTCTTATTTAATAACTAAAACTGGACATTTCGCATGCTGAACCACATTGTTGCTGACGCTTCCTAAGAAAAATTTCTTAACATTACCTAATCCGCGATTGCCAATTATAATTAAATCGATGTCGTGTTGATTCGCATAATCAGTAATTTTTATCCCGGGGTTGCTTTCGCTTTTTCCAACTAAAGCTTCAGTGACAATCGGGTGGTGAATAGTTTTAAACTCTTCTTTAATTGCTTCTAAATCTGACTTCAACTGTTCGGCTAGTTCTGTTCCGATACTTTCAGACATTTTTGCATTTGTAAACGGGCCGGTCGGTTTAATAACTGAAACTACATGAACTTCTGCTTCACTATTGAACTGTTCTTTAGTAAGTGCTTCTTGTATAGCTTTCTTACTAAGTTCAGAACCATCGTACGCTACTAAAATTCGTTCTTTCATTATAACCACCTTCCTTGGAGTTATAATATTAATCTTTTCCTACTTCCATTTTACCATACAGGAAACAATATTTCTGCCCTTCGCTTTCATTCTTGCCGAATGAAGGAAGCTGATCATGGTTACACTGAAAGTAAATGATAAATTTAGGTGGCGCCCGTGAAAATATTATGTATTGATGGCGGAGGGATTCGCGGCATTCTTCCTGTAACTATATTAAAAGCAATTGAGAAGGATACAAAAAGACCAATAGGAGAATCATTCGATTTAGTAGCAGGGACGAGTACAGGAGCTATCATCGCAGCATCTATTGCTTTACAAAAAAGGATGGAGGACGTTCTTCACTTTTATCAAAAGTATGGGGAAAGAATATTTACAAAGCAGGCAAAAGTCGGACTTTTAAAAAGTGTATATAGTGATCAAGATTTAAGAAACATGCTGCAAGAAGTTTTTAAAGAAGTGAAGCTGGCAGATATAGAGCAGCCGCTACTCATTCCTTCAGTTGATATTACCCAAGGAAAACCATTCTCCTATCGGTCTTATTCAGATAAAGATGATAAAGGAATAAGCGATATTTTTTTATGGGATGCTGTACTGTCATCATGTTCTGCTCCTGTCTACTTTCCACCCAACAACATCTCTCAACGATACTTATCCATTGACGGCGGACTGTGGGCTAATAATCCGTCTATGGCAGCAATTACAGAATCAATTAAATCATTTAATAAAGGTTTAGAAGAAGTGAGGGTTTTATCATTTGGAACAGGAAAGCAGAAAATTGAATTTTCATTTTCCAAAAATAAGTACTGGGGGTTAAGGCAATGGATGCCTTTAAAGATTCCTTCTTTAAAAACAAAACCTAAACTACTGGATCTGGCATTACATTTGTCTTCAGAATCGGTTTCTTATCAAAGTCAAATATTGTTAGGAGAACAGTATTTGCGAATTGACGAGGATCTATCTAGAGAAATCCCTTTTGATGATATTCTCTGTATGGAAGAACTAAGCACATTAGGGGAAAAGGTGTACGCCCAGCATAAAGAAAAGATTCTCGCGTTTTTATTTTGAACGCCAATGACGGCGTTCTTTTTTTATGGATTAGAACCGATTCAATTCAGTTTTATGTATAATTGGTTTTACCAATTAGTAATTAGCGGAATGGGAATGAATGTATACTGAGTGTCCGTATATTAACAAAACAATGCTTCAGATACAAAATTAGCGCGAGGTCAGCTCTGAGCTAAAAAGAGCTGACCAATTATTTAAGACTGTTCCTCCCCTAACACAGCGACATATTGCCAGTTATCTTTAATTATAAAATGGGTACCGTCCCAATAAAGAGGGGACTGCACGAGACCTAAGCCATCGGCGTTATATCGGCCGGCGATACGCTGAAATACAAATAATTCAAATACGCCATTTCCGTCAAAATCAACAGGGTAAGCAGTATTTAATCCTGACACCCATCCTTGTACAGGAGTTTTAAGTTTACCGTCCTCCGTGTAAATTTCTGATAAATATTCCTCGTCTCTATTGCTAATATCAATGACATAATTTAATTTTAACGTTTGATTGGATATATCTACTTTGTAGTGATCCCTGTACATAACATCATACAAATATTGGTCGTTGAACGTTTCATAGTTAAACAACTCTTTGGCTTGATTGTTGAGGAAGGAATAGATGTAAACAAAATAGAAACCTCCACTTCCCCCCGAGTTAATGTTAATTTGAATATCATCTACGCCGTCCCCGGTAAAATCACCTAGAAATAGTGCAGGGGCATATCCGGCGTTTGATTGAAGAGGTACACTGTAAAAGGTTTGAGTCCTTCCGTCTTGAATCACTAGAGTAATATCCGTCGTATAAGGACTCCCCGTATCGTTAGGTTTTTTCCCTGTCAAGTACACGTTGTCAATCACTCCATCGCCATTAACATCTCCTTGAGCAAAAGCCAGAACAGTCGGCTGATTCATTGTCTGTCTATAATCATATGGATACATGATATCCTCTCCCTCAGTTGATTCCGCCTATATGATATTCTATGCTTTGGTTCACAAACAATAGTATGAAAAAAGTTGGAAAGACTTTTGTAGACGATGAGCTGTATCATGGTATATCCTTAAAGGACGGTATTACATAGATAAAGGAGTAGAAAAGATGTCTATTCGTAAACGATTTATGCGGTCAAATTTGGCGATTGTCATTATTCCAATGCTATTATTTCTTTTTGTAGAAGGATATTTACTTTTATATACGTTCAACTTTAGTACACAACAGGGAGATCAGCTTACGTTTTTATCCATTCATATTGTTGGGTGGCTGGTGCTTTTACTAATCACAAATGCCTTGTTTCTTTACTTTGTAACCAAAAACGTCATAAAACCAATGAAGACTCTGACAAAAGCAGCTGAAGAAGTGAGTGCTGGGCAAACTGAAACCCCATTTGTACGTATGAAAAAAGATGAAATCGGTAAACTCGCCGATTCTTTCGAGAATTTAAGGCTGCAATTACTAGAATCAGAAGAAGTAAAACAAAAGTATTCAGAAAACAGAAAGAAACTTTTATACAATATCTCAAATGATTTGCGACTTCCTATGTCCTTTATTAAAGAGCAGGTCGAATTTGCTCAAGGGGAAAACGCTTCTCGCGAAGAAGTGGATGCTGCGCTCCAGGCGGTTCATATGAAGTCAATTGTACTTGAACGTTTGATTGATGAACTATTTCAGCATTCTGAACTTGATATGGGACGACTTTCCTTTTACTTTAAAAGGTTAGAAATGCGTTCGTTTCTCGTTGAAATCATGGAAGGGTTTCAAGAGGAGTGGGAAGAAATTACTTTTACCTTTGAAGCGGAGCAAGTTAAATCTTATGAGGCAAAAGCTGATCCTGCTCAATTAAGACGAGTGATGGTTCATTTACTGAATAACTGCTTGCGATTTATGGATAAGGAAGAGAAAAAGATTGATTTACGTCTGAAAGAGAAGGGCGGCGAAATCATTGTGGAAGTTACAGATAACGGACCAGGTATTCTAGATAATGACCTTCCACATATTTTTGAATTGTTTTATCAATCCGAACAAACCAAAATGTTCTCCGAGGGAGGGAGCGGCCTTGGCCTTCCAATCTCAAAAAGAATAATCGAAGAGCACGGAGGCTGGATTAAAGCTGCAAGCCGTATTGGCCATGGTACGACGGTAACCTTTACACTCCCTGCTTACGAATAATAAAAAAAGCTTGTAGAGGCCGGTAATTCTCTACAAGCTTTTTACATTTATCTCAATACAGTTAAGCAAGTTCAAGTACCACAAAAATGGGCACAACCAAAGTTTTTTCGTATCGGCCTATGATTTAAATGCGGCTGAACCCCTCTTCTTCTAGAAAGTTAGCGGCTTCCTCGTAGGAATTAAATGCACCTTCTAAAATTTCACCTGCATACACATTATAACCATCATCTTCCCGCATAAGAAAAAGCGAGAAATCACCGTTATTCATCCATTCTTCAAAAACCGGATTTTTTTCTGCTGGCGTAGAAGCTAAAGAATCTATTGCTTCACGTACGATGTTTCTCAATTCAGTTTCACTATAATCACGAATGTTTACCATTCCTCGATCATCCGCAGGGCAGCCTTCTATCTCGCCTGCATATACAAAACCATTGCCGTTAGGATGTAAATGGTAAACAACATTTTTCTTATCATAAAGACTTTCTTCGTAATGAAAGTTGACACGACCTAATGAGACTTCTTTTTTAGTCAGCTCACCAAACTCTTCTATAATAGCCATCTTTTCTTCAAACGTTAGCATAGTAGCCTCCTGCTGATTTAGTAATTCGTTTATTATAGCACAGCGGGAGAAGAATTCGAAATCTGCAATTAAATTTTGATTGTCAGGGACGGTGGAAGATGATATAGTTATGGAGCGATGAGCTGTTTGTGTAAGACGAAGTATATGCCTTCGAGGCTAAACGACGAATGTGGTCGTCGGTACATTCGCGACAAAAGATCGAAAGCTTTCCCTGAAACACGGGAAAGCTTTTTTAATATGCATTTGTTGCATTTCATTATTAACTCGTTTATAAAAAAGAAAAGGCCTTTTGGGAAATGAGAGCTTCTTTCTATCATAAAGCAAGGGCTCTCATACTGAGGGAAGCTCAGCATCTAACAAAGTTTATGATTTAGTAGTTTCAACTTCTTTAAACAAAAGGGAAGGTGAACGAAATGTATTTAACTGTAGAAGAAACGGCTAAATATTTAGACGTTCCAAGAGAATATATTGAGCATTTAATTAAAGAGAAGAAGGTACGTTGTCTCCATGATGGAGAGCAATATTTAATTAATAATTCTCAATTTGATATTTACTTTGAGCAAGTGGAGAAGTACCGTGTCATGATACAGGACTATTTAAATGAACCTATTCCTCAAGATCGGGATATAAAAGATGAAGATTAATGCACGGTTATAACTTTAAGTTTGTAAAGCCTATGACAAAAAGGAATAGTTTATGTCGTAAGAGAAAGTAAGGGGAAAGAATAATTGACGCCCTCTGTCAAAATAAAAAAGATTGACCTTCATCCAACTGAGGGTCAATCTTTTTTAATATCTAAAGGGTTAATAAGGTTATTATTTGACAGCAATGGCTTCTATTTCAACTTTTGCTCCTTTTGGAAGCTTTCCTACTTCTACCGCAGCCCGCGCTGGATAGGGCTCACTTAGATAACTCGCATATACATCATTAACGACGGCAAAATCATCCATGGAATCCAAATAAATATTTGCTTTAGCTATATGATTGTAACTTAAGCCGGCTTCTTCAAGGATCGCACCCAGGTTTTTCATAACTTGATGAGCTTGTTCTTTTACATCATCTGATACAAATTCCATTGTCTGTGGATTCAGAGGAATTTGACCGGAAATAAAAATAAGGTTTCCTACATCTGCAGCTTGAGAATAAGGTCCGATTGCTGCAGGTGCTTGATCTGTAGCTAGTGGTTTAAACATAGTGGTCACTCCTTTTATGTAGTTAGTTTACATCCTACCATGACTTCCATGAATAACGAAATTTTTTCAAATTAGAACATTGTTTTATTCATGACTCTATCATTTCCTAGGAAATAATGAAGAAATAAATAGAAAGGCGGCTGTTTGATATCTTTTATGGCCGTAAGACATTTTACCTTATTATAAGGAAAAAAAAGAATAAATTTAGGTGCAACTATTCCATGTTTTTATGATCACTTCCTCTATCATAATTAAAGATTACGGAAAAACTAGATTTAGTGATACACTATGAAGGGATTTTAGTCACAAGGAGGAATTCTAGTGGGAAATCAAGAAAATAACGAAGTCATTGATGAAGCGGTAGGGAAAAAAAAGATAGAGAAATTGGAATTTCGCGGCGGTGTTTTTGCTGCAACCATACCCTTAGTTTTTTTCATCATATGGGCGATCACACTTAGTGTCTCACAGCTTGTCACAGAGGAGGCGCTTGTACTTGGGATGGTAATTGGAGTTGCCATCGGCTTATTCTTTTGTAAGTCAAAATGGGCCGATTATGCGCAAAGTTTAATTTCTGGAATGGCGCAGCCTGTTGGTGTAGTTGCAGTTATTGCCTGGTTTTGGGCTGGAATGTTTGCCACCCTCTTATCAGCAGGTGGATTAGTTGATGGACTGATTTGGCTTGGATTTCAAACTGGCCTTGAAGGGGGAGCTTTTGTAGGAGTAACTTTTCTGCTTTCTGCGTTGTTTGCGACAGCTGTAGGTACAGGCTATGGAACTGTAGCTACATTTGGAATACTTATGTACCCGGCGGGTGTTATTTTAGGAGCTGATCCCGTCATTTTACTAGCTGCAATATTAAGCGGTGCCGTGTTTGGAGATAATTTAGCCCCTGTATCAGACACGACCATCGTCTCGGCGACTACCCAGGAAGCCGATGTACCTGGTGTTGTTCGCTCAAGATTTAAATACTCTGTTACTGCTGCCGTCCCGGCTCTTATTTTATTCGTCATCTTCGGAGGCGGAGGGACTATGGGGAATACTCAAGTCATGAACGAACTTCAACAAGAAGTCGCTGCTGATGGACTTCTCTTATTGATTCCGTTTGCCCTTGTGTTATTCTTGGCATTGTCTGGGCATCATCTACTGACTTCCCTGACGTGGGGGATTGTAGCTGCAGTAGTCGTCATGGGTCTTGCGGGTACTCCGCTGACTGAAGTGCTGCATATTTATCAAAACGATGCTGGTGATGCGGTTATTGAAGGAGCTCTTATGGAAGGGATCGGCGGATACTTTAATATGGCCATTCTAATACTATTTATATTAGCTGCCGCCCATTTAATGGAAGTGGCTGGAACTATGGAAACCATTAAGAACTTCTTCTTAGGAATTATTAAAAATGTAGTACGTCGTGCTGAATTAACGATGTTTGGAATTGTGGCATTTTTAAATATATTTATCACTATTAATACAGCTGCTGAAATTGCAGCCGCCCCGTTTGTGCGAAAGTTAGGAAAAGAGATGAACATTCACCCTTATCGTCGAGCGAACTTTTTAGATACAGTGACCTCTTCGTTAGGTTACATCTTTCCTTGGAGCGGCGGTGTCCTGCTCGCCTGGGCGACCATTCAGGGAGCGGCTGACAACTACGAGTTCATCCCAGTTGTCAGCCCAACAGAGGTTTTTCCTTTCGTATTCCAAGGGTGGGGATTGTTGATTGTCATGTTTATCGCTGCCTTGACCGGATGGGGATTACGATTTAACGGTAAAAATGGAGAAGAGGTTAAGCCAAAGGATTATTATTCTTAAGCTTAACAGGAAAGTCGTCTTTCTTTAGGGGAAGATGACTTTTTATGTAAAAAAAAGCGAGTATGAAATGGAAGGGTATAAAAGAGTTTACGTACGTTCGATGAATATTATATGGCTGATCTTTTAAGGGGAGAAAGGATTTGATATGCTTAGTAGAAACAACTGTGACTTTCTAATCAATCGTCCCTTTTAATTAATAGGACTTTTAAGCATTACGGACCTTCTTCTCCCTTTACAGGAATACTATAATAGAGAAAGATCAATTAATTTGTCGACAGGAGGATGCCGATTCAATGGCGAACAGTTTTTACTTAACATCAGATGAAATAAACAAAAAGAAAAAGTTTAACATAGCATCACTTGTCCTGCTTGGTATTTTTATTGCATTATTTGCTTTATTAGTAAGCGGATTTTCATTTTGGGGACTTGGCAGAGTAACCGTCATTCTTATGCTTTTGTTTCCATTAGGAGGCGTATTTGTTGGGTTGAAAGGGAGCGGATGGACAAAATGGCTGCTTGTTCTTCTTCACGCCGGCGCCTTTCTGATGATGACTTATATCATGTTAATCGCATTAGGCATAGCTTAAGCTTTTTAGAACTTCCTTTCTATTTTAATAGATTGGAAGTTTTCTTGTTGTATATCTGTTTTGTTTGATATATAACAGTCCATTCTTTACAATAAAATGTAACCGCTTTATTTAACAGAAGGGGAGGAAAAA
The DNA here is from genome assembly GCF_043497005.1 of Halobacillus sp. B23F22_1. Lineage (NCBI taxonomy): Bacteria > Bacillati > Bacillota > Bacilli > Caryophanales > Bacillaceae > Halobacillus > Halobacillus sp. B23F22_1. Next base: position 310,013 of record NZ_JBIEKE010000003.1, on the reverse strand, counting down.
GTATGCATGTCCCATTAGTACTTACTGATTTTTTGGACAGGGCTGTTGAATTATATGGAAGTAAGCCGGCAATTATTGATGATCACAAAACCCTGACTTACGATCAATTAAATGATCGAGTAAATCAGTTATCACGTGGTTTACAAGATTTAGGTGTGGAAAAAGGAGATAAAGTTGCTTACTTAGCTCCTAATACAAGTGAAATGCTTGAAGGGTTTTACGGAGTCTTTCAAGCAGGAGGAGTGATGACTCCTTTAAATACACGCTTAAAGCCTGAAGATTATAAGTTTATATTAACTCACAGTGAGAGCAAGGTACTATTTGTAGATGAAGAGCTTTATCCTCTAGTGAAGCCCGTTTTACATGATATTCCTCAACTTCAAGAAGTAATAATTCATGGCAATTCTTTAGAGGGACATATAGCTTATGAGAGTTGGAGGAGTAACTATTCACCGGACGATTTTGACCGTGTAAAGCTAGAAGAATCGGATATTGCCAGTCTTTTATATACTAGTGGTACTACAGGCAACCCAAAAGGAGTACTGCTTTCTCACCGATCAAATTATTTACATGCATTATCGGCGATGCATCATCTGAGAGTTTCTGACCAAGATACATTATTGCATGTTCTGCCAATGTTTCATGTGAACGGATGGGGTTCTCCTTTTTATTACACGTTAAACGGTGCAACTCAAGTCATGCTGCGAAAAGTAGATCCAGAGTTAATTTTACAAAAGGTAAAAGATCATCAGGTTTCTATTATGCATATGGCTCCAACTGTTTTAAATATGGTATTAGAACAATATGAATCTAATCCAACCTCTTTGCCGGAAAAAGGGAGGATTGTGATTGCAGGATCAGCTCCTCCTCCTGCATTTGTTAGAAAAGTGGAAGAAGAAATGGACTGGGAATTTATCCAGGTCTATGGCATGACAGAAATAACTCCGCTTATTACCACTTCCATTTTACGGTCCATGGAACAAGACTTAGCCAGGGAGGAGCAATACCTGCTAAAAGCAAAAACAGGCTATGAAATGGTAGGATCGAAAGTAAGAGTGTTAGATGAATTTGGTAAAGAGGTACCAAAGGACGGGAAAACAATTGGCGAAATTGCTGCCCGCTCCAACAATGTGATGGAAGGCTATTATAAAAATCCAGAAGCTACGAATGAAACGATACGGGACGGGTGGCTTTATACAGGTGATATGGCAATCGTAGACGACAGAGGATATATTGAAATTGTCGACCGGAAGAAGGACGTTATAATCAGTGGGGGCGAGAATATTTCTTCGATTGAAGTCGAAGCTGCGTTGTACGACCACCCTTCTATTTTAGAGACGGCAGTTATTGCGGTTCCGCACGAAAAGTGGGGAGAAACGCCTCATGCTGTAGTTGTAAAGAGAGAAGGGCATTCCATAACAGAGGAAGAGCTCGCGGAATACTGTCGTCATAAATTGGCTCATTTTAAAGTGCCAAAAAGTTTCTCATTTGTTGAAGAGCTCCCAAAAACAGCTTCTGGAAAAATTCAAAAAGTCCAGTTGCGTAAAGAGTTTTGGAAAGATGAAGATCGAATGGTGAAGTAGAGGCTGGGACAGAAATAAAGCAGTGATGTCAAAAGTCGCATAAAGGTACCAGGTACCGAAAAGTTGTAAAAGAGCGAAGTGCAATTTTGAATTTCGGTACCTGGTACCCGGCAAGTAAAATAATCCGAACAATTCATATCAAATTGTTCGGATTATTTTATTCTCTATTCTGTCTTGTCCAAGCCGGTTTCTTTTTGAGCATCTCCCTAAAGTTATTATTAGTAAAGAACAGGGTAAGGGTCCATAACGAGACCATACAGGAGGCAGATCAAAGTGAGTACTACCATTGCTAATAAGAGACGGCCAGTGGTTGCCTTGACCGGAGCAACCGGATATATAGGAAACAACTTGCTGGAGAAACTGACGAAGTATGCAGATGTGATTGGCTTATCTAGAAACGGAGATCAAAAAGAAGATAGTGAACATGTGACATGGCGTTCGTGTGATTTGTATTCGATGGCTGATGCTGAAAAAGGACTTGAAGGTGCCGATATTGCCGTTTACCTTGTTCACTCGATGCTGCCTTCTGCTAAACTCACTCAAGGGTCATTTGAAGATATGGATGTCATTCTTGCCGATAATTTCGCGCAGGCAGCTAAGAAACAAGGCGTCAAACAGATTGTCTATCTAAGCGGGATTATACCAAAAGCGAAACGTCTTTCCCGCCACCTTAGGAGCAGGCTTGAAGTAGAAAAAATATTAAGTGCTTATGGAGTGCCGGTTACGACAATTCGAGCAGCCCTTATTGTGGGACCTAAAGGCTCCTCCTTTCCTATACTTGCTAAGCTGGTGAAACGACTGCCGGTTATGGCTTTACCAAAATGGACCCGAATAAAAACGCACCCAATTGCATTAACGGATGTGTTAAACGCCTTAAATACGAGCATAGACAACCAATATTTAAAAGGAAAAGCCATTGATGTAGGCGGTCCTGAGGTCATGACCTATAAAGAGATGATGCTTCAAACCGCAGAAGCCATGGGCAAAAAACCCCGCCTGTTTGATGTTCCTTTTATTACCGTGAAGCTTTCAAGGCTGTGGGTTAGTTTAACAACTCAATCCCCTAAAGAAATGGTCTATCCTTTAATAGAAAGTCTCGTACATCCGATGACTGCCAGCCAAGAGCGGATGGAAAAGGGAGTAAGTGAAGGCACGATGACATTTAAAGAAGCAGCTGAGTGGTCTCTTAAGGAAGAAGCAGAACAATCGGGGTCTTCCAAGAAAAAAAGGAAAACACCTCAAGTTCAACAGGATGTGCGGTCGGTTCAGCGCATTTGTCTTCCTGAAGGCAAAGATGCCACGTGGGCTGCTAAACATTATGTAGAATGGCTTGCAGACAAATTTTCTCCCCTGATCCAAACGGAAAACGATCAGAAAAATAATTATAAAATAAAGACAGCACTGACAGGAAGGCCCCTCTTAAAAATGGGCTATTCAATGGAACGCAGTACAGAAAATCGGGCGTTATACTATTTAACAGGTGGCGTATTTTTTGATTCCAGCAAAAATGAACGGGGCCGCTTAGAGTTCAGACAAATTCCTAACTCGCAGGAATGTATCGTAGCAATTCATGATTATATGCCTTCTCTTCCGTGGTTTATCTATAAATACACGCAGGCAAAAGTACATTTGCTTGTAATGTACCTTTTCCGCAAGCATTTACAAAACATGATAAAATCGTCAGAGAAGAGAGTGCCTCAAGTGAGAAAACGTGTTACTGTATAATCAATTTGTATGGAGTGGTTCGTAGAAAAGGAGCAGAGGAAATGAATTTACCCCAAACGTTTGTCGAAAATGTAGTAGCAGCCTGCCCTGATAAAGGAAGAGCGTGGCTTGATGAGCTGCCAAAACTTCTTCATTATTGTGAAGAACGTTGGTCGCTTACCATTCACGCTCCTTTCTCACTTTCTTATAATTACGTTGCACCAGCCACTACAAACAACGGGAAGAACGTAGTCATTAAATTATCTTTACCTGAAGAAGGGTTCGAGCGGGAAGCACTGCTCGCTTTGAATCCATTAGGCAGAATCAACCTATTAGATGAAGATCGAGAGAAGAATATATTATTATTAGAAAGAGTCATGCCCGGCACTCCCCTTGCTGAAGTGAAGGATGATGAAGCAGCCACTTATATTGCTGCTTTTGTCATGAAAAACTTAGAGTCTGTAAAATATTCAAACTTGCAGCTTCCTACTACGGAGGATAGGGAAGACCAATTAAGGAAGCTTTACTTGGATTCCTCGAGAACTACTGGACCAATTTCACGAGGTACGATAAAAGAAGGTTTAGAAGTGTTTACATACCTAAATAAGAAGATGACTCGCCCAATGGTCTTACACGGTGACTTTCATCATTACAATATTTTAAAAGAAGGGGCCAGTGAATGGACAACCATTGATCCAAAAGGATTAATTGGAGAAATAGAATACGATCTCATACAATTTTTATTAAATAGACTGCCGGATCAAAACCGAGGAAACTGCATTAAAAAGCGCGTGGAGATTTTTGAAAAAGAGCTTCATATAAATAAAGAAAAGCTGCTCTTATGGGGGTATTGCCATACAATCCTGGCTGCCTCGTGGACTGTTGATCAACATACGGGTACTTACGATGAATCTTTCTTTGGGTGTATTGAGATTTTTCGTTCACTTTTTGAAAATACCTATAATCAGTCAATTATGGGGGCTGTTCGCTAGAAACGAGGGAAGATAATGAATTTGAGCTTCATACATAATAGAAAATGGCTTGTGATCGGTATAATTCTTGTTGCCATAAATTTAAGACCTTCGATTACTTCAGTTGGACCGGTAATTGGCTCCATTCGCGAAGATCTTAACATATCGAACGGAACAGCCGGAATGCTGACGACACTGCCTCTTATTGCATTCGCTGTTTTATCAGCCATGGCTCCAAGGTTAGGGTTAAGAATAGGTCAAAGCCAAGCGATCTTTTTAGGGATGGTTATACTTACGATTGGAATTTTTATACGATCAATTGAATGGGTCGCTACATTATTTATTGGTACAACATTAATTGGGGTTGGAATTGCTATAGGCAATGTACTTCTCCCAGGTGTTGTAAAACAACAATTTCCTGAAAAAGTAGGCCTGCTGACTGGAATATATTCCATCTCATTAAGTGGTTTAGCTGCGATTGGATCAGGGATCAGTTTTCCTCTTGCTCAGCGGCTTTCAAGCGGATGGCAGGGCTCACTAGGAATATGGAGTGGGCTTGCGATAGTGGCCATCATCGTCTGGCTGCCGCAAATTACGGTTAAAAGAAAGCCGGTTAAAATTCCGAAGATCGATATAAAAAACAGCCCGTTATTTCAATCGAAACTTGCCTGGCAGGTGACGATTTTTATGGGCATGCAATCTTTTATGTTTTACTGTCTTATTACCTGGCTGCCTGAAATTCTACAAAGCCGCGGAATGGAGCCTGCAACAGCAGGGTGGATGTTATCATTTATGCAAATTGCAGGATTGCCTGGGACATTTTTAACACCAGTATTAGCAGGACAAATGAGCAGTCAAAGAAAGATTGTATGGAGTATAGGCTTCTTGTACTTAATCGGTTTAAGTGGGATGTTGTTTGGTTCCGCAACTTCTTTACTTACAATTAGCATTGCTATTATCGGTATTGCTCAAGGCTCCTCTGTAAGTCTGGCATTAACGCTGCTGAGTCTTCGAGCTGCTACAGCAAATCAGGCTGCCAATTTATCAGGGATGGCGCAATCCATTGGATATACAATGGCTGCCATTGGACCGATTATGCTAGGAATGTTATTTGATTTCACGCAGACATGGACACCGGCTTTAATTATTTTTATTGGTGTCGTGGTGGTCATGGTGAGTGCGGGCCTTGGTGCAGGAAGAGATGAGGTTGTTACTGAACCAGAAGTTATGGAACGTTCGACAAACTTTTAATAATTCGGCGGAAAAGAGTAGACAACGACGAATTTAGGTGATAGTATCATTTAAAAGAACGTTCTTTATAAAGAAAAAGATCGATCTGGTAACGGGGGTCAGTATGAGCATGTCTTACTTTAGATGTGCTGATTTTTCATTCTATTGTTCTTTATTAAGAATTTAAAGGTGGAGAGATTATGAGAAAAGAATGGCGTACTCCTGTATTAGACGAGTTGAATGTAAGTAACACTATGAAGTTTCACGGAACTATCGGTTCTCCTTGCTGGAAGTGCGGAAAAGACCACAAACATGATAAGGATTGTGAAAACGGTGGAGAAAATTTAGATAGTTAAAAACATGGCCCTTGTGGACACTAATCTCTACAAGGGTCATGTTAAAGGTGGCCTCAATATGTATGAAATCGTAAAAACACCTAAGCAGCAAAAAAGGTTTGAGAAAACGTGGGAATATTTTTGTGAAAAATTTTGCTGGATTAATGATCCCTACGCAGCAGATGGAATTCGGTATAATCTGATTTCTAAGAATAAAAGAATGAGAGTCATAAGAAAGAGAGTGATCGGAACGGTTGAATTCATCCCTTATAACCCTACGAATCCTCACAGCACAGTAGAAGGAAGATATCCTTTCTCTAAATTAAACGAAATTACTTCAAATTTAGATTTTGTTTGGGAGATTGATAAGCTTTGTATCCATGAGGATTTTCAAAGGGCAGGGAACTTCGAGGTGTTTATGCACATTATGTATGATCACATTCTAAGATATAAAGCCAAGTACTATGTGGCCTTAATTGAGAAAAGACTCTACCGTCTCATAAAATTTTACTATGGCTATGGCGTAGAAAGAACAGGCAGTGAATTAGCAGGTCCAGCATCCACCTTAATACCCGTTATGATTGATGTGGAGAAAATTGTAACGAAAGAAAAATATGTAGAAAAACTGATTCAGACAGGGAAGCAGCCTGAAAATTCCTTACCTTCTAAAAGAAAGACATTCACTCACTAACTGCTTTTTGTTTCAATTTTCGGACTTTTCCTTTTTAACCCCTTGACATGTTCTTTATATAGAACTAAAATGTAGTCAATATAGGAAAGTAAATTGTAGAAAAGGTTGAATTTTGGGATAAATATATTTTTTTAACCTTCTCGTTCTTTATAAAGAATAATGGATAAAGGTGGTAAACATGAGCAAAATGAAGCGGATGGTCTATAATGATGAACAGCTTGGCAAGGAAATTAACCTTAAGGAATACTGGGATGTCATTAAAGGTCGGATTTGGATTGTATTTGCCATGATTATTGTATGTACGGGGGCGGCATATGCATATAGTTACTTAAATAATACCCCTGTTTATGAAACTTCCACACGAATAATCCTTTCTACGGAAGATCAAAATATGAACACGCTGATGGTTATGATTAAAGATCCAATCATAATGGATCAAGTGAAAAAGGAATTAGACTTGCCTCAGTCATCCAGTTCTATAGCCAGTCAAATTGAAGTTAACCGTTTAGAAGATTCAGAAGTAATACAGATCTCTGTAACTGCTAATGATCCTAAAGCCGCAGCATCTATTGCAAACAAAACAGCAGCAGTTTATAAAAACGAGATTGTTAACATTCTAGAATTTAAGCACGTTCAACTTCTATCCAAAGCCGAAGTAAATCCTTATCCAATTAATGAATTCCAGGATCGTAATCTAATGATTGCCGCAGTGTTTGGATTAATTGCAGGAATAGGGTTAATCTTTTTATTGGATACATTAGACGGCTCAGTTAAATCCAGAGAAGAAGTAGAAGACTTTTTAGGAATTCCTGTCATTGGTTTTGTTTCTCCAATGAATAGAAAGAACAGTACTACAAAAACAAGGAAATCCAAAACACAAGAACTAGAGGTAAGGGGGGAATCCATTGATATTAAGTAAAGGAAAGAAAAGTAAACTAGTCACATACTTTTTCCCTGAATCTCTAATTTCTGAACAGTTTCGAACGATTCGCACCAATATTCAATTTTTAACGGAAAACCGTAATCAAAAACTTTTTCTAATGACATCTCCAGGAAAAAAAGAAGGAAAATCAACCTCAATCGCTAATTTAGCTGTTTCAATGGTGCAGCAAAAGCATAAAGTATTACTCGTTGATACGAACTTAAGGAATCCTATGATTCATCAGTTATTTAAAGTAGACAACAATGAGGGTCTAACGGATGTATTAACCGGACGATTATCATTTGATGATGTTGCTTATTCTACAGGGATTGGCAACCTGGATTTACTAACTAGTGGACCCGTGGTTAATAATCCATCCGAGCTGCTTGGTGGAGAGATCATGGAGAATTTATTAAAGAAGGTCTGCAATCAATACGATGTGATTCTTGTAGATGCGCCACCAGTTCTTCAATCAAATGAATCCCGGTTACTTGCTAATTTGTGTGACGGGGTTGTACTCGTTATTAGTCGTAAAAAAACAGACTTACGGAAAGTCGTAGAAGCAAAGAAAGTATTAGATATTGTTAATGCGACCGTTGTCGGGGCCATTATGAACACGAAAAGATAAGATTTTATACTATTTTGTTCGTTATTAAGAAATTTAATTCGTTAATAGTTGCGGTGATGTCTCCTTACCGTTAGAAATGGAGGCACTCAGCCATGTTGTGGGTTGAAATAAGACCTTAGCGCAAGTCGCATTGGCATGGTGTGAGGACGGGTTAAATGCCCATTTAAAACCTTGAAAAAAGGAGTTTGGTTAAACTTCTTTTCTGAGGGTTTTAAGTGTCTATCAAACTAGGAAAGGAGCGAATTCATGACCTATCGGCAAAGATTATCTATTTTTATATTTATTGATCTTTGTATTGTGCTTGCCTCTTTACTAACCATCAAGCTGTTGGTAAGTTCCTTGTTTTACAACTCATGGTCAGCGTTAATTGTCACTATTTCAGTTATATTTTTCAGTCATATTTATATCTCATTTCAATTAAACCTTTATCGTAAAGTATGGGAATATGCGAGTGTAAGCGAATTAATTATTATTGGAAAGACAGTGACCTACTCAGTAGCTGCAACAGCAGTTGTTCAGTTGGTTCTTTTTCAAACGCTCTTCCTACGAATGCTCGTATTAACATGGATGATGCACATCCTGCTCATTGGAGGATCTCGATTTTTATGGCGGGTGTATCGGGATTCAGTCATGCTTGCATCACACAATCAAAAAAGAACATTAATCGTTGGAGCAGGGTCAGCGGGCACCATGGTAACACGGCAATTGCAAAAAGGGAACGATTCCGAACTCACCCCCGTAGCTTTCATCGATGATGATGAGAGAAAGCATCAGCTTGATATTTTAGGGCTGCCTGTCGTGGGCGGTGTACACGAGATTGTTCAAAAGGTAAAAGAGCTTGAGATTTCCCATATCGTCATTGCGATTCCATCCTTAAGCAAACGAGAACTAAATGTAATTTTTCAAGAATGTGCAAAAACAGAAGCCAAAACTCAGATCTTACCTATGCTGGAGGATTTAGTGACAGGAAAAGTGTCCGTCAAACAGTTTCGTGACGTTGAAGTGGAAGATTTACTAGGAAGAGAACCAATCGTTCTGGATACCGAGAGTATTTCAGATTACCTTGAAGACAGGATCGTTCTTATTACCGGTGCAGGAGGATCGATAGGATCAGAGATTACTAGACAAGTGGCAAAGTTCCACCCGAGAAAAATGATTTTACTAGGTCACGGAGAAAACAGTATTTATACAATTGAAATGGAAATGCGGTCTACTCATCATACGGAAGATATGGAGTTTGTTACGGAAATCGCGGATGTTCAGGATGCGGATAAAATGATGGCGGTGATGGAGAACCATCAGCCGGATGTCGTGTATCATGCGGCGGCACATAAGCATGTTCCGTTAATGGAGAGAAATCCAGAAGAAGCCGTAAAGAATAACATTATAGGTACGTGGAACACAGCGAAAGCAGCCAGTTGGAATAAAGTCGGTACGTTTGTGATGGTATCTACGGATAAAGCGGTCAACCCTACAAGTGTAATGGGCGCGTCCAAGCGCTTAGCTGAGATGATTGTCCAAAGTATGAATCAAAACAGTTCCACGAAGTTTGTAGCTGTACGATTTGGTAACGTATTAGGGAGCCGGGGGAGCGTCATTCCTCTTTTCCGCAATCAGATTGAAAAAGGCGGGCCAGTCACTGTTACCCACCCAGAAATGGTTCGTTATTTCATGACCATTCCTGAAGCCTCACGATTAGTCATTCAAGCGGGCGCCTTGACAAAAGGTGGAGAAGTCTTCGTTTTAGATATGGGAGACCCTGTTAAGATCGTTGATTTAGCCAAAAATCTAATTAAACTTTCAGGCAACTCCATAGAAGAAATCGGAATTAGATACAGTGGAATACGTCCAGGAGAGAAATTGTTTGAAGAACTGCTTAAAGCTGAAGAGGTTTATAACGAGCAAATCTATCCTAAGATTTATATAGGAAAAACCGTGCAATTATACATCGATGAAATTGAAGCGATTGTAGAAGAGTATAGTTCTTTAAGCCGTGAAGCCTTACGGGAGCGAATGATTGCACTTGCCAATCATTCAAATCCAAAAGAAAATCAAATGCCGATTATAAGCTGAAAAGGAGGAGAGGAATTGAAGGTTAAAAAAGCAATTATACCTGCTGCTGGTTTAGGGACAAGGTTTTTACCGGCAACGAAAGCGATGCCGAAAGAAATGCTTCCTATTGTAGACAAACCGACGATTCAATATATTGTTGAAGAAGCAATTGCCTCAGGGATTGAAGACATTATTATCGTGACCGGTAAAGGAAAGCGAGCGATTGAGGATCATTTTGATTACGCGTTTGAGCTTGAACAAAATTTAATGGAAAAAGGAAAGTTTGAGTTGCTGAATGAGGTTCAGAAATCTTCCAACTTGGTGGATATTCATTACATTCGTCAAAAGGAACCTCAAGGATTGGGACACGCGATCTGGTGTGCCAGAAAGTTTATAGGAGATGAGCCCTTTGCTGTTTTATTAGGTGACGATATTGTTCGAGCTGACACACCGTGCTTGAAGCAATTAATCGATCAGTTCAATCAACAACAATCTTCTATTTTAGGCGTGCAGACCGTTAAACGGGAAGAAGTCAATCGTTACGGGATCGTAGCAGGGAATGAAGTGAGCCAGCGTCTTCATTCAGTTCATCATCTTGTCGAAAAGCCCAAAACAGAAGAAGCTCCATCTAATTTAGCGATCTTAGGGCGATACATTCTTACCCCTGCCATATTTGATATTTTAGATCATCAAGAACCAGGAGCGGGCAACGAAATCCAACTGACAGATGCAATTGCTGAACTAAATCAAACAGAGAACGTCTATGCCTATGATTTTGAAGGCACTCGCTACGATGTCGGAGAAAAAATGGGTTTTATTAAAACAACTTTGGAGATGGCCTTAGAGAGGGAAGAATTGCGTGACGAACTATTTACTTACTTGACGACCATTTTAGATAAGAAGTTCTCATCAAACGCATAAGGATGTGATGAAAATGGTTCAAAAAGTTCTGTTCACTGCAACCGTTGACTATCATTTTAAAGCCTTTCATCTTCCTTATTTAAAATGGTTCAAAGAACAAGGGTGGGATGTTCATGTCGCAGCAAGCGGTGACATCAACCTTCCGTACGTCGATCAGAAATATAACCTTCCGATAGAGCGATCGCCTGTGAATAAACAAAATATCACAGCCTACAGAAAGTTGAAGCACATCATTGATGAAAATCAATATGAGATGATTCACTGCCATACTCCAATGGGTGGGGTGCTTACAAGGTTAGCTGCACGAGCCGCGAGAAAACATGGAACAAAGGTGATTTACACAGCACACGGTTTTCACTTTTGCAAAGGCGCCCCTTTAGCGAACTGGGCGTTGTATTATCCTATCGAAAAAGGCCTGGCACACTGTACGGATTGTTTAATTACCATTAATGAAGAAGATTATCGACTCGCTTCAAGTAAACTGAAGACTAGAAAACATGAGCTTGTTCACGGAGTCGGGGTCAATACAGAAAAATTTAAACCAATAAGCGATGAGCAAAAAAGTTCGTTAAGAAAGTCATTAGGCTATCAACCTGATGACTTTTTATTTATTTACGCAGCAGAATTTAACACAAACAAGAATCAGTCCTTTTTAATTCGAGCATTTGAAAAAGTGGTTAAAGAGATCCCAAATGCAAGGATTCTGTTAGCTGGAGAAGGTGAGAAAAGGAAAGAGTGCAGAGAGCTTGCAAAAAGGTTAGAAGTTGACCATCGCATTGATTTTTTAGGATTTAGAAAAGATATCCAGCAGCTCCTAACAATTAGTGATGTCGCAGTAGGTTCAAGCCTTCGTGAAGGGCTTCCAGTTAACATTATGGAAGCGATGGCTTGTGGTCTGCCCGTCATTGCCGTCGACAATCGAGGCCATCGAGAATTAATTCACCACAGTGTGAACGGTTGGCTGATCACAAAAAACGATTCTGATGGTTTTGCTGAAAAGATGAAATTCATCGCCAAGAATATAAAAATTAAAAAGCAGCTAGGTAAAGAAGGAAGAAGAACAATCGTGCAAAAATACAGTGAACATAACGTATTAATCCAAAAGAGAGAAATCTATCAAATGTATATGAAAAAAGAGGGGGTGGGAAAGTGGGCGGTCCATTAAGAGTGCTCCATGTGGTCGTTAATATGAACCGCGGAGGAGCGGAAACATTATTAATGAATTTATACCGTAACATCGACCGAACCAAAGTACAATTCGATTTTTTAACATGTAAACCGGGTGTCTTTGATAAAGAAATTGAAGAATTAGGCGGTAACGTCCACCGCGTGCCTTACGTAACAGATGTGGGACACCGGGGATATAAGAGAGTATTGCAAGCTTTCTTTAAAACCCATGATTATAAAATTGTTCATGCTCACCTGGATAAGATGTGCGGCATTGTGCTGCAGGAAGCTGAAAAAGCGAAGGTTCCTGTTCGGATTGCTCACAGTCACAATACTCGTAGTGAAGGTGGACTCGTAAGGAAATTATATAAATCTTATACAGGCAATAATATTAACCGTTATTCCACTCATAGGTTTGCTTGCTCCCAGCTAGCTTCTAAATGGTTGTTTGGCAGACGTTCTTCTGTACATGTGTTAAAGAACGGGATTGAAAGTAAGAAGTTTCTTTATTCAGAAGAAAGGCGATCAAAAGTTAGATCTGAATTTAATATTTCAGAAGAAGTTTTTGTGGTAGGTCATGTTGGCAGGTTCAACCTTCAAAAAAATCACAAATTCATACTTGAGGTTTTTCAAAAGTTTTTAAAGATCCATCCTGAAGCGATTCTTTTACTGGCAGGGGATGGTGTTTTAAAAGAGAGAATGGAAGCAAAAGCCAGAGCGCTTAAGATAGAAGGTGAAGTGGATTTTTTAGGCGTTCGAGAGGATATTGATGAGCTTTTACAAGCCTTTGATTTATTTCTTTTTCCATCATTGCATGAAGGGCTGCCTGTGACTTTAATAGAAGCTCAAAATGCAGGGCTGCCATGCTTAATTACAGATACAATTTCACAGGAAGTTGATATGGGCTTGGGACTCGTCCAGCAGTTGTCATTATCGAATCAGGAGGAATGGACGAATGCTATGAAAGCAATAGCCAAGAAGCAGCATTCAAGGGAGATTGATTCGTCTGTACTAAAGCAAAACGGCTATGACATTCGGGAAACGGCGGTAGAAACCCAGCATACTTATATCAATTTAGGGAGGGATGTAAGCTGAAGCTTTTAACAGTTTTCACCCCTACTTATGACCGCGCATTTTGTTTAGAGAAGTTGTATCAAAGCTTAGTAAAGCAAACCAATCAAAATTTTAAGTGGCTTATTGTAGATGATGGTTCGACGGATCATACAAAGGAATTGATCGACCAGTGGGTGAAGGACGCTAAAATCTCAATCGATTATATTTTTCAGACCAATCAAGGGATGCATGGCGCTCATAATACGGCCTATAAGGCAATAGAAACGGAGCTTAATGTGTGTATAGATTCCGATGATTTTATGCCGGAAGATGCTGTTGAACAGATTATCTCTTGTTGGAAACAGTATGGGAATGAAAGCGTAAGCGGAATTGTTGGACTTGATTCATACACGAATGGGGAAATTATTGGTACTCCATTACCTCAAGGATTAAAGCAATCCACACTGTTTGATTTGTATAACAATCATGGGGTGAAAGGTGATAAAAAATTAGTCTATCGCACTGAGTTAACAAAAGAATTCCCTTATCCTATCTTCCAAAATGAAAAATACGTCGGACTGGCTTATAAATATTTTCGACTCGATGAAAGTTATGAAATGCTGCTGCTTAATAAAGTGTTATGCAGAGTAGAGTATTTGGCGGACGGTTCTTCGCGCAATATGTTAAAACAGTATCGAAGAAATCCAAAAGGATTTGCTTTTTATAGGAAAGAATTGATGACGCTAAGCTTTGCAAGTGTCTTTTTTAAATATAGACAAGCGATTCATTATGTGTCCAGCAGTTTAATGATGCGAAATAAGAATTTCTTAAGGGACTCCCCCCAAAAAGGGTTAACGATGTTAGCACTTCCATTTGGTTGTTTACTTTATATCTACGTCACAAGTCGAACGAGGAACGTTCTTAACTAAGCAGCCTGCTTACATGCTTGGAAAGGAAAACGATATGACATTATTATGGATGAATTTATTCCTCGTATTTGGATTAGTTCTGTTGGCCAGAGTATTGGCCGTGGAAGTTCATACGAACACGGACGTTTTATTTAAACCGAACAAATTATTCATTATGATTGCGTTACTATCGATCGCGGCTGTTTCAGGTTTACGTACGAACATTGGCGATACGTACTTTTATATGCATTCTTTTGAAGTGAATACATTTACGTGGGAATTGGTACAGGAGCAAAAAGACATTGGATTTGGAATCCTTCAAATGGTGTTACAATCTTTTTCAAGTGACCCACAGATTCTAATCATTACGACGGCAGTCATTACAAATACATTAATTATGATCGTATTATACAAATATTCTCGGATGCTTGAACTAAGTATTTATGTTTATATTACGGGCGGTTTATTTTTAATTACAATGAATGGCATCCGGCAGACATTAGCAGCGGCCATCGCATTTACGGCAATTAAATTTTTAATAGAAGGCGGCTTTAAAAGATATGCCATCGTAATAATGTTTGCATCACTATTTCACCAAAGTGCGCTCATCCTGCTGCCTGTTTATTTCTTTGTTCAAGCTAAAGCTTTTTCCAAAGCTACGATTGCGTTGTTAGGAGTGGCGGTACTGCTAGCCGCTGGATTTGAGCAATTTTCTTCAATTTTATTCTCTGCTATTGAAGACACCCAATATGGAGAATATAAAGACTTCGCTGAAGGCGGTGCAAATCTTCTTAGAGTAGCCGTTGAAAGTGTCCCCCTATTCGTCGCTTACTTAGGCAGGCATAAGCTGAGAGAAATCATGCCGAACAGTGATGTCATTATTAATATGGCTCTCATTGGGTTTGTATTTATGGTTATTGCTACACAAAACTGGATATTTGCCAGGTTTTCAATTTATTTTAGTTTGTATCAGCTGATCCTAATCTCCTGGATCATCCCGCTTTTTCATCAGCGAGATAAAAAGTTTGTATACTTAGCCATTATCGTTTGCTATTTCGCTTATTACTTCTATGAAAATGTAATGACATTAAATATCCAGTATGAAAGCAATTATTTAATATGGTAGAAAAAGGAGGAAAGCAACATATGGCTATTTTAGTAACGGGTGGAGCGGGATACATTGGCACTCACACGTGTGTAGAGCTGTTAAACGAAGGTCATGATATCGTGGTCGTTGACAATTTTTCCAACAGTCATCGTGAATCACTGCAACGAGTAACGGAGATCACCGGCCAAACCTTTCCGATTTATGCGTTTGATCTTTTAGAAAAAGAAGAACTTGCCAGGGTGTTTGAAGAAAACGACATTGAAGCTGTCATCCATTTCGCTGGGTTGAAAGCTGTAGGAGAATCAGTTGAAGAGCCTTTGTGGTATTACGCAAATAATGTCATCAGTACGGTGATTTTATGTGAAGTTATGAAAAATTACAATGTGAAAAATTTAGTGTTCAGTTCTTCCGCTACTGTTTATGGAAATCCTAATGAAGTACCTATTACAGAAGATCACTTGTTAACAGCGACGAACCCATACGGTCGGACGAAGCTGATGATTGAAGATATGTTAAGAGATTTATGTCTTTCTGACGCAGGCTGGAGCATTGCCCTGCTTCGTTACTTCAATCCGATTGGTGCCCATGAAAGCGGAAGAATTGGAGAGTCGCCCAATGGTATACCAAACAATCTTATGCCATACATTTCTCAGGTGGCGATCGGCAAACTAGAAAGGTTGAACGTTTTTGGAAACGATTATCCGACGGAAGACGGCACAGGCGTCAGGGATTATATTCATGTCGTCGATTTAGCTGAGGGTCACTGCCGGGCATTAGAAAAGATACAAACCTCTACAGGTGTCGAGGCTTATAATCTAGGAACGGGACGAGGATACAGCGTCTTCGAAATGATTGCTGCTTTTGAGATTGCGTCCGATAAGTTAATTCCATACTCGATCTTAAAAAGACGTCCTGGAGACGTAGCTGCTTGTTATGCCAATCCGATAAAAGCTGAAAAGGAATTAGGGTGGAAGGCAAGCAGAGGAATCCAACAAATGTGTCAAGACACGTGGAGATGGCAAGCAGGTAACCCAAATGGGTATGAAGAAAACAACATCCTAAAACCACAACGAAAACCTCCGGTGCTGAATAAAGCAGCGGATTTATTTATGCCAGCAAGTAAGTAAAAGGGGAGAACATAATATGAAGCGAACAATCGATCTAGTGGTCTCCAGCGTTCTTTTACTAGCCGCTTCTCCCATCGTCATAGGTGTAGCTTTATTAGTAAAAACAACCATGGGCGCTCCTATTCT
This sequence comes from Halobacillus sp. B23F22_1, assembly GCF_043497005.1. Classification (NCBI taxonomy): domain Bacteria; kingdom Bacillati; phylum Bacillota; class Bacilli; order Caryophanales; family Bacillaceae; genus Halobacillus; species Halobacillus sp. B23F22_1. Next base: position 293,487 of record NZ_JBIEKE010000003.1, on the reverse strand, counting down.
TTTTAAACAAGAGCGACCAGGACAATTTGGTCACCCATTTAATCTTTTCAAATTCAGAACCATGAGTGAAGGAGATTTGGCCGACGAAATGCGTTTAACAAAAGTAGGTAAGTTTCTAAGGAAATATAGCTTAGACGAATTTCCTCAACTCTTCAATGTAATAAAAGGTGAAATGAGTTTAGTTGGACCGAGACCTCTTCTGATGGAATATCTTCCTTTATATACGAAAGAGCAAGCCCAAAGACATGAAGTGAAACCCGGAATTACGGGATGGGCGCAGGTTAATGGGAGAAATAATATTTCATGGGAAGAAAAATTTCATTACGACACATGGTATGTAACACATCAAAGTCTAAAGCTGGATGTAAAGATCTTATGGATGACGATTCAAAAGGTTGCAAAGAAAGAGGGAATAACACCTGAAGGGCGTGGCGCAATGGAGAAATTTAAAGGTTCCAGGGAAGTGATGTAATATGAAGATCATCGTGATTGGAAATGGAGGTCACAGCAGAGTTATCCAGGATATTATTGCAGCTAGAGGAACAGAACAACTCACCGCTATTCTTGATGATAAATACACGTTTGGCTTTATCGAAAACGACATTTACTTTGGGCCAATTGCTGACATCAATCACATGGTAAGCGAAGAAATCAGAATTGTAGTAGCTATTGGTAACAACCGAACAAGAAAACGGGTGGTTCAACTAATCGGCGACGAACACTTTGCTACCCTTATTCATCCTTCTGCGATTATCAGCCCTTCAGCTTTTATCGGAAGGGGAACCGTGGTCATGCCTTACGCAGTAGTTAATGCAGCAGCGAGCGTTGGTGAACATTGCATTATTAACACGGCATCCATCGTAGAACACGATAATCAAGTGGGGAATTTCACCCATCTTTGCCCTAACGTTACGCTGACAGGACAAGTTTCCATAGGTGAAGGGGTAGTGATGGGAGCAGCGTCAACCGTCATTCCAGGAGTTACGATTGAAGATTGGTCAGTGGTAGGAGCTGGATCAACAGTGATCCGAGATGTTCCTACCTCCAGTAAAATAGCAGGCTCGCCAGCTCGAAGTATTAAAAAAGCGATGCCCATTGAGTTTTTGCATCGTGCAGGGGGTGAACCATTTGTCAAAGCCAAGAATATTCCTCTCTCCACCGCACATGACAGGAAATGAACAACATTATATAGATGAAGCGTTTAAAAGTAACTGGATCGCACCAGTTGGTCCAAATATAGACGCTTTTGAAAAAGAAATAGCAGAGTATGTAGGAGCTAAAGGAGCAGTTGCTGTCAGTTCAGGAACAGCTGCGATTCATTTAGCTCTTTCTTTATTAGAAGTCCAGCGAGGAGATACCGTTTTTTGTTCGAGTTTGACGTTTGTAGCAACAGCGAATCCTATTTTGTATCAAGGAGCAGAACCTGTGTTCATAGACTCTGAACCCGAAACGTGGAACATGTCTCCTCAAGCATTAGAAGCCGCGTTAGAAGAGTCATACCGAAAGCACCAATTACCAAAGGCAGTCATAGTTGTTCATTTGTACGGACAAAGCGCAAAGATGGAGCAGCTTCAAGAAATATGTCAGTTGTATAATGTCCCTCTTATTGAAGATGCAGCAGAATCTTTGGGGTCCACCTATAAATTGAAACATACAGGTACAATCGGTGATTATGGGCTTTATTCCTTTAACGGAAATAAAATCATAACAACCTCAGGAGGCGGTATGCTCGTATCAGACGATTTACAGGGACTTGAGAAAGTTCGTTTTTTAGCTACTCAAGCTCGCGACAAGGCCATCCACTATCAGCATAGTACGATAGGATTTAATTACAGAATGAGCAACTTGTTAGCCGGGGTAGGAAGAGCTCAATTGCAAGCGATCGACCACCGGGCTGCAGCAAGACGCCGAATTTTTAAGAGGTATAAACAAAAGTTATCAAGGCTCCCAGGAATCAGCTTTATGCCTGAGCTGATTTATACGAAGTCTAACCGATGGCTTACGACGTTTACTCTTAACCCAAACGTAACATCGGTCACCCCACATCAAATCATCAGAGATATGACCAGCCAAAACATAGAAGCACGTCCTGTTTGGAAACCATTACATTTACAACCTCTATTTAAAGGTTGTAAATATTACTCACATGCCCCTTTTGAAAGCATTTCAGAAAATTTATTTACGACAGGAATTTGTCTGCCATCAGGTTCCAACTTAAGTGATATGGATCAAAACAGAGTCATTAATTGTATTGAAGATACATTCGAGAAAGCCACAAATAAGGAAGGTATTGTATGACAAAAAAATTGAGGTACTTATGAATGATAGGAACAACCATCCATAAAATTCGACGCGGGAAAGGTCTTTCGTTATCAGAGCTTGCAAAACAAGCCAACACATCAAAATCAAATTTAAGTAATATTGAGCGAAACGTTAATAAAAATCCTTCGATTACGCTTGTTATAAAGATAGCCGAAGTATTAGACGTGGATGTCTATGATTTATTGAATTCAGAACGTCAAATGACAAAACTTCCACCTTTAATTGAATATGAATGGGTTCAATTTGTATACGATTTGAAAAAGGCAGGAATTGAGAAAGAACAGCTGCCTGAGTATAAACATATCATTGAGTTTATTCACTGGAAGAAACAGCAAGAAAAAAGTTAGCTATTTTATTCGGATTTGAGGGGAAAGGATGAGTCAATCAAAACCTATGAGAGTTCTCCATGTCACAGGAGGCATGAACAGAGCAGGCACAGAGACGATGTTAATGAATATATACAGAAATATAGATAGGGACAAGATTCAATTTGATTTTATTTCATATAGTCAAGATGAAGCTCATTACGACAAAGAAATTCAAATGCTGGGCGGCCGAGTGATTCATCTCAATCAAACAAGCTCGGTTAAAGAATTATACAAAGCTATAAAACAATTTGGCCCTTATCAAGCTGTTCACGCTCACACGCTTTTTCACTGTGGCATTGCCAATACGGCTGCTTTACTAGCTGGTGTGAAAGTGAGAGTTGCTCATGCTCATACGACGGATGATGAACATGATCGACTGCTTAAGAAAGTTTATATTGGTGGTATGCGCAAAGTCATTAAACGTGTATCCACCCATTATTTAGCGTGCAGTAAACAATCAGGGAAATACCTATTTGGCCGTCGAACAATTGAAAAGCCTGCATATTCATACTTTCCTAATGTGATTGACTATTTCTCATTTATAGGAAAACCTCAGCAGAAAGTCAATGAATTCAAAATGGAATATGGATTAGGCCACAGCTTTGTCATTGGACATATTGGGCGCTTTATCGAAGCAAAAAACCATTCCTTTTTATTAAAAGTGATGAAATCGGTAGTGAATAAAAAACCCTCTGCGAAACTTTTGTTAGTAGGGGACGGAGACCTTAGAAAACAAGTGGAAGAAGAAGCTGATGAGTTAGGGATTAAAGAAAACATAAAATTTGCAGGGGTTAGAAATGATATTGCGACCCTTCTTCATACTATGGATGTTTTTGTTTTTCCTTCGATCTATGAAGGACTAGGGTTGGTATTACTGGAGGCACAAGCGAGCGGACTGCCTTGTATTGTATCTGAAGCGATTCAGCCAGAAGCCGATTTAGGTTTAGGGTTGTTTTCTACGCTGTCCGTGAGTGATGGAGCGGAAGAGTGGGCAGATGAAATCATTAGAAAAGCTGGACAAAAAGAAAAGAATATTAACAAAATCATTAATAGTTTTGAGCTGAACCATTACAGTTTAAACGCTGGCATATCGAAGCTGTTAAAAATTTATGATGGGAAGCAAGGAGAAAGCTATGAAAAACCTGTTAATTACCTCCTTTGATATGGAAGTAGGAGGAGTGGAGCGCAGCTTAATCAGCATGTTAACCCACTTTGACTACGATAAATACGACGTTGAATTAATGCTTTGCAGCCATACGGGGGAATTTATGGATCTTCTTCCTGATCAGCCTAAGCTATTACATGAAGTACCGTCCTATAAAACATTTAGAATGTCAATTGGAAAAGTGATCAAGCAAGGAAAACTGCCAATAGGCATGGCAAGACTCATAGCGAAGTACCGGGCGAACCAGGGGGCATCAACTGAGAACGGGTATAAGCAAATGCAGTACATGTGGAAGTACGCATTGCCTTTTTTACCTAAAGTTGATAAGACTTATGACGTCGCGATCAGTTACCTTTGGCCACATTACCTGGTGGCGGAAAAAGTAAAAGCAAAGACGAAAATTGCCTGGATTCATACCGATTATTCGACGGTGGACACGGAGTTGGAAATGGATCTTGAATTATGGGATAAGTTCGACCATATCATCGCTGTGTCGGAACAGTGCAAACAAGCCTTCATTAAAAAATACCCTCCACTAAAAAATAAAGTAAAAGTGATAGAGAATATTACCTCGCCTCACTTAGTGCGAACTCTATCAAATGAGACGGTAGACAACCCAATGAAGAACGACCCAAGGTTCAAAATAATAACCGTGGCCCGTCTGTCGCATGCTAAAGGAATTGACCAGGCAGTATATGCTATGAAACTGCTGGTAGATAAAGGGTATAATCAGCTGGCCTGGTACGTGGTCGGCTATGGCGGAGATGAAGATAAGCTAAGAAAGCAAATCAAAGATAATAAATTGGAAGATTGCTTTTATTTGTTAGGTAAAAAAATCAATCCCTATCCTTTTATGAAAGCAGCAGACCTCTACGTTCAGCCTTCCCGCTATGAAGGAAAGGCGGTGACCGTAGGAGAAGCCCAGCTTTTAGGTAAACCTGTGGTTATCACGAATTATCAAACGGCAACCAGTCAAGTAAACGATCGAATTGATGGATTTATATGTGAGCTGTCTCCAGAAGGAATTGCCGATGGTATCGAAAAACTGTATCAGGATAAGGAGTTAAGAAGTCAGCTGGAGCATAATTGCAGCAATCAAAATTATCATAATGAACATGAATTAGATAAACTCTATCAACTAGCATAGGAGGTGTAAGAATTGAATAAAACAGTCAGCGTTATTGTTCCTATATATAAAGTAGAAAAATACATCCACCGCTGCATAGACAGCATACTTACACAGTCCTACCGCAATATAGAGGTTATTCTAGTCGATGACGGTTCCCCTGACCGATGTGGTGAAATAGCAGATCAATATGCTGAGAAAGATGTGAGAGTGAAAGCTTTGCATAAAGAAAATGGCGGTCTGTCGGATGCACGGAATTTTGGAATGAAGCACGCAACTGGAGAATTCACCATGTTTGTCGATAGTGATGATTGGCTGGAACAACAAGCCATTGACAACATGCTTCACCATATGCTCGCCTTTAAAGCTGATGTCATTCAATCAGCTTTTTATTATGCACATAAGGAGCATCTGCTATTTGACCAAAGGTATTACTCAAAAAATGGCGACCTTCTAATCTACGACAATGAAAAGCTAATGTATGAACTCGTAAAAAACGAAACCGTGAAAAACTTCGCCTGGGGCAAGCTCTATAAAACCGACCTTATTCGCGACCTGGAATTTGAAAAAGGAGTATTATTTGAAGACGTCTTCTGGGCTCACAACGTGATGCATCGCGTTAAAACCTTTATTGTTTTGAACGAACCTTTATATAACTATTACCAGCGTGATGACAGTATCGTAGCTAATTACACAACTAGAAATTTAGATATGATTAAAGGCCTTAAAGTCAGGCATGATTTTCTGGAAAAAAAACATACGAGCCTCACTCAAGAATCTTACAAACAATTATTAAAGAACCTGCTCATTCATTACAATCTTCTGCTTTTAAATCGTAAGGTAGATAAAAAAAGAGAGCATCGAAATGAAATAAAAGAGTACATTCGTCAGAACTATTCTAATTTTAAACAGGCCACCGAAAATGATCAGCAGCTGAATTTTCAGCTGAGTTTATTTTATAAAAGTCCTTACTTGAATGTTGCTTACTTGGGCTTTCGAAAAGTAATGAGGAAATTAAAAGTTTTTTCTAAGCCACCAGGACTTGAAAAGATTAGCAGGGAAGGAGCCGAAGTAACATGAATCTACTTAAAAAATTCCTTTCCTATATCATTATTTATTTCTTTAACAGCTTTCCTATTAAAAAGAATAAAGTCTTCATGTTTAGTTATTACGGCAGCCAATATGGATGCAACCCTAAATACATTACAGAGTATGTGCTTCAGCAAGATGCTAGTAAATTCGATATCGTCTGGGCTTTCAATAATCCAGAAGCACATAACATTCCCCCAAAAATAAGAAAAGTAAAAGTCATGTCCATCAAGTACTTTTATGAACTTTGTACATCTAAAATCATCATTACCAACTTTAGAACCACTGATTTATTTGTAAAAAGAAAGAGTCAATATTACATCCAGACTTGGCACAGCTCGATGCGTTTAAAACAAATCGAGAAAGACGCAGAAGCAACACTTCCTGAACATTATGTGAAGATGGCCAAGCATGATTCTAAGAAATGTGACTTACTGATCTCAGGATGTGAAAACAGTACAGATATATTTAGAAGATCGTACTGGTATGATGGAAAAATTTTTAAACATGGAACTCCCAGGAATGACCTTTTATTTGGAGAAAGAAGCGGCTGTAACTTAGTAAAACGAAAGTTGAATTTATCAGTTAACACAAAGGTGCTATTGTATGCTCCTACATTTAGAGGAAAGAACGATACCTCAGTTTATGACTTGGATTATCCGCAGTTACGCCAATCACTCACCCAACGATTTGGAGGAGAGTGGACCATTATCGTTAAATTTCATCCTCATCTCCTTTCATTAAAAGACGAGCAGATGGGAGAGGGTGTTATAAACGTAACGGAATACAGTGATATACAGGAGCTATTGTTCATTTCTGATGCACTGATAACAGACTATTCTTCCCTCATGTTTGATTATGCCATCACCAAACGGCCCTGCTTCTTATATGTACCTGACCTGAAAGAATACATGATGAAAGATAGAAAGCTATATTTTAATGTAGAAGAACTCCCATTTGTTAAGGCAGCTTCTAATCACGAGCTCACTAAGAGGATTGAAAAGTTTGAAGAAAACCATTATCAGGACGAGCTAAAATTATTTTTAGAGAAAATAGGCTCTTACGAACAAGGCCAGGCATCAGAACAAGTCGTAAATCAAATGGAAGGCATCTGCTTTAGTGAAAAGGGAGGAGAAGTTTATGAAGCCATATAAAATCGGATATACAACCGGCGTCTTTGATCTATTCCATGTCGGCCATCTAAACATTTTACGTAAAGCGAAAGAACAATGCGAGTATCTTATCGTCGGCGTAAGTGCAGATGAGCTCGTTCAGGAATATAAAAACAAGCAGCCTGTTATTCCATTTGAGGATCGCAGAGATATTGTAAGTGGCATCCGTTATGTTGACCAGGTTATTCCACAAGTCAATAGAGACAAAATAGCAGCCTGGGAAATGTTAAATTTCAATGTCATGTTTGTAGGGGATGACTGGAAGGGTGACGCTTTGTTTATGGAAGTTGAGAAAGAGTTTCACAGCGTTGGAGTGGATATTGTGTATTTTCCTTATACGAAGGGTGTTTCTTCGACTTTGGTAAAGGAGAAAATTGAATTGTAAAGTGGGTGAGATTATGAATCCAGCTATAAGTATAATTGTTCCTGTTTACAATGTGGAGCCTTATCTTAGAAGGTGTTTGGATAGTATTCTTGAACAAACGTTTACTGATATTGAAGTGATAGTTGTTAACGATGGATCTACTGATGGAAGTGGCGAAATTTGTGATGAGTTTGCAGAAAAAGATAAAAGGATCAGGGTAATTCATAAGAAAAATGGAGGGTTAAGCTCAGCAAGGAACGCAGGATTAGATATAGTTAAGGGTGAGTATATAGGTTTCGTGGATAGTGATGATTATATTGATATAAATATGTATAAAAAGTTATATGAATTATGTATATATACAAGAAGCGAGATCTCTATTTGTACATTTGGGGAAGTTAATGAAAAAAATGTATCTGTACCTAAAAAGGAGAAAGATTTAATACTAGAAATGGATAACAACGAAGGCTTAAGACAACTTTTTAAAGGGGAAATTTATCGCTTTTCAGTCTGTAATAAATTGTTTAATAGGAAATGTATGTCAAACATTAAGTTTCCGGTCGGACTTTTACATGAAGACTTAGCGACTTCTTATCAAATGTTTGCTAAAGCTAGCAAAGTTGTATTCACTAACTTCACTGGCTATATGTATTTTAAAAGAGAGAACAGTATTCTTAATAAAGAATACCATGAAGGAAGATTAGGAAGTTTTGTAGGATGGGAAGAAATTTTAGAATTTATACGTAAAAAGTATCCTAATTTACTAGACGAATGTTATTCAACCTTTGTTTATTGGAGCGTTGATAATAGTGTATATATACTTAATCAAGTGCAAAATACTGAATTAAGAATTAGATATTTATTAACTATTCAAAAGCATATAAGAAATCATTATAAAAAAATTTTACAAAGTAAACACCTAAATTCAAAATATAAATTAATTATTATCATGATTGCGCTTAATCCTAAGTTACTTAATTTGCATTACCAATTCAAAAATAGGGAGAGAATCTAATGAATCCAGAAATTAGCATCATTGTTCCTGTTTATAAGGTCGAAAAGTATTTAGAAAAATGTATTGACTCTATTCTATCTCAAACTTTTAAAAACTTTGAATTAATCTTAGTAAATGATGGATCACCGGACAATTGTGGGAAGATATGTGAATATTATAAACAAAAAGATTCTAGAGTAAATGTAATTCATAAAGAAAATGGAGGTATTTCAGACGCAAGAAACATGGGTCTTAACTATGCAACCGGGAATTATATAGGTTTTGTAGATAGCGATGATTACTTACTTACAAACATGTATGAAGTGATGTATAACACTGCTATAAAAAACGGGTCAGATATAGTTGTATGCGATTTTTTTAAACTTAATGAAGATGAGAACGATGTTTCAAAATGTGAAGATAGAGATAGTCCAATAATTAATCTTACTAATTATGAAGCTCTAGAAAAAATTTATACTGAGATACCAGAGACTTTCGTTGTAGTTTGGAACAAGTTATTTAAAAAAGAGATTTTCAAAGAAGTTAAATTTGATAAGAGTAAAATTTATGAGGACGAATTTATTACCCATAAGCTATTACTCGAAGCGAAAAAGGTTACTTATATTAGAAAGAAATTATATAACTATTTAATAAGAGAAGGTAGTATTGTGAATTCACCATATAATGTAAGTAAGTTAGATAAAGTGTTTGCATTAAATGAAAGAGTTAATTTATTTAGAAGATTAAGAAACAAGAAAATATTACATTTATCAGAAATAAGATATACAGATCTTTTATTTTGGAATTATTTTGTAACCGAAGATAATATATTGAATTCGAATAAGGAGCTGAAAATATTAAAGAAAACATTTAATAGAAATTTACCAGGTCTTTTAGCTAATCCTTTCTTTAGCATTAAACAAAAAGTGTTTTTTATTATTTTCTTTGTAAAACCTAAGCTTTTTAAGTTATTAATAAAATTAACAAATGGATTGAAAAACAAACCTATAAATACTTTTAAATAAGGGAATGAGCTATGGAAAAATATATTCAATTAGAAAAAAGATTATATGTTAACAAAAATATTTCTTTATTAAAGCTTATTGTTATTTTATTTTTCAAAATAAACCCATTGCTTCCTCATACAAATAAGCATAAAAAAATATTATTATATATAAAGATTTTTTTGAAGTCTAAATCACGTTTAATATATTTACCAAAAAAAGGTGACTTGGTTATGAAAGTAAGTGATACAAATTATAAGGTATTCTCAACCTCTAATAATATTATTTATAATCTGTACCACCATAATTATGAAAGATTGGCAGAAAAGCAATTTAACTTAATTAAATATAATAGAATGATTAATTTAGTTAAATGGGATAAGAAGAACATGATTTTAGAAGAATATTATATAAATGGAAATCATCCAACTTATGCTTATCTAGTTAATAATCCAAAGGTGTGTAGTGACTTATTTGTTAAGATGATAAAGTTGTCAAAGGTAAAGAAGATTAATTCAGATATGTATTTTAACACTTTGAAAAATGGAATATTTGATAATTTGAAGAAAAACACATATATTTTATCCAAAACTCAAACTAAATGTATTAGCGATTTTGTTGAAGAATCAATAAATTACTTGAATAATAACTTTCCTATGACATATATTCCACAAGTGGTTACACATGGAGACATTACCTGTAATAATCTAATTATCTACAAAAATAATCTTATTCCTATAGATTGGGAGTTTTGTGATTTCCGTTCTCCCATTTTTGATATTCAATTTTTCTTAAATAAACTCGAAATGGAGAAACAGATTGATAGTGGTGTTTCTAGTGAAATTAAAGTTATTGCCTCTAACGCAGATTACGAATCTCAAGAAATTAAAAGTTTTTTTAGAACCGATAGGGAAATACTTTATAAATTATACTTAATTGAATATGTGTATTTAGTATTAAGTCAGATTGAATTTAGGGAGTTTGCAAAAGATATTGAACATTATGTTATAAGGTACCTAGCTACGTATTAAGATAAGGGGGAGAATCTTGAAAAAAATACTATTTGTAATTGAATCTTTAGATGTGGCTGGAGCTGAAAAGAGTCTAGTAACGTTACTCTCTCTTTTAGATTATGATAAATTCTCTGTGGATCTTATGTTATTCTCTCACGGAAATAAATTAGAAAGATTTATTCCTCAAAAGGTAAATGTATTACCACCTCTTTGTTACACTGAATTCTCAAACTCTAGCATAAAAGAATCAATAAAATACTCCATAAAAAATAAAAATATAAATATGTTGACGTCGAGGGTTAAATTCTCAACAAAGATTCGTCTGAAAAAATATAGTAATCCTGAAAAAGCAAGAATATATTGGCAAACGGTTTCAAATTTAATTGAAAGTAATCAAGGTGAGTATGACATAGCTATAAGCTACTCACAGGGAGTCCCAACTTTTTACGTTGCAGAAAAAGTTAGAGCAAAAAAAAAATTCGCTTGGGTGAATGTCAGCTATCATTTGAACCAAAGAGAAAAAAATTTTCAACAAAAATACTACCAGGAATTTAATAATATTATTGCAGTTTCCAACTCTACTAAGGACGTTTTTAACAAAACTTTTCCTCAGTTTAAGAACAAGTTAGAAGTGATTTATGACATAAATCACCCTGAATTAATTAAAAATATGGCGAATCTTGAATATGGCTACGAGGATAACTTTAAGGGCCTGCGTATTTTAACAATTGGGAGATTAGCAAGACAAAAAGGCTATGATATAGCGCTAGAGGCATGTGAAAAATTAAAGAATAACGGAATAGATTTTAAATGGTATGTGTTAGGTAAAGGACCATTAAAAGAGGAAATTGAAAGAGAAATTATTAAAAGGAATTTAAGTAATAACTTTATTTTGCTGGGAGTCAAATCTAATCCTTATCCTTATATAAAAGCTTCTGACTTATATGTGCAGACTTCTAAGTATGAAGGTTTTGGGTTAGCTTTAGCTGAAGCAAGAATGTTAAATGTTCCTGTTGTTACTACACGGTTTGATGCTGTTTACAACCAAATGATAGACGATGAGAATGGGGTAGTTGTAAGTATGGATGGTGAGAGTGTTTATAAGGGAATTAAAAGATATTTAGAAGAACCACTTTTAAAGGAACGAGTAATTAGTTTTCTGAAGACTGAGAAGAAAGGTAATTGTGAAGAGGTTTATAAGTTTTATGAATTAATAAATTAATATATGAAATTTACTTCTTAATTAAAAAGAAGGTGAGTTAGTGAAAAGAAGTGTTATTTTTATGGTTAAAAACATGAACATTGGTGGTACAGAAAAAGCTCTTTTAAATATGATCTCTGAAATGTCAGAAGACAGGTATGATATTACGATTTTAATGATGGAAGAAAAAGGTGAATTTCTGAAACATATACCTCCGTATGTTGAAGTAGAAGTTCTAAAAGGTTTTTCAAAAATAAAGCGGATGATAAATCATCCTCCTAAACAAACAGCTATCTCATTATTGAAAGAGGGGAGTATATTAAAATCTTTTAGTTTTTCTTATTTCTATTTTTTATCGAAAATATTCAGAAATAAAGATATATATTTAAGGCATTTAGCTAAATACATTCGTTATGACAATAAAGAATATGATATCGCTGTAGCTTATGCAGGTCCCATGGACTTCATAAGCTATTTTATTTTAAATAAAGTTGCAGCAACCAAAAAGATCCAGTGGATACATTTTGATGTCACTAAAATAGGATTTAATCCTGTACATGCTCTAAAGAGTTATAGGGAATTCAATAAAATTTTTGTAGTCTCAAAAGAAAGTCAACAAAAGTTAAAAGAAATATTACCGAATATATCACATAAAATCTTTTTATTTCCTAATGTTATATCCAAAAATATTATTCACGATATGGCTGAAAGAGGGAGTGGATTTCAAGATGGTTTTAATGGCATCAGACTACTGACTGTTGGAAGACTCAGTAGAGAAAAAGGCCAGGATTTAATTATAAAAGTACTTGCAAAATTGAAGGCAAAAGGTACTCATGTTAGGTGGTATTGTATAGGAGAAGGAATTGATCGTAAAAATTATGAAAAATTAATTGAACATTATGGGCTTTGCGAAGACTTTATATTGATGGGAGCAAAAGCTAATCCATATCCATATATGAAGGATTGCGATATATATATTCAGCCATCGCGTCATGAAGGATTCTGTATTACCTTAGCTGAAGCAATATGCTTTAACAAACCAATTATTAGCACAAAATTCTCAGGAGCATATGAACAGTTGGTTCCTGAGAAGAAAGGTGTAATTATCGATTTTGATGAAGACCAACTGGAAGAAATGATTCTAAAGAAAATTAAGGAATTAAAAAATTATCAAATTGAGTACGTACAATTTTAGTGAAAATTAATGATATGGATAATTCTTAGTTATGAGGGTGCTCGTTCGAAAAAGGAGGAGTAAAGCAATACATGCCTAGTTTTAGTGTTCTAGTACCAATTTATAATGTTGAGCCATATTTGGCTGCTTGCTTAGATTCGATATTAACCCAATCGTTCTATGATATAGAAGTTATACTTATTAATGATGGTTCAGAAGATAACTGCGGAGAAATTTGTGAAAAGTATGCATTACAAGACAATAGAGTAATAGTAGTCCATCAAAAAAATGCTGGAGTATCCTCTGCCAGGAATAGAGGACTAGATATTGCTAATGGTGAGATTATGTATTTAATGGCTAAAGAAAAAGATGCTGAGATGATTGTCTGTCCTATTAGAACAGTGAATTTTTTTAATAACACAGAAACCATATCATCTATTTGGACTAAAGCAGAAGGACTATATAGTAAACCTGATATTGAGAAAAACATTATCATACCATCAATTGTAAAACAAAAAAATATAGCTTAGTTTCTAGTGTAAACAAGTTATACAAAAAATCATTATTTAGTAACCACAATAAAGGGTTCGATGAAGATAAAAATCACAGTGAAGATATGATTATATGATTTTAAATTTTAGGCTACTACCTTTACTAAATAGTCCAGTTTTCACTCCTCAACCTTTTATATAACTATTTCGTTAGAAGAGAAGATTCATTAACTCAAAATTTTAGAGAATAATTTTATGATTACATCGTATTTAATAGGTAGCTTTTCTTAGATAGGTGTTGTGAATTAAAGTTATTTTATTTAGTGCCCAAGAAAATATAAGGGACCAATATGTAGGTATTACACTATTGCTTTTGGAAAATATTGTGAATAGTTCACTTCCAACCTACAAAAAGTTACAAATGATCTCAAAAATAGTTAACGAGGGAGAATTTATTAACGATATACCGTATTACCTATGTTCTTCTATATTTACAAAGTTATTGAAAATTATGTGCCAGTTAAGAAGGGAAAAGCTAGTATATTATCTAATCAGGCTAAAAGTTAAAATAGGAAAATTATTAAGCTGAGACTTACTATTTTTAGTTGAAGAAATAACATTTCTTACGGGAGTGAAATAGATGTTAAAGAATTTTAGGAAATTACAAACTTTATTTAATAGACATGAGAAAAAGAAGTTTTTATTACTATTTGGAATGATGATAATTGCAGCAATAGTAGAAACCATAGGAATAGGTTTAATTGTACCCTTTGTAGGAATCGTAACTAGTCCAGATCTAATACACGACCAATTCATACTTGGATACTTATATGATTTGTTTAATTTTAATAGTAATAATACATTTATTATTTTTTCAGTTATCGTACTTTTATTAGTATTTGTATCGAAAAACTTATATTTATTATTGTTTAACTACACACAATTTCGAGTAATATTAAATCAGCAAGTTAAATTGTCAGCAGATTTATTTCAAGAATATCTGACAAAACCATATACTTTTCATTTGAAACGTAACACTTCCGATTTACTTAGAAATATTAATTCAGAAGTACCAAAAGTATTTCAAGGTATAATTATGTCTAGTTTTCAACTGTTTACTGAAATATTAGTAATTGTTTGTGTGTTAACTTTACTATTTATAACATCTCCAATTGCAACAATAACAGCTTTTACTTTATTGAGTGTAAGCGTTTTTATTTTCTTTAGAGTTTTTCGAAAAAAAATATCTTCTTTAGGTAATGAACAGCAAAAAGTTTCAGGTAAGATGATCAAGTGGGTAAACCAAGGTTTGGGAGCAAGTAAAGTAGTTAAGGTAACAGGTAAAGAAAGTTTTTTTATAAATGCATATAAAGGGCAAAGTCAGATTAAAGCAAACAATAGTCGGTATATGAAATTGTTAGAACAAGTCCCGCGATTATTTATAGAAACTTTACTAGTTTTTGTAGTGCTTATTACTATGGTTATTATTATACTTCAAGGTAAGAATACATCTGAAATTATATCAACGATGGCCTTATTTGCTATGGCTGCATTTAGGTTAATGCCTTCAATAACACGTGTAGTAGCGATGGTTACTGCTATTAGATACAGCCAACCTGCTCTATCGGTGGTTTATAATGATTTACTGGGAGAGAAAGATGATAAATCTTCTATAAGTGAATTAGGAATTAGAAATGATGTTATTAATAGAGGAGAAAGAACTTATAAAAAGTTAATTAAATTAGAGAAGATTTCTTTTAAATATCCAGGACAAGATAATTATTGCGTAGAGAATGTGTCACTAAATATTCCTATTGGAGATTCAGTAGCTTTTGTAGGTCCCTCTGGTGCTGGAAAGACTACATTAGTTGATATAATTTTAGGGATATTACAACCTGAAAAAGGGGAAGTAAAAATTGATGGAGAAAGCTTAAAGAGTCAAAAATCTTTATGGCAGCAAAAAATTGGTTATATTCCCCAATCTATTTATCTATCAGATGATACCATCAGAGGAAATGTAGCTTTTGGAATTGAATGTGAAAAAATAAATGATAAAGAAGTTTGGAGGGCATTAGAACAAGCTCAGTTAAAGGAGTTTGTGAAAGACCTTCCCGAACAGTTAAATACAACGGTAGGGGAGAATGGAGTAAGGCTATCCGGCGGTCAACGCCAACGTATCGGTATAGCTAGAGCTCTATATCATAATCCGGAAATTTTATTTATGGATGAAGCCACCTCCGCATTAGATAATGAAACAGAAAAAGAAATTATGAAAGCGATTGATGGTTTAAAAGGTGAAAAAACATTAATTATTATAGCTCACAGACTAAGTACAATTAAAAATTGTGATACAACTTTTGAAATTAATGGAGGCCATTTGGTTTCTACCCAATCTAAACAAAAGAAATCAGTAATGTAGTCACCATATTATAATAAAGATGAATATTTATTACCTTAATTATAATTTTTAGGTATACCTATTATATTGTCATTAATTCACAATTTAATGGATAAAGGATAGGCTTGTCATAGTTAAAAATAATTCTCATATAACCGCTGCATTCATATACTGAAACTAATTGGTTCAAAAGGATGTGGGAGAGGTTAAATGAGAATTTTAAATTCTGTAACTGATTGGTTGAACAAAGGCAAAACAGATAAAGAAATTTCAGACAAAAATGGGAGCATTACAAATAATAATTTTAACATTACAGAAGAGGAATTGGATTCAACCGTATGTAATGATATTTCTACTTTAAACTGGGTGGAAGGATCAGAATTGGTGGAAATAGAGGACTCACAGCCACCTAATGAAGTGGATAATATCTATGTTACAAATGTACTCCAAGAAAGCCTGACTTTGCACTGGACTGCTAGCAATTCCAGTGACGTTAAAGAATATAACATATATTTGCAAGAGAACTTGTTAGGAACAACTTCATCCTTAAGCTTTCAAGTTACATCTTTAAATGCTGATACAGAGTACACATTTTTTATTAAAGCAGTTGACCAAGATAACAATGAGTCTTCAGGGGTTAGTTTTACAGTAAGAACAGCTTCTGTAGAATTTTACTTGCAAATGTCAGGAGTCGATAGCTTCTTTAGGGCACCGTCTTCTCTTCCGCTGTACAATAAAATTGTGGTAAATGCACTTATTTCAGTTAAGGATAACGGAGATTTATTTTATTCAGGTTCTGGAAGTTACTCAGTCATGTCAGGAGCTAAACGAAATATAGAAAAAATTGTAATTAACGGAAATGAAATTCCGGGTAACTTAGGTAACTACGTTCCAATTGGAGAATATTGTGAAATTGCACATTATTTAAGTACACCAAAAAGTGGCAGCTTTACCTTATTTGGCTCGAATAGCTCTAATTCAATGCCGGGAAATATCTATAATATTGAAGTTTTTCATGATGATGTATTAATTGCTGAATATGATACTTCGGAAGGCAATGTTTTGGATCAATCAGGCAATGGTCATGATGCTTCAATAAATGGATCTCACAGCTTTGTTGAGATCGACTAATCCAGGGGTGAAGATGTGCTAGGGAAAATTAATCGCTTAAAAGATAATTGTGATGACAAGTTTATTTATCCTTTAACTGTTTCAAAAGCTGTGTATGTAAATGAGACTCAAAACCTACAGAGTAAATTAGCAGGTATTGACCAAAAGTTCGCAGACTTTTCAATAGAAGATATTAAGGATGTTGATTTTAGTGATGTTAATGAGCGAGGACTAATTGCATATCAAAACGGTAGTTGGAAGGTTGTTCCCGACATTACCAACAGTTATACTCTTGAATTAGAGAAATGGGAAGTATCTAACGAGGGAACAGATGCTGTTAATACTTCTCAACACTTAAATGATGCTCTTCAATGGGCAAGTCAAATGGGGTACGATGAATTTGTTTTACCGGATGGGACTTATCTGATTGATGAAAATAATCCAATATTAATACCCAGCCGAATGACGTTTAACTTAGGTGGCTCAAAACTTCGTATACAGGATAATGGTCTTGAAAGGTATACTGTTATCTTGATTGAAAATAACTCTGATTTTATTAGGATAACCAATGGAGAAATTGAAGGCGATAGATACACTCACGATTATGAAACTGTCTCAGGAACTCACGAGTGGGGGATGGGGATTACAGTCGAACACCACTCAAGATATATTCATATCGACTTTCTTAATATCTACAATTTTACAGGTGACTGTATCTATACAGAAGCGTTACCTAATTTCTACGATATGAGGGCATTTGATCATTGGGAGCAAGGGAGTATTAATACGAATAATGGTGAATTGGTAAGCGAATCTTCAAGGATTAGAAGCAATGGTTATATCTCTTTACCAAATGCAGCCATTAATAATTATGGTTTTTTTAACGTATGTGGGAATAGTTGGGGAGATTTTGGCCGTGATATAGAGAGTGAAACCTTTGATGTCATTTTTTATGATGAAAATAACAACTTTGTTGATTCCTTAACGAGGGCTAAAGTATTTGATGATATTGAAATCCCTGAAGGTGCTACAAAGATCAAGTTGTCTTACTATCAAGGTACACTTCCGTCAGACGAAGATGGAACAGCGTTAAGTTTATGTGTATCTTTATGTCCAAGGTATGTATATATTGAAAAATGTGATCTTCATCATGCTCGCAGATGTGGAGTCGTTCCCACAGGGAAGCATTTGTATATTAGCGAAAATAAAATTCACCACATCAGGGGAGCTTCTCCAGGTTGTATTATAGATGTGGAGGATGGTTACGGGTTAAACCAAAACATTAGAATCTACAATAATCACTTTTATGATTCCAGAATTGGAGTTGCATTTGTTAGCACGCAACATGTTTACTTCTATGGCAATTATATGGAAAGGTTGGGGCAAAGTACTGTCTGGGGTGAGTGCAGGCAAGTTCATATAAAAGATAATATCATTAATTCTTCTAGCTGGGATCTTCAGGGGGAAGCACTTTTTAGCGGAAATACAATGTTTCACTCTTCAGTCGGTTCAAGGAGTTCAGGGAGACATCTAATTAGCAATAATTATTTCTATAACAGTTCTTTAGGCTTAGATAAAAAAATAGCTTATACATCGCTAGTGAATTCAAATTATTTTTTTAGAGATTCCAATAACATTTCGGATTCAAGTGATAGTAATAATTTACAGACTTCGGGAACTCCTCAGATGATTCAAGACAATATTTTAGATGAAGCACGAATCTACAATTATTCAGATCAAAATGGTTGGATGTTTATCAACAATTTTTTAAAGATTATACCTGGAACATTAGGGGTAACTATTGCTCCAGGCATGTATAGAGGGTGCTACTTTGACTGTGCAGACCTGGATTCACCATTACAATTCAGAGTTAATTCAAGTGGTTACAAATATGAATTCAAAGACTGTATATTTAATGAAGCACAATTTTTCGCAAGCTATGATCAACCAATGGACCTTTTAAGGTTTGAACAGTGTGAGATTAACAGTACTCAGAATAGATTTGTATATTTTCGTGATATGAATGGGAAAGTGGAATTTATTAATAACCGCTTTAATATGGCCCCTTCCGATGATAATCCAGACAATATTATCTCGCTGCTTACTTCACGATTTGTTTCATGTGAAAAGTTTCTTGTAAAAGACAATACTTTTACTTCGTCAGGTTTATCAATGCAAGTCATGCCTTTATCGGAATTCCCGATACCTGATTTTCAGTTTAGGGATAATGTTTTAGAAAACACAACGATAAATCCTAACAACCAAAATCTTATATTATGTAATAATTTGATCAATGGAATTAAAGATCCTTACTTTATTGTTTCTTCAGCACCCACGTCGGGATACTTTAGATATAGACAAAAGTTAGAAGAGGCAAACTTAGAGCCTGGCGGGTATATAGGGTGGATTTGTATCCAGGAGGGGACAGCAACTGATTTAAGTTGGCAGCCTTCTACGAATTATAATGCTGGAAGTATAATCCACCATAACGGCCTTGTTTATGAAGCAGTGAATGCAGGGACCTCATCCGGTTCAGCTCCGACACACACATCGGGAAATGAGGAAGATGGGGAGGTTACTTGGGAATATAAAAGTCAAAAAGCTGTCTTTAAACCGTACGGTCTAATTGCAGATTGAAGTATTTAAAACATGAAAGAGAGTACTGAAATCTCAGTACTTTTTTTCATGTTTTATATTCTATATTATTTGTGCAAATTTTGAAAAAATAACAAGAAATATTAGTTTTTAATATTGTGTTCTTTATAAAAGTATGATAAGTTCTTTATATAGAATGAAAGTATGTGAAACGTGATTTAAATACTGTAATAAACAAATTATTACACACAATCGTTCGTTATAAAGAATTTAATTTATTTATAAAAAAGTGGGGATTCCTATGAGTGCTATTGCTGGAATTTTAAATTTTAATAATGATCCGATATCTACGATGCATAGTAATTCCATGATGGAATCGTTACAAAAATATCCTGCTGATGATGTGCAAAAGTGGCATGATCACAATATCTTCTTAGGCTGCCATGCTCAATGGATTACTCCTGAACAGGTGGGTGAGAAGTTACCATTTTATGATTCAGACCGAAAATTATGTATAACAGCTGATGCTATTATTGATAACCGTGAAGAATTATTTAATGCCTTAGGTGTGAGCAAAGCACTTAGAACAAATATGCCGGACAGTAAATTAATCTTACTTGCTTATCACAAATGGGGAGATGATTCTCCAAAGTATTTAATAGGTGATTTTGCTTTTATGATTTGGGATGAGCGAGAGAAGAAGCTATTTGGGGCTAGGGATTTTTCAGGATCTCGAACGTTGTATTATTTTCAGGATCACTATAGGTCTGCTTTTTGTACCACAATTCATCCACTACTAGCCTTACCTTATGTAGAAAGGGATATTAACGAAGACTGGATAGCTGATTATCTGGCGATTCCTGATATGTTTAACTCTGTAGATTTGTTTTCAACAGTCTACAATCAAGTTAATCAAATCCCACCTTCACATACTATTACAATAACTAAATTGAAAACATCCTTTAAGAAATATGATCATTTCAATTCAATTAAGAAGCTAAGGTTAAATTCTAATGAAGAATACGAAGAAGCGTTTAGAGAAGTATTTAATGAAGCGGTGGATGCAAGGTTAAGATCTACTAAGGAAGTGGGTGCTCATTTAAGTGGAGGATTAGATTCTGGAACAGTTGCAGGGTTCGCTGCTAATTCCTTAAAAGCCAAAGGTAAAACCCTGCACACATTTAGTTATGTCCCCATTGATAATTTTAACGATTGGACTCCGAAAAGCAGAATAGCAGACGAAAGACCATTTATCCACTCCACTGTAAAGCACGTTGGAAATATTAATGACAATTATTTCAGTTTTCGACATGATAGTCCTTTAACAGATATGAATTATTGGCTGGACACCCTAGAGATGCCTTATAAATTTTTTGGTAATTCGTATTGGATGTCTGGAATATATAAAATGGCTGGTAAACAGGGGGTTAGTACTTTACTAAACGGAGCGCGAGGGAACTATACGATATCGTGGGGAAGCCCGCTTGATTATTACACTAAACTATTGAAAAGATTCAAATGGGTCAATCTTATTAAAGAAATAAACCAATATAGATTTGTTAAGGAAACTGGTAATAGAAAAACTCTCTCTATTTTATTAAAAAGAGCTTTTCCCACCATAAATAATAAACTAAATAGTATGGAATCCTATTCTTTTCCTATGGTTATTAGCCAAGATTTTGCTGATAGAACTGGTGTATTTGATCGTCTTAGAGCAGAAAATATCAGCATTACTGGAGAAATGATCCCTGACACGTATGAAGCGAGATTCAATCAATTTAAAAAGCTTTACTATTGGGGAAACGGTACTAGCGCTACAAAGCTCTCTCTACAGCATTGTTTATGGAACCGTGATCCAACGAATGATGTGCGCGTTATTCAGTTTTGCTTATCACTACCGGATTCACAGTATGTCCAAAAAGGGGTTGGACGTTCTATCGTTCGCAGATCTACTAAAGGTATATTACCTGATAATGTCCGATTGAATTCTAAATACCGTGGTGTACAAGGTGCAGATGGAGTGTTAAGAATGGCTCCTGAGTGGAGTGTCTTTAAGGGTGAAATTAAAACTTTACTTAAAGATCCTATTATGGGTGAATATGTTGACTTGAAAGTATTAAGTCACTCATTTAACAGAGTTAAACGGGAGCCAAAACCTGAATTGATTTTTGACTTTGATTTTAAGGTATTGATGAGATGTTTAATCATTTATAGATTCTTAAAACAAATCAAATTAAAGGAGGTGATAATGTGAGAAAAAGATGGAAAGAGCCGTTATTGGAAGAGTTAGAAATTAATCAAACAATGGCTGGGCCTGGGTTGCGTATAGAAGACACAGAGCAAAATGACCCTGATCCAGAAGACGCAGACCACTACAGTTAAGTGGCTGGATATGTTGAGCAGGCCCTCTTAGCAGGGCCTATATTTTCATTTGGATATCTGTATATAGAGAGGGGTTTATTCAATGAGCGCAATAGCAGGACTAATTCACTTCAATAACCAGCTTATATTAAAAAACCAGGTTCTAAATATCATGAATAACTTCCGAAAATACCCAGCAGATGATACAAGAACTTGGGTAAAGGACAACGTTTTTCTCGGCTGCCACGCTCAATGGATAACTCCTGAATCTATAAATGAAGTCGTACCTTATTACGATTACGAAAGAAAACTAGCTATAACAGCTGATGCCATTATTGATAATCGAAATGAGCTTTTTGCCAAGTTAGGAATTCCCCAAACAGAAGGAAAGCTGATTTCGGATAGTCAACTCATTCTGTTAGCTTATAGCAAGTGGAAAGAAGAATTGCCCCGACATTTGGTTGGTGATTTTGCATTTATGATTTGGGATGAAACAGAGCAGAAGCTGTTTGGGGCTAGAGATTTTTCTGGTTCTCGAACCCTTTACTTTTACAATGACTTAGAGAGAGTTGGATTTTCTACAACTATGGATCCTTTGTTCTTACTGCCATTTGTGAAGAAGGAGATAAATGAGGTTTGGTTGGGTGAGTTTCTTTCCATACCTACTATGATAGAAGCGGTGGATATGACTTCTACTGTCTATACATCTATACACCAAGTACCTCCTTCGCATAGTATTACTGTTCAAGATGGGAACGTAGCGCTTAAGAAATATGACGCTATTGGTGAGGTTGAAGAATTAAAATTAAATTCTCCAAAGGACTATACTGAGGCATTTCATGAAGTTTTTGAACGTGCTGTTAAAGAGCGTTTAAGAACCTTTGGGAGCGTGGGATCTCAATTAAGCGGAGGGCTGGATTCTGGATCCGTCGTTAGCTTTGCGGCTAGAGAGTTAAAAAAAGAAGACAAGGTGCTCCATACATTTAGTTATATTCCAGAAAGTACTTTTGAAGATTGGACGCCTAATTATTACATGCCGAATGAAGAAGATTTAATAAACGAAACGATAAACCATGTAGGTAACATCGATTCTCATTTTCTTCAGTTTGCGGGAAGAGGTCCTTTATCTGAAGTAGATCAATTTGTTGAATTAATGGAAATGCCTTATAAATTCTTTGAAAATACGTATTGGCTTAAAGGGATTAATGAAGAGGCGCAAAAAAGAGGGATTAAGGTTCTGTTGAATGGAGCTAGAGGGAATCACTCCATCTCCTGGGGGTCGTGGAACTTAAATATGGAATATTACACTTCATTACTAAAGGGAGGGAAATGGAAAAAGCTTTATAGAGAGCTTGATGAGTTTACTCAGACTTATAAGACCGGGAAATCAAATATATTGCCTATTTTAGCAAGAAAAGCTATTCCTAACCCATCTAAACGCCCAGAGCCAGAAAGTCTATTATCTTCACTAATTAATCCTTCACTAGCCGAAAAAACAGACATTCATAATCGCTTATTCGATTACAACAACAGTGTATATCCTGAGTCTATAAAAGACCTGACTAAATACAGAAAAGATTATTTTCAAAAGCCGTATGTATGGAATAAAAGCGGTGTAGCAGAAACAAATTTATCTTTACGCTATGGGCTCTGGAACCGCGATCCTACAAACGACATTAATGTTATTAAATTTTGCTTATCTTTACCACATGAACTGTATGTGAGGAATGGGGTGGATCGTTCATTTATACGTGAAGCTACTAAGAGCATTCTTCCTGAAAAAGTGAGGTTGAATTATCATGTACGGGGATTGCAGGGGGCAGATACGATTCATCGAATGGCTGATAGTTGGAGAGAGTTTCTGCATGAAGTTGATTGTATTTGCAGCAACTCTGAATTAACAGGAATTCTAAATATAAAGCTTATTAGAGAAGCGAGGAATAGGCTGGGAACTATTCCTAGGCCGGAAATGGTATTTGAAGAAGACTTTAAACTCCTCACTCGCAGCTTAATTGTATCAAGGTTTATTAAATCGATAGAAAGAAAGGAGGTGATGGAATTTTGAAAGAATGGAAACAGCCATTATTAGAAGTATTAGATGTCAATATGACAATGAATGGTCCGGGTAATGCCAATGCTGATTGCTTTGACATAGGGGAAGCACCTAGGGGGGAAACACATCCCGGGCAATCAAACGCTAGTTGCTTAGGTAGTTAAGGATTATGTGCCCTGCTCTTGTGAGGGTAGGGGCACTTCCTAAAAGAGGAGGAGTGAGCCGTCATGCCTGTCACTTCGAAACAAATAATGTACACGGCTTTCGGATTTAATATAATGAGTGAACTATCTTTTCCGGAGCTATCGGAAATTAATCATAAAGCCGACATTGATCTTTACATTCAACAAAAAGAATTATTAGATGAATGGAATGAGAAAACGATTCCCAATCGAAATTTTTTAGTTGAGCCAAAAGAGTGCCTTTTTAGAATACCTAATGTAGCCATTTTTAAGATTGAGAATGGTGAGCGCATTTATTTCCATGCTTTTGAAGAGGCAGAAGAGGATCAACTCCGTCTTTATATTTTAGGTACATGTATGGGGAGTTTACTCATGCAGCGCAATATCCTTCCGTTACATGGAAGTGCTATAGAGATAGATGGGAAAGCTTTTGCTATCGTAGGTCATTCTGGGGCAGGAAAATCGACAACGGCTTCAGCGTTTTTGAATAAAGGGTTTCAATTAGTTAGTGATGACGTTATACCTGTGACTGTAGAAGAAGGAGTGCCTATGGTAACGCCCGCTTATCCGCAGCAGAAGTTGTGGCAGGAGAGTCTAGATGGTTTTGGCATAAATTCATCAGGATATCAGCCAATAATTAATAGAGAATCCAAATTTGCGATACCAGTGCAAGATAAGTTTTATTCAAAAAAGCTTCCTTTAGCAGGGATAATAGAGTTAGAGAAAGTGGATGGCGAATGTATTCAGCTGGATCACATTGAAAAACTTCAAGGTTTACACACTATTTTTAATCACACGTATCGGAATTTTATGATTTCACGAATGGGGTTGCTGGATTGGCATTTCAGCGTAACTGCGCAAATCTGCAGTTACACAGACTTATATACTTTGAAGCGACCTAATTCGAGATTTACTGCTCATGAAATAACCGATCTGCTTTTATCAAAACTGGAGGTGACTACAGTTGGAAAAACAATTGGAACTGCCACTGAACCTATTAGTCAGTCAATCTGAAGGAAATATAGTGAGTGATATGGGGAATGAGAAAGTCATGTTAAGTATTGAGAATGGTAAATATTATAACTTGGGAGAAATGGGGGGAGTGATTTGGGAATTAATTGAATCCCCTGTGGCAATAGAAGAAGTTGTTGATTCTTTACTCGCTCAATATGAGGTAGAGCGCACTGAGTGCGAAGGCCAGGTCACCGCTTTTATAAACAAACTAGATGAAGAGGGATTAATTGAAGTCCATCGATAACTTTTTCTAGAAGGGAATTATAAGATGAACAAGTTGAGAGCGTTTCTACAAATGGAGTTCAGTAGTAAAAAGCTTATGATAGAAGCTTATCTTTTTCTTGCCTGGGCTCGCTACCAAAAAAGCATTCCTTTTGAAAGGCTGGCGCCTACTCTTGGGTTAGCTTCAGAAGAGACAAGCACTGACTCATTATTCGAACGAAGAGAACTGGCAAAAATCTCTCAATCTATTCAAATCGTTAGTCGATATACTTTTTGGGAAAGTCAGTGTATGGTTAAAGCGATTGCGGGTATGAAGATGCTGGAACGGCGTCAGTTGAGCAGTACGTTATACTTCGGTACAGCTCGTGATGAAAGTGGTGAAATGATTGCACATGCCTGGCTCCGTTGTGGTGCTTATTATATTACTGGAGCTGAGGGAATGGAGAAGTATACAGTAGTAGGTAAATTTGCTAAGCGGGTAGGAGGACGTCACCATGAGGCAAAGTCTGAATTTATCTAAAGTGCCCATCGAACTTAAACTCATTATCAGTCTTGTTGAATGTGAGACTTCTGACCAAGTCGAAAACATGGACCGATCTCTTTTTCATGGCATTAACTGGGATGTATTTATAAAACAGACTAGACATCACCGTATTTATCCTGTTCTTTATAAAAAGTTACAGTGGTGCAAGGCCGAAATAGTACCTGAGCGCGTGGTACAAACTGTGGCTGCTGATTATAAGAGAAATACCTTTCAGATGCTCCATTTAAGTAATGTTATGGGGCAGTTGAGTAAACTCTTCTCAGCAAAACAGCTGAAAATTCTATTTCTTAAAGGTCCTCAACTCGCATTAGATTTATATGGTGACTTATCTTTACGTACATCCAACGATTTAGATGTACTAGTTCCTATTAATCAATTACCTGAGGCTGAAAAGTTATTACTAGACTTAGGGTATCAGAAAGATGATTATATTGAAACGATCTTAAATGATTGGAAATGGCGGCATCACCATGTTACTTATATACATCCTGTGACGAGAGTAAAAGTAGAAGTTCATTGGCGTCTAAACCCGGGGCCTGGAAGAGAACCAGGATTTTCGGAATTATGGGATCGCAAGAGAAGTATGAACTTTTCGAAGCATCCAATTCACATACTTAGCAAAGAGGATCTGTTTGTATTTCTTGCATCTCATGGGGCAAGACATGGGTGGTCTCGTCTGCGTTGGATCGTAGATATACATCAAATGATGAAAATGGAGCTTGAAGGGGAAAAAACGTCTACATTGCTTAAGAAATATGGAAATAAGCATATAGGTTTTCAAGCAATACAATTAGTGGAACAATTATTTCTTAATTCTAGTAAAACTCTTCCTAAACAGAAAACAAATAAATCCCGTAAATTAGCGCAACAGGCTGTTTACTATTTCGAGTCTATGATTAATCTACATTCTGAACCATTGGATATAGAGGTAGCTAAATATCACAAACGCCATTTATTTGCATTGATGTCTTTTCAGCAAAGAGTGTATTTTATTTTAAGTTTTTTATATCCTTATCCCCAAGATGCAAAAACATTGCCATTGCCGAAAAATCTTCATTTTTTATACTTTCCATTGCGTCCATTCTTATGGGGATGGAGAAAAACAAGAAGTCTAGTTTAAGTGAAGGGAGGGTATTTTATGAACCACGTTCTTTATTTCTTAAAGCAAATCCATGATTTTTCTGGCAAGATACTATACGTTAACATGCTGGCTATGGCTGGTATTGGCCTGCTTGAAGGGGTAGGAATTTTACTGCTGGTTCCTATGATTAGTATGAGTGGAATTATTGATCTTGGAACGGGGAACTTACCGTTTGCCGGATTGTTTACATTCTTAGATGGTATCCCTGAATCTATTGGTCTGCCTCTAATCTTAGCTGTTTTTGTACTGATCGTGATCAGTCAAAATCTGATTAACCGCAGGATTGCTGTGCGAAATGCCATTATACAACAAGGATTTTTAAGGCATTTGCGCGTGAAAACCTATCGTTCGATTTTAAATTCCAATTGGAGTTTTTTTATTCGTAACAGAAAGTCTGATCTTATTAATATATTGACAACTGAAATTGGCCGGGCTAATGCAGGTACCCATTCTGTTCTCCAGTTTCTAGCTTCGCTTATTTTTACATGTATTCAAATTGGTTTGGCATTTATTCTTTCTCCTAACATTACGATCTTCGTGTTATTTTGTGGATTAGTCCTGTTATTTTTTAATCGTCGATTTCTTAAGAGATCTTTAGCATTAGGTAACCGAAACTTCGAACTTGGCCGCCGATATATCGGGGGGATCACAGAGCAGATTAATGGGATAAAAGATGTTAAAAGTAATACATTAGAAAAATCTCGGATGAATTGGTATGAATCTATTACGGAACAAATTAAAAAGGAACAGGTTGAGTATACTCACCTTAAAACGACTTCTCAATTTTATTATAAAGCAGCATCAGCTGTAATTATTGCTTCTTTTATTTACTTTGCTTTTACCATGTTTAATGCCCAGGCAGCTCAATTGATGATGGTAATTGTAATCTTCTCCAGATTGTGGCCTAAGGTTGCAGGTATCCAGGCTTCTTTGGAGCAGATTTTCACTAGTTTACCATCTTTAAGAGCAGTAGAAGCTCTTCAGCAGGAATGCAGGCAGGCTTGTGAACACACTACAGATTTATCTAGTGTAAGTCCTTTAATTGTAAGCGAGAGAATAGAATGCCGTGATGTATCCTTTCGGTATCAAGATCAATCAGATTGTGCACTTAAAGATATCAATATTACCATTCCGGCAAACCAAATGACGGCTTTTGTGGGGCGTTCGGGAGCAGGGAAAAGTACGCTTATTGATTTGTTAATGGGATTAAATCAACCTGAGCAAGGTGAAGTAATCTTAGATGATCAGCCGTTAACAAGCGATAATTTGTTATCGCTACGACAGGCGATAAGTTATGTACCACAGGATCCGTTTTTATTTAATATTAGTATAAGAGAGAATCTCACGCTTGTATTACCTGAAGCAAAGGAATATGAACTGTGGGAAGCGCTGGAGTTCGCTTCTGCGGCTGATTTTGTCAGGTCGTTACCTCAAGGACTCGATACATTAATAGGGGATCGCGGGATTAAATTATCCGGTGGGGAGAGGCAGCGGCTTGTGTTAGCGCGCGCGATTCTTAGAAAACCATCTATTTTAGTCCTGGATGAAGCAACTAGTGCCCTTGATACAGAAAATGAGGCGAATATTCAAAAAGCAATTGAAAAGCTGAAAGGTAAGATGACTATTATCGTAATTGCTCATCGTCTTTCTACTATAAGAAGTGCGGATCAAGTGGTAGTATTGGACGAAGGTAAAGTTGTACAAAGAGGCGGTTTTACTCAATTAGCTGAACAAAAACGAAGCATGTTCAGTCATTTATTGCAAAACCAATTAAAAGCAACTCATTAGGAGTACTGTAAAGTGAAAAAGGTCGTGCGAAAAATGCTAATGATCGTAACTGTGTTAATACTTGTCTCAGCTATTTATCTCATATGGGATAACCAACGAGTTAAAGTGGTTGAACAAACAGTAGAAATACAAGACCTGGCCAGCGAATTAGAAGGTCTTACGATTCTCCAAATCACGGACTTACATGAGAAAAACTTTGGACAAAATCAAGAAAAAATTATTCAATCAATTAATCGTTTAGAATATGATGTTATTGTTTTTACTGGGGATATGCTAAATGGGGAAGACAGCACGAATTACAAACCTTTTTACAACCTGATTGAGGGAATTGATAATAAGGAATTTGCACTTTATGTCCCGGGAAATGCTGATCCTGAAAATTACTACATCGATTCTGAAAACAATTATGTGTTGAATGAATTTGTACAGGGGATGGAAGAACGTGGAGTTTCCCTGCTTGAATCTGCTTCTTATTTTGAAAAGGACGGGGCAAGAGTAAGGTTTGATATGTTTGAAATGTCGATATTACATCCTGATCAGGGAGTTGTGGTTGCGGAAGGAAGAGTGCTTCCGCAATATGCTCACACGCGTGAATATCGCGAGCATCATAGCCGTTTGGCGGAAGAAATCCACACGTTGGATGAGGAGAATCACGATTTGTTAGTTGCTTTAAATCATTATCCAGTAGTCGATGAGAGAATTGAACAATTGCAGAGTGGGCGATATGTGTGGCGGGATTTTGATTTAATCATGGCTGGTCATTATCACGGCGGGCAGATAAGGGTTCCTTTTATAGGAGCACTGTTTGTCCCTGAGCCTTGGCATTCCAGGGGAGGACTGCTGCCGTCAAGTGACAGGGTGAGTGGGCTGTGGGAGTATGAAGATACACAGCAATATGTAAGCCGCGGTCTTGGGGCAAGTAATTTTATACCTTTTTTAAATTTTCGAGTGTTTAATACACCGGAAATAAACTTAATTACCTTTAAAAATCTGTCCTCTTCCTAAAGACCATTCAAACACTGTAGGACGAAGAAAGCTGAAATTTTAAAAAGGGGTTTGTGTAGAATTTAATTTCCACACAGACCGCTTTTCCTCTTACATAGCTCTGAAAATCGGTATCGCACCTTGTACATATGAATGGTTTTTAGATTGATTTCTGTTGATGCCATCAGGAGCGTTCGGTGGTGACGCATGGTCGATTAATAAAACCGGCCACGTCCTATGGCCAACATCGACACTAGCACGTCCGGTGCGTCGCAGGAACAGCGCGAGCCGAAGATCCACTTGGTCAAGGGATCTTCTTGACCACTGAGGCCGTGCCCGCGGCAAGCATCCACTGGCAAGCAATTTGAGGGGTTCCCCTACATGCTTTAAAAGCTCTTTTGGATGAAAAAGGACTCTTTCAGTGGCTCCTCTACCCAGGGCAGATTTTTTTGAAAAATAGAACTTTTATAAAGTAACGCTTACATAAA
The DNA here is from genome assembly GCF_043497005.1 of Halobacillus sp. B23F22_1. Taxonomy (NCBI): domain Bacteria; kingdom Bacillati; phylum Bacillota; class Bacilli; order Caryophanales; family Bacillaceae; genus Halobacillus; species Halobacillus sp. B23F22_1. The sequence continues at coordinate 263,124 of NZ_JBIEKE010000003.1, read as the reverse complement.
GAATCATCGTTTTACTAATATAATGATCGGGTATCTCTCCGAATGGAATTATTTTTATACAGTAAAGTAGAACCATTCAGGAGGTAGTCATCATGACTAAAGGAAAAAGTATACATGCTTTAATTATTCTTATGTTTACTCAATTTATTTCCGGTGGAGTAACGAATACGAAAGGTATTGTATTAGATAAGGTAGAACAAGATATTGGATTGAATATGGACGAGTTCGGACTAATCGTGTTCATTTTCCAACTTGGGTTCACGTTAGCCAGTGTCATTATTGGTTATTACACCGATAAAAAAGGTCTTAGGGCAATGACAATTGTCGGTTCCATCATTATGGGACTTGGTTTCCTGGGTACAGGGTTAGCACCTAATATTATGTTCTTCTTAGGGTTTTATATGATTGTTGGTTTTGGTTTAGGGTCGTTAGGCGTAGCATCTAATGCCATCGTTCCTGCAGCGTATCCAGATAAGCAGCGGCAAATGTTTAACTATGCTATGGGAGTTTATGGTTTAGGGATGGTTCTGTTCCCGCAGTTATTAAACTTCATGTTTCAATTTGCTTCTTGGCGTGTGTTTTACATCGGCATTGCCGTGTGTTTAGTGGCGGTTATTATTTATGTAACATCGGTAGCATTCCCTTCAGGCAGAGCCGAGCGCATTGATTTGAAGGCTTTTATTCCGATGTTGAAGGATGCTCAGTTTGTATTTCTTATGGGATTCCTTATGCTTCAAGTGTCAGCAGAAGTTTCATTTACGAACTTTTTCCCAACCTATTTGAAGTCGCTTGATTTAGGTGGATTGTCAACTGCGGAAAAAGACGATATGGTAGCCGCCATCCTTTCATTGTTCTCTGTTTTTTTCATGATTGGCCGGCTGGCTGTAGCTTATCTATCCAATTGGATTAATGAGCGTATGATTTTGATTACGTTCTCTGCCGGATCTGTAGCAATGGTAGGCATTAGTTTCTTATTTGCAGATAGCTTTCCATATTTGTTTGCGGGTGCTGGTTTGTTCTTCTCCACGCTGTTCCCAACTGCGACGGCCTTTGGGACCCAGCTTTCTAAAACAAGTGGTTCTGCATTAGGGCTAATCTATATTGCATCTGGTATCGGCGGAGGTATAGCAGGTTATATTGTAGGACTGGCTTCTGATATATTTGGTCAGAAAGGCGGATTTAGTATTGTACTGATTTTCTTAGTTATGATGCTGATTACTTCTTTATTCTTAAACAGTAAGAAATCGACTCAGGAAGGGTATGCTTCCTCATAATAAAAACTCGAAGAATCTTTATGATTCTTCGAGTTTTTTAATGTTTAAAGTAGGCATCAATAATCATTTGCAGCGTTTCTGGGGATAGGTTGAGATGTTCAACGTTCGTCCCTTTGATAAGCTCTTGCGTATTGTAATCATCAAAGGTAACATCACCAGCTAAATAGACACGGAAAATGTTAATCATCGCGTTAAGCTGCTGTTCTTCTTCTGTTAAATCCTCCATGTTTTTTGCATGATCGACAAGGTCTAGTTCTTTAAAACTTAATGCGGACTTAAACATATTAAGAATTTCCGTATTTGTCGGAGGATTCGGGTTTGTGATGTTATAGATTTTATTAGGTTCTGCTTTTTGTACGGCTAAACTAAGAATGTCAGCTACATAATCCACGGGAACGAAATTAGATGTACCTTCTTCCTTAGCGATGACACGATACTTAATGATATCATCGCCTCGGTTTTTTCGTGCAACTCGTCGTTTGAAAATGTGAAGGGCCCGCATAAACCCGTAGAGCGTAAATTCTGAATCAGCTTCACCTGTTTTTGAGTCTCCAACGATGATCGCCGGACGGAAAATAAAGACGTCCATTTCATTCTTGTAAGAAAAAACTAAGTGCTCCGATTGTACTTTACTCGCTTCATATGGGTTATGATACTCTGCGTCCAATGGATAGAGTTCTTCAACTCCTTGACTGCTCTTGCCAACTGTATAAGCGGTACTAATGTAGAAAAACTTTTTCACGCCTAACAGTTTTGCCAGTTCAAGAGTGTGCTTTGTACCTTCATAATTAATTTCAAACAGCTCATCACTCAGTTCCACATCAAATTTAACGAGTGCTGCTGAATGATAAAAGCCATCCATGCCCTGGTCCTGAAGATTTTTAAAGGATTCTTCAGAGAGACCACAATAAGGCGCGGTAATATCGCCCTTAATCAGATGAATTCTGTTTTGTTTTTCTTCAGTAAATTGGCTGATTAAGCGTTGACCTTTTTCAACGTTTCGTACTAATACATAGACATGGTGGTCCGTATCTTGCATTAGATTACTAATAAGCTTACCACCGAGAAAACCAGTCGATCCTGTTAAAAATAAATTCAAATTCTTCACTCCTGGAGCTGTACTTTAAGAAATTTGCTTCGTAGACTTTACACTTTGATTTCCTTTTAGAAAATCAAGGGTAACCTGATTAAATTCCTTATAGCGCTCAATATTACAAACGTGACCACATTTTTCAATTAATTTGAAAGTGGCATTTATATCATGCTTTATATCTTTTTTAAGGTTCTTAATGAATAAATGATCCTCACTGCCGGAAACATAAAGCTTTGGAATACTTTTAGCTAGTTTTGGTACCAGGTCATAACTACGGGCAACTTTATTTACCGAATTAAACCAACCAATAAAATCCTCCCGCTTCATTTTTCTAGCTTCTTTTATAAAAATATCTCTTGAAGCCTTATGATTTGCTCTAGGCATAATAATATGAGCGAAAAGATAATAAATCCACAAATGCGGCGTAATGGATTTAATCGTACGTCCAACAAAGAGAAGAAACTTTGAAAAAAGATTAAACCGGGTAATGGCTCCTGAAAGAACGGCACTCGCAATTCGCTCTGGGTGACTCTTCATCATATGGTGAAGAATAATAGAACCAAGAGACACGCCGACAAAATGAGCTTTTTGAATATTTAAATGATCAAGTGTTTTAATCACTTCTTGGGCTGCAAGCTCTTGTGAAAAGGCGCCTTCTCCATAGGTGTGTAACCCTGGTGATTTTCCATGTCCTGGTAAGTGAATCGTGATCACGTTAAAATGCTCTCGATAATACTTCAACTGTTTATAGAAAATGTTAGAATTCCCGCCCATGCCGTGAAGCAGCACTAAATCTTCTTTGCCACTGACTTTGCTGTATACTTTATATTCTAACACGTGGACCCTCCTGAAATTCGATCTATGATGGTTTCAAATAATAATCATTTATTTAAGTTGGACAGAATAGTCTGCCCCTTCTCATAGTAAAGCATAGAAGCTCAAGGTGCTAGCCTTAATGGGCGAATTCTTAATTTTTTTGTGAACTTTGTGAATATAAAGGGGAATTATGGAGGATTATGGTAATAGAAGGGAATTTTTTGGTTTGGGGAGAAGCGATGGAGAAAGGTTAGCCGCGAAAATTTTGATTTGCCCGCTTTTTTTAAAAAATAGCCGCGAAAATTAGAAATTGGACGCGATTTTTTTAGTATCGCCGCGAAAATCAAAATATAGCCGCGACTTTACTTTTTAAAGCTTTCGAGACAATAGTATCTATTCTTATCTGCACCTCCCGACTTCAATCCCAACCCCACTAAAATCCTCCTGGCTGTATCAGCTGAAGAAAGCAGCAGCCATTCTCTCAGCTGACGGTTAGTAATTCGATCTCCGATTAGAAGTTCATAATCACGTAAAGCCTCCAGTTGAGCGGATTTAGATATATGACTGCAACGTTGGCAGCACCACCTAGCCGGCAGCCGCTTCATTCCTGCAAATTGACACTCAGGGCAAATGACACCTCGTATTAGTTCATGCTGCTCAATCTTGAATTTCCTTAATACTTTCTTCTTTTGTTCGGGTGGTTGATTCACAATGGCTTTTTCTATAAGATTCAGATCCCTTCTGCTTAACACGACTTCTAAACAGCTATTCGCAAAATCGCGGACTCGCCACGGTAAATTTTCTACACGAACCACCCGCTTGACTTTAGGATCACTCTTATCTGTAAAATCAATGATTGCTCCTTTATTAGTAAAAACGACGAGTGCTTCCATTGGCGGCAGCGGAATTCCCTGCTCAAGCAGCCAATTTTTAAGATGGGCGAGCTGCCGATCGGCCTGAGTTAAAGGGCTTGGCATGCCGCTTTCCACTCCGTCCACCACACGAACTAACTGCTGATGATCGAGATCAAATATATTTTTTCCAGCCAGGTTTTTAGCTTCTAATAAAAGGATATATTTTTCATTCAAAAGAAGCGCATCAATTTGGACAACAGAATCATTGAGTAAAGGGAGACGTACGTCGTAGTAAATCGAGTGGAATTCATCAGGGGAGAGGTGAGTGAGCCAGTATCGCAGTGAATCTTCACCGTAAGATCCAGCTTCCTGCCTTTTAAGAATGGATTCAACAGCGCTGCGTTGGGGATGAACCAGGGGTAAACGCCTAAGTAAGGCTTCTACCTGTTCATGATATATAGCTGCTTGCAAAATATATGACCTCCTTTTTCTTAATTATAGCTCAATCGTACAGGACATTTCTGGTAAAATAATCAGAAGAAAGGAGGGGATAGGTATGATATCTAATTTTGAGTGGTCGTGGAACCTTCCTGAACTTATTCTTCAAATCATTTCCTGTGTTCTAATTATCTCTTTGCTGCTTATCATTTATAAGAAACAGTCTGAAAAACCTCACATGGGAAAAGCAGTTCTAGCTGCAATGGTGGGGATTTTTTCTTTTTCCATTAATTTTCAGTTTCAAGGGCATTCTGTGAGCCTGGCGATATTGCCTCTTGGCGTTGGCATCCTTTATTTTTTCATTAAACGAAGGAACGAAGACAGGTGGCTCGTATATCGCCGTTATGCATGGGTAGGATTTCTGGCTAACTACGTTTTTTTATTAACAGGATTGCATACACCGCTCGTATTCAACCTTATGTATGATAAAAGTGATCCATCAACATATTTAGCTAACACAGTGGACGCAGAAGTTCACCTGACTCATGAATCAGCGGACCAAAGAAACTTACATAATGAACGATTAGAAATGGAAATGGAGAATGCTCAGGTTAAAGAGTTTGACAGTATGAGGTGGCACCGGGAAATAGAGGATCGTGAGGAGAAAGAGAGGTTCCCTTATATTTTATCGAGATTCGAGTCTAAATCAGGAAGCAATTTGAAAGCGGTCACTTTTGTGGAGAAAGACGGGAAAGGTCTTCTCATTCAAACAGCGGAAGACCAGCTATATGTAAGAACAGAGCAGTCGGTACTAAAGGAGGGCGAATAACATGAAGAAGAAAAAACTTATAATTGGTACCCTCCTGTTAGTTGTTGTACTGACCGCTGTAATTATTTTTACATTCAATTCTCCAGGACCGGGCGACCTGCCTGAAAACAGCGCCATTAAAGAGGAAATAGAGTCCTCCCTTGACGGAGTGAGAATAGAAGAAATCGTTGATCGTCAGCAAGTCGGTGACGACCACGCTTTTTTTCCTTTTCTTACGGATGATGGTCATCGGGGGATGAGTGTGTGGAAAGTTGAGAACGGTAAATGGACAATAGGGGCTTCGGATAATGGAGGCGAACCATCATTATGGAAAATCGACCCTGAGGACCCTGACACGTTTTACATCATCTATCATTTACATCCTGATGATGATGTGGATAAGATCGACTTTTATATGAAAAGGGAACGCAATTACCATGTGACAGGAGAACATCAGAGCTATGTTCCTCAAATCATGGCGAAAGAAGAAGTTGAGGTAAGCCGGGATTATGGGGTTCAGCCTGTTCCTGAAATATGGAGAAAATTATACAATCAATTGGGAGCTTTAACTCCAACGTTCTCAATCAGCAATCCTAACCAGCAAATACAAACATCCTATGTGTCGTATGACGATGAGGGAGAACATACAAGGTTAGAACAGACACTAGGAAATCAATCATTTTCAAATGGAGAGCAGACGGATTTTATTATATGGATGGATCCTCTTGAGCTTGAAGAAGAACAAGTACACTAGCTTGATTCCAACACCCCCATATGCTATTTTTAAATTAATGCCACCTCAGCGCAAAACGACTGCGGGAACTTAACCATTCTCTACTGAGGTGGCAGGTTACATAGAAAAGCGAGATTCTAAACAATAGAATCTCGCTTTTTTTATTCCAAAATAATCCTGTAAATCCCTGTCATTACAGTGAAAACGCTTCACAATATAGAGAAAAAAGAAAAAATATATAATTTTCAGAATAAAGGTTGTTATTGGGAAACAACCGTTATAGAATACTCCTTACATTCATTTTTGAGAGGAGGCTCAGCGATGCTTACATTTGTTGCATCCATCTTATTTTTACTAGCAGGTTATTTTATATACGCAAAGGTGGTCGAGCGAATTTTCGGCATTAATGACGAAAATCCAACGCCTGCCTATACACATAAAGACGGCTTCGACTACACCCCTATGAGCTGGTGGAGAGCGAGCCTGATTCAACTGCTCAATATCGCTGGGCTTGGACCGATCTTCGGAGCTGTAATGGGCGCTTTATATGGTCCGGTTGCTTTTATATGGATAGTCATCGGCTGTATTTTTGCCGGGGCCGTTCATGATTACTTCAGTGGTATGATGTCCGTGCGCCATAAAGGGGCACAGTATCCTACGATTGTCGGGAAGTATTTAGGAAAAAATGTAGCTAAAGTGATTAATTTACTATCGATTGCTTTAATGATTCTTGTAGCGGCTGCATTTACGGCAGGCCCTGCAGAACTTATGGCTCAAGTGACGCCGCTTAGCTTTATTACAGCACTTATTATCATTTTTGCTTATTTCCTGGTGGCGACGATGCTGCCAGTTCATAAAATCATAGGAAGAATTTATCCGTTCTTAGGGGCTGTGCTGATCTTTATGGCGCTATCGATCGGTATCGGGTTATTTTTCTTTGAAAATCCAGTCCCTAACTTAACGGTCAGCAACTTGCACCCGGGTGAACTCCCAATGTGGCCTCTTCTTATGGTTACGATCTCTTGTGGAGCCATTTCAGGTTTCCATAGTACACAAAGTCCTATTCTTGCACGTACGCTGAAAAAGGAAAGTGAAGGCCGTAAAGTATTTTATGGTGCGATGATTGCTGAAGGGATCATTGCTCTCATATGGGCTGCCGCAGGGATGGCCTTTTTCGGTAGTACAGGCGGCCTGCAGGCGGCACTTGATGCAGGAGGGCCTGCTGGTGTTGTGAACGAGATCAGCTCGACCACATTAGGCACATTCGGCGGAATCTTGGCTGTTCTCGGTGTCATTATTTTACCGATTACCACAGGGGACACTGCCCTGCGTTCTTCCCGTATGATGCTTAGTGAATTATTGAAAAAGAAAGATACGAGTGAACAAGCTTCCCCAAGTAAATTGAAAAGCGGGCTTATCGTATTGGTCGTAGCGACTCCGGCTTTCTATTTATCTACGATTGATTATAACTTCCTGTGGAGATATGTCGGCTGGTCGAACCAGGTTGTAGCGACGGTCATGTTGTGGGCGGGAGCCATGTATCTATTGCAGCAGAAGAAATTTCATTGGATCTGCAGTGTTCCTGCGTTATTTATGACAGCCGTAGTAAGCACGTATATTTTCTATGCCCCTGAAGGGTTTGGATTACCTTATGATGTATCCATGATTATTGGTGGTATCATATGGATGGCTGTTCTAGGCTGGTTCATCACTCAGGTAGTGAAAAGTAAATCTGTTAAGAGAAATCGTCCAGTAGTCGCAACAGAAGCTAGTTAAATAAAAGCCTGTCTCGTTTTCGAGACAGGCTTTTTTAGTGAAAAAACCTGCCCATCGCTTTCGAAAGGCAGGTTACTGTTCTTCATAATACTTCCAAAAGGCCACGAGATGGTTAACATTAAATTTTTCAATGGAATGGACGAGCTGAATGCGCAGTTCTTGTTCTAAATCGTCTCTTTCCCATGAAGGCAGGGTCGAACTTAGTTTCTTAATCTTTGGTTCAAATCGTTGAATCACCTCGGCCTTGGCTTGTTCATCGTTTTCCTTCGCACGCAGTAATAACTCGTACAGTTTATTCTCCACTTTCTTTTTCCTCCTCAATAAGCTCTGCCACACTTTCTTCTAATCGTTGGATGCTTTTATCTAATCGAAATAAAATAAAGGAGGCGATCACGATCGGAAATCCAAAGCTTTCAACGGCTTGTACCCATAAGTCTAATCCCATGATTGATTCGCTCCTTTTAAAGTTTGTCTTAGTTTTACCATAACTCGCTGATATGTTTTGGATGCGGATTGCTGGGAAATACCCAGCTGGTCTGCAATCTCTTGAAAAGTAAACATTTCTACAGCATAGGCATACAAAATAAACTGCTGCCTGTTCGTGAGTTTTTTGACTGCCAAGTATAATGTCTTGCTTTCCAGTGCTTCAAATAAATCTCGTTCTGTTAAATGACTTAGTACATCTTGCTGCTCAGAAATAATCTCTACATTTTCTAGAGCGATTAATAGCGGCTGGCTTTTTCTTTTTTTATGATAATCTTTCGCTTGCCGCCATAGTGCGGTGTTTACATAATTTACAAAGCGCGCTTCAATTTGGTATTGATAGAACAAGTGATTGACGTAGCTGCGGTTTTTAGGCGAAGGCTTTTTTAAGGCAGTCGTAACAGCGGATTTATTCCTGTTTTTTTCCAAAAAAGATTGAAGCGGTTTTTCAATTTCTTTCCTCATTTGCCACCCTCCTTACTAAAGAATAAGGGTTGTTCATTAAAATTCACAACCTACTTACGAACTAGTGTTCGTGTTTTTGTGTAAAAAAATACCCCTTTTTACAAAGAAGGGGACGCAGCTATGATTCGAATTGTTTGTAATAAGCTCTTCGGTAGAGAAAAAATTGGGCGCCTGTGAGGCTGATAAATAGAACTGTAGGGATTGGCCAATCAAACGGTGCATCTTGTGCCGTTCGTAATAAATAGTACAAGACAACGCTTAGTACTCCGGTTAGTACAGGATAGACGTAAACTTGCCACTTTCTCATAGATAATCTCCTTTAATCTTATGTTTTGTTAGTTTACAATAAATGTATGTTGATTTAATCGGAGGTTGGGTGATGAAGAATAACTTTGTGCTGCTTGATTTGATTTTTTACGTTGTCTTCCCGCTGGCTATCTGGAACCTTACCCGCGATTCCCTCGGCGATTACTACGCGATGCTGTTATCTTCTGTTCCTGGCATCATCTATACAATTTTTCGATTTATAGCCTTGAAAAAGGTCAATGTGTTCGGCCTCTATATTATTTCAACGCTGGTCGCAGGAACGCTCGTCGATGTTCTCTCGGGAAACGCCATCCGTCTATTGTGGAACAACGTGATTTATTCTTACGTCATAGCTGCCATCTTTTTATTTACCCTTATTATTAAGAAACCGATTGCTCTCTATTTTGGACTAGACTTCGTTGAACTTCAAGGGCATGATCGAGCGTTCAGCAAGCGTTTATTTTATCAAAAGAAAATTTATCGGATTTTTGCATGGATTGTCGTTGGCTTCGCTTTCCAAGATATAATATTGGCTACAATCAAAGCCTGGCTCATTTCAGCATACGGTGTAGAGGCATTTGATAAAGGTATTATTATTCGTCAAGTTATTAATTGGGGGCTGACATTTATAATTATGGGCGGATTTTTTTACATAGGAAAGGTCATAAACGAGTCCCCGGAATTAATTGAAAAGGTGAAAAGAGAATTGGAAGAAGAAGAGGAGGAATTAAGCGGTTGAAGTATAGGGAGTAGAGAATTACTTTAAAATAAAATCCAGCAGAGCCCCCACTCTGCTGGATTTCTTTAATTATTCTTCTATTAAACGATCATCAAATGCGTCATCTGGATTAATCGTTTCTCCGCGGTCACGAATATCACGTAAATAGTCGGCAAATAGTTCACGCTGGAAGTCAGGATCTGACTCCCACTCGACTTCACCAAATGTGTAATATCCGTCTCCTGAGCCTGTAGACAAGAAGTTGTTCGTTACTACAGAGAACGTCTCGTCATTGGATTCGCCTTCTGTGTAAACAGGTGTTCCATCCCAAAGTTCAATGGAAGATACCCGCTCTCCATCAGCTTGAGAAGGATCATATACAACGTTCATCCCGGAGAACTGAATTTGCATGAAGTTCGAATCATCTTCTGCCGGGCCTTCTAGAATTTCTTTAATTTGTTCGCCTGTCATGTCAGCTGTTACGTTATAGTTATCAAATGGCAATACTTCAAAGACGTCTCCATACGTAATTTCACCGGCGCTTATATTATTACGGATTCCTCCACTATTTTGGAAAGCAATATCCGTCTCAGCTCTTTCACGCATAGCGTCTGTAATCATATTCCCTAACTGGCTGACACCAAGGTCCCCATACTTGCGATCACGTGTAATCGGTCCTTCTGTAGTAGAAACGACTTCGCTTGTAATTTCCTCGACTTCGCCTTGATAGTATTCTACGATTTCTCTAACACTTTCATCTTCTCCCGCTAAGTGTGAATAGGTTTCCAGCATACCTACTTCAGAATCATAGATTTCCTTTGAATCACGATCAACAAAGAATTGAATGTGGCCAATTGCATTTGTATATTCATCAGCCTCAACCACAGGTATGTTATTGATATGGCCAGCTACACGTTCATGAGAATGCCCGCCTACCAGGGCATCGAGTCCGCCATTTTCAGCACCGGCCAGGTCAGCTAGCTCACCCATAATTTCGTCTGTTGTTTCCTCATGCCATCCAGGGAGATGGGAAGTTACCATCACCATATCAGCGCCTTGCTCTTTAAGTTCAGCTGTAAGCTCTTCAGCAATCGGTGCTGGTGTAGGGAATTCTAATCCTTCTACGTGGGTGGAGAGTGTCGTTTCTGGAGTTTCTGTTGTAGCAAACCCAATAATTCCCAGCTTATAGCCGGCAACTTCAACTATTGTATAAGGCTCTGCCCATTCTGGACGTTCTCCAGTTTCTTCTTCAAAAATATTGGCCCCTAGAATCGGGTAGTTTGCATCTTCCAGACGGTCCTGTAAAACATCGACGCCCCAATCAAATTCATGGTTGCCGATAGCACCAGCGTCATAACCTATATCATTTAATGTTTCAATGGTAGACAATCCGTCGAATGAATTAGAGATCAAGGTGCCCTGCATCGTATCTCCGCCATCAACAACGACTGTACCTTCCTCATTTACGGAGCGAAAATCTTCAATGATGCCGCCGACGAGAGCCATTCCGCCTTGTTCATATTCTGTGTCCTGTTCTATGTTCCCGTGAATATCGTTCGTTGATAGAATATCAATAACATCAAATACGAGCGGCTTGAAAGATTCAGCTACTTCTTCTCGAGACATAGGCTCTGTAGGGTTAAATTCATCTTCAAAGGAAATATCAAATGCCCCGGCAAGCGTAGCATAGGCCACATAAGGCTTCGCTTCTGCAGGGATTGAATCAACATCATTAAAATTGTTTAAAACCTCTAAATCTACATCGGGTTTTTCTCCATTATTCATAGCCAGAGTAAATACTTTAGCCATATCTACTTTTGTAATAGGTTCGTTAGGGTTCGCTCCTTTGCCTTTATTTGATGAATCAGAGAAGAAAATATCTTTAGGGCTCAGGCCTTCCATTTCATCTGCGCGCTGCAGCATCTTCTTCACTTCATTTCTGGTAATCTCGTTATTATTATGTACTTTCCCATTACCTTTTTCCTGCATGATCTCTTGATCGATCATTAACTCTGTAGCACTCATGTTCACGGCATCAGTATTTGTATCCGCTTGTACTGAATCGGCTTGGTAAAGCGAAAGTGCCATAATAGGAACGGCGAGCACGGTTAAGAATTGGCTCTTTTTCATAGATTGCTCTCCCCTTAATTTGTAGTAGTAAACCGTCTTAAATGTAACAAAATGATTACAAATTAGGAATCAACCAATCTATCTAATTTTTTTCATACATCGGCAGGTATATTTGGAGATTATGTCTAAATATGTAATTAGGACTATTTTGTTCATATTGGGTACCTTTTTGATTGTTTTACTATTTGAATGTTGTGATAATTTGCCTAAGGAATTTAAGAGGTAGGTCTATTCATCTATAAACTTAGAAAGGATGTGCGACTTGAGTCTTAAATCTACTATTTATAAAATTTTAAGAATATGGAATGATGTAGATGCAGTCCGGAAGGGGAAAATAGGTAAGAGAGTTGGTCGGAGAGCAGCAGGGAAAGCAGCAGGAAAGACAATTAAGAAGATCTTTAAATAAAAAGTAATTAGTTGATTAGGTTGATGTGCATGGTTCATTTGTCATAAATAAGCCGTCTCCTATTTATGGAGACGGGTGCTGTTTTTTTATGGTGTGAGTTCTTTTTCAAGTTCGTGTTCTTTTACGTAAGCTTTAGGAAGTAACGTATTCTGAAAATCAAATGCTTCTAATTTCATTCCTTTTTTTACTTTATGAGGGAGGTCAGGGTTTGCTAAGGCGCCTGTCCCAATAGAAATTAAGTCAGCTTCATTGTTGCTTAATACTGTTTCAGCTGTTTCCGGATCGCCAAGCTGACCGTTAGCAATAACAGGCAGATGACTAAATTCTTTTGCCGCCTGTGCTAATGTACGAGTTGCTTCGCCGAATGAAGGCTGAGTCCCATCAGCATCAGTAACATGTATATAGTCCAGGGAAGTTACTCCGAGCTTTGTGAAGATATGTTCAGCCTCTTTTTCGCCTTCAGCCCATTTGTGCTCACCATCAGCAACTTTTGCCTGGGAAATTCTAATCCCCAAAATATAATCATTGCCAACAGCCTCCCGTACGTCCTCTATAAGCTCAACTATAAGGCGTAAACGGTTATCAACAGAACCTCCATATTGATCATCACGCTGATTTAAATAATCGGTAAGGAACTGATCAAGCAAGTAGCCATTAGCTCCGTGTAATTCAACACCATCAAATCCCGCTTCTTTAGCACGCAGGCAGCTTTGCACAAAGGCTTCTTTTGTCTGCCTAATTTCCTCTTCTGTCATTGCTCGCGGTTCAGGGAAGGATCCTTTTCCTCCATAAAACTCCAGTTGTTCGCCTTTTGGAGCTACTGCAGACGGGGCGATCGTTTCATTTGTATAAGGATTTCCTTGACTCTGACCGCCGGCGTGCATTATTTGAGCGATGAACAAAGCTCCGTTATCTTGAACGGCTTCTACGACTGGTTTCCAGGACTCTGTGTGACTTCCGTTCGCTAGTCCTGGCTGGTTGTAATATCCTTGACTGTTTTTATCGTCAGGATATATTCCTTCTGAAATGACGGTGTTAAAACCTCCCTTGGCATAACGTTCATAATACTTTTTCATCGTAATGTTCGCACGTCCGTCATCTTCCGCGCTGATCCTCGTCATCGGCGCCACGACGAATCGGTTGTCTATTGTTTTATCTTTCAAATTAAATGTGGAATACAGTTGATGATAATTCACGGTATAACCTCCTGAATGTAATTCTAATCACTATCCTATCTGTCTGAAATCTCATATTCAAGATAAATGCTTGGATGCTATTCTACACCCTTGTCTTATCCTTACCCGTTTTTTGAGAATCTAAAAAGATGTTCTTTTGTTTGCGACCTTAACTATAAGGGAATATTTTCAATACTTTCAATTAAAGGAGGATAAAAATGTCAGCATTAAAAGCTTTATTTCTGAATGCTTCATTGAAGAGTTCAAATGAACCATCTAATACTGAAGGATTGGCCCAGGAGGTCATTGAGCACTATTTAAAAGAAGGGATCGAGAGTGAAGTCATACGACTTGCCGATTATCAAATTCCTTACGGGATCGAAAAAGATATGGGAGAAGGGGATGAGTGGCCTCAAATATTCGATAAAGTAAAAGAGGCCGATATTGTTATTCTTTCTTCACCGATTTGGCTTGGAGAAAAAAGCAGCCTTGCTACTGTAGCAATGGAACGCTTAAATGGCAGCAGCGGAGAAACAAACGAAAAGGGGCAGGCGATTTATTATAATAAGGTGGCTGGAGTCGTTATTACAGGGAATGAAGATGGGGCTAAGCATGTAGCATCTTCTTTGTTATATGGTCTTTCTCATTTAGGATTTGTCATTCCGCCAAATGCGGATGCCTACTGGGTAGGAGAAGCCGGACCGGGGCCGTCCTATTTGGAAGAAGGCGGTCAAGAAAATGAGTTTACGAAAAAGCATGTGGAGATGCTTGCTTATAATACGATGCATTTAGCTAAAATTTTCAAAGAACATCCTATTCCTGCCGAGGGAAATGTGGTAGAGGAGTAAATGTAAAAAAGAATCCGGGCGATAAGCAAAGCCTTACGCCAAATAAAAAAATAGAATCGTATAATCTCAGATCATTATCGTAATGAGTATCCGTAGATTCCTGTGGGAATTGCTTGAGTTGAAACTCCCGCAGGAAAGCGGTCTGTGCTTTACGTGGAATCTGAGGACTATGAATGTAAAGGAATTGAAACAATAAAATTGTAAGCTATATAGAAAAGGAGAATCGCCATGAACAAAATCCCAAGAGACGGACGCTTTGACCAAAGCATTAATGTTTTACGTGAAGGATATCGTTTTTTACCTGCGCGATTTGAACGGCTACATACCGATATCTTTCAGACTACTTTACTTGCTGAAAAAGTCATATGTGTTACGGGGGAAGAAGGTGCCAGGTTGTTTTATGATAAAGAAAAGTTTCAACGAAAAGGCGCTCTTCCTAAAAGAATCGAGAAATCATTGTTTGGTGAGAATGCGATACAAGGGATGGACGGGAATCCGCATCAACATCGAAAACTTTTGTTTATGTCATTAATGACTACAGAACATTTAGAGCGCCTTAGTCAGATGACAACGGAGCAGTGGAGAAAAAAAGCAGGGGAATGGGCACCTGACGAAGAAATCGTACTTTTTGAAGAGGCGAAAGAAGTATTGTGCAGAGCAGCTTGTAAATGGGCTGGTATTCCATTAGAAGAGAATGAAGTTACTGAAAGAGCAGAACAGTTATGGTCTATGGTTGATGCGTTCGGAGCGGTAGGACCTAGACATTGGAAAGGGAGAAAGGCGCGTGCAGAATCAGAAAAGTGGATGGAAAAGAAAATCCTTGATGTACGTGAACAGCGGTTACAGGCTTCCGAGGATACAGCTTTATATCAAATGGCTTTTCACAAAGATACAGAAGGAAACTATTTAGATTCCCAAATCGCAGCAGTTGAACTCCTAAACGTGATTAGACCAACGGTAGCAGTCGCAGCTTATGTGGCATTTGGTGCTTTAGCTTTACATGAGGACCAAGAGCAGGAAGCAAAAGTAAGAGGTGCTGACTCCGTTTACATTGAAATGTTTACTCAGGAAATTAGAAGATTATTTCCTTTCGTACCTTTTTTGGGAGCGCGTGTCCGCCGGGGATTTATTTGGAATGGGTTTCATTTTAAAAAGGGACGTTTAGTGCTTCTTGATATTCATGGGACTGATCATGACTCCCGGTTATGGGAACATCCTCACGAATTTAAGCCTGAACGGTTTCGAGATTGGAAGGGAGGTCTATTTGATCTCATTCCTCAAGGAGGAGGGGAACACTACACTGGACATCGTTGTCCGGGAGAATGGATTACGATAGAAGCCATTAAATCCAGTATGAGATTCTTAACGAATGAATTAGAGTATGATGTTCCTTCCCAGGATTTAAGCTATAGCGTGACGAGAATGCCATCTTTACCGAAGAGCGGTGTAGTTTTAACAAATATAAGAATAAAACCTTAATGGTGCTCGCATAGAGGTGAGAAATTGCGAAAGACTAATAATCACCTCAGCTTCTTGTGAAAAGAAAGAAGGAATCTTATGACGAGCCTATTAGTTAAAGTGTTTGCCTTGCCAAGCTTATTAGTATTGGCGATGTACTTCTTGGATAGTGTACAATATGGAGCAATCTGGCAGCCTCTTCTAGTTGCTTTAGTCCTGATTATAGTTGGTTTACCTATGGAGAAGAAATGGGTGCGCGGCGGTAATCTTTGGGGCAGTGTACTAATGGATGTGATCAGTGCATTCTTCATTATATGGGGGATGTCGAATATGTTTGGAACGGCGGAAGTAACGTTTACAGGAGCTTTAATCTTATCTCTCATTATTGGTCTTTGTGAATATTTTCTTCATCACCATATATTGAAAATGAATACCCATAACGCTGCAACGGAATAAGAATGAGCCGCAGAGGATTTGATCTTCTGCGGCTCATTCTTATTCTGGATGAGACAGCTGATAAAAGTTTATTGTGTTTGACAGGAGCTGTTTATATACTGTTTCGACGCTTACCTTTTTGATTTCACTGATGGTTTTCACGGAGTCATGAATCATTCGAGGATGGGTCCATTCAGCTTGTTTGAAATCCCAAGGTCCGTCAGTTTCCACCATTAGTAATTCCAGCGGATAATCCTGGATCAATTGATGAGTTCTCTCTTTATAAAGGCAATCGGGAGTGACAGAAACATGATAACCGTTTTGTTTCAAACGATGGACGGCAGCTGAATTCCCTTTGAACCAATGGAAATGTGCTTTTTTTACATTGTGTTGTTCTAATAAGTCACATGCTATTCCAGCATCTTCATAGATGGCGTGAAGCACAATTGGTTTATTATAATACGCAGATTTCTTTATGAATTTTTCCAGCAGCTCTATATACGGTTTTAAAGAAAGAGAAGGGTCTTCCTGACGAAGGTAATAAGGAAGGCCCACTTCGCCGATTGCTGTTAGATCCTCTTTATACTTATCGATGAACGAAAAAAGCTCATCTATTTTGTTTCCAGTATGGAGCTGCTGTTCCGGGTGGAAACCGGCTGCTGTATGCACACGAGGGTGGTTTTTCGCTAATTGGAGATTGTGCGAAGAAGAAGGAAAGTCGCTTGAGACCGTAATTAATCCTTCAATATGATAACGGCTGAGTTCGTTTAAGATTTGCTCCCTTTTTGATTTATCATACCAATCTAAGTGGATATGAGCATCTATAATCCTATGAGACATAATTACCTCCTTCACCTTATTTAGATCTCTAGTATAACGTAATTTACGGAGCAGAAAGCAATGCATAGTAAGCTGCTGTGTATTATATGTTATACTCTGAGAAAGAAATCGAGCAGCCTGGAAAGGAGCATATAAATGCCGAAAATCTACGTGATCCATGAAAATGATGAATGGACTGAACATTTAACTAAACATTTAAAGGAACTTGAACTTCCTTTTGAACTCTGGCATTTGAAAGAGGGAATCATTGATTTGAATAGTGAGCCGCCAGCGGGCGTATTTTATAATCGAATGAGTGCTTCTTCTCACACGAGAGATCATCGATATGCGCCAGAATTTGCGGAAGCTGTACTTGCGTGGCTGGAAAGACATGACCGAAAAGTGATTAATGGAAGCCGTGCTCTACGCCTGGAAGTAAGTAAAGTCAATCAATATATGGCTTTGAATCAATCAGGGATTACGACTCCAAAAACGCTCAGTTCTGTTGGAAAAGAACATATTATCGAAGCGGCAGAAAGATTGAATGAACCTTCTTTTATAACGAAGCATAACCGTGCTGGAAAGGGGCAGGGGGTTCAGCTCTTTCATTCGATGGAAGCTTTACGCGAGTACGTTTATGGCGATCGATTTGATGAACCAGTTGACGGGATCACCCTTATTCAGCAGTATATTGAAGCCCCTGAACCTTATATTGTTCGTCATGAGTTTATTGGAGGCCGATTTGCCTATGCGGTGAAAGTTGATACATCTGAAGGCTTTGAACTATGTCCTGCTGATGCTTGCTCCATTGAGGATTTAAATTGTCCGGCTGAGCAGCCTGACATAGCGAAAGGGGCTAAATTTCAAATCTTAGACGGGTACTACCATCCCCTTTTAAAGAAATATGAAGAGTTTATCCAAGCAAATGATATTCAAGTAGCGGGGATTGAAGCTATTCAAGATAAGAACGGGGAGTTGTATACGTATGATGTAAATACCAACACCAATTATAATTCAGAAGCGGAAGCTGTCGCAGGAGTCTATGGCATGCTGGAATTGGCTCGTTTTCTAGAAGCGGAACTGAATAGACTTTGTGAAAAACAAACGAATGCCGGATAGTTGTAGTCTTCCGTACATGATAAAATAATAGTGCAGCTATAGGATTTCCAAAAGTGGTTGACCATCTCCCTTTGGAAGGGAGGTGGTGAGTTGACAGATTATGAAATGGTGATGGTCGTCCTCACATCAAACCTTGTTTTGATTGGGATTGTAAAGATTGTATTAGCGATCATCAGGGAAACAAATAGAAAAAAGTAACCCTCCATTCTTCTATCATGAGTAAGAGGGGTGCTTTTTTAATAAAAATGGGTTGGCTTCTTTATAAGGACCTATAGCTTTCTAAACTGAGTGATTTATTCGCTCAGTTTTTTTGTAGATCTTCATAATTTCTCGAAAAAGTTACGATACAATGAACTTTCGAAAAAAGACTCTTAAATATTGGAGGCGCTTGAATGAGAAATAAGATCTCGGTGAAGTTAGGTCTGCTCTTTTTTATTCTCATTTTACTTGTTGAGTTTATTTTGTTTGTCATTCTATATACAAGTATTTCAAATGATCGGATCGACGAGGTAATGGAACAGCTGTTAGCGAGAGGTAATAGTCATCGGGATGTATTAGAAAAGAACTTTAACGATTCTACGTTAGATCATGTAGCCTTGATGGAATCTGAAGCAAGCACAGATGTGGTCATACTAGGGGAGAATTCAGAAATTTTGGCTGCATCCACGGAAGTTAGAGAAGAAAAACAAGCGATAATTGAAACTCATCAAGCAATGAATCATGAATCAGAGGAAATGGTAGAAGAGCGATGGGAAACGGAACCGTACGTAGCGACCATCTCCCCGATTCATATTAATGACCAGGTAAGGGGATACGTTTATATGTTTTCCCCATCTGAACAGATTTCTGATATTATTTCACAATTAGCTCGACAATTCATGCTTGCTGTTGCCATAACGGTAGTTTTCACGATGATAAGTGTAATGATTCTCACAAAATTTATTACCAAACCTTTAATAAAAATGAAGGAGCAGACAGAGTTAATCAGCCAAGGGAAAACGGATGTAGAGCTGCAGTACAACAATAAAGATGAACTAGGGGTCCTGGCTCAATCCATTCAAAAACTGGCTGAAGACCTTGGGCGATTAAAGGAAGAACGAAGTGAATTCCTTTCAGCGATTGCGCATGAATTACGGACTCCGTTAACTTATTTAAAGGGGTATGCTGACATTGTTTCAAAGGCTGGGGTAAGTGAAGACCAGAAAGTAAAATACATTAAGATCATTAAAGAAGAATCTGTTCATTTGACTCATATGGTTCAAGAACTATTTGAGTTAGCGAAAATGGATAATAATTCTTTTTCAATGGAGATGCAGAACGTAAACGTTATACCTCTTCTTCACCAAGTAAAAGACAGGCTTTATCCAATGTTAGAAGAGAAAAAGATGAATTTAATCATATCTAGTAAAGAGGATATCTATGCTCATATAGATCCGACTCGTTTTAAACAAGTGGTCATGAACGTGCTTGATAATGCTATTCATTATAGTCCAGCCTATACTACCGTCCAGGTTAATGTGGTAAATGAAACTAGTTATACCAGCATACGAGTACAAGATGAGGGGCCGGGGGTTCCTGAAGAAGCTGTAGAACATTTATTTGATCGTCTCTACCGTGTAGATAAATCTCGCTCTCGAGCTCATGGAGGAGCCGGCCTTGGTTTATCAATTGTAAAGGAAATCATCCATGCCCATGGAGGAGACGTCCGAGCACAAAATGGAACCCAGCAAGGGCTGATTGTTACCATGAAGTGGCCAAAGGAGGAGCGGAAGTGAAACGTATATTGTTAGTAGATGATGAACAAAGGATGCTTGACCTTCTGAAATTATACTTAGAGCCTCATGGTTACAAGTGTGAGACTGTACGTAGTGGTAAAGAAGCACTTGAGCTATTGAATAAGCAAGCGTATCACGTTATTCTATTAGATATTATGATGAAGGATATGAATGGATTTGAGACGTGTAAGTACATTAGGAAAAGGACAGATACTCCGATCATTATGGTTACGGCTCGAGATCAAAAACAGGATATATTGCAGGGCTTTCGTTTAGGCGCAGATGATTATATTACAAAGCCTTTTGACGAAGATATTTTATTAGCGAGAATTAATGTACTTCTCCGCCGTCAAGAAAATGGATTGAATATTAAATACGAAGGACTGGAGTGGAGAGAAGAAAAGCATCAGCTGCTTTATCATGAAAAAGAAATTAGTCTGACCCCTAAGGAATTTCAATTAATGGGGTTACTGATGAAGCACCCCGGAAGAGTGTTCGAGAGAGATCATTTAATAGAACTAATTTGGGGAGTGGATTCATATACAGAAAGCCGCACGATTGATTCTCATGTCAGGAACATTCGCGATAAAATCAGGATTTATGGATTTCCGGTTGATGATTACTTGAAAACTATTTGGGGAGTAGGTTACAAATGGGAAGTCGGAAAAAAGAAAGAGCCGTGATGTGGAAATATGCAGCTTCCTGGGGAACAGTCTGAGTTAATCAGGAAAGAAAAATGTTTTGACGGTGCGTTGGTAAAATTTTTTTGGCACATAAACAATCCGAACTGATTTCAATAGAATCGTTCGGATTATATTATGGCTTCTTCAGTTTTGTACCAGGTTCTTTAATGTCGTTTATTTAACCAAAGGACCCCGGATTTAGCTAAGCGAGGCAGTCGTCCTGTAACAGGCTGCTGCATCATATTACCGAAACCATCGGATTTTCCTAAAGATCCTAATGTACCTTTCAGCTTAATTTCTTTAGGTTTGCCCGGCTCTTTATCATTTAGCAGATCAGCCAGAATTTCTCCTATTTGCTCGCCTTGCTGACCAGCTAGTTGAGCACTTGGAGAAAATGTTGATGAAGCACAATCTCCCACAATATATACATTTTGACGTGCGGGCACTTGATAGAATTCATTAATAATAACTTTATCCTGCTCGTCCTGTTCAAAAGGAAGCTCACGTACTAAATAGTTAGGTCGGACACCGGCTGTCCAGATGGTCACGTCATTTAAGTAGCAGATCCCGTTATTACAAACCCCATCTTTTTCTACGTAATCAACACTCGCCTTGTGTAGTACTTCAACATCGTTACTCGCAAACCATTCTTCAACGTAGTCTTGTATTTTTTTATCGAAAGCACGTAATACCGTTTCTCCGCGATCTAATAATCGAATGTTTAAATCGGGACGGCTCTCCCTGATTTCAGAGGCTACTTCAATACCGCTTAACCCTGCTCCTACTACAGTTACTTTACCGTACGCTTTTAAGTTTCCTACAGAAAACCCAGCGCTTCTTGCCTTTTCAAAGGTTTGTACACTTTCGGTAAACTCTTTCGCACCTTCAATGCCGTGATAGTTATCTTCACAGCCAAGCCCGATGATTAAATAATCATAAGGAATTGCTTCCTTGAAATCTTTTATTAAAATCTGTTCATCTTCTATATCAATTTTATTAATTTCTGTATAGACATAATGAACCTGGTCGTGCTTAGGGAATTCCATTCTCACATTTTTATCTGCTTCAGTTCCAGCTGCAATCGTGTAAAATTCAGTTTTCAATGAGTGATAGGGGTTGCGGTCTATAACGGTAATATGTACGTCTTTTGGCAAACCTTGATCAATCAAAGTCAGTAAGGCTTTAAGACCACCGTATCCGCCACCAAGTATGACTAATCGTTTCAATCGTGACACCACCTTATGCTGCTTTAGTTAGAGTGTGAAACTTTCAGGACGTTTATCCATCAGAAAACGCTTTCGGTTTACTTTCCACTAATAGCCTACCAAAAAACAGGTCATAAGACTAGAAAAAGTATATGATTATTCGATTTTTTTCATACTATATACCATCATAATCAGATATAGATGACTAAGTTTCAAACCTTTAAAGGAGGGTACGTAAATACTATATAGTCATTTAGACACAAGACAGATGGAGGGTATGTAATGAGTGAAAATAATAACGTAATCGAACAATCCTTAACAGCACTTTTGGAAGACGAAAGCTTTTTGCCGGACCTGAAAGCTCAAACGAGAGATCAGGCGTTCAAGTCTCTAGTTGCTATTTTATCAACACCAAACCATATACATAAATCCTTTTTAAGGGTGGCGCTGGAGAATGGGACGATTGTTAGGATCCCATCTTTTCGCGTCCAGCATAATGATACATTAGGGCCGTATAAGGGCGGAATCCGATTTCATGAATCAGTCAACGAGGGTGAAGTATCGAATTTAGCACGTCTGATGACATTAAAAAATGCACTTCACGAGCTTCCTTTTGGCGGAGGTAAAGGCGGTGTTATTATTAATCCAAGGGAGTACAGCGTGAAGGAATTAAACTTGATCTGCAAAAAATATGTGCAATACTTTAATGATATTCTTGGACCGGATAAAGACATTCCTGCTCCTGATGCAGGAACGGGAGAGCGGGAAATGGACTGGATGATGGCTGAGTACAAAAACATTCATCCTGGTGAGCCTTACCGGGGAAGTTTCACCGGCAAGAGTATTATTAATGGGGGATCTTTAGGACGGAAAGAAGCAACTGGTAAAGGTGTATATTTCACCTTTAAATACTTAATGCACAATTTCGTCAAGGATAACGAGAGATGGCTGAGTGAACAGGAGCATCGTTTTGCGGAGGCGGCGTTACGTAAGGTGGACAAAAAGTTAACGATGGCTGTTCAAGGTTTTGGTAATTTAGGAGCTGTAGCGGCTAGAGAAGCTTTTAAATGCAATGAACTGCAGAACATTATAGTAGCTGTTAGTGATGCAAATGTGATGCTGTATAATTCAGACGGACTAGATATACCAGCGTTAATAAGATACGCAGAAGAGCACGAAGGGGATCTGCCCCAAACGGAAGAAGCTCTATCAGAAAACGAAATAAAAGCTGTAGTTAAAGAACGGGACAATCTATTAGAAATCGACGTAGACGTCTTACTTATGGCTGCTTTGGAAAACCAAATTCATAAAGATAACATGGAAAATATTAAAGCAGAGATTATAGTAGAAGGAGCAAATGCCCCGATTACAGAAGAGGCGGATGAGTACCTTAGTGATAAGGGAGTATTAATTGTTCCTGATATTCTCGCAAACGCTGGAGGCGTAATCGTTTCTTATTTAGAATGGATTCAAGGGAGAGATACCCAGTTTTATAAAGAAGAAGAAATTTATGAGCTGCTATATAATAAAATGCAAAGTACGATGGATACCATTCTTCCTCAATTCTTTGGTGATCCTTTTCCTCTACGCCAAAACTGTTACATTCATTCGGTCATGAAGCTGTCAACCGTACTGTTTAAGCAGGGAAAACTTTATTAAAGGGCGATTCGCACGCAGGAAAGCTTCCTTTGCTTTCTGAGACCGTGTCTTATGAAAACGAAGGCATTTGCCTAAACATAAATAATCCGAATTGTTTTCTATAAAATTGCTCGGGTTATTTTATGTTTTTTTGGTCCAGACTGTTTATTATGAATAAAAGAACAGCTCTCTATTATTTGCAAAAGTATTGACGTCGAAGGGAAGACCTTGTATGATCTACAAGACTACTATCCCGATGAAAACGGTTGGGTTTAAATAAGGAAGGGGATTTCACATGAAAAAAATAGCTTTATTGTTTGTTTTGTCTTTATTTATACTTACTCTTTCAGCGTGCGGATCTGATGAATCTGAAAGCGGAGATGCTTCCGATGGTGAGCAGAATCTGTATGAACAAATCCAGGAAGAAGGTGTCCTTACGGTTGGCACTGAGGGAACGTATGCGCCATATACGTTTCATGATGAAAATGATGAATTAACAGGCTATGATGTAGAAGTGGCTAAAGAAATTGGTGAACGTTTGGGACTGGAAATTAAATTCGAAGAAACAAAATGGGATTCAATGTTTGCAGGATTAAATAGTGAACGGTTTGATATGATTGCGAACCAGGTAGGTATTAAACCTGATCGCGAAGAAAAGTATAGCTTCTCTGAACCTTATACTTACACTGCAGCTGTGCTTGTTGCAAAAAAAGATAATGAGAATATTCAAAGCTTCGACGACTTAGAAGGTGCTTTATCAGCTCAATCACTGACAAGTAATTACGCAGAAATTGCAGAAGAATATGGAGCTGAAATTGAAAGTGTAGAAGGATTTAACCCTGCGATCGAACTGCTTAGAAATGATCGTGTAGATTCGACCGTTAATGATCGGTTATCTGTATTGGATTATCTAAAACAAACAGGAGATAATGCCCAAGTAGAAATTGTCGATCAAGAAGACAATGCATCTGAAACCGCCATGATGTTCCGCCAAGACAACCCGGAGCTTGTTGAAGCGGTGAACGGAGCTCTAGAAGAGATGAAAGAAGACGGTACACTAGAAGAGATTTCTAAAGAATGGTTTGATGAAGATGTATCTGTTGAATAGCTTCTTTAGTGCACAGAATATAGAAATTTTACAAGACTCCTTTCTTCCTCTTTTGAAAGGAGTCTTGTCCTATACCATTCCACTGACGTTAATTTCATTCTTTATTGGAATCGTGATTGCTGTAGTAACAGCGGTATTTCGTATTTCCGGGATAAAGATACTATCAGGTATAGCTCGAGTGTATGTTTCTATTATTAGGGGCACCCCTCTGCTCGTTCAACTGTTTATTGTGTTCTTTGGATTAGGAAATCTGGGAATAGAAGCACTGAAATTTGAACCGTTTACCGGTGCGGTCATCGCTTTCTCCTTAAATACCGGTGCTTATGCTTCAGAAATTATTCGAGCTTCTATTTTGTCAATTGAAAAAGGGCAGTGGGAAGCTTCGTCATCCATTGGAATGTCGTACTTTCAATCTTTAAAAAGAGTCATTCTGCCTCAAGCAACTAGAGTGTCTATTCCGCCCCTATCGAATTCATTTATTGGTTTGGTAAAAGAAACTTCTTTAGCTTCTACAATATTGGTTAGTGAAATGTTTAGAAAGGCTCAAGAGATTGTAGCTACTACTTACACCCCTTTACTTGTCTATGTAGAAGCTGCAGCTATTTATTGGATGATTTGCTTAGTGTTATCATTAATACAAGAACGGATTGAGATTCGATTGAATCGTTATGTGAAAACGTAAGGAGTATTGCAGTATGATTACTATGAATAAAGTAAGTAAACAATTTGGTGATTTAGTCGTTTTAAAAGACATCAACTTAGAGGTGAAACAAGGGAAAGTGGTTGTAGTGATTGGACCTTCCGGCTCTGGTAAAACGACACTGCTCCGCTGCTTAAATATTCTCGAACAGCCTGAACAAGGATTAATAACAATTGACCAACAAACTGTGGATTTCTCAAAGAAAGTGAATAAAAAAGAGATCCTCTCCTTCAGAAAACAGTCGGGAATGGTCTTTCAGACATACAATTTGTTTCCTCACTTTACTGCACTAGAAAATGTGATGGAGGGGCCTGTCACTGTTCAAGGAGTTAACAAAGCAAAGGCGAGAAAAAGAGCTGTCGAGCTTTTAGAGAAAGTGGGTCTCTCGGAGAAGTTAGATGTGTATCCTTATCAGTTGTCAGGCGGACAGCAGCAAAGAGTTGGAATCGCACGGGCTATGGCTATAGATCCTAAAGTAATGTTGTTTGATGAACCTACATCTGCCCTTGATCCTGAATTAGTTGGAGAAGTGCTGCTGGTCATGAAGCAGCTGGCTGAAGAAGGAAGAACCATGGTGGTGGTCACTCATGAAATGAAATTTGCCAAAGACGTGGCCGATGAAGTCATTTTTATGGATAATGGAAAAATTGTGGAGCGCGGTAAACCGGAAGAATTGTTTTCACAACCAAAAGAGCAAAGAACGAAAGAATTTTTGAGTTTAATTAATCAATAATAGAAGAGACTGTGACATAATTAAATAAAATATAAATAATCCGAACGATTCTGGTGAAATCAGTTCGGATTATTTATGTTAATGAGACTCCACGCCATCGCTCCGTCAAAATCGGCTCACGCTGTTCCCACAGGAGTCTTCGCATTTTGACTACGCTAAGGATCTGCGTTTATACAATCTTTCGTTTTTGACTGCCCTGCTTTACTTATGTTCCGACCTTTATTAAGTTTAATCACTTTATCCACTCGGGATTGTCGATTAAACTATGAAGAATACTAGTCGTAAAAGAGGGTATAACATGAAGCATATACATAGTGATATTTTACAGTTTAGAGGCACGCATTATAATTTTGGTTACAAGCAAGGTCAATTGTTGAAAAACTCCTTAACGGTTAAAAATCGAGAGCACCAATGGAAGGTGCGCAGACCTCGATTCATTGTACAAGAAGACGAAGTCAAAGAAGCACTCACTCGGTTTGCTCCCTGGTTATGGGAGGAACTGCTGGGCTTACGGGATGCATTGGAATGGCCCATGGAACGAGTGATGATGGAGTATGGCGGTTATCGTATCGATTATAAACGTTCAGGCTGTTCGATTATGACAGGTGACGGGTATTTTATTCGAAACTATGACTACATGCCAAAAACCTATGAAGGCAGGTATGTATTCTTCCAGCCGACAGACGGCGGCTATTCAATTGCAGGACCATCACAGCGAATCACAGGTCGAATGGATGGGATGAATGAACATGGTCTCGTCTTAGGGTACAATTTTATGCATCGGAAAAAGCCAGGCGATGGATTCATTTGCTGCATGATTGGACGCCTGGTTTTAGAGGCATGTGCTAACGTAGAAGAAGCCGTTCGAATGTTAAAAGAAATTCCTCATCGTCATTCGTTTAGTTACGTTGTATTTGACCGGAGCAGCCAAACATTTGTAGTAGAAGCTTCTCCCCGTGGAGTTGAAGTTCGTACTTCTGATGTGTGTACCAACCATTTCGAAATTATGAAAAAAGAAAATCGAAATCATCTCGTTGATTCTATGAAAAGACTAGATGCGATTAATGGGGCACGTCACCGGTTAAATAATGCGTATGAGGCGTTTCGTCTGATGAATGATACGGATCAAGGAGTATTCTCAAAGCAGTATAACAATTGGGCAGGTACCATACATACATCCGGGTATTTACCTAATGAAATGAAAACATGGTTTGCTCTAGGAGGAGACCAGACACCTGTTGAGTTTGATTTTTCCCATTGGTTATCAGGAGAAGACTTTACTTTCACGCAAATTACAGGAAAAGTTGATACGGAACTACCTTTTGTTCATATGGATGAAAGAGCATATTGGACAGGGAAAGATAAATAGCGCCATGGGGGCTGTTTTTCCATTTTTACCCATGCTTACCACATCTGACATGAGTACAGGAATTTTACTAATTCTAGAAAAAAGATGTTTAGGAAGGCTACAGATGAGGAACTGCTTAATATAAGCAAGGGATAGATTAGTAGAAGGTTTAGCTCTGCAGCTTTCTGTATGATATGAAGAATACACTTGAAGGATAGAATGGTAAGGTTGTAACGGAAAGAGCTGGCTTGATGTCAGCTCTTTTTGTTGGCTTGGAGGGCACACTATGAAAAAGGGGTGATGATGACTTGCATAGTAATATCATTCCGTATATGAGAGCGTTTTTAACTATGAAATTAGAACCTTCTTTTATTGTGATGTTCGGTTCTTATCAAAAAGGATCTGAAAGAGGTGAAAGTGATATTGATTTAGCCTTTTGCAGCGATCAAAAGCTATCTTCCTATAAACTTTTCTTAATTGCTCAACAACTGGCTGAACTAATTGATATTGAAGTAAATCTTATAGATCTGCGTAATGCATCTCATATTTTTCAAGCTCAAATTTTTTCTAGAGGAACAGTTATTTATTCTGAAAATGATTTATTACGTATGGGCATGCAGATGAAAGCTTATAGTATGTATGCACTATTAAATGAGGAACAGTCGTTTATCGCTAATAGCATCGATGAAAGAAGGGCATAAGAATGAAGGATGAGGTAATCATTAGAAAAGTTAACTCAATGGAACGAAGTATTCAAAAAGTATATACAGTGTATGATGATAATCCTAATGAGCTTCTAGACACGATTAAACAAGATTCCATTGTGCTTAATATTCACCGAGCCTGCAAAGCAGCTATTGATTTATCCATCCACATAATTGCTGAATACCACCTCGGGGTTCCACAAAGCTTTAGAGATTCATTCGATATTCTATATGAAAAAGGAATCATTAATCAATCATTAAAATTAAAATTAAAAAACATGGAAGAGTTTAGACATATCGCTGTAGATGATAGTAAGAAGATAAACCTCAATTTCCTTAAGAGAACTGTAGAAAATGATTTAAAAGATTTGTCCCTGCTGGGAAAAGAAATACTAAAATATTAACTAGAAAAAGACAACTTAACCAAGCTGTCTTAGACTGTAGAGAACGTTCTCTACAGTCTTATTTTTTATCTTATTACCCTGAATTAAATTTCAGGGGCATTTTGAAAAGGGATGGGCTGGCGGAAAGAAAAAAAGCTATTTAATTGATGAATAAACCTCTTTCATTTGATCAAGATGACGAAGCTCATGCCATCCGATAAACTCTACCCACTGCTTTAGTGACATGTCTCCAAAAGAAGGATGAGGGAAAGCGTATTTCTCTAATGTTTCCTTTTCTTTATTGTGGATAAGAAATAAAGTCGTTTCACGGCTTTTGGCTAAAGCATCACTTAACTCTTCTACGGAATTGAATTCACCTTTTGGTTGAACGACTTCAGGTGCTTCAACTTTAAAGTCTCGATTAGTTGTTTTATGAATTGGCTTCTCAGCTGTTTCTTGAGGTGATCCTTCTTCAAGCTGTTGGCCGATTTGGTAGCTGATGAGTTGTTCCATTAAATAAAGGTGTTCAGCAATTTCAAGAATGGACCAGGAGTCTTTGTCCGGCTTTTGCTGCGCATCATCATTTGGTACTTCTTTCAAAAAAGTAATTAAATCCTCGCGTTTTTCTTCAATCCCGTACATCACTGTTCATCCTTTCTACTATAGAATGGTTTGATTTTACCATATCACTTGCTGCGTTTCTTTATAAACCTTTCTCAATGCGCTCACCCTATTTCTAGCCACCAAGCCGAACGGAGTTAATCTTATGATTGCACAACCTGCCTGAGACTTAAGAGTTCTGTCATTTTTGATCGCTTTTCTTATTTCATCGACAATGCCATAGCCTATCATTAAAGGAAACGAATCCAATATAATTAAAGGTTAGAATTTGCATGAAGAGTACATCATTTTTTCAATCTATTCCAATCGAAGAAAAAAATAAAGTATTTGATCGATTCTATCGGGTGGATACGCCTATGAGTAGATAGGAAGGTGGGGCTGGTTTAGGTTTAGGTTTAGGCTATAAGTAAAGATATAATGGAGCGTCATGAAGGGGAGTTAAAACTGCAAATGAAAGGATATCCCCATACATTTGTCGTAAAAATTCCGATAAAATAGAGGTAATGTGTGGAAGGTACGCACGTTATCTCTTTTTTATAGCAAAATACGGCAATAATATAGGTTATTTGTCGTATTTGCTTTTATTCTTTGGTCTGATAATTTAGAAAAGGACCTTTCCACACTAAATGACCCCGCCAACAATGAGTTGGCTGAATTTTCCGACACATAAACTCCTATAATCGCTCATATATAGGAGTAAACGAGCTTTTACAACTAAAAGCAAGGAGGCGAAAGTTACATGAACTTAACGATTAAAATATTCATAGGTTTAATTTTAGGTGCCGTTATTGGATTAGTTTTAAACCTTACTTCACCAGATTTATTTACTCAATTAGATACGTATTTATTTGATCCATTAGGGACTATTTTTCTTAATTTAATTAAAATGCTTGTTGTTCCGATTGTGTTCTTTTCCATTACGCTTGGGACGGCTTCATTAGGTGACCCAAAGAAGCTGGGGAGAATTGGTGGGAAAACAATAGGATTCTTTTTAATATCCACCACCGTTGCCATTACGATCGCTTTACTATTAGCCTTTATATTTGAGCCAGGCAATGCGAACATAGATCCATCAGGTGCTAATTATGAGCAGCAGGAAGAAGCACCGGGTGTAGTCGATACATTTACAAACATTATTCCGGAGAACCCGCTGCAGTCTATGGCAGAAGAAAATATGCTGCAAATTATTACGTTCTCCATTTTCATAGGATTGGCTTTAGCCATGCTAGGCCAGAAAACAGCTGGGATATTCAACTTGATTGAGCAGGGTAATGAAATTATGATGTGGCTTGTTAACTTGATTATGCGCTTTGCTCCATATGGTGCATTTGGCTTACTTGCTTCTGCCATCGGTGAAATGGGAATTGATGGTATGAGAGCGATGTTTGCCTACATGGTCCTCGTCATTGCTGGATTAGTTATTCATGGTGCTCTTTTCTATGGTTCTATTGTTTACTTCATAGGAAAGATGAATCCCATCTTTTTCTTCAAAAACTTCTTCCCTGCTATGACTGTCGCTTTCAGTACGTCAAGCAGTAGTGCTGTGCTCCCTATTTCTATGAAGACAGCACAGGAGCGACTCGGCGTATCTAAACCAGTGAGCAGTTTCGTACAGCCGTTGGGCGCAACCGTAAATATGGATGGAACGGCGATTATGCAAGGGGTAGCTACTTTGTTCATTGCTCAAGTGTATGGCAGTGATTTATCCTTCGCTCAGTTAGTCATGGTTGTATTAACAGCCGTTCTTGCAAGTATTGGTACAGCTGGGGTACCAGGTGTCGGATTAATCATGCTGGCGATGGTATTAACTCAGGTTTCTCTTCCAGTGGAGGGCATTGCCCTGATTCTCGGAATAGACCGTGTACTTGATATGGCGCGTACAGCGGTAAACATCACAGGAGATGCGGCTTGTGCTGTAGCGGTTGATAAGTCAGAAAAAAATAAAGAAGAACCCCATCATACAGTGGAAAAACCTTTGTAATGATTAAGGAGCTTACTTATTGAAGTAAGCTCCTTTTTTATATTCTGTTTTGCTAAGATGGTGGAAGGGTATAAAAGAAATATTATGTGCTAGAGAGGTGAATGTTCCGTTGAGTTTTTTGTTTACGAAGAAAGATATGACAAATATAGATAAAGTTCCTTCCTGGGTGACGAGAGAGTACGAAACTTTCCGAGATGTCGTAACTGATAAAACATTTCCTTGTTACTTCGGAATGTCAGGAGAGAAACGTGGAGAACTAAGGTATTCCTATATAACTCATGATAATTGGGAACACCTCCCTGATACGTTAGAATCGTTCCTCCGTTTATTCGATGATCAAAAGAGGATGATTAGGCATGGTTTCTTTTTATTCGTAGAACCAGAAAAGCAGGAAAAATCAATCCCTTATTATAGAAAATATTTCTGGGAAATCTTGCAGTACTTACACAACCATGATCAAGTGCCTTGGCCGAAAGATTACCCGGCGGATCCGGATCATCATCTATGGGCCTTCTCATTTGCAGGAGAACCGTTCTTTGCTTTTGGAAATGCGCCTGCCTATAAACAGAGAAAGACAAGAGACTTAGGGAACAGCCTGGTCTTGGGTTTTCAGCCAAGACGTATTTTTGAAGGGCTAGAAGGCACCTCAGATGGCGGCATCATGTCACGTGATAAAGTGAGAGAGCGTGTGGAGAAATGGGACCAACTGCCGAAGCATCCGAATATCAGCCACTATGGCGATCCAAATCACCGGGAGTGGAAACAATACTTTATTGGCGACGATGTTGAACCTATTAGAGGGCAGTGTCCTTTTAAGCATAAATAAAAGCTGCCGGGAAAACCAAATGGTGTCAAAAACGAATGAGGAAATTTAAATAACAAAAAAGCAGATCATTAGCGAAGTATTTTGACGGAGCGATAGTAAAAAACTTTTCATTCACATAAATCATCCGAACTGATTTAATGAAATCGTTCGGATGATTTTATGTTGTATTCAGTTTTGCCTCGTCCTCTTTCTACTATGAAGCTCTTTGAACAGATGTGGATGATTGTTGTTTCTCTTGTTTCTTTCGATAAATCGTTGCAATGATAGGCCCGGAAATATTATGCCAAACACTGAAAATGGCGCTGGGAACAGCTGCTACAGGGCTGAAATGAACAGATGCTAAAGATGCCCCTAGACCGGAATTTTGCATCCCAACTTCTATAGAAACAGCTTGTTGTTTAGATGGTCCCATTTTGAATAATTTTCCTAATCCATAACCTGTAAAGTAGCCAAGAATATTATGCAGTACAATAATTGCGAAGATAATAAGTCCCGTTTCTATGATTTGTTGTTGATTTGCGCCGATCACGGCTGCCACAATGGCTACGATTGCAACTACAGAGATCAGCGGAACAGATTTTATCCCTGCTTCTACTTTAGATCCAAGAACAGCACGTACAATTAATCCTAGGATAATAGGGATGAGAACGACGTTTACGATAGAAAAAAACATATCAATTGCTGATACAGGAAGCCATTGACTGGCAAATAACAGCATAAGTGCTGGAGTAACGATAGGTGCCAACAACGTGGAAACCGAAGTAATAGCAACCGATAAAGCTGTATCTCCTTTTGATAAGTAAGTCATCACATTAGACGCTGTGCCACCGGGACAGCAACCAACTAAAATAACACCTACTGCTACTTCGGGAGAAACGGGTAAAAGTGTGACGAGCAAAAATGCAAGCAGAGGCATGATAATAAACTGTGCACCTACTCCTACCGCTACATCTTTCGGACGACGGAAAACTTCTTTGAAATCATCCTTTGTTAAGGTTAGTCCCATTCCAAACATAATGATTCCAAGTAGAGGAACGATATAAGGAGCGATCCACGTAAAGCCTGATGGGAAGATAAAGGCTAAGACCGCAAACAATAACACCCATATGGCAAAAGTACTTCCTACAAAATTGCTAATTCTGTCTAATGTTCTCATTGTGTAACCTCCTTGATGTAAATATAATTTCAGATTATACGTTATTTTCAGACAAAAGGAAGGTGTAATGTATAGAAAAAAATGAAAAGAAGTTCACTCTCTTTTGACAACCTTATATTTATTTTTCTGTAGGTTCATGAGAGAATTTTAAAGGGAGGGGTAAGAATGAATGAAAGACAAAAATTAGTAAATGAACGATGGAAGAAAACCCGCGAAATGGGAAAGATGAAGTACATTGGTTATTATGGAATTGTAGCGTATGGTACAATTTTTCTTTTATTCTCACTTATGATGGACACTTTTTTCGGTGATGGAATTACGAGTTCTATCATTGTAGAAAAGATTATTATTGCAGTAATTGGTGGTGTCTTCTTCGGTGTGATCACGTGGTGGATAAATGAACGGAGATATCAAAAATATATTAATCCTCAATAAAATTAAAACCAACCTAGCTCATAGGTTGGTTTTAATATTTTGTAAAGGAATCGTAATCGTCATTCTTCTAAAACCTGTGATAAAGTGAATAGAACCAGGAGGAATATGGTACATACTTCAATTAGAAAATTACAACTTAGAGAAGAAGGAGGGAGCTTCTTGATTATTCGTTCGTATCTTATCCCTATGGCCATATTTTTTACGAACATGGTTTTACTTAGCATTTTATTATTGGAAATCGCGGGAGCATTGTCTCATAAGCAAGGTGGAGTGGGGTTTTTTGTTCCATTTTTATCATTTCTGTCTTTTCATTTTATAAGGGGGCAGCAGAGAAGACGAACCGCTGTGAGTAGAGGATTAAGCATATTACAAGCGATAAATACAATTACTTTTGTTGTTCCTTTTGCTATCTTTTTAGCCTTTATAATAGGGATGATATAAGCTTATCTTGAATTTACTGAACTTTCCTGTAAAATAATAGTAGATGTTTTCCGGGAAAGTTGCCCACATGGTGAATGAACAGTCATTCAACTGGATCATAGGGTATGTAGTTCAAAATGATACGCATTAAGAGCCAGGGATACTTACAATTTATAGAAATCAATATAATAAGAGGGATGAAAGTTTCAAGTTAAATAATGAAAAATTGTTAATTTGAGATTAATCAAGCCTTATTTGTTAATTTAAAAGATTTTACATAATTAAAGGGGAATAGCTATAATGGAAATTCGAGAGTTGGAGCAGGAACGACAAATAAGGGATGCATTTCCTGTTATGAAACAGTTAAGAAATCATCTAGACGAAGAAGCATATGTAGCTTTAGTTAAAGAAGCGAAAGAAAAAGACATGTACCGGTTATTTGGGTTGTTTAAAGGGGAAGAGATTGTGGCAGTCACTGGTTTTAAACCTATGATTACTCTATATTATGGTCGATTCGTTTGGGTTTGTGACTTAGTGGTCCGAGAAGACAAACGGTCATTAGGGTATGGTGAAAAACTCTTATCATTTGTTCACCAGTGGGCGAAGGAAGAAGGTTATGAAAAAGCTGCTCTATCATCGGGTCTTCAACGTGAAAATGCTCATTGTTTTTACGAACAAAAAATGAACTACGATCGCGTTAGCTTTGTATTTAAGAAAGATTTGAAGCGGTAAAGAATGAAAGAGTGTATGTTATGCGGTTTATTCAATGATGAGGAACAATCGAGTATAGAAAAAAATGAAACCTGTTTTTTATTCAAAAAGCTTCAGAGCAGGAAGTGTTAATAGGAAGCGGATTAATCTAAGGCACATAAAATGAATGTGTTTTCTTTGACGAAGCAAGAGTGGGAAGACACTCAGGACTTACTTTTAAAAGTAAAACAAAGGTTAGAGCACCTTCATTCTCCTGAAGGATATAGTGTGGGTTGGAATAATGGAGAAGTAGGAGGACAATCGATTCCGCATGCTCACCTGCATGTTATTCCCAGATTTGCTGATAAGCCTTATGCTGGAAAAGGGATTCGGTATTGGTTGAAGCAGCCTGAAAATAAAAGAGTGAAAAAATAAATTTCTTATTAAAAATTATTCATTGAAAATTGAGAAAAAACCCATTTTTTTGATGAATCTTAAAACTTTTTTAGAAGGCTAGTCGTCTAACTTCATAGGTAAATGGTAAAGCTTTTTTATGAATTGAATTGGATAAAAGTTCTAAAGATTTCCTGTTTATGCTAAAATATCTTTTGTGGTTATGAAGTCATCATGGATTCGACATGATTTATTTTATTACATTTAACTAGAGGTGACAGAAAAAAAGTGAACTATAATGTGACAATTGATATGGAAGGGCGAGGGGAGTTTTCTAATTATATTTACCAAAAGCTGGAACAGTGTAAGGAAGGGTATCCGAACTATTTAGCAAAAAATAAAGAATCAGTTCACCCCATTAATATGATGGTCTCTAATGAAGAACAAAAATGGATGGGTGGAATTTCTTCTGAACTGTACTGGAATTGGCTTGAAATTAATGATTGTTGGGTTTATGAGCAGTATCGGGGGCAGGGAATCGGCACAGAATTGCTGAGAACTGTAGAGAATATGGCGAGAAAAAGAGGCGCTGATTACTCCATGCTGACCACCTTTGAACAAAGAACAAAAAAGTTCTATGTAGCTAACGGTTATAAAGTGGTAGGAGAAATCAAAGACTATTTCCCTGGCACAAACTTTTATACACTAAAGAAAACATTGTAACATCAGCGGAGAAGGAAGGTCGTTTTTTTGGGGTACGTAGAAGATTTAAGGAGTTTAGTAGGGCATCGTCCATTAATACTTGTGGGATCCGTCGTAGTCATTTTCAATGAACAGAAACAAATACTGCTCCAGCAGCGTACGTTTCCTGAAGGTGTATGGGGTCTGCCTGGGGGACTTATGGAATTGGGTGAATCTACGGAGGACACAGCCAAGCGAGAAGTCTTTGAAGAAACAAATTTGCAAGTTAAAACCTTACAGCTGATTGATGTGTATTCAGGTCAAGAATTTTTTACTGTTGCTAAAAATGGAGATAAATTTTTCTCTGTAACTGCAGCGTACTATACAGATGAATATCATGGTCACCTGATAGCAAGTAAAGAAGAGTCTTATCAATGCCAATTTTTCTCGGAGGATCTACTTCCAAAAAGAATCATAGGCAGCCACAGTCAGATGATTCAGGACGTATTGAAAAAAGTAAAATAAAGGGTAGTTCCATATAAAAAGGCAAGGTCTCAAATTGAGACCTTGCCTTTTTATAATTTTAAACCACTTCTACTCTTAAAGCGTCTCAGTAAAATATGGCTTTCTACTCGGGTGATTCCTTGCAGAGCGTAAAGTTCTTTGTTAATAAAAGATTCAAGTTCAGTAAAGTCACTGACCAATACGTGCATATGTAACGTACTTGGTCCTGTCATTTGGTAACAGCTTGCTACATAAGGGTTGTTTGCCAGGTTTTCTGCAACTTCTACCAAAGCTCTAGGCTCGCAATCTACTTCAAAGAAGGCGGAAACTTCTTTACCAACTTTTTCACTGTTTACTACCGCAGTGAACTTTTCAATCACTCCACATTCTATTAACTGATTTACTCTGGAACGGACAGCTACGCGGGAAAGTTCCAGTTCTTTACCTATTTCTGCATAGGATAGTCTTCCATCTTCAATTAACAACTCTAATATTTTTTTATCTGTTTCATCAATTTTTAAATTTTGGCTCTTTTCCATATCACGACCACCTATCTATAATAGTAGGTTTCTACTGTGTGTCATTCAATTTTTGTAATTCGCTTATGACAAAAATATTATCACGAAGAAATTAAGGTTTCAAATCGACATTATTTTTTAAATAATATGAAAAATAATATTTTTTGTAAAATAGGGTTTAATTTTTTTGAATATTCACTTATAATCAGGAACAATAAAACATTTGTTAATTAATTTTTTATTTTTAGTTAACTATTGAAGGTTTAGGGGTCTTATATTAATGAAAAGTAAATGTATTAAAAGTTGAATCTTATACGAGAGGAGGGGATGAAATGTTTGGATTAATAGTGAATCGTTTCTTGCAGTTACTCTTACTCTTGATAGGTATTTCTTTTTTAGTATTTATGAGTATGCATATAGCGCCTGGTAATCCAGCAACTATTATTGGAGGACCTACTGCAACTGAATCAGACCTTCAAGCAATTAGTGAAGAGCTTGGTTTAAATAAACCAGTACTTGTTCAATATTTCGACTACATAATAGGAGTAGTTCAAGGTGATCTGGGTTATTCCTTCCAAAACAATCAGCAAGTCTCTAGTGCTATTGTCGAGAGGTTTCCTCAGACTTTAAATCTGGCTATTGCCAGTATGTTTGTAGCAGTTTTAATTGGAGTTCCGGCCGGAATTATTTCAGCTATTAAACAAAATTCCTGGTTTGACGTTTCTAGTACCACAGTTGCTTTGTTAGGAGTATCCATTCCAAATTTCTGGCTGGGAACGATGTTAATTTTAATTTTTGCTGTGGAGCTTCAATGGCTGCCTGTTGGCGGATTAAATGCTCCTTTCTGGACAATTGAGGGAATTAGACAGTTGATTTTACCTGCAATCACATTAGGTACAGCTTCAGCAGCTATGATTGCTAGAATGAGCAGGTCAGCCATGTTAGAAGTTATTAGGGCAGATTATATTAGAACTGCAAGGGCCAAAGGAGCTAAGACTACAACGGTAATTTGGATTCACGGTCTTAGAAATGCAATGATTCCTGTTATCACAGTCATTGGTCTTAATTTTGGCTTTTTACTTGGCGGTACGATAATCACAGAGCAGGTTTTCGCCATTAATGGAGTAGGAAGACTTATGATTGATGCTATTGCTGCCCGTGATTTTCCTGTTGTTCAAGGAACAGTACTATTAGTTGCCGCATTATTTGTAGTTGTCAATTTATTGGTGGATATTATTTACGCACTGGTAGACCCAAGAATTAGCTATGACTAGGAGGAGGGAGATGATGTCTGGCTCTGAAGCTTTACAAAGTAAAGATGAGGCAACTGAAACGCAGAAGAAGAAAAATAAAGAATATATTAAAATAGCAAAAAGACTACTAATAAATAAGCTTGCCGTTTTTGGCTTAATCATTATTTTTATTCAGCTCGCTCTAGCTGTGTTTGCTCCTTGGTTTGCCGGCTATGGGCCAGGAGAACAGAATTTAGCAAACAGTGAACTTGGAATAGGAGCTGAGGGCCATTGGTTAGGTACGGATAATTACGGACGTGATGTATGGTCCCGCTTAGTATTTGGTGCAAGGATTTCCTTAATGGTAGGTGTTGCCTCCGTCTCGTTAGGATTAATAGGAGGAGTCCTGTTAGGGCTGTTATCAGGTTACTATAAGAAGCTGGATGGACCTATCATGAGATTTGTTGATCTGCTATTTGCTTTCCCGGGGATTCTGTTAGCCATGCTAATCATTGCTATGTTAGGAACTAGTCTAGTTAATGTTGTAATAGCCATTAGCATTTGGTCGATCCCCACTTGCGCAAGGATCGTTCGTGGAAGTGTATTGTCTGCTAAAAAGCAGGAATACATTTTAGCTATGAGGTCTCTGGGAGCGAGTAATACTAGAATTCTATTTAAACATATACTCCCGAACTGCACAGCCCCCATTATTGTATTTGCTACGATGAGGATGGCTACAGCTATTTTATCAACTGCTGCTTTAAGCTTTTTAGGATTAGGAGCACAGCCGCCTACTCCGGAATGGGGCGCTATGATTGCAGCAGGTCAA
This sequence comes from Halobacillus sp. B23F22_1, assembly GCF_043497005.1. Classification (NCBI taxonomy): domain Bacteria; kingdom Bacillati; phylum Bacillota; class Bacilli; order Caryophanales; family Bacillaceae; genus Halobacillus; species Halobacillus sp. B23F22_1. Next base: position 224,407 of record NZ_JBIEKE010000003.1, on the reverse strand, counting down.
GATTACATGTATTCCTCCCCTCATTTAACCATCGTTCCTGGAGTTGCTATAATGCTGGTTGTTTTTGCTTTTAATGTCGTTGGTGACGGCTTGAGAGATGCGCTAGACCCGAATATGGATTTGGATAATTAAGGAGGAATTTAAATATGTCAAAGATAAAAAGATATGCAGCTTTATTGATTTTAGCCGCAGCTGTAGTTGGATGCAGCAATGATTCTTCATCAGATGGTAGTGGAGGCGAGGCGGAACAGGAGCTTACATATGCTTCTACTTCTGATGTAGTTGGTTTGTCTCCAATCGATACGAATGATTCTGTTTCCGCAGCTATGATTGGTCAAATCTATGAAACTTTATTTACCCGTGATCCGGAAACTATGGAAATTGAAACGTTATTAGCTGAATCGTACGAGAACCCGGATGAACGCACCTGGGAGATTAAATTAAAAGAGGACATCACCTTTCATGATGGAACTCCTTTTAATGCGGAAGCAGTCAAGTATACATTTGAGGAGTTTGTTGATGAAGATCGCGCAGCTCCCCGCGCCTCACTTTTAGCCCCTATTGAATCCATTGAAGCTGTAGACGAGTATACGGTGGAGATTACTACAGAAGAACCTTATGGAGCATTATTAGCAGCATTAGCTCATACAAATGCCGCGATTGTCAGCCCCGAAGCTGATCAAAACCAGGATATTAACGAAGACCCTGTAGGGACTGGTCCTTTTAAATTTGAAAACTGGTCTCAAGGAGAAGAAGTTACCCTGTCAAAAAATGAAGATTATTGGCAGGAGCCAGCTGAGCTGGAAAACGTTACGATGAAAGTAGTCCCAGAATATTCTACTGCGGTCTCTATGCTTGAAACAGGAGAAGTGCAATTTATTGACGCTGTTCCCACTGAACACTTGTCAAGAGTGGAAAATATTGATGGGATAGAAGTAGATAAAAAGGATGGGACTCCAGTATATTCGCTAGGTTTTAATTTTGATAAAGAACCATACAATGAGCTTGAATTCAGGCAGGCTGTCTCCTATGCCATTGATCGTGAAGCCTATGTCAGTCAGTTAAATGGACTTGGAATAGAGAACGAAAGTATTATAGGACCTGAAGTATTTGGTTACGGTGAGGATGCAGCTGATGCAGGGTACAGCTTTGATCCTGAGAAAGCTCAGGAAATCATAAAAGAAAATGGGTATGGAGACGAAGAAATTACCCTATTAACAGCAAACAGAGAAGCATATACGCGAATGGCCGAAGTAGTACAGTCTCAATTATCCGAAGTAGGATTAAATGTTTCTATTGAATCTATGGAATGGGGAACTTTCCTTGATACAACACCCACCGGCGAGTTCGATATGACTTTTACCAGCTGGTCTAACAGCACGGCTGACGGCAGTGAACATTTATATCCAAACTTACACTCTGATAATATTGATTCTTCTAACTGGGTTAGATATAACAATGAAGAATTTGATCAATTAGTTGATGAATCCAGAAGTGAAGTCGAACAGGGTGTTAGAGAAGAAAAACTTCAGGAAGCTAACATGATTGCCGTGGAAGACGCAGCCTGGATTCCGATGCATCATGGTGTTGTGTCAGCTGCATATGACGAATCTATTAAAGGATTAGAACTCGATCCAACAGGTCAATGGTATCTTTATAACGTTAGTAGGGAGTAGGTATGACATGAGACAACTTTTAGAAGTTAACAATCTCGTCACCTCTTTTCGAACAGCCGGGACTAAGCTTTCGGCTGTTCGGGATGTTTCTTTCTCTGTAAATTCGGGAGAAACCTTATGTATTGTAGGAGAATCAGGATGTGGAAAAAGTATTACCACTTTATCTTTAATGGGTTTACTGCCACAGAACGGTGAAATAACCAGCGGAAGTATTCAATATAGAGGTGAAGAGCTGACTTCCAAAAATGAAGAACAAATGAGAAAACTGCGAGGTAATGAAATTTCCATGATATTTCAAGAGCCTATGACTGCATTAAATCCAGTTTTTACTGTAGGGTATCAATTAATGGAGCCAATAAAGCTCCATACCAGCTTAAGAAAAAAGGAAATTAGAAATAAGGCAGTTGATTTACTAAAGCAGGTTGGTATTCCAGATCCGGAGAAGCGATTGCGGCAATACCCTCATGAATTAAGTGGGGGAATGAGACAAAGAGTAATGATTGCTATGGCGCTCTCTTGTAATCCATCACTTCTTATTGCAGATGAGCCAACAACGGCTTTGGATGTTACTATTCAAGCCCAGATTCTTGATTTAATCGATGATTTAAAACAGGGCTTAGGCATGGGAGTCGTTATGGTTACACACGATATGGGAGTTGTAGCAGAAGTAGCGGATCGGGTAATGGTAATGTATGCCGGTAAAGTGGTGGAGACGGGCGCGGTTGAGGAAATTTTCAAGGACCCTCGTCATCCTTACACTAAAGGTTTATTAGCTTCCGTTCCAAATGTAGATGATGCTAGTGCAACGCTTGAAGCTATTCCTGGCTCACTGCCAAACTTAAATGAAAAAATTTCAGGGTGTCGTTTTCACCCTCGCTGTCCTCATGCAATGGACGTTTGCCTTGAAAAGGATCCCCCACAATTTAATGTAACTTCTGAGCATTATTCAAAGTGCTGGCTGGAAGAAAATCAGGGAGTGAGAGAAGATGCAGACAAAGACAAAACCGCTCATTGAAATTAATAATATGAAAAAGTACTTTCCTTTAAAGAACGGATTTATTAAGAGGACAAAATCAAATGTAAAAGCTGTGGAGAATGTTTCCCTTCATATATATGAAGGGGAAACTTTAGGAGTTGTAGGAGAGTCTGGGTGTGGCAAGTCGACCTTTGGCCGTACAATCCTAGGGTTAGAAGATTTAACTGAGGGATCAATTAAGTTCCGAGGAGAAGAAATAGGCGGACTCTCTGATAAGAAGCTTAAAAAGTTTAAGAAGGATATGCAGATGATCTTTCAAGATCCCTATGCTTCCTTAAACCCCCGTCAAAGAGTGGGGGCAGCGCTGGAAGAAGCTTATATTATTCATACGAAAATAAAGAAGAAAGAAAGAGAAAAGAGAGTTAAGGAACTGTTAGTAGAAGTGGGGCTTAAGGAAGAACATGCAGACCGATACCCGCACGAATTCAGCGGCGGTCAAAGACAAAGAATCGGTATTGCCAGAGCCCTTACCTTAAACCCATCTATGGTTATTTGTGATGAAGCTGTGTCAGCCCTTGATGTATCAGTACAAGCTCAAATTATTCAATTACTAAAAAAACTGCAAAAATCTCATCAGTTAACGTACTTATTTATTTCTCATGATCTTGGCGTAGTTAGACATGTCAGCACTCGAGTGTTAGTGATGTATTTAGGAGCATCCGCAGAACTGGCTCCATCTGAAGATCTATATAACAATCCTCTCCATCCCTATACTCAGGCCCTTCTTTCAGCTATTCCACGTCCTGATCCTGCGGCCAAAAGGAATAGAGTCCGGTTGGAAGGCGAGCTGCCTGATCCGGCTGATTATCCCAAGGGATGTCCATTTCATACAAGATGTCCGTTAGCCCATGAAAGGTGCAGGATAGAGAGACCGGAGTGGAGGGAAGTTGAGCCAGAACATTTTGTGGCTTGTCATGAAGTTTAAAAGATTCGCCCTCCTCAGACGGGCTCTGTTGGCAAGGCGGGGGCATATTTTTTAAATCTATAATTAGAAAGGAATTATACATATGGAAAAAATGGATTATTTGTACCAGCCTTATACCGCTAAAAGAACTTCCGCCATTTCTAATAGAGGAATGGTCGCTACTTCCCAGCCGTTAGCTTCCCAGGCAGGACTTGATATGTTAAAGAAAGGCGGGAATGCAGTTGATGCAGCCATTGCTACAGCGGCTGCTCTTACCGTAGTTGAGCCTACATCAAACGGCATTGGAGGCGATGCTTTCGCCATTGTCTGGATGAAAGATAAGCTGTATGGATTAAACAGCAGCGGTCATTCACCTTCCTCCATATCAATTGATTCATTAAAAGAAAATGGATATGATGAGATCCCGAAATACGGATTTATACCCGTAACCGTTCCAGGGGCCCCTGGTGCTTGGGCAGAACTATCAGAACGTTTTGGTAACCTTCCATTAACAGAAGTGCTCGCTCCCGCCATAGATTATGCTGAAAATGGTTTCCCTATTACGCCTGTATTAGGAAAGTTTTGGGAAGCAGGCGTCAATAAATTTCGTGAAGTTCTAAACGGCGATGAATTTTCGCACTGGTTTGAAACGTTTGCTCCTGAAGGAAGTGCGCCCAAGATCGGAGAAACCTGGAAGTCACAAGGTCACGCTGAAACCTTAAGGAAAATCGCAGAAACAAAAGGTGAAGCTTTTTATCACGGCGATATCGCTGATAAAATAGATCGCTTTTCCAGAAAATATAACGGCTATATCCGAAAGAGGGATTTACAAAACTTTCAGCCCGCGTGGGTGGACCCAGTATCTGTCAATTACAGAGGATATGATGTGTGGGAGATCCCCCCGAATGGTCAGGGGATGGTCGCCTTGTCTGCCTTAAATATTATGGAAGGTTTTAATGTCCATTCTAAAAACGACACAGATATTTATCATTGGCAAATCGAAGCTATGAAATTGGCATTTGCTGACGGAGAGAAGTATATAACAGATGAAAGGCATATGAAGGTTGGATTAGAGCAGTTATTAAACCGTGAATATGCTGCTGAGCGTAGAGCATTAATCGGAGAAGAGGCGTTACAGCCGGAAGCTGGAGACCCACCGAAAGGGGGTACAGTGTATCTGGCTGCTGCTGACAGTGAAGGAAATATGGTTTCTTTTATTCAGAGCAATTATATGGGCTTCGGGTCCGGCCTAGTTGTTCCGGAGACGGGGATTTCACTTCAAAACCGTGGACATAATTTTTCTATGGATCCTGACCACGTTAATTGCTTGCAAGGAAATAAACGTTCCTACCATACAATAATTCCAGGGTTCCTGACAAAGGATAATAAGGCAGTAGGACCTTTTGGGGTAATGGGAGGATTCATGCAGCCGCAAGGGCATCTGCAGGTGGCTATGAATACCATCGATTTTCAATTAAATCCTCAAGCTGCTCTGGATGCCCCGCGTTGGCAGTGGATGAAGGATAAGACGGTATGGGTGGAACCTGATTTTCCAACTCATATTGCTGAATCCCTGAGAAGAAAAGGCCATAACGTGGAAGTTCAGCTGGAAACAGGAGCTTTCGGAAGAGGTCAGGTTATTTGGAGAGACCAGGAAACTGGATCATTATTCGGGGGGACTGAATCCCGGACGGATGGTGCTATCTCGGCCTATTAAATATAAAAAGGGGTGAATGGTCTTGCAACAGTGGAATCTCTTCCTTGCCTTTTTTAGAGTAGGGATTTTTGGGTACGGAGGAGGTCCGTCCTCTATACCGCTCGTTCATAAAGAAGTAGTAGAAAAATATAAATGGCTGTCTGATGATGATTTTGCCGACATCCTGGCTCTGGGTAATTCTCTCCCGGGCCCTATTGCTACCAAAATGGCTGGCTATATTGGATACAGGGTTTCCGGCTATACCGGAATGCTGAATGCGATATTAGCTACGATCCTGCCAACTATAGCAGTCTTAATCATACTATTATCCTTTTTGAATAACTTTCGAGAGTTAGACTGGGTGAATGGAATGACTCAAGCGGTCGTGCCGGTAGTTGGTGTAATGTTAGCTGTGTTAACATTCGATTTCATAAAAAAGTCCAAGGATAACCTAGGTATTTGGATTACTTTTCTGCTCGGTGGAATCTCGCTTATTTTAATAGAAGTCATTGGGGTTCATCCAGGAATTGTGATTTTGGCTCTGCTGATATTTGCATTAGTCAAACCTATGAGAAAGAATAAAGATGAGAAGAATTACAGCAGTAAGGAGTCTTCTTTATGATTTATTGGCAGATTTTCGTAGCGTTTTTTATTCCGGGAGTTGTGGGGTACGGTGGCGGCCCGGCTTCTATTCCCTTAGTCGAAAATGAAGTAGTCGGCCGATTTGGGTGGATGTCGGTAAACGAGTTCAGTGAAATGCTTGCCGTAGCCAATGCACTGCCCGGACCGATTGCAACGAAAATGGCAGGGTTTATAGGTTATGAACAAGCCGGCATTTTAGGAGCATTTATTGGAGTATTTGCTACGGTCGCTCCATCGCTTATTTTAATGATTGCGTTATTAAGTCTTCTAAATAAATTTAAAGGGTCTCCACGTGTGAAAGCCATGACCTCTTTTATTCGTCCAGTTATCGCTATTCTGCTCGGGGTAATGGCTTATCAATTCTTTGAAACGTCCTATGGATCTGCAGGGATGGTGCAAACAGTTATTTTAATTGCAGTGAGCTATGTTTTACTTGAGCGAGTAAAAGTACACCCGGCTTTTGTCATTGCGGGCTCGCTTTTATATGGTGCCCTTTTTCTAGGAGGATAAATGTTTAACTTAATGAATCATTTATCCCCTCTTTCTCGTATACAATAAGGACGAGACAGGAAAGGGGAGAGATCGTGAGCAATTATTCGATTGATGAATTCATAAGAAAAACGAAGCAGGATGAAGCTGAAAATGAGTTCTTTGAACTGGAAACAGAGCGTATATTAGAAGTAAACCTTTCTGATCAAGTATGGGCCAAAGCAGGATCGATGATTTCCTATAATGGTTCCATCAAGTTTGAAAGGGAAGGGATACTCGAACATGGTGTGGGAAAAATGTTTAAGAAAGCCTTCTCGGGCGAAGGCAGTTCTTTGATGAAGGCAGCCGGAAAAGGTCGTCTATACTTAGCTGATCAAGGGAAAAAGATTACTATTTTTGATTTAAATAATGAATCCATTACTGTTAACGGGAACGATCTTCTTGCCTTTGAGCCTGGCATATCATGGGATATTAAATTAATGAAAAAAGTAGCTGGCATGATGTCTGGCGGACTGTTCAACGTGACGTTAGAGGGCCGGGGAAGGGTGGCGATTACTTCTCACTATGAGCCATTAACTTTGCTTGTACGACCAGGGGATCCTGTCATTACAGATCCAAATGCGACGGTAGCCTGGTCAGGACATTTAAAGCCGGAATTTCGTACTGATGTAAGTCTAAAGACATTTATTGGCCGTGGGAGCGGTGAATCTGTTCAAATGGAGTTTAAAGGTGAAGGGTTTGTCATTGTACAGCCGTTTGAAGAGGTCATAACAACGGGAAATGGAAATTCATAAATTTTTCAAAAAAAATGAAGCATTCGCCTTTACTTCGAGATTGAAACATTGTAATATATAAAATAACTTAAAATTATAACGGAAACTTCTTATCCAGAGAGGCGGAGGGACTGGCCCTTTGATGCCCGGCAACCATCGAATTAATCTAAGGATTGACGAGAACGGTGCCAATTCCTGTAGAGTGTTATTTCACTCTAGAAGATGAGAGGATCGTACGGAAATTTACGACCCCTTTTCTTATACTGGATAAGAAAAGGGGTTTTTTGGTAGCTTGAACCGTCAAACTCTCTTAGGTGGAAGTTGCGTTAATGGAAAGGGAAGATGACAAATGGCAACAGCAATTTTTGGAGCAGGATGTTTTTGGGGAGTTGAAGCTTTCTTCGAGCGTTTCGAAGGAATTACACATACACGTGTAGGGTATACGGGCGGCCATGTTGAAAGTCCAACCTACGAACTAGTGAAAACAGGAACAACTGGCCATGCAGAAGCAATTCGTATTGAATATGACCCAGAAGTCATTACGTATGGCGGATTGGTTAATATCTTTTTTGAAGCCCATGACCCTACAACTAAAAATAAGCAGGGAATCGATGTTGGTCATCAATATCGTTCCGCTATCTTTTACCAAAATGAAGCTGAAAAAGCCATTGCTGAGGAGAAAATTCAGCAGTGGACAAATAAAGGGATTTTTAAACGTAGAATCGTAACTGAAGTTACACCGGCCCGTGAATTTTATGAGGCGGAAGAATACCATCAAAAGTATGCTCAGAAGAATGGCTCCTTTGCTTGCGGCATTGGCTGATCTTATTAAAAATCCGCTTCCTTTTAAATAAAGGAAGCGGATTTTTATGTTTATTCTAAAGTAGATTCGATTTCTCGATTTAATTTCTTCATTCTGTCTTTGATTACAGAAGTATCGGCAAACAGGTCATGGATCCCTTGATGCTTTTTCGTGAAGATGACTACAAGATAAGGAAGACCTAAAACAGCCATACTTATATAACGTCCTACAAACTCTCTGTAAATAATCTGCCCTTTCGTTAAGTGCTTTCCTTTTAATGATTCTACCGATAACCCCAGAGTCATTTTTCCTAATGTGGCCCGGAAATAGAAAGTCATTAATACAAAATAAAGAAAAAACACAATCGATTGAGTGATGTTCGCGGCGCTTAACAGCTCAATCCAAAGCTTGGCTTCGGATAGATTGGTTACTCTTAAAAGCGGGCGCGTGATGATTGAATTGATACTCCAAATTACAATTAAATCAATGATGTAAGCAAAAAAACGTGGAATAAAACCAGCGTATACGATACGGTGGATTTCGTTAAGGTTTGATGTCACAGCTTGATTTAAGTGATTGGGCTGATGGGTGGGTTCTACTGTATCCATCTAATTCCTCCTTTACTCAGAATACATGTACATTAATCTAGGACCTTGACGTTTCTCGATCATTTCGTTGATCCATTTTACTTCGCTTGTTGGCAGGAAACTTTTCATATCGATAGGAATACCGAACAACCTTTCTCCACTAGGCTGGTACTCAATTACTTCAGGATTCCCGCCGATTTCTTCTTTCAGGGCAGCTAACGCATCTTCTTCAAATCCGATGTTGTCAATTAGGCCATTATCTAATGCTTGCTGACCAGAATAAATACGGCCGTCTGCAATTTCTATTACTTCATCTTCAGGCATGTCACGACCTTCACTGATGACATCGACAAACCCTTGGTAGGACTCATCTACAAGCGTTTGAATAATTTCACGGTCTTCCTCTGTCATTTCTTTAGTTGGACTCATAATATCTTTAAATTCGCCGCTCTTGATGGTATTGAATTTAACGCCATATTCATCGGCTAATTCTTCATAATTTACGCTTTCCATAATAACGCCTAATGAGCCGGTAAATGTTTCTTCAGAAGCAAATATTTGATCCGCTGGAGTTGATATGTAATAGCCTCCAGAAGCAGCCATACCGCCCATTGAAACATATAGAGATTTATCTTCTTCTTTTAATTCATTCAGCTTGTCGTGAATTTCAGCACTTTCAAACACTCCTCCGCCTGGGGAGTTTACGTAAAGCAACACTCCATTAATGCTAGGGTCTTCTTTTATGGCTTCTAACTGTTCTAGTAAAGCTTCATGGTTATAACCTTCTCCCATAAAAGGATTAGATCCCTGGCCGCTCATTATTGTTCCCTCTACGGATATACGGGCTATACGATCCGAGGAGGAGCCTTCTTCAATAACTTCTTCTCTTGGTTTCTCATTATTGCTGTCTCCACCAAACAATCCTTGGGAAGACTCCGTAAACGTACTTGATGTTAAAAAGCCAATGCTTTGAATGAGGATCGCAATAATTAATAAAGCGGAAGCAATCCCTATAGCGATCAAACGTTTTTTCATATCTATCTATCCTTTCTTAATTGCTTTGAACCACTAGCTTAGCAAATTTTTGGTAATTAATATATAGTTACTCAAAAGATCAATGTGTAAATTCTATGTAATTCCTTCGTTGGCTTTCCATTCATAATATAAAATGCTCATTTCATATAAATTCCAGTATTCTTCTCCGAACCTTCGATGATCTCGAAGTAACCCATCAATTTGAAAGCCAGCTTTTTTATACATATGAATTGCAGGCTTATTAAATTCAAACACTCCTAAAGTTACTTTATGTAAGTTTAACCTATCAAAAGCGATCTTTAAGATCTCCTCCATCATGATAACTCCTATTCCTCTTCCACGTGCATCCTTACTGACTAACACTTTACCAATCCGCGCTGATCGGTTATCGTAATCAATATTATTTAAAGCAATGTGCCCGACTGATCGAGTGCTGGATTTCTCTACAGCTTTAAAAATTAGTGAAGATCCATCTGCCTGGTTGGCTTCCTTTAAGTACTTATCCAGTTGATTACAGCTTAATGGATATGCAAAGGCTGGCCCTGCCCATTGAAGTAAAAAGGAAGGAGATTCTACCCATTGAATAAGCGTGCCATAATCATTTTTCGTAAAGTATTCAAGCTTGATCATCATCCATTCTCCTTTTCTATACTTGACTTATTGAAAGTTTACCATTTTAAATGGATGATAGATAAATAAAAGAAAGTAGGGAAACTATTCGATACTATTATATCCTTTTAATAATGTTTGGGACCATACTTAGTGCTTGTGGAAGTGAGACAGACCAAGTCGACATTGGAAGTGAGGATGTTTCGGAAACGTTGTATATTCAAAAAGTAGAAGATCAACGGACAACTGAAGAACAAACGGCAGTAAGGCAGGAGAAAGAAACTAATGAAGAGTTACTCGCGAAGCTCAATGGGATGGAAATAAAGAAAAGTGACGAAAGTGAAATGAAGGAGAAAATGAATACACAAGATACGTATACGTACAGCTTTTCCGATGAAGGGGAACTTGCTGCTGAGTCCCAATCTGATTTCAGCTTTGCAGTAACAGAAGATGGGACGTTTTTAATGCCTGAGAACGGAAAGCAGTCAGGAACCGTCAGCTATCAATCGGTTGAAAAGCACCCGGAATTACTGAATGAAATGAATCACTTAGTTGATATTAGCTTTTAATTCTTCCAGGCTGTGTGTGAAAACGAGGGAGAGGTCCGTATGTTGTTAAATGATATGATACTTATTTTAATGGCAGCATTTATGGTGCTGGGGGCAGTTGATTACACTTTTCTTGGTAATCGTTTAAGTCTCGGCGATCGCTTTCACGAGGCTTTTTTAATGATGGGCCCTCTGGCTTTAGCTATGGTAGGGATTATCTCACTGGCTCCTGTGATTTCCGATGCTCTCTCTCCTCTTGTTATTCCTATTTTTGAGTGGATGGGAGCGGACCCAGCGATGTTCGCTTCTATGCTGTTAGCCATTGATATGGGGGCTTATCCGTTATCAGAAGCGTTAGCATCAGATAAGGATGCTGCAGTATTTTCGTGGGCATTTTTAGGAACGATGATGGGGCCGACGTTGGTATTTACGATTCCTATCGCTTTGACTATTGTTCAAAAAAGGGATCGAAGCTATTTTGCGAAAGGTATATTAATCGGTATGATGACGATACCTATTGGCTGTTTAACTGGTGGAGCATTAGCAGGTTATGAATGGGTATGGATGATTCAAAATTTAATTCCTGCTGCTATTTTAGCTGTTCTCATTGGCGTAGGATTATGGAAATTCACTACTCTTACCATAGTCCTGTTTTCGAAGTTTGGAAGAGGTATAGAAATCCTCATTATGTTTGGGTTGGTTATGGTCATTTTCGAGACGTTAACTGATTTTACTGTTATTCCTGGGATGGCTCCGTTAGAGGAAGGAATTGAAATTGTAGGGAGAATAACGATTACCTTGGCTGGGGCTTATCCTTTGGTTGCTTTTATTAACCAAAAGGGATCGAAGCTTTGGGAACGACTGAGCATTCAATTAGGTATCAATTCGCCATCGGTGGCCGGCTTTATTGCTTCTTTAGCTCATCATTTGCCTATGTTTGCAACGATGAAAGATATGAACCCTAAAGGAAAAGTAATGAATGCGGCTTTTGCGGTGAGCGGGGCTTTTTCTTTTGGAAGTCATATCGGCTTTGTGGCTGGAGTGGAGAAAGAGTTAATTGTAGCGGTTATGACAGGGAAATTAGTGGCAGGTGTGCTGGCTGTCTGGATTGCGTGGTGGACCACCATTCCCGCTAATCAACAAGTCGAATAAAGCGCTTTTCTTCAAACTTGTCCTTTTATCACTTATACTTAGTCTATACCTCACTAAAGGAGTTTTTCATATGAAGACCGAGATGAAGGAACGCTACAATGAGTATTTGCAGAAGTTTAAAGAAGCGACCCCTGACGATGTTCAAAAGAAAATGAAAAGCGCGATTGATGAATTGAAAAGTTCGGATGATGGTGAAGGTTTAAAAGAAGGAGACAAAGCCCCGGATTTCACTCTTCCCGATCCTAATGGGAACTCGATCAACCTCTCCAACCAACTTGATATTGGACCGGTGATTGTAACGTTTTATCGCGGAGGATGGTGCCCTTACTGCAATATGGAATTAAGAGAGTATCAACAAATATTAAATGAAATTCATGATGCAGGTGGGGAGTTGATCGCCATTAGTCCACAAACCCCGGATTACTCGCTAAGTACCTCACAGAAAAATGAACTGAGTTTTCATGTGTTAAGCGATGTAGGAAACAAAGTGGCACGTGAATATCAACTTGTTTATCCGGTCCCGGACTACCTTGTTGACATTTATAAACAAAAAGGATTAGATGTTGATAAGCATAACGGGGATGAAACGTGGGAACTCCCTGTGGCTGCTACGTATGTGATAGACAGACACGGAACGATAGTCTATGAATATACGAAAGCCGATTACAAAGATCGGGCCGAGCCATCGGAAGTATTAGAAGTTTTGAAAACAACGAACAGATGAGGAAAGGCACACCCTTCAGTGGAGGGTGTGTTTTCTTAGGATAAGAGGTGTCCATCGATGAAATTATACAGTGCATTAATTGGTCTAAGCTTTATTTGGGGATTATCCTTTGTGTTTATAAAATGGCTTCTCGATCCTATTGGAGTGTGGGGGACAGTTTTTTTTAGATGTTTAGCAGGTGCCCTGGTATTACTGCCGTTTTTATGGATAAAGAGAAAAGAGTTAAAAGGGTCTCTTCCATGGAAAGCTATGTTCTTTGTCGGTGTTTTTAATGCTGGACTGCCATGGGGGCTGATTGCATGGAGTGAAACAGAAATACATAGCAGTACGGCTGCCGTAATGAATACTTTAACGCCAATTTGTACAGGGCTTGTAGGATTTATGTGTTTTTCCGTTCTATTGAAGCGAAGACAATGGATAGGGATTGTCCTCGGGTTTGTTGGCATATTAGTTTTAATGGAATTTGACTTTTTTGCTCTTTTTAGTGAAAGTTTTATCGGCATAGGTACCATGATTTTAGCTGCTATTTCATATGGTGTTGCCTCTCAATTTACTAAAAGACATTTACAGGAGACATCTATCCTTATTGTGACCACGTTTTCTTTGCTTGTTGCTGCTCTATTCGGGTTAGGGGGTATGATGATGACAAACTCCCTCTCCGTTATTAATGAAGAGGTCCTTCGTCGTCCCCTTGTATGGCTTTCTATCATTGGGTTAGGCTGCTTTGGTTCTGGATTTGCCCACTTATTATTTTACTATATGGTTAAGAATGGCAGTGCGGAGTTTGCAACATCAGTGACTTACATTATTCCGATCACTGCTATGGTATGGGGGTACGTATTACTTGATGAACCCATTACAAAAAACATTATCCTCGGGCTTGTGCTCATTTTTGCAGGAGTATATTTAGCAACGCGTAAACCTCGTAGAAGTCATCAACAAGCTGCGGCTTAATTTATTTCGTGTACTTATTGGCATAACTGCTTGCCGTAATTGATTCTGGTTTTATTTTCGGCTCAAATCCCAATGATTCGATTCTCGCTACCATTTCATTTACGTAAGCGCGCGTACGATTCCGCTCTCCTGCACCAATATCGATATGTCCTTCAATTGTAAAGCTGGCATTTTGGTAAATGTGAGGGAGGACAATTTCAATCAGCTGATCGATTTTTTCTTTCGTGAAATAGGAGGCTATATCAACAGTAAGACTCGTTTCATAAGAAATTCGTTCATGTAAAATCTTCATTGCTCGGGGAACAATTTCCTTATGATAACAAGCCCAGGCCCCTTTCCCCACACGATGAATCACAATTCCTGTAATAAAAAGAGTTTGGTCAGTGTGAATTTGAGAATCTGTACCTAGCATTAATTTGTAGCACCCTAAAGGCTCTTCTTTCATAAAAGACGTAATATGTGCAAATACTTCCTCGAAATCCATTTGTGGATGGGATAAATTTTGGAAAAGCATAGGTTCCATTTTGGGTCCTCTTTTCAACCAGGGGGTAAATCCCATTTTTTATATTCTATTCACCTTTACTATTCCCGTGTTTTCCAAAAATAAAAAAGACGGCGCAGGCCGTCTTTAAAAAATAAAAATCCATATGAGCAAAATAGTAATAATAAACGTAATCGCGTAAATCCAAGTTAATAGGCGCACACTCGAATCTTTCACAGGTCGTTCTTGTTTTAAACTGGTTAAGTCAGCTTCAGGAGAACTTTCATCTTTCTCTCTCTTAGACATTTCACGGGCTACTTGAATGGTGCCAATGGAGGCAATAATACATACAAGTACAATGATGGCATAGTAAAGTGGATACACACATTCGCCTCCTCTAACTCTTAGGATCTCTACTTAAAGTTTATCATGATCTTTTATTTCTATGAAAATATAGGCTCTATTTGACTCTTTTGATTTTCCAGTATGGGGAAGAGTTCTTCTAATCCGCAGCTTCTCTGGAAGCAGGATTTTCAGGATAGTCTACAGGTCGTGCTCTTCTTATGAAAAGAGCAAGGATCAAGCCAGTAAAAGCAACAGCGAATGCGACAAAGTAAACGAGTTCTACACCAGCAACGGTAGCTTGAGTCATAGCTTGCTCTGTTCCTGGATTGCCCATCTGCTGTAATTCAGCTTCCTGTTTCGATGTCATAATGCTGATAAATACGGAAACGCCAATCGCTCCGGATACAGGCTGCAGTGTGTTCATAATAGCTGTACCGTGAGGATAAAGGCGCTTCGGTAATTGATTTAAACCGTTTGTTTGCGCAGGCATCATGATGGCTGACACAGACAACATGAGCAGCATGTAGCTGATAATAATGACGTAAATCGACGTATTCTCACTAATTTGACTAAGTGAAAACATAGTTGCTGTTAAAACTGCAGCAGCTGGAATAATTAATTTTCTAGGGCCGAATTTATCAAAAAGCTTTCCCATTATTGGAGACATGAGACCATTGAGTAACGCCCCTGGCAATAAGATCAGTCCAGCTGTGGCGGCTGTTAATGCTAAGGGTCCTTGCATGAACATAGGTAAAATAATTTCCGAAGAAAACATAGACATCATAACAATAATAAACATTACGAGTGCGATGGAATACATAGGGTATTTGAACACCCGGACATCGAGTAATGGATCTTCGAGTTTTAATTGACGTCTAGTAAAAATAATTAAAGCTGCTATTCCAACTAAAATGAAACTATATACCTGTGGTTCAAGAAAACCCGCTTCACCTTCACCAGCAAAACTAAAGCCCAATACAATTCCTCCAAATCCTGCAGTGGAAAGAATAATGGAAAAAATATCTGCTTTAGGTTTGGTAACTTCTCCTACATTTTTTAAATATTTATAACCGAAAAGAATAGAGAATAGAGCGAATGGGATCACGGTGAGGAATAAGTACCTCCATCCTAAATGCTCGACAATAATTCCTGAAAGTGTCGGACCAATAGCCGGGGCAAACATAATGACAAGTCCAATCATTCCCATAACGGCTCCGCGTCTTGCCGGAGGGAAAATAAGTAAAAAAGTATTGAAAATAATAGGGATTAATAATCCGGTACCCACGGCCTGAATGAGACGCCCGGCGAGTAAAACAGTAAATGTAGGAGCGACCGCACAGATGAGCGTTCCTAAGGTGAATACAGACATCGTTCCGAGAAACATCTGCCTCGTAGTAAACGTCTGGAGCATAAAAGCGGACACGGGAATTAATATCCCCATGATTAACATAAAACCTGTGACCATCCATTGGACGGTAGGTGGGTTAATATTAAAAACTCCCATAAGGGTGGTTAAGGCAATATTTAGTAACGTTTCATTAAGAATAGCGAAAAAAGCGCCAATGATAAGTGAAAACATAACGGGCTTTACGCTGAATTTAGGGTCATCAGCTAAAAACTCGTACGTTTCTTTAGAATGATTTCCTTCCATATATATAATCTCCTTTTTTGTGTGTTCACAATAGACCATTATATAGGAAAGAATAGGAAGGTATGAAGATTTTGCTCAATTTTTTTATAATAGTGCGGGATGAAAATTAATAACCTTTCATTCTACGGGTTACTTTTGATTGAGGAAGCTGCTCTTTTATATAACGATCTTCTTCCTCCATCCACTGCCGCCAAAATTCGAAGGCCCCCTCACCGTCCCGTTCCAATCCTCGGACCAACCGCTGCTCTCTTGGGCAATCAACCCAAATAGTGAAATCATAATACTCTCTTAATTCATCACGCGTGCTATAGCAGCCTTCTATAATAACGGTGCCTTCTGGATGCACGGTATGCCAGTCAGCTAACTGATCAAGGTCCCAGTCATACCGCTGATAGAGAGCAGGTTTTTTTGCTTAATTGGAATGATCACTTGCTTTAAGACACGCTCCCAGTTAAAAGCGCTTCCAACAAGAGTGGATCGATTTCTCTGGGCGGATGGTAAATAAAAATCATCCATGTGAATAATCGTGGAGTATGAATAGGCGTTAGAGAGAGCGTCGGCAAGTGTACTTTTACCTGAGCCGCCGCAGCCGTCAATACCGATTAAAGTTAGCTTCTGATTAAAGCGGGGGAGTTTGTTCATATCATTTCTCCTACATTTTTTTGGGTGCCTCAATGCCAAGCAAGTGGAGTCCTTTTTTTATTACGATAGAGAAGCCGTATACAAGCGTTAATTTCTTTTGCAGCTGTTCGCCTTCCAGAATCTTGGTATGGGTATAGTATTGATTGAATAGGCGGGCGAGTTCGAGTAAGTATTTCGCCACCTTGCTTGGGTCATACTCCTTGTAAGCTGCTTCCACAATTTGTGGAAATACTCGCAGTTGTTTGATTAACGGCCAAGCATTTTCATCGTTTAGGTCAGGATCTGCTGTATAAGGATCAAATGCTCCTTTTTGTAAAAGCGAACAGGCACGAACGAAGGCATATTGTAAATAAGGGGCGGTATTCCCTTCAAAGGTAAGCATATCACTAAGTGAGAATTCCACATCATTACGGCGATCATTTTTTAAATCGTGAAATATAACAGCTCCTACCCCGACTTGACGTGCTGCTTCTTCTTTATTTTCTAACTCAGGATTCTTCTCTTCAATATTGACTTTGGCATGTTGAATAGCTTCTTTCAGAACATTTTCCAATAAAATGGTTTTGCCTCTTCGCGTTGACATTTTTGCCCCGTCTTGCAGCATCATTCCAAAGGAGATGTGTTTTACATCTTGAGCCCAGGGAAAGTGGAGCTTGCCAAGTACCTGCTTAATCTGCTGAAAATGCAGTGATTGCTCATGACCTACTACATAAAGAGCCTCATCAAAAGAATAGCTTCCATATCGATCAATTGCAGCAGTTAAATCACGTGTAGCGTAAATGGTAGTGCCGTCACTTTTGGTAATTAAACATGGCGGAAGCCCTTCTTTATCTAAATGGACTACCTGGGCACCTTCGGACTCAGCTAATAAGTGATGTCTTTTAAGTAAGTCAATAGTGGCCTTCATTTTATCGTTATAGTAGGCCTCACCACGCGTAAGATCAAATTCAATGCCGAGCAGCTCATAAATTTTATCGAACTCCTCGAGAGAGGCATCTTTAAACCATTTCCACAATGTTACAGCTTCTTCATCCTGATGTTCTAATTTCTTAAACCAGCCACGTCCTGTTTCAATTAACTCTGGGTTCTCCTTTGCTTCTTCGTGAAATCTTACATAGATTTTTTTAAGCTCGGCGATAGGATTGGATTTCACACTTTCTTCGTCTCCCCACATTTTGTAGGCTGCCAGCAGTTTGCCAAATTGTGTGCCATAATCTCCAATATAATTAATTTTTACTGTTTTATACCCGCAATGTTCTGCAAGATTTGATAGGGCATTTCCAATAACTGTGGAGCGAAGGTGTCCCATAGAAAATGGTTTGGCAATGTTTGGAGCGGACAAATCAATGACGACGGTTTTCCCTTCGCCAAACCGATGCATTCCATAGCTCGCTCGTTCGGTAAGAATCTGCTTGAGTGTATGTTCAGTCGTAAATTCCTGGTTGAGAAAAATGTTGATGTATCCACTGACAGGTTGAACGCGCTCAAATAAATCGTGTTTCAATTGTGGCGAAAGCTCTCTCGCTATTTCTTGAGGTGACTTACGAAAGGCTGGTGCGAGCTTGAAACAAGGGAACGCCAAATCGCCCATTCTTTCCTGCTTCGGGACTTCAATGTTTTCATAGATCCATTCTCGTGTGAATTTTTCTCCAAGCATATGGGACAGCTGCAGGGCAAGGACATGTTTTTCCATTGATGATTCCTCCTAATAATATAAAAAAACACCCCATCTCAAAAAAGAGACGAGGTGTTTGCTCGCGGTACCACTCTTATAGCTGCAATTTTAGCCACTCGAAGTTGTTAACGGGGGTCATCCCCGGCCGTGTCCTACTGCTTCTCGTTCAAACAGGCTTCTTAAAAGTCCGGTTCACTTATATTCGTCTCTCAGGCTTTCACCGTCCCTGATTCGCTGCAGAAGAAATTATAAGTTACTCTCTTTATCACTGAATTTAGGTATTGAAAAAATTATAGCTGAGTGGAAAAGGGATTGCAACATTTATTCTGAATATAAAAGAACTTTCGAGTTAGAATAATGGCAGAGGAGGAATGCCGATGGACTGGGATTGGATATGGAAGGCTATCTTAATTATTTTAGTAGGGACGTTTATTTTAAGAATAGCAGGCAGGAAGTCGATTTCTCAGATGACTTTGGCACAAACGGTCATTATGATTGCGATCGGTTCACTGCTCATTCAACCAGTGTCTGGACGGAACATATGGGTGACATTTGGTGTGGGAAGTATATTAGTTCTTACGTTAATTGTCATTGAGTATTCGCAAGTGAAGATCGATGCATTGGAAAAGTTTTTTACAGGGCAGTCTATTTCTATTATTGAAAATGGACAGCTCAATAAAGATAATTTAAGAAAGCAGCGGTTTACTGTGGATCAATTGGAAATGAAACTAAGACAGCAAAATGTATCGACGATTAGTGATGTTAAATCTGCTACGTTAGAACCGAACGGGCAAATAGGCTATGAGTTAAATGAAGAGAAGAAACCAGCCACGAAAGCAGATGTTGACCGGCTGCTGCAAGAAGTTCAGGCATTAAAACAAGCGCTGGGATCTAATAAAGCATCTCCATCAACGTTTGAATCTGGTGAGGAGAATATCTTTAATGAAGTGGCACAGAAAAGACATCAGCAGCCTCCGCCGAGTGACTTACAGTAAGTACTCAAAACAAAACTTAAGCAGATAACTTACAATTTACTACCCACTAGTTTCTTCTATATAGATAAATCGAGCTGTAATTAACTTTTGATTCAACTGGCCAAATTAAAGACGGTTTCCAGTCAGGCATAGCAAAACAATTGGAGATCATCGTAGTCCGTTGGTGAGTGATTTTAGCTTGCAACTGCTCCATGGCTTTAGGATACAAATAAGTATAAAAGAGATCATAACTTGATAAATCCTCTTTTAAAAAGTTTTTTCGGCGTATGCTTAAGTTTGCACGCGGTTGGAGGAAATTTCTTATAAGTAAAAAGATCCATGGGATAACAGCCGTTTCATAGGCTACAACTTTTGCCTCGGGAAATTGTTTAGCTAGCGGAAAAGCCATTGTACCAAAACCTGCTCCTAAGTCCGCTATAAATGATGGATGTAAAGACTCTGTTAGTTTAAGTGCTGCAGCTTTTTCTTTAGAAGTGGTGGGAGTAGGGGTTATTCCGTTCTTAGCAGAATCAAATAAAATAAGTAAGGTTATAAAGCACATAAAAAATATTAATAGAATGGTTAGGATGGTCATCGTGTCACCTCTTTTGTTTAGTATAAATCATATAGGGTTATCACGGAAGAGATAGCTGATACAATAGAAGAGAGGTGAATATAATGAAGCAAGCTCAGTCAATAGAAGAAGTTCGTGAACATGTAAATAAGGAAATGTTATCACTTGTCTACATTTCACAACCAGGGTGTACGGTTTGTCATTCCCTGCTACCGCAAGTAGAAGATTTATTGACAGATTTTTCGAGAATCCGTCTGATTCATGTAGATGCCGCAAAAGTAAGAGAAATTGCAGGGGATTATACTGTATTTACTGTACCTGTTGTCATCTTACTTTCTGAAGGGAAGGAGCTTGAACGGATGGCACGTTTTGTTCCCTTAGGAGAATTACATGAAAAGCTCGTCAAATATAATCAACTTATACAATAAAGGCGCTCTCCATTGAGAGGGTCATTTTTTGTATAAAAGCCTATTATGAATAATGGTTGAGAAGATCAACCCCTTTCCTTCTTGAAATTTCCAGAAGTTTAATCTCCATATAAGCGCGTGAGTCGTAATTATTTACGATGAGAAGCGATGAATAATAAATATCTCTCCATGAAACCGTTTACGCTCACTAATTGGACGATATAGACATGACTTGCGGAATAACCCTTGAACTAGTTTTTACTAGTGTTATGATAAAAAACGTCATTGATTAGAGCGAACAAAAAATGCGAACGGGAGAGATGTAACCCAAATGATTAAACAAACTATTGCTTTTCTAGGTGCAGGATCTATGGCAGAAGCTATGATTTCTGGAATGGTTGAGTCTGGAAACATCCCAGCTCATCAAATTATCGTGACAAATAGAAGCAATCAAGATCGTTTAAATGAAATTCAAAGCAAATACGGTGTTCGCACCGTCTTAAAAGATAATTTAAATTATGGTGAAGTTGATCAATTTATTTTGGCAATGAAACCTAAAGATATAGATGCAGTTCTTGAAGATCTAAAATATCGTATTGCTCCAAATCAAGTGCTTGTTTCTGTATTAGCTGGTATTTCTACCTCTTATATGGAAGAACGATTAAATGATGGACAGCAAGTTATTCGTGTAATGCCAAACACTTCAAGCATGTTGAGGGAATCAGCTACAGCGATTTGCCCAGGACAATACGCAGCTATGGATAACGTAATGGTTGCTAAGGAATTACTTCAATCCATTGGTGAAGTTTTTGTTATTGAAGAAGATAAAATGGATGTCTTTACAGGTATCGCAGGAAGCGGACCAGCTTATTTCTACTATTTAATGGAGCACATTGAGGAAACAGGTAATGCTGAAGGAATGGATCGCGAAACATTACGTGAAATTGGAGCTCAAACATTATTAGGTGCAGCAAAAATGATGCTTGAGCGTGATGAAAGTCCTTCTGAACTACGAGAAAATGTAACATCTCCCAATGGAACAACAGCAGCTGGACTTGATGCCCTTCATCAAGCGGGCGGAGGAGAAGCGATCTCTGAAGCAATCAAAGGAGCAGCTAGCCGTTCTAAAGAAATGAGCAAACAATTAGAAGGAATGCTCGTCGGATCTAAATAAAGGGATCAAACAATCATACGAACTTATAAATAAAACAATAAAATTAGGAGTGATAAATTGGTTAACGGCACAAACAAGAAACGTGTAGTTATTAAAATTGGCAGTAGTTCATTAACAAGTCTTCACGGAGAGATCAGCCGTCGGAAGCTTGAAAAATTAGTAGATGAAGTGGTACGAATTAAAGATGATGGGCATGAGGTGCTGCTTGTATCATCTGGTGCAGTTGCAGCAGGTTACCGCAAACTAGGCTGTCTCACTCGTCCGGATTCATTGCCAGAAAAACAAGCCGCAGCGTCCGTTGGCCAAGGATTACTCATGGAATCATATTCTGATTTATTCCTGTCTCATGGTTATATGGGATCTCAAATCTTAATTACGCGCAGTGATTTTTCTGATGAAGATCGCTACAATAATGCGAGAAATACCATTAACGTGCTGCTGGATCGCGGCATTATCCCTATTGTTAACGAAAATGATACGATTACAATCGACCGTTTGAAATTTGGAGATAACGACACGTTATCTGCCAAAGTGGCGGGCTTAGTTGATGCGGATGAGCTTATCATCCTTTCCGATATAGATGGACTGTACGATGCAGACCCTCGAAAAGACAACAACGCTAAACTTCTTAATACAGTCCACGAAATTACGCCGGAAATTGAAGCTGCTGCAGGAGATCCAGGCAGTGACGTAGGAACAGGTGGCATGAAGTCTAAGATTGACGCCTTCAAAATTGCTATGGCTTCAGGAATCACTTCATTCCTAGGGAAAGCAAGTACCGATAGTATTGTTTACGATGCTGTTTATCGTAATGCAGTAGGAACGTACTTTGAACCAACACCTGAACGAGAAAACTTAAACCAGAAGAAACAATGGATCGCGTTTAACTCAGGTCCTGAAGGGAAAGTAACTATTGATCATGCGGCTCGAGAAACGATCGTAGATCAAAGAGAAAATCTATTACCGGTAAACGTGCACCACGTGAATGGTCGGTTTAAAAAAGGCGCAGTAGTCCGTATTTTTGATCTTACCGGTGATGAAGTAGGTTTAGGCGTGGTTAACTATTCCTCTAAACAGCTTGAACAAATGATCGGGCTTACAGAAGAGGAACTAGCTTCGTATGAAATGGCCGCTATTGAAAGCAAAGATTTAGTATGCCACTTGGAAGTTAAATTGCCAGTAGGCGTGTAAGGTAAATTCTTAGGGAAGGGATTTCCCTTCCCTAAGAGAAATAAACTTAAATATTGAGTTTGATTACGCCTGAAAGCAACAGGTTCTCAGAGGAAGATAAAGTTTTAATGTAATGTAAAACCCACAAAAGGGCTTCGTCTGCGCTAACATTGTTAGCCCCACTCTTATGTGGGTCAAAATTTTCAAGGAGGTCTTGGATGACACTAATAAGAAATAATGTGAACGTTGAGGAACAAGCAATTGAGGCTAAAAAGGCATCTAAATCACTATTGGTACTTTCAGACAGCGAGAAGAATGAAGCGCTGATCCACCTGGCAGATGTTCTAGAGAGAGAATACGAAACCATTTTAGAGGCAAACGAGAAAGATCTTGCAAACGGGAAAGAAAAAGGATTTTCTGAAGCTTTTATGGATCGACTATCTTTATCAAAAGAGCGTGTTGCAGATTTTGCTAACGGATTGCGTGAAGTCGCTAAGCTTGAAGACCCAACGGGTAACATTCTTTCAGATTGGACGTTAGACAATGGCCTTCAAGTTGAAAAAGTAACTGTACCGCTTGGTGTAATTGGTATGATTTATGAAGCTCGCCCGAATGTAACAGTGGATGCAACAGGGCTTGCATTAAAGTCTGGAAATGCGATCGTTCTTAAAGGTGGTTCATCTGCCATTAACTCTAATGGTGCAATTGTAGATGTTATTCACAAAGGACTTGCTGAGACAAAAATCCCAAAAGAAGCTGTACAGTTTATTGCTAGTACAGACCGCGCAGCAACGAATGAACTTTTTACAATGAAAGAACACATCGATGTGCTTATCCCGCGCGGAGGAGGCAAGTTAATCCAGGCTGTTGTAGAGAACGCTACCGTACCTGTTCTTGAAACAGGAGTTGGAAACTGCCATATCTATGTCGACAAAGAAGCCAATGTGCAAAAAGCTATCGATATTCTAGTGAACGCAAAAACTGATCGTCCCGCTGTATGTAATGCAGCCGAAACGTTAATCGTTCATGAAGAATGGCTTGATAAGCATAGTGCAGCTTTAATAGATGCACTACAGCAGAATGGAATTAACGTTCACGGAGATGAAAAAGTAGTAAACGTTATTCCAGGAGCCGTACCTGCAGGTCATGAAGACTGGGCGAATGAATACTTGAGCACAGATATTGCTGTTAAAACAGTAAGTGATGTCAATGAAGCGATCGGACACATCGAAACGTACGGCACGAAACATTCAGAAGCGATCGTGACAGAAAATAAAGACACGGCTCACCTATTCTTAAGCCTTGTTGACGCAGCAGCGATCTATCATAATGCATCTACTCGCTTTACAGATGGGGGAGCGCTAGGATTTGGTGCAGAGATCGGAATCTCAACTCAAAAGCTGCACGCGCGTGGACCAATGGGTCTTCCGGCATTGACAACTGTTAAGTTCTTAATGAAAGGTACTGGGCAAACTAGATAATTAAGTGGAAGGGAAGCGCATGCTTCCCTTTTTTTGTTGAACTAATGAAGGGGATTGTTTTAACGGTGTATTTTCTTTTATTAGGCAAGCGGCGAGTTTGATCGTTTTCTCTTTAGTTAATACGTCAGTGTTTTTAAATAAGCCATCTAATTCCCGAAAGAGTTGATTATAGGTAAAGTCAAATGTCAGTGCCTTGAAATTTGTCACTGCAAGGAATGATAAAAAGAAGGGATTAACAAAGAGAGCATCGATTTGAAAAGGGGGAAATACCATCAAAAAGGTGGAGGTCTTTTAACACGTGGCAGCTGTCCGAGGATAAGTACTAAAGATAAGGGTCGGCGGTAGTTTCTCCGAAGTGGCCGGCAGAAGATTTAAAGTGCTGAGCCTGGATGTCGTTTCGTTTAGAGTGGTGCTGCGGTAATCGTAATATAGTACCTCAATCTTTAGATCTGCTAGTGTTCTATCTCTTTTGATAAAGTCACAGCCTTTCTTTTCTTATTTCCATCTTCCAGTATTTAGGTTGTGATATTATAATGATTTTATAGGAGGGATTTAGATGCGTCAACATGAAGCAGTAAACAGTATTACGAGAAGTTTAAAGGAGGACGAGTTAGTAAAGTCTGTGTTTTTAAAAGGATCGATGGGACGAAAGGAAGAGGATGAACATTCGGATGTGGATCTATACGTATTAGTAGATGATGAGGATAAATTTCTTCCTAAGCGAGTCCGTCATTTAGAAGCATATCGAGAAATGATATTTCAAGATGATATTTTCATTATTGCTCCGCAGATTATTGCAGTTTATGATAACTTGCTTCATGTCGATTTGTTCACAGTTACTGAGGAAACACTTATACATAAAGATTACTTTGAAGTATTATATGATCCCCACCAGCGAATGGAGAAGTATAGTAAACATCAGAAATTAACCCTCTCAGACCAGGATTTTGTAGATGCAGTAGATGATACGGCTTTTTTCCTTCTCCAATATAAGAAATCTGCTGAACGAAAAAATGATATCTGGTCGGTGAAAATTTTAAATAGCGTTATGGAAAACCTGGTGAAGGTGCTTTTGCAAAAGCTTTGCCCAGAACGGGCTCAGCTGGGGTTGAAAATGGCGGAAAGATCTATGAATGAGGAGGCTTTGCACCCGATCAATAAGGTTTATGAGCAGCTAACAATTAAGGGACATCCTCGTGCAGCTGAAATAATTTTTGAACTCTTAGACCGTGAATTTGAATGGATTAAGAAGGTTCTTCCTGAAACTAAATATACGATTTCATTTTTAAGAAGGATGATTAACGAAATAAGAGGCTTGAACAAAACTGAATAAAGCATAAATCACCCAAAAGATTCTGTAGAAATCCGTTCGGGTGACTTATGTTTAAGTGCATTCACACTGCGCTTCTTCGGGATCTCAGAAGCGCATAGAAGTCTTCGCATCGTCTATTTTTCTACCGGGATCCAGTTAGGAACGCTCATAATTTTTGTCCACATAGGTTCAGGGATTAGGATATCTTCACCAGGAGCTTTCGGCATTTTTGTACGTATGGAGTCACCTGATTGGATTTTCTGCATCCAGTCAGGTTCAATTAAAAGTTCACGGCCTAAAGAGACTAGAGGCACGGTCTCTAAAGCTTCTTCGACCTCGTTAGGTGTATAAAGTGATCCTACACCCATTACTGGAACTTTTTGACCCGCTCGCTCTACGATTTGATTAATCACTGGTCTAGTTGAATGATCATCTCTCATTGAACTTTGATGGAATTGACTCAAAGAGATGTGCAGGTAATCTAAGTTTTGATCAGTTAACACATCAATGAACTGAAGAGTATCTTCCATTGTAATACCTGGATTTTCCCGTTCTTCTGGCGATAATCGGTAGCCGACCACGAAGGGTTTATCAGCATGAGCAGTTACTTTTTTAATGACAGTTTCTATAACAGCCAGCGGAAAATTCATACGATTACGAACATTGCCACCCCACTGATCCTTTCTGCGATTAGAATGAGGAGAGAAGAATTGCTGAAGCAAGTACGTGTTAGCACCGTGAATTTCCACTCCATCAAAACCAGCTTTTATCGCTCGGCGAGCAGCTTCTCCAAAATCAATGATTGTTTGTTCAATTTCTTCTTCTGTTAATGCTCGTGGTGTTACAGCACCCTCTCTTTCAGGAGCGATGGCACTAGCACTGACTGGCTCATTATGAGGAACAAGGTGAGGAGGACACATTCTCCCTCCATGGTAAATTTGTAAAATGGCTTTAGAACCTTGTTCATGTATACTTGCAGCTAACTTTCTAAGTCCAGGAATAAGCTCATCTCGGTCAACACCAATTTCACCCTCGAAGCCTTTTCCTTGGGCATTTACATTAGCACAAGCTGTGATAACTGCCCCTACACCACCTGAACGGCGTGCGTAATAATCGAGTTCTTTGAGTGAGACGCTCCCATCATCGTTGGATAAAAAGTTCGTCATGGGTGCCATTAATATACGGTTTTTTAATTCCACACCTGATGGTAATGTATATGATTGAGATAACTGCATCTAAAATAAGCCTCCTTATGTTTAAGAACATTCACAGTTTAGCATGTGATGATCGGACTGTCCGTTAAGTTGCTTATCAATTATAACTAACTCTTCGTTTATATACGTATTTTTATTAAACCACCACAATAGTCAAAGCTAATTTTTAAAGATTTTTAGATTATAATTATTAAAAAGTAGTTTTGTTATAGATTAGTAAGGGTATTTCACTTATGCAGCCCACATTAAGTGAGAAACTTACGGGAGAATCTATAATAGGATGAAAGAGAGGATATTATGTCAGATAAAAATAACAAAAAGCGTATGACCACGAACCAAGGTGTACCTATCTCTGATAATCAAAATTCTAGAACAGCGGGCAGGAATGGCCCTATACTTATAGAAGACTATCAAATGATTGAGAAAATCGCTCACTTTGATCGGGAGCGTATCCCTGAGCGTGTTGTACATGCACGAGGAGCGGGGGCACACGGTGTTTTTGTGACAAAAAATAGTATGAGTAAATATACCACAGCGGACTTTTTACAAGAAGAAGGAAAAGAAACCCCGGTATTTACACGTTTCTCAACTGTTATTCACGGCAAGCATTCACCTGAAACAGCACGCGATCCAAGAGGCTTCTCCGTGAAATTTTATACAGATGAAGGAAACTATGATTTTGTGGGGAACACGCTTCCAGTCTTCTTCATTCGGGATGCGATCAAGTTTCCTGATGTCATTCATTCTCTGAAGCCTGATCCTGTTACAAACGTACAAGATCCAGCACGTTACTGGGATTTTATGTCTCTTTCCCCTGAAACGACGAACATGATGCTTCACTTATTTACTGATGAAGGAATTCCAGCAACATACCGTAATATGCGCGGATCAAGTGTCCACGCGTTTAAATGGTATAACGATAAAGGAGAGACTTTTTACATCAAGCTTCGCTGGGATCCTAAAGAAGGGATGAAAAATTTAACTCCTGATGCAGCTAAAGAAGTCCAAGGAGAAGACTTTAACCATGCGACAGTCGATCTTTACAATGCCATTGCAGACGGCAATTATCCAGAATGGGATCTTTATGTGCAAGTGCTGCGTCCTGATGAGTTAAATGATTTTGACTTTAATCCGCTTGATGCGACAAAAGACTGGTTAGAAGAAGATGTGCCTTGGGAGCTTGTTGGGACGATGACCTTAAACAAGAACGTAGATAACTTTTTCGAAGAGACGGAGCAAGTTGGATTCAACCCAGGAGTTCTAGTACCTGGTATGCTGCCTTCTGAGGACAAGCTTCTTCAAGGGCGTTTGTTCTCCTATTCGGACACGCAGCGCCATCGCGTAGGCCCCAATTATCAGCAGCTGCCAATTAACCGTCCAAAAGTAGACGTGAACAATAATCAACAAGAAGGATTTATGGCTAGAGACACAGGGATTCGTCACGTAAACTATGAACCTAACAGTCATAGTAGAGAGCCCGCTCCAGTTGAAGGTTATGAGGAACCGCCACAACCTGTTAAGGGGACAGCTGGTCGTGAAATTATTGATAAACCTAATTATTTTGGTCAGGCTGGACGTATTTACCGTAATTATGATGAACAAACAAAAGAAGGCCTTATTCGTAACCTTATGATGGACTTTGATGAGATCGAAGACCGGAACATTGTGGGACGAATGATCGCTAACTTCTATCAGGCGGATGAAAGTCTGGGTAAAACGTTGGCAGAAAAATCAAATATCAAACTTGATCAATATGTTAGTAACACAGTTTATTAAATCTTAAATAAACCTGACCTTCTATTAGGAAGGTCAGGTTTCAGGCTGTCGAGAAAGTTATCGACAGTCTTTTTTTTCCTAAAATACAATCTTTTCTTTTGTTATTCTTAAGATAGAATTCCTAAAGGCGGTGATGGTTTTGTTTCAATCAAGAAAAGATCGACAAAATGAAATGGAAATTGTAACGATTGAAGAGCTTGTCCTAGAAATCACTTACTTCGTAAGATTGATCACATCGATTTCTCCTTTATCCCCCAAAAGGTAACGGACGCAGTGCCTTATCACTCGACAAGGAACAGGCGCTGATGACGGCTGCCTGCCAGAACATGAAAAAGGTTGCTTTTCACCTAACCAAGGTGAGTTAGATGAAGGAGAGTCTTTTTCGGTGAAGGGCGGGCAAATACCAGGAGACTCCTGCGGAAAAACGGGCGATCCGAGACCCCGCAGTGGGCTTTTCACGAGGAGGCTCGGGCGTTCGTCCGCGGAAAGCGAGTGGTATTTGTCCGCACAGGCGCACAAAATAAGCCTGTAGAGGAGCCTTAAAAAGTGTGAAATTCCTTGCATTAGAAAGTGTATGAAGTACATCTTAGCTTTGTTGACAGATTGGAACCTGACCTTTTACTAGAAGGTCAGATTTTTTTGTAAAGGAAGGAGTTAAGAAATATATATCGAATTTAGGAAAAGAAAAGATTTTAATAAAGGGGACAGCAGGAAATGGAATCTTTTATCTTACTATTAGCCGTATACCCGGTGGTATCAATTATCCTTGGACTATTAGGTGAAGGGATGTTTAGGAAGATATATTTAATGCCAGGTATTGTAGCTGTAAGCTCCATCATAATGAAGTTAACAATCTATAATCTATCATTCTTTATTTGGACTGTTGTATATACTTTCCTAACTTTCATCAGCGGGATGGCTGCACGTCATTTGATAACTAATAAAAGAAAGGGAATGTCGGTATGAATATAAAAGGCACGGCCTTAGCTTCTTTAATCTTAGGAATACTTTCAATTTTATTTCCTGTCATCGGATTAATTCTTGGGGTGATGGGCGTAATATACGGGAAGAAAGTAGTGAAAAACTTTGAAGCAGATTATCAGTATGCAGGGATAGCAAAAGGAGGATTGATTTGTTCAACAATAGGGATTTCTTTGCAGCTGCTTATTACCCTTTCTATAATCTTTGGTACATTACTCTTTTGGAATTATACATAATTGAATAGGTCGGAAATAATTCGATAGAAATGGAATTGTATAAACGCAAGGCATTATCGTATTCAAAATGACTCCTGTAGGTACAGCACAACCCTCAGCTTCCTTGCTAAGTTCTAAAAAAGCTTAGCCCGTATCCACGGAATGCACAGTGTATTGACGTTGAATGGGGAAAATTATTTTCAAGGATATCAATTATCGGAAGTGACAGATGATGTTCTATTTGAATTTAGAAGCAATAAATGAATAGATATTCACTTATTGCTTGAATTATCAGAATTATCGGGATAAAATGGAAATTGCATACTAACCGGTCGGTATGTTGTACCGGGAAAGGAGATCGACAACTTTGAACTTTGATTATTCAGAGAAAGTAGTGTCTTATCGTCAGAGGGTGATGGATTTTATGGAGAAATATATTTACCCGAATGAGAAAGTTTATGGAGACCAGTTAAATAAACAGGAATCCAGATGGGCACAGGTACCGCCTATTATAGAGGAGCTGAAAGTATACGCCAAAGAGCAGGGTCTGTGGAATCTTTTTCTTCCTGATGATACATATGGTGCGGGTCTAACAAATCTAGAATACGCCCCCTTATGTGAAATTATGGGGCGTTCCCTATTAGCTCCAGAAGTGTTTAATTGTAATGCCCCCGATACGGGTAATATGGAAGTGCTGAGCCGGTATGGCAGCGATGAGCAAAAAGAAAAATGGCTGAGTCCTTTACTTAATGGAGAAATTCGTTCCTGCTTTTCAATGACCGAACCTGATGTGGCATCATCTGATGCAACAAATATTGAAGCACGGATTGTTAGAGAAGGGGACGAGTATGTCATTAATGGACGGAAATGGTGGTCTTCTGGCGCAGGAGATCCACGTTGTGAAATTGCTATTTTTATGGGGAAAACAGATCCGGAAGCTAATAAATATGAGCAGCAGTCTATGATTCTAGTTCCCTTAGACACACCAGGTGTATCCATTCGCAGGATGCTCCCTGTATTTGGATATGATCATGCCCCTCACGGCCATGGAGAAATTGATTTTGAAAACGTTCGTGTTCCTGCCGCTAACATGATCTGGGGGGAAGGGAAGGGGTTTGCAATTGCCCAGGGCCGTTTAGGGCCAGGAAGGATTCACCATTGCATGAGGTTGATTGGAGCAGCAGAGCGTGCGCTTGAAGAATTATGTAAGCGCGTACAAGGCAGAGTGGCCTTTCACAAGCCCCTAGCCGAGCAAGGAGTGATTCGCGAATGGATTGCAGACTCAAGAATTGAACTGGAACAGGCGCGTCTTTTAACATTAAAAGCTGCTTATAAGATGGATACTGTAGGTAATAAAGCGGCAAAAACAGAGATTGCAATGATCAAAGTGGTTGCGCCAAATATGGCTCTGCGTGTGATTGACCGCGCAATTCAAGCTCATGGGGCAGCTGGAGTAAGCAATGATTTTACATTAGCAGCACAATGGGCCAATTCACGAACTTTACGACTGGCTGATGGACCAGATGAAGTCCATCGGCGGCAAATTGCTAAACTTGAACTATCAAAATATAAGGAGTGATAAAAAATGCACGTCATGAACTTATTTAATTTACAAGGGAAAACCGCCATTGTTACAGGCGGAGGTCGAGGCTTAGGGAAACAAATTGCAGAAGGGCTGGCAGAAGCAGGAGCTAACATTGTTTTATGTTCAAGAAAAAAAGAAGCTTGTGAAGAGGTAGCTCAAAGACTAGAAAAGGAGCTGCAGGTGCAAACATTGGCGCTTAGCTGTAACGTAACAAATCCGGAAGATGTTCAAAGGGTAGTGGACGAAACAGTAGCAGCTTTTGGGACGATCGATATTTTAGTAAATAACAGCGGGGCAACATGGGGGGCACCAGCATTAGATATGCCTTTGGAAGCTTTTCAAAAAGTAATGAATGTGAATGTAACGGGCACGTTTCTTATGTCACAAAAAGTAGGCGAAGTTATGGTTAAACAAGAATTTGGGAAAATCATTAACATTGCGTCTGTTGCCGGCCTGGGAGGATCCGATTCCCGATTCATGGATACAGTAGGCTACAATGCCAGTAAGGGAGCTGTTATTACCTTTACGAAAGATTTAGCAGTAAAGTGGGGGGCTAAGAACATACAAGTAAATGCACTGGCTCCGGGTTTCTTTCCAACAAAAATGTCGCGAGGTGTTCTAGAGCAAGGGGGCGATTTTATTTTAGACCGTACCCCTCTTGGGCGGTTTGGAAGCGAAGAAGATTTAAAGGGAGCAGCTTTGTTTCTAGCTTCTAATGCTTCCAATTACGTCACGGGAGATGTTCTCGTCGTTGATGGAGGAATGCATGCTTCATGTTAAAAGAGAAGAGTGTTAAAAAAGCTGAACTTCCCATGAAAGAAAAAATGATCTATACGTGTATTGCACTATTTGGACGTAAAGGATTCAGGGAGACCTCAATAAAAGACATTGTAGAGGCGAACGGAATGACGAAGGGAACTTTTTATTATTACTTTAAAAGTAAAGAAGACGTACTTGTGTATATTCACAACACTTTTATAACAGGTTTGCTTCATAAACAAAGGCATATCATGCATATTGAAAATTATTCTAACAAAGACAAATTGTATGCAATAGTTGAAATGCTGATTTCGAATATTGCCGATGGCGTAGATAGTGCCATGGTCTTCTTTCGAGAAATGCGTCATTTAAGTGAAGCGAAAACGCAAGAAATTCTGCCAAAACGAGATCAGTTTCAAAAAAACATTCAAGCAATCATTGAAGGAGGGATCGCTAAAGGGGAGTTTCGTGCAGACTTACGAGCAGATATGATCTCTTATGCCATTTTAGGGATAGCAAACTGGAGTTATTTTTGGTATGAGCCCGGGGGAGAAGTAAAAGAGCAGGAATTAACAAATATTTATATGAACATAATTTTGCAAGGAATTGAGGAGGAGAAGAAATGAATGTAAAAAACGTAACAGTGGTCGGTGCCGGCTCTATGGGCCACCAAATTGCAATGCTGAGTGCACTAGCAGGTTTTAAAACCAACTTACAGGATCTCCAAGGCGAAACGTTAGAAAAAGCGAAAATCAGTTTGGTTGATATTATGGACAAATGGGTAGCCAAAGAGAAAATCACACATGAGCAGCGAGATCAGGCCTTTGAAAATTTGTACATTACTACTGATTTGCGTGAAGCTGCAGAGGAAGCTGACTTAGTAATCGAGGCCGTAGTAGAAAAGCTGGAAGTAAAGCGTGAAGTGTTCGCGCAGCTTGACGCTATTGTTCCACGTCATACTGTTTTTGCAACGAATTCTTCGACCATTGTTAGTTCATTAATAGCAGATGCTACTTCACGTCCAGAAAAAGTATGCAATATGCACTTTTTCTTCCCGCCTTTAGTTATGGATTGTGTAGAGGTCGTCAAAGGGGAGCACACTTCTGAAGAAACTGCTCAACTTGCCATGGATGTATGTGACCGTATGAATAGAACGGCTGTACTTTTACAAAAAGAAATTTCCGGTTTTATTGCCAACCGTATTTTATTCGCTATTCAAAAAGAAGCGATGGCTTTATATGAAGGTGGGTATGCAGATTTCAAAGACATCGACAAGATTACGAGAAAAGCACTGCGTCATCCAATTGGTCCTTTTGAATTAATGGATTTATCCGGACTGGATGTTGGATATTATGTCATGAAGCAGCAATATTCTGAGACAGGTGACCCGAACGATAAACCATCACAAACACTAATCGATAAAGTTGAAGCGGGGGAATTAGGTCGTAAAACAGGAAAAGGATTTTATGAATATGAGAAAAAAGTGAAAAATTGAGGGAGTGAACATAATGCATGAGACTGAAATTCAAGTCCGGTTCTGTGAAACTGACTTATTAGGACACGTCAATAACAATAACTTCTTTATTTATATGGAAGACGCCCGTATTAGGTTTTTCAATGATTTAAAACTTGTGGATGAAGATTGGAATTTTATCTTAGCTTCGACAAAATGTGACTTTCTAAAACAGGTGTTCTACGGGCAACAGCTTGTTATTAAAAGCGGTGTTGTGAAAATAGGAAATTCAAGCTTTCACCTCGAGCAGGATATGTATGAAAAAACAACAGGAGAACTTGTCGCGAAAGGTATTTCAGTAATCGTTCAATTTGACTTCGAAAAACAGGTCAGCCAGCCGCTGTCTGTTGAAATGAAAAAACAATTAGAAGCCTATCAACTGGCCGCTAATTAAGGAGGAGCCCCATGATGAGTACACTAGATACCCGTGAAGTTAGGAAAGGGGAAGAGTTAGATGTTTCTAAAATAGAAAAGTTTCTCCACGAAAGTATATCGGACCTGCCGCCTCAACAGTCTTTACAAGTGAAGCAGTTTGGTGCCGGGCATTCTAATTTAACGTATGAACTAACGGTAGGAGATTGGCAGGCTGTTTTACGACGTCCTCCGATGGGGCCAGTCGCACCTAAAGCTCATGATATGGAAAGAGAATACGAAATATTGAAAGCGCTTCATGAAGTCTATCCTTTAGCACCAAAGCCTTATGCCTTTAACAAAGGAGATGTAATAGGGAAGCCCTTCTTCATTATGGAACGTCGCCATGGTCTCGTCTTTGATTCGGAATATCCAAATGAGGTAAATGGCACACCTGAGTTGGGAAAGAAACTATCCGAAACGATGGTAGACCGCTTAGTGGAACTTCATGCTATTGATTTTAAAAATACTGATCTGCGTCATATGGTAAAACCAGAAGGCTTTTTGGATAGACAGGTTCACGGATGGATTAAACGTTACGAAAAAGCAATCACTGATGATGTAGTGCAAGCAGTAGAGTTAAAGAAATGGTTAATTGAAAATATTCCTTCTTCCAAAGAAGCCTCCATCATTCATTATGATTATAAGCTTAACAATGCGATGTTTAATGAAAGTGGAAATATGGTTGGTTTATTTGATTGGGAAATGGCAACGGTCGGTGATCCATTAGCTGATGTAGGCGCAGCCATGAGTTACTGGATTCAAAGTGATGATCCTGAATTGCTCCAAACAGGATTAGGTAAACCTCCTCTGACTGTTAAACCAGGTTTTTATTCTCGTGAAGAATTTATCGAATCTTATGCTGCTAAAAGTGGAAGGGACGTGAGTAAGATTCATTACTATCTTACGTTTGCTTACTTTAAGTTAGCAGGAATTGTACAGCAGATTTATTATCGTTACAAAAAAGGTCAAACCAACGATCCGAGATTTGCCGAGATGAACGTTTTTGTTAATAATCTCATTACACATGCGGAACGAACGGCGGGGTTAGATGATGGCTAATATTCAACTGATTTTTAAAAAAGAAGATATTAATCCAGAACAAATGAAAGGAAAAGTTGCCGTCGTGTTTGACGTGCTGTTTGCTACTTCTACGATTACTGCAGCTTTAGCAGATGGTGCAAGCTCCGTCATACCTGTATTTGACCAGGCTCAGGCTAGAGAAAAAGCTAAGTCTATTAGTGAACCTTATGTGTTGGCTGGCGAAGAACAAGGAAGGACAATCGAAGGTTTTCATCACCCATTGCGAAGTTTCTTAAACCCTATTGTAAAAGGAAGCCATTTAATCCTATCCACAACGAATGGAACGGTAGCGATTAATCGGTCAAGTCAGGCTGATCATTTGTATATTTCTTCCTTATTAAATAATCGTGAAATGGCTGACTACTTAATTGACGAACATTATGAGGAAACGATTATTCTGGTGTGTTCAGGTACAAGTGGACATTTTACAATGGAAGATTTCTATGGAGCCGGCAGTCTACTATCTTATTTAGTAGAAAAAAGTTCCTTTCAACTGTCAGACTCTGCCCAAACAGCTTTGCTTTTCTACAATGGATTATCAATTTCTCCGTTTCAGCTGCTCCGTGCGACTAAAATCGGTCAGATTTTAATGGAGATGGGGATAGACGAAAATGAGATTAAATCTGTTGCTCAGGAAGGCATCCTTCATACGATAGGGAAATTTGAGCCTTCAACACGACAAATTAAGGAGGTAGAAAGATGAACCCAGTACAGGCAACGATAAAGGGTGGAGACTTTCTCATTTCAGAAATTAATCCCAATTTAATATTCACTCCTGAAGATCGTACAGACGAGCATAAAATGATCGCTGACACAGCTCGACAGTTTATTGCCCGGGAAATACATCCATATCGTAAACAAATGGAAGCAGGCGATTATGAATTTGTAAGCAGGAAAATGAAGCATGCGGGTGATCTTGGACTGTTAGGACACAGCATTCCAGAGAAATATGGAGGTTTGGGGTTAGATAAAATAAGTAAAGGAATAGTTGGGGAAGCGTTAGGTAATGCGAGCGGGTATAGCGTTGCTCATTCCAATCACACGTGTATTGCCACTCTTCCCATCACTTATTTCGGCTCCCCCGCACAGAAGGAAAAATACCTGCCTAAATTAGCGAGCGGCGAATTCATTGGCGCTTATTGTTTAACTGAGCCGGAAGCAGGATCGGACGCTTTATCTGCTAGAACTACGGCGGTACTGAATGAGGCCGGCACTCATTACATTTTAAATGGCACAAAGATTTATATTACGAATGCCTCTTTTGCTGATACCTTCATCGTATACGCGAAAGTAGATGGGGAGTTTTTTACTGCCTTTATCATTGAGCGTGATTTCAAGGGCTTATCTATTGGACCTGAAGAAGATAAGATGGGGATAAAAGGATCTTCTACATGTTCAGTTGTAATGGAAGACTGCGAGGTTCCAAAAGAGAATCTTCTCGGCGAAGTTGGGAAAGGTCACCTGATCGCTTTAAACGTATTGAATCTCGGACGATTTAATTTAGGATTCGCTACGATGGGAGCAGCAAAATATAGTTTCAAACTAGCACTTGAACATACGACAGAACGTAAGCAATTTGACCGTACCATTGCCCAGTTTAATGCGACAAAACAAAAACTCGCCCAAATGGCGTCAAGGATTTATGCTACAGAATCCCTGCTATACCGGACAGCCGGATATATTGAGAATGCGTTAGGGAAATTTCAAGACTCGAGTGATTATTCCTCCATCGCAAAAGCAATGAATGAACACGCTCTAGAATCAGCAATCTGCAAAATCACGGGCTCAGAAACTTTGGACTCTATTGTTGACGAAGCTCTTCAACTTCATGGAGGAGCAGGATTTATAAAGGAATATCCTATTGAACAAGCTTATCGAGACTCGCGTATTAACCGTATATTCGAAGGCACCAATGAAATTAATAGGCTGCTTATTCCAGGCAGCTTTTACAAAAAAGCAGCAAAACAAGAATTTGACGCCGAAACCCTCATGGAAAAAGCAAATCAATCTTTACGGGAGGGGGCGAAGGAAGATCTTCAAGGACCTTTAGAAAAATTACAACAGGCCGTCCGTTTATTTAAAGATCTGTATTTAGTTTCTGCCGGCGTCGCTTATAAAGTATTTGGAAACGCTATTCAGACAGAGCAAGAAACGTTAATGAAGCTGGCCGACTTGGCCATAGCTATTTATGAAAGTGAATCAGTGATCCTTCGTACGATTAAAGCCATTGATTCTTCTGATCGGCAAGCTGGACTGAAAACAGACATGGCCTATATTTTCTTGGAGAAAAAGGCTTTTGAAGTTCAGCAAACCTCAGGTGAACTCCTTTCATATTTATTAAATGGAGACGAGCGCAAAAAGGCTTTACGAAACCTGGCTTTATTACTAAGTGAGTATCATTTTGAAGATTCGATTGAACGACAACGAAACATTGCGAAAGTTTTAATTGAAGAAAAACAATATATTTCATAATGAAGGAGTGGGGATGGATGAGTAAATTAGGTAACAAACATGTAAGCGTGAGCTTGAATGGACCAATAATGTCTTGTGTATTGAATCGTCCAGAAAGTTTAAATGCATTTTCTGATGAAATGATAGCAGGGTTACAACATGCTCTTATAGAAGCGGAACATAACGAGGATGTGAAAGTTGTCGTGTTATCAGGATCTGGGCGTGCATTTTCTGCGGGCGGAGATGTAAAAAATATGGGTTCTGCTACTTCAAGTCATCTATATGACCATGTCGGAGAGTTAAATAAATTGATTTTAATGATGAAAGATTTAGCGAAGCCTATAGTTGCGGTTGTACACGGCTATGCGGCGGGTGCTGGCTTTAATTTAGCTCTGGCATGCGACCAAATATTGGCGGGTGAAGACACGAAATTTGTACTTAGCTTTGCACAAGTAGGACTTGTAGCAGATGGAGGCGGACATTACTTTCTCTCTAGAATACTTGGCCCCTATCGAGCTAAAGAGCTTTTATTTAGAGCAGATCCAATCCCTGTCGAAACAGCTGTAGAATGGGGATTAGTTAATAGAGTCTTTCCGCTGTCTGAACTTGAAGAAGGAGCAATGAGTTATGCATTAGAACTGGCTAAAGGCCCAGGACGAGCCCTTGGTATGATGAAAAAGCTTGTCGATCGTGCGGAGCGTGCTGATTTAGCTGATATATTGGAACAAGAGAGAATGGCACAAACAATGATGATTGATACCAATGATCATAAAGAAGGCGTTCAAGCATTTAAAGAAAAAAGAAAACCCGAGTTTGTTGGGAAATAAGGAGGTTATCCTTTGAAAACAGTGCTTTTTAAACAGTACGGAGGTCCAGATGTACTCGAAACCGCAGAAGTAGAGCGTCCTGCCGCTCAGCATGGTGAAGTGGTCTTGAAAATTACCGCCATCGGAGTTAACTATGCTGATACTGCCAGGCGTGAAGGAGCTTATGTAGTACCAACACCTCTCCCTTTTACACCCGGAGCGGAAGTTACTGGCGTAGTGGAAGAAGTGGGAGAGGGGGTTCAGGAGTTCGCGGCAGGTGACCGAGTCGTGACGCTGATAGAATCAGGAGGATATGCAGAGTATGTAGCAGCGGATGCAAATAGTTTAATTCCATTACCTGAAGGGTTAGATGATGAAACGGCAGTTGCTTTGCCGCTTCAAGGTTTAACTGCGTATCACTTGTTAACAACCATGGGACGAATAGAAAAGGGAGAAACTGTCTTAGTTCATGCGGCAGCAGGGGGTGTAGGATCGCTGGCTGTACAACTAGCAAAATATTTTGGAGCTGGGAAAGTTATTGCAACGGCAAGTACAGAAGAGAAATTGGCATTGGCTCTAGAACTTGGTGCAGATCATCTCGTAAATTATACCAACTTGAACTGGCGTGAATCAGTGATGGAGGCAACTAATGGAAAAGGCGTCGATATTGCTTTAGAAATGGCAGGTGGGGACATTTTCCACGAAACGATTAAATGTATGCGTTCTTTTGGACGCGTCGTTATATACGGTGTAGCCAGCGGAAAACCTGCCGAAATGTATCCAGCTGGATTAATGAACCGTAATTTATCGGTAATCGGCTTTTTTCTTCCACAAATAATGAAGAAGCCGGACTTGGTTGAAAAGAGTTTGCAAGAATTATTAGCACTTGTTAATAAAAGTAAACTTAAACTAACGGTTGGCGGTGTTTATAATTTAGAAGAAGCGGCTAAAGTACACGAGCTCATGCAGGGAAGAAAGACTCAAGGTAAACTCATATTAAAGCCGTAAGAAAAAGTCGTCCGCTCAGGACGGCTTTTTTTAAAAGGCATTGCAGGAATCCCAGTTACACTATCGAATTAATTACTTAAACGCGAATTTTGCAAAAAATTGACAGAGGAGAGGGACTTTATGTTTACTAATACTATTGATGATGAACTATCGTTAAAGTTAATAGAACCAAACGATGCAGTAGAACTTTATCAACTAACAGATCAGTCGCGTAAACATTTAAGAACGTGGCTCGGTTGGGTAGATGGAAACGACTCGATAGAGCGTACGGAGGATTTTATAAAAATGGGTATGAAGAAATACGCTGAAAATGAGGGGTTAACTACATGCATTTTATATAAAGGTGAAATTGCGGGAATTATCGGGACACATGCCACTGATTGGACGAATAGGAGTGCAAGCATCGGATACTGGCTAGGAGAGGTTTTTATTGGAAAAGGAATCATGACGCGGGCCACAAAGGCTATGACAGATTATCTCTTTACAGACTTAAAGTTAAACAGGGTAGAAATTAGAGCAGCCGATCAAAATAAAAGCAGCCGTTCAATTCCGGAACGACTGGGTTTTACAAAGGAAGGAAAAATCAGACAAGCAGAATGGCTTTATGACCATTATGTGGATCATGTAATTTACAGTATGCTCGCAGAAGAATGGAAAAGAAAATGAAGTGGATCTTGATTTTTGGAGTTCTATTAATAGTGGGTTTTGGAAGTTTTTTTGCTTTTATTAAATTTAATCCCCCACTCATTGAAGGAGGACTCGGGGCAACCGAGGATAAAAAGACTGTCGTCATATCTCTAGGTAATAAAGGAATTGGAGATATTCACTTTACAGGAGTAAATTTCAACTCGGAGAGCTCTCCTTCTGAAGTTGCTTTTCAAGTAGTGGATGCTGCAAGTGGATTTACGATTAGTAATAATTTTGAAGAAGAAGAAAATACTCATTTTCAATCGGTTCCTAAAACGGTAATGAATCCAAAGACAGATCCAGTGCCCCAAAATGATGAAGATATCATATATGGGCTGAGTGTGAGTGCAGAGGAGCGCATTCATACGGTTACAGTGGCCTATGAGTATTTTGGTTTGAGGTTCTTAAAAGAAATATCTATTAAATGAATCATTTCTTTCCTTCGGTGCATAGTATGGGGCTTGTCCTTAATTAACGAAGGGACTAAAAAGCCCCGTAAAAACATAAAGGTACGTCTACCTGCGTTTACCGCAGCAGCCACCGGATTTATAGCTTGCTCTTTTCTTTGTAGGGGAAGTATTAATAATTGTAGGTTCCGGTTTATCTCTTTTTATAAGAGGTGTAGTTCGTTGTTTTGCTTTCTTAGGTTTCAATCCTAACAACTCCTTTCCAATATAATATAGTATAATCAAAGACTTTTAATTGGAGAGGGCTAGTAGGATGTTTTAACAGTGAGGGGGTAAGAAACATACGTAGAATCGAGGATTTTGAAGCACTTGATAACAGGTATAGGCATTTTAAAAGAGATAATAACCATAAGGATATTAGTGTCGGCATGCTCAATGATGTCAGAGCTTGAAGGTGAAGGAGAAGTCGTAGGGTGAGAGTGATAGATAGCTAGCACTTCCTCGGACTTCTCCTTTACTTTTTTTAAGGTTTCTTCAACTGCGGTTTGACTGACAAAGAACCGGCTTTGTGACTTCACTTCATTTTTCAATGGCCACACATGCTGAACAGTTAGGTTAACTCCACTTAACATTCCACACACTTCATAAGGCAGGTTCTTTTTTCCATGGTCTATTAGGAAGTTATGAATAGGTTTAGGGACAATCAACTGATTATTTTTTTTCATATGGCTTCCTCTTTCTGAAAAAAGAAAAAAAGGATGGTATATGGTCTTTGGTATTTTTATTTTCAGTAGGAGGGGAAGGTTGCACGTTATTAGCAGCAAGATAGGGTTTATTTTTAGATGATGGCTGCATGGATTTAATAATAATCTTTTTTGTGAGCTCTCCAGAGTGAAAGGATTTTGTTAACGTTTTTGATCCTCGTTTGTTAACGATGAGTTGTTGTCTATCTTTTTTTTTTCGTGACTTTCGGACTGTAGAGTTAATGATGTTTTTGTTTGTGTATGAATTTTGGTTTTTAGGCTGGTTCCCGAATTGACTTGGCGGCTGATAACTTGGAGGTATCCGGTTGTTTTTAGAAGGCAGAGTAGGATCGTATATTTCCCTGGATGATTGAACCATATTTCGTAATTGCCGAAAGTTTGTAGGTTGTTGACTTGTTTTCTGTGTTGCTGAGGGCAGAGGCATTAGATTATCCTTCAACTCTTTTAACCCTTCTCTAAGAGCAAGCTTTTCTTCCCTGTCCTCTTCGATATACGACTGTTGGATACTCAACATTTGATGAACGTTTTCAAAAAGCTCTTCATATGGAAACTTCTCCATATTTTCTACTAGTGAATGAACATCAACTTTTAGCTGTTCCACCATTTCATAAATGGAATCAAGACGTGTTGATAAACGATTCAACTGAGTGTTCTCTCTATTTATTTGTTCGTTCTCTTCTTCCATTATCTTTAAAGCACCTACTATCTGTGAATTTTTTTTGTTCGTACTTATGAGGTTGTCTTCCCTCAGGAGAGGGCTATCCTTCATAGAGTTAAGCGTATTTTTGTAGGCTTTGACTCTTTGTTTCATGCTTTCGATTTCCTGAGACTCAACCACTTTTTGTTTTTCCATCACTCATCACCCTCTGGTTGCCCATGATTTATGTTATTTAAAAGCTGAAGTTTCGTGACATTTAAAAGTTTAGTGATGTATCCAATATTCAGCTTAATTAATTAGCTGGTCCTTAGTACTGCATTTATATGCTGCGAAAGGAAGGTAGATTAATATATTTGTAAGTATCTGCATCTACAAAACATAGAGATAGTTAATTTTGTCTAAAGCAATTACAAAAGGAGCAAAAGACGTTCTAATAAAATTTAAAACAAATATCTTCAGAAACAATTGGATTAATCGGTAACTGAGAATTTTTCTAGTTATTCTACTTATGGCAGCGGTGCTATTTATTGATGAGCGAACATAAAATGAAGGGAGGTCTAAACCTCTCTTTATTTTGTAAAGGGGTGAGCATGGTGGAGAAAAGTGGAGATGAAATTGAAAATGCGATAAGTACACTCCGTAAGCAGAACAATTCTTATTTGAACCAGATTAAACAGCTTATTAAGCAAATCAAGACAAACCATCAACTTCATTTATTTACTTACTTTACATACTCATTAAATATTTCACATAATCCGGAACAAGAAAGTTTATGTATTGGTTCATATCATCTTGTTAATCGAGGAACAGTCCCTCTTCATAATCCATATATTTGTATCAAACTCTCTGAAAATACTCCGTTCTCTTTCTCCGGAAAATATACTTATGAACCCCTTAAACATACCAGTAAAACCCCGGGAGGATGGCAGAGACTAAATGAAAAA
The DNA here is from genome assembly GCF_043497005.1 of Halobacillus sp. B23F22_1. Classification (NCBI taxonomy): domain Bacteria; kingdom Bacillati; phylum Bacillota; class Bacilli; order Caryophanales; family Bacillaceae; genus Halobacillus; species Halobacillus sp. B23F22_1. The sequence goes on along the minus strand of NZ_JBIEKE010000003.1, from coordinate 181,632 downwards.
TCAAATAAGGAAGAGTTTTGGCTTAAACCATTTGATGTAGAGGTGATTCATCCAGAAGAAACGTTAACCTTTTCTAATTTTCAAGTGAAGTGGCAGCCTACAGGTAACTATGCAGGCAGTATCATGGGTTTTGCTTATAGTGATGAAACGAAAGATGGGATTACAGCGGTTAATCCTATTAGTTTGAATGGCACAGCTTATTAACGGAGGGAAGAAGATGACTAACCACCATGAATATGATGAACAGTTATTAGTTAAACATCTTATCCGTCAATTTATGAGAGACCAATTAAAAGATTTAAAAGAAAACAAAAAAGCTCGAAATAACAGTTTCGTATTTTTAGAGAACAGTACGTTAAATATGTTAATCATTCATTTGCTTATGAATTGGAATCGCCGGGCAGAGGAAAGTGGAACGCAAAGTGAAATTAAAGCAGCTGGTGAATGGAGGGAAGAATTAGACCTGATCATTCGAGAAAATGAAGAAAAGTTTTCTGAAGTGCTCTCTTTGCTTAATGAGAAAATATGAGGTCTGCACACTTCCATTATTTTTTTCATACACATAAAATTATATATAAGCCTAGAAAAAATAGGTCCCGGAGGTTTAACGTATGAAAAGTGATCCCATTCAAATGCAACAAAAACTTATTTATTTTAAAGCTGAGTTAGACAAATATAAAGAAAAGGTGAAAGATTACCAGGACAATTACCATTACGCTCAGCTCGAATCCTTAAAAAAAGAAAATGAAGCTCTAGTAGAGAGAAATCAATCTCTAACTAAGCAGGTTAACGCCTCTAAAGCAGAGTTAGAGAAGCGTTTAAAAGGACATGATAAAGAGCTGAACCAAAGTAAAGAGAAGGTAGAGCGGTTATTAGAAGAGAAAGGTTCTTTAGAACATAGAAACGCAGCATTAGTACAAGAAACACAAATACTTCTACGGGAAGTAAAAACATTAAAGGAAGAACTTTCTGATAATCGTAAACGGATGTCTCAAAAACAACATGATATGGCCTTGCTGCAAGCTAGCTATATAAATGCACAAAAAGAATTAGAAGAGAAGAAAAAAGAACTTAATGCAGAAAACACAGCAAAAACAAATACTGTCGAAAAACTGAATAAGCTTGAAGAAAAGCGGAGGGTAGAAACAAATAACTATGAGAGCCAAATAGAAAAGATTAACGAAGAAAACAACAGGCTAAGAAGCCAATGTGACCAGTTGAATGAGGCGTTGGAGCAAATCCAGGCAGTACAGAAGGTTGAAGAAAACGAAACTAGTCCTGAGAGTATTCAATTTCTTACCCAACTTGAAAATCAAGTGAAAGGATTATTAGTTCATTCTTCAGAATTTGAAAAGGATGAGGATTCAAAAGTTATATTTATGAGTGTGCTTGAAAATAAATTGGCTGAATTGACTGATGAAATTGAGGATATAGAAGCTAAGATAAAGACTGAAGATGCTGCAGACGATAATGAGGAAAAATAAACTACTGAACGATAAGCAAAAGAATCCCCCATATTAATATGGGGGAGTGCACTTATTTGCTCATATAGTGTTCTAGTTCCCAATTACTTACTTGCAGTGAATACTCTGTCCACTCTTCATCTTTTTCAGCAATATAAATTTTAGATGTATGATCACCCAGAGCTTTCAGAAGAACTTTGTCTTTTTGAAGTGCTTCGATTGCTTCTTTTAGGTTTGTCGGCAATGTAGGAATACTGTCATCAGTTACTTCGTACAAGTTACGAGATTCAGCTTCACCAGGATCCATCTTATTACGAATTCCTTCTAGTCCAGCTTGGATAAGAACCGCTAAAGCTAAATAAGGGTTAGCTGTTGGATCTGGGTTACGAACTTCAAAGCGAGTACCTAAGCCGCGTGTAGTTGGTACGCGGATCATACAGCTTCGGTTAGAGTGAGACCAAGCTACACTTACAGGAGCTTCGTATCCTGGTACTAAACGCTTATAAGAATTCACGTTAGGATTGGTAATAGCAGCAATACCGCTTGCGTGGTGAAGAATACCGCCCATGAAATATTTCATTGTTTTAGAAATTTCATCGTCTGTCCCATTATCATAGAAAGCGCTGTTTCCATCTTTAAACAAGGATAAGTGACAGTGCATACCAGAACCGTTATCAGCTGTAACTGGTTTAGGCATAAAAGTAGCGTGGTAATCATGATTAGTAGCCACATCTTTAACTACACTTTTGAACGTTTGAATGTTGTCTGCTGTTTTCAGCAGTTCATCGAAACGGAAGTTGATTTCGTGCTGTCCTTTAGCAACTTCGTGGTGGGAAGCTTCCATTTCAAATCCAATCTTTTTCAACGTGCGTACAATATCACGGCGGACGTTGTCCCCTTTATCTTTAGGAGAGGCATCAAAGTAGCCAGCTCTGTCGTTCATTTTACGTACTGGATATCCTTCATCATTAAGCTTGAATAGGAAGAACTCTGGTTCAGGACCTACGTTTACTGTATAGCCAAGGTCTTTAGCTTCTTCAACTGCTCGTTTTAAAATATAGCGTGGGTCGCCTTCAAAAGGTTCACCATCGGGAGTGTAAATATCACAAATGAAACGGGCGATTGGATCTTCGTCCATCTCTTGGGGCAGTACTAAAAATGTATCTAAGTCAGGGTATAGATACATATCACTTTCTTGGATATCAGAAAAGCCGGAAATGGAAGAGCTGTCAAACATTGCTTCATTTTCTAATACTGATTCCAGTTCTTCGATAGGAAGTTCAACGTTTTTCGTATCACCTAGCATATCTGTGAATTCTAAACGAATGAATTCTACATTTTTTTCGTTGACAACTTGCTTAATGTTTTCTTTCGTGTACGTCATACTCTTTTACCCTCACCTTTGTTTTATTTTTGAGATTTGTTCTATTATAAATAGTCTGAAATCTCTAATAAATCTTATGTAAAGAATTCTAACATAAGATGTTCTGTATTTCTAACAATAAATTATATTTTCCCCAAAAAAATTTTTTAAAACCGAAAAATGACGGTTTTTAAGGTATTTTGACGAAGGAAATTTGTTTGAAATTTCTTTCTGTGAGGTAAAGATGAAAAAAGAGAAAAGGAGTGATTGAGAATGCCATGGGATACGAATGATTACCCTAGTTCTTTGAAAAACTTAGACACGACGGTCAGGAAAAAAGCTATAGATATTGCTAATGCTATGATTGATGAAGGATATGATGAGGGAAGAGCTATCCCGATTGCTACAGAGCAAGCAAAAGAGTGGTATGAAAATGCAAGTAAAAGCGAGATCGATCAAATTCGTAATATGACTGACAAAGAATTAAAAAAGCGGGATGATAATGCTGAAGACAGTCGCCCTGAGCTTCTTGATAAAGGAGAGCATGTAGTAGCCCATGATAAAGGATGGGCAGTTCAATCGGAAGATGCCAAAAAAGCTTCTTACGTATTTAAAAATAAAAACGATGCTGTAGAACGAGCAAAAGAAATTGCCAGGAATAAAGGTACGAAAGCTATTGTTCATAAAAAAGACGGAAGTATTCAAAATCAAACTTCTTATGAAGAAAAAAGTTAATATAAGCTTACTTAAAAACGCCCTTACTGGGTGTTTTTTTGTGGATGAAAGCACAAGGATTTGTGGTAAAATGAATGGAGAGAGTGGGTGAATTATGAACGGGCAAGTACGTAAAGATGTGAAACCAGGTTTAGAGGTAGATATAGTTTTGAAGAAAGATCAGAGGAGCGGAAAGTTGACTAGAGGGGTAGTTAAAGATTTATTGACAAAGTCATCTTCTCACCCTCACGGAATTAAAGTTCGACTGGAAAATGGTCAAGTGGGAAGGGTAAAACATATTTATCAATAAAAGCGTTTGAACCAAAGGGTTCAAACGCTTTTTTATTCATTAAGGCGATAATATTGAAAAGAGAATTATAAATTGGAAAAGCGAGCCAGACAATGTCTGACTCGCTTTATAATAGCAGTTCGGAAATAATGAATAAATTGTTTGTTGATTACTTACATTTTACACGTAAGCACGTAATTAAACCATATTGCCGCGGTTCGTTCTACATGGTAGTTTTTATCAACTTAAACGACGCAATCCCTACCTCTATCGCATCCTTACAGCTCCGAAGCTGATCCAGTGTGATTAAGTTGTAATAAAACATAGCAGAATGCCAGTCTCATACTTATCACTCTTTCATTTTCCGAGTTACCTTTTTAGCGAAGGCACTAATAGATAATAATAATATACGACTTCTGGTTTGTCAATATTAATTACTGGTTTTCTGCAGGAGAAAATTTTCTACCATTACTTATTACTTACATTTTTATTATAGTGCGACCGCGAGTTTGGCCTTTTAAAATGTCATTTAAAGTATCAGGCACATCCTTTAATGTAATTTCAGATTTTAACTGTTCAAATGCCTCTGTCGTTTTTAAATCGTTAGCTAATCTAAGCCATATCTTTTTTCGAGTGGACATCGGACAGTAGACAGAATCAATCCCAATAAAACTGATACCCCGTAAAATGAAAGGATAAACCTGTGCAGGGATTTTTGTACCTCCCGTTAATCCACTTAAGGCAACGGCCCCATTATAGTTTAACTGACTTAGGATCGATGCGAGCTGTTCCCCTCCGACAGGGTCAACAGCAGCGGCCCAGCGCTCACTTTGTAACGGTTTTAGTTTTCCATCATACACGTCTTCACGTGTGATGACGCTTTCAGCGCCAAGTTCTTTTAAGAACTGAGTATGCTCTGTACTTCCTGTACTTGCTTCAACTGTGTATCCTCGTTTGCTTAACATGGCGATGGCCATACTTCCAACACCGCCCGTAGAGCCTGTAACTAAAACCTTTCCATGTTCAGGGGTAAGGCCGTCTTCTTCTAAGCGATGGACAGATAGAGCAGCGGTGAATCCTGCAGTACCATAAATCATAGCTTCTTCTAATGAAATCCCATCAGGTAAAGGAACTACCCAGTCACCTGGGATGCTTGCGTATTCACTATAACCTCCATGGTGATTGACTCCAATTTCATAGCTCGTGGCAATAACTGAGTCGCCTTTGGAAAATCTAGAATCATTGGATTCAACAACTTCTCCTGATAAATCTATACCAGGAACGATAGGATAGTTTTTTACTAAACCATTATCTGGTGTTGTTACCATCCCGTCTTTATAATTCACGCTTGAGTAATGAACTTTAATAAGTACATCGCTCTCTGGTAAGTCGCTATTAGATAAGTATTCGACTTGAGCTGAGAGTTCACCGTTGCTTGTTTTATCAATTTTATAGGCTTTAAAATTAGACAAAGGATCCGCCTCCTTTTTATTCATCGGATTTCTTGTTTTTTAAATCTTCGTCATATTTTTCTTCTGTGGAAGAGTCGTTTTTTGACTTATGGCCTTTCTTAATTTCCCGTTCTTCTTTTTTCATATCTTGATCTGGTACAGGATCTTCAGGGCGTTTTTCTTCTTCTTTTAGTTTTTCTTCAATTTCTTTCGAGCTGTAATTCGCTTTATTTTTATTTTCATTTGTCATACCATCACCTCCGATATCTAGTTAAACATGTTCCTTTTTTTAGAAGAAATTAAACAGGTTCAACTTATGAAATTTTAAATGAGGCCTTTTAATAAGAAAAAACCGTGGCATCTTTACAGCGTTTGCTTTAAGATACACGGTTTTTCCAATACTTTCTCAAACGTTGGACCCATGAGGATTTTATAATGTAATCGATGGTTGTACTGATCACTAATCCATGCAAGATGACCCCGAATATGGTAATGATCACTATAATGGTGTGTCCTATTAAAGTGGAAGGTTCAAAATTAGATTTTCCAAAAAAGACTAGTGCGGTAAATGAACTTATAAGTGCCTCAATGTAAGTAGATAAAGCGGGTTCCACATTTTTAAGTGGAATAATTAAAATGAAAATAAAGATTGTAGTTAACCCTGCTATGTAAGATAAATGTTGCTTTTTTAAAAATTTAATGAAAGGAAGCGTGTAATATTTGGTTATGGATTTCAATCGCAGTAAATGAAGAATACGTGCAAATCTGGCAAATTGAAAGACAGCATCAAGAGGGATTGCTGCAATAACAATAAAGGGATGTTTTTTAATAAACTCCCACTTTTGACGTGCATTTATTAGACGATACATAAAGTCTATGAAAAATATGCTCCATGTGCTCCAAACGATATAGCTGTCGTACTGAGTTTCCTGCCATATTGTCGATACTGATAGTGTTGCCAGGCCGATCATAAGGAGTTCATAGATCGTCTGGGTTGATTCCTTCTTAGACATAACTCCCCCTCCTGCAACAAACTATAAGACTATTCTACCAATTATGCAAATGCGAGTGATGTAGTCAGGTAGTCGATTATGGTAAAATTATAGGGGAGTAGGATGTGAAACTTCCTCTTTTGTGGAGCAGCATGATGACCTGATTCTTTTCGAAGAGAGGAAAATTTGATGTGAGAGCAATCTTTAATCAGACCGTTTGGTTTCTGTTCCTTTTTTTATCTATTGGGATAACGGTTTATTCACTTATTGAAATTCAAGAGCGTCGAGCAGGTGTATATAATGTTGAAAACGGAGAACTTCCTGATCAACTCCATCCCACTGTAGAACAAAAGAAAAATCAACTCATTGAAGAGGCAGCAGATATAGGAATTGATGTCGTGATCACAGATGAACTTCGGACGTTGGAAGAACAAGATGAAATCTATGAACGAGGGCGATCTAAAGATGGGGATGTTGTAACGTATGCTGAAGGTGGAGAATCCTATCATAATTATGGACTTGCTATTGATTTTGCTTTACAGACAGATGACGGCCAAGCGATATGGGATACGGAAAGAGATGGAAATGGCAGCGGTAAGTCTGACTGGATGGAAGTTGTTGATATAGCTAAACAATTAGGGTTTGATTGGGGAGGAGACTGGGAGTCGTTCCGAGACTATCCTCACCTTCAAATGGATTTTGGACTCAGTATAAGAGAGTTGCAGAATGGCAAACGTCCTAAAGCCGAACCTTTACCTGAATGAAAACGCCGCTGGCTGAAATGGCTAGCGGCGTTTTCTTATTTCTGATAACTTTCAAAAGGCTTGATCATAGCGTGAATGGTTTGAATATACGGTAAAGCAAGTGCGTGTTCCTCGGCTAATCTCAACGCACCGCCATGAAGATGTTCTACTTCTAAAGGAAGTCCTTTGCGACGGTCCTGATGCATGGAAGAGGTCATTTCATGATCAAACCCATTGAGCTTTTCAAACGCATTTTCTACCTGCTCATCGGTTAAATGGATGTTATGAACGTTTGCAAGTGTCTTCATTTCTTGTAGTATTTCTTTAGAAATGATAAACGTTTCTGGGTACTGCCTGACATCTCCTATTGGTAAGTTCGTAGCGGTCGTAATTCCAGAAAATGCAGTGATAAACATGTATTTATTCCAAATTTCTTCTAATATATTTGCGCTCTGTTTTCCGTCCATATTTGCTTGATTACACGCAATTCCAATCTCTTCACAAATTTGTTGTTGAGAAGGGTGGAGAGGACCAAAAACTAAATCGTGAAACGTACTTGTATGCTGCACATGACCGCTTTCATCCAACGTCGCGATAATGTAAGCTAATCCACCAATGACAGCTTCCTCGCCAAGTTCTTTTTGCAATATAGGCAAATGCTCTACACCGTTTAATACAGGAAGCACTTTGGCTCCTTTTTGAACGAGTTCCTTAAGCCATGGAATCGTTCCGCGCAGATGATATCCTTTAACGGATAAAAAGACAAGATCTGGTTCTTGAATTTCTTCAGGGCTTTCAGCGATCGTTACATTTGGGGTTTCATAATTTCCCATTTTACTATGTAAAGTAAGACCATGCGTACGCAGTTGGTCGGCTCTGCCTTCTCGTACCAGGTTGATCACTTCATGGCCTGCTTCCTCCCAGCGGGCTCCATAATATGCTCCTAATGCTCCTGCTCCTAAGACAACGATTTTCATCATGACTCCCCCTAGAATTATACTAATCTAAATTTGGAACTAATCACTTTGTCCATTTCAATAATATCTTTAATGTGCTGATTTAAGTAAGCAATCATATCATTAGATCCTGTTTTCTTCATAACTTCATAGTAATGGGTTTCATCTTTAAAAACGCTTTGGCCAAGCATTAATTCTTCATCTTCTTCTAATTCAAATAAATTTAGTATTCCCATGGTGCCTTGATTGCCGGTAAGTTCACTAGAGTAATAAATGCTGTGATCGAGTGTTCCATGAGAAAGAAGGATATCACCTGTTTTCTTTGACATTTTCAAAAAGGGTTCTACTCGTTTCTTTTTTACCCTGAAAAAACAGATTATGGTATAAATAAAAGTCACTCTCCTTAATGTGAACGCCGTAAGTTACACTTCTGCCTCTGCATCTTGAAAGGTGGACGTAATTAATGAGGAGAAGTCAACTACTTCACGAAATCGTTCATAATAACGATTCTTGAATTCATTTTGCTCTAATTTCTTCATCGTTTCCTCATAGTGAGCTTTTGAATCAAATTCTATTTTCCCTAGATACACTACTTCATCATCCTTTAGATCGAATAGATTAAGCAACCCCATTGAACCTTGCTTTCCTGTCAGCACATCTTCTTCAAATAAGAAAGGTCTTGCATCATAAGAAACGAAAAGAAGTTTCACTTCCTCTATCAGTTTAACAAACCGAGGAACTTGATTCTTGTGAACACGAAAAATGTACAATGAAACAAATATTGTCATCACCTCATCGCAAATCTCATTTTTTTGTTTCAATAGCTGCATCAATCAGTAACACAAGAGCTGTAATTGAATGCATTACCCAACCTATAATAGGGATGGCGCCAACAAAGCTCGTAATCATGCCCAATATACTCCCGGCACTAAAGCGAGCGTCTCTAATTGATAATATAAGTGTAACCGTGTGAAGGGCAAACATAAATAATAGGGGCGTCCATGACATACTGACGATAAAAGTTCCGCCTGCAATTGGAATGGCTAACAAGCCTTCGCAGACTCCTGAAAGCCATTTTAAAATAGTAGTGCGATTCATAAGATTATTCGAACTCCTTTGTATTAAACAATACCTTACTTCCTATAATTTCGCCAAATTCTCCTTGAAACCCTTTAATTCTACAATAAATAAAGAGACTAACTTATTATAAGTTAGTCTCTACAACTGAAAGCGTATTTGAATTCTTTCTCTTTGTCTACTAATGCACTTCGTTATTTAGCTGCTTTTTGGAGTTTTTGAATCATTTTTATGGATCGTCCTGTACCGATCGCTACTGATTCTAGTGGGCTGGGAGCCATATGAACCGGGACATAAATTTCTTCAGAAAGCCACTCCTGCATTCCTTTAAGAAGTGAACCGCCACCTGTCAAAATAACTCCGTGATCTACAATGTCGCCGCTTAATTCTGGCGGGCAGTCTTCTAACGTAGCTCGAATCGTCTCAAGCAGTTGTTCAAGTGATTCCTTAAGAGCTGATTGAATTTCGTGAGAAGAGAGTTCAATTGTTTTTGGAAGTCCGGTAACCATATCTCTCCCACGGACGTCCATTTTTTCTTCGGGGTGCTCCACCAGCGCATAGCCGATTTCCATTTTAATTTGTTCAGCTGTACGTTCGCCGATTAAAATATTGTAGGCTTTACGCACGTATTGAATAATTTCTTCATCCATTACATCGCCGCCCATACGAATAGAACGACAGGATACAACGCCGCCAAACGAAATAATGGCAACTTCACTCGTACCCCCGCCAACATCTACAATAACATTTGCCACAGGTTCATCCACAGGAAGGTCTGCACCTATAGCAGCTGCGATGGGCTCCTCGATTAAATGTACCTGTTTAGCTCCATAGCTTTTAACAGCGTTATGGATAGCACGGCGCTCAACAGAAGTGGAGCCAGAAGGTGTACAAATAACAACGGTTGGTTTACGCATTGAAACACCGGATTTGCGGCTCACTTTCTTCATAAGCTCCTTAAGCATCTGTGCTGTCATATCATAATCTGCGATGACTCCATCACGAAGCGGGCGGACAGGTATAATATTTCTCGGAGTCTTTCCTACCATTTCTTTTGCTTCTTTTCCAACGGCAACAACGCTTTTTGTTTCGGTATTATAAGCAACAACGGACGGTTCATTTAATAAGATTCCTTTTGACTTTGAGTAAATAAGTATATTAGCTGTACCTAAATCAATTCCTATTTCTGCAGTTGATAACATGTAGACGTACCTCCAAAGATGACAGATTCTTATATATTTCTTCTCCCATGCTACTTATTTTATGGGGGTTATTACAAGAGGAATTTTATGGGCTATCTTCCCTCTAGTCTGTAAGCCTTACCCAGGTGTATAATAAATGTAACCAGTTAACAAGGAGTTTTCCGCATGAACAGGTATTTAAGACAAGAAGAAATTGTAGAGAAATCAAATAAGATAAATGAAACATATGAACTAGACCCTCAAGTTTTTGATAATATAGTTGATGAATTATTAAATAGTGAGAACGACACAGAAGAAGTGATTTTAGAAGGATTTCAACGGCTGTTAACAGAAGTAAACCATGAAATAGGTCGAATGGAACAACATGTAGACATGACACCAAGCTGTTTTAAAGGATGTGCTTTCTGCTGTTACTTTCCGATTATTGTAAGCAAAATGGAAGCTAAAATGCTATTTCGATCAATAGAGAATTTTTCTCAAGAGCGAAAGGAACGTATTTACGACCATTGGGGAAACTATTACGCAAGTCAATCTCATAAATTGAACCAAGCTCTTGCGCTGGATCATACGGATGAAGATGTGAAACTTGATTATAAGAAATTAAACTTGCCGTGCCCAATGCTTGACCCGACTACTCATGCCTGTATGGCTTATGAAGTAAGACCTGTTCCGTGCCGCACGTATTTAAATTACTCTGATCCTAAAGTTTGTGCAGAAAAGCATTTGCCGGAAGAACCATTTAGTTATGAGTTTTTATATGATTCCTATTTTGGAGCTGTCAACGAATTGATCCAGGTGCTGTATGAGAATGGAGAAGACTTATTTGTTGATTACCCTGCGGATGCCTGGAGCTATGATTTTCTGCCTGCATGGATTCAAAAGTGGAGAGAGGGGATAATCGATGAAGTATAAGCTTTGCTCTTTAAATGTAGGACGACCTGAACGTTATCAAACAGATAAAGGAGAATTAGAGAGTGCTTATCGAAAAAGACCAGTAAGTGAACCGACTTTTTTAAGTAAATTAAACTTTCAAGGGGATGAGCAAGCGGATAAGAAACATCACGGGGGAGTAGACCAGGCCGTGTGTCTTTATCCTGCTCAGCATTATCGTTTTTTTGAAAAAGAATATGGTCGTTCCTTCCCTTTCCCTTCGTTTGGAGAAAACCTAACGGTAGAAGGAATTGATGAGCGTACTACGAACATTGGGGATGTTTTTTCAATTGGAGAGGCAGAATTACAAGTAACAAAGCCGCGTAAACCCTGCTATATCATTGCTCGGACTCATGGGATTGATGATTTTCCTAAGCAAGTGCAGCGTACAGGTTTTACCGGTTTCTATCTTCGCGTTTTAAAAGAGGGATATGTCAAAGCTGGGGATGACGTTATTCTAAAATCGAAGGACTCCAATGGAGTAACAGTAGCGGATGTCAATAATGTGAAGTATGACAATCCTTTTGATCATGACAAGATAAAGAGGATTCTTCAAGTAGATGCTTTTCCTCAAGAAGATCGGGCGTCGATAGAACGACGCTTATCTAAATAAAGGAGAGGATGAAAAATGGATTTCGGTCATTTAATTGAAGAGAAGATTAAGCAGTCGATTCAGCAAGGTGATTTTGATAATCTTCCTGGTAAAGGAAAACCACTTCCAAAAGATGAGTTAGCTTATGTGCCGGACGATATGCGAAATAGTTATCGGATTTTGAAAAATGCCAACATGCTCCCAGAGGAAATGCAGCTGAAAAAAGAAATTGTAAAGTTGGAAGAATTGTTAGCTGAAAGCGAGGACAGCCTTGAAGCGGGAAAAAGACAGCTTACGGAAAAGAAACTTAGATTTAATATGTTAATGGAACGTCGGAAAATGCAAAGTAATCAAGTGTTTCAACAGTATAGTGGAAAAGTTAATCGTAAATTAGGATGGTAATATAATTTTCGGAGAAGGGGTGAGGTTATGTGCGGAAGATATACACTAACTGCTCAGGAAGATGACATTCGGCGCGAGTTCGACTTAGAGGTGCCGATACCTGAATTTAAGCCCAGGTATAACATTGCACCTGGCCAGAAAGTATTAGCTATTATAGACGATGGAAAGCAGCGGAGAGGAGGTTTTATGCACTGGGGCCTTGTCCCGTCATGGGCTAAAGATCAAAAGATAGGTTATAAGATGATTAATGCACGCAGTGAAACTGCCCACGAAAAGCCAAGCTTTAAAAATTTGATGGCTGCCAAACGTTGCTTAATCATTGCCGATAGTTTTTACGAGTGGAAGAAAGAGGACAAAGATAAAGTTCCTTTTCGTATAATGCCGAAAAATCGTGAATTATTTGCTTTTGCCGGTCTATGGGATCACTGGAAAACGGAAGAAGAAGAGCGGTTCACGTGCACAATTCTCACAAAGGAAGCCAATGAATTCATGAAAGGTATCCATCATCGGATGCCGGTTGTCTTGCCGAAAGAGTCTCAAAAACATTGGATCGAACCAGTGAAATGGCAGCCGGGAGATGCTGCCAAATTTATTGAGCAAATAACAATCGATGACCTCTATGCTGAACAGGTAAGCACTTACGTTAATTCGGCCAAAAACGAAGGTCCTGAATGCATCCAGCCTCTTACTTAAGACAAGGATTTTACAGGAGAAGAAGGAATAATTACGTCATACTGCTCTGGAGGGTAATTACGTGAAAGAATTTAAGTTGCTTGCTGAAAATAATTGCTTATATCAAGAGCTGGTTAAATTTTCAACTGCTCCTTCTTATCAAGAAACACTAAAACGGTATCACGAGCTGGTAAAGGAATATGTTCAAGAGATTTTATATTTGAGAAAAGAATTACAAACAACGGAACAGTTGAGAGCAGATTTTTCTAGAACTATGGATGCTTTAGTGAATTTAGTGTTTAAGGTTAAATATGACGAAACTTTAGAAGAGTATTGTTATGTTATGTTTGAAGGAAAACTTGCACACGATATTGGGTTAACGTCAGACGTAGTTAAAGGGAGGTCACTGGGTGAACTTTTTGGTACTGAACAAGCCTTATTCTATAAGTCACAATATAAAAAAGCCTTTCAAGGCCAGACACTTTCCTATAAGCATTGTTACAATAATCGTTATTTTCACACAACCTTATCACCCGTTAAGGAAAAGGAAAAAATAACAGAAATTATTGGAAGTACAGTAGAAATAACTTTGTATGAAAAAGCTGAAACAAAAATAAAGTATATGGTTGATCATGATCCTCTTACAAACCTGCCAAATCGGCGCAAACTCCACGCAGGTTTAGAGCAGATGATTGATATCCCCTCTGCTTCCCCTCACATAACCCTCATGTATTGTGATATTGATCGTTTTAAGTATATCAATGATGCTTTAGGGCATGCAGCAGGAGATCAAGTGCTTCAAATCATTGCCCAGCGCTTACAATCATGTTTACGTGATCACATGTACTTGTATCGTTTGTCTGGCGATGAGTATATGATCCTGGTAACTGACGATGTGCAAGACTTAGATTTACTTCAACTTGGAGAGAAGGTTCTTGATAATATTAGACAGCCTATTACAATATCAGGGAAAGAAATATTTGTCACCTTAAGTATAGGAGTCGCTTCCACGTCTTACCATGCTGACACTTCCCAGACGTTAATTGCTCATGCCGATATGTCCAATCATTATTGCAAAGTTCATGGAGGATATCGAATTTTAGCCTATACAGAGGAGATGAATGAATCTTACAATCAACTTTTTTCTTTAGAAAGCGCCTTGCGTAAAGCCCTTCTTCGCAACGAGCTTAGTCTTCATTATCAACCAAAAGTGGATGTTACGACTGGTTATATTAATGGACTGGAAGCGTTAGTAAGATGGAAACACCCGGAAAAAGGGTGGATCTCACCTGGTGAGTTTATTCCTTTATCTGAAGAAATCGGGCTCATTGCCCAAATTGATGAATGGGTGCTCTATGAGGCTTGCAGGCAAAATAAAAAGTGGTTAGATCGTGGATTTGCTCCTGAGCGCGTCGCCGTGAATATTTCAGCTTCTGAAATTCAACAGCATCATTTTACAGAAAAGGTTGAACGAGTGTTAAGAGAGACAGAACTTCCTGCTAAGTTTCTTGAAATTGAGGTAACTGAAAGTAGTGTGATGCAAAATACAGAAAAATGCATGAAGACAATGCAGAGCTTAAAAGTGTTAGGAGTTACACTTTCCATGGACGATTTCGGGACGGGGTATTCATCTTTAAGTTATTTAAGGCAATTTCCTCTTCATTATTTAAAGATTGATCAAACCTTTATTAGAAGTGTGCGAACCAATCCAAGCGATGCTGAAATTGTTAAAGCCATTATTCAGCTGGCAGATGCTTTTAAGCTCGGAGTGATAGCGGAAGGGGTAGAATGTGAAGGAGTATTAACCTTTTTAAAAGAAAACCAGTGTGAAACGTATCAAGGGTATTATTATAGTAAACCCCTTCCTCCTGAAAAAGTTGAAAAGTTGTTAAGTATAAAGACTGAATATCGATTATAAGAAAAACCCGTCATTCTTTTTTAGAACGACGGGCTTTTTAAAATTATTGGGCATTGGCACGTTCGCGTTTTTCTTCTTCTTTTTCTTGTTTGGCAACCTTTAAAAATCTATTCGTTTCAGCCGCTACTACTCCTGATAAGAGAAGAAGGCCGATTAAGTTTGGAAAGGCCATTAAGCCGTTCATAACATCTGCAAATAGCCAAACGGTATCCAGCTGGGCTACAGCTCCTACGAGAACAAATAAGACGAAAACAATTTTATAAACAGGCAGCGCACGATCCCCCGTTAAATAACCGAAACATTTCTCTCCATAATAGGACCATCCGACGATTGTGGAGAAAGCAAAGAAGATGACTCCGAATGTGACGATGTACATCCCCATATCTCCTAAAAATAGTTGGAATGCACTAGTGGTTAAATCTGCACCGTCACTATTATAATCAGTACCAAACGCCATAACGATTGTTAACCCAGTCATTGTACAAACCAGAATAGTATCAATAAATACCTGCGTCATTGATACCAAGGCTTGACGCCCAGGGTAGTCTGTTCGAGCAGCGGCCGCAGCGATAGGAGCTGAACCAAGACCCGCTTCGTTGGAGAATACACCACGAGCAACACCGTAACGGATAACGGTACCTAAGATACCTCCCCCAACAGCGTTTGCAGAAAATGCATCAGAGAAAATTGTACCAAATGCCGGCCCGACTAAATCAAGGTTTAAAATAATTATAATAAGTGCCCCGACCACGTAAAAAACCGCCATTATAGGTACGAAAAATGCTGTAACTCTTCCAATTCCTTGAATTCCACCAATAATAACTAAGGCAGCAAAGATAGTTAATAAAATACCTGTTATCCATGGATTTATGCTGAATGTAGAGTCCATTACATCAGAAACTGTGTTCGATTGAACCATATTTCCAATACCAAATGCAGCACATGCTCCAAATAAAGCAAATAAGACGCCTAACCATTTCTGTTTCAGACCTCGTTCTAAGTAATACATTGGACCACCAGACATTTTACCGTTCTTATCAGTTACACGGTACTTTACGGCTAAGATAGCCTCTGCATATTTCGTTGCCATTCCAAAAACGGCTGTGATCCACATCCAAAATACAGCTCCAGGCCCCCCAAGCACGACTGCTGTAGCTACACCGGCAATGTTACCAGTACCTATGGTAGCTGCTAGAGCTGTTGTTAAAGCTTGATAATGAGATATATCGCCTTTCTCGTCTTTTTGCTGCTTGCCAGGCTTAAAAGCAAGTTTTAGTGCATAGGGTAAGGTTTTAAATTGTAGAAAGCCAAGCCTAAGTGTTAAATAAACCCCTGTACCTACTAGTAAAATCAGTAAGACAGGCCCCCAAACGAAGGCACTTGCTGCATCTAGAAAGCTGTGAATTGCACCCACTTTTCCCATTTTCATCCCCCTCTAAAATAGTAATAAAAGCATGTATATATATAAAATATTCCGAAAATTCTTGTAGAATGTCAAGCTTAATTCCAAATATAGTTATAAATATTTGGTTTAATATGAAAAGGTTTAGGTTAAGAAATATTATAATGTACACGAAGGGAAGTAACTTTGTGTGTAATTTTGCTAGTTTTTTCATGATATAATGAAAATGATATGATTTGGGAATGATGGGGGAATATAAAGATGATTAAAGTCTTATTCGTTTGTTTAGGGAATATTTGCCGCTCTCCAATGGCTGAAGCAGTATTTAGAAAATTGGTTGAAAAAGAGGGCTTAGAGAAAGAAATTATGGTCGATTCAGCAGGAATCGGGCACTGGCATATAGGGAAAATCCCACATAAAGGAACTCGTAATATTCTTGATGAGAACACTATTACTTACGAGGGAATGACAGCCAGGCAGGTAGAAGCAGCTGACTGGGATCGTTTTGATTATATTATTGCAATGGATCAGCAAAACTTATCCGATTTAAATGGGATTAGAGAGAAAAATGATGTGGAAGTTAAGCTGTTTATGGATTTTGTTAAGGATGAGGATGAAAAAGATGTACCGGACCCTTATTTTACAGGAAACTTTGATCATGTGTATGAGTTGGTTGAAACTGGCTGCCAAAGCTTATTAGAACATATAAAAAAACAGAAATTAAAGGAGGAATTATAATGGCAGAAAATAAATTGATCACAGGAATTGTAACAGGAGCACTTATCGGAGGGGCAATCGTCCTGTTTGATAAAAATACCCGTCAATATGTAATGAGTAAATCTAAAGGGGCAGGAAATTGCTGCCGAAATTATATAGAGCAGCCATCTGAAGCTATCCATGACTTAAGATTGAGCTATGAATCCTTTTCTAAGAAATTGAATAACGGAATTGATGAAATATTAGTACTTCTAAAAAAGGCGGAGGATGCATTAAATAAAATAGGAGAGATGGACGAGAAGGTGAATAATAAATTAGAATCGGTAGACAATTCTAAAGAAGCATCGTAAGTGGATAGGCAAAGGGGGAGTAAGAGAATTTGATACGCTTTGGTAAAGAGCTGTTTAAACAAATAGGTGATAATGACGTCCCAGGATCTGCAGCTCAACTGGCATACTTTTTTTTACTGTCTCTCTTTCCCTTTATGATTTTTCTGATCACCTTATTGGGGTATTTAAACATTGATGAAGAAAGAGCACTATTATTAATCAGCACTTATGCTCCCCAAGATACGTATGAATTAATTTCGGAAAATGTAACAGCGATTTTAAGGGACCGCAACAGCGGGCTGTTATCTATAGGTATTCTAGGCACTCTGTGGGCAGCTTCAAACGGGGTTAACACTTTGATTAAAGCTTTTAACCGTGCTCATAGTGCAGAGGAAGAGCGGTCATTTTTTGTATCAAGAGTGATATCTATATTGTTAACCATAGCTATGATTGTGGTAATTGGTGTAGCTTTCTTACTCCCGGTATTAGGAAGTGCTATTGGTGTATACGTATTTTCCAATTTTGGCTTATCTGAAGACTTTCTGCAAGCATGGGAAACGTTGAGGTGGGTTATTTCCTCCATTGTGTTTTTTATTGTACTTTCATTCTTATATTTAATGGCGCCGGATCAGCCGATGAAAATAAAAGAAATTACTATCGGAGCTTTGTTTGCTACGGTGGGATGGCAGTTAGTGTCTTTGCTTTTCTCTTTTTATGTAGAAAATATTGGTAATTACTCAGCCACTTATGGAAGCTTAGGCGGGGTGATCGTCTTGATGATTTGGTTTTATTTATCAGGCATTGTTATTTTAATAGGTGGAGAAATCAACGCTCTTATTCATAAAAAGCATAAAGGTCGACATCCGTATAAAAGAAGATAGCCTTTAGGTTATCTCAGCTTGTAGAGAAACCCCATGTTTTCCTACAAGCTTTTTTTGTGCGTCTGTGCGGACAAATACCACTCGCTTCCGCGGACGATCGCCCGAGTCTCCTTGTGAAAACTGTACTGCACCCCTATTGTTGGACACGAGCTAACCTTAGGAGGTTCCTACATGAAAAAGTATTCCCCTGAAAGAAAACACGATGGGTCCAACGCTATTTGAATGCACCCATTAATTACAGAGAGTTGGCTGAAGAGCTTGGCATCGACAACTCTTCGCTCCGACAAGCGATTCGTGAGGTTCTTTAAGGTTAGGTAGGACTTCTTCAGTGACCTCAAGTGGCCGTCGCTCCTGGCGGCAGAAAACGGAGTTTCTTCACAAGCTTGGAAGATAGCCTAATATCTTCTTTTTTATCGAAGCAGGCGCAAGCTATTTAATATTACAAGTATTGTACTTCCCTCATGGCCAATGACTCCTAAAGGAAGGTCAAGAGCCTGAAGAAAGTTGCTAACAATAAGAATCATAATGATACTTATGGAAAAAATAATATTTTGCTTAACAATTTTATTCATTTGATGAGAAATAGTAATGGAATCTGTAAGCTTAGATAAATTGTTTTTCATGAGTACAAGATCAGCCGTTTCTAAAGCTACATCTGTGCCTTCACCCATCGCTATACCTACATTGGCTGTGGCTAGAGCAGGGGCGTCATTAACACCATCTCCTACCATCGCAATCTGGGTATAAAGGACGCGAAGAGATTGCAGCTCGTTCACTTTATCCTGAGGCAGGCACTCCGCAACATAATGATCAATGCCTGCTTCTTCAGCTATAACTTTTGCTGTAGTAGGGTTATCTCCTGTGAGCATTAAAGTATAGATTTTATTTTTCTGGAGTTGTGCAATTAATTTCTTGGCTTCGGGACGCACGGTATCTTTTAAAGCAAATAATCCAACCGTTTCTTTTGAATTGGCTACAAAAACAATAGTCTTACCTTCACTGGCTAATTTCTCGGCATAGGCGGCAACCGAATTGTCCGGCTTCGCCATTTCTGCATTTCCTACCAACCAACTCTCTCCGTCAATTTCCGCTTTGATCCCTTTCCCTGGTATATCTATTGTATGTTGAATGGAAAGCTGTTTGGGCTCATACTGATTGGTATAGGTGACTAGGGCTTTGGCCAGGGGGTGATTGGACTGTTCCTCTATGGATAGGGTGACAGAAAGGATGCGTTGAGTTTTCAAGTTTTCCCTGAACCATACATCAGTCACTTCAGGCTCACCTTTAGTCAATGTACCTGTTTTATCGAAAGCAACGGCTTGAATGTGAGCAAGATTTTCTAAATGCATACCGCCTTTAAAAAGGACTCCGTTACGGGCACTATTTGAAATGGCAGATAAAGTAGCGGGCATGATCGAAGCTACTAAGGCACAGGGGGATGCCACAACTAACAAAATCATGGCACGATAGACCGTTTCAATCCATGACCAGTCAAATACGTAATGAGGTAAGAAAAGCATAAATGCAACTGCAATAAGCACGACTTTAACATATGTGCTTTCAAATCGTTCAATGAAAAGCTGTGTGTGTGATTTTTCGCTCTGTGCTTTTTTTACCATCTGAATAATCTTTTGAAAGAGAGTATCTTCTGTTAACTTTGTAATCTCCACACTGATGCTCCCATTTAAATTTACCGTTCCAGCAAAAACTTCTTTCCCATATTCTTTAGTTACAGGAAATGATTCTCCTGTAATGGCACTTTCATCAATGGTAGTACTCCCTTTAGTAATGGTTCCATCTGAAGGAATGCGTTCTCCAGCTTTAATCAAAATTTGATCCCCGATTCGCAACGTATGAGTCTCCACGTTTATAACGCCTTGAGGGGTTAATTTCCAAGCTGTGTTGGGTTGGAGGTCCATGAGCGAGGCGATTTCCTTATCGCTTTTGTTCATTGTATAAGTTTCAAGTGCACCACTTAAGGCAAAGATGAAGATCAGGATAGCGCCTTCAGTCCAATATCCAATCGATGCACTTCCAATGGCGGCGAGAATCATTAATAATTCTACATTTAATTGCTTTTCTTTAATAGTTTCGGTTATGCCTTCCCTAGCTTTAGCATATCCGCCGATAATAAAAGCTGCGAGGTGTAGTGAAATATAGACGGCAGAAGGTAAAGAGTTAGAAAAAATGGCAGCGACGAGCAGAAGAAGGCCGCTGGATAAAGCAGCTATTAATTCAATATGTTTAAAGAATTTATGGGAGAACAAGAAGTTCTTTTGGGAAACGAACTGACTTTTTTTAAGAGAAAAACTGGTGATCGACATATTTTCACCTCCTGAAAAATCAGAAATAGTGGTCTGCCTAGTGCGATTGGTAAAATTAGGAAGAGGATAGATTATAATAATTATAATTTAGTATATGTTATTATGTTATCATAGTTCGAGATGAAGTCAATTTAAATTTCCTAAAATGCTCAATTACGTAAATGGCCGAAAAATTTAAGCATCAAGGTTGATATTGATATGGACCTGTTGCTATATTGAGTAAGTATGAATTTAAAGAAGGGGGAAGAAATATGCGCAAATGGCTCTTATCTATACTTATACTCACATTAGCTGTTGTATTGATGGCTTGTGGTTCAGATGATAACGAAGAATCTTCAAATGAAGAAGAGGCCGCATCAGGCGACTCTAAGTGGGAAGAAATTCAAGAAAAAGGAGAACTTGTAGTGGGGACTTCGGGTACATTATATCCGGCTTCTTTTTACCCCGAGGACTCTGATGAACTTACAGGGTATGATGTTGAAATAATGAAAGAAATTGCTGACCGGCTTGATTTGGAGATCTCTTTTGAAGAATACGGCGTAGATGGTTTGCTGTCAGCTATTGAAAGCGGCAGAGTCGATGTTGTTGCTAACGATATAGAAGTAACAAATAATCGTGACGAAAGCTTTGATTTTAGTGAGCCTTATAAACATTCTTATGCAACTATGATTGTACGTGAAGATGATTTATCAGGCATTGAGACATTGGAAGATATAGAAGGGAAGGTACACGGTGGCGGAGCAACGACTGTATTTGCTCAAATTGCAGAACATTATGGTGCAGAGATCGAGTCGTATGGTAATGTAACTAATGACGTGTATCTGCGTGATGTAGAGAATGGACGGACAGATTTAATTATTAATGACTATTACTTGCAATCGTTGGCTTTGAAAGCACTTCCTGAGCTTGAGGTAACTCAGCATCCAGATCTTCAATTTCATCCTAGTGACTCTGCCATTGTAATGGGAGAAGGCGAAGAAGAATTGAAAGAAAAAATGGACGAGACGTTAAATGAAATGCGTGAAGATGGTACTTTAACTGAACTATCGGAAGAGTTCTTTGGCGGAAAAGATGCCTCGCAGAAACCTGAAGAAGATGTAGAAGAGATTGAAGGACTTGATTTGTAAGGGTGTTATTTCATGTTTTCCATGGATATTAACGAAATAAACTTAGAAAAGTTATTTGTTCCCGAACGTGCCTGGGAAAATATTCCTTTTGTATTAGAAGGAGTTCCTTATACGGTTTTAGTAGCGATTCTTAGTATGGCTTTAGGACTTATAATAGGGTTCTTTCTCGCTTTAGCCCGTCGGTCGAATACTCGTCTGTTACGCTGGCCGGCGAGACTATATATATCGTTTATGAGGGGGACTCCTATTCTTGTTTATTTATTCGTCTTGTACTTCGGCCTGCCGGTTCTTGGTATTACATTTTCCGGTCCTACAGCTGCAGTCATCGGATTTGGAACAAATAGTGCAGCGTATATCGCTGAAATTAATCGCGCGTCATTAGCCAGTGTGGCTCGTGGTCAATGGGAGGCAGCCCGGGCTTTAGGTTTTACCTATTGGCAGACGATGCGCAGGATTATTGTTCCTCAAGCGATAAGAATTGCCATCCCTCCGTTAGCAAATGTTTTTCTTGATCTATTAAAAGCAACTTCTTTGGCAGCCATGATTGCAGTGCCTGAAATCTTAAATAAAGCACAAATTGTAGCGGGGCGGACGAATGATTCAATGACGTTATATATCTTAGCAGCTTTGATTTACTGGCCGCTGACTATGATATTTTCTACAATTCAAGACTATTTAGAACGAAGGTACAATAGATATTTGTAAATGCTAACAAACCAGCTTCCTTGATTAGAAGCTGGTTTGTTTTATCCCGCAAATTCGAATTCTTCATATACATAAGGTTCCTTAGGTACATCGATGGTCTTAATATCGGTGGGCTCAATCATAGGAAGCTCCCAGTTATTATGCTCTACTTTTTTTATAGTGCCCGTTATTTCTACCCACGTATCATTTTTATATTGGTTAAAATCTTCGCCGTCTCCTTGAATAAGAAGTCCGTAAATTCCTCCATCAGCCACACAGCAGCTGATTCCAAAACGGCCGACAACCATACGGTCATCAGGGAAACCATCTTCGCGAAACACAAAACCGTTCATTGTCACTTGTTTACCTATATATTCATCCACTTGCTCCTCCAATAATGATATGGTGCCAATGTAGTCCTCTTCTGTTAAAGTGAAGCTCTCAGATTCAGATAACTTTTTTTGTAATTCTGGATACCGCTCTGTTGTTGTTAGAATGGCAGGATCCTCTAATGTATCTTGCTCATGAACTGTGGAAGATTCACTATCGACCGTTTCATTTTGAGACCCATTTGGTTTATCGTAATCATCACTCGGTGAAGCTGAATTAAGCTGATATTTAAACCCTTTATTAGAAGCTTGGGAGCTCCCTAAAACGTGATCTGAGAAAATCATCCCCGTAAAAATGGGGATGATAAATAAGGAATAGACAAGCAATGAACGTCCTTTCGAATGTGAGTAATCATGGTCATGTCCACAGTCGCAGGCAAAGTCATCCTCGGAATCACTCTT
This sequence comes from Halobacillus sp. B23F22_1, assembly GCF_043497005.1. Taxonomy (NCBI): domain Bacteria; kingdom Bacillati; phylum Bacillota; class Bacilli; order Caryophanales; family Bacillaceae; genus Halobacillus; species Halobacillus sp. B23F22_1. The sequence continues at coordinate 158,613 of NZ_JBIEKE010000003.1, read as the reverse complement.
AAAAAATTGAATCATTCCGAGAATAGCAATAACACCTAATGCAAAATACATATAAGGCATCATTCGAGGGGCAATAAACTTTTGAATATCTCCAGAGATAAGGAGTTTTATAATAAAAAGCCCAAATCCAAGTAAAATGACGCTGCGCAAAAAATAATGAGTGTTTCTATTCAAAATAACCCCTCCTACAAATAAAGTAAATCAAATAATAATGTGATAATATAAGCGGTAATTGTTACGATTACAACAAATATAATGACAAACTTTTTTCTAAAATAAGCAGCCATTAAAATCGTATTTTTTAAATCAGTCATTGGACCATAAACGAGAAAAGCTAAAAGCGAGCTGCTTGAGAATAAACCGTTAAAAGAAGAGGCGACAAAAGCATCAGCTTCTGAGCATAGGGAAAGGAAATAAGCCAGACCCATCATAACAGCTGGACCTGTAAAGAATCCGCTGCCGACCCCGATCAATAGATCACGGTCCATAAAAGTTTGAATGATACTAGCAAGCAAAGCACCGATAATTAGAAACTTCCCCATGTCAAAAAATTCATCGCTCGCATGATAAAAAGTTTCTGCTATTTTGTTTCGGTGCTGGTGATGGTCATGTTCAAGAGCTCCTTTATCTTCTTTGAGCTGCCAGCTGTTACCGAATCTCGAATAAATAACAGCGCCGATAATGACGGCAACTACGAATGCCAATCCCATTCTTGCCCAGGCAACCGTTAAATCGGTTTGAAACGCATAAAACGTAGACAAAAATACGATAGGGTTTAACACAGGTGCAGACACAAGAATGACAATTCCAACGTGGAGGGGCATCCCTTTCTGGATCAGCCTTCGTACAATAGGAACAATAGCACATTCACAAACTGGAAAAATAGCCCCGATGGTGACTGCAGGAAAAAGGGCTAGTATTGGATTGGAAGGGATAAAACGCTCGAGTGTTTCTTCTTTTAAGAAAGACTGAATCAACGCAGAGGCAAATACCCCCAATAATACAAAGGGAATAGCTTCCAGCACTATACTGAGAAAAATCGTATTAACGTCTAGTAAAGCAGGCATAAATGAAGTAATCAGCGTACTTGGAATTAAATCTCCGTAAATGAAAAGTAGAAAAAACAGGAAAAGAAGTATGTATCCCCATTTTTGATTTGCAGGTTTTTCTTGATACAACGCTTGTCCTCCTTTAATATATAGATGACATGATTTTAATCGTAATTATTACTGTTTATGTGACGGGTACTATTTTTGCGTGATTTAATAGATTTGTCAATAGAATAATGACACGATGTTTTACTTCACTATATGTACGTATTATAATTTAATTCGTAATCATTATTATTTTGAGAGGGATTTTATATGAAAACAGATAAAATCATAGAATTGGAGCAAGTCTCTTTTAAATATGAAAAAGAATGGGTGGTCGAGAAAGTCGACTTAAGTATTGAACAAGGGCAGTTTTTAGGCCTGGTAGGACCAAACGGTTCAGGGAAATCTACGTTACTTAAGCTTATGCTTGGGATTAATAAACCTGACCGAGGAACGGTTAAGTTGTTTGGTCAGCCGATTAAAAATTTTAATCAATGGCAGGAAATTGGCTTTGTTTCTCAAAAGGCCAACAGCTTTAATTCAGGATTCCCGGCTACTGTATTAGAAGTAGTAAAAACGGGTCTAGTATCAAGAATTGGAACCTTTAAATTTTTTAATCGTAAGCATAAGGAAAAAGCGATAGAAGCGTTGAAAACAGTGGAAATGGAAGAGTATGCTAATAGCAACATTGGTGAGTTGTCCGGCGGTCAGCAGCAGCGCGTATTCATTGCGAGAGCATTAGTGAGTGACCCATCCCTGCTTATATTAGATGAGCCGACTGTTGGAGTAGATGCTAAACACGTGACGGCATTCTACGATTTATTAAGAAAGTTAAATAAAGAAAAAGAAATTTCCCTGCTCATGGTTACCCATGATATCGGGACGATTACTGAACATGCAACTCACGTCGTCTGTATGAATAAAACGGTTCATTTTCACGGAGCTTCTGAAGAGTATAAAGAATTCGATAATGACGATTTAAATCGTTTATATGGTCATTCCGTTCATCAGCTGACGCACAATCACGAGCATGAGGTGAGCCAGCGATGATCGATAGTTTTTTTCAGTACCAGTTTCTGCAAAATGCTGCGGTTACAGGGATCTTAATTGGAATTGTAGCACCATTATTAGGCGTGTTTATTGTCGTGAGGCGACTTTCCTTGATTGCTGATGCCCTGTCTCACATCACTTTGACAGGAATTGCCGCAAGCTTATTAATAGAAAAAAGAGTAACGGGCATTAACGAATTGAACCCCGTTTATATGGGGATGGTCTTTTCGGTTGGGGGCGCAATCCTAATTGAAAAGCTGCGTAAGCTTTATAAACATTATGAAGAGTTAGCTATCCCAATCATTTTGTCTGGTGGTATAGGGGTAGGTGTTATTCTTATTTCACTGGCTGATGGGTTTAATACAGATTTATTCAGCTATCTATTTGGAAGTGTAACAGCGGTGAGCAGCTCTAGCATGTGGACCGTCTTTTTCATAACCATTGCAGTTATTACAGTAGTCATACTTTTTTATAAGGAACTGTTTGTTTTATCTTTTGATGAAGAACATGCATCGATCGCGGGAGTAAATGGACGCTGGATTCATTTGTTATTTATTGTTATGGTAGCACTAGTTATCGCATCTTCTATGCAGGTGGTCGGCATTCTTCTTGTATCAGCGCTTATGACATTGCCTGTAGCCGCAGCTTTACGAATTTCAGCCAGTTTTAAACAAACCATTGGATTGTCAATCGCATTTGGTGAGTTTTCAGTGATTTTTGGATTAATATCTTCCTACCACTTAAGTGTTCCGCCGGGAGGAACGATTGTTGTGATTGCCATCATGGTATTAATTATGGCCATTCTCTATAAGAAGGTAAGAAACCATCTTTATGTAAAGGGTGACACAGTATGAACCTTGAAACTGCCATTCAAAAACTAAAAGAAAAAGGATATAAAAAGACACGTCAAAGGGAACGCATCCTTGAGATTTTTGTTAATCAAGACCAATATATTGCTGCAAAGACTATATTGAAAGAGATTCAAGAAGATTTTCCAGGCGTGAGTTACGATACCATTTATCGTAATTTGTATTTACTCACAGATGAAGAGATATTAGAGTCTACGGAGCTTAGCGGGGAAAAGCACTTCCGATTAGGCTGTGATACAAATGGGCACCATCACCACTTTATTTGCACGGATTGCGGAAAGACGAAGCCGATTGATTTTTGTCCAATGGAAAGCATTAATGAGAATTTACAAGGTTACGATATAGAAAATCATAAATTTGAAATTTATGGGAAGTGTCCAGTTTGTCATTAAAATTGGAAAAAAGGTCTAGAGTCGCCAATTAGGCCTTTTTTCTTTGTTTCTTTTAAAAAGTAATGATTACTGTTTACATACAGCGATCATTACTATATACTTTTTTATCGAAGAGCAAGGAGGAGAAGCAATGAAGAAAACCATTGGCTTACTATTTATTATCTTTATACTTATCTTAAGCGCATGCGGAGAACAGACAGAAGATGAAGAAGCAAGCAATGAAGGAGAACAGCTTAAAATAAATACGACCGTTTATCCTCTTCAATATTTTACTGAACGTATTGTTGGAGATGATGCTGAAGTAGAAACAATTTTACCACCAGGGTCAGATGCTCATTCCTATGAACCATCTACGAAAGAAATGGTGGAAATGGCAGAAGCGGATGCCTTTATTTATAATGGAGCAGGTTTAGAAAAGTATGCAGAAAAAATCTCTGAATCGATCGAATCAGAGGATGTAGAAATTATTGAAGCTTCAAGCGGCATTAATCTTTCATCTGAATCTCATGATCATGAAAATGGAGAACATGAGCACGAAGAGGGAGAGCATGCTGATGAAGACGAGCATGAACTTGCCGATGAAGAAACAGCTGAAGAAGACGGTCATAACCATGGAGGAGAAGACCCGCACGTTTGGCTTGATCCAGTACGCTCCATTCAAATGGCTGAAAATATAAAAGAAAAGTTAATTGAAATTCAACCAGATTCAGAAGAACAATTTGAAGAAAACTTTAACGCGCTAAAAGCTGATCTAGAATCTTTAGATGAAGACTTTCATGAGCAAGTAGAAGGGCAAGAGAAAAACGAGATTATTGTGTCACATGCTGCCTATGGTTATTGGGAAGAAGCTTATGGTATTGAACAAATTGCAGTCTCTGGCTTAAGCCCATCAAATGAACCTTCACAAAAGGAACTGGAAAATGTTATTGAAGTAGCAGAAGAACATGAATTAAATCATGTTTTATTTGAGCAGAACATTACACCTAAGGTCTCTGAAGTCGTTCAAAAAGAAATTGGAGCTGATCCGCTCCGTGTTCATAATCTTTCTGTATTGACTGAAGAAGATATTGAAAACGAAGAAGATTATTTTAGTTTAATGAAACAAAACTTAGAGGTATTAAATGAAGCCTTAACAGAATAAAAGAAACCTGCACAGTCAGCTTGTGGAGAACCCCTGGTTTTCCACAAGCTTTTTATACCGCATGAAGCGAAGCCTTATTGAGGTTAGTGAAAAAGTCTCACGAATGGCTTTTCGATGGATGCTTGCCGCGGGCACGGCCTCGGCTTGGTCAAGAAGATCACTTGACCCAGTGGATCTTCGGCTAGCGCTGTTCCCGCGACGCACCGGACGTGCTAGTATCGATGTTGGCCCCAGGACGTGGCCAGTTTTAATCGACCCGGCGTCACCCCCGAACGCACCTCGTGGCACCAACCTAACAGAGATCCATCTAAAACCCATCTATATGTTGTTTGGATAAATCACAGCTCATGTGAAACGAATCGTTAAACTTATGATGGGATAGAAGGTACAAATCGCTTAATAGTTAGAAGAAAAGCGTGCTGTGTGAAAATTAAATTCCACACAGCACGCCTTTTTAATTCCTCTTTTATCGACCTTTTGTTTTTCAGTGACCTCATCTCGCAAAAAAAGTCTGTTATATGGCATGTTTACCCTCGACAGCCTGTCTGCTCAGCTTTTCTTTTAATTATGGTGCGGAGTACGTTTTACGATTGTCACTATAAGGACAATGATTAAAAGGATTACAATAGTATAAAAAAGAGATACCCCAGGAAAAAGATCGATAAATATCCCTGTTAAAAATGGCCCTCCAATGCTGCCGATACTAAAGGACATGCCGCACAAAATATTGCCCGCGGGTAAAAGTTCCTTAGGTAAAAGGTCGGTCATAAAAGAAATCCCTAAGGAAAATAACGATCCTACAAATAAACCGCCAATGGCAAAAGTCGCAAACAGTCCTATGGTAGATTCCTCAAATAATGCAGCCAGCGTAAAAGCGATGATGCCGCCCAGCACCACGCTTATAATAATTTTCTTCCTGCCAAAATGATCGCTCAGTGCACCAAGCGGTATTTGAGATAACAAACTTGCAGCGGCGAATGCAGGAATGATAAAAGAGAGCATAGTAACATCGTGACCGATCCTCATTCCATATACAGGGAATATCCCGTGCAGCGTAGCTTCTAAAAATCCATACGTTAAAGGAGGTAAGAAAGCGACCCAGCCCATTTGAATAGCAGATCCAAATCGTTTAAATGAACTAGCGCCGTGAACTGCAGTATACTCGCCGGGAGGCATTTCATTCCTTACCCACCACATTGTTCCCCAAACTATAAAACTTAGTAGTGCGGATAGAACAAAGGGTAAATACATACTAATAGATAGAAGGTTGGTCATGAGTGGGCCTAAAGTAAAGCCAATGCTGAAAAACAAACCGTAATAGGCGATACTTTTTCCTCTTGATTTCTCTTCAGCTGTTGCCGTGATCCACGTTTGCGTTCCAAAGTGTAATATTTGATCTCCTATTCCTACCATCATTCGGAGAGCAAACCAGAACCATAGCGATTGCCATATTGGGAAAAAGGCTAGGGAGACAAAAACCAGAGCCCCGCCAAACATAATGACAGGCTTATATCCAAATCTTTGCAAAGGCTTCTCCATAAATGGAGAAGAAATTAAAATACCTATATATAATGCTGTCGCATGAATACCGTTAACCGAGGAGGAAACTCCATTTTGTTCAAGAATAACGGCGAGTAAAGGAAGCAGCATTCCTTGTGAAAAACCAGAAATCGTAACAAGACCGATCAGTATCCAAAATCGTGTCTTTTTTGATACCATATGTAATACCTCCCCCGGGCCATTGTATAAATGACATCTTTTTAATCCTAAACGATTTGACGAGCTTCAAGCAATAGATTCAGCTGGGAATAGGTTAAATAGTAGGAGAAAACGGTTACTATATACATAAGGGGAAGATTTATAAGACTAAAGGAGGGGTTAGGGAATGGATTTTTATATTAAAGAAGATGGAGTACGTACATCCTTTGATTATGGTCAATTGGAAATTTCAGGAGACGAAACATTTGGTTTTCGTCCATTTCAGCTTATGGTGGCTTCTGTGGCAGGATGCAGCATTGGTGTCTACCGGAAAATTCTTGATAAGCAGCGAATTAATTTTGAAGACATAAAAGTAACTGCAGATGTAAGCCGAAATGCAGACGAAGCCAATCGTATTGAACGTATTCATCTTCATTTTGTAGTGAAAGGGTACCGTCTCAATCAAGATAAGCTTCTGAAAAATTTAGAAGTTTCCAGCAAAAACTGCTCCATGGTACAGTCTGTAAAAGGCAGCATAGAGATTGAAGAAACACTTGAGTGTATCGAATTGAGCAAGTAAAATAAAAGGAGCCTATCCAGTCTTTTGGGTGGTGCTCTTTTTTTTGTTTGAAGTGAAACCATTTACATAAACAGGGGGCTGACATGAGAGCTTTTGTAATTAAAGGATTTATCTACTTATTAGGGTTAATAACCATTTCTTTAGGTATTTCATTGACTATCAATGCAGAGTTAGGGGCAGGAGCATGGGATGCTATGAACGTGGGATTAGCGGAGACTTTCGGCTTAACCGTAGGAAATTGGGTAATTATAATTGGCGGCATTTTAATTGTAACTAATGCATTAATTGCAGCAGAACGGCCGGATTTATTAGCGGTCATTACCATTATTATTGTTGGAAAAATGATTGATTTCTGGCTAATAACTGCCTTTACGAATATGGAGGTTATTGGATGGTTTTATCAAGTTATTACATTAGTTGCCGGAATTTTTATAATTGCGGCGGGAGTAGCTTTGTATCTTCAGCCAAAATTTTCCCTCAATCCCATTGATAATTTCATGGTGGCTTTACAAAAAAGATTTGGCTTAAGTCTGACGATATCGAAGACCATAACTGAAGCGTTTGCCTTGATTTTAGCTTTATTCTTAGGTGGTCCTATCGGAGTAGGTACGATCATTATTCTTGTTTTCATCGGCCCTTTTATCCAATTCCTGGATCCTAAAGCAGAAAAAGTTATGAACCGTTTACTCGCTTCATAAGAATAGGGTTTGACCATTTTTCACAAGATAAAGAAAAAGAAAGGTGGTCAACACCATGAGACTAAATTGCATAGGACTTATTGTACTTATTAGTATTTTCTCATTTGTTCAGCCATTAAGTGGATTTGCAGAACAAAAAGAAAATAAAGCACAATCAGAAATTCCTAGTCATGTTCTCAATATATCTAAAGATAACACGTATCCAAATTCTACTGAGGATCAAGAGGTTTTGGAGGCAGAAAAACTTACGGATGAATTAATTAATAACTCGGACGTACGAATATCAAATCCAGAGCTGATTGAGATGTTGAATGAAACAACTATTCGCCCTTCACCTTTTGCAATAGGCTATCGAGGCGAGATATTTTTGGGAAGATGGCCGTTGTCTTACGAGTCGAAAGAGAGAAATACGAATTGGGAGTATCAAGAAATAAATGTGAATGAATTAAATAATCAAGGGGGACAAAAGAACGAAGAGATAAGTTACGAGCAAAAAGAAGAAAAACACATAAAGGGCGGCCTTACTACGAAAGCCACCCACAGTGAGCAAATGATGAAACTTATTCTCCTTGAAGCGCAAAATAACACGAAAGTTCCTTTGTCCTTTCAAAGTGTAATTGGCAGAGGAACAAAGCAAAACAATAAATATGCAGTTCCCGTAAATAAAGTAGGAAAGCTGCACGCTTATGCCCCTGCACTCAATGAAAAAGGAGAAGTAGCCTTCGGAGATGTGTATATCCAATTAAAAGGTTCTAAAATGAGCATAGATGTTAAAAATGTGACTAGACAAGGAATCGGAGCATGGATTCCAATACAAGATCATGTAAGCTTTTCTTTTGAATTACAATAAATCTTTATCTTGATTGGCATTTAATTGTACGCGCTGCTCTGCCATAGCAATTTGGTGATCATACATTGCTTCGGCTATGATGTAGCGCGTTTCTTTTGATGCGGTCCAATATACGAGGTCTTGAACTAATCCTGTGACTGTATATTGATATCCGCGGTGTTCATGATTTAATGAGGACATCCCGTACATTTGAAAGGGTTCGACGACATCTCCTTTAAGATCTTTTAATAAATATTCATGTAGTTCTTCGTTTAGTCTTACACACGCTTCTTCTAAAACGGATACCACTTTTCTTGGATCTTCATTAAAGGTGGTCGTAACATGTTCGATAACCCGCATATGTTCGAAATTGTAATTTTCAATTGTATTGATCTGCCCATTACTAATTGTTAATAATTTTCCGCTCCATTCCCTTATTTTTAAAAAACGCAGACCAATATCTTCTACTGTTCCGTGAAATTTATCATTCAGCGTAATAAAGTCACCTTTATGGAGCTGCTTCTCATAGAGAAGGAACAGCCCGGAGAAAAAATCTTTAATAAGACTTTGGGCACCAAAACCAATGATAAGGCCAAGCACACCAGCACCAGCTAAAATACGTCCGATCTCAATCCATTCGGAAAGCAAGATAAAAATGAAACTGAGTACAGCGGCATAATTAATTAAAGAATACATCATCGCTTCTAGAGTATTGACTTTTCTAGCTTCGATGAAGGAAGCTTTGGAAAAGAACGTTCGAAGCAGTTTTCTCAGCAAGAATACCATTATAAAGATAGTAACTGCAGTTGCCAGAATCCTTAAAACGGGTGAACTGGTAAGTAAATTTGCATATTTGTTATCGAAATCGAAAAAGTCCAACACCGAAACCTCCTATCTAACTTGTGTCGTATTATAGCAGTTCTTGTTGAAAAGGTGTAGGTTGTAAACAAAAAGGAATAGACATGGGCAGCCCTATATACTATGATAGGCAAGGTGGAAACAAACGATACCTTATAAAGGAGTGTCTTGTACGTGTCACAGCAGGAAAAAATTAGTGATTTAAAAGTTAAACTATCCGCGTTTATGGAACGCTTAGATGAAATAGAGCCAGAAGATACGTCTGTTGAGGATGTAGACGAACTGATCAAAATGCTTGAAGAACTAGAACGTAAACTATAGATAGAAAATAAAGGAAAGCTCTCATTGGAAAATGAGGGTTGATTTTTTGGGTTGAATACTTTATCATGGTAAATCGCTAATGTGATAAAAAGAGTTTTGAGAGGAGATTATTGTTATGGCACTTGCTGTCATTGTATCAGTATTCGTATTGACGATATTAAGTTTATTGAGAGTCAATGTTATTATTGCCATTTTAGCTGCTGGACTTACAGCAGGAGTGATGAATGGTCAAACTATTATGGATTCCCTTGACTTATTAGTAAGTGGGATGGGAGCGCAGGCTAGTGTGGCTTTAAGTTATATTTTGCTTGGAGCGTTTGCTGTAGCCATTACACATTCAGGAATTACAAGTATTCTTGTAGGTTATTTATTACGTGTACTTAAGGATATGAGAACATTTACAGTTCTTGTTATTGCGTCTATCGCATGTCTTTCCCAAAACGCCATTCCTGTCCATATTGCTTTTATTCCTATATTAATTCCACCATTATTACAATTATTTGATCGTATGAAACTAGATCGTCGTGCCGTTGCTTCTGCATTAACATTTGGTTTGAAAGCTCCTTACGTGATGCTTCCAATTGGCTTTGGTCTCATTTTTCACCAGACGATTCAGGAATCAATGGAGACACATGGGGTAACTCTATCCATTCGGGAAATTACTCAATCCTTACTTCTGCCGGGGGCAGGTATGATTGCAGGGTTGCTTTTCGCAGTTTTTATAACGTATCGTAAGCCGCGTGAATTGAAGGAAAGTGAAGCGGGACATGATATTCAATTTGGAGAGTCACTAGAAAAGTTAAAGAATGCAAAGTTTAATAATAAGCATGGCTTCACCTTGGTTGCTATTGTAGTTACTCTCTTTATACAAGCTTATTATGAAAATTTAGTATTAGCGGCTTTAGCCGGCCTTGTTCTTATGTTTATTTTCAAAATCGTACCTTTTCGTTCAGGAGATCGCGTCGTAACGGACGGGATTGCTATGATGGGAACCATTGCTTTTGTTATGCTTATAGCCGGTGGATACGCCAATGTTCTGACAGAAACGGAATCAGTTACAGCTTTAGTGGACGCAAGTTCTGAGTACATTGGAACAAGCCAGGCGTTTATTTCTTTTGTGTTACTTTTAGTAGGCTTAGTTGTAACGATCGGAATCGGGTCTTCTTTTGCCACTGTGCCGATCCTTGCCGCATTATTTGTACCCATTTGTATAGGAGCAGGTTTTTCACCGATGGCGACAGCTGCGTTAATTGGTACAGCTGGAGCGTTAGGTGATGCTGGCTCACCTGCATCTGATAGTACATTAGGTCCGACTTCTGGTTTGAATGCTGATGGAAGACACCACCACATCTGGGATACATGTGTCCCGACGTTCCTGCACTTTAATATTCCATTATTTATTTTTGGCTGGATCGCTTCATTAATGCTATAACTTTTTCTGACGTACGGATAGATTCCGTGCGTCTTTTTTCATAGTATGTTCTTTTCAACGCATACTAAGAAAAAAAGCAGGTGATCAGCGCATGACTAAATATATTTTTATGGTCGTTTTATTTTTTCTTTGCTCACCCATTTTTGCCAGTGCAGAGGGATGGGGGTTTGAAAAAGATAAAAATGGAAATACACCTGATGTTGGACGTTACGGCCCAATGATCGATGAACATGATGGTTTCTTCGTGGATCAATCAGGTGAAAAAGTAGTTTATTTTACTTTTGATAATGGATACGAACAAGGGTACACAGATGAAGTATTAAATGTTTTAAAAGAACAACAAGTTCCAGCCACATTTTTTGTCACCGGTCACTACATTAACAGTGCACCTGATTTAGTGAAACGAATGGTGAAAGAAGGCCATATTATAGGTAACCACTCATGGTCCCATCCTGATTTCACGAAAATTTCTAAAAGTAAAATGAAGCAGGAATTGGATCAAGTTCAAACAGCTGTAGAGGATCTAACTGATCAAAAAGCGATGACCTTTCTTCGGCCGCCAAGAGGTACCTTTAATACGAATACCTTAGAATGGGCTAGAGAATTAGGATATATTCATGCTTTTTGGTCAATTGCATTTGTCGATTGGGAAACCAATCACCAGAAAGGGTGGGAATACGCGTTTAATAATGTCATGGAACAGATTCATCCTGGCGCCGTCATTCTGCTACACACCGTTTCTGAAGATAATGCCGAAGCATTGGACAATCTCATTAATGAATTGAGAATGCGTGGATATCAATTTGGAAGTCTTAACGATCTTTTAGTAAAAAAATTACTTCCTTTTCCAATCGTAAGTTTATAAGTTTGATACAATAAAGACCTGACAATGTAAAATAGTCAGGTCTTTTTATATAGACTAGAGGTGTATTTGATGTGGAAAGAAGAAAAAGAATTAGTGACAACCTATAATTTTGATTATACGCTGAAGCGGTGGTCTTTTGATCCCCTTACGAAGTTAGATCTAGAAGAACGATGGGTAGCTATCCCGGTCAAACTTCATAATAAAGACCATGTTGTTCGTGTAAAAGGAATCGGTACGACTTCGGCTCCGAAGTTTGAAATAAGCAGTAATAGTGAATTAGTAAAAGAAGAGTTATTGGAGCATATTAAATGGCTGTTTCAATGGGGAAGAGATCTGAACAAAGTTCATGAGCATTTTCAGGGGACTAACTTAGAGATGCTGTTTAACGAATACCCAGCGACGCCTATCGTGAAAGACTTCCATCTCTATGACTGCTTAATTAAAGTCATTATCCATCAGCAGCTTAATATGAAATTTGCCTACACTTTAAGTACGAGGTTTGTTGAGAACTTTGGGTATGAAAAAAATGGGGTATGGTTTTATCCATCTCCAGAGACGGTTGCTCAATTGGAATACAGTCAACTGAGGGAACTTCAATTTAGTCAAAGAAAAGCAGAATACGTCATTGACACTTCTCGATTAATTGCTGCGGGAGAACTCGACTTAGAGGAATTAGCTGAACAGCCTGACGAGCTGGTTGTAAAAGAAATGACAAAAATCCGTGGAATCGGCCCTTGGACGGCAGAAAATTGGCTGATGTTTGGTGTCGGGCGGGAAAATTTATTTCCTAAAGCAGACATTGGAATACAGAATGCATTGAAGAAATATTTTGGCATCGACCATAAGCCTGATTTTCAAGAAATGATGGATTTCAGTGAAAACTGGGACCCGTTTAAGAGCTACGCATCCTTAACTCTATGGAGAAGTATTGAAGGATAGGTTTTATAACTCATTAAGCGATTTCAATTTTTCTACATTTTTTTCGCGAAAGAATATACAATTTCATATTCAAAAACTCCAATATATACGTTATAATGAAACCCATATTGGAAAATATTGAATAGTAAAGAAATGAGGTCATAATTTTGGTGATAAAAGAAAGGTATTTCGATCATCTTTATAGTGGAGAATTGCTTGCCGTTCTGGAGGTTAGTAGTACTCCAGCATGTCTTCTAGATGTTCATCACCAGACCGTTACACTTAATCGTACATTATCCACGGAACTTATGATTAGTGAAACCAAGCTTCACCTGTCAAACTGGCTCTCTCTGTTTCAAATCCATAACCGTGGTGAAATCTATCGTGTGATTCATCATTCTTCAGAATGGAATGAGACGGAGTTAGGTGTATCTATTCAAATTGCAGACCAACTTAAGGCATTTTCATGTAAAATGCTCCACCTTTCCAACGGGAATATTGCTGTAATTTTTTCCCCACCCACAAATAAAACTAATAAATCTTCTCAAAAATCCATTCAAGATCCCAAAAGAAATCCTTTACCTTCATGTACAGTATTAAATTTAAAAGAAGCTTTCTCGACTCAAGTAAGTACCACGAGAACTTCGCAAGTGAAAGACCGTTTGGTTCAAGCTGCTGATTATTTTCCATATGGATTAGCGATGTTAAATAGTAATTGGGAAGTTATTTATGCTAACCCTAAAATGGAACGAATGGTAGACATGAATTTATCCGATTACTACCGGAAAAAATTATGGGATTTATTTCCTGTGAATGACTACAACAGTTTTTTTCAACATTACTTACGAGCTATGGAGACTCAGGAACCTGTAGAGTTTCAAGGTAACGTGCATAAAACAGGAATCGTGATCGATGTTACGGTCGTACCCAGCGAGCAAGGAATTACGATTATTGCAAAAGATGTAAGTCGCTATAACCTTCAGCTTGAATCCATGAAAAAAACAGAAGAGCGTTTCAATTTACTTTCCAGCAATATTAAAGAAGCTTGTTGGATCTGTTCCCCTGATTTAGGTGAACTTCATTATCTTAGTGACGCTTTTACTCATATTTACGGGGTAGACAAACAGGTAATTCTTAATGATCCACCACAGCTGTTTAACTTAATAGACGAAGAGTACCTGGATATCGTCAAAGAAGCTGGTGTTATTATGACTCAAAAAGAGCATCAGGTAGAATATACGATTACAACTCCGGCCGGTGAGAAAAAGTGGATTCGAATGAGAGGTTTCCCGGCAGAGGATCAAGGACGAAAGTACGTTGTTGGAATAGATGAAGAAATAACCCAAATAAAAGAAATGACTCTATTAGAAGAAAAGTCTCGGCAGCTTTCGACGATTACTCAAATGGCGGCAGGAGTAGCTCATGAAATTAAAAATCCTCTAACGGCTATTAAAGGATTTCTACAGATTGGGGCGGCGAATCCTGATTTACGAGATAGTTACCACGATATTATTTTGGATGAAGTTAATCGAATTGAGTCGATCGTCCAAGACTTTATGATGCTATCCAAGCCGAAATCTTCCGTTCAACTGGAGTATGTTAACTTAGAAGCCATTATTTCTTATGTCAGTCGATTACTAGACCCTGATTCAAGCAGCAAAGAAGTCATGATCTATTATTCTTGTGATTCAAATTTGAAAGGGTTTTACAGTGAGCCTAAAAGATTAAAGCAAATTTTGATTAATTTGGTTGCGAACGCTATGGAATCGTTAGGTAGAGATGGAGAGGTCCAAATTGAAACGGTCGTTCAAGACGATGAGCTTATAATATCAGTTATTGATAATGGCCATGGCTTATCAGAACAAGAGCTTTCGAAGTTAGGGGAACCTTTTTATACCACGAAAGAGAAAGGTACAGGCTTAGGCATAATGGTAACTAAAAAGATGATAGACGATTTAGATGGTCAAATCAGATATCAAAGCAGTAAGGGAGAAGGAACATGTGTGACAGTACGATTACCTTATAAAACGTAAAGAACAGCTGAAATATCAGCTGTTCTTTTTTTGTGTAAAATGTCTTATTACCTGGGAAATTATAAGAGAAACTCGATATTTATGCACGTTTTCATCGCAATAATTTTCACAATAATTTATTATTAATCGCTTACATGAAAGTATTTATAAATATTTCTCCATAACGGTTTACAAGATCTACAAAGCCTTCTATAATCCCGTATGTACTATTCGTTGAAGCAATGTATAAACGTAATTTAGATATAAAAGGAGGCTTACTGATGACAAAAAAACTATTTTCTTTTCTACTCATGAACCTGGGAGCATTTGCGGTAGCCGTTAATGTTCATTTCTTCCTCTCTCCTAATGATTTAGCAACAGGAGGAGTAAGTGGTCTTTCTATCGTTCTTAATCAGCTGTTTCCTGAATTTACGTTGGGAACAATTATGATTTTACTCAATATTGTATTATTTATTGTGGGTTTTATCTTTTTAGGGTTTCAGTTTGGAGCAAAAACAATCTACGCCAGCTTTGCCTTATCGTTTATGGTTTGGGGATTAGAAACGTTCTTTCCTATGGAGCAAGCCTTGAGTGACGATTTACTCATTCAATTAATTATAGGGCAAATTATAGCAGCTTCTGGCATGGCTTTAGTTTTTCATCAGGGAGCCTCCACCGGTGGAACTGATATAATTGCAATGATTCTAAATAAATATTTTTCCGTAGAAGTAGGAAAAGGTGTCTTATTTTCCGATATTGCTATTGCGACTTCATCCATTTTTATCTTTGGACCAGCAGTGGGCATGTATGCGTTCTTTGGAGTAATATTAAATGGTTTAGTAATAGACTATGCACTTCAGCAATTTGATAATAATAAAGAAGTCGTTATTATAAGTCGAGAAAGTGAACAAGTGCGTGAATTTATCGTTAAAAATTTGGGCCGGGGTGCTACAATTCATTTTGCTAAAGGGGCTTTTAATCAAGAAGATAAAGAAGTCATTACGACGATCCTGAATCGCAGGGACTACTCTAAACTTAAAAAATATATGCTTGCAGTTGATGAAAAAGCCTTTATTACTGTTCACTCTATGAATGAGATTTTAGGTCAAAATTTCAAACGCTTAGCTTGATGATCACCCCATTAGAACTACTGTTTTAATGGGGTTTTTTAAGGTTTGGTTTTATTTTTAATAATTTTGAAAATTTGTTATAATGGATTAGGTCTTACGTAATTCGATAGGAGGAACGTACATGAAACGAGAAGAGTTAATAGCACCTCAGCAGTATAATGTTGTGGAGGAGATTGAGAAATACACGGCTGAACCCGCTAGAAAAGCACTACAATGGCTGAATAGTGATGGACAAAAGGATGATATTACATACGTCGAGTTAATGAAGAACGCCAACAAAATTGGCAGCACTTTTTTAAACCATGGGTTAGAAAAAGGTGATAAGGTCCTTGTAATGATCCCAAGACTTATTGCTGCTTATGAAGTATATATTGGTGCATTAAAAGCAGGTTTAGTTGTTATTCCAAGCTCTGAAATGCTCCGTCCGAAGGATTTATCTTATCGTATATCCCACGGGGAAGCAAAAGCAGTGGTATGTTATGAAGCGTTTACTGGGCAATTCGAGGGTGTAGATGAAATGAAAAATGTAACCGCTTTCTCTACAGGCGGTGATAAGGAAGGGTGGTTAAGCTTAGATTCGCTGATGGAAGACGAGTCAGAAGACTTTCAAATGGCAGAGACGAATCGGGATGATATGGCTTTCCTTTCTTATACTTCAGGTACAACCGGAAATCCAAAAGGCGTAGTCCATACGCATGGCTGGGGTTTTGCTCATTTAAAGACAGCTGCTGATAAATGGCTGGCTATTAAGGATGGAGATACCGTTTGGGCGACAGCAGGACCAGGGTGGCAGAAATGGGTATGGAGCCCATTCCTCTCTGTATTAGGCACTGGTGCTACCGGATTGATCTATCAAGGTAAATTCGATCCTAAAACCTATCTTAGTCTAATGGACGAGTATAAAGTTAATGTATTGTGTTGTACGCCGACAGAATATCGTCTTATGGCAAAAGTAGATCAGTTGGAGGAATACAGTTTAAGGGAACTGCATAGTGCTGTCTCGGCAGGAGAACCTTTAAATCGTGAAGTTATTTCTACATTTAAGAATTATTTCAACGTAACAGTTCGTGATGGGTACGGGCAAACGGAAAATACATTATTAGTTGGTATTATGAAAGATATGGAAGTACGGCCGGGATCGATGGGGAGACCTACACCTGGCAATACGGTAGAAATTATAAATGAATGGGGCGAGCCCGTTGAACCCGGAGAAGTTGGAGATATAGCGGTACACTTGGAAACACCCGCTTTATTTAGAGAGTACTACAAAGATCCGGAACGTACAAAAATGGCCCAACGAGGAAACTATTATATAACTGGTGACCAGGCGACGAAAGATGAAGAAGGGTATTTTTGGTTCGAGGGCCGCAGCGATGATATTATCATAAGTTCAGGTTATACGATTGGACCTTTCGAAGTTGAAGATGCATTAGTGAAGCATAACGCAGTACAAGAATGCGCTGTTGTAGCCAGTCCTGATGAAGTTAGAGGGAATGTAGTTAAAGCTTTTATCGTCCTTCAAGAAGGCTTCCAAGGAGATGAGGACCTGGTGAAAAATCTTCAGGACCACGTGAAACATTTAACGGCTCCTTATAAATATCCAAGAAAAGTGGAGTTTATTTCAAGCCTGCCTAAGACTACTTCAGGTAAAATTAGAAGAGTGGAACTAAGAAAACACGAACAAAGCTCAATTTAAGGGCCTCATTTATGATTAGAGAAGCGAAATTAAGAGATAGTGCACAGTTAGCTGACTTAATGGGGACACTTGGGTATCCTGCAGATTGTCAATCGATGAGAAAACGGCTGACTAACATTTTTGCTGATTCTCACTATCAAACATATGTATTTGAAGAAGATGGAGAGCTGATGGGAATGATCGGAATGATGCACAGTATGGCATATCACACCGGTGATACTCATGTGAGGGTAATAGCATTTGTTGTAGAAGGAGCCGCCCAAGGTAAAGGGATTGGACGCTTGTTAATGAATCAAACAGAGGAGTGGGCAAAGCAGAAAGAAGCTGCCCGCATTACTCTTAATAGCGGGAACCGTTTAGAAAGGAATAAAGCTCACTCTGTTTATGAGCATTTGGGTTTTGAAGGAAAAGCCACGGGTTATTACAAGAATATTGAATATCAAAACTCCTAAAACTTAGGAGTTTTTTTTATGCAAAAATCATAAAAAATGGGAATTTTAGTGAAACTATTCCTTATACTTTGTCGTATACATAAATAGAGAATACATAGAGGTGAAGTTATGAAGAAAAGTATTATTACTTTCCTATCGCTGGGTATGCTAATTGCATTTGGGGTCTATTATATAAGTGAGCATTACTTTTTCAATCCTGTTACTTTTGAAAAAGATCAAATTACTCCTCATAGCTGGACGGAATATAAACGTCCCTTAGAAATCAAAATATATTCTTTTGAGGAAGAGAGGGACAGTAAAACCATTGAGGAAGAAGAAGATATCCGTAAGTTTATCTCGGAGTTAAAAGAAAGTCCCTCGTCTGAAGCAGACGCACCCCCCACTGAGGTCATGGGGGGACTAACCCTAACGGCTAACGACCGTACGTTATTAGAGGTTTTATTTTACCCGGATCATTGGGAAGTATTAAAAAGGGATGGCCCGGCATTTGAAATTACCGAATCCTTAAAACAATTAGTTGATCGCTTTAAATAACCAGATGGTTTCTGCGCCATCTGGTTATTCACTTTTATTTAACGATTCTGATATACTTAACTTTATTGGAAATAGTAAAATGAGGTGAAAATATGAAGAATAGATTATTTACACATGTTTTTAATATAGCAGTGGGGCTCCTATTAATTATTGAAGGGGGAGTGTATATCTTTACAAATAATAATGAAGGGGACCTTCACTTGCAAAGTATTATAATGACCGTCCTTTTATTAATGGCTTGGGCCATGTCGTATCGCAAACAAGTGACGAGTGACAATCAAAATGCCTGGCTGATTTTCACGATCATTATAATGATTCCAATGATCCTTCCCTTTCTCTTTTTTATTTAAAACAGCCAGCGAATGAGACCCACTACACTTAATAGCAAACCGAAAGTCATATAAATATATCCCAAAATTTGATGCTTTCCTTCCTCGCTGCTTATCTCAACAGCACCTGTAAAGATAAGAAACATAATGACGAGGATATAAAGACTTAAGTACGTACTTTGCCAGTTGTCGTTACCTAGTAATAGCCAGACTCCAACTGGAACTGCTGAAAACAAAGGGATATATAATGGATTAATAAATGATAAAGACTCTCTTATTTTTTTGAACATATTTCATTCTCCCTTAAAATACTATCATCGTAACAAACCAAACAACATACCAAAGATGTCAAAGCGTAACTCGCTAGGGGTTACGCTTTATTCATGTGAGGGCATGGCAGCGTTTGATTTCTTCTTGTACTTCTATAGTAAATGAATCACTTTGACATTTAAACCATGCACATTTACTGAACTTCATTATTCCTGCATCAGCTTTAAACAAATTTTTAAAGTCTGTATCATATTGTTCTATTTGTATCATGTTATTGATATAGGGAAAAACATAAAGGCAGCGATTAATTCGATCATCTTTTTTAACAAAGGAAGGGGCAGATAATAAGTAAGTATGACCTATCCTCTTCACGTCATTTTCTCTTATCGGCAGTTATATGTCGAATGATGTCAAATTATTTAGATAAATGGCGGATTTTCGTTTCTTTTTAAAGGGAGAGGGTAATATAGCCACTATGCTTGTTTGTCCTCTGTAATTACATCTGTTATACTCTTTCATTGTGTTTGATTCCCCCTAAATATCTGCTCCACTCTTCGCTTTACATTGGAATTACGGTTAACGAGTTGCTAAGTAAAAAGAAAAAAAGAAAGGGACGATGTGGTGTGAATACAAAATTAATTGACTGGGGTACGTTTATAGGTGCACTCATTCTCTTATTTGGTGTAACCATTCCTCTTATTTTATTCCCTGAGGGTGGTAAAGAAGTAGTAAACCAGGCAAATACTTTTGTTAGTGGTAACTTTGGCGTTATGTATATGATAATGGGCTTGTTAATTTTTGCTTTTCTTTTATTTGTCGCATTTAGTAAAAACGGTCAGATTAAATTGGGTGATGAAGGAGAAGAGCCAGAATTTAATACATTTTCCTGGGCTGCTATGTTATTTGCTGCAGGGATTGGCTCTAGTATTTTATATTGGGCTGTTATTGAGTGGGCTTATTATTATGAAGGTCCTCCGTTTGGTGTGGAGGGAG
Organism: Halobacillus sp. B23F22_1; assembly: GCF_043497005.1. Classification (NCBI taxonomy): domain Bacteria; kingdom Bacillati; phylum Bacillota; class Bacilli; order Caryophanales; family Bacillaceae; genus Halobacillus; species Halobacillus sp. B23F22_1. Next base: position 138,452 of record NZ_JBIEKE010000003.1, on the reverse strand, counting down.
GTTCACAGGAAGCCATCCAATGGTCAACAGCTTATGGTATTTTTCACTGGGGACCAATTGCTTGGGCGATTTACACGCTGCCCGCGTTACCTATTGCCTATTTTTATTATGTAAGAAAGAAACCTGTACTTAAAGTGAGTGAAGCCGTTCGACCAATATTAGGCCGCAGAGTTGAGGGGCCTTTAGGAACGATTATTGATGTATTGTTCATGTTCGGTTTAATGGGAGGAGCAGGAACAACTTTAGCCCTTGGAACTCCGATGATTGCTGAGGGTATAAGTGACTTAACAGGAGTGGAAGTCACATTAGGTTTACAAGCTTTTATTATGCTGATATGTACAACAATATTCGCCATTAGTGCTTATTCTGGACTTCGAAGAGGAATTAAAGTTTTAAGTGATATTAACCTTTGGCTTTCTATTTTTATATTAGCTTTTATTTTCTTTGTAGGACCTACACGATTCATTAGTGAAACGACGTTTAATTCACTAGGGATTATAATGGACAACTTTTTCAAAATGGCGACTTGGATGGAGCCATTTGCTAACATAGGTGATTTTGAAGAAACTCTTTTCCCAGAATCCTGGACAATTTTTTACTGGGCATGGTGGTTAGTGTACGCCCCGTTTGTTGGTTTGTTTGTTGCTCGTATTTCTCGAGGACGAACGATAAGACAAATGGTGCTTGGTACGATGATTTACGGTACATTAGGCTGTATTCTATTCTTTGGAATTATGGGGAATTTTGGATTGTACATGCAGCTGACAGGTCAGCTTGACGTGATCGGTTTCCTTGATGCAAACGGAGCTCCCGCTACAATTATTGAAATTATGAACCAGCTGCCACTGGCGAAGTTCATAGTGTTAATATTTACGATCTTAGCAATTATTTTCTTAGCAACGACGTTTGATTCCTCATCATACATCTTAGCAGCTGTTGTGCAGAAGAAGGTGGAAGGAGAACCTTTGCGATGGAATCGTTTGTTTTGGGCATTTGCTCTTTGTATTATGCCCTTAACTCTTATGTTCTTAGGTGGATTAGAGACATTACAAACAGCAAGTATCGTGGGTGGTTTCCCGCTTATTTTCATTATGTTTTTACTGGCCTGGTCCTTTATGAAAGCTTCTAATACTGATATTAGAGCTTCCGATAGTTATGAATCTCCTACCATTCATATTGAACGGTGGAAGCGCAAAGGGAAGAAGAAAAAACGTTCCGCTTTAGAAGTGTTAGAAGATCGAAAAGACGAGGATTAAACTTTAGAAAACGGCAGCCTCTTTAGAAGGCTGCCGTTTTTCATTAGGGAGCGTACTCCAAATATGTCGAAATAGTAAAATCCTTACTGTCGGATAAAAATTGACGAAGCAGATGAAGATGATCTCCCCCAATTATAACGAGAATCCGGTCATTTGGCTCTGCTATTCGAGATAAATTGGCGGAAATCGCTAAGTCCCTTTCGTGCCATTGCTTTAACCACTTCACTCCTATTTGATGTTGACGATCTCCAACGCGAGTCAGCTTCATATAAACACGCTGCAGCTGTGAAATATAAGCAGGATCATTAATAGAACGCAGGGTGGTAAGTAAGGAAGAAGTGTCTTCCATTTCTTTTAAACTTTTTTGCACCTCAAGAATTTCTTTAAAGAGGGCCGGTTGATGTTCTTTAGCCCATTCAAACACTTGATTGAGTGTAGGTTTCGACATATCAACAATTTCGTCGATCGGGTATAAAGCAGGAAGTTCAAAATAATGAGCTAATGGAAAAGCAAATTGTTCGACTTCATCGTAACTTGGGAGTAGATTTCCTGCGTTATACTCAGCGTACTTTCGGTCAAGCTCTTCTTCAATAAGAAAAGATTTTTCCACAGCGATTTTTGTTGGGTGAAATGCTTTAAGGGCCTCCAGGACTTCCTGAATATTTTCTTTTTGATGATTGACAATATCAGGGTCCATAGCTAAGTGGAGAGTGCCCATGAGAAGTACTTCAGGTTTGTTCATAACGATAAGACCACCTTTATCATTGGAAATGGGGAATAACTTCATTGCCTATTTCGTAAATGACTTCTTCCACAGCTCTAGAACCTGCAGATAAATTGAATAGGATATGATTTACTCCGGCCAGCCGATATTGCTCTAGGATCTTAATAAGTCCAAGTACACCCGTACGGTAACCTGCTGGAATTTTTTCTATCGAACCATATCGGTCGTTAACTAAATCTATTGGAAGCGGCATGACAAATGGACGAAAAACGTTTCCGTGGTAGGAGAAGACTTTTTCTCTGAATTGTTGTATCAAGGCGATTTGCTGACTCGGCCGCTGGGGATAGAACATCCAACCATCTCCATGTTCGGCTACCCAATCTAAGGTTTGTTGACAATACCCTGTCATGAGCATAGGAATCTTGTTCACAGGCTTCGGTACAAGATTTGATTTTTTCATTGTTCCGAATCTTGAACTGAATTCCGGGTATTCTGTATCGAGCGCAAGATTAAGATCATGAAAAGCTTCTCGAAACCATTCGCTGCGCTCCATTATGGGAATACCTAGTCCTTCAAAATCCTTGCGTCGATCTCCGGAAGAGACTCCAAGGATAAAACGACCCGGAAATAAACGATCAATACTCGCTATTTCTTTGGCTGTTCTAAGAGGATGGCGCAAAGGCAGAACGGTGGCGGCAGTTCCAATTTTTATTGTTGAAGTATGACTTGCCAAATACGTCGCATAGATAAAACTATCAAAAATCTGGCCAGTTGCCGGGTCTTCAAACGTTGGATCTTCCAATAGGACGTCTTGTAACCACAAAGCTTGAAAATTCAGCTTTTCAGCCAGTTGAACTCTCTCTGCCTGATGTTCCATTGTTGGCGGTTGATTATGGTAATTTTCGAGTGGGATGGTCAAGCCAAAGGTTAGTTTATTTTCTTGAAATAAGTTCGCGTAGCCTTCATGGTATAGTGTCATTTATTTCACCTCATCACATTTAAGTATAGTAGAGGCAATTGTAAAACTAAAGATATTGAATTGTTACACGAAAAAACCCATTTCCTCTGAAAGGAAATGGGTTTCATTATGGTAAGTAATTAGTATTAGACAATATAGATTAGTACGTATAGCAAGCCTGTGAGAATGGCAGAACCACCTAAACCATAGATAAAATCTGTAGAATCGTACTCAGCTTTGTGTCTCATTGTTAAAAAGCCCCTTTCTATGGATGATTTCCTACTAAGCCAGTGACTGTTGTACTAAAAGAATTCCCAGAGGAAAATAATCTTAAACTTTCTCTGATCATTTTTTCTTACTACTTAATAGTTCGACAAAATGTTACAAAAAGTTTCATTTATGTAACGATAATGTTTCAATTATGTTACAAACCTAGTGTATCACAACCGAAAATAGATGAAAACCCTTTTTTTAGATTTATTATGGTACCAGGTACAAAAGTGTATTGATGATGTACCTGGTACACAGAGGTGATGTTCTTTCATTTGGATGATGGAAAATCTAGTGGGAGGAGGGGAATGGAATGTATACCGTAAGCTTTCCTCTCGTTGATAGCGCATCATTACAACTTCCTCTCATTTAGGGTGACTGGTGATGTTATAGTTATATGGTGGACCAATAAAAAAGATAGATAAGGTATTATTAGGCGTCTATGTCCTTATTATGGAAAATTTTGATACAATTAAAATAATCATTAAGAAGACGAAAAGAGGGAAAAAGAATGAATTTGTATGAACCGACTTGGGATCTCGATTCCATCTTTCAAGGGGGAAGTGAATCAGAAGAGCTAAAAAATTACGTGAGTACGATAGAGAATAAATTATCTGAATTACATAACTTAGTAGAAAGGTTTATGCCGCCAAAAATTGCTGAGCAGACGACTGATCTAGCGGACCTTATAGAACGTATTCAAGATGTTTCTGTACGTGTAAGACAGTTTAGTGCTTATATCAGCTGCCTCTCTGCTCAGGATGTCAATGATCAAGCTGCCCACCGCTGGGTAACAACGAGAAGTGAGCTGGGAGCTAAGTTTAAAAATATCCAAATCGAATTTGACCAAAAATTAGTCCAAATTGATGCAAACATCTGGAAAACTATAATTAAGGATCTTGATTTATTAGAAGTGGCCTTTGTGCTGGATGAGCGAAGGGAGAAAGCAAAAGACAAATTATCAATTGAACAGGAGTCGATTATTAATAACCTAGCAGTAGATGGGTATCACGGGTGGAGTCAAATGTACGATACGATCGTTGGTAAGATGAACATTCCGTACAGAGGAGAAGATCTTTCCGTAGGGCAGGCTTCCAATAAATTAAGTGATAACGATCGCAGTGTTCGAAGAGAAGTGTTTCAAAATTGGCAGCAGGCGTGGGAAGAACAAGCAGATTTATTCAGTCAAACCTTAAACCATTTAGCCGGATTCAGGCTGCAGACGTATAAACATCGAGGGTGGGATAACCCTCTAAAAGAGCCGTTGGAATATAACCGCATGAGTGAGAAAACATTAAAAGCGATGTGGACAGTTATTACTAAACATAAAAAGCACTATAAGCGTTTTTTGGAAGTGAAAGCCCAGTGGCTTGGAGTAGAGAAACTGAGCATTTATGACGTTCATGCTCCTATTGGGAACTCTGATCAAAAGATGGATTATAACGCTGGAGCACAGTTTATTATTAAACACTTTAGAAAGTTCAGCCCGCTCATGGCTAAATTTACAGAGCAAGCTTTTGCAAATCGATGGATTGAAGCAGAAGACCGTCCTGGAAAGAGACCGGGAGGCTTTTGTACAAGCTTTCCTCATAGTAAGGAAACGCGGATCTTCATGACATATTCTGGAACTTTATCGAACGTTGCCACCCTGGCACACGAACTTGGTCATGCCTACCATCAGCATGTGATGAACGATTTACCGGGACTAAATCAAGGCTATGCGATGAACGTAGCGGAAACGGCTTCTACATTTGCTGAGATGATTGTAGCTGACGCTGCGGTTAGGGATGCTAAAGATTCGAAGGAAAAACTAGCCCTGCTTGAAGACAAAATTCAGCGAAGTGTCGCCTTCTTTATGAATATTCATGCTCGCTATCTGTTTGAAATTCGTTTTTACAATGAGCGAAAATCGGGTACAGTACCTAAAGAGAGATTGAATGAGCTTATGATAGAAGCACAGGAGGAAGCTTATCAAGAGACATTGAATGAATATGATCAAACTTTTTGGGCTTCGAAGCTTCATTTTCATATTACTGGAGTTCCTTTTTATAACTTTCCGTATACGTTTGGATACTTGTTCAGCCTTGGAATTTATGCGCAAGCTGCTAAGGAAGGGCCGGCATTTGAAGAAAAGTACGTCGCCTTATTACAAGATACAGGAAGCATGCGAGTAGAAGATTTAGCATTAAAGCATTTAGATGTAAATCTCGAGGAAGAAGATTTTTGGGAACAAGCGCTGCAAACCTGTATAGAAGACGTGGAAGAATTCATGAAACTTAGTGATCTCTTATATTCTAAGGAGTGAATGTAATGTTAGAAAGAATACCCGAAGATAAGAAGCAGGAGAGAGTAAACAGCTTAAATGATTGGAAACTTGAAGACGAAAAATTTATCGTGAAGAGGTACAGATTTAAGGATTTCTTAAAAGGTGTTGAATTTGTAAATGCCGTCGCCGAGTATTCAGAAGATATTCAACACCATCCTTTTATAAGCATTGATTATAAAATGGTAACGATGAAACTGACTTCTTGGAGCGCAAAGGGGCTGACGGAGCTTGATATAGAGTGCGCTCATAAATATGATGAGTTATACAAAAGTATGTCATAAAAAAGCTGAGACATAAGTAAAGCAATTTTCTTGAAAAATGATCAATTTTAAATGGAACGTTCCATACGCAGTTCAACGTTCAAATGCGAAGACACTTGTGGGACAGTGCGAGGGTCTAAAGTTTCTTTAATATAAATAATCCGAACTGATTTCAATAAAATCGTTCGGATTATTTTATGGTTTATTCAGTTTTGTCCAAGGTGTTTTTTTATTCAAGCGCCCTTACATGCTCTTCTTTAAATAGTTGGCTGTCATTTGGCGGCATGGCCAAACATTCAATAAACTCCTCTGTGAAAGGATGGATAAAAGAGAGTTTTGCAGCGTGCAATGCTTGTTTATACGAAGTATGAGCTTCTCCTCCGTATAATGTATCACCTAATAGTGGATGTCCAATATAACTTAAGTGGACGCGGATTTGGTGAGTTCTTCCTGTATTGAGCTGAAGCTTTAGCAAGGAAGCTTTGCGAGCAGGGTCATAGTCCACTACTTCGTAATTTGTTTCTGCCGGCTGTCCTCCTTTGGATACTCTTCTTCTCACAGGATGGTGCCGGTCTTTGCCGATCGGCTGGTCGATCGTTCCCTTTTTTTGTTTTACTTTCCCATGAGCCCAGGCGATGTATGTGCGTTTAATTTTGCGTTCTTTTAATTGTTGACCTAATGTAGCAATCGCTAATTCATGCTTGGCAAAAAGAATGGCTCCAGATGTATCGCGGTCTAACCGATGAACATATTTTGGAGTAGCTTCAATCCCGTTCATTTGAAAGTAAGAAGCTGCGGCATTCACTAGAGTATCCGTTTGTTCAGGCTGGTTAGGGTGAGTATCGATTCCGACGGGTTTATTGACGACAAGCAGATGATCATCTTCGTACACAATATCAATATCCATGAAAGTAGGAACGACTTCAAGTTCTTGCGGTGCAAACACTTGAATACGTAAAAGGTCCCCTGCTTCTACGGAAGTCTGCTTCCAATGTTTGGATTCATTATTCAAAGTTACGGACCGTTCACTCCTGAATTTATGAAGGAGCTTCCTCGGTACCAGTAGTTCTTTCTTCATAATTCGCTCAATCGTAAAACCGTGCCACTTTTGTGGAATAGTAATTTCAATCCATTCGCCTATCCTTTTCGTTTTCATACATACTTCCTTTCTAAATTACAGCCAGTGCTTTTCGTAAGCCAGGCGAGCAAGCTCTACACGATTTTTAATGTTTAATTTGCGTAAAACACTCTTTAAGTGATTCTTCACCGTATTTTCAGTGATAAATAGCTGCTTAGAAATCTCTTTATTTGTCGCTCCCATAGCAGCAAGACTCATGACTTCAAATTCTCGCTCCGATAATGGAGGCCTTTCAGCTGGTTTATTTGTAAGCTTCGTCAAGGTCTGCTCGATTAAACCTCTTGATACGTCCCCATCTTTTAAAACGGCTTCTATATAGCTTTCCCATTCAGATGGACGAACGCTTTTTAGCAAGTAACCTTGAGCGCCTTCTTTCAGCGCATCAAAGAGATGTATGCTCTCTTCTGATACCGTTAATATTATTATTTTCGTAGCTGGATTTGTTTGTTTAATTCGCTTTGTTGCTTCTAACCCATTTATTCCAGGCATGTGGATGTCCATTAAAATTAAGTCCGGACGTAGTCTTTCGGCTTGTTGGATGGCTTGCTGTCCATTAACAGCTTCGCCTGCAATTTCGTATTGAGGAGAGGAAGAGAGAATCATTCGGATGCCTTCCCTGGCATCGGCATGGTCATCTGCAATTAAGATTTTGTATGAACTCACTTCGCTGCCTCCTTTTTCACTAGGCATAATTTTGTGTACTCACTATCACGGTTGATCGTCAACTTCCATGACACTGATTGAGCACGATCTTGCATCATTTCGATTCCATAATGCGTGCCATTCTGGTCAAAGGAAGACAGAGCAGTTCCGTTGTCGATTACTTTTATTTCCATAGGAGTAACGATAATTTTTACGCTCGTCACATTTTTTGCGTGTTTGAGGGTATTTATATATGCCTCTCGTATAATCCAGTAAAATTGGACTTTTTCTTCTGCTGAAAAGCTTCTTTCTGAGGCTTGCCAGTCTAAGTGATATTCAACTTCGGGTCTTTCACGGTTCAATTGTTCGATCGTACGCTGAATTGCTGATTTCCAGTGTGTAATGTTAGGGGTTCTCAACTGTTTAATAGAATGGCGCACGTTTTCCTGAAGACGATCTATCGTTAATTGAATCTCCCCATAAGTCTCAGGTTCATTGTTCTTTTGAAGCTGGTCGATTTTAACAGACAATAAAAACAGAGATTGAGAAATCGAATCGTGTAATTCTCTAGAAATTTCCTGACGCTCGTTAGTAACGGCCTGCTTCATCTTTTCTTGTTCTAATTCGTGTTGGTTCCGTTCAAGAACTTGAAATAATTTATAATTAATGAAGATGGAGAATATCAAAACAATTAGTGGTGTCATCCAGTTTCCTAATTCCATGGAAATGTACGGTAGCAGCCATTCGTGGCGAATGAATTCCCACAAACCAATAACAAGGGCAGGTACTATGAAAATCATCCATTTAATTTGCTGAGCATTCAATGATATACGTCCTCTCGTGCGATTTTATATATCACACATATTGTACAAGGTTCGATGGAGGAACAAAAGACTTATACCATAAGCGCTTGTATTTTTGCTTATTATGTGTAAGAAATGACAAATAAGTGCACATTACCTATTGTTATGGTTGTAAATATGTTATACTAGATAAGTTGAATAATTAGCATTGTGAAAGAGGTGTGTGCTTCATGCAACACAGAAACGATATTCGTAACATCGCGATCATCGCACACGTTGACCATGGAAAAACGACGTTAGTGGATCAAATGCTTCACTATTCCGGTACATTCCGTGAAAACGAACATGTAGATGAGCGAGCAATGGACTCTAATGATTTGGAAAAAGAGCGTGGTATTACAATCTTAGCTAAAAATACCGCCATCAATTATAATGATGCGCGAATCAATATTTTAGATACACCAGGTCACGCTGACTTTGGTGGAGAAGTAGAACGTATTCTAAAAATGGTGGATGGTGTACTGTTAGTAGTAGACGCTTATGAGGGCTGCATGCCTCAAACGCGTTTCGTTTTGAAAAAAGCACTCGAACAGAAATTAACACCAGTAGTCGTATTAAACAAGATTGACCGCCCGAACGCTCGTCCAGAAGAAGTGGTGGACGAAGTACTTGATCTATTTATTGAATTAGGTGCGGATGATGAACAATTAGATTTCCCTGTGGTCTATGCTTCTGCGTTAAACGGGACATCTGGTGATGAGCCGGAAGACCAGAATGAAACAATGGATCCGATCTTTAAGCTGATCATGAACAACATCCCTGCTCCTGTAGATACTAAGGAAGAGCCTTTACAATTCCAAGTAACTTTACTTGATTATAATGATTACCTTGGTCGTATTGGTGTTGGACGTGTATTCCGCGGCAGTATTAAAGTAGGTCAGCAAGTATCTCTTATGAAGAAAGATGGAAGCGTGAAGAATTTCCGTATTTCTAAGCTGTTTGGTTTCATTGGCTTAAAGCGAATTGAGATTGAAGAAGCTCAGGCTGGAGATATTATCGCTTTAGCTGGTTTAGAGGATATTAACGTTGGAGAAACTGTATGTCCGCCAGACCATCAAGAAGCAATGGAGATCCCGCGTATTGATGAACCTACGCTGCAAATGACATTCCTTGTAAACAACAGTCCTTTTGCCGGCCGTGAAGGTAAGTATGTAACATCTCGTCAAATCGAAGAGCGTCTTCTAACACAGTTAGAAACAGACGTAAGCTTACGAGTAGATCCTACAGACTCTCCAGACGCATTTACTGTATCTGGCCGTGGTGAGCTTCACCTATCTATTCTTGTTGAGAACATGCGTCGTGAAGGCTTCGAGCTTCAATTATCCAAGCCTAAGGTTATTCTTAAAGAAGTGGATGGCGTAACGTGTGAACCAGTAGAGTACGTGCAAATTGACACGCCAGAAGAATACCAGGGTGCTGTTATGGAATCCATCGGTCTTCGAAAAGGTGAAATGCAAGATATGGTGAACGATGGTAATGGGCAGGTTCGCCTTGAGTTCCTTGTACCTTCACGCGGGTTAATTGGTTATTCTACTGAATTTATGACCCAGACACGGGGGTATGGAATTTTAAACCATACATTCCATGGTTATGCACCATTAGCTAAGGGCCAAGTTGGAGGCCGACGTCAAGGAGTTCTAGTTTCACTTGATAAAGGAAAAGCATCAACTTATGGAATTATGAACCTTGAGGATCGAGGAGTTATCTTCGTTGAGCCGGGTACAGAAGTATACGAAGGCATGATCGTCGGCGAACACAATCGTGATAATGATCTAACGGTAAACATTACCAAAGAGAAGCACTTAACTAACGTGCGTTCTGCTACCAAGGATACCACGAGCACGATTAAGAAGACTCGTCAGCTTACCCTTGAAGAAGCGATCGAGTATTTAGATGATGATGAGTATTGCGAAGTAACACCGGAAACGGTTCGTCTTCGTAAGAAATACCTTAATAAAAATGAACGTGAAAAAAATGCGAAGAAGAAAAAGCTTCAAAACGCTGACGTGTAATTTGGAGAAGCAGACTACTGAGGTAGTCTGCTTCTTTTTTATGTACGAGGGGGTAGGGCAGAGCCGTTCACAGCATATAATGACATAAAAAAACTGACCGTACATAACGATCAGTTTACGGATATTTCTTCTTCTTTATGTCCGTGGATTTCTTCATTAGGTTTTTCATAGTGGACGTTAATCAAGTACTCCCCAGCGGATGGAAAGGTAAAGGCAGCTCGGTAAGCACCTGATTCCCCTTCTTCTGCATCAATAAATTCATGTTTATCCAAATGATCAGAGCTGATTTCAAAGCTTACTTCTCCTTCTTCGAAAGGCTTTCCATCTTGTTCGATATGGGTCAGCAGTTCTGAATCCTCATTAGAAAGAAAGTCTTCCTCCTTCATTAAGTGAACGGTGAACTCGTTCTTACCATGGTCATGATTTGATTCTTCTTCCATATCATGTTCATGGCCGGTTTGTTTTTTATCACCGACTTGAACTTCAACTTGAGGCATGGTGTGCACGTCTCTAGCCTGTGTATGAGCGATAACTTGATAAGTTCCGCTCTCTTCAAAAGTGTAGTCAATTTCATATAGACCTTCTTCTTGATGTTCAGCTTCAATCGTCTCAGATTCCTCTTCTCCCTCTGCTTCATTCCATATCTCAAACTCTACATAATCAGCATCAATGATCGGCTCATCATCAGCTGTTACGATCGCTTGAATAGAAGTTTCCTCACTGATAGGTAAAGGCTCGTCCTCAAATACTACCTCAACCTCTGGCTGCACAATTTCTGTGTCTTCCTCGCTAGCAGATTCATTGTCTTGAGAAGTTCCACAAGCGGCTAAAAGAATAATACAAGTAAATATAATTAAATGTTTTATCATGTAATAAACCCCTTTTCTTACACTAGAAACAGGATATCATGTTTTTCCAGTAAAAGCATATGACCCAACAGGGCTATTTGGAAACAAAATTGAGTAAAGCTGGAATGTTAATAAGAGTTTATAATGCGGGACTTGGAAAATATTTCTTGGTAGAAAAGAAAAATCTCATTGGTCTGCGTCTTGCGGGAATTCTCTTGTCTGCTCGACCTGCAGGAGTCGGTTGCAAGAAGTGTTGACCCATATAAGTTAAAGGTTTCTCTGAAAAAATGAAAGCTGACCTGCAGGTCAGCTTTCATCTCCCCATTTGTACGTATAAAAATTTTCATGATTGACCCATTTTAAAGCTTCGGGATCGTTCTTTTGAATACCTTCTTCCAACATTTCAAGCATGCGGGCAGTTTGAGAAATATGGGCACGCATCGTGTTCAACTTATCTTCCTGTACATGGCGGATGTCATGTACAACATCAGGTTTTCCTAATTCTTCTTCTGTATTATTCGCAAAAGCGACCGCATGAAGTTTAGGTCGCAGGTCTGGTTCAATCTCACCCAGGGCATTCACTACAGCTCGGGCTGTGGCTTCATGGTCAGGGTGTACAGCGTACCCAGGATAAAAACTTATAACGAGCGATGGTTTCAATTCATCGACTAAGTGTGCAACTAATTTTTTCATATCTTCGTCGTCTTCAAATTCTAACGTTTTATCCCTTAAACCCATCATGCGTAAGTCTTCTAATCCCATGGCTTCGGCTGCTTTCTTCAATTCCTTTTTACGTATAGCAGGCAGGCTTTCACGAGTAGCGAAAGTAGGCATGCCTAGGTTTCTTCCCATTTCCCCTAGTGTTAAACAAGCGTAGGTAACAGGGATTCCTTGTTTTATATAAGAAATGATCGTACCTGACACTCCAAACGCTTCATCGTCTGGATGGGGGAAGATCACTAGCACGTGATGTTCATTTTCAATCATTAAGAGGTCACTCCTTGAGAATGGTTCTATCTCTCCATTATTACGTAAATAATCGGTAATGGAAAGCTATTTGCTTTGACTCGTAAAAACATCAATATGCTCTTTATTACCAAACAAAATAAGCACATCTGTAGATTGTAATGTTTCATTTTCATCAGGATTGTTATGGAATTTACCATCACCCTTTTTTATGCCTAGAAGAGTAAGGTCAAATTTCTCGCGAAGCTTTAAGTCAGAAATTTTGCTTGTACTTAGTTGATCACCAACGTGAAAATCTTCCATTTGGAAGCTGTGGTTTTCGGCATGAATGATGGAATCGATGTAATGCATACTCACAGGCTTGATTAATGATAAAGCCATTCTGCGCCCTCCAAGATCAGAAGGATTTACTACGTGATCTGCACCTGCACGCTTTAATTTATCTTCTGTTTCACTTACTTCTGCTCGGGCAATCACTTCTACTTCTGAGTTCAATCCTTTGGCTGTTAAGGTGATGAACAGGTTCAACGAATCATCTGAAGTCGTTGCAATTAATCCCTTGGCCCGCTTGATGCCTGCCTTCTCTAACACGTGGTTTTGCTTAGCATCATTATAATATAAGGCACTTCTTCAGGGATCCTTGAAGCTTTATTTTCATCTGTATCAATAACAACGATATCATATTGATGATTCTGAAATTCTTTTAATACTTGTTCACCAACTCGTTCATATCCGCAAATGATGTAATGATTCTCCATTTTATCAATTTGGTTGTTCATCTTTTTCCTCTCCCATTTATTAGATAAATTTCCTTCAATTAATATAGAAGCTACGTAAGTGAGCAAGTAGGAGCTTAATCCTAATGTAATCGGAATGAGAATTATAGCTATAATCTTTCCAGCATTGGAGTTAGGCACATAATCCCCGTATCCTATACCTAAGATAGAAATAATCGTCATGTAAAGACTATCAAAGATGGGCAAGTTTTCAGTCAGCATGAGACCAATAAGAAAAACTACAATAAAAAATATTAATACTCCGGTGAACAGCCAAGCACTTTTATATTTTGTCAGCATTCATGAAACCTCTCTTTCCTCACTCTTACCATTACATAGCCTGAATAAATATACCGTAAACTAATTATTTACGTTTACTCCCATATTTTTTCAGGTACATAACAACGAGAAGGTAAAAGAAGAGAGGAGATCGATTATGGAGAAGCGTGTGGAACATTTAGTGAAGTGGCTTAAAGATAAAATTGATGAAGCTGGAGCTAAGGGTGCTCTTGTAGGCATAAGTGGCGGGATAGATTCAGCAGTAGTGGCTTATTTAATTAAGAGAGCATTTCCTGAAAACTCTCTTGGCGTATTGCTTCCAATTAATAAAAAAGTAGAAGACCAGCCGGATGCATTAGCAGTAGTAGAAAACACTGGGTTGGACTATGTAGGTATTGAATTGACGAAATCCTATGAGGAAACGTATGAAACAATTGAGGAGGAATTAAGAAACAAAGGAGATTGGAATGAAGAAAACGCTCAACTAAGAGGAGCAAATCTACAAGCTCGTTTAAGAATGTCCACCCTTTATACAGTTGCTCAAAACTACGGCTATTTAGTTGTAGGTACGGATAATGCCGCAGAAGATTACACAGGTTACTTTACAAAATATGGAGACGGAGGAGTGGATCTTGTACCCCTCATTCATATGAGGAAAGAAGAAGTAAGAGAGATGGCAAGATATTTAGGAGTAACGGACACTGTTGTAACTAAAAAACCAAGTGCAGAGTTATGGGAAGGTCAGTCAGATGAAGAAGAAATGGGGATTTCCTATGACGCGATTGATGCATACTTAAGAGGGGAACAAATTAGTGCTGAGGATGAAGAGACACTTAGAAGCCTTCATAGTAAAAGCGAGCATAAAAGACAGGTACCAGCAGGACCGCCGAAGTTTGAAGAGGAGTGATCATAAATGGCTCAAAATACTGCATTACTCATTATTGATATGATTAATAAAATGGATTTTAATGGAGGAGACGATCTTTTAGAACATTCGAAGGATATTGTCGGTCCAATAAATGAACTTAGAAAACAAGCAAAACATAATGGGATTCCGGTTATTTACGTAAACGATAACTTTAATCTATGGCAGGATAACGTTGATGAGTTGATCGAAGAGTGCAAACAAGGACCAGGAGAAACGATCATTAATGAAGTTCTGCCTGAGGACAACGATTATTTTATTATAAAACCGAAACACTCTGGATTTTTTGGTACGCAACTTAGTATATTGCTTGAGCAGTTACAGGTTAACAAACTTGTATTAACCGGAGTAGCGGGTGATATTTGCGTCTTATTTACAGCTAATGATGCTTATATGAGAGATTATGACCTTTGGATTCCTAAAGATTGTATAGCTTCCGAGAAAACAAATGATAATGATAATGCACTTCAAATTATTAAACGCTCACTCTTCGCGAATATTCGTAGCACGAAACAGACAACAATGGAGCAAGCCTTCAAAGTACAGTAGAGCCTTATGTACAGAGAACTCCGGGTATGCGTGATAAAATATAAGAAGACTAGATAAACGAGGTGACTCATAAAAAATGAAAAAGCAAACCAAATGGTGGTTAGCTGCTCTCGTTACAATCATGGCTGGCATTCTTATACTCCCGGAGGCTTATAATTATTTCACACAAAGAAGTTATGAAAGTGAAGCAGTCGCAGAGACAGATGTGCCTCAAGGTTTTGAAGTGGCTACGTTTGCAGGCGGCTGTTTTTGGTGTATGGAGCCGCCTTTTGAAAAACTAGCGGGTGTGGATGAGGTCATTTCAGGTTATACAGGAGGCGGGCAAACCAATCCGACCTATGAAGAGGTCGCCGGCGGTAAGACGAACCATGTAGAAGCGGTACAAGTATATTATGACCCGGCTGTCATTAAATATGAGGATTTGCTGGCTGTATTCTGGAGACAAATTAATCCGACAGATGATGGCGGACAGTTTATAGATCGAGGAGCTCAATATACAGCGGGAATTTTTTATCATACAGAGGAGCAAAAACAAGAAGCTGAGCATTCCAAGGCGGACCAAATAGAATCGCATCGATTTGACGGTGAAGTCATAACTCCGATCAGAGAAGCGGATTCATTCTACCGTGCTGAAGAGTACCATCAAGATTATTATAAAAAGAACGAGTGGCGCTATGATTATTATCGAGGGAATTCCGGAAGAGATGACTATTTAGAAGATGTATGGGGAGACGATCGTGAACTTGACCTTCCTTTACAATAAGAAAAGCCTCTTGAGCTAAGACTCAAGAGGCTTTTAAAATTGCTGTTCCGATGATTCGTCATTAGACGTTTCTTCTGGAGCAGGATTAGTATCAAGATCAGTGTAACCTACATAGCTAAAACCAACGACAATTGTTAATAAGATACCAAGTAATAATCTTCTCATAAAAAAATCCCCCTGATGATTCATTTCACTAATTTTAGACAGTTCTGCTTTCAAAGAACCCTACACCTAGTGTAGGCATTTTGTACTCATATCATGTTTGTCGAATTATGTCTAATATTAGGAAATACAGTATATAGTTTACTGACATTTAACTCAACTTGCAACAGAAGAACAGATATTTTTTCCAAAAAAATTAAGAAACAAGTTTTAGGCCAATAACCCCAGTGATTATGCATGTCACGAAGAAGATTCTTTTCATATTGACTTGCTCTTTGAAAAAAAATATCCCTAGAAGTACAGTGCCGGCTGAACCGATTCCGGTCCATATCCCATAAGCTGTACCTATGGGCAGTTCCTTTAAAGATAAGGACAAGAAGTAAAAGCTTAAGCCACCAGAAAGCAAAGCAAACAAGCTGGGTTTTAACTTGCTAAGTCCATCAGAAAGCTTCAAGAAAAACATCCCCATCATTTCACCCATACCTGCTATAATTAAAAACATCCAAGCCATCGTTACCCCTCCTGAACGGTGTGAACCGATTCTTTTTCTCCATCAGAAAGTTTCAGTCCAATCACGCCTACAATTAAAAGTACAATAAAAAAGACCTTCCCAGTGCCTGCTTCGTCACCAAGAAATGTCATTCCGATTACGGCGGTACCTGCTGCACCGAGGCCTGTAAATAGAGCGTAGCCGGTGCCGATATCCACTAAACGTAATGCTTTTGTGAAAAAATAGAAACTTATAAAAATAAAAATAACTGTCGCCACTGAGACGAAAGGTCTGGAGAACCCTTCGGAGAGCTTAAGACCAATTGCCCAGCCTACCTCAAATACTGCACCAATTAATAAATAAACCCATGCCATTCTTTACTCCTCCTGACTCGCTGCTTGAATTCCAAGCCAGAAAATTTTAAAACTTGCTCTCTGCCTTTCGACAAGGGTAGCTCGGTTGTAAAAATTTTCTTCTAAAAATAATCCATCAATAATTGTATAAAATGTAGAAGTCAATTCATTCAAGTGAAGTGGACGAATGACTCCTAAATCAATTCCTTTTTGAAAAATGGGGCCGATAATTTTAATCACTTGTTCTTCTGTACGAATAAATACTTGATGAATCTCATCGGCGAACTCTTCCGGTGGGAAAAAGGTGAAACGTTTAAAGAAAGATCCTTCCGTTGAATAAGACATATGTTCTACATACAAGTTAAATACTTCGTGAATTTGTTCTTTTATCGAACGATCCTTCGTATACTCTGTAAATCCTTTTAAATGATTTAATTCTCTCTGTGCTACTTCATCTAAAACCCTTAAGAAAATGGCTTCTTTACTTGAAAAATGGTTATAGAGAGAAGGTTTTTTAATTCCTACTTTATCTGCGATGTCTGCAAGGCTTGTATTCTGATAGCCTGAGTAAGCAAAGCACTCGAGACTTGCGTCTATAATTCGTTGTTCAGTCATATATGTCTCACCTCTATCATCTGAGCTAACTAACGGTCGTTAGTTATAACTTAACATCATAATTTGCTTTTGTCTAGCATTGTTTATTACTTTACGTTTAATTTTTTATAAGAAGGGAATTGTCAAACTAGAAAGTAAATTGTCGGAAATTTGGCCATATTTTAAAAAGGATGTGTCATCATGAATACGTATACACTTGATCGTTACGAAGGGATGAACGCCATACTGATTGAGACAGAACGAGTAGGAAATAAACTGATGGTTTTTAAAGAACGGCTGATCGAGTTTGCCCAGCCGGGAGATATTTTGGCGATCGATTTTGATCATCTGGGAAATTTAAGGCATGTAGAAATAGTCAGGAAACAAAGAGAGCATAAGAATGAGCCTGATCTTGAAGGCGTTTAAAAGCACCTTTTACTATAAAAGGTGCTCAGACTGTGGAAAAAGCTTAGAGGGGTTTGATTATAGGTGAGTTCATTCCTATTAGTATGAAGAAAAGGAAAGAAAAAAGCGCCGCTTTCCGCGAGTCCACTAAAAAAATCCATGGAATCGTGAAGTGTATGCCAAGCTGCAAACTCTGTTTTCATAAGGACACAGCTTGATTAAGTGGTTTTTCCAGTGATCTATCTCGAAAAAGGGTTTTAGGAAACGGCGAGACTCCTATGGGAGATACGAATAAGGTGTGACCCCGGAGGGATATAAGCCCGAGGAGGCACACCATTCGTCCATGGAAAGGGAGTCGTTTCCTAAAACCCTTTTCTCTTTCTAATGCGAGAAGTGTTTACATTGCCGAGGTAAAAGAGAAAATTAAGGTTTCTATACAAGCTGAGCACCTTTTATTATAAAAGGTGCTTTTTCTTATTTTTTATTGCTTTTTTGACAAGAACCTCCATAATGAATAGTAAGAATATTCCGACTTAGGGGGGCGGGGCATGCTTCTTAAACATGCGGTTGATTTATTAGATGAGGGTGTCATAGTTACGAGAAATGATTTTGTGGTTGCTTATGTGAATCCGGCTTATCTTCACATGTTCGATCTTCATAACGAAGAATTAATTGGCAGGAGCTTAAAAGATTTGTTTCCTTGCGAAGAAAAGTCTAAACAAATTACAATCCACTCAATTACAGAGAAAAGAGAATTAAATGTAGAGCGTCTTCATTACCCTTGGCGAGGAAATGAAATGATATTAAAAGTATACACGAAGCACTTCGAACACGAAGGTGAGATGTATGTGATCACAAGAATATTCGATCAAACTAAAGCAGCCGAAGAGGAAAAGGAATTGGTACGCATGATTGAAGAGATGACAGCAAATGTTGTACCCATTGCTAAAGGTTACGCTTTACTTCCTTTACAGCCAATTTTGCGAGAGGAACAAAAATATATTCTTCTTGATCGAGTACCCGAACAATGCCGTAACCAGAATATCAGCAGGCTGGCGATTCAGTTTTCTGGCATAACTGACATAAATAACGACTGGGCTGTTTTACTTAAAAATTTAGTAATGAATCTTCAGCTGCTTGGAATTGAAGTTGTGCTGGCTGGTTTACGTCCTCAAGTTGTTATGCAATTTACTAAAAACGGGATTCAGCTCGAAGGAGTAAAATCATTTATGAATATTCAGCAAGCGACCAAGTACTTCCTGGAGACTGGATATCGGCCTGATATAATAATATAAAAGCCTGTGAGTATATAATCTCACAGGCTTTTGGATGTATTTTTAGATGGAATTGGCGATCTCGAGCGCATCTTCTAAACGATTATCATCATCCATTGGAGAATAAGCCATTTGATAAATAACATTCTCTTCATCATCATACCATTCAAAAAAAACAGAAGCATCACGTTCTGTAACCCCTGCAATAGCCCCGGAGTCCAATGTCATTCGAGTATCAGCTTCCTGCAGATTATTCTCAGGGTTGTAAACGGTCGTCACGGTCAGTCGGTCAGCATCCTTAGACATATAATCCACTTCAACTTCATGCTCTTCAGCAGAGGCTTCCACACTTTCCAAATTAAAAGGGAGTTCAGCAGGCAGGCCCAGTGCTTCTTGTTCTTCTTTTGTTAAAGAATCCTCGACAGGTTTGCCGAATGATTCTGGATGATTCTCTTTTAAGGTAGCTAAAGATATATCTTCTCCAGATGAGCATCCAGCTATGAAGAACGTTATGGATACCAATAACGCAGCGATCAATTTTTGCATAATAAGTCACTCCTAAATGGTGCTAGGTATCTTCCAAACATTTATTTTAGCATATGTTCTTCTTTTAGGTGTGAAATTGCGGAATTGTGAAACGAAAGTCACCATTGGTTCGTTATCTTTAAGGAGAAAATAAATTGTGAGGGGAATGAAGCAGATGAGTGAGATTTCCGTTCGTTCGTTTCAGCTTAATGATTTTGATGCGATCCATGAGTTGAATAAACAGGAAGGGTGGCATCAGTTAGTCGAGAAGAAAGATGAAACCTTCCATGGCTGGATTAATTCTGAGCCAGCCCTTGTACTTACAAAAAATGATGAAGTCATAGGTTATTTAAGGGGCCTTACGGACGGGGCTGTCAGTTTGTTCGTGTGTGAACTATTGATTCGCAGTGATCATCGAGGCCACGACTTAGGGCAACGACTAATCGAGGAAGCACACAATTGTTATCCTAGTACACGAGTGGAACTATTAGCCACAAGTGAATCAGAAGGCTATTATTCACAAAAGAGCTTCAGAACATTTTACGGATTTAGGAAATCTGCTGAAGAATTTGTATAATTTATAAAACAAGCTCCGTCTTAGTTGCAAGACGGAGCTTGTAGTTTAGGAATCCATATAATGAGCCAGTCTGGCAGCAACAGAACGAGGGATGAGCTTGGTGGTAAAGGCCATAGAACGATTGAGCGCACCTGGTATGATGACCCTTTTTCCTTTAATGAAACCTAAAAACCCTTCATCAGCTACTTCTTTTGTTGTCATCATACGTTTAACCAGCTTTGTATCCTCTGCGTTTGCATTTTTAAAGAAGTTGGTGTCGGTAGCACCTGGGCAAAGGGTGGCTGCCGTGACCCCTGTGCCTTTAAGTTCTTCGCGGAGAGCTTCAGTAAAGGAAAGTACATAAGCCTTAGAAGCATAGTATACGGCCATGCGTGGACCTGGCTGGAAAGCAGCCACGCTCGCTACGTTCAGCACTCCTTTTGGAATATTTAATAAAGGTGCTTTTTTTATATCCGGTAAAAAGTAATGAGTAAGTTCAGTTAAAGCATGAACGTTCACTTGCAGCATGTTTTTTTGTTCCTTTAATGTAAGTTCTTCAAAGGTTCCATTCAATCCAAAACCTGCATTGTTGACTAATACTTCTACAGTTTTTCCGTCTTTTTTTACTTTATGATAAATATTCTCTGCTCCATTAGGGTGAGATAAATCTTCCGCAATCACGGTTACCGGATGATCATTTAATTCTGATTTTAATTGCTTAAGTTTGATTTCTGAGCGGGCTACTACGATTAGTTCATAGCCGGCTTTAGCAAATAAGTGGGCTAGTTCATACCCTATTCCGCCGGAGGCACCGGTAATTAATGCAGTCGGTTTCACAAAATCTCTCCTTTTTAACGTGCTATCCATTTCTTACCCTGATTGTGTGTTAGTGAACCATAAGTTAAACAACTTCCTTATTTTTCAATGTATAGCCAGCCATGATTAAAAGAGTGATAATCAATCCGACGGTAACGAGCGAAGTGCCCCAAAGCTCTTTTGGTACTTGTCCTGTGGTAAGAACTTCACTTATGTAGGATGTGATTAGAGAAGGGACCCAATTCGCTGCATGCTGAAAGATTTGGCCAATGATCTGAAGGACGATTAGAAATGCAATAGTTAGGAAAGCTACTACACCTGGAACTTTCACTAAAGTGTTCATCAAGATATTCACGGTAACGATAAAAATAACCCACAAGCTGTAAAAAGCAGCAGCTGTCAGTACATGACTAAATGGTATTCTTTCAAATAAAAGAGAGACGTAATACCAGCTGAAAAACATGCCCGCTGATACAGCCGTTACGCAAATCAATGAATAATTCATCCACTTTGCCGTAACGTAAGTAAAATAGCGAATAGGCTTAACAAGAATGAGTTCAGCTACACCGCTTTTCCGTTCTCCGGCAATTGTTCCCATAGAAATTAATACAATAATAGCTATACCAAGCATATTAAACTGTCCTATGCTCATCATAAGCACCTCAGCTGCAGGGGGAGAAGGGATATCAATAACGGCACCTTCAGGAAGACCACCGACGGCATCAAGAATCTGCGGCATGTAATACGTTGTGAGCGGGTCCATCAGTCCTAATAGAATAAAAACGAGAGGAACCCAGATCCATTTAAAATTCCTCCAGGATTCTAAAGATTCGCGGTTAAATACGGTCAGCCACTGCATGCAGCCCCACCACCTTCATAAATAACTCTTCTAGTGACATCTTCCCTACCTCAAAATGGATCAGCGGCCAATGAGACTCAGCGGCTGCATTGATGATCGACTGCCGGGCCGCAGCCAGATCATCCACAAATAAGTGAATCTCTCCCTTTTTCGTCTCCAAACGATTAACACACGTAAGACTTCTAAGACTCTCAATGTAGGAGGAAGAATCAGGATCATCAAAGCGAATAACAATTTTATTAATGGCATGCCGGCGTCTTACTTCCTCAAAAGACCCTGACTCTATGATATGGCCATCGTTCATTAATAAAAGGTGATCACTTGCTTCTTCTGCGTCATTGAGAATATGAGTGGAGAAGAGGAGGGTTGTTTCTTGCTTTAGTTCTTCCATTAAATTAAGAACGTCTCGACGTCCAATCGGATCTAAAGCTGAGACAGGTTCATCAAGCATTAACAGTTTCGGCTGATGAATCATTGCTTGCGCAATTCCGAGACGTTGTTTCATGCCGCCAGAATATTTACCTATTCGTTTGTTTCCTGCCTCCCATAGTCCTACTCTGTCTAATAACTGATCTGCACGGTCATGAGCGACGGGTTTAGTTAAGTTTGACAGCCTTCCCACATAGACTAAAAATTCTTTTCCTGTCATCCACGTATGAAATTGAGGATGCTGTGGGAGGTAGCCAATCAGCTGGCGAATATCGTTGGTTTGGCCGGCTATGTTAATCGAACCACTCGTAGGATGAATTAGTCCGGCCATCATGCGTAACGTAGTTGTTTTACCCGCCCCATTAGGGCCTAGAAGTGCTACGCAAGTTTCTGATTTGAGTTCGAAAGAGACAGCATTCACTACTGTGTCTTTCCCAAATGTTTTTGTCAGTTCATTGGTCTGAAGCATAGGTTAATCATCCCTTCCGAAGATGAAGTAAGCAATAGGACCGAGAATGTTAAAGAAAAGTATGATGAGTACCCAAAGCCATTTTGGTCCGTTTGTGTATTGAGTTTTTGCGAGACTGACTAGAGCGGTTACAACTAATATCAGTTGAATAATAATAATGGGAGCTAATAAGGCGATATTGTCATTAAAAAACTGAGCAGCAGACTGCGATAATAAAATCATTTTATCCCTCCTTCAGTATAAGTACGTTCGATGTCCTTTAAGGTTTCGTTTTATTTAAGTAGTCAAAAAAGCTTTTACCCACCATTATGTAATTTTTCCTTTTCGTTTGGTTGTTGACATTATTATCAGAATTTTATACACTGTTTGAAAGTCTAAAGAGTACGAGTAGAGAATGAGATTAGATGAGTTGAGGAAGAAGGATGAGCTGAGTGAACTGAGGAATCGACGGACGAAGGAGCTGTCAGATGGCCTTAGTCAATTTTTTACTACCTTTTTCATCCCACATATAACCCCTCAACGTCTCATTTTCCATAATGAATTATGGAGAGGTGAGCGCAAATGAGTTTAACAACAAAGGAATCATTCCTTCAGGATGCGAAGGAGTACCACACGATTCCAGTTACCCAGTCCTTTTATACAGACACTTTAACACCGATTCATATGTTTCATGCGTTACGTGATGAAGCGGTATATATGCTGGAAAGCCAAGACCCTGAATCGCCATGGTCTAATTTCTCATTCATTGGTTTAGATCCAATGATAGAAGTGAAACAGGTAGAAGGATCTTTTATAATTGAAGACTTTCACCATGATAAAAGCGGGACAGCGGGATCCTTTAAAGAAGCTTTCGAACAGACAGTAGATGACCTAAACGTTAAACAGGCTGAAGTTCCGCTCCCGTTTAAAGGAGGAGCTGTAGGTTATATCGCATATGATGCGATTTCAGATTATGAGCCAGTCCCTTACGCAGAAACCGATCATATCGATCTTTCTAATTATCATTTACTATTCTGCCAAACGTTAATTGCGTACAATCATAAAACGAAAGAAACGACAATTTTAACGTTTTCCCGGATCAACGGAGATACTCCGGAGCGCAAATATAACGAAGCTGTCAGCCGGCTGCAGAACGTAAGCCAGCGCTTGAAAGAAAATAGTTTCTTGCCTGATCTCATGCTTACGGACGAGTCATCTGACTACTCCATTGAGCTCATTAGTAATTATAAAAAAGAAGATTTCAAACGAGATGTTGAAAAAATTAAAGAGTACATTTTAGCAGGGGACATTTTTCAAGCAGTGCTCTCCCAGCGTTTTCAAACGAGAACAGAACGCAGCGGTTTTGAGCTTTACCGTATTTTAAGGAAAGTGAATCCATCACCTTATATGTTTTATTTGCATTTTAAAGATGTAGAAGTGATGGGAAGCTCACCTGAGCGCCTGCTCGAAGTTCAGGACGGAGAACTTGAGATTCATCCCATAGCCGGAACGAGAAAAAGAGGAGCTACAAAGGAAGAAGACGATGCACTGGCGGAAGAACTCTTAGCCGATGAAAAAGAACAAGCCGAACACCGTATGCTCGTTGACTTAGCAAGGAACGACATGGGCCGTGTAGCTGATTTTGGAACGGTGAAGGTATTCGATTATATGACCATCGGCCGTTTCTCCAAAGTGATGCATATCATTAGTAAAGTAACGGGTCAGTTGAAAGAAGGTGTATCACCAATAGATGCCTTGATTTCCGCTTATCCTGCAGGAACTTTGTCCGGTGCACCTAAGATCCGCGCGATGCAGATTTTGCGAGAATTAGAACCAACCCCTCGTCATTTATACGGCGGCGGCGTCGTTTATTTAGGGTTTGATGGAAATATAGACTCTTGTATTACGATTCGAACGATGACAAAAGTAGGGGACCAAGTTTACGTTCAAGCAGGAGCAGGAGTGGTCGCTGATTCAGATCCAGAATCCGAATATCAAGAAACGATTAATAAAGCAAGTGCCTTAAAACGCACGATAGAGATAGCTGAGCAAGCATTTGAGAAGAGCAGAGAAGGAGTCGAGACGAAATGAAAAACATTTTAAGCGAAGTAGTAGAAGGTAAAACGTTAACGGAAGACGCTGCCTATGAAGTGATGAATGAGATTATGCAGGGCAACGTGACGACGGGACAGTTGATGAGTTTATTATCTGTTATACGTCATCGTGGAGAAACGGTAGAAGAAATGACAGGATTTGTGCGTGCCATGCGTGCCAATATGACGAAGCTGGACGTAGAGCATGACGATATTGTAGATACGTGCGGTACTGGTGGAGATGGCAGTTCGACTTTTAACATATCTACAGCTGTGTCGATTATTCTGGCGTCTATGGATGTGAAAGTAGCTAAACACGGCAATCGTAAAGTGTCTTCAAAAAGTGGAAGTGCTGATGTGTTAGAAACATTAGGCATCCCAATTGATACAACACCAGCAGAGGGAGCGAAAGCAATTGCTGAAAAAGGAATGACCTTTATGTTCGCCCCTAATTATCATCAAGCGATGAAGCACGCAGGGCCGGCCCGTCAGGAACTTGGCTTTCGTACGGTCTTTAATTTATTAGGCCCCATGTCTAATCCGGCAAATGCCAAACGTCAGCTTATCGGCATTTATGACACGGCTTACGCTGAAAAGATGGCCGAAACCCTGAACAAGTTAGGCTCCAAGCACGTTCTTCTTGTGACCGGCCGTGATGGACTCGATGAAATCACGATCACTGGTGGAACAGATATTGTCGAGCTTAAGGATGGAGAAATTACACGCTTTACTCTTACGCCAGAAGATTTAGGATTAAAGAGTGGGGAATTAAAGGATATTCAAATTAATACAACCGATGATAGTGCGCGTATTATTGAACAAGTATTACGAGGTTCAGCTAATGAAAGTGCAATGACAATTGTGACGATGAATGCAGCGGCAGGGTTATATGTTGCCGGAAAAGCAGCAGATCTACGCGAAGGCGTAGAGTGCGTGCAGCAAGCGATTGAGAGCGGTACAGTGTATAATTATTTCACATCGATTCAGGAAGAAAGGGAGCGACGTCAGTATGCTTGATACCATTTTAGCGATTAAACAACAAGAAATTGAACGACTCTATTTACCGGAAGCAGCAGAAGTTGAACATTATTCTTTTGTTGACTCTTTGCGAAAAACACCAAATAAAGCAGGACTTATCGCTGAAGTAAAAAAAGCTTCCCCTTCAAAAGGAATTATTCGTGATGACTTTAATCACGTGATGGTGGGTAAGCAATATAATGACGCTGGTGCAGAAGCGATTTCTGTTTTAACCGATCAGCATTTCTTCCAGGGACATCGTGACTTTTTAACAGACATTAAAAAGTTTGTACAAGTTCCTGTGATGCGTAAGGATTTCATTATTGATCCGCTGCAGGTGGAAGAAAGTAAGCTGATGGGAGCTGATGCTATTCTTCTAATTGGAGAAGCGCTGGAACCGAAGAAGCTGAACGAATTATACCTTCAAGCGTATGAATCTGGATTAGAAGTACTTGTAGAAGTTCACAGTGAAGGTGTATTAGAAGGTGTATTGAAGGAATTCACCCCAGAAGTACTAGGTATTAACAACCGCAACCTTCATACGTTTGAAACGAAGCTTGAGCAAACGGAAAGAATGGCAAAACAGGCACCAAACGAATCACTGCTCGTATCAGAAAGCGGCATCTTCACGTATGAAGATATTGAGAAAGTAGTCGACTATGGGGCGCATGCAGTATTAGTCGGGGAGTCATTGATGCGCCAAAACAATATTAAAAAAGCGGTGAAGGATTTAGTAAACGGGGTGAACGTATAATGCGTGAACCTTTAGTCAAACTGTGTGGAAATCGTTCGGCTGGTGATGTGGAAAAGAGTGCCAGCTCAAATGCCACACACCTTGGGTTTATTTTTGTAAGAAGAACGAAACGGTATGTCCGCCCTGAACGCGTAGGGCAGTGGATTCGCCAAACGCAGCCTAAGCAGAAGCTGGTTGGAGTATTCGTAAATCCAACCGTCGAACAATTAGAAGAAGTCCTCACCTTTGTCTCTCTGGATGTGATTCAGCTTCACGGCAGCGAAACTGTTTCTGAGATATTAAAAATCAAAGAAGCCTTTGGCCTGCCCGTATGGAAAGTGGTCCATCATAGTGAAGGTGCACTGGAGCAAATGGAAGTTTTTAAAGGAGTAGCGGACGGATATGTTATCGATTCTAAAGTAAAAGGTGCACATG
The DNA here is from genome assembly GCF_043497005.1 of Halobacillus sp. B23F22_1. Lineage (NCBI taxonomy): Bacteria > Bacillati > Bacillota > Bacilli > Caryophanales > Bacillaceae > Halobacillus > Halobacillus sp. B23F22_1. The sequence goes on along the minus strand of NZ_JBIEKE010000003.1, from coordinate 111,708 downwards.
GCGGCACCGGGGTAAGCTTCGATTGGAGCACAGTGGAAGATTATGTGCGCGTATCGAATGAACAAAACGTTACTTGCTTTATTGCAGGAGGAATTACGCCGGAGAATATCGATCAACTTCTCGATCATGAACCAGAAGGCGTTGATATTTCCAGCGGTATTGAAACAAACGAACAGAAAGATCTATATAAAATTCAAGCGATCATGAAAGAGGTGGGCCGACATGTTGCAAGTATTTCCTGATATGAAAGGGCGGTTTGGAGATTTTGGCGGAAAATACGTCCCTGAAACGTTAATGGGACCTTTACAAGAGCTGGAAGCAGCGCTCGATGAAGCTATGAACGATCAAGCATTTGTAGATGAATATCATCACGTACTAAAAGAATATGCGGGCCGCCCGACATCTTTAAGCTACGCTGATCAGCTGAGTGAGCATCTAGGAGGCGCGAAGGTTTACTTGAAGCGTGAAGACTTAAACCATACAGGCGCTCATAAGCTTAATAATGCGATTGGCCAAGGTTTATTAGCGAAACGCATGGGCAAAAAGAAAATCATTGCAGAAACTGGAGCAGGTCAGCACGGAGTCGCTTCGGCCACTGTAGCTGCTAAGTTCGGATTGGAATGTAAAGTGTTTATGGGCGAAGAAGACATTCGCCGTCAGGAGCTTAACGTCTTTCGGATGAAGCTGTTAGGTGCAGAAGTGATCTCTGTGTCCAGTGGGAACGGAACATTAAAAGACGCAACGAACGAAGCGATTCGGTACTGGGTAGCGAATTGCGAAGACCATTTCTATTTAATTGGATCTGTCGTAGGTCCTCATCCTTATCCACGTATGGTGCGGGATTTCCAACGTGTGATCGGCGACGAGTCGAAGAAGCAGTTTTTAGAAGTAGAAGATGAACTGCCTGACCGTATCTATGCTTGCGTAGGCGGAGGAAGTAATGCAATGGGCATCTTTTACCCATTCTTAGAAGATTCTTCTGAGTTGATCGGAGTAGAAGCAGCAGGAAAAGGGATTGATACCCCAGAACACGCAGCCACCTTAACCAAAGGGACTCCAGGCGTCATTCACGGCTCCATGACGTATTTAATGCAGGATGAGAACGGCCAAATTACAGAGCCCTACTCCATTTCTGCGGGTCTGGATTATCCTGGTATAGGACCCGAGCACGCGCACCTTTTTCAGTCTAAAAAAGTCCGTTATGAATCGATTACAGATAAAGAAGCTTTAGATGCACTGAAGCTGTTAACGGAGCAAGAAGGAATTATTCCGGCCATAGAAAGTGCACACGCTTTAGCCCAGGCATTTAAAGAAGCTGGAGACATGTCTTCTGATCAGACGATTCTTATCAATCTCTCAGGACGCGGAGATAAAGATATGGCGACATTGATGGAACACTTTCAGGAGGAGGAGTAATATGCTTATGCAAACATCATTTCAAGGGAAGCTGACTAAAACAGACGATTTGTTCATCCCGTTTGTCGTAGCGGGCGATCCAACTCCTGAATTAACGATACAATTTGCTCTGAAGCTGCAGGAAGCTGGTGCGGATATTCTTGAATTAGGAGTACCTTATTCTGATCCGCTGGCTGACGGCCCCACGATCCAGCGTGCCGCACAGCGTGCATTAAAGCAGGGCATGTCTCTAACGAAGGCCATTGAGCTTGTACCTAAGCTGCGTGAAGCGGGTGTTGAGATACCTGTCGTCATATTTACGTATTATAACCCTGTACTGCAGCTGGGCTATGCCCAATTTTTCGAAATGCTTGAGGAAAATGGCGCAGAGGGTGTACTCATCCCTGACCTTCCATACGAAGAAAGTGAAGAAATTCGTAGACTGGCAGAAGAAAAAGGCGTGGAGTTTATTTCTTTAGTTGCTCCTAATTCTGATACGCGTATTAAGCAAATCGCTGAGCATGCCAAAGGGTTTCTATATTGCGTTTCCACACTAGGCGTTACAGGTGGAAGCAATCAAATGTCTGCTGAAACGTTATCGTTTATAAAAAAAGTAAAAGAACACAGCAGTGTTCCGGTGGCCGTAGGATTCGGCGTCTCAACAAACGACGACGTACAGCTTGTGAGAGAGCATTCCGACGGTGTCATTATTGGAAGTAAAATCATTCGATTGATTGAAGGCGAGCTGGAAGCGTTTGAGAACGGGAAAGAAAAAGAAGCTCTCGAACGTTTTTATCAAGAGATTCATGAACTCGTAAAATGAATCTAGAGTAGAGGAGCTGAGCAGAGTGATTTATATGATCGACCACTACGATTCTTTCACCTACAACCTTGTCCAGTACTTGGGTGAGCTTGGAGAAGAAGTGATTGTAAGACGGAATGATGAAGTAACATTTGAAGAGATCGACGAACGGAAGCCAGACCTTTTGTTTCTATCCCCGGGGCCTTGTTCCCCAGATGAAACTGGAATTACCCTGGATGTTATTGACCGCTATAAGGGAAGGATTCCGATGTTTGGGGTGTGTCTCGGTCATCAATCGATCGCCCAAGTCTTCGGAGGCAAGGTCGTACGTGCTGACCGTCTGATGCACGGGAAAAGCTCCGAAATATTTCACGACGGCTGTTCGATTTACAAAGACCTTAACAACCCTATGGAAGCGATGCGCTATCATTCTCTGATCGTTGATAAAAAAGACGTTCCTGAGTGCTTTGAAATTACAGCAGCGACTGTCGAAGGTGAAATTATGGGCATCCGACATCTGGAATACCCTATTGAAGGCGTCCAATTTCACCCCGAATCCATCGGCACAAATGATGGAATGCAGCTGTTGAAAAATTTAGTGGATCAGCTGAAGGAAGAAAAAGAAGAAGCTGTAGCTGAGTAGTTAGAAACTGAGCCTATCTTTTTACCTAACACAAGTGAGGTGGGAAGATAGGTTTTTTAGTGGTGAAAGAAAAAATGGCCTATTAATTAAGGCCATTAGAAATTTACCTGATCATGATTGGTTACAATTAACAAGGATTTTCCTTTATTTAATTCTTTCTCCAGTTTTTGTGCTTTATCCTGTTCAAAACCTATTTCTTTCATTTTTGATATTAATTTGTCATCTTTACCTCTGAAAATGTTTTTTGTCGCTGTTCCAAGACCCGTCTCTTTAACACCAATTTTATTTGCATCTGTTTTTCTCTTACTGCGTCTAACATGGTCGTTATCATGAGCCAGGATGTAAATGTCATCATCATTTACTCCATCTTTACGGATGCTCTCAATAGATTCACTCAATTGTTCGTCGTCGTGAAAGACTTTAAATTTGGGTTTCATAAGATCGCCTCCTTAGTACGAGAGTTTCCCGTTATAAAAATTGCCTAAACAGATGTAATCGAAATGAGACTTTATAGTAAACAAATTTTCCCCTTGATATTTTGAGTGTAGTCATTATATAATAGTTTTTGTCGAGAAAATATATGGGGCATTAGCTCAGCTGGGAGAGCGCTACACTGGCAGTGTAGAGGTCAGCGGTTCGAGCCCGCTATGCTCCACTAATAAAACCCTTGCGCCGCAAGGGTTTTTTCTTATGTCTGTTAAATTGACATATTAGCTTGTTGTTGACGATTTGTTGACGAATTTTTCAGAAAGGGCATATTTATCAAATTGACTTGCAGTTTACTTTGCTTTTTTTTAGCTATAGCCTCGTAGATATCTGGAAATTTGTGAACAAACGACACGAATCCAAAGATGTATGTATGTTATCATGGTTTATGGGTAATAATCGAGCCTCTTGCGCAAGTGCAGGGGCTTTTACTATGGGCGAAGTTACTTGTTAAAAAACTTTACTTAAAACAGTCGATAGAAAGTGGGAAAGAAGTTGAAGCTGCAAAGTTTTATTGAACACCCCTGGTTTTCAAGGTTCATATTAGCCATTATATTAATTAATGCTATGCTTATCGGGCTAGGTACTAATCTTTCTTTATATAATAACTATGAAACTATTTTTCTAGGGCTGGATGCCTTAATCCTTGCTGTTTTCACCATAGAAATTGTTTTAAAACTCTACGTGTACCGCCAGAAATTCTTTAAAGATGGATGGAACATTTTTGATTTTGTTATTGTAATAGGCAGTTTAGTTCTATATAACACCCACTTAGTAAGTGTGTTAAGGATTCTACGAGTTCTCAGGGTCCTTCGAACGATCTCCGTAGTCCCTTCATTACGCAGATTGACCGCAGCTCTTTTCTTGGCTATTCCTGCCATTGGCTCTGTTACGATTTTAATGGGAATTATTTTTTATGTCTACGCCATTATTGGAACAACCTTTTTCAGGGAGCTGGCACCTGAATATTTTGGAAATGTTGGTCTTAGTACGCTAACGTTATTTCAGGTTTTTACTTTAGAAAGCTGGGCCAGCGGGGTCTTTCGCCCGGTTTTTGCTGAAGTGACGTGGTCATGGCTTTATTTTGTGTCGTTTATTATTATTTCAACTTTCATTATTTTAAATTTAATTGTTGGTGAAATTGTAAATAATGCTCAAAAGCTTTCTGAACACTCTGAGCAAGAGAGTGAGGATACTCGTAAAATAATGAACGAGTTGAATGAGTTGAAGCAAATGATTAATGACAAAGAACGTAAATGAATGACTTCATGATGAAACCTTGGCAGCTGATGCGAGGTTTCTTTTGTTATAAGTGCCCTCCCTTTCTTCATACATTAATAAAGTGTGTAGTTCATAACTGGGGGGGAATATCATGAAAAATTATGAGGAAAGTGCTGAATTTGAGCATTCTTTTTGGCTGCAGATATTAGGAGATCATGCAAGGTTTATTAGGGACTCTTTGTACCCTGATGAACGGGAAGCCATTCAACAGGCGAAGGACTATGTAAAAACATTTGATGATTACTTAAGCAGGGTAAAAACTGAAGGTGTAGGTGATATGCCGCGGTTTTCGAGAAATATAGCAGGTGTGGTTAATCAGTTCAAACAATTTAAACTGTCAATATTAGAGAGACAATTACAAGGTGCTATTCGCATTCATTTATCTCCTACTTTTATTAATCATATGGTTAATGAACTGGAAGAGTACGTATTGGTTATTGGCTATTTAGCTAAAGGGGAATTGCCGCCGGTTTTTCATGAGTTGCATCACCATACGTTGTGGTTGCTGGATGCAGGAGGTCATGCTGGTGCTATTCATGACGAGTTAGATGGAGTAGAGAAGCGTTTAAAGAAGAAAAGTGATGAATTTGCGAAACACTTTGAACAGTTTTATTTAAAAGCGGTTGAGTTAACGGGATATTTGCGTACTAATCTTGAGAGTTTTCCGGCTTTAGCGAGATTTAACAATGAAGTAGAAGTGGAGATGCAATTGTTTATGGGTTTCTTGCAGGAACTTGAAGAAATGGAATTGTCTGATGAAGTATTAAGTACGTTCTCAGCTTTAATGGCAGATCACATGGCGAGGGAAGAATGTTATTATTTATATAAACTCGCTGAATCAACACAAGGAAAAAATCCGTCATGTAATCCTGCAAAGCCAAGAATTAATCGTCTCGACTAAGCACCCATCTACACATGGGTGCTTTATTTTATTGAAAACGATTTCAAAAATTACCAATGTAGGATAGACATCTTCCACAAAAGTGGTAGAATTTAAATAGAGTATGTGTAAGGGAGTTATTTCTATGAAACTTTGGATTAGAAAAATATTCGTCGTTTTAGTCGCCATTATGACGCTGGGCTTATATATTCCTCCTACAGATGTGGAGATGGATGCTTCTGAGAAGAAAGAGGTTTCTTCTAAAGAAGACCAAAATGGATTGAATTTCTCCACGGAAGAGGCTGTGGAGCATGGTGCTGTTGAGTCCAGTGAGACACCTGATGATTACGTACATACTATAACAGCCCAGGCAAAAGATCAGATGATTTCAAAGATGGGCCCTAGAATATTAAATAAAGTAGAAGATGAGTTTGAGAAAGATATTTTCCCTAAAGTAGAATATGCTTTAGAAATGATTGTAAGTGATGCCGGTGAAGAGGAAATTCCTTATTACGAAATTACAGAGGAATCGAGAGCAGGATATGGTGAAAAGATTTTTACGATTTATGATGCTCGTACGAAAGAAGAAGTTGCTCGTTTCGATGTACGACGCGACAATCGTCCTGGTGAAGGATTTTGGTTTAATTTTCATTATCACTTGAATGAAGATCAGTTTGAAGAACATCATGACATCGGTGAAATATACTGGGATAAAAACACGCCTCCCAAATGGATGTCATAAAAAATGAAAGCACCTTTTCCAGTCCAAGGAGGAGGGCTTCTTTTTTACTTATGAGTTTTGGATTTATCATTGCCATTTACAGGTGAACTACAGAAGTGATTACAATGATTCTTTGTGAGTCCCTCGAGTCGGAGTGGCCGGCTTCTCAGGTGGCGGGATGATTGCTGCATTCGCAGCTATACTCGATAGAAGAGTGCAAGCCGCTGTTTTGAGTGGGTTTGCCAATACGTTTAAAGGAAGTATTTTGGCTGCTGATCATTGCCTGGATAATTATATTCCAGACTTACTGAAAGTGGGTGAACTGCCGGCGTTGCTTGGATTAATTGCGCCCAAGCCGCTTTTTATTGAAGCTGGAGTAAGGGATGAAACTTTTCCTATTGAAACAGCGCGTGAAGCTATTGAAAAAGTAGAATCTATTTATGAGAATCTTGATACCCCAAATGCTTTTTCTAACAATGTATTTGACGGGGGACATGAAGTAAATGGAAAACAGGCATTTCAATGGTTAAGCCTTCAATTAAAGTGATAAACGATCTTGGGAAAAGGAATAAAGTATAAAATAATCCGAACGATTCGAATCGAATCAGTTCGGATTATTTAGGTTTAAGAAATTTTCTAAACGCTTCGCATTTTAATTGTGCTAAAGATCTACCTTTTATACCGGCCACGTTGTTTTTTTAATTTTTTATTAAGTCGGGCTGGTCTTTCAGCGGTGTTTTATCTTCGATGGCGTCATTGTACAAGTGACAGGCGACAAAGTGGTCTCTTTCAACTTCCTGCCACACAGGCTTAACCTCCGCACAGGCTTCCATGGCAAGCGGGCAGCGTGTCCGAAATACACAGCCGCTCGGTGGATCGATTGGACTTGGAATTTCTCCTTCAATGATGACTTGTTCCCTGCTGTCTTCCACGTCAGGATCAGGGATGGGAATAGCAGATAGAAGAGCCTGGGTGTAAGGGTGCAACGGTTTGTCATATAACTGCTCACTGCTTGTCAGTTCAATCATATGCCCTAAATACATCACACCAATTCGATCGGAAATGTGCTGAACCATCGAAAGATCATGAGCGATAAAGAGATACGTGAGACCTTTATCCTCCTGCAGGCGCTCGAGCAGATTTACGACTTGAGCTTGAACGGAAACATCCAATGCTGAAATCGGTTCATCTGCAATGATTAAATCAGGGTCTAGTGCAAGTGCTCGGGCAATGCCGATTCGCTGACGCTGGCCCCCGCTGAATTCATGCGGGTAGCGGTTGGCATGGTCTCGATTCAGACCGACTTCCTCTAGTAATTCATATACTCTAGCCATACGCTCTTTCTCCGTCTTGTAAAGCTTGTGAATAATCATAGGCTCTGAAATAATATCAGCTACGGTAGAGCGTGGATTTAGAGAAGCATAAGGGTCCTGAAAGATCATTTGCATTTGTCTTTTTAGTTTGAAATTCTCTTCGTCTGAGAGATTGTGAACATCCTTATCGTTAAATAACACTTCTCCCTCGGTTCGCCTATAAAGATTCATAATGGTCCGTCCCGCTGTCGATTTTCCGCAGCCTGATTCTCCTACAAGACCAAATGTTTCTCCTTTATATATATCAAAGCTTATTCCGTCTACCGCTTTTAGAGTGCGGTCTTTCCCTAAGTTAAAGTGCTTCTTTAAATTTCGGACTTGCAAGGTCTTTTCTTCATTCATCATTGATCCTCCGCTTCTTTCCAGTACCGGCGGGCCGAACAAAGCTCTCTTTCATAGATTGTTCCTTTTAAATCGATAATTTCTACTGTTTTTCCTGTTTTAGGAGAGTGGAGCATTTTTCCATCCCCGTAATAGATACCGACGTGGTGAATATTTCCGCTTCCATTATCGTGAGCGAAGAAAAGCAAATCTCCGGGCTCAATGTTATCTAATTCTACCTTTTCGCCAGATAGGGCTTGATCCGTTGCATCACGGGGAATCTGATAGCCATTAGCTTTATGCATATTGTAGGCAAAACCGGAACAATCATAGCCGTATGAACTCATGCCTCCCCAGAAATAAGGAAGGTCGACGAATGTTTCTCCTGCTTTTAGAATGGCAGCTCCGTCTCCTTTTGGGATATCTTCCTTTGATGGGTAGACCGAAACATCGGGTTCAGGAACATAGCCGATTCCGTGAGGTGTACGGACTTTAATAAATCCCTCTTCATGGGCGAGTGCTGGTAAAGAAGTGAGATAGCTTATATCAAACATCGGTTCTCCTTTTTCATCGATAAGAAGAGTTGTATTCTTATTAACGACGGCAACTCCCTGGCCGATCCATTCATGTTCAGGAACTTCTTTTAATTGGTCGATGGGCACAAAGCCTGGATACCCTCGATCATCTTTTTTGGAAGGCTGCGTCGGGATGACCACTCTTGCCCATTTTTCCTCAACATCATCAACGATCACTTCTTCACCATATAAAAGCTGGGATTGGACTAAGTTTTTATCACTTAGCGCTAAACTAGTTTCATACGTAAGATTATCCAGCCATTCTTTTATCTGAGATGGATTGGATATACCAGGTAAATCAATGGAACGAGGAGAGTTCTCAGATGTCCATACAGTAGCGACCGGGACTTGAACCACCCACGTTGTTCGTGTAGCTTCAGCTTGCGTCATTTATGTTCCTCCTCATGTTTGCTGTGAAAGTATACGTTCTAAATGAATATTTGTTATGCCTAAACCGCTTTTGGATGAAAAAGAAATGTGGCGTCCTTGAAAATCAATGCCTCCATCTAAAGGATCTTCGGCCAGCATGAGAGGTGCATCGAAATCAAAACGCGTAATGTTTTTCTGACTTGCTGCGAAATGCGCAGCTGCAGATATTCCGACCTTCGTTTCGATCATGCTTCCGACCATGCAAGGGATGCCGTGAGCCTCAGCCAGCCTATTAATCTTTAAGGCTTGATCGATGCCTCCAGCTTTCATCAACTTAATATTTATTAAATCTGCACTTTCTGTTTGTAAAATCCGCTTGGCATCTTGAACGGAAAAGACACTTTCATCCGCCATAATAGGAGTGAAGGTGTGGTCTTTCACTTGTTTAAGCCCTTTAATGTCGTGAGCGATTACAGGTTGTTCAACGAGTTCAATATTAAAGTTCAAATCTTCCATTTTTCGGATGGCATAAATCGATTCCTTTACGCTCCATCCCTGGTTGGCATCGAGGCGGATGAGAGGGTCGTGGCCTACACGCTCGCGAATAGCTCCAATCCGTTTAATATCTTTTTCAATGTCATCTTTTCCAACTTTAATTTTTAATACATTGAATCCATTCGCAACATACTGACTTGCATCAGCTGCCATTTGTGCCGGCTCATTGACACTAACTGTGTAGTCTGTCTCGATAGCTTCGTGGTACCCTCCGAGGAATTGGTGAAGAGGGAGGGAGCATATTTGAGAAAGACAGTCATATAAAGCCATGTCAACAGCTGCTTTTGCACTCGTGTTCCCAACGACAGCACGATGGAGACTTTCAAAAATTCTTTCTCTTTCTACCAGTCTCTTCCCCAAAACAGCAGGTTTTAAAATACTTTCTACCGTATATTTGATGCTTGCTAAGCTTTCTCCTGTGATGACATGAGTGGGAGGAGCTTCTCCCCACCCGATCGTCCCGTCCGTGCACGTTACTTTTACAAAAATTGACTCGGCTACTGTAACGGTGCGAAGGGCTGTTTTAAAAGGCGTATGTAAGGGCACGGCTATAGAGTAAGTATCGACGGATTGAATCTCCATGTAATTCTTCCTTTCTACGTTTAGGATACGCCAGGCTGCACACTTAAAGATTTACTCCTGCTTGATAGCGTAGATTCACTTCCGAGAGGCACCGCGTAATGGGGGAGGCAGTGGCCAATCTTAAAACCAGAAATGACTGGCTTATTTAAGTTTGCAAAATAGTAATCAAGTACTTCCTGCAAAGACAGAGATTCTTCTCTTTTCTTAGGAGCGGCATCTTTAAAGTCGCCTACAACAATTCCAGCTGCTTCATCCAATTTACCAGCCAGCTTCAATTGACTTAGAAATGAATCAATGCGATAAGGTTCTTCACCAATATCTTCGATTAATAAGAGACGATTCTTCGTATGGATTTCATATTTAGAACCAATCGTATTAACGAGTAATGACAAATTACCCCCTACAAGCTTTCCGGCGGCTTCTCCCTCTGAAATAACGTGGAGTGGGGAGACAGACTCTGAGTATTCCAGGAGAGTGGGGTGAAACAATTGTGAAAACATAGATTTGGAAAGAGGATCGAATTCTTTTTTTCCGACATCTGAACTAAGCATTGGTCCGTGAAAAGTCACGAGACCCGTTTTTTGCCGTAGGGCTGTATGTAAATAGGTAATATCACTGTATCCCCAAAAGATTTTAGGATTTTGTTTAACCATTTTATAATCGATTGAATTAACAATGCGGCTCGTACCGAAACCGCCGCCTGCACAAATAATAGCATCGACCTCGGAATCCGCAAACATCATATGAAAATCGTGTAAACGTTGTTCATCTGAGCCAGCTAAATAACCATAAATACTGGAGACATGAGGGGCAACTTTTACATTTAAACCAAGTCCGTTTAGAAATGGAATGGCTTTTTGCAGTGATCGTAAATTTGGCGGACTGGCGGGTGCAATAACACCCACCGTACTTCCGTGTCTTAACCGTTTGGGGATGATCATCTGATTTACCTCCCATTTAGTAAAAAGAAGGGGAACCCATACTAAACGTATGGGTCCTCTCCGTTTCCTGGTTTATTCTTTTGTAGCCCATTTCAATTCAAGATAGCCTACAGGGTGACGGACAATTCCCTCAACATTATCTTTTTGAAGGAAAACCTGGTTGTAGAAATGAATTGGGAAAATCGGCATCTCATCAAATAGAATTTGTTCGGCTTCGTACATGTATTCGAAGCGCTGCTCTTCATCTGTTTCCTCTTTCGCTTGAGCGATAAGGTCATCATATTCTTCATTAGACCAAGCTGTACGGTTCATTGAAGAATCTGTTGTAAAGCTTTCCAAGAAGTTGATTGGATCAGCATAGTCAGCCAGGAAGGAACTGCGGGAAAGCTGATGCTCCAGCGCTTTCTGGTCTTCAAGGAAGACGTTCCATTCCGTGTTTTCAAGGTTTACATCCACCTCCAAGTTTTCACTGTACATTTCTTGAATGGTTTCAGCGATCGCTTTGTTTGTGTCATCTGTATTGTAAGTAAGAGTAACTTCAGGAAGCTCGTCATACCCTTCCTCTTCCATACCTTCTTCTAAAAGCTGCTTCGCTTCTTCAGCATCAAATTCAACTAACTTGCCATTTTCTTCACGGAAGTCATTACCGTTTGCATCATTAAATCCAGGGGACACAAACCCGTGAGCAGGCTCTTCTCCCATTTTGGTTACGTAGTCTACGATGTCTTCCTGATTGACAGCCATCGCAAAGGCCTTACGGATTTTCTCATTTTGGAAAGGTTCTTCTTCAACATTAAAACGATAGAAGCTGTTACCTGCTTGATCGTCAATTGTTACTTCTTCACTTTCTAATAGTTCATCAGCCATGTCAGCAGGAATTTCAGAATTATCAAGATCGCCGCTGTCATACATTTGGTATTCAGTATTGGAATCATCGACCATAGCAAAGTGTACTTCTTCTAATTCTACGGTATCAGCATCCCAATATTCCTCGTTTTTTTCTAGAAGCATTTCATTATCATGCTCCCATTCAGCCAGAGTAAAAGGACCATTTCCTACAAAGCTGTCAGCTTCTGAATACCATTCCTCATTTTCCTCGGCCACACTTTGATTAATTGGGAAAAAGGCTGGGTTTGAGATGATATTTAAGAAGTAGTTCGTTGGTGCTGTAAGCGTAACGTGTAGTTCTTTATCATCCACAGCTTCAACCATTACATCGTCTTTAGAACCTTCACCGTTGTTAAATTCTTCTCCACCTTCAATAAAGTAACCTAAGAAAGCTGCAGATGAAGCTGTTTCAGGATCTAATAGGCGTTTCCAGGCAAATTCAAAATCTCCCGCTGTTACATCATCGCCGTTAGACCATTTCGCGTCGTCACGAATCGTAAAGGTATATTCTGTACCATCCTCTGATACTTCAATGTTTTCAGCAGTAGCTTCTTCAGGCTCATGCTCCTCACTTAAGCGAGTCATACCTTCCATTAAGTTATTCAATACATTCCAAGAAGCTGCATCAAAACCGATGGGTGGATCCAGCGAAGTCGGTTCAACCCCGTTATTTAAACGAAGGGTACTTGTGTCTTCACCACTTGATTCTTCTCCATTGTCTTCTCCATCTTCTTCGCCGGCATTTTCATCGGCTGTACAAGCAGCAAGTGCGACTACAAGTAGAACACCAAGCAGAACGGTTAACCATTTTTTCATCTTTTCTCTTCCCCTTTCAAAATTTTAATGATGATTCCCTTTGTTACGTTGAAGCTGTATATTTTTTAGCCCTTTCGTCTTGAAGCCAGCAGTCGACAGCGTGCGTGTCGCTGAGCTCCGTTTGAAAAGGATAAACACGGGAACAAACTTCCATCGCCTTTGGACACCTGGCTGTAAAAGGACATCCTTCAGGTGGGGAGAATAAATCCGGAGGCGTTCCTACAATAGGTACTAATTTTTCTCCTTTTTGATCGAGACGGGGCACTGAATTTAATAGTCCTTGTGTATATGGATGATTGGGCCGGTAGAAAATCTCTTGTCTTGTACCTGTTTCAATCACTTTCCCGGCATACATCACGGCTATGCGATTGGCGATTTTAGCTACTACACCCAGGTCATGTGTAATTAAAATTATGGATACGCCGGTTTCACGTTGGATTTTTTGAAAAAGCTGTAGAATTTGAGCTTGAATCGTAACGTCTAATGCAGTAGTGGGTTCGTCCGCTATTAAGAGTTCAGGCTCACAGATTAGAGCCATGGCGATGACAATTCGCTGTCTCATCCCGCCGCTGAACTGGTGCGGATACTGCTTCATTCGTTCATCGGGATTTGGGATTCCGACAAGATTAAGCATTTCAATTGCCTGGTCATTTGCTTGTTTTGATGAAATACTGCGATGCTGCTTTAAGCCCTCTGTCAGCTGGTTGCCGATTGTTAAGGTGGGGTTAAGAGCTGTCATGGGGTCCTGGAAAATCATTGAGATGTCAACCCCGCGTATTTTACGGACTTTTTTATTGGATAATTTCGTCATATCCTTGCCTTTAAAGTAAATAGAGCCTTTTTTAATTTTGCCAGGAGGCGAGGGGATCAGCTTCATAATGCTATTTGCGGTTACACTTTTGCCACAGCCGGATTCCCCGACAATAGCCAGTGTTTCTCCTTTGTATAACTCTAAATTAACTCCACGAACAGCTTGAACCTCACCGCCGTAAGTAACAAATGAGACGTGGAGGTCTTTTATATCGAGAATTTTTTCCATGAGGTTACCTCCTTAATTTCGGATCAAGTGCATCCTGCAGGCCATCACCCAGCACATTAAAAGCGAACATCGTGGCTGAAATGAAAAAGGCAGGGAAGAACAGTCTCCACCAGTGGCCTGACAAAATGGTACCTAAAGCATCATTAGCCATAACACCCCAGCTGGCAAAAGGCGATTGGATACCTAATCCTAAGAAGCTTAAGAATGCTTCAGCAAAAATAGCAGTCGGCACAGTAAGCGTCATTTGAACGATAATTGGTCCCATTGTATTGGGGAGCAGGTTTTTACGTATGATCCGTTTTGTTTTTGCGCCAAACGACTGGGAAGCAAGGACGAATTCGTTATGCTTGATTTGCAGCACCTGGCCGCGAACAATTCGGGCCATGCCTACCCAGCCGGTGACGGTTAATGCCACAATGATCGTTAATAAGCTCGGCCCCATGACAACTAGAAGCAAAATAACAACGAGTAAGTATGGTAAGCCGTATAAAACTTCAATAATACGCATCATGAAGCTGTCTGTACGGCCTCCTTTATAACCAGAAATGCCGCCATATGTAACACCGATAAAAAAGTCAATTAAGGCTGCCATCAACCCAACGAATAATGAAATCCTCGCTCCGTACCAGGTACGCGTAAAGACATCACGTCCAAGGTCATCTGTTCCAAACCAATGTGTTAAGGAAGGAGACTGGTTTTGATTGGACAATATTTGATCAGATACGGAGTGGGGGGAAAGGATCGGTCCGAAAATGGACATAAATCCTAAAAATATAAGAAAGATAAGCCCAGACATTGCTAATTTGTTCTGCCTCAGCCTGCGCCAAGCATCCTCCCAGTAAGAGAGGGATGGGCGGACGACGGTTTCTGCCTGCTCTTCGTCTCTTTGTTTCGGTTGGAACCACTCATCAGGAATGTCCGAATGGTTGTATTTCTTTTGTTTCGTCGCTGGAAGCATATCACCCACCTCCCTTTTCATGAAGTTTAATCCGTGGATCCAATAGTCCATAGGCGATATCGACTAAGAACAGCATAAAGACTAAAAAGGCACTGTAGAAAACGGTAGTACCCATGATAACGGGATAATCACGCTGGTTGATGCTTTGAACGAAATACTTTCCCATTCCTGGAATCGCAAAGATTTTTTCTATAACAAACGTACCTGTTAGAATACCGGCCATTAATGTCCCTAAGATGGTCACGACTGGCATTAATGCATTTTTTAAAGCGTGTTTTACTACGACTTTAACTGGGGAAAGGCCTTTAGCACGCGCCGTTTTAATATAATCCTGTGTTAATGTTTCAAGCATACTCGAACGAGTTAGACGGGCGATAATGGCCATTGGGCCAGTAGCTAGAGCGAGTATGGGAAGTACCATATGACTTGGTGTGCTCCAAGTCGCAGCCGGGAAAAATCCCCGGTTAACCGCGAGTTCCTGTATCAGCATGGTGGCGAGCACAAAGTTGGGAATGGAGATCCCAAGTACGGCAATCGTCATCGCAATGTAATCAATAATTCCGTTATGCTTTAATGCAGCAAAAACGCCCAACGTGATCCCGGATACAACGGCAACTAAAATTGTCCAGATGCCAAGTTCCGCAGAAATAGGAAATCCGCGTCCTAATAAAGAATTAACGGTTTCTGTCGGCTGTTTAATCGATGGACCAAAATCGAAGGTGGCGATTGATTTTAAGTAAAGAACGTATTGAACAACGAGCGGTTCGTCTAAATTGAAATGAGCTTCAAGGTTACGCTGGACAGTTTCATTCGTTGATCGTTCTTCATTTAAAGGAGACCCTGGCAGCAAATTCATGAGAAAAAATGTGAGGGTCGCTATGATTAATACCGTAACGACCATTAAGATGAAACGTTTTAATATGTATCTGGCCATTTTTGCTCCCCCTAATTAAATGTAGTCCTCATGGCGAGCTCTGTCATGACGAGCATCGCTTGATAGGCTTCTAATATATCTTTTGCCTGAAAGGAAACGGTTGTAGAATTAGGCTCTATCTCTGTACCCGGCATTAAATTTGCCCATTCAGCCTGTCCATAGTTTGCAAATTCGATGCGCAGCGTTGGTGTGTCAGGAGGGGTTAAAGGTTTAATGTTTTTAATATTATGTATTGCTTCGGCAGTTTTCGCCTCTAATAACTCCCCGGCTTTTTTTGGTGATAATGTTTTCACAGCTGACCTTGAAATGCTCTCTTTTACAGAAGCCGTCGTTATGTTAGGGATTAATTGTTTGGCTTCTTGTGCTACTCGGTCGTCTCCGCTAACCATAATGAGGGGAACTCCATAATAGCCAGCGACATAAGCGTTCAAACCTAATTCTCCAACGACTGTGTCATTTATGTAAAAGTTTCGAACCCCAAATGTCATCGAATGCGACATAACGCCAGGCTGATCGGCACGAGCATGATATCCGAGGAAAACGGCACCATCGTATGAGTCATCTAAGCCTTGAATCATGGAATATGGTTTTACATCCCCCGTAATAAGGAGGGCTTCAGGGTGTAAATGCTCCACGAGAAGATTATTCATTTTAGAGTGACTGTCATTTACGAGTACTTCTTCTGCCTGAAGGTCAAAAGCTGATTGAATGACAGCATTGGCTTCATTTGTCATTATTTTTCTTGCTCGTTCATAATTATGTTTGCTTGCATCTACAAAAGTCGCATCAGGTAAACCGGTGATGCCTTCCATGTCGACCGATAGGTATAACTTCATGTATGATCCTCCAAGCTGTATGAAAAATTAGTAATTTTCTAATAATTTTATCAACATTTTACAAAAAAGGCAATGTGAATTGAAAAAATATGACAAGAAAACCTTTCCGATGATGAAAAAGTTTTTTACTTTCAACTTTTAATGTTGGTTACAATACGTAAGCTGAAATTCTCGCGTTCAAAACCTCTAGGTTTGCTTGTGAAACACTCAATTTCCCCTGTAGTCTCTCTGCTCGTTTTAGTGTGCTCTAAATGGGGAATAGATTTTAAGTCAACAGCTTAAGCTATAGATAGTCTTGCTCATAGCTTATTCTAAGAATGAGGAGGGCCGGATGTGCTATTTTCAGGAACGAAGGTTTCGGACCTCTCTAAAACGTCAATTGTTATGATCGTAGTGGGACTGCTGATCGTGGGGAGCGGGTCTTACCTATTTGCGGAGATTGCAGATGAGGTTTTGGAACAGGAAAAGTTTGCAGTGGATGCAGCAGCATCTAACATCGTGAGTGCTGTAGAAGCTTCGTGGCTGTCTCATACGATGGGATGGGTGACCGAAGCGGGTTCAGTCACAGTGATTACTATTTTATCGATTATTTTATTTATCTGTCTGCTTTTTGTTATCCCATTTAGCAAGTGGGTAGCCATTTATTTCGCGATCAGCATGATAGGGATAAGTTTACTGACGAAAGGGTTGAAAGTGGCGTTTGGGCGCGAGCGGCCTGACTTATTAGAGCAGTATGACGGTACTGGCTTCAGCTTTCCCAGTGGTCATACAACAGGCTCGACCGTGTTTTACGGTTTTTTGATCTATCTTATTTTGATCAGTCCATTAACAAAATCAGCGAAGTGGCTGATTAATGGTCTATTGTTTGTCATTATTTTATCCATCTCATTAAGCCGTGTATATTTAAGCGTTCATTACTTTACAGATATTCTAGGAGGATTAGCTTTAGGGTTCTCCTGGCTGCTCATATGTATTGCCGCTTTAGAAATTATGCTGTGGCGCGGGAGAAGAAAGAACCTAACGTAATAAAAGAAAGGAAGTTGTGTTTATGCTTTATATTTTAGCGATATTTCTACCACCAGTAGCCGTTTTATTTACCGGACAATTTGGAAAAGCATTATTGAATTTACTGCTGACAATGATCTTCTTTGTACCAGGAGCCATTCATGCAGCTGTTGTTGTTAAAGAACATTATGATAAAGCAAAAGCACATTAGGTCCAGTACCCAATGTGCTTTTTATTTTGACTAGAGAATTATAAAATTCCAACTGTGGGTGACATCCAGCTCCAATCCGCACTGCGGAAAGGCCGCCTTCCTCCGGCCATTTTATTATGCGTTTCGTTTCGTGTTTACCAGGGTACTTGCGCCTTTGTTCCTATACACCTCGTTTGTTTCCCCATAGTAAAGCGTGGACTTGTGGCAGGACGCGAACATGGTTCAGGGAGGCAGAGTCCATTACTTTATCGATCAGCCATTCATACTTATTTAGCAATTCAGAAGCCAGACGATCCGGCTTTTCTTCTTCTAAATCATCATTACCTACCTGTAAAAAGAAAGGAATATGAGGGTAGCGCCTATGGACCTCTTCTGCATATTGTAAGTCATCGTCATTAAAGATGACTACTTTTAAACTTGTATTTGGAAGTCGCTCATGGTCAGCTTGACGTTGAAGTATATCGTCTAAAATTCCCCAGTTCGTTTTCATTTTTGAGCTGGGAGGTTTGGGAGAAATAGTTAAGTCATCGATTGAAATAAACCAATCCTGCCAGCGGCTTCCTTGTGTTTCAAGTGCTACTTCAATGTGCTGCTGGTGAAGCGGATCAATGAGCTCATGAAGGTTTCTCAGTAAGGCGGGGTTTCCGCCTGAAATCGTAACGTGATCAAACTTCTCGCCCCCCACTTCCCGAAGCTCTGCTATAATTTCATCTGCGGTCATACGACGTACTTCTTCTTTTGCGCTTCCGTCCCACGTAAAAGCTGAATCACACCATGCACAGCTGTAGTCACATCCAGCCGTACGTACAAACATCGTTTTTCGACCAACCACCATACCTTCTCCCTGGATCGTCGGACCAAATATTTCAAGAATGGGGAACTTATTCATCTTCCATCCACTCCCGTCGTACCTCAGCATAGCTCGTAGGCGTCTCATACAGTTTCACAAATTCTACACGATAATCTTCACGTTCTTCCACTAAAGCTTCGTGCATCTTTTCGAAGATCCATACGACCATATTTTCCGCCGTAGTATTCATTTTTGGCAGCGTATCATTTAAATATCGATGGTCGAGATGAATTTCAATTTGCTCTTTCCAAATGGTTTTAATATCGCCAAAGTCAATGACGAGACCAATCTCATCTGTGTAGCCGCTGATGCCAAAAACTACCTTGTACGTATGGCCGTGAAGGTTTTTACATTTTCCTTCGTAGCAATGAAGATGATGAGCCGCGTCGAAAGTAAACTCTTTGCTTACGAGCACTCGTTTAGTGTGATACTTTAGCTCATGTTTTTGAATGTCTTCATTGATTTTTTGTAGGTTTTCAACAATGGTAAAACCAAACATTATTCAGCCACCTCAGCTTTCTGCTTAAGGTACGTTTCTAAGCCATTACGTCGCAGTTTACATGCAGGGCATTCTCCGCAGCCATCTCCGCGCACACCATTATAGCAAGTAAGCGTATATTCTCTAACATAATCGAATGCATTTAAATCGTCAGCTAATTCCCACGTCTGCGCTTTATCCAGCCACATTAACGGTGTATGAACAACGAACTGATCATCCATTGAAAGGTTTAGACTGACGTTAAGTGACTTAATAAAAACATCCCGGCAATCAGGGTAGCCGCTGAAATCTGTCTCACATACGCCCGTAATCACGTGCTTTGCCCCAATTTGTTTTGCCAGAATCGTAGCAAATGATAGGAACAGCAGGTTTCTTCCAGGAACAAAGGTAGATGGAAGTTCGCCATCCCCTCCGTCTGTCACTTCTATATCGTCTCTAGTTAATGCATTTGGGGCCAATTGGCTCAGCAAAGACATATCGAGTACATGATGTTTTATATTTAAATCATTTGCTATCTCTTCAGCTACTTCAATCTCTTCATTGTGACGCTGGTTATAGTCAAAAGTGACCGCTTCGACTTCATCATATTTATCTAGTGCCCAGAACAAGCAGGTCGTACTATCCTGCCCGCCGCTGAACACAACTACTGCTTTATTTTTCTTCATAAAAAAATTCCCCTTTCAATTGTGAAAAAGAGAATTCCAGTAACCCAAAAACCATAAAAAAACCGCACCTAAGGCAAGGTACAGTTCCATCCTTAGTTTTTTATAGAGGGTGTAGCTAGAACCTCTCCTGCTTAATGGCAGACTTTATTTTATTGATTTTATCATTATAACATACTGTCTGACTTTAGAAACAGTCTTCTAATTACAGAAAAATATTCATATATAAGTCTGTAGTCTTAGAAAAGTTAGGTCCATGGCTCAGTGTCTAAAATTAGGAAGAAAGGTATGATTTAAGTATGAAATATTTTTAACAAAATTAACAACACATCTGAGATTAATTAGGCTATAATAATGCTTATATTGTAAAAATATAACACAAAAATAATTCATTAGAATCAGGGAGGGAAAGTATGAATTTATTGCGTTTTATTGTGAAAAGAAAGATATTAGTTGGTCTAATGGTAGTACTCATCATTTTATTAGGAAGCTATGCCTTACTAAAATTAGATCAAGAATTATTTCCTGAAGTAACTATGGATGGGGCCTACATAGAAATTTATGCAGGTGATACGGCCGCCATTGAAGTAGAACGATCGATCACCACACCGTTAGAACAACAAATAGAAGGAATTGAAGGTGTGGCAGATATTAATTCCACGACAAATATGGGGAGAAGCTCTTTCCAGTTGACTTTTGAGCAAGGGGAAGGAGATGAAGTTTACAAAGATGTAGAGTCTATTGTAAATACAATGGTTTCGGATAATAACTCCATTGATGAAGTAGAAGCTGGGCAATACGCAACAACTCAAGGGTATGAATTTTATATGGACGTATCGGGAGGCGATACGGATGCTATGAGTACGTTTGCGGAGGAAGTATTAGAACCGCGTTTAGAAAGCTTAGCAGAAGTAAGAGACGTCTCCATTTCCGGACAAGAAGAAAAAGAAGTAGCGGTCGAATTTGATCGCGAGGAACTGACTGAACGGGGCCTGGACGTTAATCAAGTGATAGGTTCAATTGAAGGAGCCAATAATGAATCCACACTAGGTGAATTAAGTGAAGACGATGGTTCGCCCTCCCTAAGATGGACGACGAATCTTGAAACAGTGGACGATGTTAAGGAAATTGATATCCAAACAGAAGAAGGGTTTGTGCAGCTCGATGAAATAGCAACAGTCACCTTAAAACCTTTAGAAAGTTCATCGTTTGTATGGAAAAATGGTTCAAGTGATTTTATGTTTGTGCAGGTAGGACGTGTATCTGAAGCGACGCAAATCGAAATGGCGGAAGCAGTCCGGGCAGAAGTGAAGGAGATCCGTGATGAAGGGTTAGTCGATGGGTTTGAGTTGAATGAAATGGTAGCCCAGGCTGATTATGTAGAGGAATCACTTGACGGAGTGACAACAAATATCCTTATAGGCGGGCTGTTGGCCATTGTTATATTGTTGCTCTTCCTTCGAAATATTAGAGCTACCTTCATAATCGGGCTTGCCATTCCTACTTCTATTCTTTTAACTTTTGCTTCGATGTGGCTGTTTGACTACAGTTTCAATATTTTAACGTTGATTGGTTTAGGATTAGGTATTGGAATGATGGTAGACGCTTCGATCGTCATTTTAGAATCCATTTATCGTAAAAAAGAGATGGGTCTAGCGAATATGGATGCGGTCATGGAAGGAACAAAAGAAGTAGCTACGGCAGTTATTGCTTCGATGCTTACGACTATTGTTGTATTTTTACCAATTGGTCTTCTCGGAGGAGAGACAGGGCAGTTTATGATTATGCTTTCAGTCGTAGTGGCTATTACATTGATTAGTTCTGTAATCGTCTCATTTACGCTCATTCCTTCGCTGTCTGAGAATTTCTTAAAACTCAGCCAATCGAAAAAGACGATTAAACAAAGCCGCATTATTGAAAAATATAGCAGAATAGTTGCTTGGACGGTGAGAAAGAAACGTCACAGCTTAGCTGTTATTTCTATATTCGTTCTTATGTTTGTTGGTTCAATGTTTCTTGTTACGAAAGTCCCCATGACGATCATGCCGGATGTCTTTAATCGTTATTCAGAGTTAATGGTGGATTTAGATACAGGTTTGACAAATGATGACAGAGAAAATATTGCCCAGGAAATGAATGAGACGCTATCCGACATTCAAGATGTAGAGTCTAACTACGTAATTGATATGGGCGGTACGTTCTATACGATGATCAATATGACTAAAGAAGACGAAGTCACAAGAGAGCAGGATGAAGTAAACGAAGAAATATTAAAGTCTCTAAGGGAGCTTGAAGACAGTCAGCCGATACGTTCGGTGGAAAGTATGATGTCCGCAGGCGCTGGAGGTTCGCCGGTACAGGTGAATATTAAAGGTGAAAATTTTGAAGAACTTCAAGCAATCTCTGATGATTTTAAAAAGGAACTTGAGAGTATTGAAGGCATCGTTGGGGTCGAAAGTTCAAATGAACGAACGTCCACCGAACAAGAGATCGTTCTGAAAAAAGATGCAATTGAGGATGCAGGATTATCTGAAAGTCAGGTTAGACAAAGTATTGAGCAAGCCTTCTTAGAAAGACCTATTGGAGAAATGTCGATCGAAGATGAAGACGTACCTTTAACGGTTAAATGGGAAGAAAGAACAGGATCTGAATCTGCTCTACTCGATTTAAAAGTGATGACTTCTTCTGGAGAAGAGAATTTATCGAATTTTATTGATCTGTCTGAAGTAGAAACACCGAATGAAATTACTCATTCAAATGGGGAAAGGTTTGTTTCCCTGACAGCTGATATTGAAGGTACTGATTTAGGATCAGTAAACAGGGAAGTCCAAAGCCTTATTAATGATTACGAAACTAAAGCCGGATACAGTGTGTCAGTAGCGGGAGACCTGGAACAGCAGCAAGAATTGATTCAAGAGATGCTCTTAATCCTGGGTATCGCCATATTTCTTGTGTATCTAGTGATGGCTGTTCAATTTAACCATTTAGCCCACCCGTTAATTGTTATGTCCGTGATCCCGATGACGATTGTGGGTGTCATACTGGGGCTGTTTGTTACTCAGCGTGAGCTTAGCATCATGTCAGGAATGGGCGTTATCATGCTGATAGGAATCGTGTTGAATAACGCCATTCTATATATTGACCGTACGAATCAACTAAGAAACCAAGGGTTTAAAATAGAGGATTCCTTAGTCGAAGCAGGTAAAAACCGAATACGTCCGATCTTTATGACAAGTTTAACGACTGCTGCAGGTATGCTGCCTCTTGCTTTAGCTACAGGAACATCAGGAAACTATCAATCTCCCATGGCAACGGTAATTATTTCTGGATTGCTCTTTGCCACAGTAATTACATTACTGTTGATTCCAGCTGTTTATCGTCTATTTGCTAACGCACGCTTTCGTTTTTGGAAATCGAGGAAAAAAAGAAAAAAGGAAAAAATCATAGAAGAATCAGAATCAGCTAGTTAACCAAAGTTAGAGGTGAAACCTTCTCATATAGGGGAGGTTCGCCTTTTTTTATAGATAACCTGAAACGAATGTTGAACTAACTCGTCTTTATTACATAATAGGAAAGTTGGCTTAGTGTGGGTAGGAGCAGTAGGGTGTGATGATTTTCCAGGCATGTGAGTGAAGGTATAGGGCTTAGTGCAACGACTTATTCAGTGGATTAAAAGGAGTGGGTCTCATCGATTATGTAAGTGATTTAAGAAAGATAATTGGTACCAAAACACTGATTCTTACAGGTGCCGTCGTTATTATTGTTAATGAGGAAGATCAAATTCTTCTTCAAAATAGAAATGATGGCAAATGGGGGCTTCCTGGCGGTCTTCAGGAATTAAGAGAGAGTTTAGAAGAAACGGGACAAAGAGAAGTTAGAGAAGAAACAGGTTTGAGGGTTAAGGATTTTAAACTATTGCAGGTTTTTTCTGGAGAAAAGTATTATTTCGAACTTGATCACGGCGATCAATTTTATTCCGTTACTGCTGTGTATGTAACAGATGTTTTTGAAGGAGAGTTCCAGAATAATGAGGCGGAGGGCAGAGAAGTAAGGTTCTTTAACCAAGATAACCTTCCAGACAATCTGACAGAAGAATATCTGGATTATATTAACAGTTGGGAAGGAATTAATTAGATTGGAGCTTATTTATGAATGATCAATGGCTGAAATGGGCTAAACAAATACAATCAACTGCTCAAGCTGGACTTACCTTTTCGAAGGATCCATTTGACGTGGAAAGATATAGACAGTTACTAGAACTAAGTGCTGAAATCATGGCTGCTTATTCCCATACCTCTATGGATTCTATTGTTCATTTATTTCACAATGAAAAAGGGTATCAGAAGCCTAAAATAGATGTTAGAGGTGTAATTTTTCAGGAAAATAAAATGTTACTTGTGAAAGAAAAGGCAGATGATCAATGGGCGCTGCCAGGTGGGTTTGCGGATGTCGGATCCTCCTTAACTGAAAATGTAGTTCGCGAAATAGAAGAGGAAACTGGATACAAAGCAAAATATAAGAGTATATTAGCAGTTTTGGATTATCATAAACATTCTCATCCACCCCAGCCTTTTCATTATTATAAATTCTTCTTAGAATGTGATATATCAGGTGTGGCAGCTAAAGAAACATTAGAAACAAGTGAGGTGCAATTTTTTGAACGTGACCATCTTCCCAAACTATCTGAGAGTCGTAATACCAAATCACAATTATTACTTTTCTATGAATATTTAAATTCTCCTGATAAAGAGCCATTCGTAGATTAATATGGAAAAATTTAATAAAAAAGTGTGAACAATGTTTTATTTTGTAAAAAGTGGGATATGGGAATAGAGTAAAGTTGAAAGGAAAATTTTTACGTGTATAACCTCTTTGTTGTATACATAACGTACGTAATTATTCATCTCATCGACTTGCAAATCATACATTAGGGGAGTTTTTATGTTCAAAAAATTTGTTCCTTTGTCCTTAGCAGTGTTACTCATGGCTGTGACTCCCGCCCAGGTTCTAGGTGAGGACAGTGCTTCAGACGTACTTCGAAAATCGAGTGAAGCTATGGCGGAACTCGAAAGTTATTCCAGCGAAACGAATACAGAGCAAACGATGACGATTGCGGGAGAAACAATTACTATTAATTCCAATTCCAAGCAAGACATTACCTTTGACCCATTTGCTATGCAGCAAGTAGTTACGACGTCGAGTCCGAAAGAGGGGGAAATATCTCTTGAGTCTTATTGGACGGATGATGGATTCTATCAAGAAGATCCCGAACAAGGATGGGTTGAGCTTCCTTCTGAATTTACTGAAGGTATCGATGAATTAATAAATACGGCGATGGCAGAGGACCACGTAGCTCAAGCGGAAGAACTTGCTGAAGACATGAATGTTGAAGATCAAGGTGATAGTTATCTATTAACCTATCAGGGAGACGGGGAAGATCTTATGGAAGAGGCCCAGGAATTGTATGGGGCCGGGATGGCTGATGAGGAGTCCTCAATGATGGAAGATATGATGGGGGACATGACGATAAATGACCTTAGCTATGAAATGACCATCGACAAAGAAACTCACTACATGACAAACCTTTTGCTGAATACGTCAATGGAGATGGAAATGGAAGGTGAAAGTACCAATACGATTCAGACCATCGACATGACCTTAAGTAACTTTAACGGAGTAGATGAGATCACTGTTCCTCAAGAGGTGGTCGATAAAGCAACTCCGTTAGAAGACGAAATGATGGAAGAAGGTGGAGAATTACCGGATACTGCTACGAACAGTCCGCTCCTTGTATTGTCTGGAATGCTTATGATTGGAATTGGCGGTCTGCTATTATTTAGACGAAAACCGAAAACTAACTAATCGTTTATTAGATTTCATATATAAGAGACCGGGATATAAATAAAGAAGTGATGTTAGATTAATAGCGTATTTTATAAGCGGAGCCTTCTATCCATTGAAAGAGGGCGTAATAATTCGTTAGCATCAATAATCCGAACTGATTTCTACAAAATCGTTCGGATTATTTTATGCTGTATTCAGGTTTGTTCGAAGCAGTTATTTTTCATTTAGGGAAAATAAACTCAACAGCCTCTTGAAGAAGCTTAGGCTTCTATACCTCCCTATGATATCGAATGGACGGTGGATACTATACTGGGAAACCTATATTCCACGTCATATGGGGCAAGGCGGTTTTTAGGAGATAGAGTAAGTGATTTTGAACAAGATGTAAGAGATACTTTGTCTCAAATAAATGAAGAAGGAATTTTTAAAGAGCGGGTAGTTTTGTCAGTTAAGTCAGGCAGGAAAATATAAACAGGTGTAAATACAGTAAATGATTAAGCGTATTTAAATTCTAAATCTTTAGTATTAAGGGAGGGACCAAATTGGACCGAAAGACAGGGGGAACTAATCCGTTGGAAAAAATTAAAAAGGTGAAACCCTGTTTGGTTTGATTAATCGTTCCTATGTTTGAAATTCATCCAAAAAAGAAATAGACAACTAGGAGTGTGTTTCATTTAAGAGGAGGAGGCAGTTATGCGTTACCTTGTCATTTCTGATATTCATGGAGAAATGGAAAAGTTTGAACGTGTGCTAGATAAAGCGTCTTATTGTCCTGAGTCGGATCAGCTTATTTTGTTAGGAGATTATGTAGATCGTGGTCCTCAATCAAGAGAAGTAGTTAAGAAAGTGAAGTCATTAGTTGAAAATGATGGCGCGATTGCCTTAAAAGGAAACCA
Organism: Halobacillus sp. B23F22_1; assembly: GCF_043497005.1. Classification (NCBI taxonomy): domain Bacteria; kingdom Bacillati; phylum Bacillota; class Bacilli; order Caryophanales; family Bacillaceae; genus Halobacillus; species Halobacillus sp. B23F22_1. Next base: position 85,346 of record NZ_JBIEKE010000003.1, on the reverse strand, counting down.
TGATGACTTATTTATACGAGCGAAAGATGAGAAAAAAGCATTGGTTCAATGGGAAATGAATGGAGCCTCCAGTACGTTTGATTCCTACAATCGAAATGCAGAGGCCGTGCGCGAAGACCAGGAGTGGATGAGTAAACACTTATGGTTGTATTATGAGACAGATAAATATATCTTTGTACATGCCGGTCTTAAGCCTAATACTCCTCTCGAAAAACAGGATGAATTTACGATGTTATGGACACGGCATACAGAGCAAATAGGACTAGGGAAAACAGTTATTCATGGCCACACCCCTGTCCGGGATATTGCTTATTATGAAGATCAAATCGACATCGATACAGGAGCTGTCTATGGTGGTAAACTGACAATATTAGAGCTTCCTACGCACGAAGTATATACCGTTTAATCATAAGGGCGCGTTTTATGCACGCGTCTTTTTTCATGACTAGCAGGAATTTGAGAAGATAAACAGAAATGTAATAGTAACAAATTTGAGAGGAGCTACCTGCGTGAGTGAGAGTAGAAAAATTATTGAAATTCCTGCTTATCGAGCAGTCGGCATGAAATGGGACGGAGCGTATTCTGAAATAAGTTCATTAAAACAAATGATTCAGACAATGAGTGAACGAGTGCAGGATATACCTCAAGCTCTTAACCCTCACCTCCAATTAGGATTATCCTACCACCTAAGACCTGATGGATTTATACATTATTCGGTTTACGAAGTAGAAAGAGAGGCAGAAATTCCTGAGGGAATGATAGAATTTAACATGCCGCGGCAGACGTACGTAAAGGTTCATCATCATAAGGGCAAGGATATCGGCCTCACGTACGCACACATACGAGAATGGTTTAAAACAAGCCCCTATGTTCCTTATAGGGAGAAGGGTGTTACATACTTCGATGAGCTGCCGATTAAGCATGAACATTATCCAAAAGACCGAGATATCAACGATCCACACTTTCATATATTAATACCTATCGTTAAGAAGAGTAGATTATAATGTGTGATTGACGATCTTCTTTTTACTTTGTATAATTAATGTACAGAATAGTTTGAAAACTTTCTGGTGTTCTATCCTTTTACCGAGGAGCGGCGGGGCAGCTTTTAGTTATAAAAGCAAAAGGAGGAATCAGAAGCGTGGAGAAAGAAACCAAAAATACGTTACCTCCAAATGAGGAAGGTACACCTGGTATGAAGAAATCATCGACTGGACTGGATGAAAATGTTGGTGGTCTGCTCGCTTACTTATTAGGTTTTGTTAGTGGGATTGTTTTTTTACTAATTGAGAAAGAGAACAGTTTTATCCGCTTCCATGCGATGCAATCGACGATTGTATTTGGTGGGCTGTTTGTAGTAAGTTTAGTTGTGAACTTTATTCCGATTATAGGCATTTTAATTAGTTTAATCATCGCCCCTGTTTCTCTAATCTTGTGGCTCATATTAATGGTGAAAGCTTATCGCGGAGAAAGGTACCATTTAATGGTGACAGGAAAGATGGCAGAGGAACAATTGAAAAAAATGAACGCATAAATGATAGTAATACATGAGTCTGGGACATAAGTAAAGCAGTGATCGCAAAAAACGAACATTTGTATAAACGCAGATCGTCAGCGTAGTCAAAACGCAACAGTGGAGAAACTCTATTGCAGCGAGGGACCATAAAGGTCCAGGTACCGAAAAGCTGTAAAAGAGCGAAGTGCCAAGTGTGAATTTCGGTATCTGGTACCCAGTGAGAGGAAGCTGAGGCCGTGCCCGTGGATTGACGGAACGATCGTTTGAATTCTCTTTAACATAAAATAATCCGAACTGATTTCTACAAAATCATTCGGATTATTTTATGTTTTATTCAGTTTTGTCCCGTACTCATGTATTTTTTGGGTTTGGCCTTTAAGGAAAAACAGTCTATACGTTGGCGTAAAAGAATAGGTTAAAGTTAGGCACGATTCATTTAAGGGAAGACTATAAAAAACTTCCAAAAGGTGGATGGTTACGTATGGCTGCAAAATACGTGAGGCAATTGGATAAGATGGGGCGCGTCGTGATTCCAAAGGATATAAGGGAAGATTTGGATTTAAAAGGGCGCCACTTAGGGGTTTATGAAATTGGAAGCGGCCGAGGGATAAAAGTAATTAATGAAGAAGCGGAAGGCGAAGTAAAAACGCTGGATCGTTATGGGAGAATCGTTATTCCGATTGAGTTACGACAGCTGCTTCATTGGGAGGAAGGAAAACAGGTAGAGATTAAAGTTAATAACAAAGAAGTTATTATTAGCGATCAATCTCAAGTATGTGCTGTATGTGAACATGAACAGTCACTTTTCCCGGTTAAAAGCAAATACCTTTGTGAAGATTGCTTGGAAGACGGAAATCTTCAAATGTCTAATCGATGGGCCTCCAAATTGGATTCCCTTATTAAAGAGTATAGGGAACATTGCAGGAATGCATTAAATTTTGAAGATCCGGAAGATATTCACCAAGCAAGAGTGAAAGGCCGTCGAATCGAAGCGTTGCTTCAGTTTTTAAATGTTTCTTCTCATCATGAGATATTCCAGAATCTAAAAGAAGCCCATAAGCTTTTAGGTGCAGTAAGAGAACGAGATGTCTTGATCAATGGGTTTGAAATTCGCGCGCAAGAAGAAGAAAATCAGAATTTAGCGGATGTATATGCTCAAGTCTATCAAAGAGTATTCAAAAAGAGAGAGAAGCATCGCAAAAAGTTGGCAGAGAAGTTACCTGAGGTCATAAGCGAGCGTTTTTATGATCAATGGAATGCGTTTGTGGAGGATAACATACGCCAATATGTTATGGCATTAAATATAAAACAGCGGCTGGATGTTTATGAGAAAAGGTTTAATCAGGCAGTAGATGGCTTTAATGAGGTGTCAGAAGAAAAAGGCAGGTCCTCTAAGAAGGCTCTTAAGGCTTTGCATGACGTACGTATCGAGTCGAAGTACCTCCGTTACATTTATAAATATTTAGACGAAATATATGAAGAGGACTTCCAAGAGCAGGTCGATTTTTATGAAAAGCTTCAAGATGAGTTCGGTAATATAAATGACTTAAAAGATTGGCTTGATGCATTTGAAAAACACTTCGACAAATTAGAAAGTAAGAAAAAGCACAAGAAAGCAGTCAAGCAGCAGATGCAAGATGAATTGGCTGAGAAGATGAATCAAGTGACAATTGAGACTAAGTCTAATTGAAGATTTCGGGAACAGCTCCATCACGAGATGGGCTGTTTTTTTATGCTTGTTTTGCTGGAAAAGATGAGGCTCCTCGTTCCAGGCTAATATCTTCAAGGATTATTTTCACACTTCTGGGCGGCTGCACATATGATGATTTGCATAAAGAGGTGGTGAAGGATGAAGGAAGCCATGGATAAACATAATCATGACCCGGTTGCGGTTGAACAGGAAGAGTGGAGAAAAAGACAGGTTAAAGGTCGTTTTAAACAGTTACTTACAATTTCTTCACCTATTTTTATATTGCTGTTATGGGAGTTTTTATCTCGCACAGGCTTAGTGGACGCCAGGTTTTTCCCGCCTCCAACTGATATTGTGGGGACGTTTCTTGTGATGGGAACGGGCGGGGAGTTATTTAATCACATCGGGATATCGCTATACCGAATATTCGCCGGATTTTTACTTGGAGTGATCCCCGCTGTCATTCTCGGGCTGATCATGGGGCTGTATTCTCCAGTACGGCATTTCTTTTCACCGTTGATAATGGCGCTCATGCCAATCCCAACCCTTGCGCTTCTCCCCATTATCTTAATTATTTTCGGTGTCGGGGAAGTTTCCAAAATTGTAACGATCGCTGGCAGTGTTTTTTTTCCAGTTATTATTAATACAGTCGCAGGGGTTGTTAACATAGATCGTATTTATTTAGATGTGGCTAAAAACTATGGAGCTGATTCAAAGAACTTCTTTTTTAAAATTGCGCTGCCTGGTTCGCTTCCCGTCATGTTAGAGGGGATTCAAATGGGGCAGGCGATCGCGTTATTAACAATCGTAGCGGCAGAAATGATGGGAGCTAACTCTGGGATTGGTTATCTCATTTGGACGTCATATAAAGCTTTCTTATTACAAGAAATGTATGTAGGTCTCGTTCTTATCTCTTTCTTTGGCTATTTATTCTCGCTCATCCTTAGAGGGTTTCAAAATAAATTGCTGCCATGGAGGTGACTGCCGCAATGAATCATCCGAAAATATCTATACGTCATTTAACGAAAGTGTTTTATAAAAAGGGAAACAGCGTGACTGCCTTACAGGATATATCTATCGACGTAAAGGATGGAGAGTTTATTTGTTTAATTGGCCCAAGTGGATGCGGCAAAACGACGCTATTACGAATTCTCGCTGAATTAGAAAAACCGAGTACCGGCGAATTCACGATCGATCAGCGAAAAGAAGGCCGTCCCCTGCAATCTATGGTTTTTCAAGAACGCGGGGTCATTCCTTGGCTGACGGTAGAAGAAAATGTAGCGTTCGGGCTGAAAATGCGTCATTTACCGAAAGTCTATATAAAAGAAAGAACAGCTTATTATTTAGAAAAAGTCGGGCTCGATAGATTTGCGAAGCTGTATCCTAAGGAGTTATCGGGAGGGATGAAGCAACGGGTGAGTATTGCCCGCGCATTCGCTAATGACCCGGAGATTTTATTAATGGATGAACCTTTTGCAGCGCTTGATGAACAGAATAAATTTATTCTGCAGGAAGAACTGTTGAACATATGGTCAGAAACGAAAAAGACCGTGTTGTTTATCACGCACAGCATTGATGAAGCTCTGCTGCTAAGTGACCGAATTTTATTAATGAGCTCGCAGCCAGGGCAGATCATTGATGAAAAGATTATTGATTTACCAAGGCCGCGTACGATGGAACAGGTACGTGCCGACCCTAAAATGGCTGAACATTTCGTAGAAATATGGAACCATCTTCATGATGAGGTTCAAGGTTCAAGAGTGAGAGGATGAAGATCGTGAAAAAGTTGGCATTAATTATATGTGTGCCTATTTTCTTTTTGTTTGCCATCATCGGAGGTTGTTTCTATCAACAATCCGATGAAGGGGAAAACGTAGATGTAAGTGAAGACCACCCTTCAGGAGACATCGCTCCATTAGAGAAAAAAGCATCCGTGTTTATTGCAGAAGATGGAGCGGCTTCGGGAGCAGGCTTTTATATTGCAAAAGAAATGGGCTACTTTGATGATTACAATATAGATGTTGAATTCACCCAGTTTGCCAATAGCGATGATATGCTTCCTGCATTAGCTGCAGGAGAAGTAGACATTGCCGGAGGTGTTTCCACATCATCCTTTTTTAATGCGATTGCTCAAGGCATTGACGTAAAAATAATTGCTGACAAAGGTCACTATATAGATGGAAATTCTTACTTCTCTTTTGTCATTAGAGAAGACTTACAGAATGAAATAAAAGACTATACAGATTTAAAAGGCAAACGAATTGCCGTCTCTTCTCGTAATGCGGTGGATGATTATATTTTTCAGGAAATGCTGAAGCATGCAGGGCTTACGGAAGAAGATGTAGAGTTTGTGTTAATGTCAGACTTTGGAAATATGCTGGCTGCGATGGGAAATGGTTCTATTGATGCTGCCCTTCAAATTGAACCATTGATTACGCAAGGGATTGAGCAAGGAATTCACGTTCGTTTAGGTGATGCTACAGACTTTGCTCCAAATGCTCAAATTGCTATGGTGTTAGGTTCTCCTAAATTTGTTCTCGAAGAAGAAGATGTGTCTTTACGTTTCATGGCCGCATATTTAAAAGGGGTCCGGGATTATAATGATGCATTTATGAGCGGCGAAGGAAAAGCTGAGATTATCGACATCATGACAAAACATACGGCTTTAAAGGATCCTGAAATCTGGGAGAAAGTTTCAATTACAGGATTAGATCCAAACGGACGGATGTTTATTGAAGATATTAAGAAACAGTATGAAATGTACGAAATGAACGGCGCGACCCGAGGTGAATTTGATTTTGATAAGTCTATTGATACCTCTTTAACGGAAAAAGCAGTGGATATTATTGGTGATTATGAAGTCGAATAAGAGATGATGTAGTGGAATTCACACTTCCCCACAAATTAGTTTATATAATAAAGGAAGCAGAGCGAGCTGACTTCCTTTTCATTTTTTGTTGAAAATTAGACAAGCTATAAGAGTACGCCAAAATTGAGAGGAGGAAGAGCTGTGGGTAAAAAAGCTAAGAATAAAAGCAAAGAAGACTTAAATGCATTAAAACGTGAAAAAGGCGATAAAAAGCAGCATGACGCAAATACACCGACGAAATAGTGGTGTGATGGATTATTAGCTGTGAATAAAGGTAGATCACTACCACGGTACCTGGTACCATTATGAGAAATTAAAGTGAACATAAAAAAATGAACGATCCAAAGGAGGATCGTTCATTTTTAGATTATTTTTCGTAATGGATAGGAGAGCCCGGCCCAAGATTAGGTTCAAATGGAAGGAAGTCTAGAGAACCTAATGACATCCACAGGATCAAGAAAATGGTCCAACTTATTAAGAATACGATGGAATATGGGAACATAACAGAGATAAGTGTACCAATTCCCATCTTTTTATCATACTTTTGAGCAAACGCGATAATAATCGCAAAATATGTCATTAATGGCGTGATAATATTTGTCGCTGAATCCGCCACACGGTAAGCCATTTGTGTGAGTTCAGGAGAATATCCCAGCTGCATCATAATCGGTACGAAAACTGGTGCCATCATTGCCCATTTAGCAGAAGCACTCCCGATAAACAGGTTAATAAATCCTGCAACTAAAATGAACATGATAATCAATGGAATCCCTGAGAGGTTTATCGATTCTAAGAACTGAGCGCCGAATACTCCCAGGACTAATCCCATATTGGATTCGGTAAAGTAAGCGACGAATTGACCTGCTGTGAAAGCTAGAACAATGAACATCCCCATAGAGGCCATCGTATCGGAAAGCTGCTCGGCTACGTCTTTATCATTGCGGATACTTTTCGTAACTTTTCCATATACAAGTCCTGGAATAAAGAACAACAGCGCAATGATTGGTACGAGTGAACTCATAAATGGAGATTGAACAATCGAACCGTCTTCTCCACGCATAATTGCATTAGGCGGAACGATGAGCAGAGCTGTGGCTATAAGTCCAATAAGTAAAGTAATTCCGGCAGCAATTAGGCCTTTTTTCTCTATAGTGTCAAGCCCTTTAAGATCTTCTGTGTATTCTCCGGTGTATTTACCTAAACGAGGCTCAACAATTCTTTCTGTTACCCATGCACCAACAAACGTAAGTAAAAATACAGAAGCAAAAATAAAGTAATAGTTCATAGCGATGTTCATGCCTTCTGCATATGCCGGATCGACTACAGAGGCTGCATCAATAGTTAATTCACCAAGCATAGGGTCTGTTGCAGATAAGAACAAGTTGGCACTGAATCCCGCAGATACACCGGCGAAAGCTGCAGCTAAACCTGCCAGCGGATGCCTTCCCAGAGCAGCAAAAATAACGGCTCCTAATGGAGGAAGCACGACATAACCCGCATCCGAAGCAACACTGGACATAATCCCTGCAAATACAAGACCAAGTGTTACTAATTTTTTAGGGACAGAAAGTACAAATCCACGTAAACATGCGCTGATCAAACCAGTTCTTTCAGCTAGCCCGATCCCAAGCATTGTAGCAAGTACCACACCTAATGGAGCAAACCCAATAAAGTTATCTACCATGCTTTCAAAGATATATTGAATTCCTTCAGCATTTAATAAATTTGATACCTCTACCATTTCTCCTTCTTCACCCGGGTGCTCAACACTAACTCCAGTAGCAGAAATAATGGCTGACAGCGCTAACACAGCAAGCGCTAAAATAGCGAATAATGTAACGGGATGAGGGAGTTTATTTCCCAGATACTCCACCCCGTCAAGAAAACGTTGGAATACTCCTCTTCGGGCTTTTTCCATGTTTTCAACATCTCCTTTCTCCATCAGAAAATCACTAAAGTAATAAAATTTTCTGAAAATTAAAAGTAAAATTATTTTAAAAACGTAAATATCATTATATTAGATGTTTCAAAAATTTAAATAGATTTAAAAAAAGCGTAAAAAATGAAAAGATTTTGTCATTTATTGTAGAAGAAGAGAATTTGTTGGTATCACTGAGATAGCAAGGGGGACCATTTATTGATTTAAACGAGTAAAATGAGACATTTGATGGATAAGAAGATTTAGATTTAAAGAAATTTATGGAATAACTAAGCGTTAATACAAATTTGTGATATATTTACTAGAAAGTTTAATAGAAATGGGGGATTGGATGGGGCTTTTATTATATGTAATGCTGATTGCAGCATCTTTGGCAGTTTTTTATTACATCATTGAAACGGCCGTAAAGAATGGTATAGATAAGTCACGTTTAGGAAAAGCGCTGGCAGAAAGAAACGGCATCGAATTAAATGAGGAGGATAAAAGAGTATCGTGGCTGGATGATGATTTAGATAATTAAGGAAGAGGAGCTTGACGCATGAATCCAATACTTATTGATTTTCCAAGCGAGTTTGAAACCAAACGATTACATATTCGAATGCCAAAGCCGGGGGACGGCCTAAAAGTCTATCAAGCCGTTCAAGCATCCAGGGCCGAAATAAAACCATGGCTGCCTTTCGCCCAAAATGAACAGACGGAAGAAGAAACTGAAATAAATATAAGGGAATCCCATATCCGGTTTCTTCAGCGAGAAGACCTTAGAATGCTGGCTTTTCATAAAGAAACTGGAGAACTTATTTGTTCTACTGGTTTACACCGTATGGATTGGGAGGTTCCAAAGTTTGAAATTGGCTATTGGGTAGACTCAAGATTTAGTGGAAAAGGTTATACGACGGAGGCCGTAGCAGGTTTAACTGCGTTTGCCTTTCGTGAGTTAAAGGCGAAGCGGGTGGAAATTCGCTGTGATGCTCTTAATCTTCGAAGTCGAGCGATCCCTGAGAAATTAGGTTTTACATTAGAAGGTATTTTAAATAATGACGATGTTGCCGTTGATGGTCAACAGCTTAGAGATACTTGTATATATGCGAAGGTGAAAGGGGGGAGAGGTGGTAAATCATGAGAGTTATGTTGGAACTAATACGTATTATATTGATTTTCGGACTTTTAGGCAGTTTTTTCATGTATTTCCTTACCGAATTGTATGCTCTAAATGCAGTCACTTCTAAGTATCAGTGGATCTCCGGTCTCGGGGTCTATGTATATTTATTCGTACTCTACCGAAACCGGTGGCAGTTCTCGGGATGGTATCAGGGAAAAGGCAGGAAAAAGCTTCCTCAAGGTGTAACATTCGGTTTAATTTGGTGTGCTGCTTTATTAGTAGTGTCGCCATTTTTACTTCGTTTGTTTGTAAGCTGATTTTTGAAATATATCCTCAGGCGCTTCTCTCCTAAAGGGATGCGGTTTTTGTATCTATTCTCTGTTTTCGATAAACTGAACATAACATAATAATGTTTAAGCTAGCAGGGGGTGGAGGGGCATGGACAAACCATTTAAAGCAGCATCAGTTCAGTTTAATCCGAAGTTGAATCGCCGCAATGCAAATATTAGAGAGTTAAAATCATGCGTTAAACTAGCGGCAGAGCAAGGTGCTAAGTTAATCGTAACTCCTGAGATGGCGACGACAGGGTATCATTATTTAGATCGTTCAGCTATTAGCACCTATGTGGATACCATTCCTGGTCTGACGACAGATCAGTTTTCTGAAATCGCCGTAGAATATGGTGTATATATTGTGATTGGCATCGCAGAAGAAGATTTAGAAACAGGCCTTTACTACAATTAATCTGCTCTTGTAGGCCCGGAAGGATATATAGGAAAATATCGTAAAATTCATCAATGGGTCGTAGAAAACTATTGGTCGTGCTGGGGCGACATCGGTTGTCCTGTATATGAAACGGAAATCGGAAAAATCGCGATGATTATATGCCAGGATTCTACTTATTTAGAATCCGCACGGTTAGCTGCAGTAAATGGGGCGGATATCTTGTGTTTCCCTACGAATTCTTCGAGTGCTTCCATTTCTATGCTGCAGCATTGGGCTGAAATGAACGGACTATACGTTGTAAGTGCAAACCGTTCGGATAAGGAAGAAGATTTTCAAATGATTGGCGCCAGTGCGATTTGGTCGCCTTATGGGGATAAAATAGCTGAAGCTCCCGTTTCTTGTAAAGAGGAGGGAGAGGGGCCTGGTTTACTCATTGGAGAGGTTAACCCGGCAGATTATCATAACCCTGCGAAAGATCGATTGCTGGAACGAAGAATGGATTCTTACAAGGACTTGATGCTGTTTCTCGGTCCATGGGATTACACGAAAAACACACACTCACGCCATATTAAAGCAGCAGCGATTCAATACGAGCCAGTCATTGGTAATAAAGAGACCAATTTACACAAAGTAAAACAGTTGATAGAGGAAAAAGTTGATGAAGATGTTAACTTAATTGTTCTTCCTGAAGTGTCAGTGATCGGTCCAGTGAAAACGAAGAAAAAACAAGACATTCATTCTTTTGCAGAAACAGACGATGGACCAACCGTTCGGGAAATGAAAAATATTGCTCAAGAGAAGAGTGCCCACATTGTATTTGGTTTCGCAGAAAAAGAACTACCTCATTATTACAATTCTGCGATTCTCATAAGTCCAGAAGGAGAAGTGATTGGAAAGCACCGAAAAATTCACTTGGATGATTGGGATGAACATTGGGCTACGCCTGGCAATCAGATATCTATAACCCCTGTTAATGGGTTTGGTCGAGTCGGTATGATGCTGTTTTTCCCGAAGTGACAAGTGTGATGGCTGTAAAGCGAGCTGATATGATTTGCATCCCGACTAGCTGGAAAGGCCAATACGGTGTAGAGCTTTCCATGAATGACGATATGTTTGAAAAGCCTTATCCTAAAGGGACCGTCTCCACGTGGGACGCGGTTGCCAAAGGTGCTCAATCTTTTACGATCGTGGCTAACTTTGTAGGCACTGAGAAAATTTTTAAAGGGAGAAGTGCAATTTACAATCTTGATCAGAACTATACAGAAGATGAAACAGTGATCGCTTCAGAAATAGATGAATCTGTATTAGTGAACAAATTTCACACCATGAAAACAGACTGGTGGCTTGATCAGGAGAAGTTAATTCTTACAAGGCGTACTGCTTTTTATAAGCCGCTCGTAACACGTGAACCGCCTTTCTTTTAATACAGTCTTTAATAAAAAGGTGTAAAAATTCCTTGCGTTATAAAGAGTAAAGGACTTTAGGAAACGACTAAGGCCACTGAAAAGTTCCTTTTAATCTAACAAAGCTTTTAAAGTTTGTAGGAGAGTCTCACGAATCGTTTATCGGTGGATGCTTGCCGCGGGTACGGCCTCAGCTAACTTGGTCAAGAAGACCACTTGACCAAGTGGAATAGACACAGATACAAGGTCGTCTCATCTTAGTGTCTCGAAGGCATGCGCATCAAGGGCCAGCTAGTATGTAAAGGTCGTAGATCTCTTAATAGTTAGAAGAAAAGCGGACGGTGTGGAATTTAATTTCTGCACCGTCCGCTTTTCTAAATTTCACCTTTCATTGGCCTTCAGTTATCGCAAGACCAAAATGGAGAAAGAGTGTGATATCGTGTCCATATTCAAGCTATTATGATTGAGATGACCTTTTTTCCGTTTTGTTAATGACCGATGTACCGACTAAATCACCGGTTACATTTAATGCGGTAGCGCCCATACCAACAAGAACATCCACGGCTGTCAGTAAAGCGACTGCTTCCATAGGAAGGCCGACTTGAGCGAATACGGTAGCAATCATAACGATGCCTGCACCTGGTACACCAGCTGTTCCAACGGATGCCAACGTACCAACAATGACGATTTGTAAAATGGCAGCCATACTTAGCGGTTCATTAATAACATTTGCTGCAAATACGGCCGATACGGCAATGCGAATGGCAGCTCCGTCCATGTTAATGGTTGCACCAAGCGGCAGGCTGAAGCCGTACAAACTTTTATTCAACCCTAAATTGCGAGCTGCATTTAACGTTAAAGGCAATGTACCTGAACTGCTTTGCGTTACAAAGGCAGTCACCACCGGTGTACGTGCTTCCTTTAAAAAGCCGCCCGGACGAATCTTGCTTATGAGTAGAATAACAAGGTAGAAGGCAAGTTGAACAAATATAGCAATGTATAGAACGAGAATAAAATTCCCGAGAGATTGCAATGTATCCGTCCCTTGACTACCGACGACATTTGCAATAATAGCAAAAATTCCAATTGGAACGAATTGCAGAATACCTTTCATTACCGTGAGGGTTACTTCATTTAATGCGTTAATTCCTTTGAAAAGTTTATCCCCGGCTTCGTGGTAATCAGTTGTTGAACGTAAATACGAAATAGCTATCCCGAAGACGAGTGCCGTAAAGATAATTCCCAGTAAATTAAGTTCTGAAAAAGCCGTTATAATGTTATCCGGGACAATATTTAATAAGACTGCTACTACGCCAGGATTATCCGGCGCTTCAAAGCTTTCATCACCACTTAATGAAGCGCCTGTTCCAGGATTAAATAAGCTGGCCACCGTCACTCCCACAATAATGGCTGCGGCGGAAGTAGCTAAATAATAGAAGAAAACCTTTCCGCCCATCCGTCCAAGACTTCCAATATTCGTTTGATTTACTCCTACGATTAAGGTGAAAAGGATAAGCGGTAAAATAATAAATTGCAGTAAGCGAAGTAATAGGTCGCCGAATGGTTGTAATACGCCGGCACTATCTCCAAAGATAAGTCCAACTAAGATCCCGAGAAATAAAGCAACGGTGATTTTTTTAATAAGAGATATGCCTGCATAAGCTTTGAAAAAACTTCTCATTTCGCTGCCTCCTTGTCATACATTTATAATTCTTATCGATTTACTACGAATTTGACTTTCCTTACGATAAACGATGCCCATGAGCCTGTCAATTTCTATGCTTTCTCTATCTAGGATGCCTTATCTTTCAAAAAGTTACTAGCTGACTTTTCAGGAGAAGATGTAGTAGGATAATAGTATAAAGAAAGGGGTTGCAAGCATTGTACGAAAGTATTCATCATGTATCTATTATTGTAACTGATATCGAACGTGCAAAGCATTTCTATGGAGAAGTTCTAGGTTTTGAAGAAAGCAGCGAACGGCCTGATTTTGGTTTCCCTGGTGCCTGGTATCAAGTAGGCAGCACCCAAATTCACCTTATTAACCATGAAGATGGTAATACGTTAAGAGGGACGACTGAAATTGACAGCCGGGATGGACATTTTGCGATCCGCGCTAAAAACATAGAAGCTGTGATTGAGAATTTGAAGGACCACAATGTTGAATTTGTGGATAAGCCGGATAATAAAACAGAGTGGCATCAAGTTTTCATTAGTGATCCAGACGGTAATTTAATTGAATTTAACAAATAGAAAGACTCCAAAAAGGAGGAATCGCCTTGGAATCGTTCATCCGCAGTGATCAGTTTAATTTTATTAAAGAACAAACTTATCATTTAATTCATGGACATTCTACGGTAAACGATCACGGGGTTATTCAAGCCCTGAAATCTATTTCTGAAGAAAAAGTGCTTAATATATTTGAGGAATTATCAACTGATCAAGCAGGAATGATTAAACAAGTAACTGGAATTGAAGATCAGACGGATGCCGTACTGATCCTTTCCCAGTTAAAACATTATGTGATCCCTTTTCCAGAGGTCCAAGTGAATGATATTAAAGAAATGTTTCCTAAAGTAAAAAAGGTTAAAGTCCCTGTGCTAAATAATATAGACCGAAGAGAGCTGACTTATCTAGGGTGGAATGACTATAGTGCCCATCGAAAGTATATTGTGTTTCCAGACGACAGCAGCTTAAAAGGGATTGCGGGAGACTTTGCTAAATCAAGAACCAAGGGCATTTGTTCAATATGTCAAGAGTATGAGAAAGTGGGGATGTTTACCACAACCATTAAAGAGTCGGAGCAGCAAACGGTGAAAAGAGGCAACTATATTTGTCAGGAAAGTATGATATGTAATCAAAAAGTGACATCTTTGAGGCCGATGCATGAACTTATAGAGCGTTTAACAACTTAATAAGGTAAAAGAAGTGGAAGCTGCTGATTACGATGGCTTCCACTTTTTCATTGTCTAGGAACTTTAGATATATGCTTTAAAGAGCGACATTCAGATCGGGCGCCTAGTCACTCGCGTCATAAGCAATCCGCCTTGCGCAAGGGAAGGCCGTCTTCCTGCGGCTGTTTTGCTTAGTCTACCAGGGCGCTTGCGCTTTTGTTCTGTAAAAGGACCTTAGTGATCGAAAAAGTTTACGATTTTTTTTAAGACAATCTCTCGTGTAGCTGGATCACCATTAATTAATTCGTGCTGTCCCTCATCAATCAACACGGTCGTTGGGTTACTGAAACGCTTGTGGATAAAGGAGATGTTATAGGCCCATTCCACTGTAACGTCTTTATTTCCCTGGATGATAAACAAATCTGCTGAAAGTGGAGGATAGCGGTGGATGGTTTCGTTCCATTCCATTAAAGCCCTCAGCCAGCTTAATGGAATAGCTTTAGGCTGCAGTGGATCTCTTTTTAAAAAGGCTACGTATTCTTTACTCATCGCTCGCTTTTTGATCTGTCTTTTAACTTGTTTTATAAAAGGGATAAGCTGAACGAAACTGTAAGCTATCTTCGTTAAGTACCAGTGATTGGACCGAACAAGGGGAGCTAATAAAATAACTTTATCAAAAGGGTGGGTGCGGTATCTTAGTAAATAATCGAGAATGATCGCCCCGCCGGTACTATGCCCGATGACGTAAAAAGGATCGGGCATTTCTGCTTTTACCTTTTCCATTAATTTTTCTAACGTCGCAACGTAATCCCCAAAACTACTGACGGAGGCGCGATCCCCATTAGATAATCCGTGACCTTGTAAATCATAGCTGATCACGCGGTAATGATGGCTCGTTAAATGTCGAATAATTTTATTTAAATGACCAACATGATTTAAATAGCCATGCAAAAGAAAGACGGTGGCTTTACTTTTTTGTGGGGTGAAAATCTGTACCGCAATTTCTGTTTCATCAATTTCCAGCTTGCCCAAGTTAAACTCAACGTCTTCAATATTCAGGCCATAAAACTTTAAATAAGCAGCGATATCACTATTCATCTGTACAGGCTGGTGAAAATTTAAAGGATGATCAAACTTTGTTAACCGCGTAATAACGTCTTGCATGCTCATAACCGGATCCCCTTATGATTAGTGTGTAGTTATTATGAACGAAAGCGCCTCGAACTATTTTTCATTATAGTAAATCTTTTAATATAAGGGAAAGGTAAAGAAAATAACAAGAGAAGGGGGAAGCTGACGATGAATTATGATTGTATCATTATAGGAGGCGGGATAGCTGGTTTACAGGCATCCATTCAGTTAGGTAGATATATGAGGAAGGTAGCTGTTATAGATGCTGAGGAAGGTCGCTCAACGTTATGTCAGAAGTACAACAATATTTTAGGATTCCCACATGGAGTCAGTGGAGATGCTCTTCGCCAGGCAGGACGAGAGCATGCAGAGCGGCTAGGCGTGCATTTTTACAAAGATGAGATTCGTAATTTACATAAGGAAAGCGGAGGGTTTGAAGCAGAAGGGCAGCTCAGCTTTAAAGGAAAGACGGTTCTGCTGGCTACTGGCGTTAAAGATCATATCCCAAATATTCCTGGAATTGAAACATGTTTAGGATTGTCGGTGTTTGTCTGTCCAGATTGTGACGGCTATGAAGTAAAGGAGAAAAAAACAGCTGTTTTAGGTACAGGCAACGTTGGTGCTGGGATGGCGCTAACGTTGTCCTATTGGAGTTCAGACCTTATTTATATCAATCATAACAGCAAACAAGTCTCCCAAAAGTTACAGGCGAAATTACATGAACTTACGATTGCAGTGGAGAATGAATTAATTCAGGAAGTGATTCATGAGAACGGCCAAATCCAAATGATAAAAACTGTTAGTGGAAGAAAGTATGAGGTAGAAAAAGCATTTGTGGCCTTCGGCGGGAATCGTGTGTGCTCTGATTTAGCGGTACAACTAGGAGCGGAAACCTTAAAGAACAACCACCTTATAGTAGATCCCCAGACAAAAATGACCTCTGTGCAAGGCCTTTGGGCTGCTGGGGATACGGTGGCTCATTCAGAACTTGTAACTGCTGCGATGGGAGAGGCTTCTATTGCTGCACTTTGGATTCATAAGAGCCTGATGAATGAGTAAATTGCTTTGCAACCACTAATTTTTTCGTAAGTTTTCTGCTTATTTCCTTTCCGTTGTCTTAGATGTAAGGCTGAAACAAAGGAGTGTTCAACTTAAGAATGCCCTGTATAATTATAATTAAGTATGAACGTGAAGGAGAGGGAGATATGAGAGAGTTAGTAAGAGTGGGGACAACATATTTGCCGGTAAATGATGTAGAAGCATCTGCCCAGTGGTATATGAGAAAACTTGGGGCTGAATTAAGTTACAAAGATGAAGAAAAAGCGATAGTGAATCTGGCGAATCAAAGTTTCTTTCTCGTTAAATCTAAAAGAGGAGAAACATCAAATTTTACAGATTATAAAGGGCGCCGCTGCTTTTCCTTTACTTTCGAAGTGAACGGAGAAACCGCTTTGAAAAACTTACATCAAACGTTTATTAATAATGGAATTCAAGTTGGAGAAATTGAGGACCGCGGCCACCCAGGAAGGAATTTTGTATTCTACGATTTGAATGGGAATCAGTTTGATGTTTGGAGTGAGTTAAGTCAAAATGTTTAACCATCAAAAAAAAATGCCTTTATATGTACAAATAAAAAACAAAATGATTCAAAATGTTAATGATGAAACGTGGCCGTCTGGAGCGTCGATCCCATCTGAAAGTCAACTTATGGCACAGTATAATGTCAGTCGTACGACGATTAGACAAGCAGTACGAGATCTTGTGCAAGCAGGGATATTGGAAACACGAAGAGGAGCCCCAACTAAAGTACTCCGTCAGCCCAAAGAAAACGCAGCCAATCCAGGAGTTATTCACCATGAACTGGGGGAAGACATGGATGTAAAAGTACTACGCGTTGAAAATAGTGGGCCTCATTATTTAGCTAAAAGTCAATTGCACCTTTCCGAAGACGAAGAGGTGTTTGTTTTAGCAAGGCTTCGTTTAGCGGATCAGAAACCTATTGCTATTCAACAATTATTTATGCCAAAGAGTATTGGAGAAAAAGTAAACGATAAAGTCGATGAAGACTTCGATCTTTTCCCCCACCTTGGCAGGCACAATATTCACTACTCTACAATTAAAGAAGATGTATCCGCCTGTAATGCTACTAGGTATGAAGCAGACCTGCTTGGTATCACACCAGGTGAAGCGTTAATTGATATTGAACGAATTACGCTAGGGATGGATCAGATGCCGATTGAATACAGCCGAACGAAATATCTGCCAACTTCTTTTCACTACAGAATTGAAATAGGAAATTAATATCTTATTGTAATAAGTTTTATCTTATTGTAATATGTAACGTAAAAGTATTACCTTAGGGGGAGGATGTAGATGGGTAAATTACAAAGTATCCGTCATGATAAGACTCAAATTGACCTCGTTCGCATGAGGCAATACCGGTTAGGAAGAGTAAGAGAGCAGTTGAAGAAACTGGGGTACGGCGGCATCGTCATTTTTGATCCAGTAAATTTGCGCTATGCGACAGGAAGCCGAAACATGCAGGTGTTTATGCTGAGAAATCCAGCACGATATGTTTTTATTCCAACTGATGGTCCTGTGACATTGTTTGACTTTCCAAACTGTGAGCATTTATCGGAGGGAATAGAAACAATTGATGAAGTACGTCCAGCGATTACTCTATCATATGTAGCATCTGGAGATAATCTATATGATAATGCCGGACAGTGGGCGATAGAAATAGAAGATTTAATGAGACAGCATGCGGGGGATAATAAAAAGCTGGCCGTTGATTATATCCCGTCTGTAGGGGCCATTGAATTAGCTAAATTGGGCATCGAAGTGAAAGATGGACAAGAACCGATTGAGCATGCCCGCAGTATAAAAAATAAACAAGAGTTAGAAGCGATGAAAATCTCTGTACGAACAGCGGAAGAGGGTATGATTCGGATGCAGAAGGCCCTGAAGCCCGGCATTACTGAAAATGAATTATGGTCTTACCTCCATCAAACGAATATTGCTCAAGGCGGCGATTATATTGAGACACGGCTGTTAAGTTCTGGAGATCGTACAAACCCCTGGTTTCAAGAGTGTAGTGATAAAGTAATTAATGAAGGTGAATTAGTCGCTTTTGATACCGATATGAATGGACCGTTCGGTTATTTTACAGATATTAGCCGCACGTTCTATTGTGGAGATCGTGAGCCAAGTGATGAACAGAAACGTTTGTACCAAGTCGCTTACGAGCAGATTCAATACAATATTGATTTATTAAAACCTGGAATGACATTTAGAGAGTATGCAGAGAAGAGCTGGCAGATTCCAGATGAATTTTTCCCTAACCGTTACTTTACTGTGGCACACGGCACAGGACTTAGCGGAGAATATCCGTATATTGTTTATCCGCAGGACTTTGAAGAAAAGGGATATGATGGTCTAATCGAAGAAAATATGGTTCTTTCGGTAGAAAGTTATATTGGTTCTCCAGGAGGAAAAGAAGGAGTTAAGCTGGAGGAGCAGCTTCTCGTTACAAAGGATGGCGTAGAAAATTTCTCTGACTTTCCTTTTGAACAAAGATTATTGAAATAGGAAACCAAGGATATCAACGTAATTCTGTTAGGCAGTCGATTGGATAACTTGGCAGTGAACGCTTGCCGTGAGCCCGGCCTCAGCTAACCTGTTCAAAAATTCAATTGACTAAGTGGATCTTCTGCTCGCTATTTCCCCGGAGGCGTCACCACCGGACGCTGATTGTGGAATTCAAGGAGTGAACAATAATGAAACCATTCGTATGTTATAAAATGCGATGGTTATTTTTACAGTTAATGTGAAACGAACGGTTAACTTATGAAGGAATAGAAGGCGCAATTCTCTTAAAAGTGAGAAGAAAAGTGGTCTGCGTGAAAGCTAAATTCTACACAGACCACTTTTTTAAAATTGGCCGTTGTACCAGGCAAAGTAGTTAAAGATAATAGACAGCGTGATTAACCCGCCTAGTACAGTAAACATAATGATAGGAAACAGCCAGTCTTTCTTAGTTACATATAAGTTACGGTAATAGGTTCTATTTCTATCGCCTGTAAACCCTTTTGATTCCATAGCAATTGCTGTTCGTTCTGCCTTGCGGATTGCACCAGCAAGCAGAGGGATGACAAAGCGCTTATACTGTTTTATTTTTTCTTTTAAAGAGCTGGCTTGATTCATCCCTCGTATGCGATGAGCTGCTCTAATTTGCTGAAATTCTGTTTTCATTAATGGCAAAAAGCGATACCCGGCTAAAATACCGTAAGCTAATTTAGGCGGGAGTTTTAGCTGCTGGATTAAGCTTAAAATAAAATGAACCATATTTGTTGTAAAAATAAAGAGTAAAGAGAGCGTTGCAAACGCCAGGATTCGTAACGATAGTGAAATTGCGACGAACAAATCTTCTTTCGGAACCTCCCAGCCAGCCAATGTAACCTGGTCAGCCGGATTATTTGGTGTATCAGCAAAGGCAATCGTAGACCAAAGCATGCCGGCAGCAAATATAAAAAAGGTGAAAAAATAAAGAAAATAATATTTTTTTCGGAATGAGCCAAATATCATGGTTATTGATAAGGTCCAAATGATAAACAGGAGAGGCGTAATTGGATCAAAAAGAAAAGCCAATACAAAAACCAGCCCCAGGATGGTTAGTGCTTTAATGCTTGGATTAACATTATGAAGGTACATAAGATGACTCCTTTTCATTAAAAAGTTCCGCAAGCTTTTTACGAGAAGGATAATCTAAATGATGGTGGTTTAAATCAGACTGCATCCACAATTCGGATGGATGAATGTCTGCGGATAAAGAACCAGCCTCCATCACAAGTACGCGTGTAGCATAGTGATCAACGAGATCCATGTCATGTGTAATCATGAGGATGGAGGTGCCGCTTTCGTATTTTTGCTGCAGTAAATTCATAAGTTTCTCGGTAGACCCGGCATCTTGCCCAAATGTTGGTTCATCAAGTATGAGAAGAGATTGGTCACTCACAATCATAGATGCTACACTTAATCTCCTTTTTTGACCCTGACTTAGTGTGAATGGATTTTTGTTTTTTACGTGGGCTAACTGACAGACAGAGAGAATCTCCTCACATTTTGATTCAATCTCCCTATTCGATCCCCCTGTGAGGCGAAGACCAAAAGCGACTTCTTCATACACGGAATCAGTAATAAATTGGTGCTCTGGATTTTGAAACACATATCCGATTTTTTGATATAAATCTCGTTCCTTCCATTGATTGAGCTTCTTTTCATTAACCATAAGGGAACCGCTTGAGGGCTGCGTGATACCTGCAAGTAAACGACTGAGCGAAGTTTTTCCACTGCCATTTGCCCCGACAATTGCGATGAATTCGTTTTGGTAAATACTGAGGTTGAGGGAATGGATGATCGTTTTCCGGGACGAATTCCAGGTTATTTCATTCGCTTCCAAGATCTTTTTCCCTCGCTCCTGGGTCTTGACATTTTCTCCAAGTGTTAACTGGTGCTCATGTGTTTGAGAGACTAGCTCTCGTAAAGTTAACGGAAATTGAACATAAGGAATTTTGTGCTCAATGGCTAATTTGGAAGCTATCGGCATCCAAATGCCTTGCTCCTGTAAAGAGGAACTATGCTTCTCAATCCCTTTTCGAATCTGACCGTCATAAAGAGGTTCACCATTTTTTTGCAAAATAAAAACTCGTTCAAGCAATGGGAACCATTCGCTTAACTGATGCTCAATCACAATAAGAGTAAGGTTAAGCTCCTCTTTTAAATGAGCAAGAATGTCTATAAAATCTTTAGTTGCGACAGGGTCTAAATTGGCTGTTGGCTCATCTAAGACAATAACTTCTGGTTCTATAGCAAGTACACAAGCTAATGATAATTTCTGTTTTTGCCCCCCTGATAATGTAGCAATAGGCGTTTTCTTCTCCTCACCTAATCCTACAAGATGCAAAGCTTCTTCTATTTTTGCTTCCATTTTATCCGGAGGCGTACGTAAATTTTCAAGACCAAAGGCTACTTCATCTTCAACGGTTAACATACAAAACTGGGTTTCTGGATCTTGAAAGACCACTCCAACATGCTTACTAATTTCACCGGGTTTATAATGGCGTGAATCTTTTCCGTGAATGGTGACTTGACCTTCCATATGACCATCCAGCTCTCTTGGAAAAAGTCCATTTAAACACTGTATAAGAGAGCTTTTCCCAGAGCCGCTTGGACCTAAAACCAGCATACTGTCTCCTTCCTTCACGTTGAAATGAAGGTTTTTAATAACTGGAGTTTCCTCTTCTTCATAATAGAGAGAAAGGTTGTCTATTTGAATTATTTCTTTCCTCATGCGGCTTTCTTCCTTCGTTGTTCTTTACCTAGAGCAAAACTTGAGAGAACCCCGGTTTTTGCTAACGCATCACTTAATGCTTTTCCTAGCAGTCCTGAAATAATGGCTCCGCTAATCATCCGGGTCACGAGCATTGCTAACACATAGGCAGAACTGAGAGCAGCATAACCAGACGTGAAATATCCCCAAACAAAGCTGAAGACAGCTGCCATAACACCTGCGAGCATTAATGTTTGCACGTTGTAGTATTTATATCGCGTCATTGCAAATGCCGATTCCGCACCTAAGCCTTGAACTATACCGGTTATGATAAGCATAGGTCCTAATGCATTCCCAAGCAGAACTTCGATAGTGGCTGCAATCGTTTCTGATAAAAATGCGGCACCAGGCTTACGGATAATATAGGCAGCAATGATGGAAACGATAAACCAAATGCCGAAAATGAAATCATACCCAATTGGACCGAAAAAACCTACGAGTACTTTTCCTACAGGTAAAAAAGCTAAATAAACGACAGCGAACACAACTGATAAGGCTGACATTACAACAATTTCTTTTAGTCTCCAGTTCTTCATGCATCATTCTCCTTTGTTGAAGGACTGTTGGCTGAAACCGTTACTGTCATGACCGTATGGGAAGAGCCGTTTTGTTCCGTTTCACGAAAAACGTTTTCCAGTCCAGTGAAAATTAGATTCGTATCCCCGTCCAGTCTGGTGGAGTAATGAGCAGGTGAAACATTTACTCCGTTTTCCTTCATGTGTTCAATCTGCTGATAAATCGTATCCATATAGTTACCACCGCCCATTGGATAGAGTGAGAACTTAGCTGCAATAGGCTGTTGAATCGTGTGAACGAAGTGTTCATTTGCACGTTCGCTGGTTTCCGCCATATACACATCCCCAGCGGAATCTCCCGGGCAGCCAATCGAATACGTTCCTTGAAAAGCCACGTGAACCCCGCTTTTCGCAATTGTAAGCAAAATCGCTTTTGTCACATCAAATACTTGTTCCATTCTTCCGCGAATCGTTGTTGTTACATTATCGGTGTGAAGCCAAACCTTCGATGTATCCACCTCTTTTAAGCTATCAAGAATATGTTTAATAAAGTGATCAGACATGGGGTGGACCGAAAAGGAGCACCCTGCAACACGTGAATTTTCACATTTTTCGTTCATTCTTTTCCCTCCTTCGATTTTGAAGCACAAAAAAACTGCATCCCATGGGAATGCAGTCTACAATCGAATAAGGCTTTACTTATAATAATACCTACGAAAGTCGACTGCACTTCCCCACGCTAGTATTATCTAGTTCGGGTAATAAGGGTCGGAGCCTTCTCCTCTCAGCCGTGTGACACAGCTCCCCTAGTGCTTGACGAAATGTTATGCAGTTTAAGTGATTCAGTTTTTATGGTAGCCGAAGAAACGATATTTGTAAACTGTTAAAGTGATAGATCCTCTGTAGAGCAAAAAAGTGAATTCTCTAATCTATCAAAATACTATAAAGCATTGAAGAGTTACTATCCAGCTTGTAAATGGGAGCAAAGAAACGATTTTTAATTCATTAATAAAGCAAAAAAGTGCATTTTTCAATTATATTTTTACCATTGAATCGCTTACATATTAAAAGATAGAATGTACAACAAGTATTAAAACGCATACATAGGTTAGCGACAACTTTGATACTGCATACATAAAAGGAGAGAGAATAGATGAATGCACTGACTATTTTATCGTTTTTGTTTTTTACAGGAATGGTTGCCCTCATTTCATATCTACTTACTCGTAAAGAAAACCTGGCTTCACAAGACGGGTATTTTCTAGGAGGAAGAAACCTCGGAGCCTGGGTAATTGCAGGTTCTCTCATGTTGACAAACTTATCGACCGAGCAGCTTATCGGATTAAACCAGCAGGGCTTTACAGATACGCTGGCGGTTATGGGGTGGGAAGTAGGATCTGCCATTGCCTTAGTAATCGTGGCTTTTTTCTTGCTTCCTCGATATTTAAAAGGCGGTATAACCACGATTCCTGACTTTCTAGAAGATCGATATGATTTTGGAACTAAACAGATTGTGACAGTCTTATTCTTGTTTGGTTACGTATTTAATTTACTGCCGCCGATTCTCTACTCTGGTGCAGTAGCTATCAATGGAATGTTTGATATCCCTGAAGTGTTAGGCGTCAGTCGAACAGCTGGTTTATGGATAACCGTATTTGCAATTGGAATTGTAGGTTCCATTTATGCTGTTTTTGGCGGACTTAAAGCCGTAGCTGTTTCGGACTCTATTAATGGGGTTGGTTTGTTATTAGGCGGGCTGCTCATTCCTGTTCTTGGTCTTTATGCATTAGGTGATGGATCGATTGGAAGCGGGTTCAACACAATCATGGAAAACTCTCCTGAGAAGTTAAATTCAATAGGAGGTGCAGATAGTCCGGTACCTTTTAGTACGATGGTCACAGGAATGTTACTAGTTAATCTATTTTATTGGGGAACAGCTCAGCATATTATGCAAAGAGCGATCGCAGCTAAAAATTTAAAAGAAGGTCAAAAAGGGGTATTAATTGCCGCATTTCTTAAGCTGTTTGGTCCTGTGTTTTTAATTCTTCCAGGGATTATTGCTTACAATATGTTTGGCCCCGACATTGAATCTGCGGATGCTTACCCGATGCTTGTAGGGGAGGTTTTGCCGACTCCTCTCGTTGGATTCTTTGCTGCTGTATTGTTTGGTGCTATTTTGTCCTCATTCAATTCAGCTCTAAACTCTTCTGTTACTTTAATATCTTTAAATATTTATAAACCTTACTTTAAACCAAGTGCGCCAGATCGAGAGATTGTAAGAAAAGGAAAATATGTAGGGATCATATTAGCCCTTTTTGCTATGTGTCTTGCTCCACTAATTGATAAAGTCCCGCAAGGTTTTTTCCAGTACTTGCAGATTGTAAACGGGTTCTATAATGTACCTATTTTCACAGTACTCATTGTTGGCTATTTAACGAAGCGAGTCCCTGCGATTGCAGCAAAAATTTCTTTATTTCTATTTATTACTGTGTATGCCATCACTCAGCTCTTTTGGGATACAGGGATTCATTTCTTGCACATTTTAGGAGTTTTGTTCGTCGTTTGTACGGGATTAATGGTAGTAATCGGGAAGTTCTGGCCTCGTGACACAGCATTCGTATTAGAAGAAAAAGCTAAAGTAGATATGAAACCATGGAAGCTCGTTTATCCAGTAGGTATTGCAGCAACAATGGCTATGATTTTGATTTACGTTCTGTTTTCACCAGCCGGTATATTATAATCAAGTGAACTCTTGCCTTCATTTGATATACTTACATTAATGATATATAGATGGAGGCAGGACGGATGAGTGATTTACATCAAACAGTTGAAACCTTTTACCATAAAGTTTACGAGACGTTAGGAAAACTTCACGAGGAAGCTTTAGGGCTTAAAGAAAATGTAGAGGAGGAAGAACTGGCAGTAAGTGAAAAAATTGAACGTACCGAATTTGCTTTACAGCTCTCAAGAGACGTACTGGAAAACTTTGTAGATTCGGGAAAAATCATGACGATTAATTATGATGTCGCTCAGTAACCATTGAAGTAGATTCAAAATGAGACCGTTATTCAAAACGGTCTCATTTTTTTAATACGATGCTTTTTTTGTATTGGCCTGGAGTCATTCCTGTTACTTTTTTAAAAACTTTGTTGTAATAGTTGGAATTCTGATACCCAATGCTCTGTGCAATATCCTCCGCTGAGTACTTCGTATTTTGCATTAACTCTTTAGCTTTATTAATACGAATATCCGTTAGATACTGTATAGGAGTTTGGTTGGCAAGCTTTTTAAACTGTCTTGTAAAGTGATAACGAGATATACCGGAAGAGACAGCCATATCATCTGGACCGATATCTTCCGCGTAATGATTTTTTGCAAACATTGCAGCTTCAATCATTTCATCAGGCCAATGCGTCATGTTGTGTTCTAAAGCAGAGCAATAGTGGTAAAGTTCCATTGTGAATTGGTAAGCATAACCAGAGGCCTGATGAGCGTTGGAAATGTTATGATTTGAGGCCATTTTAAAAAGTTCCAGGAATTCTGTAATAGGAAAAGCATCCGGCTGAAAGTACAATATATTTCCTGCTTTCTTCTGAATGAGGTTCCAGTAATATTCTACAACATCTCCATATAAAGTGAGGTAAATAAACTCCCATTTATCACTATCATCTGGAAGGAAATACCGATAATTGCCTGGAATATTCACAATGAAAGCTTGCCCAGGTGCTAAATTATGTAATTTTCCATTAATATGAATGGCACCTTTTCCTGATATCGTATATTGAAAAATAAACTTTCCAGTATCTCTACGATTTGTACCATCCCAATCATAAAGAGAAGAAGTTTGTTCCTCCCAGCCTAAAGACCAAATTTGAGCAATTTTTTGCAATTTGGAATCAGAAAAACGATACCCATAGGAACCAAATGAATTCATTGCTTCCATAATAAAGCTGCCCCTCCTTTCTCCAAACCTTTTTTATATTGTTATTTTGAAGTATTTTGAAAGGATTAACAACCCTATAAATTGAGCAAGAATAGAATTTTACTTTTTTCATGTTTTCTCTCAAGTAGTTATTTTTAAAGCGTATATTAATAAAAATGGCAGGCGGGGATTATAGTGTATTGTAATTTTCTGATTATTACGTATAATTCTAGTCAATAGTTGATTATAAAAGGAGAATTACATATGAATACAACAGAGAGTTTATACGAAGAACTGCGACAGTCCCTTAAGGACCATCAAATCTCAAATAATGAGACGCTGATTGAACAGCATAGTCATGATGAATCTTATCATCATCCGAGCGCTCCAGACCTCATTGTGTTTCCAGAAAGTACAGCAGATGTGGAAGCGGTCGTGAAAATTGCAAACGCTTACGATAAACCTGTTGTTCCTTACGGGTTAGGGACGAGCTTAGAAGGTCACATCATCCCTTACGATCATGGAATCACGATCGATTTCTCGCAAATGGATCGAGTATTAGAAGTGAGAGAGAATGATTTCCTCGTGAAAGTTCAGCCCGGGGTGACACGTTCTCAATTAAACAAAGAGTTGAAAAAATATGGGCTGTTTTTCTCTGTTGATCCCGGAGCAGACGCAACTTTAGGGGGGATGGCCGCCACCAATGCCAGCGGGACGACCTCGGTTAAGTATGGAGTGATGAGAGATCAAGTACGTGATTTAGAAATTGTACTAGCAGATGGAGAAGTCATTCATACGGGAAACTTGGCACAGAAATCATCTTCAGGTTACAACTTAAACAGCCTTTTCGTGGGATCTGAAGGGACGCTGGGGTGTATTACGGAATTAACGTTACGTGTATATGGAATTCCCGAACACGTTACGGCTGCAAGAGCCTCTTTTCCAACTGTAGATGATGCGGTAGAAGCTGTCGTTTCAATTCTGCAGGCAGGAGTGCCGATTGCAAGAGTAGAGCTGGTCGATGAACCATCTATGAAGCAGGCAAACCTTTTTAGTGAGACCCATTACAAGGAGCAGCCTACATTATTTTTAGAATTTCACGGCAATGAGCCTGGTCTCAAGCATGACGTAGAGTTTACTCAGGAAATTGTTCAAGATCATCAGTGTGAAGAAATCTATTTTGAGGATGACAATGCGGCTAGAAACCAATTATGGGAAGCACGACATAACCTGGCTCATGCTTTTGTGCATGGACATCCTGGGAAAAAACTTATGGTCACAGACGTTTGCGTTCCTATATCTGAGCTTGCTGGAGCCATTAAGCATGCTAGAGAAAAAGTGAATGAGTTAGCTTTAAACGGCGGAATTGTCGGCCATGTAGGTGATGGAAACTATCACATCCTGCTAATGATGGATATGGAAGATCCCGAGGAATTGAACAAATCTGAACAATTAAATGAACAGATCGTCGAATACGCACTAGCACGTGGAGGCACTTGTACAGGAGAACATGGAGTAGGAATAGGCAAAATGAAATATCAAGAAAAAGAACATGGCAGTGCCCTTCATGTAATGGAAAAAATCAAGAGGGCTCTTGATCCGAATGGACGCTTCAACCCTTATAAGCTTGTGCACCAAAGGGAGGAGAACGAATGAGAATATTAGAAGCGATCAGTCAAATGGCAGGTAAGTATTTTGCTTTCTGGGTTATAGGAATTGCAATTATTGCTTATTTTATGCCAGATCCTTTTTTATTCTTAAACAGTTACATTACGCTTCTTCTTGGTGTGGTCATGTTTGGGATGGGTCTTACCCTGAAACTTGTTGACTTTAAATTAGTAGCCAGTAAACCTTTACCTGTCATCATCGGAGTGTTAGCTCAGTTTCTCATCATGCCTTTAGTGGCTTTAGCTATTGCTGTGGCTTTGCGTCTGCCAAATGAACTGGCTGCGGGGCTTGTTTTACTGGGGTCCGTACCCGGGGGTACAGCATCAAATGTCATGGTTTACTTAGCGCGTGGAAACTTAGCTTTATCCATAGCTATGACGTCGCTCTCTACTTTGCTGGCGCCAATTGCTACCCCGCTTATTTTACTGACTTTAGCCGGCCAGTGGCTGCCGGTTGATCCGATAGCTATGTTTCTGTCTATTGTTCAAGTAATTATTATCCCTATTACTCTAGGGGTTTTGATTAGAAGAGTATTTCCTAAAGCGGTTAATAAGAGCAGTACCGTAATCCCGCTCATATCCGTTGTGGCGATCATTGTTATAGTGTCAGCAGTGGTAGCGGCGAACGTAGAAAGCATTGCGACCTCAGGTTTGATCATCTTCTCAGCTGTTATGCTGCATAATTTAATGGGACTGCTCCTTGGATATGTAACAGCTATGCTTATGAAGCTCGATGAGAGTAAAAGGCGTGCGATTTCTATTGAGGTGGGAATGCAAAATTCCGGACTGGGTGTCGCCCTCTCCACAGCCCACTTTGGACCATTAGCTGCGCTGCCAAATGTAATTGCTGCGGTCTGGCATAATATATCCGGACCGATATTAGCTACCATATGGTCAAAGAAACCCGTCGATCTCAAAGAAGACGTACCTGTTAATCCTATCAAACCTCAAGTTCAGAAAGCAGGGAATAAATAAAAAGTGACTGCACTTTCCATGAGGGTGCAGTTTCTTCATGAAACGAGGCAATCTTGTAGAAAGCGAAAAGAAGAAATGTGGAGGAATTTGGAGAAAAGTTAAAGAAAAGCACAAAAAAAGACGGCTGCCCGTCAGTGAATTTCACGTATTTAGTACCTAATAACCGATACTATTTTATCAATTTTCAGAAAAATGGAAATAATTACACATACTATAACGAACGTATGTTATACTCAAATCGCAGGACCTGTATCAGAATGAGTTAAACCTCTATGAAGGGGGTGGTAGCTTGTGACTCCGTTTGAAGCAATAAGCGTAATGCTAAGCTTTGGGATGCTGATAGCGGTACTAGTACACAATAAACAATAAAGAAGATTTCACTCATTCTGAACTTTTCCAAGGTGTTGGGGCACCTTGGTTTTTTTATTTTCATAACAATTATATGCTAATTTCTACATGATATCAAGTAGACGAAGTCCTATATCTGAAATACATTGACTTATCCTGACGTTAAACTAACGGGTTTGGTTGATCAACATTAATATATGAGACCTGTTTTCGGTATAGAACCTGTATAAAAAAATATTTATTTTTTTGAAAAGCCAATGTATGGGGAAATAGTTTTAAACAACTAATATTTGTTGTGATCGGAAGAAGGTATGAAGAAAAAAACGAAACGGATTTTAATAACGTCGGAGGTTCAGCAGGATTGTTAGGGTTATGATAAAAGCTGAAGGAGGGAGAGAGTTGAAAGAATTAATCGTTTCATGGAGCGGCGGGAAAGACAGTGCCTTTGCACTGGAGCAACTGATTCACCATAAAGAATATAAAGTAAAAGGGCTGTTGTCTTCCACTTCGTTGGAAAACGAACGTCTGCCGATTCATGAAGTAACAAGGGAGCTTATTCATACACAAGCAGAGGCACTGGGGTTCCAGTTATATGAAGTGCAGCTTCCTGCTATGAGCAGTAATGAGAAGTATGAACTCGAAATGGCACAGCAGTTTATGGATTTGAAAAGGAATGGGATACATGCCATTGCTTATGCAGACTTATATCTTGAAGATATTAAAGAGTATCGCGATGGGCTTTTACAGCGGTCAGGGATGTGTGGGATTTACCCAATATGGAAAAAAGATACGGCGGCTGTAGCGAACCAGTTTGTGGAAGAAGGTTTCGAGGCAGTTGTGACGACTGTGGATACTGAGAAGCTTTCTGAAGAATATGTAGGAAGGAAATTCACTAAGGAATTTCTAAGCTCGCTTCCCGGTAATGTGGATCCGTGCGGTGAAAACGGCGAATTTCATACTTTTGTCTATAATGGACCCATTTTTAA
This sequence comes from Halobacillus sp. B23F22_1, assembly GCF_043497005.1. NCBI lineage: Bacteria > Bacillati > Bacillota > Bacilli > Caryophanales > Bacillaceae > Halobacillus > Halobacillus sp. B23F22_1. Next base: position 55,278 of record NZ_JBIEKE010000003.1, on the reverse strand, counting down.
TAAAAAGGTGGAGTTTACAATAGGTGAAACCTTCCGCACATTTGAAGGAAGATTTGTGCATTGTGATTTGAATAAATAGAATGTTGGTATCATACCAAAGCTGGTACCAGGTACACTGCTGTTTGGATTGCGTACCTGGTACCAACATTAGAAGTGCAAAACCTTTAAATACGGATTAATAATATGAAAACAGGAAAAGATACCATCGAAAAATTTAATTTTTAAGCTTTTTTTAGTACCAGGTACGCAGAAGGTACGCAGAAAAAAGAATTAAACTTTTGGTTTTTCATCATACTACGTTTGATATGAAGGAAGGGAGGAACAATTCCATGGGAAAAGATCGTCAGGAGAAGAAATTGAAGAAGTCTAACAAAGTAGAGTCAGATCGAGATCAGAGATTAGATTACCCTGGTGCTGCAAAGATGGAAGGCCCGGAGGAAGCACGCAAACGCCGATAAAATAAAATGCGCGCCATCTGCACTAATGCAGGTGACGCGTATTTTTCTTTTTGCATGTGTATAGGACAAACTTGGGGCAGGAAATGCTAAGCTCTAAGGAGGGATTTCTAATGATGGATACGTTTGAAGCGTTGTCGTTGATGATTAATTTCAGCATGTTAATGATTGTCCTGTTGAAATTCCATGATCGTGATGAGGAGTGAGAGTTAAAACTTCACTTCCTGAAGCTTTTTAATTTGGTTTTTGTGAAAGGGAGAAGACGGTTTTTCACTAACGATGCTTATTGTATTTCCATCAGGATCTTTACTATCAAATTTCGCCATAAACTCAAAGTCTTCAATAGGTGTCACTTCAACTTGATTGGCTTTAAGTTTTCGGTGAGCGGCTTCAATATCGTCCGCTTTTAAGTTAAAGTAAACATTTTTGTGACTATCTTCTATCGTAAATTCTGTGCTAAACTCTGTGTTTTCTACTTTAATTAGAGCTATGGTCATGCTGCCGGAAGGAAAAACATATCCTGCACCTTCATCCCACTCATCTGCTTTAATCAGTCCTAAATGTTCTTCGTACCAACTTTTTGAACGCTCCAAGTCAGTTACGGGTACAAAAACACCATGAATTTGAAACATCGTATCAACTCCTTTTTAACTCTATTCTTCACCAATTTAAAGAATCCTTTAATTTCTTTAAAAAGCATCTCTATACGCTTAGTGATGCTTACATGCGCCAAAAACTGAATAAAGCATAGAATCATCCGAACGATTCTGGAGAAATCCGTTCGGATGATTTTTGGTATAGAGAATTCACCTCCATCGCTCCGTCAAAATGTTTTTTGAGCGTATAAAAACCTCCCTAACATTTAGGGAGGTTTCCGTCATTTATTCATCATCTACGATTGGATAAACGCCATTTTCATCGTGGGTTTCTGTCCCTGTAATTGGTGGATTAAACACACATACCATACGCATATCAGTATTCGCACGAAGAAGGTGTTCATCGTTTTCATCTAATGCGTAGATTTCATTCGCTTTGATCTGCCATACTTTTCCGTCTTTTATGGTTTCTACTTCTCCATCACCTTCGATGCAGTACACAGCTTCCAGGTGGTTTTGATACCAGATGTGAGTTTCAGTACCTGCTTTAATTGTAGTATCATGCACGGAATAACCCATTCCGTCTTTTTTAAGCAATAGACGACGAGAAGTCCAGTTATCACCTTTTACTTCATTTTCAGTTCCTAGTACATCTTCTAATTTTACGACTTTCATGATATGATCCTCCAATTCCTGTTGTATAATTTGTTAGGTTGATTTAAGAAGTAACTAAATCTTTTTCTTTTGCTACTGAGCGAACAGCTTCTTCAATAATTTCAAATCCTTTTTGAAGAGCATCTTCATTAATATTAATTGGCGGGAACAGCTTAAATACTTCATCATCTGCGCCAGCTGTTTCCATGATTAATCCTTGTTCAAACGCAAGCGCTGCTACTTTTTCAGAGAAGCCTTCGACGTTTGATGAGATGCCTTGCATGATTCCGCGTCCTTTACGGTACCCGTTCATTTCTGGATACTTTTTCACTAGACCTTCAAGGAAGTCTGTAATTTTTTCAGCTTTTTCTTGAATGCTTTTCTCAAAGTTAGGATCATCCCAATAGTTGAGAGCTTCAGTTGCTGTTACGAAAGCCATGTTGTTTCCACGGAATGTACCGTTGTGTTCACCTGGTGCCCAAACATCATGTTCAGGCTTAATTAGTGTGATGGCAAACGGCAATCCGTAACCGCCAATCGATTTGGACAGGCAGACAACATCCGGTTTAATGCCAGCGGGTTCGAAGCTGAAGAACGTACCTGTACGTCCTACACCAGCCTGAACATCATCAATGATGAGGAAAATATTCCAGCGCTTACAGATCGAGTCTAGCTTCTTCAACCATTCCGGACTTGCTGTGTTTAGTCCGCCCTCTCCTTGAACTGTTTCAAGAATAACTGCGGCAGGAATTTCTACTCCACTTCCGCCATCTTCGAGATAACGCTCGAGGTAATCTAAAGAATCTGAAGTTTCATCAATATAATTGTCATAAGGCATGGTCACTGTATTGTGCAATGGAATTCCTGCACCTTTACGTTTGAAGGAGTTACCTGTAACCGAAAGGGCTCCAATTGTCATGCCGTGGAATCCATTCGTGAAACTAATAACTTCCGTGCGTCCTGTAACTTTACGGGCAAGCTTTAGAGCACTTTCTACCGTGTTCGTACCTGTAGGTCCAGGAAACATCACTTTATAATCCAAGTCTCGCGGTTTTAAAATGACATCATTCAATTTAGTTAAGAAATCTTTTTTTGCAGTAGAAGCCATATCTAAACTGTGTGTGATTCCGTCATCCGTAATATATTCAATCAGCTTTTTCTTCATGTTTGGATCGTTGTGCCCGTAATTTAAGGCTCCAGCTCCACTGAAGAAATCAAGATATTCTTTTCCATCAATGTCCCACATTTTATGGCCTTGTGCTTTCGTAAAGATTGTAGGAAAGCTGCGGCAGTAAGAGCGTACCTCTGATTCTAGTTGTTCGAATACGGTTAGATCGTTTTTCATTTTCTAAAATCCTCCTTGAATCATTCTTTTGAAAAGTTCTTGGTTCTATTTGGAAAATGGTCCGATTCTGTACGTTAGTTCTTCTTCGTGTTCATCCCCAGGGAATAATTCCTCGGCAAAGCATTCTGAGACTTCACATTTGGTGTCGTGATCTTTAGCTAAGCGTTTGAATAATGCCTGGGAAGCTTTATTAGATGGAGTAACTGTGGCTTCCACGTATCGAACGTCCTGGCAGCTCTTGCGCTCCAGTAGACTATTTAAGAGTCGAGAGGCGACTCCTTTTCCACGCTGCGAAGCATCTGTACCAACTTGCCAGATAAACAGAACGTCTTCCTTTTCTGGTGGAATAAAAGCCGTGATAAATCCGACAACTTGATCATTCTGTTTAGCAACGATGCATGTTTCCGCGAAAAATTCACACATCATTATATATTTATAAGGTGAATTTTGATCGAGGGTTGAGTTGTCAACAAGCTCCCACATTGCGGAGCCGTCCTCAACAGCAGGCTTTTCAAAGGATAACTTATCTTCAGCTTTAGTGATTGTGGCAGTGTTGGGATTCATGAGTAATCACCTGTTTCATTTTCGTTAATTTTAATGACATTGGCCTCCTTTAAAAAATCTCGTGACTTAACGACAGTTGACCAGAACCATCCTGGAAATAAAACTCCCAATTGGAGTTCCGCTGGATGGGATAAATCTGGAATTGTTAACGTTTTTATAATAGGGGGATATGAGAATTTTATCAAACCGGCTTATTCCCCATAAATTGGCTTTAATCGTGATGAATGGGAATGGCACACACTAAGTGGCTACTCCTTCTACTATGCTTATGTATAGTTAAGATTTCAGAAGATTTGAAGAGATTTGGAAATTGAGTGTTTTTTGAAAAGCGGCTAAACCCTATATGTATCAAAGGGTTTGGAAGAATCGCGAGGGGAGCGCATTTTCAGCACATTAAAAGCACATTCAATTCAAATTTTGGCAACAATTAATGTGCCAAACATGCATTTAGATTGTATTGATGGCAACAATGTAACCGTTTTACTATAGAAGTACAACGAAAATAAAAAAATATTTGAGACGAGGAGTGTTTCACGTGACTGAACAAAATAAATCAGGCTTTCGAGCGAAAGTTCAAAAGTTTGGAAGTTTCCTCAGTGGAATGATTATGCCAAACATTGCAGCATTTATAGCGTGGGGGATTATAACAGCGCTGTTTATCCCGGATGGATGGCTGCCAAATGCTGACCTTGCGGAAATGGTTGAACCGATCTTATTTTACTTACTGCCCATTTTAATTGCATTTACCGGGGGCCGATTAATTTACGGACTTCGCGGCGGAGTAGTTGGTGCGATTTCAACGATGGGAGTCATCGTATTCTCTGAAGATGCACCAATGTTCTTAGGTGCTATGATTATGGGACCGATTGGCGGTTACGCCATCAAAAAACTCGACAAGCTGTTTGAAGGACGGATCCGTCAGGGATTTGAAATGCTTGTTAACAACTTCTCCGCAGGAATCCTGGGTACCATTCTTACGATTCTTTCTTACTACGTAATGGGACCGATTATATCAGGACTGACGAGGGCACTTGCCGTCGGGGTTGAATTTTTAGTGAACGCCGGGCTTCTTCCGTTAGTCAACATTTTTATTGAACCGGCTAAAGTTCTTTTCTTAAATAACGCGATTAACCACGGAATTTTAAATCCAATTGGTGCAAGCCAACAGTCTGAACTTGGGAAGTCTATCCTGTTCATGCTTGAATCAAACCCTGGCCCGGGATTTGGTGTGCTGCTTGCTTTTATGATTTTTGGCAAAGGGGTTTCAAAACAAACAGCTCCTGGTGCAGCAGTCATTCAATTCTTTGGCGGAATTCATGAAATTTACTTCCCTTATATTTTATCTAAGCCTGCATTGCTGCTGGCTGTAATTGGCGGTGGTGTTAGTGGTACAGCAACTTTTGCCGCGTTTGGTGTCGGATTAAGTGCTACACCTTCCCCTGGAAGTATTTTTGCCTATATGGCATTAACACCTAGAACGGATTACGTAGGCGTTATTTTAGGTGTGCTAATTGCAACGGTTGTTTCCTTCCTGATCGCTTCATTTATTCTAAAGCTAAGCAAACAGGAGGAAGATGGAGATCTTACGGAAGCTACAGCTAAAATGGAAGGTATGAAGGGCAAAAAAAGTAGTGTAACCAGTGGATTAGCTGGCGAGGAAAAAGGTGAACAAGAGGAAGCAGCTGAACAATTGTCTACAGATGAAGTTCCTGCATTGAATCGTGAAAACGTGGATAAGATTATCTTTGCCTGTGATGCTGGAATGGGATCTAGTGCAATGGGGTCTTCCTTATTAAAAAATAAATTTAAGAAAGCATCAATCGACATTGATGTTACGAACATGGCGATTAACGATCTGCCTTCTGATGTAGACATCGTGATTACTCACAAGGATTTAACGGAACGTGCCATGCAGAAAGTACCGAATGCACACCATATTTCAGTGGAAAACTTCTTGAACAGTCCGAAATATGATGAATTGGTAGCAGAATTGAAGTCGGAACAATAATAGAACTAAAGAGTCTGGACCTGTTCAGGCTCTTTCTTACACTGCCGCAATTAAATTTTGGCAACAACAAGGATGAAGGAAGTTTGTTTTCTTATCATTGTTTTAAAAGGGTTAAAAGACATATGATGAAAGAGAAGAAACACTTAAAAGTTAAATGATGTCACAAAGAGAGGAGGTGGAAGTGAAATGTATATGACAGCGAGAGAGCGGAAGATTTTACAGTTGTTATTAACGGCTCATAGTGAAACCACCGTAAAGGCCATTGCTGATGAATTGGATGTAAGCACCCGTACCGTGCATCGTGATTTAAAAGGTGTAGAAGATCTATTAGCCTCCTATGAACTAAGTCTTGAAAAGAAGTCAGGAAGCGGCCTTGTCCTTCAGGGTGAGGTAAAGCAGAGAGACTTGCTGAAGGTAGAAATTAATCAGCTTTCCACATTAGATTATACGCCTGAAGAGCGGCAAGTCATGGTGCTATCACGTTTACTTGAAGCAAAAGAGCCGATCAAACTGGTTTCATTAGCGAATGAGCTCGGGGTTACAGTAGCAACCATTAGTAACGACCTTGATAAAATTGAAGATGATCTATACGGCTTCCATCTTACTCTAATAAGAAAACGCGGCTATGGAGTGGAAATTCAAGGGGAAGAAGCTAAAATACGTGAAGCTATTGGATTTTTGATTATGCGCCATATGGATGAGTTAGATCTATTAAATATTCTAAGAGAAAATATTGGAAACACTTCTAACTCGACGGTAAACACGGTTTCCGATCAATTACTAGGACTCGTTGATAAAGAAAAGCTTTCAGTCATTGAACGCAGCGTTGAAGGGATCCGCTCTTCTTTAGCTTATGATTTAGCAGATAGTGCTTATTTAGGGCTGGTCATTCACTTGGCTCTTGCCATCGAACGTATCCAAAAAGGTGAGATGATCGAGATGGCTGAAGAGTATCTAGAAGAACTGCGGCAAACGCAAGAGTTCGAGATGGCCAGCAAGCTGATAATAAAGCTCGAAGAAACCTTTGAACTCACCCTTCCTGAAGCAGAAACAGGCTATATTACCATGCATCTAATGGGGGCTAAAGCTCGCTACAATCAAGATTCCTTTTTAGAAGCAACAAGTTTAAGTGTAGCTTTTAAAGCGAAACAATTAATTGAATTTGTTTCGAAAGAAGTCGGTGTTAACTTACATGACTCCCCTTATTTACTAAATGATTTAGTCGTTCACCTAAAACCGAGTGTTTACCGGATTCAGCAGGAAATGGACATTCAAAATCCGTTAAAGAAGCAAATTGAAGAGGACTATGAAGAGTTATTTCAAGTTATAGAAAACGCGGTTCACCATGTATTCCCAGAGTTTCACTTTCCAAAGGAAGAAACGGCTTTTCTTGTGATGCATTTCGCTTCTGCTTTATTAAATGATGAGGAACTGAAGGGTCTTCGAGCTCTTGTTGTTTGTTCAAGCGGTATTGGCACGGCTAAAATTTTAGCTGCTAAATTGAACCAGCAGTTTAAAGAAATCGAGGAAGTTGAACACGAATCACTTTTTGAATTAAAGAACATCGATCTTTCGGTGTATGACCTCGTCGTTTCGACTGTAGGGTTACTTGATTATAAAGATTATATCCATGTGAATCCCATGCTTCCGTCATCCGATATGCATAAAATTGAACACGCCATACGAAGGAAAAAGGTAACCAAGCAAACAAAGCAAGTTAAGAAAGAAACCGTTCAGCAGGATGAAACGATTAAAAACATCCAGAACTCCGTTTTGTCGGTTCAGCGCTATGCCACAGCAGTGCATCAACTATTAGATTCATTAAGTGTGTACCAAGCTTCAGGAAAAGCAGCGGAGAATATATTGCAGCAAGCTTGTGTTACGTTAGAGCAAGAAGAAGTTATCCAAAGTGCAGATGGGGTTCTAGAAGCGTTAAGCGAGCGGGAAAAAGTTGGAGGTCTAGGAATCCCAGGGACTAAACTGGCGTTGTATCATACACGGTCAACAGAAGTGAAGCGGCCTTCTTTTACAGTCCACATTGTAGATCGCACTATTCCTGTTAAAGGGATGGATGGAGAAGAAGCCGGGGTTTCAACAATATTGCTTATGCTGGCTCCGCAAGAAATAAACAAAGAGTCACTTGAAGTGTTAAGCTTTCTTAGCTCTTTAATAGTAGATGATCCAAAAGGAATCGAGACGCTGCAATCTCAAGACGAAGATAAGATCATGCACTATATGTCAAATCAGCTTCACCAGTTTTTTAAAAAAGAATTACTTTAAAAGAGGAGAATGATGTATGTCTGAAAATATTTTAACAACCAATAATATCGAACTTAACGTAGAATTAAGCAGCAAAGAGGAAGCCATTCGTTTTACTGGGAAAATCCTGCAAGACCAAGGATATGTTTCTTCTGACTATATTGATGAAATGTTAAAGCGCGAAGAGTTAACATCTACATTTATGGGAAATCATGTTGCTATACCTCATGGAACAGAAGATGCAAAAAAATCTGTAAAAGAAACAGGGATCTCACTTGTTACTGTACCTGGCGGGGTAGATTTTGGGGACGGGAATATGGTGAAACTTTTGATCGGCATTGCCGGTAAAGGAGACGACCACTTAGAAGTCCTTTCCCAGATCGCTATTGTGTGTTCTGAGGAAGAAAATATTGATAAGATCCTGGCTGCAGAGACGAAAGAGGCCGTACTAGCTATTTTTAATGAGGTGAGCTAAATGAGAGCTATTCATTTCGGAGCCGGCAATATTGGACGAGGTTTTATTGGGATGCTGTTGGATCAATCAGGGTATGAAACGATCTTTGTTGATGTAAATGATGAAGTAATTGAAACGTTAAATCGCGTGAAATCTTACGATGTTATTTTAGCGGGTGCTGACCAAGTGGTGAACGTCAAAAACGTCTCAGGTGTCAACAGTAAGTATGAGGAAGACAGGATTATTAAATTAATCACTGAAGTGGATTTAATTACAACTGCGGTTGGAGCAAATATTCTTCCCATCGTAGCCCCATTAATTTCAAAAGGGCTGCAAAAGCGCATAGAAACGAATAAGACACCAATAAATATAATCGCTTGTGAAAATATGATTGGCGGCAGCTCTTTACTAAAAGAACATGTTTATGAACATTTGCGTCATGAAGAACAAAGGGAATGTGATCGACTAGTTGGTTTCCCTAATGCAGCAGTGGATCGAATTGTACCTGATCAAAACCATGAAAATCCTTTGACCGTTGAAGTAGAACCTTTTTATGAGTGGGTTGTAGAAACAAGAGACATTAAAGGTGAGCAGCCGAATGTAACAGGGATTACTTATGTAGAAGATCTTACCCCTTATATCGAACGGAAGTTATTTACTGTGAATACAGGGCATGCTGCAGCGGCTTATTTAGGAAGCCAGCACGGTCTGCAAACGATAAAAGAAGTGATGGATGACGAATCAGTAGTTGAGAAAGTCCGTGGTACGTTATCCGAAACGGGTGCCGTATTAATAGAAAAATATCAATTCAAACGTGAGGCTCACGAGGCTTATACGAATAAAATCATTGAACGCTTTATGAATCCAAGTATTTCAGATGAAGTTACTCGTGTGGGAAGAGGACCGAAACGTAAGCTGGGTCCTAAGGATCGGCTTATTCGACCAGCTGTAGAATATGTAGATCTGTTTCAAAAAGAACCTGTCTACCTATCAGAAGTCATTGCAGCAGCTCTTAAGTTTAACGATCCAAACGATGAGGAATCACGTGAACTTCAACAGTCCATCAAAGATATAGGGGGAACTCCTACGCTGCTTCGAGTCTCCGAATTACCTGAAACTCATCCCCTTATAAAGCTTGTCGAACAACACTTTAATCATTAAATAAGAAAGCAAGGTATACATAACCAGCGTATGCCTTGCTTTTTTGTTTAAGTTTAATAGGCATCCCTTTCAATATTTGAGTAGAATATCCACTAAAATATAGCGAAGGTAAAAGATTAAGAATCAGCAGGAAAACTGCCTGACTATAAAGAATTGTAGAGTATAGGTAAGTATTTAGAGTTTTAGAATATAAATGAATGCACAAGGTGGAATAAAGCATGACAAGAATTGCAGTAATATCTGATATTCATGGAAATAAAAGCGCATTAGACGCCGTTATGAAAGATATACATCATAGAGGGATCGAGAGAATTTTTTGCCTCGGAGATTTAATTGGTAAAGGGCCTCAGGGATCAGAATGCATACAGGTTGTTCGAGAAAACTGTGAGAAAGTGGTACGTGGCAATTGGGACGTATTTATACAAAATCCAGCTGAAGATGATTTTATTCAATGGTTTCAAGACCGCCTGACGAAAGAAGATTATAATTATTTAGAATCGCTGCCGTTTCATATTGATTTAGAATTAAACGATCAGCTGCTCAGGTTCTTCCATGCTTCCCCGCGAAGCGAATTTGAGAGAATTCTTCCTTTTCATTCTATAGAGAAACGTCTCACTATGTTTGAGAACAGTGAACAAACGGGATTGACTCACCCTCCTGATATTGTATTTTACGGGGATGTCCATACGACTTTTTTACATACGTATGAGTGTGGGATTTTATGTAACACAGGAAGTGTGGGTAATTCGTTAGATTTAACTTCTGCTTCGTATGCCATAATTGATGGCTCATATAACACGAATGCGATTCAATTTATCCGGGTCAATTATGACCGTGAAGCCGAATTGGAATTATCAAAAAAAGCAGGCCTTCCTGCATACGACAAGTATCGGGATGAGCTGCTTTATGCTAAATATAGAAACGCTTAACTCAACTCCATTTGCCATTAGGAAAGGGGAACTAGAATGAAGTTTGCTATTAATTATTCTCCTGAAGCTCAGCAACTAATCGATCAATCAATGATCAATATAGACTTGTTTAAATGTCCAGACTTCGATAAAAGTTTAGTACAGCAAGCTGAGAAAAGCAGACCCTCCTATATCCACTTTGATCTAAATGCAGGTCAAGGTAATTTAAATTCTTTTGATTGGCTCCAAGTGGAAGAGTTCCTTAGCCTGACTTCTACCCCTTTTATAAACTTGCATTTAGTCGCGTACTCTAAAGATTTTCCTTCAATCGAGAGTACCAGCCTTAAGGAAAAAGATATAGAACAAGTGAAAAATCTCGTCATAAAGGACATCCAACAGGTGGTCGACCGATTTGGTGCAGAGCGGGTTATACTTGAAAATGTGGTATACCGTGATAAAAACAGTGATATGTTGAAAGCAATCGTAACACCAGAAATAATTTCTGATATTGTGCATGAAACAAAATGTGGGTTGTTATTAGATATTGCCCATGCGCAGATGACGTGCTATTACTCTGGTGAAAATGTGTATAACTACATCAGCCGCTTCCCTGTTGAACGGTTAAAAGAACTGCATATTACAGGCATTCAAAAGAGAAATGGAAGTTACAAAGATAGTATGCCTATGGTGGAAGCAGACTGGCAGCTGGCTGAATGGGCTTTATTGAACATAAAACAAGGAGCATGGAGCGAACCCTGGATTGCATCTTTTGAATATGGAGGAGTCGGTCCCATTTTCGAGTGGCGCACAGATAAAGAGGTGATGAGGCAGCAGGTACCGAAGTTATACAATTTAGTCGTAAAATAATCTTTAACTCAATGTAATGATATTGTTAAAGTGTGCAATTTTAGTTTTAACTGTAAACTACCGGGTATCTTATCTTTGAATCTATTCATAGGAGGATGCCGTATTAAAAAATGGTGGTTAAAAGGTATGACTGCGTTGTTGGCTGTGACATTACTGGTCGCTTGCGGTGAAGAGGAGCCTGTAGAGGAAGATGAGATGGAGGATACGGAAGAAAACGAAGACAATGGTACGGAAAATGACGGATCAGAAGAAGAGAATATGGAAGACGATGAAGTGGACAAAGAAGATGACATGAATGGAGAACAGGGTGACACAGAAAGTGAAGATGATATGGAAGAGGAAGAAGATTCCGATGAAGACGGGTAATTGATAAACATAAATATGCACGAGAAACGATAGTGATCGTACTCTCGTGCTATTTTTGTGCGTTATTTCTGCTGTGCATCCCATTCTTCGTCAGTTGGTGGTGAAGTTCTTCTTACAAATATCGCTAAAATTAACGCGATAAAGGTTAAAGCAGTAACTACCATAAAGGCAAAATTTACCCCAAAGATTTCAGGGTTCTCTCTTGTTTGCTGCTGCTCGGCAGTCATAGCAGTGGTTGTCATTACTGTGACAAGAATCGCTGTACCGACTGATGCGGCAATTTGCCGCATCGTATTATTCATCGCTGCCCCGTGAGGGATAAGCTTAGGAGGCAGTTCATTTAGTCCAGCGGTCGTTACAGGCATCATCACCATAGATAATCCGAACATCCGAATCGCATAAGCGATCATAAGGTAAGTTAAAGAAGTTTCCGTGTCAAGCAATCCCAGTGCAAGAGATGATCCTGTCATGATGGTCAGCCCCACAATGGCAAGTGAACGAGCACCTATTCGGTCAAATATCCTTCCAGTAATGGGCGACATTAAACCGGAAATGAGCGCTCCTGGCAATAAGACTAACCCTGATTCTAAAGCTGTAAAGTCCCTCATGTTCTGCATATATAACGGTATTAACGTTTCAGCTCCAATCAATCCCATGAAACTGACCATGCCTATAATTGTCGTAATTGTAAAAGTGCGCAATTTAAATACACGAAATTCCAGCATTGGGTGGTGCATACGAAGCTGACGAAGAATAAAGACGAATAAGATAATGGCTCCTGCTGCTAGAGTCCCAATCGTCATTGGACTATCCCAGCCATTATTTCCAGCGCTCGTAAATCCGTAAAGCAAGCCACCAAACCCGAAGGAAGATAAAATAATAGAAATAGGATCGACTTTAGGGTTTTTAAGTTCGGTAACATTTCTAAGTATTTTATATGCGACGATGATCATGATAATAGTTAGTGGGAGAATGAACCAAAATAGATAGCGCCATGAGTAATTTGCGGTAACCCAGCCTGATAGGGTCGGGCCGATCGCTGGCGCAAATGAAATGACAAGCCCGATGTAACCCATAGCGGCTCCTCTCTTTTCAACAGGGAAAATGAGAAGGAAGACGGTCTGCATTAAGGGCAGCATCACACCGGCCCCAGCCGATTGGATAATTCGTCCTGTTAATAGTACAGGAAAATTAGTGGCAAGCCCTCCTACTATTGTACCTGCAGCAAAGACTCCCATTGCTGTCATAAAGAGCTGTCTAGTTGTGAATTTTTCAATTAAGAATGCACTGATTGGAATCATAATCCCATTAACGAGCATAAAGACAGTGGTTAACCACTGGCCAGTGTTAGCTGTTATATTCATTTCCTCCATGATAGGAGGGATTGCCGTAATCATAAGTGTCTGGTTTAAGATGGTAATAAATGAACCAGAAATCAATAATCCAGCAATTAATACTTTGCTGTAATTTTGTGCCATAACTTGCCCTCCTCTATGTAAAACGGAAATCTATAAGACTCTCATTATTTAGTGACCTAATGAAAAATTATACTCCTACAATTTGTGTGTGACAAATATGGTGATTATCTATTAATAGATAAGAAGGACTTACAGAAACAATGTCGAATTGGATGAGGAAGAAGAACTGAAGGAGGAAGTTACTTCATGGAATATAAAGGTTCATCCGTTTATGATCAGAATGAATTTTTTAATGCCTATTTAAAACGAAGAAACCGCATAGAGAGTCCAAATCATTCTATAGAAGAACCTGTGTTCAACAATTTGATTGGTGAGGTGGCAGGTGAGAATATACTGGATTTAGGGTGTGGTGATGGACGCTTTGGAAAGAAATTAGTGGATAGAGGCTGTGCTTGGTATTTGGGGGTTGATGCTTCAGCTAATATGATTAAAGCTGCTGAAGCTAATCTTGATTGTGTCAACGGAGATGTAATGCGTTCGTCTTTAGAGAATTGGGAATATCCAGAGGGGGAATTTGATCTCGTAATCTCGCGGTTAGTTTTTCATTACATAAAGAACCTTCACAAAGTACTACATGAAATACACAGAACTCTTCGAGAAGATGGAAAGTTCGTATTTTCTGTTCAACACCCTGTTCTTACGTCTTCCATGAAAAGTGCGGGTAAGGAGAGAGTACGTTCGGATTGGATCGTGGACGATTACTTTAAAACGGGAAAGCGTATAGAACCTTGGATTCAACAATACGTCGTGAAGTATCATCGCACGTTTGAAGACTATTTTTCACTTCTTCAACAGGCAGGGTTTCACGTGAACGATGTGAGAGAGGGAAAACCAAACAGTAACTATCTAGAGAAAGGGGAATATGAACGACGCAGGCGAATTCCATTATTTCTAATGTTCTCCTGTGAAAAACGAGGAAATTAAAAGTTGTCTAGAAACAGTTGCGAGAGGAGTGGAGACAATGATATGGAACGGAGAATGGAGGAAAGAGACACAGTAGTTAATCAGAGGCGTGGGTATGCAGAACCATCTATTAATAATAGAAGAATAGGAAAGACGGTTTTGTATGATATATACGCTGAGCCTGATAAGTTAATTTCTCCTATCGATCAGAAACGTTAGTCCAATACTTTTTATAAGTAAAGAGTTCAGAGTTAGTAGAGTGTAGTGACAAGTCAATTGCTGCATAATTTTATCAAAACCCATCTTTCCAATTATATGTTCCATGAATAAAAAATGATAAGCGACTTCCTTTCCAGGCGTGGATTTCTCATTATCGGTTAACGAGCGGCTAATAGTTTAGGCTGTTGACTAATCTTTCGTAAAATATAAATTTGTTCCTGCTTCGATAACATCCTCCAGTTACTTACTTTGATTTTCACTCAAATCTCCTCCATGGATAGATTTAATTGCTATATATTAGCTTATACCGTCTTTTCACTCCTTTTAAACAACAAAAATTTCTACAATGTTCGCAAGAGAAGAGAAATAGCACATTGTTAAGTTTGCCGTTAAGCAATGAACTGATAACTATGCAAGCCATTGCAGAACTATAAAATAGAAGAAAAGGGTAAATTATCATAGAAATGTGACCTAAAGAGCAACCTTCCTTACATACTTTCGAGGGATTAAGGAAGAGAAAGGATGAGCAGTCATCGCAAATGTGTTAATTATCAACGGCCATGAATATTATGATCATTCCAGAGGAGAATTAAATCACACGTTATTTCATTTCTTGTGTGAATATTTTAACCGGCGTCATAATGTTAAAAAAACGATTATACAAAATGGTTATGAAAAGAAGATAGAGCAAGAGAAGGTGAAGTGGGCAGATATCGTGATCTATCAAACGCCGATCTACTGTTATAGTGTGCCCGCCTTATTTAAGAAGTATTTTGATGAGGTCCATGAATACGGGGTGTATTTGAAGGTAACAAAACCCAGTATGGGACAGGTGGGCTGCTTCATGGAAGAAAGTATATGTTTTCTACGACTTGGAATGCTCCTGCTGAAGCGTTTGGGGATCGCACGCATTTTTTTGAAGGCAGAAGTGTTGAAGATACGTTATTTCCCCTGCATCTTGTCCATAAATATGTAGGTATGGAACCAATTAAAACTTTTGCTTGCTTTAACGTGAAAAAAGCTCCCTCGATCCATAGGTATCTAGACGAATTAGAAAAACACTTGGATCATTATATTGAAAATGCATAATATCTGCACAATTACTGGGGAACATAATGTAGGGTTTAACCTTTCCCGAAGGTGGAAAATAGGTTAATACAACTACTTTTAATAGGAGGATAATAATGTCTCACTTAAAGTATCAATCGGCGATCGAAAAATTACATGAATGTATGGAAGCTTGTAATCATTGCTATGACGCTTGTTTACAAGAAGATGATGTGAAGATGATGGCTGAATGTATCCGTACAGATCGCGAATGCGCTGATATTTGCAGTTTTCTAGAACAAGCCTTAACGAGAGGAACTCCTTTTGTATCGGAATTAGCTGAGGCTTGTGCAAAGATTTGTGAATCATGCGGGAATGAATGTAAGAAGCATGATCATGATCATTGCCAGCAGTGTGCAGAAGCTTGCTACGCGTGTGCAGAAGAATGCAAGAAGCTCGTTGCATAATATACAATAAATAAAAAAGAAGCAATGTAAAGTTGCTTCTTTTTTTATTTGCCTTAATAAAAGAGAAAGAGCACATCAACCCTTACCTAATAGGAATTAAATCTCTTATAAAAAAATTTGAATTAAACCGTTGACTTCTAAAAATATCTATGTATAATTATAAACAATTAGTAATAAACATACAGAAATGAACACGAAAAAAGATTCTGCGATGAAGAGAGTAGATGTATGAAGAATGACAGCGAATCAGGGGTGGTGAAAGCCTGGTATTCGAAATACGTTGAAACGCCCTTCTGAGAAGTTCTGGTGAAACAACAGTAGTCAGAGCCGGGAGCACCCGTTATCAGCATACGAGTTGGTCTATTTTCATAGACAATTAGAGTGGTACCGCGGATGTTATGAAGTCCGTCTCTTGTGCAAGAAGAGGCGGACTTTTTTGATGGAAAATATACGGAAATTTATAAGGAGGCATTTACTATGGCAAAACCAAAGGTAGTATTAGCATATTCAGGCGGATTGGACACATCGATTTCAGTGAAGTGGATTCAAGAGAAGTACGGGTACGATGTGATTGCTCTTGGACTTGATGTGGGCGAAGGGAAGGATCTTGAAGCCATTCGTCAAAAAGCGCTTGATGTTGGGGCTATTAAGGCGATCATGGTAGATGCAAAGGAAATGCTGGCACAAGACTATCTAATGCCGGCTCTGAAGGCAAATGCACTTTATGAAGGGAAATATCCCTTATCTTCAGCGCTGTCCCGTCCTTTAATTTCTAAACTGCTGGTTGAGGTGGCAGAACAGGAAGGTGCAGTAGCCGTGGCTCACGGCTGTACAGGTAAAGGGAATGATCAGGTAAGATTTGAAGTTTCCATTCAAGCGTTAAACCCTGACTTGGAAGTGATTGCTCCGGTAAGAGAATGGGGTATGACACGTGATGAGCAAATTAAGTATGCAGAAGAAAAAGGGATTCCAATCCCTGTTAATCTAGAAAACCCTTTTTCTATTGATGCGAATATCTGGGGACGTGCCTGTGAAGCAGGTGTGCTTGAAGATCCTTGGATGGAAGCACCTGAAGCGGCGTACGCCTGGACAAATCCAATTGAGAAAACACCAGATACACCAGATACGATTGAAATCGAGTTCGATCAAGGGATTCCTGTTGCATTGGATGGGCAGTCGATGGATCTTGTACCTCTTATTGAGAAGCTAAACGACTTAGGTGGTATGCACGGAGTGGGACGTATTGATCATACGGAAAACCGTCTCGTTGGAATTAAGTCCAGAGAGGTTTATGAAAATCCAGCAGCTATGATTTTAATCAATGCGCATAAAGAGCTTGAGTTTATTACGTTAACGAGAGAAGTTTCTCAATATAAAGTAAACGTTGAACAGCAAATGTCCAAAATGATTTACGACGGCCTATGGTATTCTCCACTTCAGCCAGCACTTCAGGCATTTGTGGAAGAAACCCAGCAAGTCGTTACAGGAACGGTTAAAGTGAAGCTGTTTAAAGGCCATTACAATGTAATAGGGAAGAAATCTCCAGTTAGTCTTTATAATGAAGAGCTTTCCACGTATTCAAAAGATGATGCTTTTGACCACGATGCAGCTGTAGGATTCATTAAACTATGGGGATTGCCAACAAAAGTGAATGCAGATGTGCATAAAGCAAAAGAAATTAAAGCAAAGAAAGTGCCGGTGAGTGTGAATGAGTAAGCTTTGGGGCGGAAGATTTACAAAACCAACAGATAAGCTGGTCGAAGAGTATACCTCTTCGATCGGTTTTGACGTTAAACTAGCATTACAAGATATTCAGGGCAGCAAAGCGCACGTAGAAATGCTGGGCAAGTGCAGCATCATTTCTGAGGAAGAAGCAGCGCAGATAAAAGAAGGACTGCAGACGATTGAGAAAAAAATTGAGAATGATGATGTGGAATTTTCTGTAGAAGATGAAGACATACACATGAATATTGAAAGGCTGCTGATTGAGGAGATTGGTCCTGTGGGAGGAAAGCTTCATACAGGCAGAAGCCGTAATGATCAAGTAGCTACAGATATGCACTTATATTTAAAAGAGAAAACAAATCAGCTGATCGGTTTAGTGGAGGCTGTTCAGAAATCGTTGGCCGATCAAGCAGAACAGCATGTCGATACCATAATACCAGGGTATACGCACTTACAGCGTGCCCAGCCTGTCTCTTTTGCTCATCATTTATTAGCTTATTTCTGGATGTTTGAGCGTGACAAAGAACGTCTTCAAGACAGCATCAAACGAATTGATTGGTCTCCACTTGGAGCTGCAGCGCTTGCGGGAACGCCTTATCCTGTCGATCGAAAGATGACAGCAGAGGCGCTCGGATTTGAGAACGTTTATCCTAACTCATTAGACGCCGTCAGTGACCGTGATTTTATTCTCGAATTCTTGTCGATTTCCTCCATTTTAATTACCCATATTTCCAGACTTTCTGAGGAGTTAATTCTTTGGAGCAGCCAGGAGTTTGATTTTGTAGAGTTAGATGATGCGTTTTGTACAGGCTCCAGCATCATGCCTCAGAAGAAGAACCCGGATGTACCGGAACTTCTTCGCGGGAAGACTGGTCGTATTTATGGAAATTTAATGGGATTACTTACATTACTTAAAGGTCTTCCGCTTGCCTATAACAAGGATATGCAGGAAGACAAGGAAGGCATGTTTGACACGGTAGAAACGTTAGACGGGGCACTTTCCTTATTGGCCCCTATGCTGGCTTCTATGGAAGTAAAGGATGCGAATATGCGTCAGGCGGTCAATGAAGATTACTCTAATGCTACAGACATCGCAGATTATTTAGCTGTTAAAGGGCTGCCGTTCCGTGAAGCTCATTCAGTCATCGGTCAAGTGGTGCTGTATGCGATTGAGCAAGGCAAGTATTTGCTTGATTTAAAGCTTGAAGAGTATCAGCAGTTCTCTAAGTTGTTTGAAGAAGACATTTATGAAAAATTAGCGCCTGATCACGTTGTAGCTGCTCGAGCAAGTGAGGGCGGTACTGGATTTGAGCAGGTGAAGGAACAACTTGCACTCGCTAAAAAGCATATTAATTAATAGGGGAGCCTCTTTCTTTTGAAAGGGGTTTTTATCGTCTACATAGAAAACAGCTGCTCTAAAGTTATAGTTCATGTTATTTGGGGAATAGTGTAAGTATTGAATCGAATCTCATGTATAAAGGAGAGGGTTAGACCGATGAAAAAGCATATTGAGGCTTTTTTCAAAACTGAAAATGATGCAGAAAGTGCAAAGGCTTCACTCCAGAAGCTTTCTATATCGAATCCTTTTATGGAGCCTATCCCGGAAGAATCTCGATTAACAGGAGTTGTTCCGGTATTAAACCAAGGTACTACAGCCGGAGTAGCTGGTTTTAAAGATTTTATTAAACCTAACAAAAATACTACTGATGAGGATACACCACCAGAAACAGACCATCTTACGCATCTGCTCCAGTTTGATGTAGATAAAGATGATTATAATGAAGCGCTGGCTATTTTGAAAAAGCATGATGGCCACATGGATAAGGATAAAATATAGGGAAAAGACAAGCGATGCTCACAAATTGTGCGCATCGCTTTATTTGTTGCTATAGTAAAGCACCAAAAGGAACCGCCCCTAATGATTCTAAATATACATACTTGCTAAAAAGATTCCGAGTGTTTTTTGATAAATTTCATCAAATTGAGTTATTGGGAGGGGGTTGATTCCCTGGCCAAGCTCAACCGTGAACCCTGGCTCTCGAAAGTCCTGTACGAACCAGTCTTTATAGCCGGCGAAGCTATCAACATAACGAATAGGTTCGTAGCCGCTAACTCTTGAAAATTCATTCACAATTTCACGGGCTCTTGGGGGTTCAAGGTTTTCAAATCCCCAGTAAATGACTTCACCCTGCGTGTGGAAGGCAAGCATCTTTTCGAAATTTAATTCGCCGGCTAATTCGGCCATGGCGACGCTTTCTGGTTCGGTCAGAGGTGCGTATCCGGGGAAATCTCTAGGAGCTGGTTGTTTAGGTTTACGCTCAGCTTCAATTTCCCAATTAGCTGGGAATTGATTGTTTAAGTCTACACCTCTTATGTTCGCTTTCCACCCGCTAAAATCAGTACTCCCTCCATTGATTTGCAAAGCTTCTTCCCCATAAGAGCCGTCGGGGGGGCCATTTAAGACGAGTTCTACACCATCAGGGTCAACCATCGGCACGATGGATAAAGTAACTTGATCGTAGAAAGGGAACATGAAACGGCCGCGTATCGTCTCATTATTCGTAAGCGCTAGTAAATAGGTGTTTATGAACTCCATGATCACTGATGTAGTAATCCATTCGTAGGCATGAAAAGCACCGTTCCAATGTACGATTTTGTCTCCATTGCCAATTTGAATTTCTATAAGATCTTTCCCCATCACGCTGTGCCCAATCGTCCTTCTTCTCATAAAAGGATAAAGCTGACCCAAGACTTCTAAATCAGCTGTCAACATTTTAAAATCATAATTTTGACGGGGATTAATTATGGTAGTGGTGATACGTTTAGGAATGTTCACGGTCTGACCGATTTGCAATTCCTTTGGGTTTACGCCGGGATTAACTAAAAATAAACCATCAATGGAGATTCGATTTCTTGTAGCAATTTTATAAAAAGTATCTCCTTGTAAAATGGTGTAACGCTGCAGTCGATAGCCAGGAATTTGAATGGTTTGTCCGATGGATAACATAGAAGGGTTAATAGTTGGATTGGAATTAATAATAAGAGGCAGAGGGACATTAAAAGTATTGGAATAAGACCATAAGGAGTCGCCTCCCCTTACTTGTACGTCCATTGACAGCCGACCTCCTCCACGTATGTTTATCTATATTATATGGGTTTTTGAAAATAAAAATGTTCATTAATTGGTGATCCGAGGTACAATAAGAGGATGGATGTATATTAGGAAAGTAGTGAATTAAATGAAAAACTTTAAAGATGTAGGGATAGAGGAGCAGCTGCGAATAAAATTACAACGCCACGGGATGACTGCACCTACTCCGGTTCAGGAGCAGGCTGTTCCTTTATTACTTGATGGTAAAGATGTAGTTGCTAAAGCACAAACTGGAACCGGGAAAACACTGGCATTTCTTTTGCCTCTTTTACAAAAAGTAGACACGAATATCTCAGAGGTTCAGGGGTTGATCGTTGCTCCAACTCGTGAGTTAGCTTTGCAAATTACGAATGAAGTGGAAAAGCTTCGTCCAGAAGAAATCGGTGTACTGGCCGTGTATGGCGGACAAGATGTGGCTAAGCAAGCGAAAAGATTAAAAGGACGTACGCATATCGTAGTGGCTACTCCGGGAAGGCTGTTAGATCATGTTCGAAGAGAGACGATATCTCTTGCAGCCGTCGAATATGTAGTTTTGGATGAAGCCGATCAGATGCTTGAAGCCGGGTTTCTGCCCGATGTAACTGAGATCTTTGCTGAAACGCCTTTCGAAAGACAGACGAGCGCTTTTTCTGCAACGATTTCGCCTCAAGTAAAAAGCTTAGCGAATAAGTTTATGAAGAAACCAGAGAAGGTTTCAGTTCAAGCAGAAAAAGTAACCCTGGAAGCAATCAAGCAGCTTGTCTATGAGACGACAGACCGTGCCAAGCAGGATACTTTAATTCAAATTATGAACGAGCACCGGCCGTTTTTAGCTGTGATCTTCTGCCGGACGAAACGAAGAGCGATTAAACTGCACGGAGCATTGAAGTCTCATGGGTTTGAAGTAGACGAACTGCATGGAGATTTATCGCAGGCAAAACGTGAGAAAGTCATGCAGGCATTTCGTGATGCCAAGATTCAATATTTAGTAGCTACGGATGTAGCGGCACGCGGAATAGATGTTGAAGGCATTACCCACGTGTTTAACTATGATATTCCTCAGGACTCAGAAAGTTATATCCATCGAATCGGACGTACCGGACGCGCAGGTGGAAAAGGTCTCGCCATTACGTTTGCTGCCCCGAAGGATAAGCAAGCACTGAAATCGATTGAAAAGGGAATTGGAGAGAAACTGCAACGTCGTACGTTGGCTGGTCTTGCTCCTCGTAAAAAGGAAAAGGACAAAGAAGATGAGCAGCGAAAAAGAAGACGGCGAAAGTAAAAGGGAGAAGCGATCTCCTCGCTTATCAGCTTGTAGAAAAACCTTAATTTTCTCTTTTACCTCGACAATGTAAACACTTCTCGCATTAGAAAGAGTAAAGGGTTTTAGGAAACGACTCCCTTTCCATGGGCGAATGGTGTGCCTCCTCGGGCTTTATAGCCCTCCGGGGTCACACCTTATTCGTATCTCCCATAGGAGTCTCGCCGTTTTTTAAATCCCTTTTTCGAGATAGATCACTGGAAAAACCACTTAATCAAGCTGTGTCCTTAAGAAAACAGAGTTTGCAGCTTGGTGTACCTTCACGATTCCATGGATTTTTTCAGTGGACTCGCGGAAAGCGGCGTTTTTTTCTTTCCTTTTCTTCATACTAATAGGAATGACCCCACCTATAATCTTATAATAAACCCCTCTAAGCTTTTTCGACAGTCTGAGAAGCGATCTCCTCGCTTCTTTTTTTGTAGTAAAAATGACGAACATTGAGATGAGAAGTGAAATATGATAAGTTAAAGATGTAATTCCGAGTTATATGATAGGAATTATGCATAATAGGAGATGAGAAGAATGGGTGTGGAGTTTGTCGACCTTTTTAATCAATGGGCGAGCTCATATGATGATACAGTTTCTGGCAGTGATCCAGAATATAAGGAAGTTTTTGAAGGTTACGACACGATGCTGCAGGAATTAGCTGATCTCTCTATTTCCCCTGTTCTTGAGTTTGGAGTAGGGACTGCTAATTTAACACAGAAAATGATTGCGCAGCATAAAGTCGTGGTCGGAATTGAACCTTCAGAAGAAATGAGAAGGATTGCGAATGTGAAATGTCCTGAAGCAGCTGTATATGCAGGCGATTTCATTCAATTTCCGACGCTTCAAATGCCCATTCGTTCCATTGTAAGTTCTTTTGCTTTTCACCACTTAAACGACCAGGAGAAAAGGTTAGCCTTAAAAGAATATTATGATAAACTGGAATCAAATGGAGAAATCATTTTTATAGATACGCTGTTTGAAAATGAAGATTACAAACAGCAATTAATCAGCGAAGCGGAACGAAAGGGTTTCATGAACTTAGCTCAAGATTTGAGAGAGGAGTATTATCCTTATTTGGATGACCTTGAACAAATGTTTTTACAGCTAGGGTTTGACGTATCTTTTAAACCATTAAACAAATTTGCCTGGTTAATCCAGGCTAGAAAAGGAGAATGATGTATGCCACAAATGAACGTTGAGAGCTTTAACTTGGACCATACGAAAGTAAAAGCACCTTATGTCCGATTAGTTGGAGTGACAGAAGGCGATCATGGAGACAAAATTTATAAATATGATATTCGACTAAAACAGCCGAATAAGGAGCATATGGAAATGCCGTCTCTTCACTCCCTTGAGCACCTGATGGCGGAAAAAAGTCGTAACCACCATGACCGCATTATCGATATTGGACCAATGGGTTGTCAAACCGGCTTTTACCTGGCTGTTTTAAATGATGACAGCTATGAAAATGTTTTAGAAGTACTAGAGAACACGCTTCAGGACGTACTAGAGGCGGACGAAGTTCCAGCTTGTAATGAAGTTCAATGTGGTTTTGCGGCCAGCCACAGTTTAGAAGGTGCAAAAGAGCTTGCGCGAGAATTGCTTAAGAAGCGTGATGAATGGACGGAAGTCTTTTAACATTAGAAGGTGAGGAAATACCGATGGGTTACGTTACGAACGTGCAATCACTTGTCGGCCATACGCCGATGATTGAGTTGACTCATTCTGCAATTCCGAATCAAGTGAGAATATTTGCGAAGCTCGAATTTATGAACCCAGGCGGCAGTGTGAAAGACCGCCTGGGTTTAAAACTGATTGAAGACGCTTTGAATCGCGGTCATTTAAAGCCGGGAAGTACGATTGTGGAACCGACTGCAGGTAATACAGGAATAGGTCTTGCTCTTGCGGCGATTGGAAAAGGGTTTAAAGTTGTGTTCGTTATTCCAGAAAAATTCAGTAAAGAGAAGCAAACATTGATGAAAGCTCTCGGAGCACATATCGTTCATACTCCTACAGCTGAAGGAATGCTTGGAGCTATTAGAAAAGCAAAAGAGCTGTGTGATGAAATTCCTGATGCTTTTAGTCCTCAGCAGTTTCATAATATGGCGAATCCAAATACGTATTACGAAACCCTTGCCCCTGAAATCTACCGTGATTTAGACGGTAAAATCGATATATTTGTTGCCGGAGCAGGAACTGGCGGCACATTTATGGGCACGGCGCGCTATTTAAAAGAACAGGATGCCTCGATTAAGACAGTGATCGTTGAACCTGAGGGATCAATTTTAAATGGAGGAGAGTCAGGTCCTCATCGAACCGAGGGGATTGGTATGGAATTTCTCCCTCCCTATATGGAAAAAAGTTTTTTTGACGCGATTCATACCGTTACGGATGAAAGAGCTTTTCAACGGTTAAAGGAGCTTGCTTTAAACGAAGGTCTGCTCGTAGCCAGTTCATCCGGTGCAGCGTTTGAAGCATCACTACGAGAAGCAGCAAAAGCTAAGCCGGGGGCACGAATAGTAACTATTTTTCCAGATAGCAGTGAACGTTATTTAAGCCAAGGAATTTATGAGGAGTGAAAGCAATGAGGAAAAAAACACAGTTGATTCATGGTGGGATCACAGGTGATGAAGAAACAGGAGCAGTTTCAGTACCCATTTATCAAGTGAGCACGTATAAGCAAGAGGGAGTAGGTCAACACACAGGCTATGAGTACTCACGAACAGGAAACCCTACAAGGTTTGCGCTTGAGCAGTTAATTAAAGATCTTGAAGGAGGTCATGCAGGTTTTGCTTTTGGTTCAGGGATGGCTGCGATTACTGCGGTTCTCATGACATTTAACCAGGGAGATCATATTGTTTTTACAGATGATGTCTACGGCGGGACTTACCGCCTGGTTTCAAAAGTGATTAATCGATTTGGATTAGAAGCCAGTTTCGTAGATACTAGTGAAGTTGAAAATATCGAAGATGCATTAACGGAGAAGACAAAGGCCATTTATGTGGAAACACCGACTAATCCGCTTTTGAAAATAACCGATATGAAAAAAGTAGCAGACTTAGCAAAGGACAAAGGTTTAATGTTTATCGTGGATAACACGTTCAGTACCCCATACTGGCAAAACCCAATAAACTTCGGAGCTGATATTGTTCTTCACAGTGCAACTAAATATTTAGGAGGTCATAGTGACGTCGTCGCCGGGCTTGTCGTTGTAAAATCAGAAGCATTAGCAGAAGACGTTCATTTCGTATTGAACTCTTCAGGCGGCATTCTAGGTCCACATGATTCCTGGCTTTTAATGCGAGGCATGAAGACGTTAGGGGTCCGGATGGAAGAGATTGAGAATAATACCCGTGACTTTGTTGCATTCCTCGAATCTCTTCCTGAAATCAAAAATATCTACTATCCCGGCTTACAAGGTCATAAAGGACGTGAGGTACACGAGCGTCAAGCGAGCGGCAACGGAGGAATGATTTCTTTTGATGTAGGAAGCGGCGAAAGAGCCGATCAAGTGTTGAGAAACGTGAAGTATTTTACGTTAGCTGAAAGCTTAGGCGCAGTGGAAAGTTTAATTTCTGTCCCTGCTATGATGACGCATGCGTCAATTCCTGCCGAACGTCGTAAGGAACTTGGCATTACGGATGGTCTTGTTCGTGTCTCGATTGGTCTAGAAGATATTGAAGATTTAAAAGAAGATTTTCTACAGGCTTTAAGAAAATAATGTGGAAAAAGGCGGTCTTAAGGGAGGCCGGCTGAAAAACTCGTTGACCTCTATTCATGAATACAACGTTTCACCTTAGCCACACTATAGGTAAGCTGGTTGAACAGGAGGAATGACAATGGATTACGCGCATTTTAAAGCTCAGCTCGAAGAAAGAAAACGAGAAATTGAGCAAAAAATGATGGATAACAATCATTATGGATTAGATAGGGGATTTGCGAGTGACATGGCATCCGGAGAGTTATCCCAATACGATAACCATCCTGCCGATTCAGGAACAGAGCTTTATGAAAGAGAAAAAGACATGGCGTTATTGGACCATGCTGAACAGGAACTTGAAGACATCCATGCAGCTTTACAAAAGATAGAACAAGGAACCTATGGAGTATGTGAAGTTTCTGGAGAAAAAATTCCTGAGGAAAGACTGAAAGCTTTACCTACAGCTAAGACGAAAAAAGAGTTTGCTTCTCCTAAAAATGTTCCGGATGATAGAAGTATTGAGGAAGAGGTTTTACGGGAGATTGATCAGGAGGATAATCGAGATCCAAATGCGTATCAGCAGGTAGCTTCATTTAATGAAAATAGTATGACGTATGAGGACTCCTCTGTGCAAGAGGAAGATGAAGGTTCGGGGTACACGGAGGAATTCGAACCGTTTGTTTCTACTGATATTCATGGTTATACAGGGGAAGAAAATGTCCATTTTGAGAGAAACGTTCATTACGAAAAATACAAAGATGAACACGATGAGTGGGAAAAATAAGGAAAGTCTTTTGAAAAGTGAAAATTTTTCTTGGCACATAAATAATCCGAACTGATTTTCAACAAAATCGTTCGGATTATATTATGCATTATTCAATCTTCTTCCATTTTATTCTTCCAAAGCTATGGAAATAGTTACACGCTATTAGTAACCTACTTCAACAGAAGCGTTCACAATATACATTTGATCATTAGAATCGTTCTTTTCTTCTAACACGATGCCGCTCGTCGTCATCATTCCGCCTTCTAGTTTTTCCACAGTTACTTCACCGTAAGGTATCGCTTGTTTTACTTCTTCTTCATCCAGTTTGTCATGATCGGCAGGGAGGGCAAGTTTTACTTTTACTTTCATGTTATTTAAATCTTGATCGGGAAGAGCTTCGCGTATCCCTGGCATCGAATTAGAATTAATGGCATTTTGAACGGCACGCAGTGAAGCGTGTGTGACATTTTGTCCGTGTACATCAATTCCCATTCCAGTTTGAATGAACATTAACTTATCCATAATTATAATTACCTCCTATAAGGTGTTTGTAGAACCATACCCGTGTAGTCGTAATGTTAAAAGTCATTTTTGTTGAGATGAAGTAAAGTGAACAAACATAAATAATTTTACAAAAAAATAGTTTAGCGACTTAAGTGAACTATTCCATTTCAGAGTCACCTTATTATAAAAAAGCAGTTTGGGGACCAGCCTGAAGCCAGCGAAGCAATTTTACTAAATAATCGGCAACCGGTGAAGAAATTCTTTATGTGTGAAAGGTCCATTAGGAAACGAAATAAGTATACCTGAATAATCGCGCTGGACAAAAAAATAATCCGAACGATTATGGAGAAATCACGTTCGGATAATTTATGTTAAGGAGACTTCAAACCATCGCTCCGTCAAAATCACTGCCTTTCCATGGTAACGGCATAAGTGTACTGAGAAAACAAAAAGCGCTTTACAGCGGGATCTTTAACTCGTGCACAGGAGTCTTCCCATTTTGACTACGCTGGTGATCTGCGTTTATACTAATATTCGTTTTTGAAAACTCTGCTTTACTTATGTTCCAGTAGCGTTAATTTATAAAGAAGCAGGTTGTTCTACTGGTTCGAATATATGCATCATCCACTTACCGATATCTTCAAAGCCTAGTCTTTTATAAATGGAACCAGCCTCCGGATTATCGTAAAAAAGACAAAGCATTTTTCCTTCATCTAAAAGATCCTCACAAAGTTTCTTCATACAAGCGCTCGCATAGCCTCTTCGCTTAAAATCAGGATGTGTACAAACCCCAACAACCATTGCAGACATAGTGTTTTCAGCTGTAGTAGAAGCACTTGAAATCATCTGCTCACTCTCTTCAATGTAATAAATGCGGGATGACCTTCCTTCAATTCCTTTAATCATACTGCTTTCACGGCTGTTATCTTGCTCAAATTCTGGAATTTGATCCTGTAGTTCAATGATGCGTGGGACATCTTCCACTGCAGCTAGCTGAACATTCGAAGTATTTAGGTTTAACTCCAGCTTTTCTTTGTGGTCACATTTTGCGTAGAAAAGGGAGCGTGTCTTCTTCGGTGTATGTTCAATGTAAGGAAGAATTTGTTCTGTAACGGATTGGAGACCTGATAATTGCATAAATTCCGGGTCTTTGTTAACGACCTCTGCAAATCCTTTGGCATTAAAAGGCTGGCTCGCATAAGTGATGTAGTTGTTATGGTATTTTAGTAAAATGGCGTGAAGCTCCTGTTGATCGTTAAACTCTCCCCATAATTTTTGAAAATCTTGGTCATAACCAAAATTTTCGATGTCGCCTATAATAAATAAATTTTCTGCTGGCTTTTCAGCTAATAATCGCTGACATGCTGGATCGTCTATATCTGTAAGTTTTCTAATCATTCCCTTTCCCCCTTTTGTTAGAAATTGTATTAAGTTTACCAAAAAGATTGAAGATTTCAATAAATATTAGAAATATTTTCAAGGGCAATAAGTTTTTATAAAAGTGGTCACACTAAAAACAAGTGAACAAAAAGGGGGATTATGATGAGAAAGTTACTGTTATTACTAACAGCTATGATGATTTTTGCTTATCCAGTAAAGGCGGAAAGTGTTTATAGCATTCAGCATAAAGATCGTGTGATGCAGGATTATGAAATCCATATCGATTTTCCAAACTTTGATGGACTGGATAACAAAAAGCTTGAAGAGGAAGTCAATAATGGAATAAAAGAAGAATTAGAGGAAACCATGAAGCAAGTGAAACGGGCAGGAGAAGATTCGGTCGGGTTTCCCATTTTATATTATGGAGAATCGTCAGTCATTGAGGAAAAAGCACTTATTTCTGTGATTTTGACGTCTAATATCACGAGAGGGGATTATTACGAATCATCAGTGAGATCGATTAATTTCGAAAATAAAAAAGATGGAATATTTTTAAATCTGGAGGATGTGGCTCATATTGAAAAGCTGAACAAAGAAGTTCAAAAAAAATTATCGAGCGATCCAGAAACGTTTAATATCCAATCCTTTCAAAGTGTAAGAAAAGACACGGCCTTCTATATCAAAGATGGTAAATTAACTTTAATTTTTAATAAATACGAAATTGCTGACGGAGTCTTTGGAACACCAGAAATCAGCATTCCGTATCACTTAGTTAAGAAAGAGAAGCCACAGCATAAAAAGAGTGTACCTGTACCTAAAACTGTGTAAAAAAAGGAAGCATAGTTCTATGCTTCCAACACTTCTTCATCTGAAGTTGGTCCTCCATAATAATGAAACATATATTGTTCTTTCGAAATCATATAAAGGTCGTATACTTCCTCGTGACGATTAATCCATTGATACACATCTGGGTAAAGTTCATTGGCATTCACAACGTAAGGCATTTTCTGAGCTGCTTTTAAAGACCTGATGTTGGCTCGTCGTATTTTCATGAAAATTCCTTCGATATTTATTTGGAAAAACAATTCCTCAAAAAAAGCCTCTTTCGCTATTTGGTTGTATCCTTTACCGAAATAAGGTTTTCCAATCCATGTGGCAAGAAACCCTCTGTTCTCCTGAATATCAAATAAGTTGATGGTGCCGATTGGCTGTCCCCACTCATCAAGGATCGTCCGGGATATTAACTTACCGCGTTCTTCAGCTTCAATCGTCTGTTTGGTGATGAAATAATATTCATCGCTTGTATCCGCTTTATGGCGCACGTACGGGAAAACTTCAGGGTCAATCATCAAATCAAACAGAGCTGGCACGTCGTGTAAGTCACGCTTTTTCAGCATAAAAAATCCCTCCTTATGGGTAGAGGAGGGCAGTCTGAACGCAGGAAAAGTAAACAGTTCAGTTGGTTCAAACCACCCTCGAATTTTTATCAATTGCCCACAAAAATTCGGGGTGGGAATCGAACCCACTAGAACCAGCATAAGCTGGTGGCGCACCATTTGCCTTCCCTTTGTCTTCGTTCATTACTATATATTATAGTAAGAATATTTTAATCGATTTTTCTGTAAAAAGGAATAGGCGCTGCGCAAATTTTTTTGTTAAATTTTACTGTAATTATGCATCTTTTTGAGCCACTAGTTCCGTATATACCACTAATCTTTCTTGATGGGTTTCAGCTTCACGATTATACAAACCTGTACAAGTAATTAAGTTTAAAGAAGGAGAGTCAGATGAGCCGAAAATTTGATTAATCGGTGCTTTCTTTGTTGGGTAAGCGACCACTTCTTTAACTTCAAATGTAAGAATGGAACCTTGTCCATAAATGAGTACTTCATCTCCGGTTTGTAACTGATCTAAATCAAAGAAGACGGCAGGCCCTTTATAACTATCAACATGTAAATAATTTCGACATGTTCCCACTCCTTTAAAATAGTATTGTATTTATATAAATTGCTGAAGAAGGTCTTCAAGCAATTTATATCATTATACGAGTTGTTTAAATATTGTGTAATTTTTGAATAACTATAATATACACGAATTTTAAAAATAGAAAACCTTTTAAGCATATTGAATGTGCTGTTATGATTTTTAAGCAAAATAAAATGAGGGTTCGACGATTGTCAAAGCCTCATTCAAGTTACTGAGTGTATACAATTTCTCCATCAATCATCGTCCATAGCGGGGTAGACATGAATTCAAAAGGATGTCCGTTCCATAAAACAAGATCGGCATCTTTACCTTTCTCAATAGAGCCAACTCTGTCATCAACCCCTAAATTTTTAGCCGGGGTGATGGTGATCCCTCGTAGAGCATCTTCTATAGGGAATCCTTCACGAGTCGCAAGAGCTGCACAAACGTTTAAGTATTGTATAGGTGTGTATGGATGATCTGTCGTAACGGAGACTTGGATGCCGTATTCATGCAATACTTTATAAGTCTGCCATGTTTTATTTCTAAGCTCGATCTTAGACATTCTAGTCAAGGTAGGCCCAACTGAAACCTGCAGCCCGCGACCAGTAAGCTTGTCGGCAATTAAGTGACCTTCTGTACAATGCTCAATTCTTAAATCTAAGTCAAATTCCTCTGAGAAACGTAAGGCTGTGACGATATCATCCGCACGGTGTGCATGAATACGGACAGGAATTTCTTTGTTTAAAGCTTTCAAAATAGGCTGAATGCGCAGGTCGGTTGGATCACATTTTGGAGCTTGATAAAAAGTTTCTCTTAACGTTCCCATAATTCCAAGCCTGGTAATTGAAGCATTTTTAGAAGGAGAGTGAACGCGTTTTGGATTTTCGCCAAGGGCCATTTTCAAGCCTGCCGTCTCTTTAATCACCATATCGTTAATCGAGTGACCAATTGTTTTTAATACAGCCGTCGTCCCTCCAATGATATTAGCACTCCCTGGCATAATATGTGCTGTAGTTACCCCTGCTTTTCTTGCATGGAAAAAGGCAGGATCAAAGGGGTGAGCTCCATCAATAGCTCGTAGGTGGGGGGTAGTAGCTTCAATGGTCTCATTCGCATCACTTCCAGCCCATCCAGTTCCTTCGTCATATAATCCTAAATGCGTATGAACGTCAACAAAGCCAGGGTAGAGGTGATACCCCTTCCCGTCGATTATTTCAGCTTCCTCAGGTATAGGCAGACTTTGACCAAAATCCTGGATCTTTCCGTCCGTAATGTGTATGCACCCATTGTTAAAAGATGGAGCTGTAATCGGATGAATGTGCACGTTCTTTATAATTGTCTGCATCGGCACTCCCCCTCTAATCTTCTTTTCTTTATTATACTTCGAAAAATGAAAACTAGAGCATAAAAAAAGAACGGAAGATACTTCTTCCGTCCGTTTAAAGAGAAATATCTATTTTCTTAATGTCACTGAAAAAATCCTTTGGTGAAGCTCACACATCGCTTTTAGGTTGATGCTGGGCGCGGGCACGGCTTCAGCTAACTTCCCTTTACCAAGTGGGGCTTCGGCTCGCACTGTTCCCATAGGCGTCACCACCGATTAGATAAAACTTTTCGTCGTTTCATTTAACCCTTTTACAAAAAAGAACACTGGAAAAAATTAAGGAGAACCCAAAATCCGATGTTTTCAAAAACCTATTAAGTATAAAAAGGAACTGATAAAGGCCTCTTTCCAGTTCCTTTCACCTGTCGATGTTTGACTCTGGTCAAGCTTTTAATCGACTAGTATTGAATGCAACGCTGGGCTCAGTTCCGGAAACTTAAAGGTGTATCCGTGTTCAGTGGCTTTCTTGGGTACGACGGATTGGCCGTCTAAGAGCAGCGTACTCATGTCTCCAAGAGCAGCTTTTAATGCAAAAGCCGGTGCTGGAAGCCAGTGAGGTCGATTAAGCACGTTACCTAAAGTTTGTCCGAAATCCTTGTTTCGCATAGGGTGAGGAGCGGTACCATTGACCGGACCACTAATCTCTTTCTCGTGAATAGCAAATGTAATAAGTCCAACGACATCATCCACATGCACCCAAGACATCCACTGTTCTCCTGAACCCAGGTTCCCGCCGATCATTAAACGATAAGGTATAATCATTTTAGGCAAGGCACCTTCTTCGCCTAAAATGATACCAAACCTGACGTAAGCAGTACGGACTCCAAGCTCAGCAGCTTTGGCTGCGCGTTTCTCCCATTCAACTACAACATTAGCGAGAAAATCATTTCCAGGCTGTGTGGTTGCTTCAGTAAATGTTTTTGTTTTTGACCTTCCGTAAAAACCTACAGCCGAAGCATTTACAAGAACCTGAGGTTTTGTTTCAGCTTTTTCAATAATCTCTAGCACGCCTTCAGTTGCATCAATTCGACTGTTCATAATGGAGCGTTTCTTATCTTCGGTCCAGCGTCCGCTGTTTAGTGACTCACCGGCAAGGTTAACTATAGCATCGATCGAAGGTAGTTCTTTCCAGGGGGTGTACTCCTCCTTTAGCCATCCTACATATGTGATTTGATTCGTGTCGTGATGTTTATCGGGATTTCTCGTTAATATGTAGACTTTGTGACCTTCTTTTATAAGCGCGTTTGTCAGCTTTTGACCAACAAATCCGGTACCTCCAGTAACAACAATATTCATGAAAGATGCCTCCTTCGTAAGTGGTACGATTCTTAGACGTGACCGAATGATAGCAAGCCGTGCTACAATAGTGGAAAAGGGGTGTTAATGTGGCGAAAATCACTCGGATCACGACTCAGAAAAAGAATAAGAATCGGTACAATATCTATCTGGATCGAGGTCAAGGGGAGGCCTACGGTTTCAGCGTTGATGAAGACATCTTAATTAAGTACAGGCTCTCGAAGTCTACGGAGCTGGAAGAGTCTACCATCGAAGCTTTAATCCAGAAAGATACTATACATAAGGTATATACCCAAACGATTAACTATTTAAGCTATAGAATGCGCTCAGAAAAAGAAATTCGTAATTATTTAGTGAAAAAAGAAGTGGACGAAGAGCATATTGACGAAATCATCCGCCGTCTATATCAAGAAAAGCTGTTAGATGATCTAGAATTTGCGAAAGCATTAGTGCGAACCCGGATAAATACTTCTACTAAAGGTCCTTTAATGTTGAAGAAAGAGTTAATTGAAAAAGGAGTAGATGCTTCGTTAGCCGATGAGGCGGTACAGGAGTTTCCGTTTGATCAGCAAGTGGAGAAAGCTGTGAAATTAGCAGAAAAGAAATTAAAAAGTGATCGAAAAAAATCTCAGCGCCAACAAATTCAAAACGTGCAGCAGCATCTTATGCAAAAAGGGTTTAACAGCGATATCATCAAAGAATCGTTAACACAACTGCCTGAAGAAGAGGAAGATCAGGAATGGGAAGCTGTCGTTTTCCAGGGAGAAAAATTTCTTCGTAAATACGAGCGGAAATCTGAGGGATATGAACTAAAGCAAAAGGTTAAATCAGGACTCTATAGAAAAGGTTTTTCTTTTGAATTGATTGACCGCTTTATTGAGGAATATGTTGTAGAAGAATAGTTATTTATAAACTACTAATAATGTTTATATCTTTGCTAAGGTGTGTATGAGACAGGCAGAATATTCATTAAAGCAAAAGAGTGCCTCTACAATCGCAGGGGCACTCTTAATTAATATAGAACTTTCGTTTTTAAATCTTCAATAGCTTCGTACACATGATCAACGACGTACTCAGCCTTTTTCTGTACTTCAGGGTGTGCTGAAGACATGGCATAACTATGAGGAGTTACGGAAAACATGGGAAGATCGTTAAAGGAATCACCGATGCAGGCAATTTCATTTGGTTCTAAACCAATCGTATCGAGAAGGGCTTTAATTCCATTCCCTTTATTAATCATTTGAGGCATAATATCTACACATGACTCGTGTGAAATAAAGCTGTCTAGTTCATTGCCAAATTGCTCGCGCAGCCGGCCGGAAGCTAATATTACGTCATCTTCTTTGCCATGAAGCGTAATTTTAGCAGGGATGATATGATCTCCGAAGCGATTCATTAAATCCGGCTCAATGATCACATCTTGAAAGAGCTGCTCGGATATTAGATCCACCCACTCGTTGTGCTCTGACGTATAAATTTTATCTTCTGTTGATACGGTTTTTACCATGGGTTCATTCTTTATAAAATTCATGACTTCTTTCGCTTTATCGATTTCAAACGATTTTGAATAGATGTACTCACCGTTTGAATGATAAACAAAAGCCCCGTTTTGACTGATACGGTGACCGGACACTCCAACTTTACTCAAAACTTGAGCGATGTCATGGTCCATCCTTCCGGAAGCTACTGCGAGATCAATCCCCTTATCCTTTAATTTCTTTAATGCTTCTATATCGTGAGGCTTAATGTAGTGATTCATTCCTAGTAACGTTCCATCCAGGTCACTAATAAACAATTTAATCATCTGCCATGCTCCTTTCGGCTCTTTGCACTTACATTCACGCTAATGATTTTACACGGAACGCTATATTTAGACAAAAGAAATACTTTAATTTTCCTAAGACGATGGTTGTCAAATTTGATAGTGGATTATACGATAGAATATACTGAGACATTGAAAACGTTTTTTTGTCAGATAATGTGGGGGAGCAAATATGGACGAACAAATTACGATTGATAAAGTGCTGAATAATAACGTGGTCATCGCTAAACATCCGTCCTATCAAGAAGTTGTGCTTATTGGTAAGGGAATTGGATTTAGCAAAAAAAGAGGGGACTTTATTTCGTTTAATAAAGCGGATAAAACATTTTTATTAAAAAATGAAAATGAAAAACAGCAATATGTGAATTTGATCCCTCATATTGAAGAAGGATTTATTGACTTCATGAATGACCTTTTGTTCCATATCGAAAATCGAATGGGACAGGAATTAAATGAACATATTCACGTGGCATTAACGGATCACCTTGCATTCGCTCTTAAGAGAACACAAAAAAATTTGCAGTTTACTAATCCTTTTTTACCAGAAATTGAATCCCTATATCCAAAAGAGTATCAAATTGCACTGGAAGTCGTAACGATGGTATATGACAAATTAGGTGTGCAGTTTCCTGAAGGTGAGGTAGGTTTTATTGCCCTGCATATTCATAGTGCAGTAACAGATAAAACGCTTCGGGAAATAAACACTCATAACAAGCTCATTACAAATCTCGTGGAAATAGTAGAAGAGACGATGCACGTAACAATTGACAAGCACAGCGTGGATTATCATCGTCTTGTTCAGCACTTACACAGGGCGATTGACCGGGTATATCAGGAGGAAAGTATTGGAGAGGAAATTCGTCTGGCTAACATGTTGAAAAATGAATATCCGTTATGCTATAATTTAGCTTGGAAGTTAATTAAAGTGATGCAAAAACAGCTAAATAAACCAGTTGATGAATCAGAAGCAATCTATTTAACGATTCATTTACAGCGACTAACTAAAAAATCTTAACGTTACGTGTTACTGATACGATCAGGCATGAGTATCGAAGGATCTAATGGTTACGATATAAGGGAGAAGTGTACCCTTTTCGTAATGATTGAACCTTTGTACTCATGCCTTTTTTGTTGTCAAAATCCTGACGGTGAGCCGGCTTTTGCGTTAGTCGACTACTTTCGAGGGGCTCCTTTTCTTAGCATGGATACTCCATCATATGTTAAACAGCCCCTCTACACTTTACGTACTCATGAAACCGTTTTATTTTTCTGACAATTGCTGTTTTGTACTCACAAATAAAAAATAGGGAGGAAATACTTATGTTTAAGAATGCTTTTGGTACTTTACAAAAAGTTGGTAAAGCATTAATGACACCTGTTGCTTTGCTTCCGGCTGCTGGTATTTTGCTGGCATTTGGTACAAGCTTTGCGCAGGAAGATTTTACAGACAAAGTGCCATTCTTCACAACGCCTTGGGTTCAAACATTGCTGGAAGTCATGGCCGAAGCAGGTGGAGTTGTTTTTGATAATTTACCGCTGCTCTTTGCAGTAGGGGTGGCGATTGGACTAGCAAAAGGTGACGGTGTTGCCGGACTTGCTGCGATTATCGGTTACTTAATTATGAATGTGGTTATGGGGGTTCTTGGCAATGTCGATAGTGATATGACATCAGACCCTGCCTATGCTGAAGTATTAGGGATACCTACCCTCCAAACCGGGGTGTTCGGCGGTATTATCGTCGGTATACTGGCTGCCTTTATGTATAACCGATACTTTAAAATTGAATTGCCACAGTTTTTAGGATTCTTTGCGGGTAAACGTTTTGTTCCAATCATTACCGCATTTTCTGCGATTTTCTTAGGTATGATCATGCTCGTTGTCTGGCCGTTTGCACAAAATGGGTTAAATGCTCTATCTCATTTAATGCTTGAAGGGAACCAAACGATTTCAGCATTTTTCTTCGGGGTCATTGAGCGTTCATTAATTCCATTTGGACTGCACCATATTTTCTACTCTCCATTCTGGTTTGAGTTTGGGTCCTATCAAAATGAAGCTGGAGAGCTTATCCGTGGAGACCAGACGATTTTCTTTGAACAGTTGAGAGATGGTGTTGAGTTTACAGCCGGAACGTTTATGGTTGGTAAATTCCCATTCATGATGTTTGGACTGCCAGCGGCAGCTTTAGCAATTTACCATACGGCTAAACCTGAACGTAAAAAAGTAGTAGGGGGAATTATGGCTTCTGCAGCCTTAACTTCATTCCTTACTGGTATCACTGAGCCAATTGAATTCTCTTTCTTATTTGTAGCACCATTACTATTTGGTATTCATGCTATCTTCGCTGGTTTATCATTTATGACTATGGAAATTTTAAATGTGAAAATTGGACAAACCTTCTCAGGTGGTCTGATTGACTTTATTCTCTTCGGTGTTATGCCGAATCGAACCGACTGGTGGTGGGTCATCATCATTGGTCTTATCTTCTCTGTCATTTACTACTTTGGTTTCCGTTGGGCGATTCTTAAGTTCAACCTTGCCACACCTGGTCGTGAAGACGAAGGAGCGGACGTGGATGGAGATACTGGAGAAGCGGATGATTTACCGTTTGAAATTCTAGAAGCGATGGGCGGCGAGAAGAACATCAGCTATCTTGACGCCTGTATTACACGTCTAAGAGTTTCCGTAAACGATAAAGAAAACGTGAACAAGAGCCGTCTGAAACAGCTTGGGGCATCAGGGGTTATGGAAGTAGGAAATAACATTCAAGCTATTTATGGTCCAGTCTCAGACACACTCCGCGGACAAATGCAAGATATTATCGACGGCAAAACGCCTCGTAAACGAGAAGAAGATGTAAAAGAAAGTTCTAAAGAAGCTGGCGCTGTTGCGCCCGTCTCAGATGCAGACTTAGAATTTGTTAGTCCGATTAAGGGTAAAGTACTACCAATTACAGAAGTGCCAGACCAAGTGTTTTCTGGTAAAATGATGGGGGATGGCTTTGCAATTGAACCGATTGATGGTAAAATTGTTTCGCCTATTAATGGTAAAGTACTCAATGTATTCCCTACTAAGCATGCGATTGGTCTGCAAGCTGAAAATGGAATGGAAATTCTGATTCATATCGGAATTGACACTGTGAAGCTTAAAGGCGAAGGATTTACTTCTAAAGTCGAAGATGGAGCAGAAGTGAAACAAGGACAAACTTTAATGGAAGTTGACCTTGATTATGTAAGTAAAAATGCTGCTTCTATCATTACTCCAATCGTCTTTACAAACCTTGAAGAAGGTCAGCAAGTTGAAGTAACGGCCGCTGGAGAAGTGGATCATAATACAGAGAATGTCATTACCATCACAAAATAAAAGGAGAGATTTATTATGGCAGAACAAACAATGAAAATCACAGCAGCAGACGGTGTACACGCTCGTCCAGCTACAGCCCTTGTACAAGTAGCAGGACAATACGAGTCAGACGTAAACATCGAATATAAAGGGAAATCCGTAAATATGAAATCCATCATGGGTGTTATGTCTCTAGGTATTCCTAATGGTGCTGAAATTAAATATACTGCTGAAGGTTCAGATGCAGATCAAGCAGTTGAAGCCCTTGTTCAAAAAACAAAAGAAGAAGGATTAGGCGAATAATTCTTTTAAAGCAAAGGAGCAGACCAGAATTGGTCTGCTCCTTTATTGCATGAATGGCATGGCCCCATAGACCTAGCGATCTACAAAGATTTCAGGGCGGCCATCATCTTCATTGAATATCTTCTCCGCTACTCCCTCAGGACCTTTTAGATTTTCCGGCTGGCTCACATGGTCACTCTCATCCCAGAAAGGCGTGTTCATCCCTCCCATATACACTGCAGTTGCTTTCATCGGCTCACTTTCCCATTCTTTATGCAGGCTTTCTGTAAAGCCGCGAACAGCAAATTTAGAAGCACAATAAACAGTTTCGCACTTTTTCCCTCGCAGGCCTGCTGTGGAAATGATATTTAACACACGTCCATTGGAGCGTTTCAGAAATGGAATGGCCGCTTGTGTCATAAGAATGGTTCCTTTGACGTTTGTGTTCATCATCTGATCGATATCTTCAGAAGTGTAGAAAGACAAATCGCCAAAAATACCTAATCCTGCATTATTAATTAATACATCGATATGATCCAGCTGCTTAAACGCTTCCTGGACGGATGCAGGCTCAGTAACATCGCAGATGAGGAGCTCAGCCTCTCCACCACGTTCTTTTATTTCCTTTTGAACGAGCAGCAGCTTTCTTTCTGTTCTCCCTGTTAAAATGACGTTGTAATCATTTTGAGCGTATTGCAAAGCTAAAGCTCGTCCTAACCCAGTACCTGCTCCACTAATTAATGCTTTTCTCATGTGATATCCTCCCCGTTGGTAGTATTTATATTGTGACAAAAGACTGGTAAAATGAAAACAGTAACGGCATGAATCGGTATTAAAAAGGGGATTATAAGATGGAAAAAAGATATAGTGAATATAGTTATGAAGAATTAAGAAACGAAGTAGCTCAGCTAACTGAGAAGGCGAGGAAAGCAGAGCAGATGGGGATTATTAATGAATACGCGGTTTATGAACGAAAGATTATTATGGCGAAAGCCTATATGATGGATCCAGGTGAATTCGAACGTAACACTGTTTACCAAATTGAAGGTGATCCTGCTCACACGTTTCACATTGACTACATGAACGGCGTCTTCGCCTGGGGGTACCGCATTAATTTAACTGGCAGCAAAACAAGTGACAAAGAAGAAGCATTGCCAATTTCTATGCTTGGCAAGAAAGTAAGTTATTAAAAAGCGCAGCCAGTGAAGTGACTGCGCAAAAAGATTATGATCTTTTTCTTGCCTGAGTTTCAGTAATTTGATCAGCTTGAGTTTGCTCAGTTTCACCGTTTACTCGGTGATTTAAATGCTTCGCTCCTCGATGAAGGGACTTTTGGGTTTTATTTCTCTTTCCCATTTTAGTATTTACCTCCTTGATTCACGTCGCGTTCTCTTGAGTGCATAGCACGTTCTTGAGGTTTAGAATTAATCGTGCCATTCGGACGTAATGCTAAATACTCGCTTTGATCGTCGGGGGAGTGTGTCATTTTTCTGTTAGGAAAGTCTTTTGCTTTATTTCGCATCAGTTATCCTCCTAGATGCCACTGTGATGTGGCTCTTCTAGTTTGTGTAGAATAAAGGCGTTTATGTGATAAAATGGGGTGTAAACTTTTCCATGAAAGGAGGATGCAGAATGGAAGAGATTCACCAGCAATTAGCCGAACAGCTTTATGAAAAAAATAGTCGTTTAACAATAGATGAAGCACGTACATGGGTAGAATTACTGTGGGAAGATTTTGAATCCACACGGGCAAAAGCGGGTTACGATTATAAAGGAAAACAGGTGACAGAACAGATCGTGATTCGATGGATAGAGAATTACGGTCCAAAGCTTCACGATTATATCGCGACCAACCCTAAATATAAAGACATGCTCAACAAAAAGGGGTATGAACAATAAATGAATCCAGGCGTTCCCAGCCTGGATTCATTTATTTTGTTTCTGCAGCTAAGGTTAATTTGTCTTGAAGTTTCTCTTCTGTAAAGACCCAGCCGGTATAAGAGTTTAAAATCTTTAAATCGTCGCCGTGCTCATCATCAATTTGAACAAGTGCGACGAATGGATAACGTCCCTTTGAGCGATATCTTAAATCAATAAACCTGACTTCTGTATATTCATCGTAATAACGAATGTCGTAACGATATACAGGTGAAAATGACAAAAAGGCTTTGATGTTTGGATCTGTTAAAGCTTTTTGAATGATTGGATCTTCATAATCGATTTCCTTGTATAAAAATTCATCATAAATTTTAATATGTCCATCTTCAGCATGACCTACATAGTAATTTGTCTTTGTCTCTATGGCAATACGCCATACGCTTTGACGAATGGTAGGCGAAGTGGCAATTTGCACAATGTCGTCAAAATGTTCGTATACAAGTTTAACGAGTTCACGTTTGTCGAAATATCGTTTAACATAATATAAGGCAATGACAAAGTAAATGATGAGCCACATATAAGCAGGATCTGCTCCTAAATTCCAAGCCACAATGCCCGCTAAATGCATGGTGAAAATGTAAGGATCAAATGTATTAATGAATCCATAAGCTACCCACCTTTTAGTGAACGGCCTGTAAGCTTGAGTTCCGTAGGCATTAAACACATCAACAAACACATGTAAAATAACGGCTAGAAAGGTCCAAAGCCAAAGGTGTAAAAAGTTCACTTCCGGAGTGAACAAATAGATGAGGGAAGCAAGTCCAATTCCCCATAAAATAACGGCAGGAATGGAATGCGTAATACCTCGGTGGTGGCGGATATAAACGGCATTGTTTTTAAGTTTTAATATCGTATCCGAATCGGGTGCTTGTGAGCCGATCAAAGTTCCGACAATCACTGCATTTGCCAGTGTGGGATCGGCTTGAACGACCGGGTCAAGCGTAGCTAACCCGCCAAGAGCTACACCCATGACCACATGAGTGCCAGTATCCATGAATTCTTCCTCCTTTGGCCGACAACAATAAACTAGTGCAAAATAAAGGATGATAATCAAATGAAACAGCAAGAAAGAGTAACTTATATTTTAGAAAACTTTAATGCAGAAGCCTTTCGTGCTCACTTAATAGACTGGTTTAAAAAAGAACAACGTATCCTGCCCTGGAGAGAAAACCAGGACCCTTATCGCGTATGGGTATCAGAAATTATGCTCCAACAAACACGGGTTGATACAGTCATCCCTTATTTTAATAATTTTATGGAACAGTTTCCAACTACTGAAGCTTTGGCAAAGGCTCCGGAGCAAGACGTTCTAAAAGCGTGGGAGGGCTTAGGTTACTATTCCCGAGCGCGGAACTTACAAAACGCTGTTCGGGAGGTTGTTGAGTATTATGGAGGAAAGGTTCCTCATAATAAAGAACAACTGGGGGATTTAAAAGGCGTGGGACCTTACACGAAAGGAGCAATTCTAAGTATTGCCTATGATCAGGCTGAACCGGCTGTAGACGGAAACGTGATGAGAGTATTATCACGTATATTGTTAGTTGAAGAAGATATTGCAAAAGCGAGCACAAAAAATTTATTTGAGTATCTCGTTCGTGGATTGATTTCTAAAGAAGATCCTTCTGCATTTAACCAAGGGTTAATGGAACTTGGTGCGATTATTTGCACCCCGAAATCTCCCTCGTGTATGTTATGTCCTGTGCAAGATGAATGCCGGGCTTTCAGTGAAGGGAAAGAAGGAGAACTTCCCATCAAATCGAAATCAAAGAAACAGAAGAAACAACCTTATGTGGCTTTATTTATTGAAAATGAAGAAGGGGAAGTGCTTGTTGAACAACGTCCATCAAAAGGATTATTAGCATCTTTATGGCAGTATCCAATGGTCCCTATTTCTGAAATTGCTGAAAATGACATCCCAGACTGGTTTCAGGCTGAGTATGGAATAACGATTGATATCGGTTCTACTATTGATCATGTCCATCACGTGTTTTCTCATTTAATCTGGGATATGAGTGTAAAGAATGCGTACGTAAGAAAGGGTACATTAGATCGAGAAAATGCTCAATTTGTAAGTAAAGACCAGATTCAAAAGTACCCGTTTCCTGTATCCCACCAAAAGATTCACAAACACTTATCATTCAATTAATCAAAAGCAGGTTTAGAACCGCTTTCCCACGAAGCTTCGCGTTGTTTCAAACCACCGCGGAGCTTAATTTCTTCGTTAATTTCTCGTAATAAAGTGACACCCTCTTGATTTAAGTAAGGAGCGGTTTGTGATAGAGCATAATGAAAGTAGCCAAGCTCCCGATCCTGCCAATTTTTTTTCGATTCCATGCTAAGTTCCGACATATCTCGACCTACATACATTATATCTCTCCTTTCCCTTAGTATTATAGGGTTTTTGGAGATTTTTATGCATGAAAAAAGACATGAATTTCAGGAAAAATGACACTTGTAATGGAACTGTAATGGAACTGTAACGAAACTTGCTGAACCTTGTCACATCAACGGGTTTCATAGATTAATAGGGATTTTCCAATGTTTAACTGTGTAGACAAGACATAGAAAAATATGAATAATAGGTAACAGAGCAAAACAAGCAATACAGAACGTAGCCTAATCGAACTACTCAAAATTATTAAACTCTGAATTTAAATAAAATGAATTATATAAAAGAGAGGGTAAATAAGATGAATAAAAAACGTCTAGCAACAACAGTATTTGGAACGATTGTCGGTGCGTCGCTTTTCGGTGGCACAGTAATGGCAGATGAATCACACGAGGTTAAATCTGGAGATTCTTTGTGGAAACTAAGTAACAAATATAACACGAGCATTTCAGACTTGAAATCTTGGAACAACTTGAACAGTGATCTCATTCTTGTCGGTCAAAGTTTAGTCGTTGATAAGGATAGCTCTTCAAATAGTTCTTCTAGTTCAAGTGAAAGCAGTACATACAAAATCAAGAGTGGAGATACTCTTTCTAAGATTGCTTCGAAGCATGGTGTATCTGTAAGCAACTTAATGGATTGGAATAACTTAAGCTCATCTTTAATCTATGCAGGAAAAAATTTAAAGATTAATGGATCTAGTTCTTCAAGCTCATCTAACTCTAGTTCTTCCAGCAGCTCCAGCTCTTCAAGCTCTAATGCGACAACTTATACTGTAAAATCAGGAGATACGTTGTCTAAAATCGGAAGCAAATACGGAGTGAGTGTCTCTAACCTGAAAAGCTGGAACGGCATTTCCAGCTATCTTATTTATGTGGGTCAAAAGCTTGATCTTAAAAAGACATCAAACAGCTCAAGTTCTTCAAGTTCATCTAGCTCAAACTCATCTAGCAGCTCTGAGAAGGTGAAAGGCACTTCTACATCTTCAAACACTGGAGTAGTTAGTGAAGCTAAGAAGCATATTGGTACTCCTTACTCTTGGGGTGGAACTTCTCCATCTGGATTTGACTGCAGTGGTTTCTTACAGTACGTATTCAGTAAAACAGGCAAGGACCTTCCTCGTACAGTTGCTTCCATGTATGCAGACAGCCGTATGACTTCAGTAAGCAAGTCTAATCTTCAAGTAGGCGATATTGTTTTCTTCGAAACATATAAGCCTGGCGCATCTCACGCTGGTATCTATGTAGGTGGCAATCAGTTTATCCACGCTGGATCTTCTCGTGGTGTTGAAATTAGTTCACTATCTAATACTTACTGGAACCCACGCTACATTGGCGCAAAACGCCTGCAATAGGAAATAAATTAACACAAGGCGCTCTCTTTACAGGGAGCGTCTTTTATATGTACTGTTCACGAAATTCCCATCATTTAAACCAGAAATTTGCTCATAAGGTCAAAAAG
Organism: Halobacillus sp. B23F22_1; assembly: GCF_043497005.1. NCBI lineage: Bacteria > Bacillati > Bacillota > Bacilli > Caryophanales > Bacillaceae > Halobacillus > Halobacillus sp. B23F22_1. The sequence goes on along the minus strand of NZ_JBIEKE010000003.1, from coordinate 11,134 downwards.
ATTTTTTGAAAAAAATAATGAAATTAAATGAATGTTTTTTGGAAACCTGCGCAGAATAATTTTGCGGAGGTGATACTGATGGCTAAGCAACCGAAACAAGGTAAAACTGCAGCGGGTACAGATATGAATCATGTAAGACAAAAAAACCAACAAGCTGCTCAGCAAAACGCTCAGCAAAACGCTCAACAAGCTGCTAAAGGTCAGAACCAATATGGTACTGAATTTGGCGCAGAACAAACTGACGCACAGCAAGTACGTCAACAAAACCAAAAGTCTCAAGCTAAGAAAAAATAACGCTTGATACTTGTCTGTACAGGCTTGCAATTTAGCCTGCATCAAACTCCCAGGGGCCGTCCAAATTTGGACGGCTTCTTACATATATAAATACTATTGTTTTCATTCGGAGACATAACTCGTTATAATAGTTAAAGGTGACTAGCGGGATAATTGAGGGAAGGGGAGATGATTATGCCCGGCCCGGACTCTGGAGTTCAAACGGAAATACAAAGTTATAAACATAATGGTAAACTGCACCGCGTTTGGGAGAGTACAACGGTTCTAAAAGGGACAAAAAATGTAATTATTGGTGCGAATGATCGTACACGCGTTCAAGAAAGCGACGGGCGGACGTGGATCACTCGCGAACCGGCTATTTGTTATTTTCATTCGAAGCACTGGTTTAATGTGATTGGAATGCTTCGTACAGATGGCGTATATTATTATTGTAATATTAGCTCTCCGTTTATTTATGAAGATGGAATTATTAAATACATTGATTATGATCTTGATATCAAAGTGTTTCCTGACATGACATTTAAATTGTTGGACGAAGACGAATACGAACTGCACAAAAGACAGATGAATTATCCACACGTTTTAGATCGTATCTTATACAACAATATAGATGTACTGATACGCTGGATTAGGCAGCGTAAGGGACCTTTTTCTCCAGAATTTATTGATCAATGGTATGAACGATACTTAACGTATCGATGAATAGTAGTGCGCACTGTCCGGCGGTGCGCTTGCTTGCGTTTTTAGTGAAAGGCAGGTGGTACGATTGGGAAGCATTAAGCGTTATTTATCATTTGTTAAACCGTACAAAGGGAAAATCATTCTTACTGTTTTAATTGGCGTATTGAAATTTTCTATTCCTTTATTAATGCCCTTAATTATTAAATATGTCATTGATGATATCATCAATTCAGAGTCTTTAGCTCAATCAGAAAAAATTGATCAGCTGCTTCTCTTAATGGGAGGCGCCTTTTTTGTTTTTATGATCATGCGGCCTCCCGTCGAATATGCAAGGCAATATCTGGCTCAATGGATTGGAAGTAAAGTACTTTATGATATTCGTGACAAGTTGTTCGATCACATTCAAAGGCTGAGTCTTGGTTTTTATTCTCGTACGAAAACCGGCGAAATCATTTCAAGAGTGATCCATGATGTTGAGCAGACGAAAACGTTTGTCATTACAGGATTGATGAATATCTGGCTCGACATGTTTACTATAGTTATTGCTATTATTATTATGCTGACGATGGATCCTTGGCTTACACTCGTAGCAGTGGCGCTGTTTCCGTTTTATGGGTTCGCTGTGAAGTACTTCTACGCTCGTCTTAGAAAATTAACTAGAGACCGTTCTCAAGCTCTGGCGGAAGTGCAAGGGCATTTGCATGAACGGGTGCAAGGGGTGCCTGTAACACGGAGTTTCGCTCTTGAGAACTATGAGCAAAACCAATTTGATACAAGAAATTCTAACTTCTTAAATAAAGCATTGAAGCATACAAACTGGAATGCGTATACGTATTCCATTACGAACACAATTACTGATTTGGCTCCATTGCTTGTCATTGCGTTTGCAGGTTATCAAGTCATCAATGGATCGATGACAGTAGGTACAATGGTTGCCTTTACTGGGTATATGGATCGGGTTTACAATCCGCTTCGCCGACTAGTCAACTCATCTACCGTACTGACACAGTCGATCGCATCAATGGATCGAGTGTTTGAATTTATGGATGAGCGGTACGATATAGTTGATCGAAAGAATGCTAAACCACTGGAAAACGTACACGGAGATGTATCGTTAAAAAATATTTCTTTCAGCTATGGAGAAAACGACCCTACTGTATTGAAGAATGTGAACCTGGAAGTTGAAAAAGGTGAAACCATTGCTTTTGTGGGAATGAGCGGGGGAGGAAAATCTACACTAATCAGTTTAATCCCTCGTTTTTATGATGTCACCAGCGGTCAGATTTTGATTGATGGGAAAGACATTCGTGATGTTCAAGCTCGAACGTTGCGCGATAAAATTGGAATGGTGCTTCAAGATAACATCTTATTTAGTGATTCGATTAAAATGAATATACAAATGGGGGACCCGGATGCTTCAGATGAACAAGTAATAGAAGCGGCAAAGGCGGCGAATGCACATGAGTTCATTATGGATCTACCTGATGGTTACGATACTTTGGTTGGAGAAAGAGGTGTTAAGCTGTCGGGAGGTCAAAAGCAGCGTGTGGCCATTGCACGGGTGTTTTTGAAGAACCCTCCATTGCTCATATTAGATGAAGCTACCTCTGCATTGGATTTAGAAAGCGAAAACTTAATCCAAAATGCTCTGGAGCGATTAGCTTCCGATCGGACAACGTTCATTGTAGCTCACCGTTTAGCTACGATTACTCACGCGAGTCGTATCGTGCATATTGAAAATGGAGAAATTGTGGAGGTGGGCTCCCATGAAGAATTAATCAGGCGTAAAGGACATTATTATGATCTTTACCAGGTGCAGCAGCTGGATGACAATCAAACAGAATATATGGGAACGTAAAAAAGGAGACCATACCGGGTCTCCTCAGCTTGTGGAAAATTTAGGTTTTCCGCAAGCTTTTTTACTTGCTTTCAGGAGCGAAGGACCTTCCCTTTCCGCGGACGAGAGCCCGAGCTTCCTCGTGAAACCCACACTCGGCGATCTCGGCTCACTCGTTCTTCCGCAGGAGTGGAAGGGTCCTCGCTCCTTGGAAGTTCCTTAAGCCAGAAAAAGACACTCCTTCACCTGGCTCCCTTTGGATAGATGGAGAAAATGCCGCAACAGTGGAGATACTCTATTGCAGCGAGGGAGCATAAGGGTACCAGGTACCGAAAAGCTGTAAAAGGGCGAAGTGCCAAGTGTGAATTTCGGTACCTGGTACCCGCCGCGAGGAAAGCGAAGTGTTTTGGCGGAGCGATGGTGTAATTTCGATTTAATATAAATAATCCGAACTGATTTCTATAGAATCGTTCGGATTATTTTAAGCTTTATTCAGTTTTGTCCCAGCCTCGTCTAAAGGATATCTCACCGGGTTTCTTTTTTATTTATCAGTGGTTTGAAGGTAATTGTTAGGATGATACTTTTGATAACTTTTTAACAAGCGCTTAAGTTTTTCGAGTTGGTAGTAGTATTCCATCAGCTGGGAAGCGAGCGGAAGAAAGACAAGCTTATCAGGATGATGGTTGCTATCTTCATATTCTTTCATTAACTTTTCAACCAGCATCGGAATGTTTGGTTCTTCGATTTGACGCAAAGATTTTTTATGGGTCTCGCGAATACGCCCTTTTAAACTTAGGAGAAGTTTTTCGTGCGCGTTTATTAACTTATCCAGTTCTCCAACAAGGGCATCTTGGAATTCATAAGGGATTTGTTCGATTTTACTTTCTAACCGATAAAAAGCTTTTAACACATCAAATGATTTTTTTGTCGTCGTGATGAGCTGCCTGAACAAGACGAGCTTTCGCCCTTTTGAAAAACGTGAACCTTTAAAATACGTACGTTCTTCAGAATAAAGAAGATAAGTATGGTCGGTCCAGCGGATATTGTCCTGGATCCTTGTAATCTCATATTTTAAAGCTGGTTCATCAGACAGCTGGCGTGTCATGACGCGCAGCCACTGTAGAATTTCATTTGTAGATGTATCAATTTTTGTGAAGAGCCTCGTTTCGTATTTTGGAGGCACAAACATTAAATTAACAAGAAAAGCTGCTAATATCCCTAAGATCAGAGAAGCAAAACGTGAAGCTGCGAAATATATAAAGGTCTGGTCTGTTGAATCCATAAGAGCGATAACTGCTACAGCTGCTAAAGAAATCGTATTTTCATTCATCTTTAAGTTCATCGTTAATCCGATGACGACAATAATTGCAAAAGCGACGATGAAAGGATCATTACCTAAAGTGAAAACCGCAATAATTGCTACGACTGCACCTATTATATTGGCTTGAATTTGTTCAACAATCGATTGGTATGACCTGTAAATCGATGGCTGAATGGAGAAGATCGCTGCAATAGCGGCGAGTAATGGGCTGATAAACCCTAACAGGCTGGCTATATATAAAGCGACAGCAACGGCCAGTCCCGTTTTCATCATGCGAGCTCCAAGCTTCATGTTATTCATCCTTCTCTGTAAAATTATTACTCATTCATTATATACGATATATACTGCAGAAATATAGAATGTTATGTGAACATTACCCTTATCATAACGACTGTAATCAGATTAGAAAAGCGCACTCCCTTTGTAGGATGTGCGCTTAGTGAATTAGAGATGCTGAGCCATTTTCTTAAATGTCCGATCTACCGCCTCTATGGTTTGTATAATATCTTCTTCTTTATGGGCAGTCGTTAAGAACCATGCTTCATATTTAGATGGCGCTAAGTTAATGCCCTCTTCCAACATTAATTTGAAAAATTGAGTGAATTGTTCTCCGTCAGTATTTTCTGCTTGTTCGTAGTTTTCGACTTGTTCATTAGTGAAATAGACAGTGAGCGCTCCTTTTAATCGATTAACGGTTAGGTCGATGTCATGAGTTTCTGCTTTTTCTAAAATACCTTGTTCAAGCATTGCACCTAAACGATCCATTTCTTCGTAAACTCCTTCTTGCTTCAGTACCTCTAGACATGCAATGCCTGCTGACATTGAAGCTGGGTTGCCGGCCATTGTTCCTGCTTGGTAAGCAGGACCCAGCGGAGCCACTTGTTCCATAATATCGGCACGACCGCCGTAGGCTCCAATCGGAAGACCGCCGCCAATAATTTTACCCATCGCTGTCATGTCGGGTTCAATGTTTAGAAGCTGCTGAGCACTTCCGTACGTAAAACGAAAAGCTGTAATGACTTCATCATAGATAACAAGAGCTCCAGCGTCATGTGTCAGGTCGTTCACTTGCTGAAGAAATCCTGGTTTAGGTTCTACAATACCAAAATTTCCAACGATCGGTTCAACTAAAACGCCGGCAATTTCATCCCCAAATTTTTCAAGAGCTTGCTTAAACGGTTCAATGTCGTTAAACGGGACGGTGATTACGTCCTGTGCAATAGAAGCTGGAACTCCTGCTGAGTCAGGTGTTCCTAAAGTAGAAGGACCTGAACCTGCTGCGACAAGTACAAGGTCAGAGTGGCCATGGTAACAGCCGGCAAATTTTATAATTTTATTTCTGCCTGTATAAGCGCGTGCGACTCGAATAGTCGTCATAACGGCTTCTGTTCCTGAATTGACGAACCGTACCTTATCTAGAGAAGGAATTGCCTCTTTCAGCATTTTAGCAAATCGATTTTCTAGAGACGTCGGTGTCCCGTACAATACCCCGTTTTGAGCAGCTTCAACAATAGCGCTCGTAATATGTGGATGGGCATGGCCTGTGATAATTGGACCGTATGCCCCTAAGTAATCAATGTATTTATGCCCGTCTACATCATAGAAATAAGCGCCTTCTCCCCGTTCCATGTAAACCGGAGTTCCCCCGCCTACCCCTTTGTAAGCACGAGAAGGAGAATTGACACCGCCGACGATGTGTGTCTGTGCTTCTTCATATAATAATTCAGATTGTGTAAAGTTCATTTATATCCCTCCAAAAAAGCATTCAACCTATATTCTAACACGATTTGGTTAGGCAGAAGACTAGAGAGAACTCATAATAAAGAAAGAACTCGCATATCTAGTGAGTAAGCCTGTCTACTTTTAAAAAGGATCGTGGCCTTATGATGACGATATTTATTGTTATGATTTGTTTTTTACTCATTTCAGGGAGCATCAGACAGTTATTTACTTCACTAGAGATTGAACATCATATGTTTTCTTTTCATATTTTTATTACCCTTGTTCTTTTATACACCGTAGTTATGATTGGCTTTGGGTTAATTTATGCTTCCTTATCTGTCCGAGGTGTAGAAGTGTTTATGAGAACGGTCCACCATGACCCTCCAATGTGGGGATATGAAATTTCAAGAGGGATTTATTTTAGCGGGGTCACTTTATTTACAGTAGGATATGGTGATTTAATGCCTATTGGCTGGGGGCGGTGGATCGCCCTTCTAGAAGCAATGATAGGCTATACCATTCCTGCGGCTTTAGTCGCAAAAGTCTGGCAAACCTCAAAAAGAGATAGCTGAGATTGGAAGTTTAGCTGCAGATGCGATACTCTTAAATGAGAAATGATTTAGGAGGGATTTAAGTATGACAGTAGAAGTAGGACAACAAGCGCCAGATTTTGAACTAACGGCCCACACAGGGGAAAAGGTGAAATTATCCGATTATAAAGGTCAAAACGTAGTACTATACTTTTATCCAAAAGACATGACTCCAGGATGTACAACAGAAGCGTGTGATTTCCGTGATCACCATGAAAGCTTTGCTGACCTAGATGCCGTAGTACTTGGCGTCAGTCCAGATCCAATTGAAAGCCATAAGAAGTTTATTGATAAACACGATCTCCCTTTCTTGTTATTAGCTGATGAGGATCACAAAGTAGCTGAAGAGTATGGCGTTTGGAAACTGAAGAAAAACTTCGGGAAAGAATATTACGGAATTGAACGTTCTACATTTATTATCGATAAAGAGGGAAAGCTTGCTGAAGACTATCGTAAAGTTAAAGTAGATGGACACGTTGAATCTGCCTTACAATTTATTCGTGAAAAACTAGCGTAATTTTAAAACCGTGATAGGCATACTATCACGGTTTCATTTTTATTAAAAAGGGTAATGAAGTTTAAACTCCTTTACCTATAAGTTGCGATGAATTATATTTTACTTATAAGAATAGAAGAAAACAGGGCAGGAGGGGTACGGTGCTTATATTATCAGCTATCAAACGTGTACCTGATGACGTTAGAAAACACTTTGAACAAACTTTTGACGAGGTAGAATTTCTTTTTTGCCATGGAATGGATGAAGCAGAAGAATATTTACCTGGAGCAGATGTATTTGTTACATATGGGGAAGACTTAAACAAGGAAAGAATCCAAATGGCTAAGCAGTTGAAATGGATTATGGTTTTATCTGCAGGAATGGATCGTATGCCTTTTAGCGAAATTGATCAGCAGGATATTCTGGTGACAAATGTAAGAGGAATTCACGCTAAACCTATGGCTGAGTATGCTCTATCGATGATACTTCAAGTCGCCCGTAACGCGAAAATGCTTACGAATAGGGAAAAAGAACACAAGTGGGATCGTCGTGTTCCGATGCAAGAAATTAATCAACGTACGATGGTCTTGCTGGGAACAGGGGCCATTGCTCAAGAAACTGCAAGACTTGCCCGGGCTTTTCAAATGAAGACGATCGGAGTTTCACGCTCTGGCAAATCAAAGGATTATTTTGACGAAACGTATAATGTAGAGGAAATAAATCAAGCGCTTGAAGCGGCAGATTATCTTGTTGCCGCCCTACCTAGTACGTCAGGTACACGGTATTTGTTAAATAGAGAACACTTTAGGAAAATGCCTTCTCATTCCGTTTTTCTAAACATGGGAAGAGGAGACCTTGTGAAAAGTGAGGATATCCTTGACGCCGTGCGCTCGGGAGATGTGGCTCATGCTGTACTGGACGTGTTTGAAGAGGAACCGCTGCCGGAAAATCATGTGTTTTGGGATGAAGAAAACATTACAGTTACACCACATCTTTCAGGAATATCACCACATTATATTCCAAGAGGATTTGAACTATTTGAACGTAATCTAAAAGCATACTTAAAGAACGGTAAGCTGGAAAACGTAATTGATCCTAAACGGGGGTATTAATCATGCGTATATATACAAGATCAGGGGATAAAGGTGAAACATCGCTCATTTATGGAACGCGAGTGGCCAAAAATAACTTGCGTGTAGAAGCTTATGGAACTTGTGATGAAGCAAATTCTTCGATAGGAGTGGCATTAAGCCACTTAACTCGGGAAGATTGGGACGGGAAAGAAGCATTTATAGCGGCTATGCATAAAATTCAAACCATTCTTTTTCATGTCGGAGCTGAATTAGCCACGCCAAAAGGAAAAGAAGTAAAATGGCAGTTAAAAAACGAACATATAGAAGAATTAGAAAAGCAAATTGATCAGTGGGATAAAGAATTATCACCATTAAAGAACTTTATTCTGCCTTCAGGGCATGAGTCTTCAGCGGCTTTTCATATGGCAAGAACTATAGTGAGAAGAGCAGAGCGTACGGCGGTTGGACTAGAGGAAGAAGTAAACAACCCACTCGTCATCAGCTATTTAAACCGTTTATCTGATTTATTGTTTGTAGCGGCACGATACGTAAATTATCGTTCAGGCGGGAAGGAAGTACCTTTACACCCTGATGTTTAAAGGAGCATAGAATAGTTATTAACTTTGTTTGACAATAGATTAACAAGCAGGTTAAACTAATTATAAGGATTCTAATTTAATAATTTTCTAAATCAAGAATCAGTTTATGAAAGCGAGGTGCATGACGGTGTCAGATCATCGACTTCAAGAAGCCATAGATACGTTAAAAGATTCTGGGGTACGAATAACACCGCAACGTCATGCGGTGCTTGAATACCTACTGAATTCTATGACTCACCCTACAGCTGATGAAATATACAAAGCATTAGAGAGTAAATTTCCTAACATGAGTGTAGCAACGGTTTATAACAACCTTCGCGTGTTTAGAGAAATTGGTCTCGTTAGAGAACTAACTTATGGAGATTCATCAAGCCGTTTCGATTGCAATACATCTGATCACTATCATGCAATTTGTGAATCATGCGGTAAGATCGTTGATTTTCACTATCCTAGTTTAAATGAAGTGGAATCATTAGCTGAACAGGTGACTGGATTTACTGTAAGTCATCATCGCATGGAAGTATATGGAACTTGTTCGCAATGCAAAGCTAAAGCTGCCCATTAAAGGAATAAACAAATAGAAGGACCTGCTGATTTCAGCAGGTCCTTTTTATTATTGTCTGGAAAATTATAAAATTCCAAGCTGTTGATATATGTTTAGAGGAGCGACATCCTGCTCCAGCGCCCAGACGGTCGCATCATAAGCAATCTGCCAAACACCTTCCCGCGGCCGTTTTGTTTATGTGTTTCGTGTATACCAGGGTGCTTTAAGCCTTTGTACTTATGTCCGTTGATCGGCTTCTTGCTTTTGGTAGCGTTTTGAATTATATTTTTCATCAAACTCTTTTCCTTCTAGCGACTTATCCATGGTTAAAGGCTGTTTACAATGCATGCACGCATCGACACGACCGAGCATTTTTGTCGGTTTTTCACAGCTGGGGCACACGATTTGGATGGTTTTTGTAGAAAGCATGCCGATCCAAAAATAAACAACAGTACTTAAGCCAATAAAGCCCATCCCCAAAATCATGAATATAGCCATCGCCCAGGCCGTTTCTTTAAAAAGAAGACCTATGTACATGACGCCAAACCCAACAAAAATCAGCCAAAAAGCAAACGAACGAATTTTGTTAATTTTACTCGTATATTTTAACGCCAACTGATTTCCCTCCTAGTAAGCTTACAACCGTAGTATAGCATTTTTTATGAGAAAAATATATTTATGAAAAGGAATTTGCTATTCTATATCGAATAACATAGTGTACCGAATTACGATATGGGGGAACTTTAATGGAAGATCTATTACGGCCCATTTACCAAGAAAGAGCCAGCCAAGTGAATACTCTTGGCATTTTAATTTTAGAAAAGAAAAAACCGATCAGTCCCGTCACTGATAATTTTGATGTGATTCTATTTATTATTGTGCGAGAGGCTGAGGAACCTTGGTATGTGAAACATTATGATTTTGAAGGAAAAACTGCCGCTATGCATATTGTAGATGAACAATTATTGCAGCACTGGATTGAGACCAGTTCTTATCGACGTTCAGTGGAATGGGTGATTAATGGATCGATAATATTTGAAAGAAATGATTACATTAGTGAACTTAAAGAAAAGCTTAGGACTTTTCCAACAGGTACGAGGGATTTAAAAAAGGCGATTGAATTTGCGAAATTGATTCGCAGCTACAGTGAATCAAAAGATTTATATGAAAATGGGCACCACCTTGATGCCTTTAGCCGGATGGTTCATTCCTTGCATTACTTAGCAAGACTTGCGATTATTGAAAAAGGATTTCACCCTGAAGTGACCGTATGGAATCAAGTAAAGAAAATTGAGCCGGAAGTCTATAAGTATTACGAAGAGTTGATTATGAGCAAAGAGTCACCTGAAAAAAGAGTGGAGCTCATGACCCTTGCGGTGGAGCACGCCGTGAGTATACGAGCAAAAACAAGTGCTAAGCATCTCCTTGATTTAATGAACCAAAGAGAGGAGCCCTGGTCATTTGGAGAATTAAAAGTCCATCCGGAAATTAAGGAATATGCCCTGGATCTTTCTTCTATGATTGAGTATTTAGTAGAAAAAGAGTTAGTAGAGATAGTTCTGCAGGATACGAAGGGGATAAACATCTATCATCGGATGTATAAAGTTTCTAGAAAAGAGGAAAACTAAGCTATTAAATGGAAGGCCCTTTCTTTGTTATCATAAAAGAAAGGGTTTTTTATGAAAAAACATATTGACGCTGTCTTTAAAAGCGTGGTATATTATTAAACGTCGCATCAAGAGGTCGCGACATCGCAAGAAAACAAATTAAATATCATGAAAAAAGTTATTGACTTTAACTTAAACACATGATATATTAATTAAGTCGCCATTTTGAAGCGGCGAACAAATTTGATCTTTGAAAACTGAACGAACCAACCAGTACGTCAAGATTTCTTTCTATAGTATAGAAGGAAGTAAAACAAGCACATTCGGTGTGCAAATGAGCAAGTCATTCTCAACTTTTATGGAGAGTTTG